>NZ_JACSPW010000009.1 GCF_014836935.1 Solibacillus merdavium | reverse complement strand
AAAAGTAGTTTGAAAGCTCATTTGCTTTGCTAGCGATTTAACTTAATTAAAAGTTATAATCTATTGTTTGCTTCATTAAAGAAGCTTGTTTCATTAACGTTGCTTGTTCAGTTTTCAAGGTTCATCGTGTCGTTTTGGTGACAACTTTTATATCATAACATCTCTTATCGTTGTTTGTCAACTGATTTTGAAAAGTTTTTTTAAAAAGTAATAACTGATTCGACAGCTTATATAATTTTATATTAGTTTCTCGCTTAAGTCAACTGTTAATAAATTTTTATAATTTATAATTGGTTTCTCTTAAGGACTCTTAATATAATATCATTGCAAAATCTAACCGTCAATAGTTTTTTAAAAATAGTTATATTTTTTATTATTCATATAAGAAGAGCCATATCCATCCCATGAATAACAGCTCTCTTCCATAAACAACTTTAATCTAATAATCATTTGTAAGGACACGTGATATATAGAAACTTCTATTTGTAGAAAGATCTAATAATTCTCCCGTACGATTTAATTTCACTAATGGGCGTGTAGGTGCATACTTATTAATAAACATTACTTCACCTAACTCCAAATTCGATAGTTCTATTTTTGTCCCAATCGGTAAATCCACGACTATATCAATTAAAGCTTGAACAACTTTAATATCAAATTTTCCGAACTCTTCTTCTTTAATCATTTCCATTACTTTAAAAGGCGATTGTTTTGAACGATATAACCGCTCACTAGTCATCGCATGAAATACATCTGCAACTGCAATGATTTGTGCAAAGCTGGATATATTACCAATACGCTCTCCATTCGGATACCCGCTCCCATCTAATCGTTCGTGATGCTGATAAATGGCTACTTTCATAATCTCTTTAATAGCAGGATTGTTCTTTATTAACATAAAACTATAATAAGGATGTTTTCGTACTTCTCCAAACTCAGCTTCAGTTAATGAATTTTTCTTATCACGAATACGAGCTGGAATACGCGACATCCCACTATCTGCTAACACCCCAGCAATAGCTAGTTGAATAATATCCCCACGTTCAAAGCCCATTTTTTTTGCAATAACAGCTACTATTAACCCAGTTGCAATACAATGATGGTATAAGTAGTCCTTTGGATTTGAGTAATTATTTAAGTTAAATATGTACGAACGATCCTCTAATACTTTTTCTATCAACGGAATCATAATGCCTCTAACTTTTGTAAGATCAATTTTCCCACCTGCCGACCAATTCAAAAATTCCTTTTTCAATTCGGTAATGCCATCATTATAATATTTTTGAAAACTTATATACTTAGGCACCGGAACAGTTATTGAATCCTTTTCAGTATTCACTGCATTTGATTTAATTTCTTCTAAGTCGTTATAAACTAATACTGTTTTTAAATTAAAAAGGTCGATCACTCGTAGATGCTCTGATTTTACTTTTGTATCTTTATATATGATTGGATATTGTGTATTGGCAAATATATCTTCTGCAATTACTTTATCTAATTTTAATTCTTCTGATCTCATAACTATTGCTTCCAACTTCACAACCCCTTCATTTCGTTAGTATAGGTATTTAGGTTTAATTGAATTATTTAGATTAGCTAATCCAGAATTATTTTACTACTTACAAACCTTTACTATTTTACAATTAATTATAACGAATGGAGAAAAAAATACAAATAAAAAAAGTAATCTAGATAGTAAAAACCTACTAGATTACTTTTTAATTTATTCTTCTGTTTCAGAAGTTGAATCAGCCTCTAAATCCACTTCTAGTTCTGCTTCGTCTTCATCTGTATCATCGTCTTTTTTCACACGTGCCACTGTTGCCACAGTTTCTTCATCTGCTAGACGAATTAAACGAACACCTTGCGTACTTCGTCCAATAATAGAAATATCTTTAACATCCATTCGGATCAGCATACCGTTAATAGTGATTAACATAATGTCTTCTGTACCATCAACCGCTTTTACGGCACACATCTTACCGTTCTTATCGGTAATTTGCATCGTCTTCAGACCTAAACCGCCACGGCTTTGTAAACGGTACTCTGATTCAGGCGTACGTTTACCGTACCCTTTTTCAGTAACAACTAATATTTCCTGACCCGGTTCAATAATTTCCATCCCGACTACAAAATCGCCTTCACGGAGTTTTATACCTCTAACCCCTGCAGCAGTACGACCCATTGAACGAATATCATCTTCTTTGAAGCGGACCAGCATTCCTTCACGAGTACCGATAATAATCTCCTTCGTACCATCCGTTAAATGAACTGAAATTAGATCATCATCTTCTCGCAATGTAATAGCTATTAAACCGTTTGTACGAATATTTGCGAATTGGTCAACTGGTGTACGTTTCGTTACACCCGTTTTTGTCGTAAAGATAAAGTATGCATCTTCTTTAAATTCCGTAACGCGAATCATTGCAGTTACATGTTCACCTTTATCGATATTCAGTAAGTTAACAATTGGTAAACCTTTTGCTTGTCGACCGAATTCTGGGATTTCATACCCTTTTGCACGGAAAACTTTACCTTTTGAAGTAAAGAATAAAATCGTATCATGCGTAGATGTAAATAGTAAATGCTCAACGAAATCATCCTCGTTCGTACCCATACCTTGTACACCACGTCCCCCGCGCTTTTGCGAGCGATATGTATTCGCTGCTAAACGTTTAATGTAACCGTTATGTGTCAATGTCAGTACTGAGTTTTCTCTTGGGATTAAATCTTCGTCTTCTATCATTTCTAAACCGCCGGCAGTTATTTCTGTACGGCGTGTATCATTGTAACGTTCTTTAATTTCCGTCATTTCTGTACGGATAATTTCTATTACCTTCGCTTCATCTGCTAAAATCGCCTTTAATTCATCGATTAATTTCAAAAGCTCCTGATATTCTGCTTCAATTTTTTCACGTTCTAATCCGCTTAAACGTACAAGTCGCATATCTAAAATTGCTTGTGCCTGACGTTCAGATAAATTAAAGCGCTCCATTAATTGAGGTCTTGCTTCTTCCCCACTCCGAGAGGCACGAATAATCGCAATAATTTCATCAATATGATCCAGCGCGATACGTAAACCTTCTAAAATATGTGCACGTTCCTCTGCTTTTCGAAGTTCGAATGCAGTACGACGTTTAATAACTACCTTTTGATGTTCTAAGTAATGATATAGCACTTCTTTTAGACCTAATACTTTTGGCTGTCCATCCACTAATGCAAGCATATTCACACCGAAGCTTGATTGCATCGCTGTTTGTTTAAATAAGTTATTGAGTACAACGTTTGCATTGGCATCACGACGAACCTCAATAACAATACGCATACCATTACGATCTGATTCATCGCGTAAATTTGTAATACCATCGATTTTTTTATCACGTACTAGCTCTGCAATCTTTTCGATTAGTTTTGCTTTATTCACTTGGTAAGGTAATTCATGAACTAAAATTGTCTCTTTACCATTGGTAGCTTGTTCAATCTCAACTTTTGCACGAATTGTTAAAGAACCCCGGCCTGTTTCGTAAGCACGGCGAATTCCAGAGCGGCCTAAAAGAATACCGCCTGTCGGGAAATCAGGTCCTGGAATAATTTCCATCAGCTCTTCAGTTGTAATGCTTGGGTTATCTGCTATTGCCAATACTCCATCGATTGTTTCTCCTAATTGATGTGGTGGGATATTTGTCGCCATACCTACAGCGATTCCCGAAGCACCATTTACTAAAAGGTTTGGATAACGTGCTGGTAAAACTAACGGCTCGTTTTCACTACCATCATAGTTCGGTCCATAATCAATTGTATCTTTATTGATATCACGGAGCATTTCCATTGCGATTTTTGACATTCGAGATTCTGTGTAACGCATAGCTGCAGCGCCATCACCATCTACCGAACCAAAGTTACCGTGACCATCAACTAGCATGTAACGATAGCTGAAATCCTGTGCCATACGAACCATTGCATCATAGATGGAAGAGTCACCGTGTGGATGGAACTTACCCATTACATCCCCAACGATACGTGCACTCTTCTTATATGGTTTATCTGAAGTATTACCTAACTCCTGCATGCCATACAAAATACGACGGTGTACGGGTTTAAGCCCATCACGTACATCCGGTAATGCACGAGAAACGATAACGCTCATCGCATAGCTTAAGAAAGATGATTTAATCTCTGTTGTAATATTTTTTGATTCTATATGTCCATGTTGAATGTCAGACAAAATAAGGACCTCCTTCCAATTGAACTAATTAAATATCCAGGTCTTGTACATAGACAGCATTTTCTTCGATAAAGTCACGACGTGGACCAACTTCATCACCCATTAATGCATCGAAAATTCTATCGGCTTCAATCGCATCGTCCAATTCTACTCGAATTAACGTACGGTGCTGTGGATCCATTGTTGTATCCCATAATTGTGTTGCATTCATTTCTCCTAAACCTTTGTAACGTTGTACATTTGGCTTTGGTAGCTTTGGTAGACGCTGTAAAATTTCTTCTAATTCTTGATCTGAATAGCAATATTCCAAATGTTTACCTTGTTTCACTTGGTAAAGCGGCGGTTTTGCTGCATAAACATATCCAGCTTCGATTAATGGACGCATGAAACGGAAGAAGAAGGTTAACAATAGTACGCGGATATGCGCACCATCGACATCGGCATCCGTCATAATAATGATTTTGTGATATCGTGCTTTTTCTAAATTGAACTCTTCACCAATCCCCGTACCAAATGCCGTAATCATTGCACGAATCTCAGCATTAGATAAAATACGGTCTAATCGGGCTTTTTCAACATTTAGAATTTTACCGCGTAATGGCAAAATTGCTTGGAAGTGACGATCACGACCCGATTTTGCAGAACCACCCGCAGAGTCACCCTCTACGATATAAATTTCCGATTCAGCAGGATTTGTAGAAGAACAATCTGCTAACTTACCAGGTAAACTTGAAACTTCCAGGGCTGATTTACGGCGTGTAAATTCACGTGCCTTTTTCGCTGCAACACGTGCGCGAGCAGCCATAGTTCCTTTTTCAACAACCTGACGCGCTACTGAAGGATTCTCCAACAAGAAACGTTCAAAGCCTTCTGAGAATAATGAGTTAGTAATTTGACTCACTTCAGAGTTACCTAATTTTGTTTTTGTTTGACCTTCGAATTGAGGGTCCGGGTGTTTAATCGATACGATAGCTGTTAATCCTTCTCGAACGTCTTCCCCTGTAAGGTTCGCATCTGCTTCTTTAATTATATTCGCTTTTCGTGCATAGTCATTAATTACACGCGTTAAAGCAGTTTTAAAGCCTGATTCATGTGTACCGCCTTCATACGTATTAATATTATTTGCAAACGACATAATTGTTGAGCTAAAGCCTGCATTATATTGCATAGCAATTTCAACTGAAATGCCCTCTTTTTCGCCAAATACATCAATTGGTACGTGGATCGGTTCTTTGTTTACGTTAATATGCTCAACATATTCGCGAATACCGCCTTCAAAGTGGAATGTTTCCGAACGCTCCTGCCCAGTTCGTTCATCGGCAATAGTGATTCTAATTCCACGATTTAAATAAGCCAGTTCACGAATACGAGTTGCTAAAATATCGTATTCATATATTGTTGTTTCTTTAAAAATTTCGCTATCTGCCTTGAAACGTGTAGTTGTACCTGTATAATCAGTTTCACCAATAACAGTTATTTTTTGTACAGTATGGCCTCGTTCAAAAATTATTTCATGAATTTTGCCATCACGGTGTACTTGAACAATTGTTTGACTCGATAAAGCGTTTACTACTGAAGCACCTACACCATGAAGACCACCGGAAACTTTATAGCCCCCACCGCCAAATTTACCACCAGCGTGCAGAACTGTCATAATAACTTCAACAGCAGGCATACCCATTTTTTCCTGAATATCAACGGGAATACCACGACCATTATCTTCTACGCGAATCCAATTGTCTTTTTCAATCGTTACTGAAATATCTGTACAATATCCAGCTAAAGCTTCATCAATACTATTGTCTACAATTTCCCACACTAAATGGTGCAATCCTTTTGAACTTGTTGAACCAATATACATACCAGGACGTTTTCGTACAGCTTCTAATCCTTCTAATACCTGTATTTGATCCGCATCATAAGATTGCTGGACTTTATTATCTTCTAAAGTCACTATTGGTCACCTACTCTTTCATAACTTTCAGTATGCTTCTCTAATATTAACTTTCATGCATTTATTATTCTATTGCTCCTTTTTTCACATGGAACAATTTTGCGTGCTGTATTGTTTCATGGTGAATACCTTCTACACTTGTCGTTGTAACAAATGTTTGAACTTCACCCTGAATTGTATTTAATAAATGTGATTGACGATAATCATCCAACTCAGATAAAACATCATCTAACAATAAAATCGGTGTTTCCTTTGTTTCTTGTTTAATGAGCTCTATTTCAGCAAGCTTTAATGATAACGCTGTTGTACGCTGTTGACCCTGTGAGCCATATACTTGTACATCATAGTCATTCACAAAAAACTGCAAATCATCACGATGTGGACCGATTAATGTTACTCCTCGCTCAATTTCACGCTGTTTGACCTCATTTAATTTTTCCGTTAAATGTTCTCTCATGCGATCAGTTGGCCAATTTGCTTCCATCCCTGACACAGGACGGTATTTAATTACCAACTTTTCAAGCCCGCGCGAAATGCCAAAATGAATTGGTTCAGCCCACTCCTGCAAAAGTTCCATAAATTGAAATCTTTTACGAATTATTTGTATAGCTGCCTCCACATATTGCTCTGTATAAATATCAAACATTACATCGGATGCAAATGCTTGTTTACCTTGGTTTTTTTTTAGTAAATGATTACGTTGTTTTAATATCTTTTGAAATGTTAGTAAATCATGTAAATAGACTGGCGATATTTGCCCGATTTCCATATCGATAAATCTTCGGCGAATTTGTGGGCTACCTTTCACGATATTCAAATCTTCAGGAGCAAACATGACAACATTCATCTGTCCAATGTAATTACTTAATTTAGTTTGTTCAAGATGATTGATTTTGCCTTTTTTCCCTTTTTTTGAAATCGTTAATTCGATAGGAATGCCACCGTAACGCTTATTTACCACACCTTCTATTTTACCATAATCCGCATCCCAACGTATTAATTCTTTATCGTTCGCAGTACGATGAGATTTGGCCATCGCTAGTACATAGATTGATTCCATAACATTTGTTTTTCCTTGAGCATTCTCCCCAATAAAAACGTTAATTTTATTTGAAAAATCTAGTGTTAACGATTCATAGTTACGATAATTCGTTAGCTGTAAGCGCTCGATGTTCATGAATCAGCTTTCTCCGTTTTCAATAAACGCATCCACAATTTTAAATCGGCCAACACCTGGGATATTGATAACATCGCCATGACGTAATTTTTTCCCACGTCGACCTTCTGCTTCTCCATTCACAAACACTTCATGTTCACTTAAAAACCACTTTGCCATGCCACCAGAGCTAATTGTATCTGTCATTTTCAACGCTTGACCAAGCGTAATAAATTCTGTATCAATAACTAAATCATTCAACGTAATTCATCCTCCACTTAAATAAAGTCTTATCATTCTATCATACCTAAAATTTGCCCATAAGTAAAAAAGGAATGGTCTCAATAATAATTTAAAGACCATTCCTTTTGAAAATTGTATTTTTTTAGTAAGTACGTACCGGTAAAATTAGTTGTAAAATCGCATCATCTGCTACAGATCGCAGAATGAACGGACGCATTGCCCCAGTAAATTCAATTACTACATCTTGACCATCAATAGCTTTTAGAGCTTCCATCATGTATTTCGCACTAAATGAAATTTTTAAAGTTTCACCTTCCAAGCTTTCCACTTGAATTTGCTCTTCCACTTTTCCAATCTCAGGTGAGTTTGATGAAATTTCTACAGTTTGATTTTCAAGTGTCTCAAATCGAACAACATTATTACGGTCTTCACGTGCAAGCAGCGATGCACGATCAATTGCTTGAAGAAGTGATTTTCCGTTAATCGTAATCATTGTTTTAAATTCTTCAGGAATTAAACGGGATGTATCTGGGTAATTCCCTTCCAAAAGACGTGAAAAGAAAAGAACGTCATCTGTTTTAAACAATACATGTTGACTCGTTAATACAATTTGTACCGGATTATTCGTATCTTCTAAAATTTTATTCAATTCATTTAAACTTTTTCCTGGAATAACAACTGAAGTAACATCAGTTGGTAAATTTTCAAGATTCACTTTACGACGTGCCAAACGATGACTATCCGTTGCAACGCATATTAATTCATCGCCATCAACTTTCCAGTTTACACCTGTCAACACGGGACGGCTTTCAGAAGTTGCTACAGCAAATACTGTTTCACGAATAATTGACTTTAATAGATCTGTAGGGATTGTAAATTGACGATCAGCTGCAAGTTCAGGTAGTTGTGGATATTCTGTTGCATCAGATCCAATTAGATGGAATTCTGATTTACCAGAACGAATAATTGTTGCAACACCGTTTGTAACTTCAATTTCTACTTCGTTTGTAGGTAATTTGCGAACGATTTCATTGAACATACGTGCTTGTAATACGATGGAGCCTGTTTGTGTAATGTTTATAATTTGTTCGCCATTTTCCTCTACTGGTATAAATGTTTGAATTGTAATATCTGCATCACTACCTGTTAAAGTCATGCCTTCATTTGTAACATCAATCTTAATTCCCGTTAAAATAGGAATCGTTGTTTTGGAGCTAACTGCTTTCATTACATCATTTAATCCAGCTAAAAGATGATCACGTAAAATATTAAATTTCATTAGTTTACCTCTCTTATATAATTAATTATTTATTTAAAGATATTAATAGATATAGTAATAGGCCCTGTGGATTTGTGGATAACCTAACTTTTTCTTACTGCATGTAAGCTATCCACATGTGCACAAGCTGTGTATATCACTGTGTGAAAAAGGATTAGTTATACACAGCTTTATTTACCTAGCATGCTTCGAATTTGTTTAATATCTTGTTGGAGCTGTTGATCTGTTTTAATTAATGAAGATATTTTTTCATGTGCATGGATGACGGTCGTATGGTCTCGTCCCCCAAATTCCTCGCCAATTTTAGGTAATGAAAAATCCGTTAGTTCCCTCGATAAATACATCGCGACCTGCCTTGGAAAAGCAATCGACTTTGTTCGGCGTTTTGCCGTAAAATCTTCTAATCGTATATTGAAGTGCTCCCCGGTTGCAGTTTGAATATCTAAAATTGAAATCATACGCGGTTTTGAGTTCGGCATAATATCTTTTAAAGCTTCTGCAGCCAGTTCAGGCGACACATCAGTATTGACCAAAGATGAATATGCAACTACACGGATTAATGCGCCTTCTAACTCACGAATATTTGTATCAACTTGATTGGCAATATAAAGCATAACCTCATTTGGTATATCCAATCCGTCTGCTTTGGCCTTTTTTCGTAAAATAGCAATACGTGTTTCTAAATCAGGTGGTGCAATATCTGTGATTAAACCCCATTCAAATCGAGAGCGCAAACGATCTTCCAATGTAGGGATTTCCTTTGGTGGTCGGTCACTTGAAATGACGATTTGTTTTGATTCTTCATGTAATGTATTGAATGTATGGAAAAATTCCTCTTGCGTAGACTCTTTCCCAGCTAAAAACTGAATATCGTCAATTAACAGTACATCGACATTACGGTATTTATTTCGGAAATCTATTGTTTTGTTATCACGAATCGAGTTGATAAATTCATTCGTGAATTTTTCAGATGATAGATAGACGACATTTGCTGTTGGGTTATGTTCTTTTACATAATGACCAATAGCATGCATTAAATGGGTTTTTCCTAATCCTACCCCCCCGTATATAAAGAAGGGGTTGTAGGCTTTTGCTGGTGCTTCTGCTACAGCTAAACTCGCTGCATGAGCAAAGCGGTTTCCAGAGCCGATAACGAACGTATCAAATGTATATTTTGGATTGAGCATACCAGGTGTAATATCATGGTGATCACTCGATTTTGCTTGGGTAATAGGTGGTGGTAGTTCAAAGTCGTCTGCCACTTGATCTTTCTGAACGACAAATTTAATGACCAGATCTTCGCCAGTTAACTCATTTAATATTCCAGTAATCATATGAATATAGTATTGTTCAAGCCAATCACGGGCAAAAGAGTTAGGTGCTGAAATCGTTACTTTTGTGCCACTATGAGCCAAAAGTTTTGTCGATTTTAGCCAAGTATCAAAGCTCGGTTTTGAAATTTTTTGTTCAGCTTGGGCAAGGACGGCATTCCATAAATTTTCTAAATGTTCCAAGCTTGTTCTTCCTTTCGTTATTTCATTTCACATATTAATTCATATATTAGAAGAGATTTATTTCGTTCAACATAGAATGAGATTTTTTTTTATGTGATTTTTTTGAGACAGTTTCGTTCTTATTCACAAAAAAAAGAAACGCCCTGTTAGATATTTAATAGAAAAACAGAGCTATAAAATATGAATTTTATCAATAAAAAACATGTTCATACACATAACCACACGCTGTGGATAAATGTTATACAATAGTTAGGGAAATCATTGTCCACAGATTATCAACAATTGTGGATAAAATATTTCCCAGAAAAGAATTCCACAAAGTAAAACACAGTTATCGTATCAAATAAAGTGAGCTATTTCAATACTTAATCAATCTTATCCACATAATCATATGTTATTCGAGTAATGGTTGTCCACAGGGAAGTTATATGTGAAAAAGCTGTAGATAAACGTTGTGGATAATTTTTTGAGAAAAAAAACTACTCACAGGCTTAGGTAAAAAAATATTTATGAATTGTGGATAACTGAATATTGGGAAGGGAGAGGGAATAGATTATGAAATATAATTTAAAAATAGAAAAAAAAATAGAAGGATTGACAAATGGGTTTCATTATTTATATAATATCATGGTCTGTATGTAGAAATAGATATAGTAACACTCGAATTCAGGAGGTGTATATAAATGAAACGCACGTACCAACCTAAAAAACGTAAGCACTCTAAAGTTCACGGTTTCCGCGCTCGTATGAGCACAAAAAACGGCCGTAACGTATTAGCACGCCGTCGTAAAAAAGGAAGAAAAGTATTATCAGCATAAGTCCACTGAGCCACATCAGTGGTCTTTTTTTTCTTTTATCTTCATTCAGTAGAAAATACTTACCTGTATAGGTAAGGGATGCATGCTTGTTTTATCAGTTCCATCAGGTGTTTATACACCCGCTGAATGAAGATAAGCCTCTGGCAGATGCTCAGATTTTTTATTACCAAAAAATCTGGACGCAATTACGCCTAGGTGTAATTGATTGTTTCGACAGAAGCAAAAAAAGTACCAATGATTAGATGGAGCAGGTGAATGGATCATGAATAAACGCCAACGAATAAAGAAAAATGAAGAATTTCAAAAGGTGTTTAAAAAAGGTAAGTCCTTTGCGAATCGCCAATTTATTGTTTATTGCTTGAAAAAGGAAGAACAAGAGGCGTTTCGTATTGGCTTATCAGTAAGTAAAAAAGTGGGGAATGCGGTCACACGAGTTCAAGTGAAGCGCTATATTCGCCAGGCTTTTCTGGAAATAAAAGATGAAGTAAGACAAGATATGGACTATGTTATTATCGCCAGAACGCAGGCGGCCACAATAGATTTTCATGAAACCAAAAAAAGCTTGCAGCATGTATTAAAAGTTGCAAGAGTTTATAAAGGTTGATATTACACTTAAAATTTACTATAAATTTTTACGATAGTTTGAAATAAAGATACGATAAAATTTAAATTATCGGAACAATTAGTAGTGTACAAACGTATGCACATGGTAAACTGTTGTCATAAAAAATTGAATAGGTTTGCTTTAGGAGGAAGAAGGTTGAAGAAAAATCTTTGGATAATGCTGTCGCTTGTCTCAGTAGTATTGCTACTTTCAGGCTGTACAGAATTTGACCAGCCGATTTCATCTGAAAGTGATGGCTTTTGGAATGAATATATCGTTTGGCCATTAGTATCATTCATCAAGCTTTTTGCTGATATGTTCGAAGGCAATGCTGCGAATTATGCTTTTGCAATTATTATCGTAACTGTTATTATTCGTCTAATTATTTTACCTTTAACAATCAAACAAGTTAAAAGCTCTAAAAAAATGCAGGAAATGCAACCGAAGTTAAAAGAGCTTCAAGCAAAATACAGCTCTAAAGATGCAGCAACTCAACAAAAATACCAGCAGGAAATGATGCAGTTAATGCAAACTTCAGGCGTTAACCCATTAGCTGGATGTTTACCGATTCTTATTCAAATGCCGATATTAATTGGTTTCTATCATGCAATAAGCCGTATGAATGCAACACCGGACGCATTTGAATTAGGAACATTTTTAGCGGTTCCGTTAGCAGAGCCAAGTATTGTATTTGCTGTTATCGCAGGTCTTATTCAGTATGTTGTATTAATGACTGGACCAGCAGTAGATAACCCGCAAATGAAAATTATGATGTACATCATGCCATTAATGATTGTTGGTTTCGGTATTATTTTACCTGCCGCTTTATCATTATATTGGGTAGTCGGAAACTTTGTATCTGTATTACAAAACCTTGTTATTTACAAACCTTGGAATAAAAATAAACCGGATGCTACCGATGCAGGAGGAGCGAAATAAGTGAAACAAACTACGCAAATAGGCGCAACAGTAGAAGAAGCGATCTCATTAGCGTTACAAAAGCTTGGCCATACTCGGGAACAAGTTGATGTAGAAGTTTTACAAGAAGGTAAAAAAGGATTTTTAGGTTTTGGTGCACGAAATGCAGAAGTTCGTGTTACTGTAAAAGAAATTGTTCAGCAACAAGTGAATAACGAAACTACTTCACAACCTACACCTGTAGTAGAAGAACAGTCATTTATCAAAGAAACCTTTGAAAATGAGCCGGTTTTAGTTAATGAAGATCAATCAATTCACCATGAACAACAACAAGTGGACCCTATTGAAGAATCAAAGTCGTATTTAACGAATATTGCTTTAGGAATGGGGATTACAGATTTAATAATTGAACATGAATCAGATGGCAAATATGTTTCTTTTAAGTTATCGAGTGAAAAAGCAGCATTATTGATAGGGAAGCGTGGTCTTACCTTAAATGCGCTTCAACATTTAACACAGCTCATGCTTAATAAAACTGCCAAATCATTTATGATTTTACAAATGGATGTAGAAGATTATCGTGAACGCCGTCAAGTTGCACTTGAGCAGTTAGCATTACGAATGGCGGACAAGGTAGTACGCACCCGAAAATCGGTCTCATTGGAACCAATGGCTTCTTATGAAAGAAAAATCATTCATAATGCATTGGCTAACCGTTTGGATATTGAAACATATTCAGAAGGTGCCGAGCCAAATCGCTATTTAGTCATTGAGCCAGTAAAATAAAAGCATACAGACGTGTTGGCCTATTCTTTTGGATAGGCCGTTTTTTTATGTAAATAATACTTATAAAAAACAACATTGCTTTAGATTTTATTTAAAATATGTTAATCTAAATTGTTAGAAAGTGTAGCACGGATGTGATTTATCCACATGTGGATAACACAAAATTAGGAGGATATAAGATGGAATTCGATACGATTGCTGCGATATCCACACCAATGGGAGAAGGAGCCATTGCCATAGTTCGTCTAAGCGGCGATGAGGCAGTAGCGATTGCAGATAAAATATTTAAGTCACCAAATCATAAGCGTCTAAACGAAGTGGCGTCACATACGATTCACTACGGGCATTTAATTGATCCAAAAACGGATGAGGTCGTAGAGGAAGTTATGTTGTCACTAATGCGCGGACCAAAAACTTTTACGCGTGAGGATGTTGTCGAAATAAACTGTCATGGTGGTATTGTGTCAGTTAATCGTGTTTTACAGCTTGTATTGCAATATGGTGCACGTCTGGCGGAACCTGGGGAGTTTACAAAGCGAGCTTTCTTAAATGGTCGTATTGACTTATCACAGGCAGAAGCTGTTATGGATTTAATTCGTGCAAAAACAGATCGTGCTATGAATGTTGCACTCGGTCAAATGGACGGGAAGCTTTCACGTCTTATTATGTCTTTACGCCAAGCATTATTGGAAACATTAGCACAAGTGGAAGTCAATATAGATTATCCGGAATATGATGATGTAGAAGAAATGACAATTCCAGTACTGCTTGAAAAATGCGGTTGGGTACGAGAAGAAATTATTAAATTGCTTCAAACATCATCACAAGGGAAAATTTTGCGTGAAGGCTTATCAACAGTTATTTTAGGTAGACCAAATGTAGGGAAGTCTTCACTTTTAAATAGTTTAGTTCAAGAAAATAAAGCGATTGTAACCGACATTGCAGGCACGACTCGTGATATTATTGAAGAATACGTAAATGTACGCGGCGTACCTTTACGTTTAGTCGATACTGCAGGTATTCGTGAAACAGAGGATATCGTAGAGCGAATTGGTGTTGAACGTTCTCGTGAAGCGTTAAAAGACGCTGATTTAATATTACTTGTTTTAAATTATGGAGAAGCATTGACGATTGAAGATGAGCGGTTATTTGAAACGATTCAGGCAATGGATTATATCGTCGTTGTTAACAAAACAGATATCGAGCGCAAAATCGATTTAAATCGTGTCCATGAATTAGCAGGTAAACATCGTGTCGTAACGACTTCGCTATTAAAAGAAGAAGGTGTAATGGAGCTTGAAGAAGCGATTGCAGCGTTATTCTTTGAAGGACAAGTAGAAGCAAACGATTTAACATATGTTTCAAATGCACGTCATATTGCCTTATTGCATCAAGCTCAACAAGTAATTGAAGATGCATTGGCTGCAGCTGAAGCTGGGGTGCCGGTTGATATGATTCAAATAGATGTTACGCGCACGTGGGAAATCCTTGGTGAAATTATAGGAGATACTGTTCAGGAAAGCTTAATTAATCAGCTATTCTCTCAGTTCTGTTTAGGGAAATAAATTTAAGTAAAGGAAAGGAAGAACAACATGTCATTACAATATGAAGCAGGTAATTTTGACGTAATCGTTGTTGGTGCAGGACATGCTGGTGTGGAATCAGCATATGCTGCCGCAAAAATGGGTGCTAAAACACTCATGCTTACAATTAATTTAGATATGATTGCGTTTATGCCATGTAACCCTTCAGTCGGCGGACCTGCAAAAGGAATCGTTGTTCGTGAAATCGATGCACTGGGCGGATTAATGGGACGTATCATCGATAAAACACATATCCAAATGCGTATGTTAAATACGGGGAAAGGTCCAGCAGTACGAGCATTGCGTGCACAAGCGGATAAATTCCAATATCAACATGAGATGAAACGTGTATTGGAAGAAGAGCCAAACTTGCAAATTCATCAAGCAATGGTCGATGAACTAATTGTAGAAGATGGGGAAGTAAAAGGTGTAATTACACAAGTTGGAGCCATTTACCGTGCACCAGCTGTCATTATTACATCAGGTACGTTTTTGCGTGGAGAGATTATTTTAGGGAATCTGAAGTATTCTTCAGGTCCAAACAACCAACAGCCATCCATTAAATTAGCGGATAACTTAAAAGAATTAGGGTTTGATTTAATCCGATTTAAAACGGGAACACCACCACGTGTAAACAACCGTACAATTGACTATTCAAAAACGGAAATTCAGCCGGGTGATGATGTACCACGTGCATTTAGCTTTGAAACAACAGAATATATTATGGATCAGTTACCTTGCTGGTTAACTTATACAACAGAGGAAACACATCGTACAATTGAGGAAAATCTACATTTATCTCCAATGTTTTCAGGGATGATTAAAGGGACTGGCCCACGTTATTGTCCTTCAATTGAAGATAAAGTAACACGTTTTAGCGATAAGCCTCGTCACCAGATTTTCTTGGAGCCTGAAGGACGCAATACACGTGAAGTATATGTCCAAGGGTTATCGACAAGCTTACCTGAACATGTTCAAAAAAAATTACTTTCTTCTATTCCAGGATTGGAAAACGCGGAAATGATGCGTGCGGGTTATGCTATTGAGTATGATTCAGTAATTCCAACACAATTATGGCCAACACTAGAAACGAAAAAAATTCAGGGTCTTTATACAGCTGGTCAAATTAATGGTACTTCAGGTTATGAAGAAGCAGCAGGTCAAGGTTTGATGGCAGGTATGAATGCAGCAGCAAAAGTTTTAGGGCGTGAAGAAATTATCTTAGATCGTTCTGATGCATATATCGGTGTATTAATTGATGACTTAGTGACGAAAGGTACAAATGAGCCTTATCGTTTATTAACATCTCGTGCAGAATATCGTTTACTTTTACGTCATGACAACGCAGATTTACGTTTGACAGAAGTGGGCTATAAAGCAGGAATGATTTCAGAAGAACGTTATGCAAAATTCCAGTTGAAAAAAGCAAAAATTGAACAGGAAGTTGCTCGTTTGCGTGAAGTTATTATTAAACCAAATTCGACAACACAAGAAGTAATCCGCTCTGCTGGCGGTGCCGAGCTTAAAGATGGTATTCGTGGTGCAGATCTTTTAAAACGTACAGAAATGACGTATGATTTAGTTGCTTCGTTAACACCTTCAGAAATTGAACTATCAGACGATATAAAAGAACAAATTGAAATACAGCTAAAATATGAGGGTTATATTCAAAAAGCACTTCAACAAGTAGAAAAAATGAAGAAGCTTGAAAATAAGAAAATCCCTGAAAATATTGATTATGATGCGATATCAAGCTTGGCGACAGAAGCTCGTATGAAGCTAAAAAGTGTTCGACCACTTTCCATTGCACAGGCTTCACGTATTTCTGGCGTAAATCCTGCAGATGTATCGATTTTACTTGTTTATATTGAGCAAGGGAAAATTGCAAAAGTAAGTACGAACTGAATGATGTGAGCGTCTTTATTCAGAAAGGCGCTCATTCTTTTGAATATGGAGGAGTGCATTTTATGAACGAAAAGCAGTTTATTGAAGCATTGAAGGAAAAGGGTATTGAGCTTTCAGAGCAGCAAATTGCACAGTTTAATAAATATTTTGAGCTATTAGTTGAGTGGAATGAAAAAATGAACTTAACTGCCATTACAGATTTAGAAGGCGTATATTTAAAGCATTTTTATGATTCCATTAGTGCCTCATTTTATTTTGATTTCACGAAAGTCACATCGGTATGTGATGTAGGGGCAGGAGCTGGATTCCCAAGTATTCCAATTAAAATCTGTTTCCCGCATTTAAAAATTACGATTGTGGATTCATTAAACAAACGAATTACATTTTTAAATCATTTAACAAATGAGTTAAATCTGGAAGGTATGACATTTGTACATGCCCGTGCAGAAGAGTTTGGACAAAATACTGCATATCGTGAAAAATTCGATGTTGTTACTGCTCGCGCGGTTGCACGTCTTTCTGTTTTATCTGAATTATGTCTGCCAATGGCAAAAGAGGGCGGATATTTTGTGGCATTAAAAGCCGCTGCAGGTGCAGAAGAATTAAAAGATGCGACGAAGGCTATTTCTACTTTAGGGGGCAAACTAAAAGAAGAATTTGCGTTCCACCTACCTGTTGAAGAAAGTGAACGCTCGCTCTATGTATTTGATAAAATAAAGTCAACACCAAAAAAATATCCCCGTAAACCAGGTGTACCAAATAAGACACCAATTATATAAAATTTAAATAAAAATAAAATAAAAATATAAAATATGAAATGTTTTCACCTTTTGAAGCATACATATTTATATTTATGTTGTTTTTAAAAAAATTACTGTTCATTGAATACTGTACATTTTCGTATGAATCAGAAATAATATGGTATAAGAGATAGATAGTTTCCTAAAGGTGGTGCCACACGGATGAAAAGTACTTTTTCACGTTTTTTCGGAGGCGGGAGCAAAGAGCCAGAAGTAAAAAGTGAAGTAGAAGTCACAGAGAATATCTCGTTGGCTTCAGAAGAAGTAATAGAGAATATCTCGATGGCTTCAGAAGAAGTAGTTAAAATTCCAATAGACAAAATCATTCCGAACCGTTATCAGCCACGTACAGTTTTTGATGATGAGAAGATTGAAGAATTAGCAAGAACAATTCATACACATGGTGTTATCCAACCGATTGTTATCCGTCCAATGAGCGGTGATTCAGATAAATACGAAATCATTGCAGGGGAACGTCGTTATCGAGCTATGAAATCACTACAATGGACTGAAGTTCCTGCTATTGTTCGCCAATTAAATGATCGTGAAACGGCTTCCATTGCACTTATAGAAAACTTACAACGTGAAGAATTATCAGCAATTGAGGAAGCGCTTGCTTACCAACAATTATTAGGCTTGCATTCGCTCACACAAGAAGCACTCGCACAACGTCTTGGGAAAGGCCAATCTACGGTAGCTAATAAATTACGTTTACTAAAATTACCTCAGTTTGTCCAAGATGCTATTTTAAATCGTGAAATTTCAGAGCGTCATGCGCGTGCTTTAATTGCTATAAAAGATGAGCAGTTGCAAATGCAGCTTATTGCTGCTACTAAAGAATATGATTGGAATGTAAGACAACTAGAAGAGCAGATTAAAAAACTTCTTCATCCAGAAGAACCAGAAGTGAAAAAGCGCAAACCTACTCGTAAAGCGATTAGTAAAGATGTGCGTATTGCCCTGAATACAATTAAGCAATCGTTAACAATGGTGACGAAAAGTGGAATCGATGTGAAAACGGAGGAAGAGGATACAGATGATTACTATCAAATCACTGTTAAAATTCCGAAGAGAAAATAAATTATTTAGCTGCCCGAAAGATTATACCTTTCCAGGCAGTTTTTTTTAGTGAATAGAAAGTATCAAATTTTAAAAATAAATTTATTTTCATAGCATCGCTTTGTCACTATTTTTGTTAATATAAAAGTAGATGTGTCATAATAGAGAAATATTCTAAGTTTTTTAAACTTTGAAAAAATACCTAAATTGAAGTGATGAAAGCAGGTGCGGATATTGGGACGTATAATTGCGATTGCCAATCAAAAAGGTGGCGTTGGAAAAACGACATCCTCTGTAAACTTAAGTGCATGTTTAGCTTTTTTAGGAAAGAAAGTATTATTAATCGATATCGACCCACAGGGAAACGCTTCAAGCGGACTAGGTGTACGAAAAGGAGACTTAGAAAGCTGTATTTATGATGTATTAATTAATGATGAAGATATAAAAGAAGTTATACAACAGACAGATGTAGAAAATTTATATATTGTCCCCGCTACTATTTCATTAGCAGGGGCGGAAATTGAGCTTGTCTCGACCATTTCACGTGAAGTAAGACTAAAAAAGGCGGTTCAGGAAATTAAAAATAATTTTGATTTTATTATTATTGACTGTCCACCGTCTCTTGGCTTATTAACTATTAATGCGTTAACCGCTTCTGATGCACTGATTATTCCTGTTCAATGTGAATACTATGCATTAGAAGGGTTAAGTCAACTGCTTTCTACTGTTCGTCTTGTTCAAAAGCATTTAAACAAGGAATTAATGATAGACGGTGTGCTATTAACGATGTTGGATGCCCGTACAAATTTAGGTCTTCAAGTAATAGATGAAGTAAAACGCTACTTCCAAGATAGGGTTTATCGTTCTGTTATTCCGCGCAACGTGCGGTTAAGTGAAGCACCTAGTCATGGAAAGCCCGTAATTTTATATGATTCTAAATCACGCGGGGCAGAAGTATATTTAGAGTTGGCAAGGGAAGTGATTAAAAATGGTTAGAGGGTTAGGTAAAGGAATTGACGCGCTTTTTAGAGAAGAAGCCGTACATAAGGAAGACCAAGTACAGCAAATTGCCGTTACAAAAATATTGGCGAATCCATTTCAGCCACGTAAAATTTTTGATGAAACAGCTATTGAGGAACTGGCCAGTTCCATTACTGAACATGGTATTATTCAGCCTATTGTTGTTAGAAAAGCTGGTAAAAAATTTGAAATTGTTGCAGGGGAACGAAGATACCGTGCTGCAAAGCTTGCTGGGTTAGCAGAAGTACCAGTCATTATAAAAGATTTTACTGAGCAGCAAATGATGGAAGTAGCTATTTTGGAGAACTTGCAACGGGAAGATTTAACTCCAATTGAAGAAGCAGAAGCATACAATAGTTTAATTGGAAAACTCAATTTCACACAGGAAGATTTAGCGAAGCGATTAGGGAAAAGTCGCCCACATATTGCGAACTTAATTCGTTTATTACAATTACCCGATGAAATTCGTGAACTTGTCAATGAAGGAAAGTTGACGATGGGACATGGCCGAGCATTGCTTGGTTTAAAAAACAAACGGCGCATTCCAGAAGTGGCTAACAAAGTAATTAAGGATCATTTAAATGTTCGTCAATTGGAAAAGTATATTCAAGATATAAATGAAACCGTTTCACGTGAAACAAAGACTCCAAATAAGGATATTCATACGGAAGCAACAGAATCCCAATTACGTGAATATTTTGGAACGCAAGTGCAAATAAGAAAAGCAAAAAATAAAGGGAAAATTGAAATAGAATTTTATTCAGAGGACGATTTACACCGCATTTTAGAAATATTAAATATAGAAGAACAGTAAAAAATGTGCTGAGCATTACGTTTCAGCGCATTTTTTACTGTGAATGTAAAGATGATTATCTTAGTATAGGCTAAAAAAGAATAAACAGATAGCAACTAGAAAGAGGAAAGATCATGGTATTATTAGGCTCTTTATTAAACTCACTATTTATTGTAATTGGGACATTAGTGGGCCGATTATTTAGAAATATTCCGGAATCAATGCAACAAACTGTTATGTCAATTATCGGTTTAGTTGTTGCTCTCTTAGGAATTCAAATGGGATTAGAGGGTGATAACTTCATTCTATTAGTAATTAGTTTAATAGTGGGAGCTGTTATCGGAGAATGGCTCAACCTAGAGGGAAAGTTCAACCGCTTTGGTGTATGGATTGAATCCCTTTTCGGAAAACGTGCACAAAAAGGAACGATTGCAGAGGGGTTTATTACTGCATCGCTCATTTTTGTTATAGGTTCCATGGGAATTATCGGTGCCCTTGATAGTGGTTTACGTAATGATCATAATGTATTAATTACGAAAGGAATAATTGATGGTTTTATGTCGATCATTTTAGCCTCTACGTTAGGCATTGGCGTAATATTGTCAGCAATATCTGTATTAATATATCAGGGAAGTATTGCATTGTTTGCAGGTGTCATTAGTACATATATTCCAACAGAAGCGCTTAATCTATTTATTAAAGAGATGACAGCTACAGGTGGTGTTATGATTATAGCAATAGGCTTAAATATTGCTGGTTTAACGAAAATTCGTATAGCCAATTTGCTGCCAGCGATTTTGCTGGTCGGAATACTCGTAACGATTATTTTTCTGTTTCAGTAAATGACGCTGCCATGCTAAAACGAGTGCACGTACAATTTTATCACTCATAGAATAGGTAACATGAAGCCTTGTATTTTGAAGTACTTTTGCTTCCATAAAACCTCCTACATTAACAATTCCCTTAATAGAAACATTCCCAATCGGAGGCAATTCCTTTTTTACAGCTTTTCCAGGAAAAAGAGGACCATGCTGTATTAAAATTGAACCAATTGCATTAGACTCTCCTAAACAAGCGTCAATGGCGATGATGAATGCATTTTCATTCTCTTTTATGAGCTGTTCGTAACGGTCAACGATATTTAATGCATGAAGTGGCGCTTCTAAAGTTCCAACAACCGGGAATGGGAATGAAAAGGTTTGATGCAACTGGCTACCGATAATTGGACCTAACGCATCCCCAGTAGAGCGGTCGGTACCGATACAGCAGAAAATAAGTTTTTCATGTTCAAAAGGAACCATTTTTAAAAAGATTTCACTTAGCTCCCAAACAGCGCTTGTCTGTTCATAATGGACGCTATAATTTTGCGGACAGGCTTGTGTCACATGTAGTCACTCCTTCAAATTTAAGTAGATTAGATTACTCGAGAAATAGCGTGAAATACGATATATTTATGCAGTATATTCATTTTTAAAGTTTGTTATACAAGAGGTGGTAAATTTGGAAGAAGATTTGAAATTAGATTTAGAGGAATTTGCTGAAACGGATATTAAAGGGCTCGCACACTATACGACAAAACTTTGGGAATACTTCACAAGTGCGGAATTTTTGGAAAAGATTATTGTAGCCAGCGCGAAGATTCTAGCGATTATCGTTATTTCGTATCTTGTTGTTTTTATCGGCAAGAAGGTCATTCACCGAGTGTTTATGCTGCGTGTAAGAAATAATGAGCGTCGACAGCTTACGATTGTAAAGCTGCTGCAAAGCGTATTGAGCTATTTAGTGTACTTCTCCGCCATTATGGGGATTTTATCCGCTATGAATATACAAATTGCCGGGTTACTGGCAGGGGCAGGTATTGCTTCTGTGGCAATTGCTTTTGGAGCTCAAAACCTAGTGAAGGATGTTATTACAGGGTTCTTCATTATTTTAGAGGATCAATTTGGTGTAGGGGATTTTGTGAAAATTAATACGGCAGAAGGTACCGTTATGGAAATTGGTCTTCGTACAACGAAAGTAAAGGGCGTAACAGGGGAACAATTCATTATTCCAAATGGAAGCATTGTAGACGTTGTTAACTATTCCATCAACAACTCAAAAGCTACGATTAGTATGCAAATTCCGCTTGAGACAAATATTGAAAAAGTTCAAATGATTATTCAAAACTATTTGGATACGTTACCTGAAAAACACGAAGAGCTTGTCACAGCCCCTGTCTTTTTAGGTATAACAAATACGACAAGTACAGAAGCCACAATTGGTATTACACTCGAAACGTTGCCATTACAGCAGTATTCAATTTCTCGTATTATTCGAAAAGATGTAATGGATATCTTAACACGTAACGGTATCCCTCTTGCGGTACCGAAAATGATGTTTTATGAGCGAAATCAAGGAGGAGAATAAAAGGTGGAAGCAAAGCAATACGGTCTTAATGACGTGGTAGAAATGAAGAAACAACATCCTTGTGGTACAAACGAATGGAAGGTCATTCGTTTAGGTGCTGATATTCGCATAAAATGTGAGGGCTGCGGACATAGTGTTATGATTCCACGTCGAGAATTCCAGAAAAAAATGAAGAAAGTTTTACGTTCAGCAGAAGAAGTATAAAAGCAAAATAGACTTTTAAGTGTGTAATCAATATAATAGACAAGGTTATAGAAATTTAATGGACAGAAAAATCCATATAATTTATGATTTCAAATAAAAATGAAGTGAATATAGAAAGGTTGTGTCAAAATGGCATTAACAGCTGGTATCGTAGGTTTACCGAACGTAGGGAAATCGACTTTATTCAATGCAATTACAAAAGCAGGTGCTCTTGCGGCTAACTACCCGTTCGCAACAATTGAACCAAACGTAGGTAGCGTAACTGTTCCGGATGAGCGTTTAGACAAATTAACAGAATTAGTTGTACCGAAAAAAACAGTTCCAACTACATTTGAATTTACCGATATCGCGGGTATCGTAAAGGGCGCTTCTACTGGTGAAGGTCTAGGAAATAAATTTTTGGCTCATATTCGTGAAGTAGACGCAATTTGCCAAGTTGTTCGTTGCTTTGAAGACGAAAATATTACACATGTTTCCGGTACAGTAAATCCAATTGATGATATTGAAGTTATTAACTTAGAATTAATCTTAGCGGACATGGAATCAGTGGACAAGCGTATTGCTCGAGTTGCAAAAATGGCAAAACAAAAAGATAAAGAAGCAATGGTGGAAGAACCAATTCTTCAAAAAATTAAAGAAGTATTAGAAGCTGAAAAACCAGCTCGCGCGGTAGACCTTTCGGATGATGAGAAAAAGATCATCAAAGGATTACACCTTTTAACGATTAAACCAATGCTTTACGTTGCAAATGTTTCAGAGGATGAGGTAGCTGATCCATCTGAAAATAAATATGTGAAAATGGTACAGGAATACGCAGCAACTGAAGGTGCTCAAGTAATTACAATCTGTGCGAAAATTGAAGAAGAAATTTCTGAGTTGGAAGATGAAGAGAAAAAAGAATTTTTGGCAGAATTAGGAATTGCTGAATCAGGATTAGACCAATTAATTAAAGCTTCATATAGCTTATTAGGTTTAGCAACTTATTTCACTGCGGGTGTGCAAGAAGTTCGTGCATGGACATTCCGTAAAGGGATGAAAGCTCCACAATGTGCGGGTATTATTCACTCTGACTTTGAGCGTGGCTTTATCCGTGCTGAAACTGTAGCATATACGGATTTAGTAGAATTCGGTTCGAAGCCTGCTGCTAAAGAAGCAGGACGCGTACGTGCAGAAGGTAAAGAATACGTTGTACAAGATGGCGACGTAATGGAATTCTTATTTAACGTATAAAATATAAGCGAAGGGATTGACCGGGAATTGATTTACCAGGCAATTCCTTCGCTTTCTTTTTAATTATAAATCTTGGAGAGTGCATCACTGGACATACGGCTTATTACAAATACAACTTAGAGATAAACATATAATTTTGGCTCTTTCGAATCGTCCCTTACAGTTGCTTCGTTAGGGTATTTGCGCAATTCCTTATACATATAAAAATCACCCATTGCCCCTGCTATTAATAACGCTCCGATAATTACTATCAAAAAGTTATCAAGCATTAAACCAATAACTGTGGGCACAATACCTGTAGTCCAAAATGGGAGTAATAAAGCTTTTTTCATTGCAGCATTTGTTAGCGGTTTTTTTGTAGTGGCATAGGCGACACCAAGTTGTAAATTGATACCGTAATCAAGTTCTTTATAAGGAACACCACCAAATAGCATAAAGCCAATTAAGTGAAATGCTTCATGAAGGATAATGAGTAATATATATGCTGCAAAAAAATAGAAAAAATCTAGCAAGGTAAATTCACCAGTAAAACGTTGATGTATAATGGCATTTAAACCCACTAGTAAAACAACTAAAACGACAGTCAATATCATATTATCGCGTGCTATCTTTTTCATATTCAATTCAATTACTACTGGCTGTTTATCACACATAAAATCCCTCCCTTACTAATGAGTATAACAAAAATTGAATAAACATTAGAGTTATATTAGGTTGCGTCTAATAGGGAACTATGTTACAATTCATTGATGTGAGTAATAAGAATTTACTTACTCCTTGCTCCCTATTTAATAGGAGAGCCCAAGTCCATAAGGAGGTGCAAACACAAATGAGAAAGTACGAATTAATGTACATCATCCGCCCAAACATTGAAGATGAAGCGAAGAAAGCTTTAGTAGAGCGTTTCAACGAGATTTTAACTTCAAATGGTGCAGAGATCACAGAAGCAAAAGATTGGGGTAAGCGTCGTTTAGCTTACGAAATCAATGACTTCCGCGAAGGTTTCTACCAAATCGTGAAAGTTAACGCTGGTACTGAGGCTATCAACGAATATACTCGTTTAGCAAACATCAGCGAAGACATCATCCGTCACATCGCAGTACGCGAAGAAGAAAAATAATTTTTAACTTAAATGCTGAAAAAAGGAGGGTGCATTGATGATTAACCGTGTAGTTTTAGTCGGAAGACTTACGAAGGATCCAGAGCTTCGTTATACGCCGAGTGGAGTTCCAATGGCACGTTTTACGGTTGCCGTAAACCGTACATTTTCGAGCCAGTCAGGTGAACGCGAAGCAGATTTCATAGGCTGTATTGCTTGGAGAAAACAAGCTGAAAACTTAGCAAACTTCATGAGAAAAGGAAGTTTGATTGGTGTAGAAGGTCGTATTCAAACAGGTAGCTTTGAAGGACAAGATGGAAAGCGTGTGTACACAACAGATGTCGTTGCCGATGCAGTGCAGTTCTTAGAACCGCGCGGAGGAGCAAATGCAAATGCATCTCAAGGTTCACAAGGTCAACAATATAGTGGTGGGCAAAATTATGGTGGTCAGCCATCTTATAATCAGCCAAACCAACAATTTGGGGGCTCGCAACAATCACAGGATTCTTACGGTTCTTATCAACAGCCATCTCAAAATCAGCAAAATTATACACGAGTAGATGAAGATCCATTTGCGAATAGCAAAGGACCAATCGAAGTTTCTGAAGACGATTTACCGTTCTAAGAACTTGGCATCTATTATTAAAAATTAAAAGGAGGAACACGATAATGGCACCACGTCGCGGAGGCCGCAAACGCCGTAAAGTTTGCTACTTCACTTCAAATAACATTACGCACATCGACTACAAAGATGTAGATCTTTTAAAGAAATTCATCTCTGAGCGCGGTAAAATTTTACCACGTCGCGTAACTGGTACTTCTGCTAAATACCAACGTAAACTTACAAATGCAATCAAAGTTTCACGTATTATGGCATTACTACCATTCGTTGCTGAAGAAAAATAAGATTTTTTAAAGGTACAACATAGGCTTAATTTGCCTCTGTTGTACTTTTTTTGTTTTCAAGCGCTTAAATAGAGAACGGCATGCTTTGCATTCTTCTGCACGGTATAGGCACACGCTTTTTCCAATAACAAAAGCTGCCACAAAAACTTCTTGTGACAGCCTGCAGGAGGGCAACAACCTATTATGGAATGTTACATGCTTTATTATTTTGTAATTAACTCAAGATTTACCGGAATAACTTCTTCAACTTCTTCACCGTTTAAATAAGCAATTGCTGTTTCCATCGCGATCTTACCAATCTCATCAGGTTTTTGTGCAACCGTTGCAGCTAGGTTCCCTGCTTTTACAGCAGCCACCGCATCGTCAGTTGCATCAAAGCCAACTACTACAATCTTCTTACCCGAAGCCGAAATTGCTTCCTGTGCGCCTAATGCCATTTCGTCATTGTGAGCAAATACGGCTGTGACATCTGCATTTGATTGCAGAATATTCTCCATTACCGTTAATCCTTCTGAACGGTTAAAGTTTGCTGTTTGCTTTGCAACGACATTTAAAATACCTGTGACAGCTTCATTGAAACCTTGTCCACGATCACGCGCAGCAGATGAACCTGCCACACCTTCCAATTCGACGACTTTGGCACCTTCACCAACTAACTCTATAATATATTCTCCTGCTAGCTTTCCGCCAGCTATGTTATCAGAGGCGATATGTGATACGACTTCGCCCCCTTCAGAGGAGCGGTCTACCGTAATGACAGGAATATTTAAAGCATTTGCAGATTCAACAGCAGTGGCAACAGCAACAGAATCTACTGGATTAATAATAATTAAATCAACGTTTTGTTGAATTAAATCTTCAATATCGGAAGCTTGCTTTGACGCATTATCTTGCGCATCTACAACCGTTGTTTTCACACCAAGTTCTTTTGCTTTTGCTTCTGCATGTTCGCTTAACGTCACGAAGAATGGATTATTTAAAGTTGAAATAGATAAACCGATTGTCAATGTATCCTTGTTGCTTTCTGTAGATGTAGCAGATGTTCCGAAAGAAGGTTCCAAAGAAAAGCCAGGTTTTACTGAACAAGCCGATAGCATTACAGTGGCCAAAAGTGCCATTAATAATATTAATTGTTTCTTCACGCTATTGACCTCCTTCTACGCTGTTTTTTTACGGTCAATTAGCACCGCTATTAAAATAACAATCCCTTTTACAACTTGCTGGAAGAATGAAGAAACGCCGATTAAGTTTAAACCGTTATTCAACACTCCAATAATTAAGGCACCTACTAATGTACCGAAAATCCAACCTTTACCGCCTGTTAAACTTGTTCCTCCTAAAACAACTGCTGCGATTGCATCCAATTCATAAGATGTCCCAGCTGTTGGCTGTGCAGAGTTTAGACGAGATGTTAATATCAGTGCTGATAAAGCAGCTAACATACCAGTTAACGAGTATACTGCAATTTTTACACGATCCACATTGATTCCTGACAATTTAGAAGCCGCTTCATTGCCGCCTACTGCATAAACACGGCGACCGAATGTTGTTTTATGCATAATTACATATAACACAATGAAAGCTAGAATCATTGTACATACTGGAACCGGAATACCGAAGAAATATCCTTTACCTAACATTTGGAATGTAATTTCATTTCCTAAGTCTGAAACAGGACGACCATCCGTATACACTAGCGTTAATCCACGATAAATCGTCATTGTTGCCAATGTTGCGATGAATGGTGCGACTTTTCCTTTTGCAATAATGATACCATTTACAGCACCAAGAATAGCCCCTAACAATAAGGCAGCGAGAATCGTTAACACAGGATCTATTCCTGAAGCGAGCATTGTGGCAGCTACTGCACCTGTAAGGGCTAATGTCGAGCCGACCGATAAATCGATGCCGCCAGTTAAAATAACAAAAGTCATACCAAATGCAATAAGCGCGCTAATCGATACTTGACGTAAAATATTTAAAATATTATCTGTTGTCATAAAGCTTGGATTTAAAATCGTAATGACAATTACAATTAAAAATAATCCTAAAAGAGGACCTAGCTTTCCTAACATTTCTTTTGAGCTAGTTTTTAACAACTTCTTCTCCTCCTGTTGCGTAATTCATAATTGTTTCTTGTGTTAAATCAACGTTATCTAAAATAGCTGTTTGACGACCTTCATGCATGACTATTACACGATCCGCCATTCCTAAAACTTCCGGAAGCTCTGATGAAATCATTAAAATGGCTACACCTTCCTCAGCCAATTTATTCATAATAGAATATATTTCCTTTTTAGCGCCGATATCAACACCGCGAGTAGGTTCATCTAAGATTAAAATATCCGGTTTTGTACTTAACCACTTCGCGATGACAACTTTTTGCTGATTTCCACCACTCAATGAGCCGACAGACTGTGTCGCGTCACTGCAGCGAATATTCAGCTGTTCAATATATTTTGTAGCCTGTAATTGCTCTTGTTGTGCTTGAATAAAGCTACCCTTTGCAATTGATTTCAAATTTGTTAAAAACATATTTTCTTTAATTGAAAAATCTAATACGAGCCCCTCTGTTTTACGGTCTTCCGTTACAAATCCGATTCCGTATTTCATTGCTTGAATTGGGCTTTTGATCGTCACCTTTTCCCCGTGGATGAAAATATCACCTTTGGACTTTTTAAGGTTACCGAAAATTGCTTGTGCCACTTCTGTACGGCCTGCTCCCATTAAACCTGCAAATGCTAAGATTTCCCCTTTACGAATCTGGAAATTAATATCTTTGCATACCGCAGGACATGTTAGCCCTTTTACTTCTAAAGCAACCTCACCGATTTTTGCATCACGACTTGGGTAACGTTCACCTAGCTCGCGACCGACCATCATTTTTACAATTTCATCAAAGGATGTTTTTGAAATTTCACGGACACCAACATATTCACCGTCACGCAAAATCGTAATACGATCACAAATTGCAAAAATTTCTTCCATACGATGAGAAATATAAACAAAGGAAAGCCCTTTCGCTTTTAGTTCACGAATCGTATCAAAAAGTGTTTCAATTTCACGGTCTGTTAAAGCAGCTGTCGGTTCATCCATTACGATATATTTCGCTTCTGAATTAATAGCCTTGGCAATTTCAATTAATTGTTGTTTTCCGACTGATAAGGAACCAGCAGGCTGACGCACATCAATATGTAAGCCGAGCTTTGCTAACAGTGTCTGTGCTTCTTTATTCATTTCACGAGTACGTAGGAATCCTGTACGACCTATTGTTTTCTCTTTTCCTAGAAATAAGTTTTCCGCAACAGATAGATGGGGTAGAATATTTAATTCTTGGTGAATCACGTGAATACCTAAGCTTTCCGCATCCTTTGCAGAAGTAAAGGTATAGGACTGCCCGTCTACTAACACATCACCCTCATCACGTGAGTAGATGCCAGCCAAAATCTTCATCATTGTAGATTTACCGGCACCATTTTCACCCATTAACGCGTGAATCTCACCATCTAAAAGCGTGAATTCAACATTGTTTAATACGACGTTCCTGTTGAAAGCTTTTTTTATGCCCTTCATTTCAATCATATTCCGTCACCTACCTTAGAAAATTACGCCACTTTGTAGCATGATGTTAGCGTATGGCGTCATTTCACCTGTACGAATAATGACCTTTGCTTCGCTCGACATCTGTTTGAATTGTTCATGTGATAAATATGTAACCGGTTCCACATTTTTCAAAATAAATGAATGAATTGTTTCGTTTGCAGCTTTTATTTCTTCAGCTAAGTAACTATGTTCTACCTCTAAATCCTCTAAAACAGCTTCTAAAACAGCCGTAAATTCGGGTTCCCCTAGTTTGTAAGCTAAATCTATACATGTGACACCTTCTGGAATTGGTAAGCCGCAATCTGCAATGACAATTTTATCTGTATGACCTAAGCGTGCAAATATACCTGCTAATTCACGATTTAAAATGCCTTGTTTTTTCATTTTTTGCCTTCCTTTCGAGCAATCACTTCCTCTAATTTTGGCATACCACCTTGAGCGCCAAATTTTTCAACGGATAATGAGGCTGCAATATTTGCGAAAGATACTGCTTCTTCAATCGATTGCCCATTTGTAACAGCATGCGCGAATGCACCGTTAAATGTATCACCAGCACCTGTTGTATCAACAGCTGTCGTTTTATATCCTTTTACATGTACATGTCTTTCTCCATCAAAGTAGCGCGCACCATTATCGCCTAATGTCACAATTAATTGATTCGGGTATTTCTCTAGTGCTGCTTCTATATCGTTTCCAAATAATAGTTCACACTCGGTTTCATTCGGTGTTAAGTAATCTATATACGGCATCCATTTAATATTGAAGTTTGCTGCTGGAGCAGGGTTAAATAATACTGGCACTTGAAGTTCTTTACATAATTTCAAGCTGTATTCAATCGTTTCCACTGGAATTTCAAGCTGCATTACAACTAACTGACTGTTTTCAATAATAGTTTTTGCAGAAGCAATCACTTCTGGAGTTACTTTAGAATTGGCACCTGGTACAACGATAATACGATTGTCTGATTCATGAAGCAAAATATTCGCGATGCCTGTTGCTCCATTCGTATTCATAACTAAGCTAGTGTTTATATTTTCTTCATTTAGATTCGCACGAAGTTCTGTACCGAAACTATCTGAGCCAACAGCACCTAACATTTTAACTTGACTGCCTAAGCGCGCAGCAGCTACTGCCTGGTTTGCTCCTTTACCGCCTGGAACCGTTGTAAATAGGTTACCTAAAACGGTCTCTCCTTGTTTTGGAAATACATCCATTTGAACAACTAAGTCCATATTGATACTTCCTATTACCGTAATCATTTTGCAGCTTCCTTTCTCGTCGTACCACGTACAATTAATTGTGCATCTAAATTTAATACTGTTTGTTTTATTTCTTTGCCTTCAATTTGCTCAATTAACATGGTTGCAGCAGCAGCACCCATTTTATATAAGTCTTGACCGACCGTTGTTAATGCCGGTGATACCATTTCACCGAGCGCAATTCCATCAAAGCCTACGATTTGTAGTTCTTCCGGTACGCGCTTTTCAAGTTTGTGTGCAATATGAAGAGCAGCAATGGCTAATGTATCGCTGCTTGCAAAAATACCGTCAACTTGAGGGTGTAACATTAAGGTCTGTTCAATCACCTTAGCAGCATCTTTGAAATCAAATGATGTTGTTACAACAATTGGATCTAGCCCTTGTTCATCAGTGGCTTCAAGAAATCCTGTAAGGCGATCATCTGCGGTTTTTAAACCTTGTGGCCCACGTATACATAATAAATTTTCCGCGCCATTTGTGAGCAAATACTTGGTCCCAAGCTTGGCTCCTTTTCGGTTATCAGTCGCCACAGTTGGTATTGCCACATCAATTATTCGATCAAGTGCAACGATTGGAGTATTGATGGACATATAAACAGAGGGGTCCATTAAGCTTGTAGTCACAATTAAACCTGCTACATATGTTTGTGATAAGCGTTCTATATATAACAATTCTTTTTCCGTTTGTTCGTCTGAATTACAAAGAACAACCGTATAACCATAAGACCAGGCCATGTCTTCAACTGCACGAGCCAACTCTGGAAAATATGGATTTTTTATATCAGGGACAATCAGACCAATTATATTAGATTGTTTCTTACTTAATGAACGTGCAATACTGCTTGGCTTATAATCCAGTTCCCGAATTGCCTGTTCAATACGTTCTGATGATTTTTTACTTACATAACCATTTTTGTTTAGGTAGCGCGATACTGTCGCCACAGAAAGATTCGCATTCTTTGCCACATCTTTAATGTTAACCATCAATATGCCCTCCTAAATCGAAATATGTTATCGGTTACATAATATATGCTATACAATAAAAATTGTCAACGAAATAAAGGACATAAAAGACAGGAAAATAGCATTTTATACTTAGAATCTAGTTATTCAAACGAAAAATACTCCATATTAAGTTATACTAAAAAAATTAAAATGACATACTATTATTTTGATTTGCATTTCGCTACTTGGTTAATCAGGCAAAATTTCAATTAGTACCTTTGAATTGTGGGGTATTTCAGCCCACCGATTACACGGAGGCGAAGCTAAATGCAATAATATATAGGTTAATTCGTACCTCTTATCGTAACCGTTAGTTTGTTTGGTCATCCAAAAATGGTACAATGGGAAGGTGAGAAAAGTTGAAAGTAGACAAGTCGAAACATCGGCAAAAGATGGTAGCAATGGTCTGTAAACTACATGCACCATAGTGTCTTTCCAACAACAGATAAGGAAGGTTCTCCATGCAAAATAATCAAACAAGAAAGTTAGCACATGGTGCTATGATGATAGCTATTTTTACAGTACTGATGGCTATCGTATTTTATATTCCCATGGCGAATATTATTGCAGCGATCATAGCGCCTTTACCGATGATTTGGTATAGTGCGAATTACGATCGAAGGTCATCATTTTTAATTGCAATTATTGCTGTAATCGTCACATTTTTTATCGGCGGTTTACTGCTAATACCCGCTTCACTAATTTTTGCAGCGGCAGGTGTGGCAATCGGGGATGCCATTTACAATAAAAAAAGCAAAGTATTTATGTTTATATCTACAAGCATTGTCTTACTCGTCACATTTGCTATTCAATATGTCATATCATTGCGTTTGTTTGAAGTGGATTTTATTCGCGATTCGATGGAACTTATGAAGACAAGCTATATTGAATCAATAAAAATGACGGAAAAGCTGACAGGACAAGCAACACCAAAAGAAGTAATGGATAATATGAACAATATGCTGAATACGTTGGAAATGACTTTACCTGCTTCCATTACGTTGGCAATGCTGTTTGTATCATTCATTATCATTACTGTTAACTTACCGATTTTAAAGCGATTGAAAGTAGATGTACCGAAGTTTGCGAAGTTTAGTGAGTTACGCTTACCAAGATCGGTCCTATGGTATTATCTGATTGCATTATCCATTAATTTATTTGTTCAGCCTGAACCAAATTCTTCATTGGCGATTATCATGTTAAATGTTTCAATGATTTTATGGATATTGCTTACGTTACAAGGGATCTCTTTTATCCATTTTGCTATAGATGCATTTGGTTATCCTAAGTTTATAAAAGTACTAAGTACTATTGTGGCTATACCGCTTTATTCTTTTGTTATATTAATTGGTATTATTGATTTAGGCTTTAATGCAAGAGATTACATTCGAGAAAAAAGTCAAAAGTGAGGAGCTGATTGAAATGGGCAATTTTCGTAAAAGACCAATTCGATATCCACTAGCAGTATTATTTTTACTAGGTGTAGTGGCAGCTATCCTTATGATGATATGGAATGTATGGATTGGGGTCGCATTTATAATAGTATATTTAGGAGTTGTTTACTATACGTTAAAGATTGAATTATTGACGTACAAAGATACAGAACAACATATAGAAGCACTTTCCTATCGGTTGGATGATGTGGGAAAAGAGGCATTTCTGGAAATGCCATTCGGAATTCTATTATTGAATGATGACTTTAAGGTGGCATGGGCAAATCCATTTATGCTGCGGGTATTGCAGCAGGAAACATTAGTCGGAGTAGAGTTGGATACGATTTCAGAAGAGTTACCTATACTTATAAATGAAGAACAGAAGAATGAAACGGTTGTTGCAATACATGACCGAAAATATCATATTTATTATAAAGAAGAGGAAAAGTTATTTTACTTCTTCGATGTTACAAAGCAAGTTCAAATAGAAAAACAGTATTTGGCAGATCGTACAGTGTTGGCTATACTATTTATCGATAATTACGATGAGCTTACATCAGGTATGGATGACCAAGCGAGAAGCGTAACGAATACAATGATGACTTCTATTGTAAATGAATGGGCCGCGCATTACGGTATTTTTGTAAAAAGAATAGCATCCGATCGTTTTATGGCCGTATTAAATGAATCGATATTAGCTGAGCTTGAGCAAAAGCGTTTTTCAATATTAGATGTAATACGAGAGCGAACGATGATGCAGAAAAACCTATCATTAACTTTAAGTATCGGAATTGGAGCAGGCTCTCAATCATTAGTGGAGCTTGGTCAATTAGCACAATCAGGTCTTGATTTAGTGCTAGGGCGTGGCGGTGACCAAGTTGCAATCAAACAATCAAATGGTAAAATTCGCTTTTATGGGGGAAAAACAAACCCTGTAGAAAAGCGAACGAGAGTACGTGCCCGTGTAATCTCGCATGCACTTAGTGATTTAATACAAGATAGTGATCAAGTATTTGTAATGGGGCATAAAAATCCAGACATGGACTCAATAGGGGCTAGTGTCGGTGTACGTAAAATGGTCGCAATGAATGGGGTCGAAGGATTTGTAATAGTAAACTTTGATGAAGTGCGTGGCAGTGTAGGCCGGTTGATGACCGAATTGGAGCAGAAAACGGATTTTTACAATAGTTTTATTACACCAGATGAGGCTTTATCGAAAATAACACCAAAGTCTCTTGTAGTCATTGTAGATACACATAAGCCTAGTATGGTAATTGATAGTCGATTATTAAGTAGAACGGATAAAGTTGTTGTTATTGACCATCATCGTCGTGGTGAGGAATTTATTAATAATCCAACTTTGGTGTATATGGAGCCATATGCTTCCTCTACTGCAGAACTCATTACAGAGCTATTGGAATATCAACCACAAAATGAAAAATTACTTCCGCTTGAAGCAACAGCATTGTTGTCTGGTATTATAGTGGATACAAAGAGCTTTACACTTAGAACAGGTGCACGTACATTTGAAGCAGCTTCATATTTGCGTACATTTGGAGCAGATACGATTTTAATTCAACGATTGCTGAAAGAAGATGTGGGAATATACGTCGAGCGATCAAAAATTATACAGACGGTTCAATTTCCTTATACAGGAATTGCAGTTGCGCAGGGTGAAGATACTAAAGTATATGATTCAGTATTAATCGCACAAACTGCGGATATTTTACTAACGATGAAAGATGTTGGTGCCTCTTTTGTTATTGCACATCGCAATGATGGACTAATTGGCATTAGTGCACGTTCTTTAGGAGAAATCAATGTACAGCTTGTCATGGAAAAGCTTGGCGGTGGCGGGCACTTAACTAATGCTGCAACACAGATGAAAGCAGAATCTATTGAAGAAGTAAAAAATCATTTATATAAAGCTATTAGCGAAATAGTCGAAGGGAGCAAGGAATCATGAAAGTAGTATTTTTAAAAGATGTAAAAGGTAAAGGAAAAAAAGGTGAAATTAAAGAAGTTGCTGAAGGCTATGCACGTAACTTTTTAATTAAAAATGGCTATGCCAAAGAAGCAAATAATCAAGCATTGAGCGAAATTCAAGGTCAAAAGCGTTTAGAAGAAAAAAATGCAGCTGCGGAACTACAAGCAGCGAAAGATTTAAAAGAACAGTTAGAGGCTATTACAGTAGAAGTAAAGGCAAAATCAGGTGAAGGTGGACGTTTATTTGGTTCAGTTTCTACAAAGCAAATAGCAGATGCATTACAAAAAAAGCATGGATTTAAAGTAGATAAGCGTAAAATGGATTGCAATGATGGAATCCGTTCATTAGGCTTTTCAAATGTTCCTGTTAAGTTACATCATGATGTAAAGGCAACGCTAAAAGTACATGTAATTGAAGAATAAGGAGCGACAACAATGAACGAATCCATGATGGACCGCGTTCCGCCGCATAATAATGAAGCCGAACAATCGGTTATTGGCGCAGTTTTCCTTGAACCGCAAGCTCTAATAACAGCATCTGAAATTGTTATTGCAGATGATTTCTATCATATTGCACACCAAAAGATTTTCCAAACGATGCTGAATTTAAGCGATCAGGGGAAAGCGATTGATGTTGTAACTGTTACAGAAGAATTATCAGCGAAAAAAGAGCTAGAGGATATCGGTGGCTTAAGCTATATTACGGAGCTGGCAAATGCAGTACCGACTGCTGCCAATATTGCACATTACGCAAAGATTGTAGAAGAAAAGGCGATTTTACGTCGCCTTATCCGCGTCGCTTCTAAGATTGCGGATGATGGATATACGCGTGAAGATGAAGTAGAAGTGCTCTTAGCTGAAGCTGAGAAAAAAATGCTTGAAGTTTCAAACAGGAAAAATGCGGGCGACTTTAAGCATGTTAAAGATGTATTAGTTCAGACCTTCGATAATATTGAACAGCTCCAATCACGTGCCGGAGACGTGACAGGTATTCCAACCGGTTTCCGTGACTTAGATAAAATGACAGCTGGTTTCCAACGCAATGATTTAATTATCGTGGCTGCCCGTCCTTCGGTAGGTAAAACAGCCTTTGCACTGAATGTAGCACAAAGTGTTGCGGTAAAGGCGCGTGAAAATGTCGCGATTTTCTCTCTAGAGATGGGTGCCGACCAACTTGTCATGCGTATGTTATGTGCAGAAGGCAATATCGATGCACAACGCCTTCGTACAGGGGATTTACAAAATGAGGACTGGGGCAAGCTGACGATGGCGATGGGAAGTTTATCGAATTCGGGAATTTATATTGATGATTCACCAGGTGTTCGTATGGCGGATATTCGTGCCAAGTGCCGACGATTGGCAAAAGAAAACGGTTTAGGCATGATTTTAATTGATTACTTACAACTAATTTTAGGTAGCGGTAAACCGGGCGAAAACCGTCAGCAAGAAGTATCGGAAATTTCTCGTTCATTAAAAGGATTAGCCCGGGAATTAAAAGTACCGGTTATTGCCCTATCACAGCTATCACGTGGTGTAGAGCAACGTCAGGATAAGCGTCCTATGATGAGTGACTTGCGTGAATCAGGTTCCATTGAGCAAGATGCGGATATTGTTGCGTTTTTATACCGTGATGATTATTACGATAAAGAATCCGAAAGTAAAGATATTATCGAAATCATTATCGCGAAGCAACGTAATGGTCCAACAGGTACAGTGAGTTTAGCATTCCGTAAAGAATACAATAAATTTTTAAATTTAGAGTTTACCCCTCCTCCACGTGAGGAATGACCGTTAAAACACGAACGTTTAACATGCTTGTCATGTGTATGTTCGTGTTTTTTATTGACTTTTGTGTTTCAGAATTGTTAAAATGTTCATGCTTCATCATTAAGGAATTAAAAGTAAATTTTATTAAAATGAATAGGATACTTATACTTCTTAAGGATTCAATTCGTCGGAGGTGCTCGTATATGACAGCAGTAGTTGTAGTAGGTACACAATGGGGAGACGAAGGAAAAGGTAAAATTACAGACTTCCTTTCTAAAAAGGCAGATGCAATAGCTCGTTTTGCAGGTGGCGATAATGCAGGTCATACAATAAAAATTGGGGAAGAAACGTATAAGCTTCACCTAATTCCATCTGGGATATTTTATTCTGATAAATTGTCGGTAATCGGCAATGGTGTTGTTATCAATCCCAAGTCCATTGTAACTGAATTAAAAGGTTTACAGGCAAGAGGTATTGATACATCGAATTTGAGAATTTCAAATCGTGCGCATGTAATTTTGCCATACCATATTCATCAAGATATCGTAGAGGAAGCAAGCCGTGGCGATGAGAAAATTGGGACAACGGCAAAAGGAATTGGACCATGCTATCAGGATAAAGTAGCCCGAATCGGCATACGTATTGCCGATTTAATGGATAGACCAACTTTTGAAAAGAAATTACGAGAAAACTTAAATTTAAAAAACCGCTTATTTACGAAATTCTATGAAGTAGAAGGCTTAAATTTTGAAGATATATTTGAAGAGTATTACGCGTTTGGACAAGAAATAGCCCAATATGTAACAGATACTTCTAAAGTGCTGAATGATGTAATTGATGAAGGTGGAAAGGTGTTATTTGAAGGGGCACAAGGAATTATGCTTGATGTCGATCAGGGAACATATCCTTTTGTGACATCATCAAATCCTGTTGCGGGAGGTATTGCGATTGGGTCAGGTGTAGGTCCCACTGCAGTAGAACGTGTTGTAGGTGTATGTAAGGCTTATACATCCCGAGTAGGAGATGGTCCATTCCCATCAGAGCTTCACGATGAAATCGGTCATCAAATTCGTGAAGTTGGCCGTGAATATGGTACGACGACAGGTCGTCCACGCCGTGTTGGCTGGTTTGACGCGGTAGTAGTTCGTCATTCGCGCCGTGTTTCAGGGATAACTGACTTGGCATTAAACTCCATCGATGTATTGTCAGGATTAGAAACAGTAAAAATTTGCACAGCGTATGAGTATAATGGAGAGCAAATTACTGAGTACCCAGCCAACCTTGAAATCATTAAACAATGTAAGCCAGTGTATGAAGAGTTACCTGGATGGTCAGAAGATGTAACAAATGTTCGTACAATGGAAGAGTTGCCGGAAAATGCACGTAACTATATTAATCGCATTGTAGAACTTACAGGTATCCCATTAACAACATTCTCAGTTGGTCCATCTCGTGAACAAACGAATATTGTAAATGCTATTTGGCAATAGTAGAAGAACTTCAAAGGGGGTATTAAAAGTCGTAAGGCTTTTAATACTCTTTTTCTATTTAATAGGCAAATAGAAAATATACAAACAAGAACAATTAAAGGCAATCACTCTATCAATTAGAATGTAACAATTTTTTAGATAATAATACAATTTCATTACAAAAATATTGAAGTAGTTCATTTGGAATGAGAAATATGGTACAGTAGCAAAGTGTGTTTTAACACTTGAAGATAAATAGAAGCACTAAATATTATAGATTAGACATAGTTGGAAGGGGCTTTATCATGAGTTCAAAAGGAAACAAGTTAGGCTTAGGCAATTTAAAACAAAGTCTAATGAATCGTCATAATGGAAAATTAAAAATTACTGCAATTTTTGCGTTACTCGTTTCTACGGTGACATTCAATCTAGGTTTCGCGAATGAAACAGATAAAGAACAATTCGCTAAAATTTACCACGTTTATGTAGCTGATACATATGTTGGATCTGTTGCAGATGAAGCAACAGTAGAAGAAGTTGTACTAAATAAAGAACTAGAAGCTAGCAAGAAGTATGATAATTTAAAGGTCGATGCTAGTAGCGAACTTAAGATTATTCCAGAGCAAGTATTTACAGTAGATGCAAATGAAGAAGAAACGATAAAAAACCTTCAAGAAGCATTGACAGTTCAAGCACAAGTTTATTCCCTACAAGTAGAAGATACAGTCGTTGCTTCATTGAAGGACAAAGCGGATTTTGAAGCTGTAATTGACGGATTAAAGCTTCGCTATATTACTCAATATCAATTGAATAAATTGAAAAACAATTCAACTAGTGATTCTTTACCCGAATTAAAAAAAGATGAAACCCGTCTAATTGATGTTGCACTGTCAGCTCCAATTACAGGACAGGAAGATTTAGCAAAGCCAGATGAAATTGTTTCTGTATCAGAGGCGATCCAGTTATTACAAACAGGTTCAGTACAGCAAGAAACCTATACAGTAAAACCAGGAGATATGTTGGGCTCTATAGCATCTGCACATGATTTAACAATAGCACAATTATTATCTTTAAACCCTTCTCTTACAGAAAATACATTACTGCAGATTGGTCAAGAGCTAAATGTTACGATAGAAAAACCATTCGTTAATGTTAAGGCCGTTTATGAGAAGAAAAAAATCGAGGAAATTGATTTCGCTAAAGTTGTTGAAGAAGATCCAACAATGTTAAAAGGTGAAAAAATTGTTAAGCAAGAAGGCAAAAAAGGTAAGAAAGAAGTTTCTTATTTAATTACAGAAGAAAATGGCGTCCGAACAGAGCGACGTCAATCTGTGGGAAATGTATTAATAGAACCTGAAAATCGTATAGTAATCGTAGGAACGAAGGTAATTCCTTCTATTGGAACAGGAACCTTCGCTTGGCCAGCAGTTGGAGGTTATGTTTCAAGTAATATGGGACATCGTTGGGGACGCTATCATTATGGAATCGATATTGCGCGACCATCCAATTATACGATTAAAGCTTCAGATAATGGGGTTATTAAAACAGCTGGAAGTCATTCAACATATGGGAACTATGTTGTAATCGACCATAATAATGGCTTTGAATCACTATACGCACACTTATCAAGTATTGAAGTATCAGTTGGACAAGTAGTAGAACAAGGATCTGCTCTTGGACAAATGGGGTCCACAGGTCGTTCAACGGGAACTCATCTGCATTTCGAAATTCATAAAAATGGTTCTGAAGTAAATCCATTATCATATTTAAATTAATTTAGGGAGGTGTGTTAAAAGCTTTGACTTTTAGCACACTTTTTTCAATTATTACAGCACTTTCAGAGAATAGAACTAAAATACGGAAAAAATTTAAAAATATTTCCTGGAAAATAATTTATGGAAAACATCTGTATAATGCATCAAATCGCAAACCGTGATAGAGTAATGATAGTAAAAATAAACATTACTTTTCATTTTATATAGAATTTATTTAGGAAAGAGGTATATAGATGATTGATAAAACAATTTTAGTTGTAGATGATGAGAAACCAATTGCAGATATTTTGCAGTTTAATTTAATTAAAGAAGGCTATCGTGTAATTTGTGCGTACGATGGAGACGAGGCTCTACAAAGAGTAGAAGAAGAGCAGCCAGATTTAATGTTATTGGATATAATGCTTCCAAAGCGTGATGGAATGGAAGTATGTCGTGAAGTCCGTAAAAAATATGATTTTCCTATTATTATGCTAACGGCAAAAGGCTCGGAGATTGATAAGGTGTTAGGTCTTGAAATGGGAGCAGATGATTATGTAACGAAGCCATTTAGTACGCGGGAGCTAATCGCCCGTGTGAAGGCAAATATGCGCCGATTAAATGTACCTGCTCAAGTAGAGGAAGCGCAAGCTGAATCAAATGATATTGTTGTAGGTTCATTGACAATTCAGCCTGATGCATACTTAGTTTTAAAGCGTGATGAATCAATAGAGCTAACGCATCGTGAATTTGAATTATTGCACTATTTAGCAAAACATATCGGTCAAGTAATGACGCGTGAACACTTGCTACAAACTGTATGGGGTTACGATTACTTTGGTGATGTACGTACAGTAGACGTAACAATTCGCCGTCTAAGAGAAAAAATAGAAGATAATCCGAGTCATCCATTATGGATTGTAACAAGACGGGGAGTCGGCTATTACTTACGAAATCCTGAACAGGAGTAGACTACATGCAAAAAGTAAGCTTTTTCAAATCGATTCATGTAAAGCTTGTATTAATCTATGTACTTTTAATAATTATTGCTCTTCAAATTATTGGGATCTATTTTTCTAAGCAGCTTGAGACGAATTTAAAAACGAATTTCCAAGATTCCATCCGTCAAAGAATTGAGCTTGTTCACTACAGTATCCGCGAAGAAATGATTAAAGAAGTGGATGATATGGCACCTTCAATAGAGTTGAGATTAAAAACGATTTTACAGGAAGTCTCTACAGAGGATATTAACAAAATTATTGTTGTTAATAATCGCAGTCGTATTCTAGCTATTTCGGACGCTAATAATCAGGCGCTTGTGGGGCAACGGGCAAATGAAGATAATATAAGTAAAGCGATGTCCGCCGAAACGTTATGGGATAGTATTTCGCTGGACCGTGATACAGGGCAGCGAGTCTGGCTGCTTGCATTCCCCATAACCGATACAGTGGGACCAAATGGGGAAGTAAGAGGTGCTATATATGTCGAATCTAATATTGAAAAAGTATATGAACAACTAAATGAAATAAACCGTATTTTTGCTGCTGGTATTGCAATGTCTCTGGCTATTACAATCATTTTAGGAATACTTGTTGCACGAACGATTACAAGACCCATTTCCGATATGCGAAAACAGGCGCAAGCGATGTCAAAAGGAAATTATTCCCGAAAAGTACGTGTATACGGAACAGATGAGATTGGTCAATTAGCGATTGCTTTTAACCATTTGACTAATCGCCTACAAGAAGCACAGTCTACGACAGAAGCTGAACGTCGGAAATTGGCAAGTGTTCTTAGTAATATGACAGATGGGGTTATTGCAACAGATCGCAAAGGGAAAATTATATTAATTAATGAGCCTGCTCTGGATTTACTTCATGATACACGGGAATCTACTTTAAACCGTCCAATTGCTTCTGTTTTAAGATTGGATCAGGAATATAGTTTTGAAGATTTAATTCATATGAAAGAGCCTGTAAATCTTGATTTTAGCATGAGTGATGCACCGTATATTTTACGAGCCAACTTCTCTGTTATTCAAAAAGAAACGGGCTTTGTGAATGGCTTAATTACCGTATTGCATGATATTACTGAGCAGGAGAAAATTGATCTGGAACGGCGGGAATTCGTAGCGAACGTATCACATGAGCTACGGACACCACTTACAACAATGCGAAGCTATTTAGAAGCATTGGCAGAAGGAGCTTGGCGTGATGAAAATATTGCCCCAACGTTTTTAAATGTTACACAAACAGAAACTGAGCGTATGATTCGTTTAGTAAATGATTTATTACAGCTTTCTAAAATGGATAGCCAAGAGTATGAATTGAATTTAGGATTTGTAGAGTTTAATAAGTTTTTCACACAAATTATTGATCGCTTTGAAATGTCGAAGTCACAAAATGTAGAGTTTATCCGTTTACTTCCAGAGAAAAGTTATTTTGTAGATATTGATACCGATAAGCTGACACAGGTAATCGATAATATTATTTCAAATGCATTGAAATATTCTCCAGACGGTGGTTATATCCGTTTCGGGTTTACTGTACATGATAATATGCTTCGCGTCATGATTTCGGATGACGGGATGGGAATTCCAAAGGAAAATGTAGCACGGATTTTTGATCGCTTCTATCGTGTAGACCGAGCACGTGCACGATCGATGGGCGGAACTGGTTTAGGACTTGCAATTGCGCGTGAAATGATTGAAGCACATGGCGGGAAAATTTGGGCAGAAAGTGAGGAAGGACAAGGTACTACGATATTCTTCACTTTGCCATACGAATTGGATGAAGCGGGGGATTGGGAATGAAATATGTTGAACAAGTAAAATCAATTTTATTAACATTCCTCGTTTTGCTCAGTATTATCTTTACGCTTCTTATTTGGAACTACAAGCCCGACTATGGGTTAATAGAAGAAACACAGATTGAGGAAGTTATGGTCGGTCAACAAAAGGAATTGAATGATGTATTAAAGCCTTATCGACTGCTGTACCGGCAAAATGACGAATTTTTCGGTACGGTATCTCCAAGTGTTTTAAATGAACTCTACAGCTATTTACGAACTTGGGAAACGAGTGAGCTTGATTTAATTAATACCAATCTATCTGATGAAAAAATGAATGGAATTATAAGAACAAATAATCGTGTCACGATGTTTTTCAATGAGGAGTTACCGTTACAGGTTTTTTCAAATGTTGTATCGTTTAATGATAAGGCTATACCGGGAGCAAGCTTTACTCGCCTAATTTTGGACTGGTCAACATTAGAAACGAACAATCAGTTACAACTGCTCTTTTTGAATACAGAAAAACGGATATTATATAGAACATATGCAGATATAGTAAATACAGACAAGTTTTTGACAGAAGTAATTGAGCCTGCTAAAGATTATAGTCCATATGTAGAAATAGAACGAGATTCATTACGCTCATTGTATGTCTCAAAAAATCCGATTCAATCGACACGCTATACGTATTTAATACAGGAGATTTCCCCAAATTTATTTAAATCAATTGTTTTTACACAACCGAAAATTGTACAGCGAAATATTGAAAGTGAATATTCGGATAGGTATACAGATGATACATCATTAATGACGGTGGATACTAAGAATCGCATTCTTAATTATGTGTACCCGCCTGCAGAAAGTATTGTGCCCATTCCATCATCGAAATTACTTAAAGATAGCTTTGATTATATAAATGATCATGGTGGATTTACAGGAGACTATCGATTCTCTTCGATGAATATAGAAAAGCATATAACGGAATATCAACTGTTTTTACATGGATTGCCGATTTATAGTAATATGACGACAACCCCAACCCGCATTATAACAACATGGGGTGAAAATCGCATTTTCCGCTATCGACGTCCTTATTATTCTATCGCAACAGAAGGCGAAGTCTATAGAGAACAGAAAGAATTGGTATCTGGTGAGGAAGTAATCGAGTATATTCGAAATACGGATGACTCATTTAAAGATATTGATGAAGTTGTTGTTGGCTATTATTTCGCGCAAGATGAAGCGTTCATTTTAGAACCTAGTTGGTTTACCATTTCGAACAATGAGTGGACACACATATCACCCGAGCGTACAGGGGGGATTATAGATGGATTGGAGTAGAACGAAATCTATTTTTATATGGGTGTTTTTAATATTGAATCTCTTTTTATATACGCAATATCTAGAAAGCTATAACGAAGGTCAACTAATTGAGGTTTTAGGAGAAACGACGAAAAAAATTGAAGCGCGTTTGAAAGAAGATAATATTACGTATATAGCACTTCCAAATAACAATGAAAGTGCAGCTTACTATTCTGGGCAAATCAAAAAATTCTCACCGGCAGAAATACCGTATTCCGCAAATCAATTTACACAAATTGAAAATGAAAATAAGCTAATTGTGACGATGGAAAAGCCAGTTAAGCTTCAGGAAAACGGTGGCAGGAATCCATTTCTTGAATTTCTTTACAATAATGTACAAGAAGGCGACTCCTATGTATTATGGAATGTTGATGAAGAAAAAAGAGAGGCTACATTTTTCCAGAAGGTAAATAACTTAACACTGTATTACAATGTACGTGGTTATGTAAAAATTTACTGGGATGATGAAAATCGTGTGTATGCGTATGAGCAAACAATGCTGGAAAAACATGAGAAGTTAGATAAACAACAAAATTTACTAACGGCAATACAAGTTTTGCAGATCTTAGATAATAAAAATTTATTAAAACCAGATTCTCAAATTTTAGAGATGAATATTGGCTATTCCACAATTGTCCAATTAACACAAACTCAGGTTTTTGCGCCTACTTGGGAAGTACGTGTGAAGCTAAAAGATGGACAAGAAGAAATACATTTTGTAAATGCAGTACAAGGAAAGATTGTGGAATTACAAAATGATTTATCCGAAATCGTCGAAGAGACAGAGGATTTGGAAGAGTAGGGAGTTTTAACAATGCGATTTAGCGTTTTAGCAAGTGGCAGTACAGGGAACGCAGTCTACGTAGAAAATGATGAACATTCATTTTTGATTGATGTAGGCTTAAGCGGAAAAAAAATGGAGCAACTGTTTGCTAATATAGATCGTGATATGAAAAGTTTATCAGGTATTTTAGTAACGCATGAGCATAGTGACCATATTAAAGGTCTTGGAGTCATTGCACGTAAATACAATATACCGGTATATGCTAATGCAAAAACATGGACTGCAATGGATGGTTTAGTTGGTACAATTCCAACAGATTTATGCTTCGATTTTGATATGGAAACAGTAAAAACTTTTGGCAGTCTTGATATTCAATCGTTTGCCGTGTCACATGATGCTGCGGATCCAATGTTCTATACATTCCATGATAATGGCCGTAAACTTGTTGTCATTACTGATACGGGCTATGTAAGTGACCGTATGAAAGGATATATTGCAGCAGCAGATGCCTATGTATTTGAAAGTAATCATGACGTGAGTATGCTGCAAATGGGTAAATACCCTTGGAACATTAAACGACGTATCTTATCTGATGTCGGTCACGTTTCGAATGAGGATGCTGCTGTAGCAATGGCAGATGTTGTTGCGGAAAAACAGACTCAGATTTATTTAGCCCACTTAAGTAAAGACAATAATATGAAAGATTTAGCTCGTATGAGTGTCGAACAAACATTACAGTCTTGTGGCATTATAACGGGAGAATATTTGCACTTACATGATACTGATGCAAATGAACCTACCAAGCTTGTGATGGTATAAATATGAGTAAAGAGGTGTGTTGAAAGTGAATACTTTCAGCACACCTTTTTTTAATGGAACTTTGCAATTTTTTAAGGAGGTTTTATGCAATTTTCATCTAATTTTAATGTTAAATGTGTATGCTATGAGTAAGAAAAGTAATGAAAGGATGAATACGATGGGATATTTTCCTGACGATGAAAAAAAAGAAGTCCAAAATAATCATATTTCAGAGCTTGAAGCTCGTTTAAAAAGAGAAGAGGAAGAAAGACAGCAACGTCTAAAAAATAAAAGAAATAAAAGTGGCAGTAAATTTGGCTACTTTATATCGGGACTGAGCGGTGTTGTTGTCGGTGCTTTATTATTATGGCTCCTCTTACCTTCTCTTGCTAATCAGTTGCCAGGTTCAAATGAAATAAACTCCATTTCAAATGAATCATCCGGTTCAACAATTAATCAAACTGCAACTGAAGTAACGACCGATGTTACAAATGCAGTTGAAAAAGTATCGAGTGCTGTAGTAGGGATAACAAATATCCAAAAAGTTGCACCAAACTTCTGGAACCAAAGCACCGGCACAGCTCAAGCTGTGGGTAGTGGTTCAGGAGTTGTTTATAAAGTAGAAGAGAAATTTGCATTTATTGTTACGAATCACCATGTTGTAGATGGTGCAGAGCAAATTGAAGTAACATTGGAAGATGGCGAAAAAGTTGAAGCTCAGCTTGTAGGGGCGGACATTTGGACAGACCTGGCGATTATTTCTATTCCGAGTGAAGGAATTGAAACAGTGGCGCAATTTGGTGATTCCGATGTATTAAAACAAGGTGAGACAGTTATTGCAATCGGAAATCCATTAGGCTTAGAATTTTATGGCTCGGTAACAACAGGTGTTATTTCAGGGAAGGATCGTTCTGTACCAGTCGATCTAAATGAAGATGGTGTAGAAGACTGGTCTACTGAAGTTTTACAAACAGATGCAGCGATTAACCAAGGTAACTCCGGCGGTGCTCTAATTAATATCGCGGGAGATTTAATAGGAATAAATTCGATGAAAATTGCACAATCTTCTGTAGAAGGTTTAGGGTTCGCAATTCCGATTAATTCGGCACTACCTATTATCGAACAATTAGAGAAGCACGGGGAAGTTCAACGCCCGACTATGGGTATTTCATTGGTAGATTTAACTGAAGTACCTGCTTATTATCAGCAACAAACATTACAATTGCCAGAAGAAGTGAAGAATGGGGTTGTCATTTCACAAGTTGTGCGCGGTTCTGCTGCGGATAAAGCGGGCTTACAGCAATATGATGTCATAGTTGAGATGGATGGACAAACAATTGAAAATTCAATTGAGCTGCGAAAGCACTTATATAACGAGAAAACAATTGGGGATACATTGCAGATTAAAGTGTACCGTGAAGGAAAAATTGTTGAAGCACAATTAGAATTGGTAGAAAATGCACAATTATAAATTGTGGATAACTAAAAATTAGAATTATTTTATACACAATGGGTAGAGAAGAAAAGGCTTTTCTTTTCTACCCAATTTTTGTTTGTTACAATGGATTGTGGATAACATTTAAAAATTGTGAATAAGTTTCTAGAAATTTCAGAAAAGAAAGAAGGATTGAATATGAAAAAATTTAGCTGTGAAACCCATATAGATCACGCTTTAGATATGCTTGTAGCAGAGACCGAACAATTTCCAACGATGGATTTTTTAACAGAAGATGAAAAGTTATCAACAACTTGTTCTTATTGTGAAGAGCAAGCAACATATATAGTATCAAGTAAATAACTTTACACAATATATAGGTTTTTGTTGTGGATATGTGCATAACTTTTGTGGATAACTTGTTTGTAAATGGAGTGTAAAGGTGGATAAGCTGTGAATATAACAATCATTTCAGTTGGTAAATTAAAAGAAAAGTATTTGAAGATGGGTATCGAAGAATATGTAAAGCGCTTAGGCGGATATGCAAAGGTGGACTTAGTAGAGGTACCAGATGAAAAGGCACCAGAACAGTTGAGCGAAGCTGATATGGAAATCGTCAAACGTAAAGAAGGTGAGCGCATCCTTGCGAAAATTAATGAGGGGACATATGTTATTGCGCTCGCTTTAGATGGCAAAATGAAAACTAGTGAAGAAATGGCCGCGGATTTAGAATCCCTCATGACATATGGAAAAAGTAAAGTGGCTTTTGTCATTGGAGGATCGTTAGGACTTCACTCCGATGTACTGAAACGGGCGGATGAAAAGTTGTGCTTTGGAAAGATGACGTTACCTCATCAATTGATGAAGCTAGTATTAGTAGAACAGATTTATCGAAGTTTCAGAATTATTAAGGGTGAACCGTACCATAAATAAGTGCAGTTTTTAAGAAAGTCATCAAAGCATTGAAAAATGAATGTTTTGATGGCTTTTTTTCATCAAAAATTTCCACCTCTAAAAATTAGAAAAATCCACCTTCGCAAAGTAAAAATTTCAAAGGTAATACATTGGCGATTAACGAAACAAAGGTTGTGCTTTAAGTAAGTATGGATCTATAAAATGGCCATCTGAGATGATGTTTATTCAGTATTTCAGGTGTAGTAGTATTACTCATCTTATTAAATAGTTGTAGCTAGCCGTAACGGAGGCTAGCGCTTTTTATTTCAACATTCAGTTTTAACAGAGCTAATGTCTAAAAATTTTGCGATTTGTTAGAATATGTTATTTATCCATCACATCTACTTTCATATCACATTACGCTACGAATGATAACATTAATGTTATGCTCCGTTGGTAGATTTACTATTAAAGTAGTGTTTATAATTAATTATGAGAGGATGAAAAGTATGATTAATTTGAATTTATGCTCGTTGAGAAAACGTCGTAATCTAACTCAAGAGCAATTAGCCCAAGAAATAAATGTTTCACGTCAAGTAATTGCAAAATGGGAAAAAGGCGAATCGACACCAGATTTACACCATAGTATGAATATTGCCAATTTCTTCGGAGTAACCTTAGATGCATTAGTAAACCATAACTCAGAAGAAACGGGTGTAGATATTCCACCGAAAGGCCAGCATTTTTTTGGGACAGCAACAGTAGGGGAACGCGGCCAAATTGTAATTCCGAAAAAAGCCCGTGAAATTTTTCAAATTAACCCAGGTGATTCAGTCGTTATTATAGGAGATGAGGATCGTGGGTTGGCGTTAGCACCTGAAAAAATGATTCAACAGTTTTTAGATATGGTGAAAGCTCAGCAAAAAGAGGAGGAATAAATTAATGAATGCTGCAATTGAACTTCAAGGTTTATCAAAACGCTTTAAAGAAAAAGTTGCCGTTTCTCCTATGACACTTACGATTAACCAAGGTGAACTATTCGGACTCCTTGGTGTAAATGGCGCTGGTAAAACGACACTTCTAAATATGCTAAGTGGCCTAGCAAAACCGTCTACAGGAGATGCGCTTGTCCTTGGGCATTCGCTTAGTAAAGAGTTACCAAGTATTCGAAAATTACTCGCTGTTTCCCCTCAGGAAACGTCCATTGCACCAAATTTATCTGTACGTGAAAATTTACTATTAATGGCACGCATTCACGGTTTTTCAAAGGAGAAGTCCATTGAAAAAACGGAGGCTTTAATTAGCCAGTTTTCACTACAGCCTTACGAACATCAACGTGGTAAGAATTTATCCGGTGGTTGGCAACGAAAGTTAAGCATTGCAATGGCTCTAATTGCAGATCCTCGAATTTTATTTTTAGATGAACCAACTTTAGGGTTAGATATCATTAGCCGCCGTGAACTTTGGGCAATGATTAATAAACTGAGAGAGACGACTACAATTGTACTCACTACGCACTATTTAGAAGAAGCAGAAAGCTTGTGCGATCGCATTTGTATTATGAAGGATGGCGAAATAAAGGCACTTGGTACAGTAGACGAGCTCATTATAACAGCAAGTAAAGAAAACTTTGAGGATGCATTTGTGCATTTCGTAACAGGAGGCGAATTATAATGAGGGCTCTTGTCTTTGCTGGACGTTGTACGAAAGAAATTGTACGCGACCCGATTTCATTATTTTTTGGTATAGCCTTTCCAATCATTTTACTGTTGCTTTTAACTGCGATTAATCGCAATGTTCCAGAAGCACTTTTTAATATTGAACATTTAACACCTGGCATCGCAGTATTTAGCCTTTCTTTTATTGCTTTATTTGCAGCACAAACGTTAGCGAAAGACCGTTCTACTTCCTATTTAATAAGATTGCTAACTACTCCTATGAGAGCAAGTGATTTTATTATTGGTTATACGCTTCCTTTAGGGATAATTGTTGTGCTTCAAAGTATTACTTGTTTTATAACAGCTTACTTTTTAGGTTTGGAACTATCTTTCAACCATGTATTTGCATTTATAGCCTTACTAATTACATCTACTATTTTCATAGCAATCGGACTATTATGCGGCACCTTATTTAGCGAAAAGGCAGCAGTAGGCTTATGTGGAGCTTTGTTAACGAACTTGACAGCACTATTATCTGGCGCATGGTTCGATGTATCGTTAATTGGGGGGGCCTTTGAAAAAGTCGCTTATGCTCTACCATTCGTCCACGCTGTTGATTTAGTTCGATCAATTGTAGCAGAAGACTTTAGCGCAATGTTTCCCCATTTATATGTTGTGGTAGTTTATGGAGCTGTCCTTTTTAGTCTTTCGATTTTTATTTTCAAATATAAAATTCAGCAAAATTAATAGTTAATCAAACTTACGTTACTTAAACGTAGGTTTTTTTATTTAAATTAACAGCTCTGTTAATTTAAATTATTGAAATAAGAGAGGAAATGACAAGCATTTTATTATTTGAAAAAAAATATCGGTGTTGCCTTAGTCGTGACCTAAATAGCAAATTGTTGTAGGACCATTAAAATGCAAACAGCCTGTTTCCTCTAGAGAACTAAGAAAGTTCAGGTCCATTAGAATCCCAAACCTTTTTTTCGATGTGAGAAAAGCTTTAGTCCAAGTTCTAAGTCGAATCGGACTAAAGCTTCTCTTATATGCCTCTGTGCTTTGTCACTTCTTGTGGAGGATTATTATGAATCACTTGGTTAAACTCTTTGGAATACTCTTCACGATGATTAATATCTTTTTTCGGCTTTTTTCTTTTTGTAAAACTTGTTTTACTCTTCTTAGCCATCAATCATTCACCTCCATTTTATAAGTCAAAACTAAGCGACAGAGTCAAATTTAATTTGTTCAGAACGGTTAATTTTATTCTTTATTTTTAAAGGTTATTAGATTTAAAAAATAACTGTAAGTTACTAATTATGCACACAACAAAGAACGCTACTTGAATGGCTGGCTTGGCAGCTTACCAGGTAGCATTAATTCTTTTTTCTAGTGCATATAAGAGGGATTAAGGATAAATAATAATTGCACTTAAACTAGGAAAGGTGAACCGTATCATAAATAAGTGTAGTTTTTAAAAGAACCATCTAAGACGTTGATTTGTCATCGTTTCAGGTGGTTTTCATATTGTCAATAGTTACTTAGTTACTTGTCTTAAGTAATCTTTTTATTTTTTTTTGAGCCAATTGTCTAGGAGTTTTTTACTTCATATTCGTTTTATCCGGATCATTTCCAACATATATTAGAAAACGTTGAGATTATAGGAGGTGTTTAGTTGCTGCTGTTTTTTATTTTATTTACTATTTGCTGCCTTACCTATGCACTAATAAAAAAACGTTTTATTGCACTTAGCTTTCCTGTAGCTGCACTAGTTATTTTAATGATAGTCAAAGTACTGTTGGTCCCGCTTCCTTTAATGGAAACGCTTCAATTCATTTTTGATCTGAAATAAATTTATGAAGAAAGGTGGTCCGAATGAAAAAGGTTGATCAAAAAGTTGCTGATGCTTATTTCCGTGAGAAAAATAGGTACATGCTAGTTTATTTTGCTATTTGGTTTCTTGTGTCTTATGTCGTGGTAGCGTTTGCAGACTCATTGACTGAAATTCAATTTTTAGGATTCCCATTCCACTATTTTATGGGAGCAATTGGAGCATTGTTTACCTTCATTGTTTTACTGTTTGTAAATGCGATTGTCGGTGACAAAATTGATAAAAAGTATGGGATTGATGATGAACGCAATAAAGAAATAGGCGCAAAAAATATGATAGATCACTAATGGAAGGGGGCTGAATAATGGATAGTCAATTTTTAGTGTCACTGGTGATTATATTAAGTACATTCGCTTTATATATTTGGATAGCAGTATTTAATACTGCAAAGCAAACATCTGATTTCTATGTTGCTGGCCGTGGAGTTCCTCCTATTTTTAATGGGATGGCAATCGGAGCAGACTGGATGAGTGCCGCGTCCTTTATCGGAATGGCCGGTACGATCATGCTACTTGGCTATGATGGATTAGCTTATATTATGGGATGGACTGGTGGGTATTTATTTTTAACGATATTACTTGCACCACAGCTTCGTAAATTCGGGCGCTTTACTGTACCTGAATTTATTGGAGACCGATTTAATAGTAAGGCAGCACTAATAATAGCGGCTATATGTACAATAATAATAAGCTTCACGTATTCCATTGGACAGCTATCAGGTTCTGGTGTAGTAATCGGACGCCTTTTTGAAATTGATGCAAAAATAGGAACAATGATTGGCGTTGTGTTAATTGCGTTTTATGCAGCATTTGGTGGGATGAAAGGTATTACTTGGACACAAGTAGCACAATACATTATTTTAATTATTGCTTACTTAGTACCAGTTATTTTTATGTCATTACAATTAACGAGTAATCCTTTACCGTGGATTTCCTATGGTGAAATTGTAACAAAAATGGGCGAACTTGACCGAGAGCTCGGAATCTCAGAATACTTTGCGCCATTTACAAATGGAACCAAGTGGCAATTTTTAGCGCTCATGTTTACATTAATGTGTGGTACAGCCGGACTTCCCCATGTTATTGTCCGTTTTTATACGGTAGGGACTATGAAGGCAGCGCGTTGGTCAGGTGCATGGGCACTAGTGTTTATCGGACTTTTATATTTTAGTGCACCAGCTTATGCAGCCTTTGCCCGTTTCATTTTAATGACGGAAATCGCTGGTAAAAAGATTGCGGAGTTACCGGCCTGGACTCAATCATGGATTGATACAGGAAAATTAGGGATAGTCGATACGAATGGTGATGGCATTCTTCAGTGGCTTGAACTTAAAATCGCTAATGATATTGTCGTAATGGCTACTCCTGAAATCGCAAATCTAGGTGTATTTGTTATTGGATTAGTGGCTGCAGGTGCAATGGCGGCTGCGTTATCTACTGCTGGTGGCTTGATGATCTCAATTTCCTCGTCGTTTGCACATGATATTTATTATCGGATCATCAATCCTCAAGCCTCTGAACAAAAACGTCTACTTGTAGGTCGTATTTCAATTGTCGTTGCAACATTACTAGCTGGAATTATTGCATTGAACCCACCTGGTGCCATTACACAAATTGTCGCATGGGCATTTGCGCTTGCTACAGGTACTTTCTTCCCTGCACTTGTATTGGGCGTCTGGTGGAAACGAGCGAATGCAAAAGGAACTATGGCTGGTATGCTTGTCGGTTTAACTGTGACACTTGTTTACATTTTTAGTGCGAAGTATGGTGGATTTACGATATTAGGAATTATCGATACAGGTGCTGGTATTTTCGGGGCAATAGCTGCTTTCGCTACTAATATCATTGTGTCACTTTCAACCCGTCCACCTTCACAAGAACTTCAGGATGCAGTTATAAACCTACGTTATCCTGAACAAATGACTTATAAAGATGGTGAAGTTTATTTAAACGATGGCTCATCGAAAGATCAATAAAATCAGAGGGGGGCAGTTCATCACCTTTTGTACAGAATTGCTAGAATTTCAAAATGAGGCTAGGACAGAAGTGGAAATTCCATTAGAATAGTCGAAATCTCTTAATAAGAAACTGATATCTTATGAAATTGATTGGAATGAAGGGGGACTCCTACGGGAATACCGTGAGGCCTGAGATTACAGGCTTAGGCCACACCCGTGAAAAGCGTCTCTGGAATGGAAATCAATTTTATGACAGTAAAAAAACACCATTTTTCTCTTTGAGAAAAATGGTGTTTTTTGGTTTTTCCTAACCTCGTTTTTATAGACTGATTAACTTGGAGATTAGCACCCGGGAATATGTATGTCATTAACCTACTTTATTGATAGCTATAAGAAATTCTTGCGAAAAAAAAATGCAGCATCTCACAAGGAGATGCTGCGGTAGAATTCTTTGTTCCTGAAGAACTCTAATGGGTTTGGCACCCAATAATGCTTATTTGGCTATCATAAATTAACATTTTCAGTGTCAACAATTATTAGTAATTTTTCTACTTATTTAATATAGCATAGTAATCTGTGAAATCTTAAATAATTATGTATTCTGTGTATAAGCCTATGTTTTTCAGCCTTTATAGGATTTGAATGGATTTTATGGATATAACTTGCTAAACTCATAAAATTCACCTACCTTAAAAATATGAGATTACTATACATACATCATTAGGGTAAAAGAGTAGGGGGAAATGCTATGAGTAAAAAAGATGAAGCATTAATACAAATTGAGCGAGTATTAGAGGAACTAAAAAAGGGCGATGAAGAAAGTGCAGCTACTGCCGTTGTAGGGCAAAATAGAGGAAACACCAATATTTCAGGAACATTATTTAAGATCCTATTTAAATTTTGGGGATTAAAGTTGTTCTTGATTGCATTGCTACTCATAGCCCTCACGTTTGGAAGTACTTGGTTGTTTTTTGGAAGTACATTTAAAAATGAAAGTACAGTGTTTATAGAACAAGTCCAGGAATTAGCAACGCTTGCAACTGCTGAAGCTCATGTAACAGTAACTATTGAGGAAGAGGATAATAAGCTCTTCGGAAATAACATTGCTATCAATTTGCCAGGTACAAAGAGAGAGCTGTTATTAATTGTTCCTGCTACAGTCATTGCAGGAGTGGATCTTAAAGGTATAACTTCAGACGATATAAAGGTGAATGATGATAAAAAAGAGTTAGAAATCGTTCTGCCACGGGCAACGCTTATACATGATCCAGCAATCCAGATGGATCAAGTTAAAACTTTCTCTGACGAAGGACTATTTCGTGGAGAAGTAAAATGGAATGAAGGATTTGACCTTGCAGCAATAGCGCAGAAGGAGATTAAAGATAAGGCTATTGAAATAGGCTTATTAGAATCAGCAGAAAAAAGTGCGGAGAAAGTTCTCAAGGGTTTCTTTAGCAACCTAGGCTATACTGTGAAAATAACGTTTAATTAAAGTGGTACTTCAAATAATGGAACTTCTTAAAACACTTCTTAACAGTCTAATTAATATAATTAGGCTGTTTTTTATTGCGAATAAAAAAGAGTATTTAAAGTGACTTTTCTAAATTTTCTTAGAAAAAATGTTTTTAATATAACAATTACTATTCATTTATGTGTAAAGATGTTATATAATCATTTTATTAATTTTCGTAATTAAATAACATTTATCCTAAAAACTAATTATTATAACGATATTTTTAAACGAAACACGAATGTATAATATAATTTAGTTTTTAATGTTCGTGTTTTTAGGTTGTTGGGATAATGAAGGAGTTTTTATTGTGGAGAAGTTTGAAAATAAGTGGATGCGTGCTGTAATTCCAGCTTTATTGATTCACTGTAGTATTGGTACGGTATACTGCTGGTCATTGTTCAAGGCAGATATTGCCTCTTACATTGGAAATTCTGTTGGTGAAGTGGAATGGGCATTCAGCATAGCCATTTTTGTTTTGGGAATGTCTGCGGCCTTTGGAGGAAAATTTGTTGAAAGAGATATTCATAAGTCGTCATTGCTTGCGGCCACATTTTTTGTCGTTGGGATGGCTGCAACAGGTTTTTTTATTTATCAAAAGTCATTAATTGGTATTTATATTTCTTATGGATTTGTTATGGGGATTGGACTTGGAATAGGCTATTTAACACCAGTAAAAACCCTGATGCTTTGGTTTAAAGAGCAAAAAGGATTGGCGACTGGTCTTGCTGTTGCCGGTTTTGGTTTAGCAAAGGTCATTGCTAGTCCGTTAATGGAAAGGTTACTTGGTGAAAGAAACAATGAGGGGATTTTAGTAAATCCAACAAATATCTATACAATGTTTTACGTTTTGGCAGGAATCTATTTAGTAATGATGATTATTGGACACTTAATTTTAAAGAAACCAGCAGGATATGAAGAAGAAAGTATACAAATGCAAAGCTTTAGTTATAGAAAAGTATTAACGAATAAAACGTTTATCGGTATTTGGTTGATGTTCTATATCAATATTACATGCGGCTTAGCATTAATTTCACAAGAAAAAGGTATCTTAGCATTCATTGGATTTGGAGCAATTGGTTTAGTTAGTTCATTAACAGCTATTTTCAATGCAGGTGGAAGAATTGCTTTCTCTTCATGGGGTGACCGTTTAAAAGATCGTAACTCCATCTATAAAATTATATTCATTTCTTCCATTGGGATTATTTTATGTACGGTTGTGTTTAATGGGATTAATAATTCTATGGCAATTCTTATTATTGCCTTACTGTGTATCGTAAATGCAGGTTATGGTGGTGGGTTCTCATCTTTACCGCCACTGTTATCTGACCGTTTTGGTTTAGACAGTATTTCAACTGTGCATGGATTAGCCTTATCAGCTTGGGCATTTGCAGGATTGTCAGGGAACCAGCTAAGTGCATTTATTCTGGAAAAGACACAATCCTATGACATGGTATTATACGTAATTATGGCTTTGTTCACGCTTGCAACTTTAATTAGTATATTCGTTGTAAAGCCTGAAAAAGTAAACTTGGAAAATGAAGAGTTTAATAAGAAAGAAGAAATGGTAATAAGGTAGGTCTAAGATAAATATATAAGTAAAAAAGAGAAATTGCACTGTGCAATTTCTCTTTTTGTTTAACTAAAATTAATTATAGCTCAGACTCGGTAAATTCATTATTGTGCTTAGGACCATTGCCATTGCCGTTGCCGTTGCCATTGCCGTTGCCATTGCCATTGCCATTGCCGTTGCCATTGCCGTTGCCATTGCCGTTGCCATTGCCGTTGCCGTTGCCATTGCCATTGCCGTTGCCGTTACCATTGCCAGGCTTAACAACAGTCACATCGAACGTCAGTGTATGTTCACCATAAGTTACTGTAACAGATGTAGTACCTTGGCCTTTACCTTTTACAGTACCGGCTTTTACAGTAGCAATCTTGTCATTTTGAACTTTGTAATTCGCTAGCTTTGTAACATCTTTTTCTGTCGTTTCACCGTTTAAAGTAGTTACTTCAGTAATCGTAACGTTCACTTCTTTACCGATGCTCGTTTCAACGTGAGTTTGGTCAATTTCCAGTGTTACGACTGGTACCTCCACAACTGGTGCTGTAACTGTAACATTTACAGTTACTTCATTTTCACCGTATGAAGCAGTAATTGTTGTCGTACCTTCTCCTACTGCAGTTACTACTCCATTAACTACTGTTGCTACATTTTCATCTGCAACAACATAAGTAGCTTTTGAGGTTACATCTTCTTCTGTTGCATCACCTGCAGCAGGTGTTGATGTTTCTGTTACTGTAAGCTGTGCCGTTTCGCCAGCTGTTAAGCTTAGTTGAGTAGGGTTAACAGAAAGTGTTTTTACCGGTTCAACGATTTCATTTTCAAAGATAATCGCTTCGCCAACATTTCCTGCAGCATCATTAATTACCACTGTTACAGCGTTCGTTTCTGCTGTTACCGGGAATGTGAAGCTACCGTCCTGATTTAAGTCGAAAGAAACCGGAGCTTGTACTTCACCATTTACAGTCGCAACATATGAAGCTTTTAATTTATCATTTAAGTTGTAATCTAATCCGTATAAATATAACTCTTCATTATAGTCAATATACTTATCTGTTACTTGTCCAGTAACGATACCTTCAGCTGCTGTACCTGTAATTTCCGGTTTAGTTGTTTTCACGACAATTGGTCCAACGTAATCCGAAACTACTCCAGTAGCTGCAAGACCTGTGAAATCAATTGTATATAGACCATCTGGAATCGTTGTTGCAGGTGCACTGCCCCATGGTTTATACTGACCGCCAACATTCAGTGTATATGAACCTTTTCCAAGTGAAGTACCTGAATGAAGATAACCAATATACCCGTCTCCATATTCTCCGCCTTCAGGATTCATAATATCCCAAAGCTCAATATAGTTCGTTGTTACATCTCCAGTTAATGTGAATGAAAGTACTGCTGAGTCTTTCACACCATCACCGTTAAACGATAAGTCTGTTTCCGTAATTTTAAAATCTTTAATTTCCGTTGTTGCTGCACTGCCGAAGTCAGCCGCGAATGGCAATGAAGCTTCTGTAGCGCCACCGTTAATGTGGATAAAACCTAAGATTTCAGAGCCATTTGGTGCCACAGCTTGTGAAGCGGTTAATGTAATATTTAAAAGCTGCTCACCAGCTAAATTAAATGTTGGCTGATCTACTGTAATCGTTGCATCACCGAAAGTTTTCGTTACATCAACGGAAACATTATAATTACCGCCATTACCTTTAATATCTTTTACTAAAACTTGTTTCGTTACAGAAATATTACCGTCTTTCAGTGATTGAGGACCGAAAGTAACAGTACCTTTCAGATTTTCTACAACAGCACCTGTGCCATCTAAAATAGCGTTATCAAGTGCATATGCAAGAATTTCTGGATGAGCCGCTGCATAAGCATTTACGCGTCCCGCACCTTGAGAAAACACATCATATTTTGTTTTATCTAAAACTTTTGCTGTATTGGAAAGCGCTACTTTTACATCGAAGGCGCTCCAATTAGGATTTGCTTGCTTTATTAATGCAGCAATACCTGCAATATGTGGTGTTGCCATAGAAGTTCCTGTTTTACGAGCATATGCTTCCGCGTAATCTGCATCAGGGAAATCTGCTTTGTACATCGGAATTGTTGACATAATATTTGTTCCAGGCGCCGTTACATCTGGTTTAATGTCAAAGTTCGGTGTAGATGGCCCGCGTGAACTTGAAGAGTTTACATCATCTCCAGATGTTGTTGTGGAAGCAAAATTACCAAAACTTACTTTTCCAGTTCCGCCTGCTAATGCAGCACGGATTGCATTACCATCTGTTACTGACATATCAAAAGTTGGTAGGAATTCGAATGAATCACCAAGGAAAGTTCCTGAGATGTCCGGTGCATTCGATCCACCGGCAAAGTTATGAATAATTGTTGCAATTGCACCATTGGCCTTTGCATTTGCAATTTTATCAACGAATGCAATATTGCCACGAGATATTAATGCTACTTTACCAGCTACATCAATTCCTTCAAAATCTTTTACTTCTCCGTTTCCAGGAATCGCAACTAGGTCGAATTCACCTTGAAGCTGTGTTGCTAAATCTTTACCAAAAGTTGTTCCCATTAATGGAAGCTGTTTTGTTAAGTTGTAATCACCAACTGTAATATTAACTTCTCCGTTATACATTGTTTCTGGATTTGTTGTGTTACCAACAGCAATCCCTAGACGAGCAGTTGCTGGTGTTCCCATTGTTCCACGATTTGGACCAGAGTTACCTGTTGCAATGACTCCGATTGTTCCCGCTATCATTGCGTTGTTAATTGCAAATGAACCAGCATCCGTTTCAGAGTTAGCTCCGCCGCCAAGTGAAAGATTGATAATATCCATTTCTTCTAAAACGGCAGTTTCGATAGCTTTAACAATACCTGATGTAGCGCCACTACCATATGCTCCAAGAACTCGATAAGCATAAAGGTCTATTTTTGGAGCAATTCCTTTGATGCCAAATTCGTTAGCTCCGATTGCTGCAATTGTCCCAGCAACATGTGTACCGTGAGAAGTATAGAACGAGCTACCGTTTGCATTAAATTCAGGTGTCCCAGCTGGGCGCTCTGAAGGTAATGTTTCCGATGCATCGTCATCTGCACGAGGCTTATTGTAAGTTGATGAGTGGGGAATAAAGTTTTTACCACCTTTATAAATTCCGGCAAATTCCGGGTGATCTGCATCAATACCCGTATCTAGTACTGCTACTTTAACTCCTTGTCCTTCAATACCTTCGTTCCATAGCTGTTCGATGCCAAGGAAGGAATTACTTGTATTCATATAAGCTTCTAATGTTTCTTCTTTAATAAGCTCCGATGATTTCATATTTTGATCTTCTGATGCATAAACCGTTGCATCAGGCTCAATTAGTGTGATTCCGTCTACTGAAAGCAGTTTCGGAAGATCATTTGCTTTAATAGTTGCTGCAAAACCGTTTAAAACTGTATCAAACGTATACCCTTGAGTCATCTGTACTTTTTTAATAGCTAACTCTTTTTTTACTTTTGCTTGCTGAGCTTTTACATTTGAACGAACTTCATTTGCTCTAGCATTGGAGAATTTTTTGCCTTTAACTTGGCTCATCCCTTGCTCTAGTGCAACAGGCTTTTCAGATAAATGAACAATGACTGCAATATCCTGATTGCCAGATACACTTTGTAAGCTTTCGTGAAGAGTTGGACCATCCTTAGACAAGCTTAGCTGTTCAGCAATAGCCGCCTTTAGTTGAATCATACTTTCACTTTGACTATTCTGCTTGAATGATTTCAGTTCTTCAGCATTTGCACTCGAGAATGGCATCAATAAAGACAGCACCATAACGATAGCTAGAATACTACTAAAGAACTTCGTAAATTTAAAATTATTCAAATCTCATTTCCCCTTCACTCTTAATTGTCATACTTTTCAGTCTAGTATGATATTTCCAATTTATCACAAGGGAATCAATTCGAATATCGAAAATTTTAAATATTTTAAAATATTGATAATTAGTATCATTTCTTCAAAAATATGTTAAATCTATCTGCCTAGGAATTTAATAAAAAAGTAGAACTTTATGCATTAAAATTAGAATATCTTCACCCGAGTAAAGTGAGGAGTAATTGTATTAAAGTCATATGATATTATTAAAATATTTTTTTAAAATAGTAATATTAAGATTGAAAAAGTATAGCTTTTACCATATAGTCTCGGCTATCTTTTTTAATATATTAACTTTTCATCTGGGTTTTACAATAAGTATCAACAAAAAAATTGCTTTGTTTTCCCATAGGTTTCTTTTGAAGGGAATAACAGAAAGATAAGCTAATACCTTAAGTACGATAAATTATTAGAAAGTATGGAGTAAAAATGACATTGGGTATTTTTAGTGAAATAATAAATTTGAAATTTTCTAATACTTTGTATATTATATTCTTATAAAAGAATACCCGGAATTGAACGGGAGAGGTTCATAGCTTATACCCTCTATAAAAAACTATGGATACATGACAACTTGCCATGTCCATAAAGGACGTGGCTTTTTTTTATTTATACATATGTTTTAATAGGATGAATGACAAGGCCTCTCTTGAAAGTTGTCGGGAAAATTTTCAGGGAGGAATCTTATTAAATGTCTAACTTTAGAATTGTTGAGAAACTACAAAAAGTCGATGAAGATATTCAAAGAAATCAATTAAAGTATCATTCAAAACGTGTTCTCATCAGTAAAGAATTTACCTTTGATGCGGCTCATCATTTACATAACTATGAGGGCAAATGTAAAAACCTACATGGTCATACATATCGTGCAGTCTTAGGGTTAAGTGGTTATCCAGATGAACGTGGTCTCGTGCTTGATTTTGGTGACATCAAGGAGATTTGGAAACAAAAAATAGAGATATATTTAGATCATCACTATTTAAACGAGACTCTACCACCGATGAACACGACGGCAGAAAATATTGTTGTCTGGATCTTTGAAAAATTGAATGAAGCCTTGCTTGATGAACAAACATTTAATGGGGCACGAGTAGAATTTATTAAGTTATATGAAACTCCTACAAGCTATGCTGAAGCGAGAAGGGAGTGGATGGAATTTGAATAAAGTTCCTGTTATAGAGATTTTTGGTCCGACGATTCAAGGGGAAGGAATGGTAGTAGGTCAGAAGACAATGTTTGTACGCACAGCTGGGTGTGATTATTCTTGTTCCTGGTGTGACTCATCATTTACATGGGATGGTAGTGGCAAACATCTTATCGTACAAATGACAGCAGAAGAGATTTGGTCAGAGTTAAAACGCCTTGGAGGCAACAGCTTTTCATTCGTCACAATTTCAGGGGGAAATCCAGCCCTTCTTCGTAATCTGGAATCGCTTGTTAGAGTTTTAAAAGAGAATCATATAAAGATTGGCGTGGAGACCCAGGGAAGCAAGTGGCAAGACTGGTTGTATCAAATTGATGAATTAACCATTTCACCTAAGCCCCCAAGTTCTGGCATGACGACCGACTTTTCTATGCTCTCATATATTTTTGAGAAACTTAGAGAGAGAAACAACAATCAGCATATTTCTCTCAAAATTGTGGTCTTTAATCAAGAGGATTATGCTTATGCAAAACAAGTACATCTTCAATTTCCGAGTATCAATTTTTATCTTCAGGTTGGAAATGATGATATTAATTCAAAGGATAATTCTGAATTGGTTAAGCGTTTATTGGAAAATTATCAAAGGTTAATCCATAAAGTTATGATGGATACAGAATTAAAAAATGTGAAGGTATTACCGCAACTGCATACCCTAATCTGGGGAAATAAAAGAGGCGTATAGAATTAAAAGAAAAAAAGAGCTTGGTTAATGCGGTGCTGCACCCACCAAGCTATTTTTCCTATAGATTATTTAAAATTTATAACAAACGGCCTGCATGGACCTAGTTTATATAACATCTATTATTAGTTTAGTTATGGTTTTTCTTCTTTATGTTGTTTTTTAATTTCCTCAGATTCCTTCATGTACTCTTGATATTCTTTCTCCACATCTGAAGTCGCTGGGAGGAAGGGCTCTTTAGCTGAATCAATACGTTTCCCATACCGAATCATTTGATAAATAATCATTCCATTATTGGGCTTTCCGTTGAACGTAATCATTGGGACTGCATCGAATAGTACATAATAAAAAGCATAAAAAACAAACCGATCCCAAAATGTTTTGTATTCTTCAGCCCATCCATTGGCGATTAAAAAATTGATTGTAAGACCAAAGAAGAGATTGATTAAAATAGGCCCTGAATACATACAAATATAGGCAAACTTATTTTCATATTTTAACTCATCATACGAAAACCAGCTATACACATGATAGTATTTACGAATATCGACCATCCCAAGTTTAATAATTCTTGGTCCAGACCCGATTGTTATTCTTGGCTCGCGTACACCAAATAGCCAACTTATAATTATATAGCCCATTTCCCGAAGAAATACAACAGCAGGTAATATAATAAACGCAGAAATAATCAGTGAAATGAGGTCAGATATTCCAAACATAATTTACTATCCCTCCCCACTAAATACTATGTTGATACCCCTCCTTATGTATTCAAAACTAAGTCATTACTCTTTTTAATTATCTCGCCCTGTAGCTCCTTATGTATTTCACTCTATTTTTTAATATTTGCAGCATATTCAATAATACTTAAATAAAAAAATAATAAATGCATTAAAAAGGAAAAAGAGGGTAGAGATAGGTTGTAACCAATATTGAGAGGTGTTGAAGTGTTAATGTCTGAAAAATTATTTACTGCTATTGCTACTGCTTCAGGAGGTCGTGAAGGTAAAGTACAATCAGATGATGGGGTGGTTCAATTCGATACTGCAATGCCAGGCACACCCCGTGCGAAGAAGATTGAAAATGCAACAAACCCTGAACAATTATTTGCTGCTGGATATGCCGCTTGTTTTGATAGTGCTCTCCAATCAACTGCAAGTAAAGCCCGTATTAAATTTACCTCTGAAGTGACAGCTAATGTCAGTCTGTTAAAGGACGAGCAGGATCAAGGTTTTAAGCTTGGTGTTGTTTTACAGGTAAAGGGGACTGGCATTGAGCGCGAAAAATTAGAAGAGCTTGTGCATAAAGCACATGAAGTATGTCCTTATTCAAAAGCAACAAGAAAGAATATAGAGGTAACACTTGAGATTATTTGAATTAATTGGCTATTCTGTAGGCGAAATGCTCAGAATAGCTTTTTTGAATTCAAAAACTTTATTCTCCACCCAAAAATAATAGTCACTATAATAATTAGTTCTTTTTAACCTATTGAGAAAAGAATTTTAAGTTAATATTTAGGTTTTTAACATTTTTGTTTGAATATTTAGTTTAATGATATGTCATTTAGGGAATAGAATAAGCGACTCTAAATTTCTTACAAATGTTCCTAATTAGTAGAGGAGCGCTTTTTTAGTTATGGAAAAGATGTTTAAAAGGTAAAAACCATAATCTATTAGTGTACTTGCTAGATAGAGTTAGGAAACTTTTGTACAAAAGTAGGAATCAAGCGAAGCTTAAAGAAATTACAAACTAGCTTAGCTAAAAACAGTATTCTTATGAAAAATAACCGTCATTTCATTGAATAACAGCAAGACAGCAGTAAGTATTACAGCTCTGATTTGCTGCTTAAGAACGAAAGGATGCGATTCATTTGAAGCAAAAAATACTATTTATTTCTGATCATGGCGATCCTTTAATTCCGCTTGGAAGTAAACAGGCAGGCGGACAGAATAATTATGTGAAACATTTAGCATTGCAGCTTGACGAGCTTGGGTACAGTGTAGATATTGTTACTCATTGGAGCAATGAACAAAAGCCGGCTGTTGAGCAGTTAGGTGAGCGTAGTAAAGTGTACAGATTTGCTGGAGGCCAAAAGGGCTTCGTGGATAAGCAACAGATGTTTGCCTTACTCCCTAGCATTTATGAAGAAATGACAGAGACATTAGATATAAGTAGCTATGACGTTGTTCATACTCATTACTGGTTGTCCGGTGTGCTCGCATATTATCTTCAAAAAGAATATTCTTTCTACTGGTGCCACACAAATCACTCACTTGCAATTGCAAAAGAGCAAGGTACAGGTTTTAATGATCAAAAGCGCAAGCATTTTGAAAAGATAATTATGCAAAAAGCCGATGTTGTCCTCGCCACAACTCCGAACGAGAAAAAACAAATTGAAGTTTTCACAAAACATGTAAGCGAAGTATCTGTCGTGCCGGTTGGAGTATCACCGGTTTATTTAGCGGCATCAGAAGATACGCAACAATTTACATTTCCATATTATTTTTATGCAGGGCGTCTTGAAACATCAAAAGGAATTTTTGATCTTTTAAATGCATACAGACATATGTTAAAGAAAAACGATATACCAGATAATGTGAAGCTGCTTATTGCAGGTGGCAGTCCAGAATCGGTTGATTTGAAGAATTTCAGTCCAAAAGACGAAAAGTTAAAAGAAGCAATAAAGGGAATGGAAGATCGTGTGTTATTCCTTGGACCAAAAACCGAGAAACAGTTAAAAAGCCTTTATGGAGGTGCATTAGTTACGATTATGCCGTCACACTATGAATCTTTTGGTATGGTAGCAGCAGAAGCTCAGGCATGTGGCTGTCCTGTAATTGCGACACATGTGGGTGGACTGAAAGACGTTGTTAAATCAGGAGTAACAGGCTTCCATATACCAAAAGCCAATATGCAAAAGTTAAGTGAAAGCATGGTCTATTTCTTAAAGAATTCTCAACAGATATTAAAAATGCGTCGAGATGCTAAGGAGTATGCAAAACGAGAATTTAACTGGACGCTTATTACCCGCAAAGTAAAGGAGCTGTATGAACGCAAAAATGCCTACGTATCCTTACCTTAAACCTCATATTTTAGCTACAGATTTAGATAATACAATTGTTAGTGAAAAAGTATCCCACAAAGAGCTGTGGGAAACGTTAGCACTGGAAAATACATCTCTTATATATATTACAGGAAGATATAAGCAGTCCGCGTTGGATTTAATTGAACGTGAACAACTGCCAAAGCCAGATATTTTAATATGTGATGTCGGGGCTTCTATTTATATTGGTCCAACATATGAGCTTGACGAGGATTGGGCAAGCAATATTAAGCAAAATGATTTTGAACAGGTTAAAACAATAGCCGCTTCCATTGGAATTGCCCAACAGCCTATAGTTACACCTTGGCGCCTTGCTTATTTCGCAGAAAGTAAGCAAGTTCAAATACTTAAAAAATCTGTCCAACAGCTTAATTTGGCAGTGGACATTGTGTTTAGTAGTGACAAAGATGTTGATGTCCTTCCTGCTGATATTAATAAAGGGGCTGCCCTCACATATATACTTAATAAGTGTCAATATAAAGGAAAAGTTGTTGTAGCTGGTGACTCCGAAAATGACCTCAGTTTATTCAAACTTGGCTATCCAGCCATTGCAGTTGGAAATGCCTGTGACGCCATTTTAAAGCTGCCAGAATCACAGCACATCCATTTTGCTACTGAACATGCAGCGGCGGGTGTTAAGGAAGTATGGACTAAAATTTACGACCCAGTAACTCAGAAGATTAAATAAGTTTGTTAGTAAACAATTATTTTATTATAAAAACCCATTTAGGATTGTTTTGTAGTTCTTCTATATTAAAAAATTATTTTGAACTATAGGCAATTAAATAGGTACGAGTGGAATCCTTTCATACGTTAGTAAAGAAACATCAACAATATGGAAGGAGGATATAATTGGTTAATAGAAACTGGTTTGAATCATTTGATGAAGAAAGAGTTCAAGGGTTCCAAAATTATGGGCAGCAATTACCGGTTCAAACAGCTCCAACTCAATTTGGGTCACCACAAATGTCACCTACAAGACAATATGTTCAAAGAAATGTATCGAATATGGTGGTACCACATGTTCATCCGTCCCATTTAACAACGGTTAACCAACAGCATATTCATAATCAGCATTATTTCCCACATACGGAATCCGTAAGAAATGAATGCTATGAAACTCATACTATGTGTGGAACGCCATTTAGACCGGGTGGCTGTGGTTGTTCAAAACGCAGAGGTTGGTAATAAAACCTGCTTCAAGAGTAAATGTCGTATAGACATTTAATGCTTATTGAAAAAAATATATAATAGCACCGTCCAAATTAAGGATAGTGCTATTATTTTTCAGTTTTATAAATTCCACCATATTTTGTATATTTTTTTCACTTTATAAATACATTGAAAGAAAATAACTCATATAAGGAGAAATTATTATTCCAAAAATCGCTTCAGTTAGTTCATATAAACCGCCATTCACTTTAGCTCAATCTAATATTGAGCAACTAACGAAAGAGCTTTTTCAACATAAGATTTCAAGACTAGATCGATTATTGAAGGTTTTTGAAAATGGTGAAATAAAGACGCGTAATTTCTGTGTTCCACCTGATTGGTATCGAGAAGAACATACTTTTGAAGAACGTAATGAGCTTTATATTCAATTAGCTACAGAATATAGTGTGGAAGTAATTAAGAAATGTTTAACAAATCGGGCGTTTTTAAAAGAGGATATCTCTACTGAAGATATCGATGCCATATTCTTTATTAGTAGTACAGGCATTTCTACGCCTAGCATAGAGGCGCGGGTAATGAATATCCTCCCATTTTCCAATCAACTTGTTCGAATTCCGATATGGGGTTTAGGTTGTGCTGGTGGGGCATCGGGTATTAGTAGAGCATTTGATTATTGCAAAGCTTATCCAAATGCCAAAGTGCTCGTCGTATGTGTGGAACTATGCAGTCTCACATTCCAAAAAGAAGACTATTCAAAAAGTAATTTAGTAGGAGCATCGTTATTTGCAGATGGTGCTGCATGTGCTCTCGTATGTGGGGACAATGTGGAGTTTGGACAGGATATAGCAGTCCCTCATATTATTGGACGAGGCTCCAAATGGATGCCGGATTCTGAAGATGTAATGGGGTGGGATGTAAAAAATAGTGGATTGCATGTAGTATTTTCCAAAAACATACCCGTTATTATTTCAAAATGGCTTGGTCCGTTTATTCATGAGTTTTTAAATAATCATGATGTTTTACCCGAGCAAATAGTTAATTTTGTTGCACATCCTGGTGGGAAAAAAGTGTTACAAGCATATGAAGAAGCACTTCAGCTCACATCAGAGCATACAAATGTTTCACGTGAAATATTACAGGCAAATGGAAACATGTCATCACCAACGGTACTTTATGTGTTAGAGGAATATATGCTAAAGAAAAATAAGCAAAACACACTTGGTCTCTTAGTAGCTTTAGGTCCTGGCTTTAGTGGAGAAGTAGTTTTATTAGAATGGAGGGAGTAAACTGTTTTTTTATTTAGTACTAGCTTTTATTATTATACAAAGATTAGTAGAACTGCTTATAGCCAAAAGAAATGAAAAGTCGATGCTGGCGAAGGGGGCATATGAGGTTGGTGCTTCCCATTATCCATTCATGATTTTACTCCATGTGAGTTTCTTCATAAGCCTTATTGTAGAGGTAATATACTTTAATGGACAACTTACACCACATTATATTTTATTGTTCATCTTTTTGTTATTACAACTACTAAGAGTATGGTGTTTAGCTTCTCTAGGACCATTTTGGAATACAAAAATTATAATATTACCAGGAGCAAACGTTGTTGTTAAAGGACCCTATTCCTATATTCGACATCCCAATTACCTAGTTGTCTGCCTAGAAATTGCTGTAATACCACTCATGTTTCAAGCGTATTTTACAGCAATCTGTTTTACTATTTTAAATTTAATCATTCTCTCCATTCGTATTCCATTAGAGGAAAAAGCTTTAAAAGAAGTAACAGACTATGGTAGTCGTTAAACCTAAATTTAAAAAGCGCTAACAATCAAGCACTAATTCTCTTTTGAATTAGTGTATTTTTATTTTTATGTATAATTTTTTTACATCAGGGTAAATAACTTACAGAATGACTTTGTTGAAGTTTAATTCTAATACTTTATCCAGCAGGAGGGATCTTTTTGAAAGCAGTAACATATCAAGGTGCCAAAAAAGTAGAAGTAAAAGAAGTTCCGGATGCAAAAATTGAAAAGCCAGATGACATTATTGTACGTATTACCTCAACGGCAATTTGCGGGTCAGATCTCCATATTTATCGCGGCGCTGTTCCGGCACGAGAGGATTTTGTTATTGGACATGAACCTATGGGAATCGTGGAAGAAGTCGGACCTGATGTGACGAAAGTTAAAAAAGGAGATCGAGTCGTTATTCCTTTTAATGTTGCTTGCGGCGAATGCTTCTACTGCCAAAATCAGTTGGAAAGCCAATGTGACAATGCCAATGAAAATCCGGCTATTGACTCCGGTGCCTATTTTGGATATACAGAGCGTTACGGCAATTTCCCAGGTGGACAGGCGGAATACCTGCGTGTACCATACGGGAACTTCATACCATTTAAAGTACCAGATAACTGTGAGTTAGAGGATGAGGCACTCCTATTTATATCGGATGTATTGCCTACTGCCTATTGGAGTGTAGAGCATTCAGGAGTGAAAAAGGGCGATACAGTCATTGTATTAGGTTCAGGACCAATTGGTTTAATGGTGCAAAAGTTTGCCTGGATGAAAGGTGCTAAACGAGTGTTAGTAGTAGATCCTCTTTCATATCGTCTAGACCATGCAAAACGAACAAATAATGTTGAAATATTTAACTTTGATGATTTTGATGATGTTGGTAATCACCTTCATGAAATAACACATGGAGGAGCAGATGTGGTAATAGACTGTGTAGGAATGGACGGTAAAATGTCGTTGGTAGAGAAGGCACAGCAAAAACTGAAATTGCAAGGTGGGACACTAAGTGCGATTGATGTGGGTATAAAAGCTGTTCGAAAGTTTGGTACAATTCAGCTGACAGGTGTATATGGTTCAAAGTACAACATGTTCCCATTAGGCAATATATTTGAACGCAATGTAACAGTGAAAATGGGTCAAGCACCAGCAATACACTATAGTCCAATGCTGTATGAAATGGTTGCTGAAGGAAAGATTGATCCAACAGAGATTATCACGCATAAAGTGCCATTATCTGAAGCAAGTGATGCCTATAAAAAGTTCCACGATCATGAAGATCAAAGCATTAAGTTTATATTAAAACCGTAATAAATAGCTTTATAATTTATGAATCACCTAATCATTGCTATAGCAATGATTAGGTGATTTTTATATAAAAACTCTATAAGATTCAGTGCTCTTTATCACGCTTCCATAGTATGATGGAATTATATTGGAAGAGGAGTGAGTTTTTAATGAAGAAGTTTTATTGGATGCTTTTTATGGCTAGTATAATGTTGGTTTTAACTGCTTGTGGTACTGAAACAACAGATAATACCGAGCAAGGAAGCGCGGAAGACTACACAGCTGCTATAACAGAAAATCCGATCGTGACGATTACGATGGAAAATGACGAAAAAATCGTCATTGAATTAGAGCCGAAAGTTGCCCCAAATACAGTGGCCAACTTTATTTCTCTAGTAGAGAACGGCTTTTATGATGGGTTAATTTTTCACCGTGTTATTCCAGGATTTATGGTACAAGGTGGAGACCCAGACGGAACAGGTATGGGAGGTCCCGACTATTCAATTAAAGGGGAATTTTCATCAAATGGCTTTGAAAATACACTGACTCATGACCGTGGTGTTTTATCAATGGCGCGAACAAACCAGCCGGATTCAGCAGGTTCCCAGTTTTTTATCATGGTAGAGCCAGCATCCCATTTAGATGGCGATTATGCTTCATTCGGTGAGGTTATTGAAGGAATGGAAGTTATCGATAAAATCGTTGCAGTCGAGCGGGATGGTAGCGATAAACCTATAGAAGATCAAAAAATGAAAACTGTAGAAGTAGATACAAAAGGTTTTGATTATCCAGAGCCAGTTGTACAAAAATAGCAATGAAGTAACCGATTAATTTTAGTCGGTTACTTCTTTTTAAATTCAGCCCCAGCTATTAGGTATTCAGAGGGTAATGTTAGTAGTTGATTTATATCGTGAAATCCCTTGTTTTTTTGAAAGGCTTCCACAATTCTATAACCTATACAATAGCCAACCCAAGGCGGTAAATTTAAAGTCATATCTCCAAACAAATAAGCTCTATGTTCATGTAATCCCCGTATATGCAGTGCAGGGGTAAAGTAGGAGTTCCAGTAGCTAATTGCTTCTGCCATAGAGTACCGCTTCGTCCATGAACTTATAGCGTACTCTCCAAATAAACTTTCAACTGCATGCTCCGCTAAACCTTCCAGAATTACCGAATCAAGCAATGTGGGAGGTTCCGTAATGAAGCGTCGCCTACAAATATGATGATACTCATGGGCAAATAGGGCATGCAGTTCCTTTATCGTGACCCGTGATGAAATAAATAAACAAATACCGAATGGATAGGCGACGCCATTTTTTACAAAGCCATTTTTAATAGGCAAAATAGCGATGGGCACATCCGGTCCATCCCATGCCTGCATAAGTTGTTCAAGCAACCTCTCAGTGATTTGCCAAACATCTAATGTTAAGGGCAATTCACCATTTTGAAGCAATCCTTGTTGTAACAGCTCATATTGAACAGCCTCGGGTGACTGCTGAGGAAAGATGGACTGTACAGAGTGATAGGCAAGTTGTTCACGCTGATCATTTTTTTCAAATAACAGTTTTGTATCGAGAATTGGCATGATTTCCTCCCTTTTCTTTAGTATATGACTTAGACGATAGGCTCGTATGTGCTTAAAGCTTAAACATATAGTAGAAAAAAGTATGGAAGGGAGGTACAACGATGAATCCACGAGATGCATATAATTTATGCTGTCAATATCAGGGGAAACGGGTAAGAATAAACGATAATTGCGGAAATACACATGTTGGCCGGATTACAAAGGTTGATAATCGGCAAGTTTGGCTTATGCCGGACAATAATGGGTATGGTATAGGTTTTTGGGGCTTTGGTGGCGCCGGCTTTGGCTATGGTATTGCATTAGGAGCAATTACTGGTATTGCGCTAGCGGGACTATTCTTCATATAAGGGAAAAAGCTGTCTTGGATTAATTTCCAGACAGCTTTCTTACTGTATTTTATTTGTTATCTGTAAAGAAAATGGCGATAGTGCCACGACCAACATGTGCACCAATTACAGCACCGATTGTTGTCGTTTCAATTGCCTTTGGTTGTAGTGCATCTTGAATGGCAGCTTTTACTTCAAGCATTAATTCTTCATCATTACTATGGGAAATACCCACTACTTTATTTGTAAAGTCGCCACCGCGTTCTTTCATCAGTGCAATCATTCGTTGAGTAGCTTTTTTAAAGCCACGTGTTTTCTCAAGAGGAATAAGTTTGCCATCTTCCATATTTAGAATCGGTTTAATATTTAGTAACCCACCCATAAAAGCACTTGATTTCGAAACACGTCCACCTTTTGCCAAATAATTTAAATCCCCAACAGTAAACAAATGCTCCATTGAATTCGCCATTGCTGTTAGTTGATCTACAGCTTCTTCAAATTCCATGCCCAATTTATTTAATCGAACTGCCTCTTTTACAACTAAACCTAAGCCGAAGGAAGCACACTTTGTATCAATAATAGCTAATTTCAAATCAGGATAATTTTCCATTACCTGGTTTTTTGCGAGTATGGCTGTTTGGCATGTACCAGACAACTCAGATGAAAAGGCTAAATAGATACCTTCTTCTCCTGATTTTGCTAATTGTTCAAATGTGTTTAAAAAAACTTCCAATGAAACTTGTGATGTTTTTGGTTGTTCACCTTCACCAATGGCAGCGTATACTTGGTCTGTCGAAATGCCAATAATATCATCATACTCAACGCCTCTTACTAATACGCGTAGTGGGAAAAGATGAACATCTTCATTATCAAAAAAAGATTTTGATAAGTCTGATCCACTATCTGCAAAAATTTTCATAAACATCCCCCTAATCTCATTCAAATCTAATTTTAACTTGAATTTCTGTAATGAACTATTTATATTTGTCATGTCTTGCTTATAATATTTATCCTATTTCCCTATTATATGCAAAGAATGATGATTAACATTCTCACAAAATATTCTTATTATTTATAATGGATTTATGAGTATACAATAGAAGGAAAAGAACATTCTTAATAAATATAACTTAAAAATATTGAAAAAACACGCTGTAATTGTTAGAAAATAAAAATAATTTATCTTCCTATAATACGGAAATTGCTTAAAAATGCTTAAACTTTTCTCGCAAATGTCAACCTTTTCACATGCGTACTTACAGCAATCTGTATATATTTTAATCTTTTCGCAATTGTGTTACACTACAATAAGGTAATAACAGATCTAGAATGAATGGACACGCTTCCTTTTTTAGATTGTCGATAGTAAATTAGAGCGCTTACATTATTCTAAAAATCTTAATATATATAAAGGGAAGGTAAAAATGAGTAACCAGCATATAAAATCAGACGTTATCTTAATTGGTGCCGGAATTATGAGTGCAACTTTAGGTACAATGCTTAAAGAATTGGCTCCGGATTGGAAAATCAAAGTTTTTGAAAATTTAGCAAAAGCGGGTGAGGAGAGCTCTCACGAATTAAACAATGCCGGAACTGGGCATGCAGCTTTATGTGAGCTTAACTATACAAGCGAGAAAAAAGACGGAACAATCGATATTACAAAAGCTATTAACGTTAACACACAATTCCAGGATTCACTACAATTCTGGTCTCATCTAGTTAACACAAAGCAAATCGAAAAACCAGAAAACTTCATTATGCCATTACCACATATGAGTATGGTACAAGGTGCTAGCAATGTAGAGTATCTTAAAAAGCGTCATGCAGCAATGACTGCTAATCCATTATTCGAAGGTATGGAGTTCTCTGATGATCCTGAAACACTGAAACAATGGATTCCATTAATTATGAATGAGCGTAAATCAAATGAGCCAATCGCTGCAACTAAAATTGACTCTGGAACTGACGTAAACTTTGGTGCATTAACTCGTACTTTAATCGCAAACTTACAAAAACAAGATGTAGATGTAAACTACAATCATAATGTTACTGACGTAAAACGTTTAAAAGATGGTTCTTGGGAAGTAAAGGTTCATGACAAGGAAAGTGGTAAAGTAGAATACCATACGGCAAAATTTGTGTTCTTAGGAGCTGGTGGTGGTAGCCTAGAGTTACTGCAAAAGTCTGGCATTCCTGAATCAAAACACATCGGTGGATTCCCAATTTCAGGTTTATTCCTAGTTTGTAAAAATGAAGAAATTATTAACCAACACCATGCAAAAGTATACGGTAAAGCAGCAGTTGGTGCACCACCGATGTCAGTACCTCACTTAGATACTCGCTATATCGATGGTCAAAAGTCATTGTTATTTGGACCGTTTGCAGGCTTCTCTCCGAAATTCTTGAAAACAGGTTCAAATATGGACTTATTTGCTTCTATTAAACCGCATAACTTATTGACATTACTTGCTTGTGGTGCAAAAGAGATGGCGTTAAGCAAATATTTAGTTTCTCAATTAGTTCTTTCAAAAGAAGCTCGTATGAATGAATTACGTCAATTCATACCTACTGCAAAATCAGAAGACTGGGAGATCAGTGTAGCAGGTCAACGTGTACAAGTTATTAAAGACACAGACGCTGGTAAAGGTACTTTACAATTCGGTACTGAGGTTGTAACTGCACACGACGGATCAATTGCAGCATTACTTGGTGCATCTCCAGGTGCTTCTACAGCAGTATCTGTAATGTTAAAAGTAATCAAACAATGTTTCCCACAAGAATTAAAATCTTGGGAGCCTAAGATCAAGGAAATGATTCCTTCTTATGGCGAAAACCTTGTTGAAAATACAGCACTTCTTAAAGAAGTACACGAAACAACAACTAAGGCACTAGGTTTACAAAAAGCATAGTTTTTAATAGAAAGAACCTTTAATCATTGTCGGATTAAAGGTTCTTTTTTCAATGGAGCAATTGCGCTATAGTAAATATATAGGGGAAGAGGAGGAATACTATGTATAAGTTGGATTTTGCTTCACCAATAGGGGTTATTGAGATTGTCGGAACAGAATACTTTATTTCATCGGTATTATTTGCAGATCGCGAAGAAATTCAATTTTTACAAACGAATGTAACACCTGCACTGTTACTCAATTGCTATAAAGAGCTAGATGAATATTTTAATGGGCATCGTCTAGAGTTTTCTGTACTTTATAAACTTGAAGGTACAGCTTTTCAAGTTTCCGTATGGGAAGCATTAAAAAATGTACAATACGGTCAAACTGCTTCGTATAAAGAAATCGCTCAGCTAATAGAAAATGAAAAAGCGGTACGTGCTGTCGGTATGACCAATAGTAGAAATAGAATATGCATTATCGTTCCTTGCCATAGAATTATAGGAGCAAATGGCAAACTGACAGGGTATGCAGGCGGTTTATGGCGTAAAGAATGGTTGCTGAATCATGAATTGAAACATCAACTGATTTTATCGTAATAAAATATATCGATATAATTAACGTAAATACGTAAAGATTGTATGAAGATACGAGGTGAATGAATGAACGAGCAACAATATGATAAGTTACTAAATATTCAAACAGTAGGCTTTCAATATGGTTTTCCAAAGCTAGCGAAATATCATCGCTATGAACCTACCCCGTATAGTGGACTTGAACAATTATTTGAAAAGTATGAAATGCCACCGAGTACACGATTTCTTGATATCGGATGTGGGAAAGGCCGCGTTCCGATTTATATATATGATCGTTTTCGTATTCCTGTTATAGGGATTGAAATGGATCAGAAATTTTTTGCTGAAGCAGAACACAATGCCGAACAATACTTGAGGAAAATCAAAAAGAAGAAAGCGCCTATTCAATTTTTGAACATCATTGCAGAAACCTATGAAATTAAAAAGCATGATAATGTATTTTTCTTTTTCAATCCATTTTCCATTCATGTTTTTCGCGAGTTTATAAATCTTCTTTTTGAGTCATTTGAACTATACCCACGAACTATTGACATAATCTTATACTATCCTTCCCCCGACTATATGCATTTTTTAGTAGAAGAAAAAATGCTGGAATGTTATTTAAATATAAAACTCCGTTATGAAAAAAATGAAAATGAACGAATCGTCGTTTTTCGAATAAACGAATAATGACGGTTTTTTTCTATAACGCATAGTTTTCTATGTACTCTAAATATACAAAATATACAGAAAAATCATACTAGACTAATAATTTAGTATCGTATACAATACAGAAGTTGGAATAAATGTATTTTTTATTGCAACTTATTCTATTCTGAATATTTAAAAATAAGATTGTAGGAACTTGGAAGATTGAGTATAATTATCAGAAATATCAAATATTTCAAGTTTACTAAGGGGGAAATAATAATGGCAAAACACAACAAAACAAAAAAATACGGGTCATTATTCATGGCAACAGCACTATTAACTGGGATTTTAGCTGGATGTGGGACTGATGATTCTGGATCAGGTTCTGGTTCTGGGTCAAAAGGAAGTGGCAATACAGCAGGGGACACTATAAAAATTGGTGCAAACTTAGAATTATCCGGTGCGGTTGGTTCTTATGGGTCATCAATTAATGATGGAGCGAAATTAGCGATTGATGAAATCAATGCAGCAGGTGGTATTGATGGCAAGCAAATTGAATATATTCCAATCGACAATAAGTCGGAAACAGCCGAGGCAACTTCTGCGGCGATAAAGCTAGCAGAACAGGAAAAAGTAGTGGCAATGTTAGCGCCTGCAACTTCAGGTAACTCTGTTGCAACAGTTCAAATTGCAAATAACCATAAAGTTCCGATGGTTACGGGGTCTGGTACAGCTCCGAATGTAACAGTGAATGATGACGGAACAGTAAATGAATATGCATTCCGTACATGTTTCATCGACCCATTCCAAGGTACAGTAGCAGCAAACTTTGCGACAAATGAATTAGGTGCTAAAAATGTAGCGATTTTCGCAGATAATGCATCTGATTATGCGAAAGGTTTGGCTGCATCATTTAAAGAAACAATTACAGCTAACGGCGGTACAGTTGTTACTGAAGAAGCATATGTTGCAAAAGATGTCGATTTCAAATCGCAATTAACGAATATTAAAGGGAAAAATCCTGATTTCATCTTCATTCCAGGATATTACGAAGAGGTTGGAATAATCGTTAAGCAAGCGCGTGAAGCAGGTATTACAGTACCGTTAATGGGCGCTGACGGTTGGGATTCTCCGAAATTAATTGAATTAGCCGGAGCAGATGCTTTAAATAATACTTTCATTACAAATCACTACTCATCTGAAGATCCAGATGCGAAAATCCAGGATTTCGTTAAAGCCTTCAATGATAAATATAGTCAGGCGCCTAACGCATTCCACGCTTTAGGATATGATTCAATTTACTTTATCGTAGATGCTATTAAACGTGTAGACGGAGATGTTACGAGTGAAGCAATTCAAAAACAGCTAGCATCAACAAAGGATTTAAGCTTAGTAACAGGTACTTTCACAGTTGACGAAAACCACAACCCTGTAAAATCAGCAACAGTTCTAGAATTCGTAGACGGCAAACAACAGTTCAACTCTAAAGTTAATCCTTAATTTTTTTCAAGTAAGGGGGGGCGGAACTTGCCTCCCCTTTTCGTATTTTCATAGTTAATAGTTGAAAAGGAAGTGAACTTTATGGAGTGGATTCAACAATTAGTGAACGGGATTTCGCTAGGTAGTATTTATGCGCTCATCGCTCTAGGCTATACAATGGTTTATGGGATTATTAAATTAATCAACTTTGCCCATGGTGACGTTTTCATGCTAGGTGCATTTATCGGTTTTTATGCTATTGCACGTTGGGAAATGAATGTATTTTTAGCTCTTATTTTAGCAATGATTTTATGTGCAGTTATCGGAGTAATTATTGAGCGTGTCGCCTATAAGCGACTGCGAAATGCAACACGTATAGCAGCACTTATAACAGCCATTGGGGTATCGCTGTTAATCGAATATACAGTGATTTTCTTCCGTGGTTCATCTCCTGAGGCATATCCAACAGTGTTTACAACAAAGAACATAGAAATTTTCGGTGTTCAAATTAGTACACTAGCCATTTTCATTTTATCTGTATCGATCTTTTTAATGCTTCTTCTACAATTCATTGTTCACAAAACAAAAATCGGAAAAGCGATGCGCGCAGTATCACATGACGCTGATGCAGCCCGCTTAATGGGTATTAACGTTGACAATACAATTTCTGCAACATTCGCAATTGGCTCTGCTTTAGCAGGAGCAGCCGGTGTAATTTTTGGTATTTACTATACTCGTATCGACCCATTAATGGGAATTATGCCGGGTATCAAGGCATTTATAGCAGCCGTTTTAGGTGGTATAGGAATTATTCCGGGCGCGATGGTAGGCGGTCTCGTTCTTGGAGTGGTAGAAACCGTTGTTTCTGCACTAGGCTATTCTTTATGGCGAGATGCAGCAGCATTCGTCATCCTTATTTTAATTCTAATATTACGTCCAGCGGGTATTTTCGGTAAAAATACACGCGAGAAAGTGTAGGTGAACAGCATGAAAAAATCAAAAATCTTTTGGGGTTATGCCGTCCTAGCACTTGTTATTTATGCAGTTGTTCAATTATTAATCTCAAATGGTGTTATTCAGAATTACTATCAAAATATGTTTATTGCAATGTGTATTAATATTATTTTAGCAGTCAGTTTACATGTCATAATCGGAGTTACAGGTCAGTTTTCGATAGGGCATGCAGGTTTTTTAGCAGTTGGAGCTTACATATCGGCAATTTGCACGATGAAGTTTGGCATGCCATTTATTACAGCGATTTTAATTGGTGCAATTGTTGCCGCCCTTGCTGGACTATTGGTAGGTATTCCTTCTCTTCGTTTAAAAGGGGACTACTTAGCAATTGCAACACTTGGGTTTGCAGAAATTATTCGAATTGTATTTGTTAATACAGACTATGTAGGGGGAGCTGCAGGTTTGCAAGTGACCCACCAATCAACATGGACATATGCATTCTTTGGAGTATTCATCACTATATTAGTTATTTCCAACTTTACGAATTCCCGACATGGCCGCGCATGTATATCCATACGTGAAGATGAAATTGCTGCTGATGCAATGGGCATTAACACGACCTATTACAAAGTAGTTGCATTTGCAATTGGCTCATTCTTTGCCGGAGTTGCGGGTGCAATTTATGCCCATAACTACTATATAATTCAGCCAACTGCATTTGGATTTTTAAAATCCTTTGATATTTTAATATTCGTTGTTTTAGGGGGATTAGGAAGTTTATCCGGATCCGTGATTGCAGCAATTTTATTGACAATCGTTTCAACATATTTACAGGAATTCCCGGAAACACGAATGATAATTTATTCATTAATTCTCATTTTAGTTATGCTATATCGTCCGACTGGATTACTAGGTTCAAAAGAAATCACAGCATACTTTAAGTTTGGTAAAAAAGGAGGTACACGCGTATGAGCAGTGCACTTCTAATGGTTGAAAATTTGGGTATTCAATTTGGAGGATTAAAGGCTGTACAAAACGTCGAACTGTATATGAATCAAGGCGAATTAATAGGCCTTATAGGTCCAAATGGAGCAGGTAAGACAACAACATTTAATATGCTAACCGGTGTTTATACGCCTACAGAAGGAAAAATTATGTTTGATGGCAAATCCATTGGCGGTCTTGATCCTTATAAAGTAACGCGTCAAGGAATTAGCCGTACATTCCAAAACATTCGTCTATTCAAAGAGTTAACCGTCCTGGATAACGTAAAGGTGGCAAACCACGGTTTAGCGAAGCACAACTTAATTTCAAGCATTTTTCGCTTACCAAGTCATTTTAATGGCGAAGAAAAAATGGAAAAGGAATCTTTAGCCTTTTTAAAAATATTCGGACTGGATGTTTACCGTGATGAGCTTGCAAAAAACTTGCCGTACGGGATGCAACGTCGTTTGGAAATTGCTCGTGCATTGGCAGCAGCTCCAAAGCTACTATTGTTGGATGAGCCAGCAGCCGGGATGAATGCAAAGGAAACACATGATTTAATGGAGCTTATTGCGTTCATCCGCAAGGAATTTGATTTAACAATTTTATTAATCGAGCATGATATGAACTTGGTTATGGGTATTTGTGAACGTATTTACGTGCTTGATCACGGTCAATTAATTGCAAGCGGGACACCTGCAGAAATTCGTTCAAACCCGAAAGTAATTGAAGCTTACTTAGGTGAGGAGGTTACAGAATAATATGCTAAAAATTAATGATATTGATGTGTTTTATGGTAATATTCAGGCATTGAAAGGAATCTCCATCGAAGTAAATAAAGGTGAAATTGTTACATTAATTGGTGCGAATGGGGCAGGGAAAAGCACATTACTTAAAACGATTTCTGGATTACTAAAGCCAAAGCGTGGATCAATCGAATATTTAGGATCTGCAATTGACGGAAAGCCGGCGCAATCTATTGTGAAATCAGGAATTTCCCATGTACCTGAAGGAAGACGTGTATTTTCCAATATGTCAGTGGAGGAGAATCTAGAGCTAGGGGCTTATTTAAGATCGGATCGTGACGGGATTAAAAAGGATATGGCCCATGTCTTTGAGTTGTTTCCTCGCCTTTTAGAACGACGCAAACAGCTTTCAGGAACACTTTCAGGTGGAGAGCAGCAAATGCTTGCGATGGGGCGCGCTTTAATGGCTAAGCCAAAGCTAATCATTATGGATGAACCTTCAATGGGCTTGGCACCACTAATGGTAAAAAACATATTTAATATTATCGAGATGGTTAATAAAGAAGGGGTTACTGTTTTACTAGTGGAGCAAAATGCGAATATGGCATTATCCGTTGCACATCGCGCCTATGTTTTGGAAACAGGTAAAATCGTACTGGCAGGATCAGCAAAGGAACTGCAGGAAAGTGATGAAGTAAGAGCCGCTTATTTAGGTGGATTATAAAAATTGAAGAAGGCTATGTTAAAAGTCAAAAATACTTTTAACATAGCCTTCTTTATGTATAGATCTATAAACTATTGTTACCAAACCCGACGACTTCATAAATTGCATGGATTAAATCATCCAAATCCCAATAGTCACCACTTACCGTTAATCCTGTTAAATTCTCAGTTGGCTGTATTGTTAGCATAACGATGCTCCCCATGCCAAGTAAGCAACTCTCCCGGTTAAGGGAGAGGATTACTTATTATTTTGGTGTATAATCTAGTAACTTAAATAGTTCATTTTTTTCTTTTTCTGAGAGATCTCGCCATTGTCCAACCTTCAAATTACCGATATGAATATTCATGATGCGAATGCGCTGAAGTCTTTGGACAGAATAGCCAAGTGCCGAGCACATACGACGGATTTGGCGGTTTAAACCTTGCTCCAAAATGATTTTGAACACTTGCGAAGAAACCTTTTCAACACGGCAAGGTAATGTCGTGGTATCCAAAATTTCCACACCTGCACTCATGTCGTGGATGAATTTGTCGGTAATCGGTTTATCGACTTGTACGACATACTCCTTTTCATGGTGATTTTCTGCTCGTAAAATTTCGTTTACAATGTCACCATCGTTTGTAAGAAGGAGCAATCCTTCAGAGTCTTTGTCTAAACGGCCAATATGGAAAATACGCAATGGATGGTTTACAAAATCCACGACATTGCCTTGAATATGTTTTTCCGTAGTACTTGTAATTCCAACAGGCTTGTTTAGAACGATATACACTAACTGCTCTTCTCTTTTTACAAGTTTGCCATCTACAAATACTTCGTCACCTGGTTCTACTTGGCTGCCATTTGTTGCAATGACGCCATTAATCATTACCCGTCCATCTTCTACCCATTTATCTGCACCGCGACGAGATACGATGCCAGTTTCTGCTAAATATTTATTTATACGCATAATTTTTTCACCTACTAATAGAATATCTCCAGTATACATGAAATGACCTATAAATTCGTCTCACGTAGTTTTAAATAATTGTCGTTAATTCTGAACTAATGATTTAAATTGTTCGAGCGGCATAGAATTTTGAACAGGAATCCTAGGTACATATAACCGTGGACTAGTTATTTTGGTTTTGCCACCTTTATTCAAAAATGCTAATGAAATATTATTTTCTATAAATGTAGCTTCGTGATTTTTATTAAACTTCCCATATGGATAAGAATAGTACTGTGCTTGTATATTAGGGTCGATTTGCTTTAGCACTTCATTCATTTGCTGGATATCGTAATGCAGATCCCTAGACGATGTAAGCTGGAGCTGACTTCTCTGTAATGTATCATTGTATACATGCAACGCATAAGTATGATGCTCAATTTCAATAAGATCCATTATACGGTGAAGTTCATTAAATCCTGCAAATTGTACTATTTCTGCTTCGCTATTAAATGGGGGTGTTTCTTCTTTTACCCGATTCCCAATGACAAAGGTAGTACCATGCATATTTTTTTCTTTTAAAATGGGATAGACCATTTTCTCCAGTGATAAATTGGCATCATCGAAAGTTAAGGCGACTGCTTTTGCAGGAAGTGCCTGCCTTTTTTGCATCCATAAGTCTAGATCCTTTAATGAAATAGTTGTATAGCCTTCATTCTTCAAAAATGTCATTTGCTGTTCAAAATCTCCAATATCAACGACCGAGATATTATTACGGAAATAGGATTTATCAATGTTCTCTACAAAGTGGTGATAAATTAAAGTGGGAACCCCAGCATCAATCTGCATTTTTTTAATGGGCACATATCCAAGTTTCCCACCGATGACAACCTCATAAAAATATCCTTTCACACCATTAGAGCTAATACGCGTATTAGCGCTTAATGTAGCAATTTGTTTACTACTATTACGATGGGAATTATAAACCGGCGTGGATTCATTGGTTAAAATCTGTATCTTATTATTGTTTTGCGCAGGAGTAATTTTTTCGTTTGTGCTTTTCGCATCTTGTTTATCGATATGAACCTTTGCATTGCCAATCTCGATCATCCAATTTAGATCTTCTGAAGTAGCGAGGTATGTTTCCCCTTTTTTTAAAGTAATGTACTTTACTTCTTGGTTATTATGCAAATAAAAATTAGCTGTTGTATCTTTTTTAATTTTTACTGTTTCTTGTGATGAAGCGTATGAGGCATTTATAAAAAAAAATGAGAAAAATAATGAAATAAAAAGAGTACTAAAATGTTTCATTTGTATACTTCCTTTTGATTGATAGTAATAATTACCAGTATAGCAGAATATTTAAAATAAAATATTCTTAAAATTGTAGTTTAATATTTGAAATTATTGGATTCTTCTGACAATATAATAGTTAGAGATACCTCTCGCAACCAGGTGAGTTATGAAATGGAAATTGCCAAGTGCCTGCATATGAGGGTATGGTCACAACAATTTTTGCAAAGGGGAGAGAATTCAATGGCAGCAGTGTATCACAATCCTAACACAGATGGCGCATTAGTGAATTTTAAGGAGCGCTATGACAACTTTATTGGTGGTAAATGGACACCTCCAGTAAAAGGGGAGTATTTTGATAATATAACACCGGTTACTGGAAACATTTTTACGCAAGTTGCTCGTTCAACTGAGGAGGATATCGAACTTGCATTAGATGCAGCGCATGCAGCAAAGGATGCTTGGGGTAAGACATCTGCCGCAGAGCGATCAAACATTTTACTGAAGATTGCTGATCGTATGGAACAAAACCTAGAAATGTTAGCGGTTGCAGAAACATGGGACAATGGTAAAGCTGTACGGGAAACATTGAATGCAGATTTACCACTTGGTATTGATCATTTCCGATATTTTGCGGGGGTATTACGTGCACAAGAAGGATCGATTAGTCAGATTGATGATAATACAGTTGCTTATCATTTCCATGAGCCAATCGGAGTTGTAGGACAAATTATACCGTGGAACTTCCCTTTACTTATGGCAATATGGAAGTTGGCGCCAGCACTTGCTGCAGGAAACTGTGTTGTATTAAAGCCGGCTGAGCAAACGCCAACGTCGATTTTAGTGTTAGTTGAGTTAATTGAAGATTTACTGCCACCTGGTGTAGTGAATGTTGTGAATGGTTTTGGTTTAGAAGCAGGTAAGCCACTGGCATCTAGTCCACGCATCGGAAAAATCGCCTTTACAGGGGAAACGACGACAGGGCGCTTAATTATGCAGTATGCTTCACAAAACTTAATCCCCGTTACATTAGAGTTAGGTGGTAAATCACCAAATATATTCTTTGAAGATATTATGGATGCAGACGATGCATTTTTGGACAAAGCCGTGGAAGGTTTCGTATTGTTCGCTTTAAACCAAGGGGAAGTATGTACTTGTCCATCCCGTGCGCTTATTCAAGAGTCGATTTATGAGAAATTCATGGATCGTGTATTGAAGCGTGTTGAAGCGATTAAAACAGGAAATCCTTTAGATACAGATACAATGATGGGTGCTCAGGCTTCCTCTGAGCAAATGGAAAAAATCCAATCGTATTTACAAATTGGAAAAGAAGAAGGTGCTGAATGCTTAATCGGTGGCGAGAAAAATGATCTTGGCGGCGATTATGCAAACGGTTACTATATTAAACCAACTGTATTTAAAGGTCATAATAAAATGCGTATTTTCCAAGAAGAAATTTTTGGTCCAGTCGTTGCAGTAACAACATTTAAGACGAAAGAAGATGCTTTAGAAATCGCAAATGATACACTTTATGGTTTAGGAGCGGGTGTGTGGACGCGAGATATGAATACAGCCTACCGCTTTGGACGTGGCATTGAAGCAGGTCGTGTATGGACAAATTGTTATCATGCATACCCGGCACATGCAGCGTTTGGTGGGTACAAGATGAGTGGTATTGGACGCGAAAATCATAAAATGATGTTAAGCCATTATCAACAAACGAAAAACCTTTTAGTAAGCTATGATGAAAACCGTTTAGGCTTCTTCTAAGAGAGGGGGTACGATTTTGGTTGAACGTGTAACCGCAACCGATGCAGCACTACAATTAATCGAGAAGTTAAAAGACCGCCATGGGCCGGTTATGTTTCACCAATCAGGAGGGTGCTGTGATGGCTCATCGCCTATGTGCTATCCAGATGGAGATTTAATAATTGGCAATCAGGATGTGTTGCTAGGTCATATTGGAGACAGTCCTTTTTATATGCATAAAAATCAATATGATTATTGGAAGCATACACAAATTATAATTGATGTTGTTGATGGTCGGGGCGGTATGTTTTCATTGGAAGGTGTCGAGGGTAAACGCTTTTTATCAAGGTCACGTGCATTTACAAAAGCGGAGCTTGAACAGCTTCAAGGATAAATTGAAGAGTAAACGCTGATGGGAATACCAATACCATTGGCGTTTACTTTTTTTGGGCCGATAAAATACATTGTTTTTCACCTCAAATAAATTAGGCGTATAATAATGGCTAGGAGTGTGAAGATATGGAAAAGTCATCTTTTATTCAATTGCTTAGCCAAAATTATGAGCGGATGGAGCTCTTTTTCGGAACAAATGAAACCAGTAATATTCGAATACCTTTAGCTAGTCAGTTTACATTTTCACGTGAAACATTTAATGGACCAAAATTTGAGGATAGTGTTAAAAAAATACATAAACAAAAACCAAAGAAAAAGTTGCTGGATATTTTATCATCATCCAATAATATATCTGCATTAACTTATAGAATTTTAGTGCATCTTGTATTACATCCAGAACCCGAGCAAGAGCTGAAACGCTTAATCTCAAATGAAAAGTTGCTTATAAAGGCGGGATTTAAAAATAGTGCCTATCAAAATATTGCTGCATTATTTTTAACAGATGAAGAACATGCATTTCGAGCAAAGAAATTACATAACGAAATGAAAAAATATCACTATTTTTTAACTGGCAAAGATGACATTCCTTACGCAGTATTATTAACAAATCAATCCAGTAACTATGGAACGATGGCTGAAACGATGCGGCAATATTATGATGGATTGCAGAAAGAAGGTTTTAAAATTGGTGATTCATTACAGGCGATGACACAGCTTTTGACATTATATCAAGAGGAGTTTCAGCCAACTTTAATCGAATATACTGTTGCGATTAAACAATCATTTACTAACAAAAAGGTAAAGGTAGGTAAGAAATTTTATCCATATTTGGCCTTGCTCGCTTTAGTAGCTGCAACTTCTGAAGTAGTGAATGAAATTATTGAGCTATCTCAGGAATTAATGAGCTTATCTATGTATGCAAGAGAAAAGGAATATGCATTAATGACTGCAACTCACTATGTGCTGCACCACTTAATTGAAAATAATCAATTAGCTGATTTTAACGATAGCCTACTTTTTATGCAAGCCATTAATATGAGTGATTTTATAAATGATATGACATTTTTTTTAGCATTTGATATTCTCGATATATTTATTTAAATCGGGTAGATAATATAGAGGAGGGATTAATTATGAAAGAAACAAAATTATGGATTAATGGCAAATGGGAAAGTACAGCGGAGTTAAGCGAACTAACAGCACCCTATACGGGGAAAATAATTGCGAAAGTTGCAAAGGCCTCTGTTACTGATGTGGAAAGAGCGATTGAAGGGGCTCATAAAGCGTTTCTGTCATTTAAGAAGACAACGGCATATGAACGTGCAGAGATTTTATATAAAGTTGCGGCAATTATGCGTGACCGTAAATTTGAGCTTGCAAAAATTTTAGCAGATGAAGCGGCAAAACCGTTATCAGCAGGACTTACTGAATTAGATCGTACAATTACTACGTATCAATTCGCAGCAGAAGCGGCAAAACAAATTACAGGTGAAACCGTTCCAATGGATGCTACACCTGGTGTTAAAGATCGAATGGGCTATACAAAACGAGTACCATTAGGAGTAGTCTCTGCAATAACACCGTTTAACTTTCCGTTTAACTTAGTGGCGCATAAGTTAGGGCCGGCGTTTGCTGTAGGGAATACAGTCGTTTTAAAACCGGCATCACAAACACCATTAAGCGCACTTGCAATGGCAGAAATTTTTAAAGAAGCTGGATTACCGGACGGGGCTCTGCAAATTGTGACTGGCGGTGGTGGCGATTTAAGCGATACCCTTGTGACACATCCGCTTGTGAAAAAAGTTACATTTACTGGTAGTGGAGCGGTTGGACTGAAAATTAAAGAAAAGGTCGGCTTACGTAAAATTACATTAGAGCTAGGTTCAAATGCTGCATTAATTGTAGAGCCTTCAACACCAATTGAAAAAGTTATAGCGCGCTGTGTAGGCGGGGCATTTGGCTTTGCGGGACAAGTCTGCATTTCTCTACAGCGTGTATATGTTCACAGTTCTATTTACGAGCAATTCACGAAGTTGTTTGTTGAAGAGACAGAAAAGTTAGTGGTTGGAGATCCACATGATGAACAGACAGATGTGAGTGCCATGATTCACCCTGATGAGGTAAAACGTATTAAGGATTGGATTGAAGCCGCGAAACAACAAGGTGCGGTTGTTGCAACAGGGGCGGAATTTACGGATCGTACATGCTCGCCAACTGTCATGACAAATGTGAAGCCGGATATGAAAATTGTATGTGAAGAAACCTTTGCGCCTATTGTATCGATTGTTCCATATGAAACATTGGACGAGGCGATAGCGCTCGTAAACGAATCAGATTTATCCTTAAATGCGGGTATTTATACAAACGTTTTCACAGATGCCATGAAAGCTGCAGAGGAGATTGAAGCAGGAACGGTAGTTATTAATGATGTTCCTACATTCCGTGTAGATAATATGCCATATGGTGGTGTTAAAATGAGCGGCTATGGCAAAGAAGGTATTAAGTATGCTGTGGAAGAAATGACGGAGCTGAAATTTATAACAATGAAGCTGACATATTAAAAATTCAAACTAGCACTTTGCCCTATCGAATAGTAACATGGAGTGTAGTTAGAAAGGAGGATATTTATGAAAACAACTTTACCAATGAGTTATTCAAAATCTATCCAAACTCGATTAGTACTACCTCCTGATACGAATCATCATCAATCTATATTCGGGGGAAAAGTATTAGCATATATTGATGAAATAGCGGCAATTGCAGCAATGAAACATTCTCAGGGAGAGGTCGTCACAGCATCTTTTGACTCCGTAGATTTTGTCTCACCAGCTTATGCAGGTGATATGATAGAGCTAGAGGCAGTTGTTTCTGGGACAGGGCGAACTTCAATGGAAGTGTATGTGCGTGTTGTTTCGAGAAATGTTAAAACCGGAGCCAAAAAATTAACGACAGAATCTTTCGTGACAATGGTTGCAATTGATGAAAACGGCAATCCGAAAGAAGTACCAGGCGTAGAGCCAGAAACAGATTTTGAACGTCATTTATTTGAAACAGGTCCTATTCGCCAAGAACATCGAAAGCAAAAGCGAGTCTTATCAAAAAATCGCCGAGCTTAAATTCTTAAGTAATAAGCAAAAAGGCAGTGTGCACAGTAAAATTTTATTTTGCACACTGCCTCTTCTTATTCTCCCGGAGCTAACGGGATGTTAATTATTTAGTTCATGAACTATACGCAACAACGAATCAGAAGAAGTTGAGACAAGATTTGTTGTATGTGTTAACCCTGTAATAACGGAAGAAATTGTATGAATGTCTTCATTTGTATTTTCATATTTCTTTTTAATACCTGATACAGCTTCTGTAATCGATGTAAAGGAATCCGCTAAATTCTTTTGCGTATCTACACTCATTTTCACCTGCTCATCTACACTTGATACAGAGTGGGACATTTGTGTAATATTGAGCTCGGTTTCTTTAATTAATTGCGATACATTTTGAACAGCCTTTTTCGTTTCTTCTGCAAGTTTTCTTACTTCATCAGCTACGACAGCAAAACCTTTACCATGTTCCCCGGCACGGGCTGCTTCAATAGAAGCATTTAAGGCTAGTAAGTTTGTTTGGTCAGCAATACCTGTTACTAACCCTACAATGTCAGCAATTTTTTGAGAGGATTGACGAAGTGTGACCATTGAAGTTTCCAATGTGTCCACTCGGTCTAAAATCGTCGACATAATCGCAGTTTGACTCACTAAATATGTTGTACCAGTTGTTGATTTGTCTTCTGTCTCCGCTACTAAATTCAAACCTTGCTCTGTATTAGAAGCGATTTCTTCAGATTGGCTGGCTATTTTCTGTAAGGAATCATTTGTTTCATCACTAATGCTATACAATTCCTGCGCGGTATTTTGAATTCGGTCAATTAGTTTTATTTTCAATTCTATATTTTCCATACGAATGCGCTGTTCTTCTTTTTCGTATGCTTCGATAACAAGCTGCTGTTCGAGGCTAATAATTTTCGAGAAAGCATTAACGGCTTTGCCCATCTCGGAATTCGACATATCGACTTTTTCGATAAATTCAATAAATGTCGTGATTAATGATTGGAACGAGGCGATATACCATTTTGATTTTAACCCAATTCTTACATGCACATGCGCAATTGTCTGGCGCTCTTCTATGTAATGTGAATCAATCGAACCTTTAAAAATACTTTCTAAATGATTGGATAGAGTGACTTTTAAACGGTCTATTTTACTTGTATTATTTATAATATCAGTAAGTTCTGTGCTTAAACTAATTGCTTCATAGAATTGCTCTACCATATTAGGAATAATTTCCTGAGCAAAGGGCTCCAGCTGTTTTATAATGGCTAAATCTTCATTAGTTAATTTTAATAATTGAAGCTGTTTACTTTAATCAGGATACTTTGAAACATCTAAAGAAACTTCTTGAGAATATTTAGCTATGTCAAAGTAAGGTTTTTTTGAAACTTTAGTTGCTTTTGTAAATAGAATGCCCATACTATTCCTCATCTCATTAATTTTTTTACTACTACAATCTTACTATTTTTTTGCAGGGATTATCAGTATTATTTCGGTATAAATTCTTATTATTGAAGAATTTGTAATTTAAAATTAAACAAGGTATGATAGAAATTAACAAAAATAGATTTAAAGGGCGTAGAAAAAATGAAATTTCATAAAGGTCGTTTAAAATTTGTTATACCAATATCATTAGGGGTTGCAATTGCTTCTTATATTATGCTAGTTAATAATTATGCAGAAGTAGGCGACCGTGATCGAATATTGATTGTCATAGGAGCTGCCATTTTAACAGCAATAATTTCGTATTTTTTATTTCCTCAAGAAGGGGATAACCCGAATGATAGAGGACCATATTAATGGGAAATCGCTTCTCGTAGAAATCTCGATAAAAAAAATCGGGATTTTTTTATTCCCTCTATGAAACTTTTGTGAATATTATCCGTAAATAAGCTAACAATATAAAGTGAGGTTGATAACAAATGGAATCAAAATGGTCAAAAATTATTATTCATGCTAGTGCCTTTTTTGCTCCTTTCCTAGTACCGATTCTATTTTTCTTAATAAGTACTGAATCTGAAGTAAAACGGACTTCAATTCAAGCATTACTATTCCAAGTAGTATTTGGTATTTTAATTGCAATTGCAGGAATCTTTTCAATTCTGCTAATCGGTTTACCATTCTTATTTGTCTTTGTATTAATATTCTGGATTGCTCCGGTAATCGGAATTATAAAAGCATTATCAGACCAAGACTGGAATTATCCGATTGTTGGTCGTTGGGTCTAACATAAAAGCGGTCGAGTTTGTATAAAACAAACTCGGCCGTTTTTTTACATAAATAGGGATTTTTTATTGCGATTTAGGGGAAACCTAAGTAAGAGCAAATAGTTGCATTGCAAAAAATAAATATTGTATATTTAAGTCAAAGATAGTCAAAGTCAGTTGATGAGAGGTGAAAACAGCATGAGGAATATATCTGACATAATTGAAGGGTATTTGAAGGAAGTTATTGAATTAGATGGGCAGGGACATATTGAGATAAAGCGCAATGAATTAGCGAAGCAATTTTCCTGTGCTCCTTCCCAAATCAATTACGTCATCAATACGCGTTTCACGACCGAACATGGCTACTATGTAGAGAGTAAGCGTGGAGGTGGCGGTTATATTCGGATTTTGCGAGTAACAATCCACTCAAAGAAAAATTTATTAGATGAAATGGAAACACAAATAGGGAATGCCATTGCACAGACGAATGCAGAGCATATTATTTATCGATTGTTGGAAGAGGATATTATTACTGAGCGTGAAGCAAGCATTATGAAAGTGGCCCTAGATCGTGTCACATTACAGGTAGGTTTACCACTCCGTGATCAGTTAAGGGCACGTATTATGCATGCAATGCTACAAACGATTTCTTTTGAAAAGTAGAGGTGTAAATATATGATATGTGAGCATTGTAAGCAGCGTCATGCAAATGTAACGGTAACACAAGTTCACAATGGTCAAAAAGTGGAACGTCATTATTGTGAAGTATGTGCTACACAATTTCATCCATTTCAATTTGATGTGAGTGAAGAGCCAACATCTCTTCAGCAGCTTATATCGAATTGGTTCAATTTTGTACCAGTGAACGCTAAAAAAGAAAGCACAACGAAACAGACAACCAATCCAAAAGCATGTCCTTCTTGTGGGTTTACGTACCGGCAATTTTTAAAGCAAGGAAAATTTGGATGTGGTCAGTGTTATGAAACATTTAGTGAACAATTACCACAGCTGCTCGAACGCATTCAAGCAGGTACACAGCATGTAGGGTACGAAAAAAATGCCCCATCAAAAGAAAAAGTTGAACAACAAATTAACGAACTCCGTACATTATTACATCAGGCGATTGCTGAGGAACGCTTTGAGGATGCAGCTTCAATTCGTGATGAAGTACGTGAATTAGAAAATAAAATCAAACAGGAAGGAGAGGGGAACGCATGAACATCGAGCATTTTCTAACGAATGCTAGTCCAAGCTGGATGCAACATGAAAGCGAATCGGATATCGTCATTAGTACACGCATTCGACTTGCTCGTAATATTGCCAATACTCGATTTCCAATAAGTTTTACAGAAGAAGAGGCACAGGTAGTCGAAGAAAAAATGATGAAGGTTCTACTATCTACAGATGTAAACCCTTATCAATTTTCCTACTTCCAAATAAAAGATATGCCTGTATTACAGCGTCAAATCCTAGTAGAGAAGCATCTTATAAGCCCTAACTTGGCACGGAGAAAAAAAATAGGATCATTTTTTTTAACAAAAGATGAATCCATTAGCATATTAGTAAATGAAGAGGACCATATTCGGATTCAGAGCCTGACACAAGGCATGAACTTAAAAGAAGCCTTTAAGGAGGCTAGAACGATTGACCGCTACTTGAGTAAGTCAATCAACTATGCATATGAAGACCGATATGGCTACTTAACAAGTTGTCCGACCAATGTTGGAACGGGACTTAGAGCCTCTGTCATGCTTCATTTACCAGCACTTACTATGACTAAACAAATGAATGCCCTGATTCAGATGATGACAAGGTTAGGAATGGTAGTGAGGGGTATATATGGAGAAGGAAGTGAAAACTTAGGTAATATTTATCAAATCTCTAATCAGATCACTTTAGGGAAATCCGAAGAAACAATTTTGCATGAGCTTCAAGAAGTAGTAGAGCAAGTCATTCAAAAAGAACAGCTTGCCCGGAAAAATTTATTGATGCGTGCTCCTTCAATTTTAGAAGACCGCTTAAGTCGTGCACTTGGCACATTGAAGTTTGCAAAAATTTTACCGAGTGAGGAAGCCGCAAGCTGTTTATCCAATGTCCGTCTTGGGGTAAGTTTAGGATTATTAGAACCTATTTCACAGCGTAAATTAAATGAGTGCATGCTTTTAATGCAACCTGGACTCATTCAGCAATATATTGGTACTACGTTGCAACCAGCAGAGCGCGATATGTATCGTGCGAAGCTTTTACAAGATAAGTTAAATGAGCAAGATGAAGCTATAAACAATGGGGAAAAAGGAGAGGATTTTTTATGATGTTCAATCGATTCACACAACGTGCTCAAAAAGTATTACAACTTGCTCAAGAAGAAGCAATTCGCCTTAAGCATAAAGAAATTGGAACAGAACATATTTTACTTGGCTTAATTCGTGAAGGTGGCGGGATTGCTGCAAAAGCATTGGAAGCAATTAATATTAGCCCTCAGATGATCGAAACAGGCATAGAGGAATTGGTAGGAAAGGGTACGGAGGAAGTTGGCCCTATCGTTCATTACACACCGCGTGCTAAAAAAGTAATCGAACTGTCGTTGGATGAGTCACGCAAACTAGGTCATGCATATGTAGGAACAGAACATATATTATTGGCATTAATTCGTGAAGGTGAAGGCGTTGCAGCACGCGTACTGGCTAACACGGGTGTAAGTATTAATAAAGCACGCCAACAAGTTTTATTACTATTAGGAAACAATGATGCCAACACTAGTGGAACGTCAAATATGGCGCAAACTGTGAATACACCAACATTGGATAGTTTAGCGCGTGATTTAACAGCAGTGGCACGAGAAGGTTCACTTGACCCTGTAATCGGACGCTCTAAAGAAATTACACGTGTCGTGGAAGTATTGTCACGCCGTACAAAAAACAACCCAGTACTAATCGGGGAGCCAGGTGTCGGTAAAACAGCCATTGCTGAAGGCTTGGCTCAGCAAATCATTAATAATGAAGTACCTGAAACGCTTCGTGACAAACGTGTTATGACACTTGATATGGGTACTGTTGTAGCAGGTACAAAATACCGCGGTGAATTCGAGGACCGTCTGAAAAAAGTAATGGATGAGATTCGCCAAGCCGGCAATATCATTCTGTTCATCGACGAGCTTCACACATTAATCGGTGCAGGTGGTGCAGAAGGTGCAATTGATGCATCCAACATTTTAAAACCATCTTTAGCCCGCGGAGAATTACAATGTATCGGTGCAACAACACTTGATGAATATCGTAAATATATTGAAAAAGATGCAGCATTGGAGCGTCGTTTCCAACCTATCCAAGTCGATGAGCCATCTGTTGATGAAACAATCCAAATTATTAAAGGCTTACGTGACCGTTATGAAGCACATCACCGTGTGAAAATTTCAGACGAAGCAGTAGAAGCGGCAGCAAAATTATCGGATCGTTACATTTCAGACCGATTCTTACCGGATAAAGCAATTGACTTAATTGATGAGGCCGGTTCGAAAGTTCGTTTACGTTCATATACAGTTCCACCGAATTTAAAAGAATTAGAAGATAAGCTAGAGGGTATAAAATCCGAAAAGAATGCGGCTGTTTCAGGTCAGGAATTTGAAAAGGCAGCAGCGTTACGTGATTCGGAGCAAAAGCTAAAACAAGAGCTTGAGCAAATGAAAAAGGAATGGAAAGAAAAGCAAGGTAAAGAAGAGTCTACAGTATATGTAGATGATATTGCCCAAGTAGTTGCGATGTGGACTGGAATTCCTGTTTCTAAAATCGCACAAGCAGAATCAGCGAAGCTGTTGAATCTTGAAGAAGAATTACACAAGCGTGTCGTTGGTCAAGGTGAAGCGGTTGAGGCAATTTCACGAGCTATCCGTCGTGCTCGTGCAGGCTTAAAAGATCCAAAGCGTCCAATTGGTTCATTCATTTTCCTTGGTCCTACAGGGGTTGGTAAAACGGAACTTGCGCGAGCATTAGCCGAAGTAATGTTCGGTGATGAAGATGCAATGATCCGTGTTGATATGTCCGAGTACATGGAAAAACATTCGACTTCTCGTTTAGTCGGTTCTCCTCCAGGATACGTAGGATTTGATGATGGTGGACAATTAACAGAAAAAGTTCGTCGTAAGCCATATTCGGTAGTCTTGCTCGACGAAATTGAAAAGGCGCACCCAGATGTATTCAACATCTTATTGCAAGTGTTGGAAGATGGTCGTTTAACTGATTCAAAAGGTCGTGTTGTAGATTTCCGTAATACGGTAGTTATTATGACATCGAACGTTGGTGCAGATGCATTGAAATACCGTAAGCATGTTGGATTTGGCGCAGCACTAAATGAATCAAAAGATAAAGACATGAAGGGTACAATGTTGGAAGAACTGAAAAAAGCATTCCGTCCAGAATTCTTAAACCGTATTGACGAAATGATTGTGTTCCACTCATTAGAGAAGGATCATTTAAAAGAAATCGTATCATTAATGGCAAACTCTTTAACAAAACGTCTTCAGGAGCAAGAAATTGAGTTACATCTTACAGATGCTGCACTCGAAAAGATCGCTGAAGAAGGTTATGACCCACAATACGGTGCACGCCCATTACGTCGTGCATTGCAAAAACATGTGGAAGACCGTTTATCTGAAGAACTGTTAAAAGGTACATTAGATAAGTCGCAAACAGTTGTGCTTGATTATGTAAGTGATGAGTTCATCGTCCGTACGCAAGAAAAAGTATCAACGAATTAACTAAAGTTGACGAAGCAGGAATCATTACTGCTTCGTCTTTTTTAATATCAAAAACTTTTATTAAAAAACTTTCTATATGGGCTCATGCTAAAACGGGCATTACAATTTCTTATATGAATAAACAGCTAAAAAAGAATTTTTCAGCTGTTTATTGGGTATTCGATTTTGTTTCGTGTACAATTATAGGAACAAACATTCGAAGGAGCTAGTGAAATGGCAAAAAAGAAGTCTAAATTTATGTGCAGCAGCTGTGGGTATGAAGCGGCAAAATGGATGGGGCGCTGTCCTGGCTGTGGTGAATGGAATACGATGAATGAAGAAGTTGAAGTCATCACAAAAGGGCCACGTGGTGCGTTCCAACATTCTACAACCGCTACAAAAGCAACACCTATTATTCATGTGGAAGTACAGGAAGAAACGCGTATCGCTACAGAAATGAGTGAGTTCAACCGCGTTCTTGGAGGCGGTATTGTCCCAGGTTCACTTGTGCTGATAGGCGGTGATCCAGGTATCGGGAAATCTACATTATTACTACAAGTATCTGCGCTTCTTTCCAATCAAGGGAAACGTGTGTTATATATTTCGGGCGAGGAATCTGTCCGTCAAACGAAACTAAGAGCTGAACGTTTAGGTGTACATACGCCGGAGCTTTATATTTACTCGGAAACGAATCTCGAATTTCTAAATCAAACAATTGATGAAGTCCAACCTAAATTTGTCATTGTCGATTCGATTCAAACAGTACATCATCCAGAAGTAACGAGTGCACCGGGAAGTGTTTCTCAAGTACGTGAATGTACAGCAGAATTAATGCGTATTGCGAAAACAAAAAATATCGCAATCTTTTTAGTTGGCCACGTTACAAAGGAAGGGCAAATTGCCGGTCCGCGTATTTTAGAACATATGGTTGATACGGTACTTTATTTTGAAGGGGAACGTCATCATAACCACCGGATTTTACGTAGTCAGAAAAACCGTTTTGGATCTACAAATGAAATTGCGATTTTTGAAATGCTCCATGGAGGATTGAAAGAAGTATTAAATCCGTCAGAGCTGTTTTTACAGGAGCGTTCACAAGGTGCACCAGGCTCAACGATAGTGGCTTCAATGGAGGGGACACGACCAATTTTGGTGGAAATACAGTCTCTTATTACCCCAACAAGTTTTAATTATCCAAAGCGGATGGCTACGGGGGTTGATCAAAACCGTGTGCAGCTTTTAATGGCAGTTTTGGAAAAACGTATGGGTATGATGCTTCAGGCACAGGATGCCTATATTAAAGTTGCCGGTGGTGTAAAACTCGATGAGCCAGCAATTGATTTAGCTGTATTAACGAGTATTGTTTCGAGTTTTAAAGATCAAACGGTACGTCCGACTGATTGCTTTATTGGTGAAGTGGGGTTAACGGGTGAAGTTCGTCGTGTTTCTAGAATTGAGCAGCGTGTGCAGGAAGCGGCAAAGCTAGGGTTTAAACGCGCATTCATACCGGCTTCAAATATCGGAGGATGGGAGTTCCCTGCAGATATTCAAGTAGTCGGTGTTGAAACAATTAGTGATGCACTACGAGAATCTTTTCAAAATTTATAGGTACACCTCTTGTGCCTTGATGAGCATCCGTCAAAGAGTATAAGTTATCCTCACTGTAAAGCGGGGAACAATGTAGATAAAAAAGCGTCGCAAATGGTAGGAACCAAATTGCGACGCTTTATTTTGTTCAATTCTTTAACTTATGCTTTTACAGTTTTATCTTTCTTTTCAAATGCTTCTTTTTTGAAAATGCCAAATGGTTTTCCAATAGGCAGGAAGTTGAAACCGAAATGTTTGTTTAGAACATTTGCACCTGCACCGTAGAATGATAAAAGCGCAATAATTAATTCAGAGTAAGCGGCTAATAAGTGCATCCCATGTTCCATTATCCCAAATGAGCTTAATGCTAAGCCGATAAATAGGAAATCAATCATTACGAAGATAGAAAATAAAACTTTATTTGTTTCAGCTGCACCAATCGTCATAAATAGGGTAAAGATTAAATACCCTAGATACACAACGCCAAGCTGACGTGTATCTACAGATGCTTGCAATACTTCACCAAACACACCGGCTTGAACGAACCAGCTCATACCTACACCCATCCAAAATAGACCGTATGCTCCAAATGCTGTCGTACCAAATGTATTATTATGCTTTGAATCTAATACTGACGCATAAAATTGTGCAATTCCACCTAAGAAAATTGCCCAGGGAATGACTAATCCTAAACCTTCTGTCCATCCCAACTTTTGAGTTGAAGCGACAAATGTTACAATTGCTAAACCGAATAACCCGATTGCAGATGGGTCAGCGGTTGAAATTTTCACTTCTTTTGTTGTATCCAAAACGTATTCTCCTATTCTATGTTGTCATTTTTCTATTATATTAAAATAATATCTAAATTCTATGTATGAGTATAATTTTGAATGAACTCTGTAATAATCGAAAAGATATGATGTAAATTCAACAAATATAAAGGGTGGAATTTTACGTGGAAGTGGGGACATTGTCCTTACTTAAATATAGACCTTGACTAATATTTCTATTTTGTTTCAATATTGATGGTTGTCCTTCGCATGAACAGGGCATTATATGTATAATTATTGTTGGAGGTGAAAGTAATGTTGAAAAGAATTATTCAAGTAGCATTTTTATTTATCGGTGGAGCATTAGGTCTCATTTTCTTACCGCCATTATATGAATTTATGAATTTATCATCCAATCCGTGGCTTAATAATCCGTACTTTAGTGTTGCGATAGGTGCTGCTTTATTATTTGTCCTATCGTTTGCGTTATCCGATTACTTTGTAAAATTGATTACTTGGTTAGAAGAAGTATTATTTAAATTACCTGCAGCAGATTTATTGTTTGGGACGCTTGGCTTAATTGTAGGGCTATGTGTTGCAACGTTAGTTGGTGTAGCCATTAATCAAATGAATATACCTGTAATTACCGCGGTAGTACCTGCAATTTTATCGATTGTCCTAGGATATTTAGGCTTCAGATTAGGATTTAGTAAGCGTGACGAGCTCATGCAGATTTTTACAGGGAAATCTACAAAGAAACGAATTAATGAGGCATCAGAAAAGGAAGCGCAAGAACAGGAGCAATATAAATTGCTTGATACGAGCGTTATTATTGATGGACGTATTGCAGACATATCCGAGACGGGGTTTGTTGAAGGAATTTTAGTAGTGCCTCAGTTTGTGCTAACAGAGCTTCAACATATTGCAGATTCTTCTGATACATTAAAACGGACGCGTGGTCGCAGAGGTTTGGATATTCTAAAGCGCCTTCAAGATGAACGGGCATCCAAAGTCCTTATTACTGAAGTCGATTTCGAAGATGTGGCAGAAGTGGATTTAAAATTGGTCCGTTTAGCCAAAAACATGAGCGCACAAATTTTAACGAATGATTTTAACTTAAATAAAGTTTGCGAATTGCATCGCGTACAAGTGTTGAATATTAATGATTTGGCAAATGCGGTAAAGCCCGTCGTCATTCCTGGTGAAGATATGCAAGTTGTTGTGATTAAAGATGGAAAAGAACACAATCAAGGGGTAGCATATTTAGATGATGGAACGATGATTGTTGTAGAAGGCGGGCGAAGTTATATCGGTCAAGCGATTAGAGTAACGGTAACAAGCGTACTACAAACATCAGCCGGGCGCATGATTTTCGCAAAGCCAAAAGAGGATTAGGAAGTGAAGTATTTTGCGGTATGAAGTCGTTTTGCCAGCAGCAGGTAGTGGAAAACGTATGGGTGCTGGGCAAAATAAATTATTTTTGAACTTAGCAGATAAGCCCATTTTAGTGCATACCTTACTTGTTTTTGAACAGGATGCAAACTGTACAGGTATTTGGCTAGCAGTAAAGGATGAGGAACGATCATTTATACAGACGCTCATCGAAAATTATAATATTACAAAAGTAAAAGGGCTGCCTACAGGAGGGGAAGAACGACAGCATTCCGTACACTCATGTATTAAAGAAATGAAGGCAGTTGAGGTTGTTCTTGTTCATGATGCAGCAAGACCTTTTATTACGATTCCGAAGATTACAGAACTTGCGGAGGTTGCTTACGAAAAAGGGGCAGCCATTGCAGGCGTTCGTGCAAAAGATACGATGAAAATCGTGCAGAATGGACTCATTAAAGAAACCGTTGACCGTGAGTCTCTATGGATGGTGCAAACACCGCAAGCATTTCGTTATGATTTGTTGGTTGAAGCGGAAGATGTAGCTGAAAAGGTCGGTTTCTTAGGTACGGATGAGGCGATGCTGGTAGAACGGCTAGGCCATGATATTCACATCGTAGAATGTAGCTACGAAAATGTTAAAATGACAACCCAGGAAGATTTGATTTTCGGGGAAGCTATTTTAGAAAAACGAAACTTGAGAAAGAGCCTTGAAAAGTAAAAGGTTTTCAAGGCTTTTTTTGTAGAAGTTGATTATACTATGTGTAATGAGATTAGCAGAAAGAAGGTGAAAGCTAGTTTACTTTGTAAGCTAGCATTGTTATGTTTCGAATTGGACAAGGATTTGACGTTCATGAATTTGCAGAGGGACGTCCATTAATTTTAGGTGGGATTACAATTCCGCATGAGCGTGGTTTGGTAGGCCATTCAGATGCTGATGTACTTTTGCATACGGTGACTGATGCAGCATTGGGGGCAATTGGTGAAGGGGATATTGGTCGTCACTTCCCTGATACAGATCCTGAGTGGAAAGATGCAGATTCAGCGAAGTTACTTGAATACATCTGGGAAATAGTTGAAAAACATGGCTATAAATTAGGCAATGTAGATTGCACGATTATGGCCCAACGTCCAAAAATGGCTCCATATATTTCGCAAATGCAAAACCGTATCGCACAATTATTAAACGCAGAGCCTTCACAAGTAAATGTAAAAGCAACAACAACTGAGAAATTGGGGTTTGTTGGTCGTGAAGAAGGTATTGCGGCAATGGCAACAATTCTTTTAGTGAAAGCTTAAGGCAGCAACGGGTGTCAAAATTGACACATGCTACTTTAACTTACTATCTGACAGTGGTAGAATGGACAAGGTTTAAAAAGACACTTATTGTGAAAGTATAGTGCAATATAATGTCCTTTCTTACACATATAAAAAAATGTATACTTTTTATATTGAAAATGGTCGAGCGTTTTAACGCTAAAATTAGGAGGCAATATTATGACGAAAACAGTACGAGTTCGTTATGCACCATCGCCAACAGGATTTTTACATATCGGTGGCGCACGTACAGCTTTATTTAACTATTTATATGCAAAACATCATAACGGAACTTTTGTAGTACGTATTGAAGATACAGATATCGAGCGTAATGTAGAAGGTGGAGAAGCTTCTCAACTTGATAACCTGCGTTGGTTGGGTATTACACCAGATGAGTCAGTAGATATTGGTGGTCCTTATGCGCCATATCGCCAAATGGAGCGCCTGGATATTTATAAAGAACATGCAGAAAAGATGTTAGAATCTGGTCAAGCATATAAATGTTTCTGTACATCAGAAGAGCTGGAAGCAGAGCGTGACGCTCAAAAAGCGAAGGGTATTGCTGCTCCAATGTATGGCGGAAAATGCCGTCACTTAACATCAGATGAAGTTGCAGCAAAAGAAGCAGCGGGCGAACAATATACAATTCGTATGCGTGTACCAGCAGATGTAACATATAACTTCGTTGATTTAGTGCGCGGTGAAGTATCATTTGAATCAAAGGATATCGGTGACTGGGTTCTTGTGAAGGCAAATGGAATTCCAACATACAACTATGCTGTCGTATTAGATGATCATTTTATGGAAATTTCGCATGTATTCCGAGGGGAAGAGCATTTATCGAATACGCCAAAACAAATGATGATCTTTGATGCCTTCGGTTGGGAATACCCACAATATGGCCATATGACATTAATTGTAAATGAGGAACGCAAAAAATTATCAAAACGCGATGAATCGATTATTCAATTTGTTACTCAATATAAAGAACTTGGTTTTTTACCGGAAGCAATGTTTAACTTCTTTGCATTACTAGGCTGGTCTCCAGAAGGAGAAGAGGAAATCTTCTCTCACGATGAACTTGTTAAGCTTTTTGATGAAAAACGTTTATCAAAATCACCATCTATGTTTGATAAAACAAAGCTTACTTGGATGAACAATCAATATATTAAAAAAATGTCTGGTGAAGAGGTGGTTGCTCTAGCATTACCACACTTACAAAAAGCAGGCTTACTTCCAGAAGAGCTATCAGAAGAGCAATTTGTATGGGCTTCTGATTTAATCGCGCTTTACCATGAGCAAATGAGCTTCGGGGCAGAAATTGTAGAATTATCGAGCCTATTTTTCACAGAAGAAATTGCATATGATGAAGAAGCAAATGAGGTATTAGCAGGTGAGACAGTGCCAGCTGTTATGGCTTCATTTAAAACTCAATTAGAAGCTTTAGAATCCTTTGATGCAGATTCGATTAAAGCGGCGATTAAAGCTGTGCAAAAAGAAACAGGTGTAAAAGGCAAAAATCTGTTTATGCCAATCCGTGTTGTGACGACTGGTCAAACACATGGTCCAGAATTGCCAAATTCTATTGCTTTAATCGGCAAAGAAAAAACAATTGCTCGTGTCGAGAAGTTTGCTGAGTAATTATTCTAAGAATAGTTTTAATGATTGATTTTTCAGAAAATAAATGTAAAATGAATTTAAATTGTATATATTGTTAGCGCGTTGAGAAGGAGAAGTACGCGGCGCATACCTTATTAGAGAGGATCATCACCGGCTGAAAGTGATCTAGGTCAAGGCAAAGCTGAAATGCACCTTTGAGTATTTAACTGAAATTGTAGTAGGTTAAATCGATTTGTCCCCGTTATAGGACTTTCAAGCGGAAAAAGTATTGTATTTATATTTTTTCAACCAGAGTGGAACCGCGCGTATAGCGTCTCTGTCACCTTCAACTAGGTGATGGAGACGCTTTTTTTGTAGAAATAAAAAGTGAGCAGTTAATTAAAAAAAGAACATATATAAAAAGGAGCGGCAAAATGAGTATTCAAATCTTCAATACATTAACGAGACAAAAAGAGCCTTTTATTCCATTAGAGGATGGCAAAGTGAAAATGTATGTATGCGGCCCTACTGTATACAATTACATTCATATTGGAAATTCACGTCCAGTCATCGTATATGATACGGTACGACGCTATTTCCAGTATGCAGGCTATGAAGTAAAATTCGTATCGAATTTTACCGATGTTGATGACAAAATTATTAAAGCTGCCAACGAGCTAGGAGAAGAGACGTCGGCTTTAACAGACCGTTTCATTGCTGCTTATTTTGAAGACATTACTGCATTGGGTTGCCAAAAAGCGGATGCCCATCCACGTGTAACAGAGCATATGGACGATATTATTGAATTTATTAAAGTGCTAATCGAGAAGGGTTATGCATATGAATCTCAAGGCGATGTTTATTATCGTACGCGTAAATTCGATGGCTATGGAAAGTTAAGCCATCAATCAATCGATGATTTAAAGGTAGGGGCTCGTATTGAAGCAGGCGAAAAGAAAGAAGACCCGCTAGATTTTGCTTTATGGAAAGCAGCAAAAATAGGGGAAATAAAGTGGAATTCACCGTGGGGAGAAGGGCGCCCAGGTTGGCATATTGAATGTTCTGTTATGGCGCGTGAGCATTTAGGTGATACAATCGATATTCACGCAGGTGGTCAGGATTTAACATTCCCTCACCATGAAAATGAAATTGCGCAGTCAGAAGCACATAACGATAAAACATTTGCACGTTATTGGATGCATAACGGCTATATTAATATTGATAATGAAAAGATGTCAAAATCCCTCGGCAACTTTATATTGGTGCATGATATCCGTCAGCAAATCGATCCGCAAGTACTACGTTTCTTTATGTTGTCGGTGCATTATCGTCACCCAATCAACTTTGCGCAAGATTTAGTGGAAGCGGCGAAAAACGGATTGGATCGTATTCGTACCTCTTATGCAAATGTTGAGCACCGTTTGGCATTATCGGCAAGCTTAGGCGACGACAGCGAACAATGGCTTGAGAAAATTAATCAAGTGAAACTTGATTTTGAAAATGCGATGAATGATGACTTCAACACAGCAAATGCGATTTCGGCATTGTTTGAACTATCGCATATTGCCAATGTTTATTTAAAAGAAACCAATACAGATAAAGAAGTGTTGCAAGCGATATTAAGTATGTTTGATGCAATTGGGGAAGTATTGGGAATTAAAGTAAAAATTGAAGCTGGTTTATTGGACGAAGAGATAGAAGCATTAATTGAAGAACGTAACCAAGCTCGTAAAAACAGAGATTTTGCACGATCAGATGAAATTCGTGACCAATTGTTAAGTATGGATATTGTGCTGGAAGATACTCGTCAAGGAACACGCTGGAAACGAGGACAATAGATGCAAAACTTAACACCACATGATGTCATACAGCTAAATGCACTGGCGCTCGCCTATATGGGGGACGCCGTGCTTGAACAAAGAATTCGTGAATATTTAATTTTATCTGGTCGCGCAAAGCCAAATACATTGCATAAAGAAGCGACAAAATATGTTTCTGCCAAGTCTCAGTCAAACATCGTACATCGTATGATTGATGAAAATTATTTGACCGAAGAAGAACAAGCAGTTTTCCGTAGAGGACGCAATGCAAAATCAGGTTCTGTTCCCAAAAATACAGATGTGCGCACATATCGAAATAGTTCAGGCTTTGAAGCCGTTTTAGGCTATTTGTTTTTAAGCAAAGAGCATGCCCGAGCAAATGAAATTATAGATTACGCAATAGAAATTGTAGAACAATCAAAAGGAGAGTAACTATGGCAGAAAAAAGACAACAAGGTCGTAAGCCGCGAGATGGAAAAAGTCGCGACAAAAAAGCGGATACCTTTAAAGCTCACGATAAAAAACAACAGGAAAACCCGCAGACTGCTCAAGAGGAAGTAATCGGAGAAATGATTGCCGGGAAAAACCCAGTATTGGAAGCGCTTCGTGCGGGTCGTGAAATCAATAAATTATGGATTGCTGAAGGTGTTAAGAAAACCGGGGTACAGGAATTAATGGACTTAGCGAAAGAGCAGGGTGTGTTGGTTCAATTTGTACCAAAGCAAAAAGTAGATAAACTGGCAGAAAATCATCAGGGGATTGTTGCATCTGTTGCAGCATATGACTATGCAGAACTCGATGATTTATTTGAAGTAGCGAAAGTTAAAAATGAAGATCCATTTTTCCTTATTTTAGATGAGCTAGAGGATCCTCATAACTTAGGGTCGATTATGAGAACAGCAGATGCAATCGGTGCACATGGTATCATTATACCGAAGCGTCGTGCCGTCGGTTTAACAGCGGTTGTTGCAAAAGCTTCAACAGGCGCTATCGAGCATGTGCCTGTTGTGCGTGTAACAAATTTGGCTCAGACTGTGGACGAGTTAAAAGAGCGTGGCGTTTGGATTGCGGGAACAGATGCTAAAGGTTCGGCCGATTATCGTAAAATGGATGCAACATTACCGCTTGCATTAATTATTGGTAGTGAAGGTAAAGGGATGAGCCGTCTTTTAAAAGATAAATGTGATTTCTTATATCACTTACCAATGGTTGGTCATGTTACATCATTGAACGCTTCCGTAGCAGCAGCACTGCTTATGTATGAAGTGTACCGTAAACGACAAGAAGCTAACGGATGAGGTTATGCAAAACATCTTGCTAGTAGACGGCTATAACATGATAGGCGCATGGAGTGAGTTGCGTCCATTGCGTGAACCTCATTTTGAAGATGCGCGCGATCGCTTAATTGAAAGAATGGCTGAATATAAAGCACATACAGGTTGGCGTGTGATTGTTGTGTTTGACGCACATCTTGTACCAGGCACAGAGCAGCTTTATATTCAGCATGCTGTGGAAGTAATCTACACGCGTAAAAACGAAACAGCAGATGAGCGCATTGAAAAGCTTTCAACCGAGTTGAAAGGGCGTAAAATTCAAATCCATGTGGCAACTTCCGATATGACAGAGCAAAATGTCGTATTCGGTCACGGAGCTTTAAGGAAGTCCGCACGTGAGCTTGAAATTGAGATGCAAATCATTCAGTCGAAAATCTCCTCCAAAGTAAAAGAATCGACTGACGAAAAGCCAGCCTCAAGAATTAAATTATCGAAAGAAGTAGAACTACAATTTGAAAAGTGGAGACGAGGGATTAAGTAATAGTTTGCCCGCAATTTCCAATTAAGTTATACTATTCCTAATAATTCTAGCGTAGCTGAGGTGATTTTCGTTGCTTAAAAGTGAGAAGTTACAAATGGTACTGCATTTAGAACGTTTGACAGATGAAGGGCTTGTGGAGCAAGTGCATCTAGGCAATACAGATGCGTTAGATTTTTTGATTTCGAAATACCGGCTTTTCGTTAAAGCAAAAGCACGGTCATATTTTTTAATTGGGGCCGATAAAGAAGATATTATTCAAGAGGGTATGATTGGATTATATAAGGCCATCCGGGATTTTAAAGAGGATAAGCTTGCTTCGTTCCGTGCATTTGCTGAGCTGTGCATAACAAGGCAAATTATTACAGCGATTAAAACGGCTACACGTCAAAAGCATATCCCTCTAAATTCTTATGTGTCCTTGGATAAGCCGATTTATGATGAAGAATCCGAGCGGACATTAATGGATATTATTACGAGTCCGATTTCTGATGATCCAGAGTATTTGATGATTAACCGTGAAGACTACGTTTATCTCGAACAGAAGATGGGAGAGGTATTAAGTGAGCTTGAGCAGCAAGTATTGGTCCGCTATCTAGAGGGTCAATCCTACAATGAAATTTCTGAAGAATTGAACCGCCATGTTAAATCAATCGACAATGCTCTGCAACGGGTAAAGCGTAAATTGGAGCGGCATCTTGAACTAAAAGAAATAACTTAAACACTGACAGCCTTTATTGACAGTGGGAAATTTAGGTGTTAGTCTTTAAAGGACAAACTGCCGAAAAGGTGATATACATGGCAAAGAAAGTCGTTTTAAGCTGTGAAAAATGTGGTTCAAGAAACTACAGCGTTCCGAAAAAAGATGGAGCGACCGAGCGCTTAGAATTGAAGAAATTTTGCTCGCATTGCAATGAGCATACAACGCATAAACAAACGTTATAAATAAAAAATAGATTAATTCGTTGTTCGGGGGTTGGGCAAAAATGAGTAAGGTAACAAACTTTTTTCAAGAAGTCGGCTCGGAAATGCGTAAAACAAGCTGGCCAAAAAGCAAAGAGTTAACGAAATATACAGTAGTAGTAATTTCAACAGTTATCGTTATGGCATTATTCTTTACGGTGACTGATTTAGGAATCTCAGAATTATTGCGTTGGTTCTTGTCTCTATAAGCTATATCATGTTAATATTTCGAAATAGCCCGTCAATTTCAAATAACGGGTTTTTTCATTTGTTAAAAAATATCTAATAGCTTGTTTAAAGAAATAGATTATTGAAGTTTTGTGAACGGGGAAATATAACCTTAACACAATAATGTAAAGGAGGGACGGACGATTTAGTCCTACCTATATGGAGAAAAATTGGTATGTAGTTCATACGTATTCTGGTTATGAAAATCGAGTGAAAGCTAATCTTGAAAAACGTGTTGAAACAATGGGCATGCAAGATAAGATTTTCAGAGTAATTGTAGCCGAGCATGAGGAAATTGATGTAAAAGAAGACGGCAAGAAAAAAGCGGTAATGCGTAAAATCTTCCCAGGTTATGTTCTAGTAGAATTGATTATGACGGATGACGCTTGGTATGTAGTTCGTAATACACCGGGTGTAACTGGATTTATCGGTTCTTCAGGCGGTGGGGTTAAACCGACGCCGTTATTGCCGGAAGAAGCAGAACGTTTACTTGCACAAATGGGCATGAACGAATCTCAATTAGGTGAAGTTGAAATTTCTGTTGGTGAGGTTGTCGAAGTTCTTGAAGGACCTTTTGCACATTTCCAAGGTCGCGTAGAAGAAGTAGATGTAGACAAAGCAAAACTAAAAGTTTTAGTAGATATGTTTGGTCGCGAAACAGTGATGGAACTAGATTTCAACCAAGTACAAAAAATATAGAATTATTTAGACTTGATTAAGCAATTTAAAAGTGTTATCATTTCATAGGTCAGACTGTCTTACTTATGATGTTTGATTTTAATTAGTTTTAATGTTATCGGCTTAGCTGACGAACAGATATTGAGTGGGAGGGGCAACCCTATTACCACATCACGGACTTAAGGAGGTGTGTCTCGTGGCTAAAAAAGTTATTAAAGTTGTAAAACTTCAAATCCCTGCTGGTAAAGCAAACCCAGCGCCACCGGTTGGTCCTGCATTAGGTCAAGCAGGTGTTAACATCATGGGATTCTGTAAAGAATTTAACGCTCGTACTGCTGATCAAGCTGGTCTTATTATTCCAGTTGAAATTTCAGTATTCGAAGATCGTTCATTTACTTTCATTACGAAAACTCCACCTGCAGCAGTGTTACTTAAAGTAGCGGCTGGTATCCAATCTGGATCTGGTGAACCAAACCGTAAGAAAGTTGCAACGGTTAAACGTGATAAAGTTCGCGAAATCGCTGAACAAAAAATGCCAGACCTTAACGCTGCTTCAGTTGAAGCTGCTATGTTAATGGTTGAAGGTACTGCACGAAGCATGGGCATTACGATCGAAGACTAATCCCATCTTCAACACTTGATGATGTTTTTGTTTTTTGGAAGGTTGCTGCACTCTGATACTAGTTTGATGAGTGCGCAACCTTTATTCGTGGGAGGTCCAAATCCGTTACAACCACAATCAAGGAGGAAATTATAATGGCTAAAAAAGGTAAAAAACTGCAAGAAGCAGCTAAATTAATCGACCGCGCAACTTTATACTCTGTTGAAGAAGCAGTAGCATTAGCGCAAAAAACAAGCTCAGTAAACTTTGATGCAACTGTAGAAGTAGCATTCAAATTAGGTATCGACACTCGTAAGAATGACCAACAAATCCGTGGTGCAGTAGTATTACCACACGGTACTGGTAAAACTCAACGCGTTTTAGTTTTCGCTAAAGGCGAAAAAATTAAAGAAGCAGAAGCTGCTGGTGCTGATTATGTAGGCGATGCAGAATACATCCAAAAAATCCAACAAGGTTGGTTTGATTTCGATGTAATCGTTGCAACTCCTGACATGATGGGTGAAGTTGGTAAATTAGGTCGTGTATTAGGTCCTAAAGGTTTAATGCCAAACCCTAAAACAGGTACAGTTACATTTGACGTAACAAAAGCTATCGAAGAAATTAAAGCTGGTAAAGTAGAATACCGTGCTGAAAAGTCTGGTATTATCCACGCACCAATCGGTAAAGTTTCTTTCGATACAAACAAATTAGTAGAAAACTTCTTAGCTGTTTTTGAAGTAGTTCAAAAAGCTAAGCCAGCTGCAGCAAAAGGTACTTACATGAAGTCTGTAAATGTTACAACTACAATGGGTCCTGCTGTAAAAGTTGACGCTGCTAACGTATCTATCAAATAATTCATTCCGATTTTTTAAAATCGTTCAATAAAATTTGTTGACAACGCATCTCTTACTTGATAAGATGAATGCTGTTGTGAATCATCCATTTGTACCGTAGACAGTAGGGGTGCCAATATTGCACTTAATGAGCCTACCGAGGACATCGGAGTTCGGATTCTTTTTAAGATGATGTACTTTCAGCCTCTATGTCTATTTTGATATAGAGGCTTTTCTTTGTCGGTATAAATGACTCATTCTAATAGGAGGTGTCATCATGAGCAAAGCAATCGAAACAAAAAAAGTTCAAGTTCAAGAAATCGCTGATAAATTCTCAGCTGCTGCTTCTATAGTAGTAGTGGATTACCGTGGTTTAACTGTAGCGCAAGTAACAGAATTACGTAAGCAATTACGTGAAGCTGGTGTTGAGTTCAAAGTATATAAAAATACTTTATCTCGTCGTGCTGCTGAAACTGCTGGTTTAGAAGGAATTAATGAATTCTTAACTGGTCCAAATGCTATCGCATTCTCTAACGAGGACGTAGTAGCTCCTGCTAAAATTATTAACGAATTCGCTAAGAAAAATGAAGCGTTAGAAATTAAAGCTGGTATCATCGAAGGTACTGTGGCATCAGTTGAAGACGTTAAAGCTCTTGCAGAACTTCCATCTCGCGAAGGTCTATTATCAATGCTTTTATCTGTACTTCAAGCTCCAGTGCGCAACTTCGCACTTGCAACAAAAGCTGTTGCAGATCAAAAAGAAGAGCAAGGCGCTTAATATTAGCCTCTTAACTTCAACAATCAGGCAAATCGCCTAAACTAATAAAACATTCCATAGGAGGAAATTAAAATGAACAAAGAGCAAATCTTAGAAGCTATCAAAGCTATGACAGTTCTAGAATTAAACGACTTAGTAAAAGCAATCGAAGAAGAATTCGGTGTAACAGCTGCTGCTCCAGTAGCAGTAGTTGCTGGCGGTGCTGCTGCAGCTGAAGAAAAAACTGAATTTGACGTAGTATTAACATCTGCTGGTCAAGAAAAAATCAAAGTAATCAAAGTGGTTCGTGAAATCACTGGATTAGGTTTAAAAGAAGCTAAAGAGGTTGTTGACAACGCTCCTAAAGCTCTTAAAGAAGGCGTTTCTAAAGATGACGCTGAAGCTATCAAAGCTAAACTTGAAGAAGTTGGCGCTTCAGTAGAAGTTAAATAATTTTAGTTTAACTATATTTAATAGCTATGCCTATTGCTTAGCTTAATAAGGAAAGCTCGTCACAATTTTGCGGCGGGCTTTTCTTTATTTAACTTTTAGTGGATGAGAATGTATAATTTTTAGAAGAAATCCACATAAGGAAAAAAGACAGCATTTCGCACTGTTTGGCGCAAATGTGTTTTTCTAAGGGGGCGTATCGATGTCTGAACATTATTATTCAAATAAGCCTCAATCTGAAAGTAAACCACGCCAATGGAAATTCACTTTATTAGGCAATATATTTACATTCGAAACGGATACGGGTGTATTCAGTAAAAGCGAAGTAGATTTTGGTTCCCGTGTGCTAATCGATGCTTTTGAAATGCCTGAAGTTGAAGGTGTTTTACTTGATGTAGGCTGTGGCTATGGACCGATCGGATTGTCGATTGCAAAAAACAACCTTGACCGTGAAGTATTCATGATGGATATTAATTCGCGTGCAGTTAGTTTGTCTCAAAAAAATGCCCAACTTAACGGGGTTCAAAATGTACGTATTTTTGAAAGTGATGGATTGGATGCTGTAAATACTAATTCAAAAGTAGCGGCAGTATTAACAAATCCACCAATCCGTGCAGGAAAAGAAACGGTTTTTAAGTTTTATGACCGCGCATATGAGCTGCTTGTGGAGAATGGTGAGCTATGGATTGTTATTCAGAAGAAGCAAGGTGCTCCATCGACAATGAGCCATTTAGAAGAAATGTTTTCAGAAGTAGATGTTGTTGAGAAGAAAAAAGGATATTGGATCATTCGTGCAAAAAAATAAGTAAGATCTATATCAAATATTGACTTGACAAATTGAGTGTGATAACATAATAAAATGCAAAATTATTATTTTGAGGTAGTATGCCCTTTTGCATTATTTAATCAAATTTACGGGTATACTTGCTAAGAATAAGTTAAGTTTAACCGAAAATGAGGTTTTAAAAAAGTCTCGTTTTCTTTTTGTCTTTCGAAATCATACACCATTTGTATGTTTTTGCAAAGACCTATTATCGCTTTATTGAGGGGTGAATGAGTTGACAGGTCAACTAGTTCAGTACGGACAACACCGCCAGCGTAGAAGCTTTGCGCGTATTAGTGAGGTGCTGGAACTTCCGAATTTAATCGAAATCCAAACAGCATCTTATGAGTGGTTCCTTGAAGAAGGGTTGCGCGAGATGTTCCACGACATTTCTCCAATCGAGGATTTTACAGGTAATCTTTCATTAGAATTCGTTGACTATACTTTAGGTGAACCTAAGTATGAAGTGGACGAATGTAAAGAACGTGACGTTACTTATGCTGCGCCACTGCGCGTGAAAGTACGTTTGCACAACAAAGAAACAAACGAAGTTAAAGAGCAAGATGTCTTTATGGGTGATTTCCCGTTAATGACAGAAACAGGCACATTTATTATTAATGGTGCTGAGCGTGTTATCGTGTCTCAGTTAGTTCGTTCTCCAAGTGTATACTTCCACGAAAAAACGGATAAAAACGGTAAAAAAGGCTTTGGCGCAACAGTTATTCCTAACCGTGGTGCATGGCTAGAATATGAAACAGATGCAAAAGACGTTGTCTATGTACGTATCGATCGTACACGTAAATTACCAGTAACGGTACTTTTACGTGCATTAGGTTTCGGCTCGGACCAAGAAATTTTAGATATCATTGGTGACAATGAGTACTTACGTAACACGTTAGAAAAGGATAACACAGAAGGTACTGAAAAGGCGCTTCTTGAAATCTATGAACGTTTACGTCCAGGTGAACCACCGACAGTTGAATCTGCGAAGAATCTATTATATTCTCGCTTCTTTGATGCAAAACGCTATGATTTAGCGAATGTCGGTCGTTACAAAATGAACAAAAAGCTTCACATCAAAAATCGTTTATTCAACCAAACGATTGCAGAAACATTAGTAGATCCTGATACAGGGGAAATTATTGTTGAAGCAGGTACATTATTAGACCGTCGTAATCTAGATAAGCTAATCCCTTATTTAGAAAGTGGTGTAGGATTCCGTACGTTAAACCAAGTTGGTGGCGTATTGGAAGATGACATTACGATTCAATCGGTTAAAATCTTTGCACCAAATGATGAAGCACAAAAAGAAATTAATGTTATTTCAAACGCTTATGTAGATGAAGAAGTTAAAAATATTACACCAGCTGATGTATTGGCTTCTGTATCATACTTCTTCAATTTATTATATGACGTTGGTAACACAGATGATATTGACCATTTAGGTAACCGTCGTTTACGTTCTGTTGGTGAGTTATTACAAAACCAATTCCGTATCGGTTTATCTCGTATGGAACGTGTTGTACGTGAGCGTATGTCAATTAATGATACAGCAGCAATCGTACCGCAACAGTTAATCAATATTCGTCCGGTTATTGCATCAATTAAAGAGTTCTTTGGTAGCTCTCAATTATCTCAGTTCATGGACCAAACAAACCCGTTGGCAGAGTTGACGCACAAACGTCGTCTATCTGCATTAGGACCGGGTGGTTTAACTCGTGAGCGTGCAGGTATGGAAGTACGAGACGTTCACTACTCTCACTACGGGCGTATGTGTCCAATCGAAACACCAGAGGGGCCAAACATTGGTCTTATTAACTCTTTATCTTCATTCGCAAAAGTTAACAAATTTGGATTTATCGAAACACCTTACCGCCGTGTTGATCCGGAAACAGGTGCTGTAACGAAAGAAATCCACTATTTAACGGCTGACGAAGAAGACAACTATGTAGTTGCACAAGCAAACTCTATTTTAAATGATGATGGTACATTCGCTAACGAAGAAGTCGTAGGACGTTTCCGTGGCGATAACACAGTATTTACAAGAGATCGCATCGACTATATGGATGTATCACCAAAACAAGTAGTATCTGCTGCCACAGCATGTATCCCGTTCTTAGAAAACGACGACTCAAACCGTGCGTTAATGGGAGCGAACATGCAACGCCAAGCTGTTCCATTACTATATCCTAATGCACCATTCGTTGGTACAGGTATGGAGCACGTAGACGCGCGTGATTCAGGCGCTGCTGTTGTAGCAAAATATGACGGTATTGTAGAACATGTAGAAGCACGTTCAATTCATGTACGTCGTATTGAGTTAGTAGATGGTAAAGAAGTTAAGGGTGACTTAACTAAATATAAATTACAAAAATTCATTCGTTCTAACCAAGGTACATCTTATAACCAACGCCCAATCGTAAAAGTTGGCGACCGTGTAAAACCTCGTGATATTTTAGCTGATGGTCCTTCAATGGAAAAAGGCGAATTAGCACTTGGCCAAAACGTACTTGTTGCGTTCATGACATGGGACGGCTTCAACTACGAGGATGCTGTAATTATGAGCGAACGCCTTGTAAAAGACGATGTATATACTTCTGTTCATATTGAAGAATATGAATCAGAGTCTCGTGATACAAAGCTTGGACCTGAAGAAATCACACGTGATATTCCAAACGTAGGTGAAGATGCACTTCGTAACTTGGACGACCGCGGAATTATCCGTATAGGTGCAGAAGTTCGCGATGGTGATATTCTAGTAGGTAAAGTTACGCCTAAAGGAGTTACAGAGTTAACTGCGGAAGAGCGTTTATTACATGCTATCTTCGGTGAAAAAGCCCGTGAAGTACGTGATACGTCTCTACGTGTTCCACACGGAGCTGGCGGTATCATTTTAGATGTAAAAGTATTCAACCGTGAAGACGGCGATGAATTACCACCAGGTGTAAACCAATTAGTTCGTGCTTATATTGTTCAAAAACGTAAAATCCGCGTTGGTGACAAAATGGCCGGACGTCACGGTAACAAAGGTGTAATTTCACGTATCTTACCGGAAGAGGATATGCCGTTCATGCCGGACGGAACACCAGTAGATATCATGCTTAACCCACTAGGGGTACCTTCACGTATGAACATCGGACAAGTACTTGAGCTACACTTAGGTATGGCTTCTCGTTACTTAGGTATTCATATGGCGTCACCAGTATTCGATGGTGCCAACGAAGCCGATGTTTGGGAAACTATGGAAGAAGCTGGTATGAACCGTGATGGTAAAACAATTCTGTATGATGGACGTTCAGGTGAGCCATTCGATAACCGTGTTTCTGTTGGTGTCATGTATATGATTAAACTAGCGCACATGGTTGACGATAAACTTCATGCACGTTCAACTGGACCTTACTCATTAGTAACGCAACAGCCGCTTGGTGGTAAAGCACAATTCGGTGGTCAGCGCTTCGGTGAGATGGAGGTTTGGGCACTTGAAGCATACGGTGCTGCTTACACGTTACAAGAGATTTTAACTGTAAAATCAGATGACGTTGTAGGTCGTGTGAAAACATACGAAGCTATTGTAAAAGGTGAAAGTGTTCCAGAACCAGGTGTACCAGAGTCATTCAAAGTATTAATTAAAGAACTTCAATCATTAGGTATGGATGTGAAGATGCTTACAATCAATGACGAGGAAGTAGAATTACGCGACCTTGACGATGAGGAAGAAGTAGCTCCACCAGCTTCAGAAGCTGGACGCCCATCTGATGATAAAGAAGAAGACCCAGTAGAATCATTTGAATAATTTCAAATTGAATCGGGCAGGTATATGCCCTGCCCGATTTTTCTTATAACTATTTGAAAATACAAATTTCATTATGGCCTAATATGAAAATTTGTAAGTGCAGAGCTACAATAAAGTCACGAAAGACTTATAACTAAAGGGAGGTAGGCTCCTTGATCGATGTTAATGAATTTGAATATATGAAAATTGGTTTAGCTTCACCTGACAAGATCCGTTCTTGGTCATATGGAGAGGTTAAAAAACCAGAAACAATTAACTACCGTACATTAAAACCGGAAAAAGATGGTCTATTTTGCGAACGTATTTTTGGACCAACAAAAGACTGGGAATGTCACTGTGGTAAATATAAGCGTGTACGATACAAAGGTGTCGTTTGTGACCGTTGTGGAGTAGAAGTTACACGTGCAAAAGTTCGTCGTGAGCGTCAAGGTCACATTGAGCTTGCTGCACCAGTATCACATATTTGGTACTTCAAAGGTATTCCAAGCCGAATGGGTCTTATTTTAGATATGTCTCCACGTGCGCTGGAAGAAGTAATTTACTTCGCTTCTTATGTAGTAATCGAGACAGGTCAAACGTCTCTAGGCTATAAAGACTTACTTTCCGAAAAAGAATATCGTGCATACCGTGAAAAGTATGGTAACGAGTTCGAAGCGGCAATGGGTGCTGAAGCGATTAAACGTCTTTTAGAGAAGATCGATTTAGAAGACGAAACACAAGTTTTAAAAGAAGAGTTAAAATCTGCACAAGGGCAACGCCGTACACGTGCAATTAAACGTCTTGAAGTAGTAGAGTCATTCCGTAACTCTGGCAACAAACCGGAGTGGATGATTTTAGATGTACTACCGGTAATTCCACCAGAGCTTCGTCCAATGGTGCAATTAGATGGTGGTCGTTTTGCCACTTCTGACTTAAATGACCTTTACCGTCGTGTAATTAACCGTAACAACCGTTTAAAACGTTTACTTGACCTTGGTGCACCAAGCATCATAGTTCAAAACGAAAAACGTATGTTACAAGAAGCGGTCGACGCATTAATCGATAATGGTCGTCGTGGTCGTCCGGTAACAGGTCCTGGTAACCGTCCTTTAAAATCACTTTCACACATGCTGAAAGGGAAACAAGGTCGTTTCCGTCAAAACTTACTTGGTAAACGTGTAGACTATTCTGGTCGTTCGGTTATCGTAGTAGGTCCAAATTTAAAAATGTATCAATGTGGTCTTCCAAAAGAAATGGCGATTGAATTATTCAAGCCTTTCGTAATGAAAGAACTAGTTGAGCGTGGCTTAGCACACAACATTAAATCAGCAAAACGTAAAATTGAGCGTTTACACAATGAAGTTTGGGACGTTTTAGAAGACGTTATTCGTGAGCATCCGGTATTACTTAACCGTGCACCGACGCTTCACCGTCTTGGTATCCAAGCATTCGAACCAACATTAGTAGAAGGTCGTGCAATCCGTCTTCACCCATTAGTATGTACAGCTTACAACGCTGACTTCGATGGTGACCAAATGGCCGTGCACGTTCCACTATCAGCTGAAGCACAAGCGGAAGCTCGTTTACTTATGTTGGCAGCTCAAAACATCCTTAACCCGAAAGACGGGAAACCAGTAGTAACACCATCTCAAGATATGGTATTAGGTAACTATTACTTAACACTTGAGCGTGAAGGTGCTCGTGGTGAAGGCTCTGTATTCTTTGATTCAAACGAAGTGTTAATTGCCTACCAAAATGGTCATGTACATTTACATTCTCGTATTGCGATTAAAGCGAGCTCTTTAAATAACCCAACATTTACAGAAGAACAAAATAAAATGTTCTTATTAACTACTGTAGGTAAGGTTATTTTCAATGAAATTTTACCAAGCTCATTCCCTTATATTAATGAGCCAACTTCAGTTAACTTAGAGCAAAAAACGCCTGAGAAATACTTCGTAAATTTAACAATTGATGAAGAATTACTAAAAGAAATAGAAGCAACTGAAGGATATGCAGATTTATCTGAAGCAGAACAAATCGAAGCGCAACGTCGTGCTATATTGGCGAAGCACTTTACGAATGTTCCTGTAGTAGATCCATTCCGCAAAAAATTCTTAGGTAATGTCATTGCTGAAGTATTTAAAGAATTCCACATTACAGAAACTTCTAAGATGCTTGACCGCATGAAAAACTTAGGTTTCAAATATTCTACTCGTGCAGGTATTACTGTAGGTGTATCTGATATCGTTGTATTACCTGATAAAGGTGGTATTTTAGAAGAAGCACAAAGTAAAGTAGATAAAGTAATGATCCAATTCCGCCGTGGTCTAATCACAGAGGAAGAGCGTTATAACCGTGTTATTAACGTATGGACAGCTGCCAAAGATGAAATTCAAGGTAAGCTGATGAAATCTTTACAAAAAACAAACCCAATCTTCATGATGTCTGACTCTGGTGCCCGTGGTAATGCATCTAACTTTACTCAGTTAGCAGGTATGCGTGGTCTGATGGCCAACCCGGCTGGTCGAATTATCGAATTACCAATCAAGTCTTCATTCCGTGAAGGTTTAACAGTATTAGAATACTTCATCTCTACACATGGTGCGCGTAAAGGTCTTGCCGATACAGCACTAAAAACTGCCGATTCAGGTTACTTAACACGTCGTTTAGTTGACGTAGCCCAAGATGTTATCGTTCGTGAAGACGACTGTGGCACAGATCGCGGTTTATTAATCGGTTCTTTAATGGAAGGTAATGAAATGATCGAAGCGTTAGACGAACGTATTGTTGGTCGTTACGTGAAGAAAACAGTTCGCCACCCAGAAACAGGAGCGGTTATCGTAGAGCGTGATGGTTTAGTAACACAAGATGTTGCTCGTGCAATTGAAGATGCAAACATCGAAGAAATTACAATCCGTTCAGCATTCACATGTAATACAAAACATGGCGTATGTAAAAAATGTTACGGTATGAACTTAGCTACTGGTGAAGAGGTAGAAGTTGGTGAAGCGGTAGGTATTATCGCAGCTCAATCTATCGGTGAACCAGGTACACAGTTAACAATGCGTACATTCCATACAGGTGGGGTAGCAGGTAACGATATTACACAAGGTCTTCCACGTATCCAAGAGATTTTTGAAGCTCGTAACCCGAAAGGTCAGGCAGTGATTTCTGAAATTACTGGTACAGTTATCGAAATCGAAGAAATTCGTGAAGGTCTAAAAGAAATTACGATCCAAGGTGACGTGGAAACACGTAAATATCAAGCACCTTATAATGCACGCCTAAAGGTAGCTGAAGGCGATACAATTATTGCAGGTCAAACATTATCAGAAGGTTCGATCGATCCTAAACAATTACTAAAAGTTAAAGACGTATCGACAGTTCAAGAATATCTATTAAAAGAAGTACAAAAAGTATACCGTATGCAAGGGGTAGAAATCGGTGACAAGCATATCGAAGTAATGGTTCGCCAAATGCTTCGTAAAGTGCGTGTAATTGAAGCAGGTGATACAGAGCTATTACCAGGTTCACTGCTTGATATTCACCAATTCTCTGAGGCGAATGTTGATGCCGTTCTTAACGGAAAAACACCAGCAACTTGCCGTCCAGTCATTTTAGGTATTACAAAAGCTTCACTTGAAACAGAATCATTCTTATCTGCTGCATCATTCCAAGAAACAACTCGTGTGTTAACGGATGCTGCAATTAAAGGTAAACGTGATGAACTTCTAGGTCTGAAGGAAAACGTAATTATCGGTAAGCTAGTTCCGGCTGGTACTGGTATGCAACGTTACCGTCAAATTCGCATGGATCAAGAAGGTTCAGCTGACGTTGTAACAGCGGAATAATAATCTATCAACAATGGATTCCGGTAGAGGTCACACTCTGCCGGGGTTTTTCTAATAAATATTCCCGAACAAACAAATAATCAATATTCTTTCATGAGAAATTGGTTGACAGTATAAGTTTGGAATGATAATATATTGAAGGTTGATAGTTAACTGTCTGTACTTAGGAGGATATGTAAATGTCTTACGATCAAGTAAAACAGGCCAGTAAAACAATCATAGGTATAAAGCAAGCAGTGAAAGCAATGTATGCTGGACAAGTATCAGCTCTTTTTGTCGCAGTCGATGCAGACAAGTGGGTTACCGATCCGGCCATTCTTCTCGCGAAAGAAATCGGTGTACCAGTTTATTACGTCGATTCAAGAAAAGAACTTGGTAAAGCTTGCGGCATTCATGTTGGAGCTGCAGTTGTTGCGATTACTGCGATGTAGTTTTTGTGTAAAATACACAAAGACTTTGTTTTTACCCAAAAAATGAACCACCTGGATGTGTGGTATTGAAACAAGGAAAAAATGAAGGGAGGACAAATCGATGCCTACAATTAACCAATTAGTACGTAAGCCTCGTCAATCTAAAAACACGAAATCAAAATCTCCAGCGTTAAACAAAGGATATAACTCATTTAAAAAATCTTTAACTGACGTTAAGTCTCCTCAAAAACGCGGAGTTTGTACTCGTGTTGGTACAATGACACCACGTAAACCGAACTCGGCTTTACGTAAATATGCTCGTGTACGCTTAACTAACCAACTTGAGGTTACTGCGTATATCCCAGGTGAAGGTCACAACTTACAAGAACACAGTGTAGTTCTTATCCGTGGCGGACGCGTAAAAGACTTAGCTGGAGTACGTTACCACATCGTTCGTGGTGCACTTGATACAGCTGGTGTTAACGGTCGTTTACAATCTCGTTCTAAATACGGTACTAAACGTCCAAAAGAAAAAAAATAATTTAAGTTTAAATAAACAACGATTCGAAAGGAGGAAAACACATGCCTCGTAAAGGTCCTGTTTCCAAACGTGACGTGTTACCAGATCCAATTTATAATTCAAAACTAGTAACTCGTTTAATCAACAAAATGATGATTGATGGTAAAAGAGGTACTTCTCAAAAGATTTTATACGGAGCTTTTGAATTAGTTCAAGAGCGTTCGGGTCAAAATGCTTTAGAAGTATTTGAAGCTGCATTAAACAACGTAATGCCTGTACTTGAAGTACGTGCTCGTCGTGTTGGTGGTTCTAACTATCAAGTACCAGTAGAAGTTCGTCCAGAACGTCGTACAACTTTAGGTTTACGTTATTTAGTAAACTACGCTCGTCTTCGTGGAGAAAAAACGATGGAAGAGCGTTTAGCTAACGAAATCTTAGATGCATCTAACAACACAGGTGCTTCAGTTAAGAAACGTGAAGATATGCACAAAATGGCAGAAGCGAACAAAGCATTCGCTCACTACCGTTGGTAATTTGATCTATGCTCTAGCTTGCTAGAGCTTAGGTTTTTTAACCACCTATACAGCTAACCCAATATGGAAGGAGAAATTTCCTATGAAACGCGAATTCTCTCTAGAGAATACACGTAATATTGGGATCATGGCTCACATTGATGCTGGTAAAACAACAACAACTGAGCGTATCCTTTATTACACTGGTAAGATTCATAAAATCGGTGAAACACACGATGGCGGTTCTCAAATGGACTGGATGGAGCAAGAACAAGAGCGTGGTATCACAATCACTTCTGCTGCAACAACAGCTCAATGGAACGGTCACCGTATTAACATCATCGATACTCCTGGACACGTAGACTTCACTGTAGAAGTAGAACGTTCTTTACGTGTTCTTGATGGTGCTGTAACAGTATTAGATGCTCAATCTGGTGTTGAGCCTCAAACTGAAACAGTATGGCGTCAAGCTACTACGTACGGGGTTCCTCGTATCGTATTCATCAACAAAATGGATAAAATGGGTGCAGACTTCTTATATTCTGTAGGAACTTTACACGATCGTTTACAAGCGAACGCTCACCCAATCCAGTTACCAATCGGTGCTGAAGACGAGTTCTCAGCTATCATCGACTTAATCGAAATGAACGCTACGTTCTACGGTAATGAAGAGGGTACTGATGTAACTGTTGGTGAGATTCCAGAATCTCATAAAGCACAAGCTGAAGAGTACCGTGAGAAGCTAATCGACGCTGTTGCAAGTGTTGATGAAGAGCTTATGGAAAAATACTTAGAAGGCGAAGAAATTTCAAATGAAGAATTAAAAGCGGCTATCCGTAAAGCTACTATCGCGGTAGAGTTCTACCCAGTACTTTGTGGTACAGCATTCAAACACAAAGGTGTTCGTAAAATGCTAGATGCTGCTGTTGATTACTTACCAGCTCCAACAGACGTTCCTGCAATTAAAGGTACAGATGTTGACGGTGAAGAAGAAATCATCCGCCATTCTTCTGATGAAGAGCCATTCTCAGCTCTTGCATTCAAAGTAATGACTGACCCATTCGTAGGTAAGTTAACATTCTTCCGTGTGTACTCAGGTACATTAGATGCAGGTTCTTACGTACAAAACTCTTCTAAAGGTAAACGTGAGCGTGTAGGTCGTATCCTACAAATGCACGCTAACTCTCGTGAAGAGATCGCTAAAGTATTTGCTGGTGATATCGCTGCAGCTGTAGGTCTTAAAGATACTACAACAGGTGATACTCTATGTGACGAGAAAAACCTTGTTATCTTAGAGTCAATGGACTTCCCAGAGCCAGTTATCTCTTTATCTGTAGAGCCTAAATCAAAAGCTGACCAAGATAAAATGGGTCAAGCTTTACAAAAATTACAAGAAGAAGATCCAACTTTCCGTGCTCACACTGACACAGAAACTGGACAAACGATCATCTCTGGTATGGGTGAACTTCACCTTGATATCTTAGTTGACCGTATGAAACGTGAATTTAAAGTTGAAGCTAACGTGGGTGCTCCAATGGTATCTTACCGTGAAACATTCCGTAGCGAAGCTAAAGTTCAAGGTAAATTCTCTCGTCAATCTGGTGGTCGAGGTCAATACGGTGACGTAACGATCGAGTTCTCTCCAAACGAAGAGGGTAAAGGTTTCGAATTCGAAAACGCTATCGTTGGTGGTGTTGTACCTCGTGAATACATCCCTGCAGTAGAAGCGGGTCTACGTGACTCTCTTGACCGCGGTGTAGTAGCTGGTTACCCACTAATCGACATTAAAGCGAAATTAGTATTCGGTTCTTACCATGACGTTGACTCAAGTGAAATGGCGTTCAAAATCGCTGCATCTATGGCACTTAAAGAAGCAGCTAAAAAATGTAACCCAGTAATCTTAGAGCCAATGATGAAAGTAGAAGTTGTAATTCCAGAAGAGTACCTTGGTGATATTATGGGTAACATTACTGCTCGTCGCGGTCGCGTAGAGGGTATGGAAGCTCGTGGTAACTCACAAGTAGTACGTGCTATGGTTCCACTATCTGAAATGTTCGGATATGCTACAACTTTACGTTCTGCAACTCAAGGTCGCGGTGTATTCTCAATGGTGTTTGATCACTATGAAGAAGTACCAAAATCAATTGCAGAAGAAATCGTTAAAAAAAATAAAGGTGAATAATTGAAATTTCACCTTGCATCAAGTATAAATAATTTGTAAGCTATGATTGACTGACTATAGATGGGGCCCGTTTATAGTCAGCAATCTTAGAATAAATTTTAAAAAATAAAACATATCTCTGAGGAGGCATTTTCTAATGGCTAAAGAAAAATTTGACCGTTCAAAAACGCATGCTAACGTTGGTACAATCGGACACGTTGACCATGGTAAAACTACATTAACTGCTGCTATCGCAACAGTTCTTTCTAAAAAAATGGGTGGAGAAGCTAAATCTTACGCTGACATCGATAACGCTCCAGAAGAAAAAGAGCGCGGTATCACAATCAATACTTCACACGTTGAATATGAAACTGAAACTCGTCACTATGCACACGTTGACTGCCCAGGACACGCTGACTATGTTAAAAACATGATCACTGGTGCTGCTCAAATGGACGGCGGTATCTTAGTAGTATCTGCTGCTGATGGTCCAATGCCACAAACTCGTGAGCACATCTTACTTTCTAAACAAGTAGGTGTTCCTTACTTAGTAGTATTCATGAACAAATGTGATATGGTAGACGACGAAGAATTATTAGAATTAGTTGAAATGGAAATCCGTGACTTATTATCTGAGTACGACTTCCCAGGCGACGATCTTCCAGTAATCAAAGGTTCTGCTCTTAAAGCTCTTGAAGGAGAGCCAGAGTGGGAAGAAAAAATCGTTGAATTAATGGACGCTGTTGATAACTACATCCCAACTCCAGAACGTCAAACTGACAAACCATTCATGATGCCAGTAGAGGACGTATTCTCTATTACTGGTCGTGGTACAGTTGCAACTGGCCGTGTTGAACGTGGTCAAGTTAAAGTTGGTGACGTTGTAGAAGTTATCGGTATCGAAGAAGAAGCTAAAACTACAACTGTAACTGGTGTAGAAATGTTCCGTAAATTATTAGATTACGCTGAAGCTGGTGACAACATCGGTGCTTTACTACGTGGTATTGCTCGTGAAGATATCCAACGTGGTCAAGTATTAGCTAAACCAGGTTCAATTACTCCACACACAAACTTCAAAGCTGAAGTTTATGTTTTATCAAAAGAAGAGGGTGGACGTCATACTCCATTCTTCTCTAACTACCGTCCTCAGTTCTACTTCCGTACAACTGACGTAACTGGTATTTGTATGTTACCTGAAGGCGTAGAAATGGTTATGCCTGGTGATAACATCGAAATGACTGTAGAGCTAATCGCTCCAATCGCTTTAGAAGAAGGTACTAAGTTCTCTATCCGTGAGGGTGGCCGTACTGTAGGCGCTGGCGTAGTAGCTTCTATCCAAAAATAATTTTAGCTAATTGCTAATTTCTAAAACACCTTGTAGGGACGCTTGCAAGGTGTTTTTTTATTTGCATTATAACTTAAAAGCATAATGTTTATTCGAATTATGTATTTCATTTATACCCACTCTTTCTATTATAATGAAAACAAGAACAGGGGATTCTTATTTAATTTTAGATATGAAGGGGGATATATTTATGACAAATTATGTACAGGTGGGGAATTTACAAGTAGCAGACGTATTGCTTCAGTTTATTAATGAACAGGTGTTACCAGACAGTGGCGTTGAGCAACAAGCGTTTTGGGAAGGTTTTGATCAACTAATTCACGAGCTGGCACCAGAAAATAAAGCGTTACTTGCACACCGTGATCAATTGCAGGATAAAATTAATCAGTGGCATAAAGAAAACAAGGGAAACTTTGAATTTGCTAGTTACAAAACTTTCTTAGAGCAAATCGGTTATGTTGAGCCAAAGGTTGAGGATTTCCGTGTAGAGACAGAAAATGTAGATGAAGAAATTGCTTTCCAAGCGGGTCCACAATTAGTAGTTCCGGTAAGTAATGCACGTTACGCCATTAATGCAGCGAATGCACGTTGGGGAAGTTTTTATGATGCATTATATGGGACTAATGTTATCAGTGATGAAGATGGTGCAACTGCAGGGAAAGGCTATAATCCGATTCGCGGGAACAAAGTTATAGAGTATGCAAAAAATTTCTTAAATCAGGCTGTTCCGTTATTAGATAGTGCTTCACATAAAGAAGCAACTCATTATGCAATTGTAGAAGGCACATTACGAGTAACATTAAATAACGGCGAAAAAACAACATTAGCAAATCCGGAAAAATTAGTTGGCTACCAAGGTACTGCTGAAGAACCAACTGCAATTTTACTTAAGAATAATGATTTACACATAGAGATTCAAATCGACCGTAACCATCCAATAGGAAAAGATGATGCCGCTGGTGTAAAGGATATTTTCCTAGAGTCTGCCATTACAACAATTATGGACTGTGAGGATTCTGTTGCAGCAGTAGATGCAGAAGGTAAAGTTGAAGTATATTCAAATTGGTTAGGTTTAATGAAAGGTGATTTATCGGCAACATTTGAAAAACGTACAAAAACAGTGACGCGTACTTTAAATCCAGACCGTGAATATACAGGTTTAAACGGTGATACAGTTACTTTAAATGGACGTTCATTAATGTTTATTCGGAACGTGGGTCACTTAATGACGAATCCAGCTATTCTCGATAAAGATGGTGGCGAAGTACCTGAGGGAATTATGGACGGGGTTTTGACGAGCTTAATTGCCAAGCATGAAATTCTAGGGAATGGTCCATTTAAAAACTCACAAAAAGGCTCTATTTATATTGTAAAACCAAAAATGCATGGGTCTAAAGAAGTTGCTTTCGCTAATAAATTATTTGATCGTATTGAAGATTTAATCGGTCTGTCACGCCATACTTTAAAGATTGGTGTAATGGATGAAGAACGCCGTACGTCTCTTAACTTAAAAGCATGTATCCGTGAAGTGAAAAATCGTATTGTATTCATTAACACAGGCTTCTTAGATCGGACTGGTGATGAAATTCATACATCGATGGAAGCGGGACCAATGATTCGCAAAGGTGAAATGAAAACATCTACATGGTTAACTTCTTATGAAAAATCAAATGTTGCCGTTGGTTTAAATACGGGATTACAAGGTCGTGCGCAAATTGGTAAGGGAATGTGGGCAATGCCAGATCTAATGGCGGAAATGATTGAGCAAAAGATTAATCATCCACAAGCAGGTGCGAATACGGCATGGGTACCATCACCTACAGCAGCTACCTTACATGCCACACATTATCATGAAGTAAATGTAAAAGACATTCAAAAAGGTATTTCGACTTCAGAAGATTTACAAGATGCTATTTTAGAAATTCCGGTTGCTGAAAATACGGACTGGACAGCAGAAGAAATTCAGCAAGAGCTAGATAACAATGCTCAAGGAATTTTAGGATATGTGGTACGTTGGGTGGAGAATGGCGTTGGTTGCTCGAAAGTGCCGGATATTAATAATGTTGGCTTAATGGAAGACCGTGCAACTTTACGTATTTCAAGTCAGCATATTGCTAACTGGTTACATCACGGTATTTGCACAAAAGAGCAAGTGGAAGAAACATTAAGACGCATGGCAAAAATAGTAGATGAGCAAAATGCAGATGATCCGTCATGTACGCCAATGTCAGTAAACTATGAAGAATCTGTAGCTTTCCAGGCAGCAAGCGATTTAGTGTTTAAAGGCTACGAACAGCCAAACGGTTATACTGAGCCAATTTTACACAAAAAACGCATTGAAGCAAAAGCAAAGCAAAAAGTAAACGCATAATATTTTCTGAGTTACTGCTATTTTTAACGAAATAGCAGTATTTTTTTGTTTATTAGTTAAAGATTAATGGAAAATCTACACATTTAAAAGTAAAAAAGTGGTATAATAGTCACGATATAGAGATAATGAAAGAAGCGATTTGAAATGTTAAATAAAATTACATCACTAGAGACATTTATTTCAATGATAGAGGTTATGAATAAAGCCATTCCAATCGATTTATCGATTGCCGTATGCAATTTGGAAAAGTTCGTTGCGTATTTTCCAGGTAAAAACATAAACTTAAAAATAAAAGTTGGTCAACAGTTACATATGGAAGAGCCATTAATGATTGCATTAAAGAAAAATAGCCGTTTAGAGGCTGTAATACCTGCTGGTTTTTATGGCTTTGAATTTATTGGCACCGCTACACCACTGCATGATCTAACAGGTAAGGTAATTGGTGGGATAGCAGTACAAGTACGTAAACAGACCGAGTTAATAGAAATCTCAAACACGATGACCGGTTCTTTAGCACAGGCAAATAATCAAATTAGTAAGATTGCGAACGGTTCTTCTAAACTGACAGAATCAGCAAATGAGTTATTGGTACAATCTAAGCTAGCCGAAGAAAATGTACGACAGACTTCAGATATTCTAATGTTATTGAAGCGGATGGCTGATCAAACAAATTTGCTTGGTTTAAATGCGGCTATCGAAGCTGCCCGTGCAGGCGAAAAGGGAAAAGGTTTTGAAGTTGTTGCAACTGAAATCCGTAAGTTTTCAAAAGAGACAATTGAATCTACGCAAAAGATTAGAGAAACGATGACGCAAATTAATGAGGCAACACAAAAAATTGCCCATTCAATTGCTCAAATCTCCAGTATTGGTACTTCACAGACAGAGTCGATTCATCAAGTTTCAGATTTTGTGAAGGAAATTCAAGAAATGTCTACCCAGTTAAATGATTATGCCAATAAACTATAAAACGGTTGCCTAGATTTTGAACTTTTCTAGGCAACCGTTTTATTGTAAAACATATTCATGTGCAAGTTTAATAAATTCGCGTACTGAAAAAGGTAAGTATTTATTTTTCTTCCACGTGATACCGAGTTCTAGATGAATTGCTTCCTCGTGAAAGGGAATACGTTTTATGGATGTGTAAGGAATTTTTTCGGCAAGCTTTTCTGGAAGTAAAGCGATGCCAAGCTTTGCCTGAACCATTTCTATAAAAAAATCTTTTTGGGTCGTTTCGCATGCAATCATCGGGAAAAAGCCGTTTTTTGAACATTCCTCAATAATCCGGTCGTATAAAATAAAATCTTTCCGATATATAATAAAATTTTCTTTAGCTAAATCACTTAGTTGTACTTTTTTCTTTTGAGCCAGTGGATTACTTTCATGTACGATTAAAAGTAGCGGATCTTTTAAAAACCGAATTGTTTCCAAATTTTCATTCGACGATGTCACACTACATACTAGACCAATATCCAGCTCGCCTGATTCAACTTCCTGCCGAATCCTCTTTGTTCCTACTTCAGTTAATAAGATTTCAATGTATGGGTAAAGCTCCTTATAATAGCTAATTAATCTCGAGAAAAATTCTGCACCGACAATTGGTGGAATGCCGATACGAATTTGCCCCTTTTTTAGTTGCATTAAATCGGTTAGTTCTGAGCGCAAGTTTTGAAAGGATTCGAGCACTTGCATTGAATTAATGAGGACTGCTTGACCGGCATCTGTTAGTTCGAGCTGTTTTGATGAACGGTAAAATAACGGAACACCAAGCTCAGCCTCAAAATTTTGAATTGCTTTACTAATAGATGGCTGTGATACATGCAAAGTAGTAGCTGCTTTTGTAAAACTTAAATGTTTTGCTACTTCCACAAAGTATTCGATTTGGCGTATATCCATAGCTTCACCTCTTCTGGTGTAATTGAATTGATTATAGCAAAGTTTAGAAGTAGTGGTGTATTAGTTTTTGTATAATGGTAGTAGGTAAAAGGAGTGAATTGGATGAAAGTACTACTAATTGAAGACGATGTTTCAATTTTTGATGTAATTTGTGAGCGGTTTGCCCAGTGGAATATAGAAGTAATCGGTCCAGAAGATTTCCAGCATATAATGGGGACTTTTAAAAAAGAGGAACCACAGCTCGTTATTATTGATATTCAACTTCCGGCATTTGATGGCTTTCATTGGTGTCGCGAAATTCGGGCAGTATCAAATGTTCCTATTTTGTTTCTTTCTTCACGTGACCACCCAATGGATATGGTTATGGCTATGCAAATGGGTGCTGATGACTTTGTGCAAAAACCATTTCATACAGAAGTTTTAATTGCTAAAGTACAAGCATTACTACGTCGGGCTTATAACTACCAGGAAACAATACAGAGTGATGTGGAGAAATGGAATGGAGCGGAAATCCATTATGATCGTGCGATGGTTCATTATATGGGTGAACGTGTTGAGCTAACAAAAAATGAATTGTTTATTTTAAAGGTACTAGTAAAGGCTAGAGGACAGATTGTCTCTCGAGATGAATTGATGCGTAAATTGTGGGATGATGAACGATTCGTAAATGATAATACATTAACTGTGAATGTAAACCGGTTAAGGCAACGTTTAGAGGATATTGGACTTTTAGGGGGCATTATTACTAAAAAAGGGCTGGGCTACATGGCGGTGGATGCATGATTCCACTGTTTATAAGACAATACTTTTCGAGCATACTGTTTGTTACTGTACTTCAGCTAATCATAAATTTAATTATATTTGTCGATAAAGGTTTCGAAGGTGTTTCCTTTTTTTATGTAAACATTGTATGGCTTGCACTAGTAACTGTTTATTTTAGCTGGCGTTTTATGAAAGATAGACAAACGATGAAGGCCTATGCAAAACGCAAGGGTAATTACATGGCAGTTATTCATGAAGAGTATGAAGAACAACTAGCAAGAAGGAGTGCTCAAGTGCAAGAGCAAAAGCTGCTAGTACTTGAACGACAGGATGAGTTTTTAGCATGGGTACATGAAATGAAATCGCCTTTAACTGCTATGCAATTATTGATGGAAAAAGTTGAGGATAGCGAATTAAAGGAACGTATTGAAAATGAATGGCTACGTCTTTACTTATTATTAGATCAACAGCTCCATGCAACCCGTCTGATGACAATCGAACTCGACAATCGAATCGGAAAAGTTGACGTGAAAAGTGTTATTATACAAGAAATAAAAGCACTTCGTAGCTGGTGCTTTGAAAAACAAATAGCTATAGAGCTTGATATTGAAAAGATGACAGTTCAATCTGATGCAAAGTGGTTTGGATTTATCGTACGGCAAATTTTATCCAATGCAGTAAAGTATAGTGACGTCGGAGGAGAAATCAGGGTACTAGCACGTATGATAGATGAACAAGTTGTATTGGAAATTCAAGATGACGGAATCGGAATAAAAAGTGAAGATTTGCCTCGTGTTTTCCGTAAATCCTATACTGGAACTATTGGTCGGGAAACAAGTGCGGCAACGGGAATGGGGTTGTATTTAGCTAAGCAGGCAGCCGACTCACTGCACGTTCTTCTCACAATTGAATCAACCGAAAATATCGGTACTTCCGTAAAAATTACTTTCCCAAAGCCGAATAGTTATCATAAAACGCTTGGAATGTGACGAACTTGTCATTTACCGAGCGTTTTTGTCATGTAAATCAAACGATTAAATAGGGCAGAACTTGTAAAATGAACATATCAAGAAAGGATGGGGACAATGAGTATTCTAATCGCACGTAAAGTTCGAAAAACATATGGTAAGCGTTCGCTTGCACAGGAAGTACTAAAAGGAATTGACTTAGAAGTTGAAAAAGGTGAATTTGTTGGCATTATGGGTCCTTCAGGTTCGGGGAAAACAACGTTATTAAATGTACTTTGTTCAATAGATCAAGTGACAGATGGATTTGTGGAGATTAATGGGCAAAAGTTACAAGGGATGAAAGAGCGTACATTAGCAAAATTCCGTCGCGATGAGCTCGGTTTTATATTTCAGGACTATAACTTACTCGACACATTAACAGTGAAGGAAAATATTCTATTACCGTTATCGCTTAGTACTATCCCAAAAGCGGCTGCAGAAAAACGATTGCAGGATCTCGTCTCCATTTTAGGTATCTCGGATATTTTATCGAAATATCCGAATGAAATTTCAGGTGGTCAAAAACAACGTACATCTGCTGCGCGTGCACTGATATCTAATCCTTCGTTAGTATTTGCCGACGAGCCAACAGGAGCACTTGATTCAAAAACAGCTACTGCGCTGCTCGATAATTTATCGGAAATTAATAAAGCAAAAAATGCAACGATTATGATGGTTACACATGATGCAGTCGCGGCAAGTTTCTGTTCACGTGTACTGTTTTTAAAGGATGGTCAAATCTATACAGAGTTGTATAAGGGCGATAAATCCCGCACAGAATTTTTCCAGCAAATTTTAAATACGCAAAGTGTTTTAGGCGGTGAGCAAGGTGAAGCTTAGTCAGCTCGTTTTTAAAAGCATGCAAAAAAACATGCGTCACTATTATTTATACTTTTTTGCACTAATTTTTAGTGTGACGCTTTTTTTCTCTTTTGTAACATTACAATACAATGAATCCATCATTGCAGCGACAAAAGTGAGCGGCACAGCATCATCGGGTTTTGAAGCTGCTTCGTATATGCTGTATTTTATTGTGTTATTCTTTGTGCTGTATGCCAATCACTTATTCATTAAGCGCCGGAGCAAGGAAATCGGACTATACCAGCTTATTGGTATGACAAAAGGACTTGTAACACGCTTAATTGCTTTTGAAAATATATTACTATTTATCGGAGCAGTAAGTATCGGAATGGTATTAGGGTTACTGAGCTCACGATTGTTCGCAATGATTTTGCTGAAACTTTTGCAATTTGATGCAGTAGTGACAATGACTTTTAGTAAAGTAGCGGTTGTAAATACTTTGATGGTATTTGGGGTTTTATTAGTTATTATTTTAGTTCAAATGGCGTTTATGGTTCGTAAAACAACCTTATTATCTTTATTTAATGCATCAAAGCAAGCCGATGAGCGGGTAAAAAGCTTTAGTGTATTTCCGATGATGATGGGGGCGATTGGCCTCGGCTTAATTATTTATGGATATTATAGAAGTACTGTGTTGTTTACAGGGCAAACGACAAATTTATTTTTAAGTATGGTCATTATTTTAGCAACTACAATTGGCGGCACATATCTTGTTTTCCGTTTTTCGGTAGCATTTTTGTTGAATTTATTCCGTCTTACAAAAAAGGGTCATCTAAATTTAACGGATGTACTGGCACTCACACCAATAATGCATCGTATGAAGGGCAATGCTAAATCATTAACGCTTATTACAGTACTAACAGCGGTGTCTCTTGCGATTACAACACTTTCGTATATTAGCTATTATTCAGCTAGTAGTTCTGCAGAAGATGAGATGCCGGCTGATTATATAGCGGTAGATGGGCGTGAAGAACCATTCATTCAGGCGCTTAAGCAGGAAGGTATCGCATTTGAACAAAAAACGTTTAGATTAACAAGTGCACAATTTGATTTGGCTACAATATTTTCAGGTGATGTAATAGGTATGTTTCAAGGTAATACATTATCAGATGCCTTAATAATTCCGCTTTCGGATTATCATCAGCTTAATTCTAAGGTACAGCTCAACAAAGGAGAGGCTATTATTACAGGCTTTAGCGGCTTTCAATCAAATATAATGCCAATTGAAGCACCGATTGACTTAACTCTTTTACATCAGGAAAGTGAAATCCCGTTACGTATTAAAGAAGTGAATGATACTGCTGTACTAGCTTGGCGGGTTACGGCAGGTGGATTTATTGTTGTTGTTGAGGATAGTGTTTTTAATCAGCTGCAACGATTAAATAGTGAATACGCAATTGGTTATTCAACACAAGAGCAAACATCGATTAATTTAACTAATGCCGATGAGGAAACATATAAGCAGGTGGAAAAGCTTTATAAACAGACAGGTGCGAATGTATTATTTAAATCTCATGAAGGCAGTACAGTGAATAAATTAAGTTCACAGCGGTCAACGGTTGAATACAATTTAAATCTTTTCGGTACAACAATTTTTACAACAGCATTTTTAGGCTTGGCTTTTTTACTTGCAACAGGTAGTATTCTTTACTTTAAACAAATGTCTGAGGCAGATGAAGAGGCAGAATCATATAGGATTCTCCGTAAAATTGGTTTCACACAAGATGAATTATTAAAAGGCATTATGATGAAGCAGCTATTTAATTTTGGTGTTCCATTGCTTATAGGCTTACTGCACAGCTATTTTGCTGTTAGATCGGGATGGTTTTTATTCGGTACAGAAATGACAACACCACTCCTGATTACAATGACTTTATATATTGTGATGTATATTGTATTTGCCTCATTAACAATCAGTTATTACAAAAAAATAATTAAACAAGCTTTATAATCCTTCAAACCGTCATTTTTTTCTTAATTGACGGTTTTATTTTGTCCTAAAACGTTGACTCAATAGTAGATTTCTTGTAACTTTAACACATTAGTAATTTAGCAGACGAAAGTGAAGTGTACAACATGAATGCTGTTTTAATAGCGGTAGGGGTCATGCTTATTTTGAGCTTACTGCGTATAAATGTCGTTTTATCTTTAACAGTAGGGGCGATCATCGGTGGCCTTGCTGGAGGATTAAATTTAACGGAAACAATAAATGCCTTTGTAGGGGGGCTAGGAGGCGGTGCAACTATTGCTTTGAGCTATGCACTACTTGGAGGCTTTGCATTGGCCATTTCCCGTACAGGCATACCAGAAGTGCTAGTAAATGCTATTTTAAAAATAGTACAGCGTGATGGCGATTCACAAAAGAAAGGTGCTGCAAAAGCACTAATCTTCTTAGTATTACTAGCAATGGCAATTATGTCGCAAAACCTAATTCCTGTGCATATTGCTTTTATTCCATTAATTGTCCCACCAATGATTAAAATAATGAATATGCTGCAAATTGATCGTCGTTTAATTGCATGTATCTTAACATTTGGTTTAATTATGCCCTATATGTTCATTCCTGCAGGTTTCGGTTTAATATATCAGAATATTATTGTGGAACAAATGGCTTTAGCCGGAATGGATATCGCTTTAAATGATGTTCCAAAAGCAATGGCCATCGTAGCAGTTGGGATGGCAGTAGGGTTAGTCGGTGCATTTATTGCTTACCGTAAACCAAGACAATATGAAGATGTAAAAGTAGAAGCAACGAATAACTTAAATAAAGAAGTAAAAATATCACACTTAGTATTTGCTGTAATCGCATTAATTGCTTCTATTATAATACAAGTAATAACAGATTCAATGATTATAGGTTCGATTGCCGGAATCATGATTTTATATATAACAGGAACTTTGAAGATGAAAGAAGCTGATGAGGTTCTTTCAGATGGAATGCGCATGATGGCATTTGTCGGTTTCGTTATGATTTCGGCAAACGGTTTCTCAGCAGTAATTAATGCAACAGGAGATGTTGGAACATTAGTTTCCGGAGCAATGGACGTTTTTAATGGAAATGTAAGTATTGCTGTTTTAACTATGTTAATTGTCGGTTTAATCGTAACAATGGGAATTGGTTCTTCATTTGCTACGATACCAATCATCGCGGCAATTTTTGTTCCTATAGCCTTAGAACTAGGTTTAAGCGAACTAGCGATTATTTGTTTAATTGGAACAGCAGGGGTATTAGGAGATGCTGGTTCACCTGCTTCCGATTCAACACTAGGACCGACAGCAGGGTTAAATGTAGATGGTCAGCACAATCACATTTGGGATACGTGTGTTCCGACATTCATGTTCTATAATATACCGCAAATCATTTTTGGATGGATTGCAGTCGTTTTCTTCCTATAGTAAGTAGCCACTTTCAAATAAATGAAGGTGGCTTCTTTTTAATTAAAAACAGTCGACTTATTTTCTGAATATTTTATTTAAAATAGTTTACACTCATAATAGTTGCTTTCAAGTTAATACTCTTATATACTAGAAAACGGCTCAAAAAGAGCGAACGCATTTAAATAAACTAAAGAACGAAACATTATTAAAAAGAATTTTGCTAAAAGACTTGCGAACTTCTTTTTTATTGTATATAATGTTGAATGTTGGTCTTTGACTGCGATGAAGCGAGAGGTTGCCGACACACCCGGCCGCTTTGCCATGGCGGTGTGTAGGAGAAATTTTCGTGGAGAATGTCTAGAAAATAGGCGAGAAGGAGGGAAAGTAATGGCAAAACAAAAAATTCGTATTCGTTTAAAAGCGTATGATCACCGTATCCTTGATCAATCTGCTGAGAAAATCGTTGAAACTGCGAAACGTTCAGGTGCTGGAGTATCGGGTCCGATCCCACTACCAACTGAAAGATCTGTATACACGATCTTACGTGCGGTTCATAAGTACAAAGATTCTCGTGAGCAATTTGAAATGCGCACACACAAACGTCTTATCGACATCGTTAACCCGACACCACAAACTGTTGATGCGTTAATGAAGCTTGATTTACCATCTGGCGTTGATATCGAAATCAAACTTTAATGGTAAAAACACAATATAAAATCTTTTTTTCAAAATTTACAGGAGGTGTGACAAATGACTAAAGGAATCTTAGGTAGAAAAATTGGCATGACTCAAGTCTTTGCTGAAAACGGCGATTTAATCCCAGTAACAGTTATCGAAGCTGCTCCAAACGTAGTTTTACAAAAGAAAACTGTTGAAACTGATGGTTACGAAGCGATCCAATTTGGTTTTGAAGACAAGCGTATTAAGCTTTCTAACAAACCAGAGCAAGGACACGTAGCTAAAGCAAACACTGCTCCTAAGCGCTTCATCCGTGAGTTCCGCAACTTAGATGCTGCAGCTTACGAAGTTGGTCAAGAAGTCAAGGTAGAAATTTTCGCTGAAGGCGATGTAATCGATGTAACAGGTGTAACAAAAGGTAAAGGTTTCCAAGGTGTTATTAAACGTCATGGTCAATCTCGCGGCCCTATGTCTCACGGTTCTCGTTATCACCGTCGTCCAGGTTCAATGGGTCCAGTAGCTCCGAACCGCGTATTCAAACAAAAGAAATTACCTGGTCAAATGGGTGGCACAGTTGTTACTATTCAAAACCTTGAAATCGTTAAGGTTGATGCAGAGCGCAACTTACTACTTGTTAAAGGTAATGTTCCTGGTTCTAAAAAAGCATTAGTAACAGTTAAGACTGCTATTAAATCTAAATAATTTTCTCAAGAAAGGAGGAAACAGGAATGACAAAGGTTTCAGTACTTAGTCAAACAGGTGCTTCAGTTGGTGAAATCGAATTAAACGATGCGATTTTCGGAATCACACCAAACGAAGCTGTATTATTCGACGCAGTTGTTGCACAACGCGCATCACTACGTCAAGGTAATCACAAAGTTAAAAACCGTTCAGCAGTTGCTGGTGGTGGTCGTAAACCATGGCGTCAAAAAGGAACTGGTCGTGCTCGTCAAGGTTCGATCCGCTCTCCACAATGGCGTGGCGGTGGTGTTGTATTCGGTCCTACTCCACGTAGTTACGCTTACAAGCTACCTAAGAAAGTTCGTCGCTTAGCGATTAAGTCTGCTTTATCTACGAAAGTATTAGAGCAAAACTTAGTAGTACTTGATGCATTATCATTTGATGCACCAAAAACTAAAGATTTCAAAGCAGTATTAGCTGCACTAGAAATCAGCAAAAAAGCATTATTCGTAACTTCTGAAGTTAACGAAAACGCTATTTTATCTGCTCGTAACATCCCTGGTGTTACAGTGTTAACAGCTGAAGGAATCAACGTATTAGACTTATTAGGTCACGATAAAGTTGTATTCACTCAAGATGCTGTAAAAAAAGTTGAGGAGGTGCTTGGATAATGGAAGCACGTGATATCTTAAAACGTCCGGTCATTACTGAGCGTTCTTCAGAAATTATGGCAGAGAAAAAGTATACTTTCGAAGTAGACACTCGCGCTAACAAAACTCAAGTTAAAGATGCTGTTGAAGAAATCTTCGGCGTTAAAGTTGAGAAAGTAAACGTTATGAACTACAAAGGTAAGTTCAAACGCGTTGGTAAATTCGGTGGATACACTAACAAACGTCGTAAAGCGATTGTTAAATTAACTGCTGATTCAAAAGAAATCGAATTATTCGAAATCTAATTTCTAATTTATAAAGAACCTTTAAGAAGGAGGGAAAACAAATGGCGATTAAAAAGTATAAGCCAACCTCAAATGGACGTCGTAACATGACATCATCTGACTTTGCTGAAATCACTACTAATAAACCTGAAAAGTCTTTATTAGAACCAACTAAACGCAAAGCTGGTCGTAATAACCAGGGTAAAATTACTGTTCGTCATCACGGTGGCGGTCACAAGAAACAATACCGTGTTATCGATTTTAAACGTCTTAAAGACGGCATTCCAGGACGCGTTGCTACAATCGAGTACGATCCAAACCGTTCTGCGAACATCGCTTTAATTAACTATGCTGACGGTGAAAAACGTTATATCTTAGCTCCGAAAGGTCTTGAAGTAGGTCAAACTATTTATTCAGGTCCAGAAGCGGATATTAAAGTAGGTAACGCTTTACCATTAGCAAACATTCCAATGGGTACAACAATCCATAATATCGAAATGAAACCTGGTAAAGGTGGACAATTAGTACGTTCAGCTGGTACTTCTGCGCAAGTATTAGGTCGTGAAGACAAGTATGTAATCGTTCGCTTACAATCTGGTGAAGTACGTTTAATTCTTGCTACTTGCCGTGCAACAATCGGTCAAGTTGGTAACGAACAACACGAACTTATCAACATCGGTAAAGCAGGTCGTTCTCGTTGGTTAGGTAAACGCCCAACAGTTCGTGGTTCTGTAATGAACCCTAACGATCACCCACACGGTGGTGGTGAAGGACGTTCTCCAATCGGACGTAAATCACCAATGACACCATGGGGCAAACCAACTCTTGGTTTCAAAACTCGTAAAAAGAAAAATAAATCATCTAAATTTATTATTCGCGGACGTAAAAAATAAAGTGGTAATACTACGGTTCAGTTCGAGAGCCGTGGTCGTATCACGGAGGGAGGTTCCTAAATGGGTCGCAGCTTAAAGAAAGGACCTTTTGTTGATGACCACCTAATGAAAAAGGTGGAAGCACAAGAGGCTTCTGAGAAAAAACAAGTTATTAAAACTTGGTCTCGCCGTTCTACTATCTTCCCAAACTTCATCGGTTTAACAATCGCTGTATATGATGGACGTAAACACGTTCCTGTATACGTGACAGAAGATATGGTAGGTCACAAACTTGGTGAGTTCGCACCGACACGTACTTATAAAGGTCACGGTGCAGATGACAAGAAAACAAGACGCTAATTTTGAGAGGAGGTAAATCCTAATGACACAAGCTAAAGCTATCGCTCGTACAGTTCGTATCGCTCCTCGTAAAGTTCGTCTAGTAGTAGACTTAATTCGAGGCAAGCAAATTGGTGAAGCAGTTGCAATTTTACGTCATACTCCAAAAGCGGCGTCTCCAGTCGTTGAGAAAGTATTAAAATCTGCAGTCGCTAACGCTGAACACAACTACGAGTTAGATATTAATAACTTAGTTGTATCTGAAATCTTTGTTGATGAAGGTCCAACATTAAAACGTTTCCGTCCACGTGCCCAAGGTCGTGCATCGGCAATTAACAAACGTACTAGCCACATTACTATTGTGGTATCTGAGAAGAAGGGGGTTTAATCCGTGGGTCAAAAAGTACATCCAATAGGACTACGTGTTGGTATTATTCGTGACTGGGAATCTAAGTGGTTCGCTGAGAAAGATTATGCAAACTTATTACACGAAGATATCAAAGTACGTAAATATATCGAAACTAAACTTAAAGATGCATCTGTATCTAAAGTAGAAATCGAACGCGCTGCAAATCGCGTAAACATTACTATTCACACTGCGAAACCAGGTATGGTTATCGGTAAAGGTGGTACGGAAGTTGAAAACTTACGTAAACATTTAACTGATTTAACTGCTAAACGTGTGCATATTAACATTATTGAAATTAAACGTGCAGATCTTGATGCTAAATTAGTAGCTGAAAACATCGCTCGTCAACTTGAGAACCGCGTATCATTCCGTCGTGCTCAAAAACAATCAATCCAACGCACAATGCGCGCTGGTGCAAAAGGTATTAAAACACAAGTATCTGGTCGTTTAGGTGGCGCTGACATCGCGCGTGCTGAACACTATAGCGAAGGAACTGTTCCGCTTCACACATTACGTGCTGACATTGATTATGCACATGCTGAAGCAGACACTACTTATGGTAAACTAGGCGTAAAAGTTTGGATCTACCGTGGTGAAGTCCTTCCTACTAAAAAGAACTCTGTGGAAGGAGGCAAATAAAATGTTATTACCTAAACGCGTAAAATATCGTCGTGAACACCGTGGTAACATGCGTGGAGAAGCGAAGGGCGGTAAAGAAGTATCTTTTGGTGAGTTTGGCTTACAAGCTACAACTGCATCTTGGATTACTAACCGTCAAATCGAATCTGCTCGTATCGCAATGACTCGTTACATGAAACGTGGCGGTAAAGTTTGGATCAAAATCTTCCCACATAAGCCTTACACGAAAAAGCCTCTAGAAGTCCGAATGGGTTCTGGTAAAGGTTCTCCTGAAGGTTGGGTAGCAGTAGTAAAACCAGGAAAAGTAATGTTCGAAATCGCTGGTGTATCTGAAGAGATCGCACGTGAAGCACTTCGTTTAGCATCACACAAGCTTCCTGTGAAATGTAAGATTGTAAAACGTCAAGAAACTGGTGGTGAATCTAATGAAAGCTAATGAAATCCGTGACCTTGCCACTAATGAAATTGAATTAAAAGTAAAATCACTGAAAGAAGAGCTTTTCAACCTTCGCTTCCAATTGGCGACTGGTCAATTAGAAAACACAGCTCGCATCCGTGAAGTTCGCAAAGCGATCGCACGTATGAAAACTGTGATTCGTGAAAGAGAAATCAGTGCAAATAACTGATAAAGGAGGGTTTTATGTATGACTGAGCGTAACCAACGCAAAGTTTACACGGGCCGTGTCGTTTCAGACAAAATGGATAAAACAATTTCTGTATTAGTTGAAACTCATAAAAAGCATAAGCTTTATGGCAAGCGTGTAAAATACTCGAAAAAGTTTAAGGCTCATGATGAGCTAAACACTGCGAATATCGGTGATATCGTACGTATCATGGAAACTCGCCCGCTATCAGCTACTAAACGCTTCCGTTTAGTTGAAGTTGTAGAAAAAGCGGTTATTATTTAATAACACATTTCGGAATAAAATAAAATTTCCGAAGGGAGGTAACCTAAGTGATTCAACAAGAAAGTCGTATGAAAGTTGCTGACAACTCAGGTGCACGTGAAGTTTTAACAATTAAAGTTCTTGGTGGTTCTGGACGTAAAACTGCTAACATCGGTGATATCGTTGTTTGTACAGTTAAGAAAGCAACACCAGGTGGCGTTGTCAAGAAAGGCGACGTTGTTAAGGCTGTTATCGTTCGCACAAAATCAGGTGCTCGTCGTAAAGACGGTACTTACATTAAATTTGATGAGAATGCTTGCGTAATTATCAAAGATGATAAATCACCACGCGGAACTCGTATTTTCGGACCAGTTGCACGTGAATTACGTGATGGCAACTTCATGAAAATCGTTTCTTTAGCTCCAGAAGTTCTTTAATTTCATGACAGTACCAATCAAGGAGGTGCGACACATAATGCATGTTAAAAAGGGCGACAAAGTAAAAGTAATTACTGGTAAAGACAAAGGTAAAGAAGGCGTAATCTTAGCTGCTTTCCCTAAACAAGACCGCGTTCTTGTTGAAGGTGTAAACATCGTTAAGAAACACGTTAAACCTAACCAGCTTAACCCACAAGGTGGAATTGTATCTCAAGAAGCTGCAATCCACGTTTCGAACGTAATGCTAATCGATCCTAAATCTGGCGAGCCGACTCGCGTAGGTATTGAGATCAAAGAAGGCAAAAAAGTTCGTGTTGCAAAAAAATCAGGTGTAGTAATCGACTAATAAGTAAAATGAGAAGGGAGGTACACACATGAGCCGCCTAAAAGAAAAGTATTTAAATGAAGTATCACCTGCTCTTATGAGCAAGTTCGAATATAAATCAGTAATGCAAGTGCCTAAAGTAGACAAAATTGTTATTAACATGGGTGTTGGTGACGCAGTTCAAAACTCTAAAGCTCTTGATGTAGCTGTTGAAGAATTAACAACAATTACTGGTCAAAAACCAGTTGTAACTAAAGCGAAAAAATCTATCGCAGGTTTCCGTTTACGTGAAGGTCAAGCGATTGGTGCTAAAGTTACATTACGCGGTGAGCGTATGTATGAATTCCTGGATAAATTAATTTCTGTTGCACTTCCACGTGTACGTGACTTCCGTGGTGTTTCTAAAAAAGCATTCGATGGTCGCGGTAACTATACATTAGGTGTTAAAGAGCAGTTAATTTTCCCAGAAATCGATTACGATAAAGTTTCAAAAGTACGCGGTATGGACATCGTGATCGTAACTACTGCGAATTCTGACGAAGAAGCTCGCGAGTTATTAACACAGTTCGGAATGCCGTTCCAAAAGTAATTAAATAAGGAGGGCGAAGACGTGGCAAAAAAATCAATGATCGTTAAACAACAACGCACGCAAAAATTTAAAGTTCAAGAATATACACGTTGTGAACGCTGTGGCCGTCCACACTCTGTATACCGCAAATTTAAACTTTGCCGTATTTGTTTCCGTGAACTTGCATATAAGGGACAAATTCCTGGCGTTAAAAAAGCCAGCTGGTAATCCCCTAATTTGGGAAGGAGGTAAATTTTCATGACAATGACTGATCCGATTGCAGATATGCTTACACGCATTCGTAATGCGAACATGGTACGTCACGAGAAGTTAGAAGTTCCTGCTTCTAACGTAAAGAAAGAGATCGCTGAAATTTTAAAGCGTGAAGGTTTCGTACGTGATGTAGAATATGTAGAAGACAACAAGCAAGGTATCATCCGTATTTTCTTAAAATATGGTAAAGAGAACGAGCGTGTTATTACTGGTCTTAAACGTATTTCTAAACCAGGTTTACGTGTATATGCTAAAACAAACGAAGTACCTAAAGTATTAAACGGTCTTGGTATCGCTTTAGTATCTACTTCAAACGGTTTATTAACTGACAAAGAAGCTCGCGCTAAACAAGTTGGCGGAGAAATCTTAGCATACATTTGGTAATTAGTAAGAAAAGAACGGAGGTGCAATATAAATGTCTCGCGTAGGTAAAAAAGTTATCGAGGTTCCTGCAAACGTAACTATCGAAATCGGTACTGACAACGTTGTTACTGTTAAAGGTCCTAAAGGCGAATTAACTCGTCAATTCAACCAAGATATGAAAATCGAGCAAGAAGGCAACATTCTTTCTGTAGTTCGTCCTTCTGATTCTAAAGAACACCGTACTAACCACGGTACAACTCGTGCGTTATTAGCTAATATGGTAACTGGTGTTTCTGAAGGATTCACTCGTTCTCTAGAACTTATCGGTGTAGGTTACCGTGCACAATTACAAGGCAACAAGCTTGTATTGAACGTAGGTTACTCTCATCCAGTAGAGTTCACACCTGAAGAAGGTTTAGAGGTCGAAGTTCCTTCAAACACTAAGATTATCGTAAAAGGTATTTCTAAAGAGCGTGTTGGTGCATTAGCATCTAACATTCGTGACGTTCGTCCACCAGAGCCTTACAAAGGTAAAGGTATTCGTTACGAAGGCGAATTCGTTCGTCGTAAAGAAGGTAAAACAGGTAAATAATGCGGCTTAAATCGCATTAATAATTGAAAGGAGTGACCACTGTGATTACGAAACAAGATAAAAATCAAGTTCGTAAAAAACGTCATGGGCGTGTTCGTTCTAAAATTTCGGGTACTGCACAACGTCCACGTTTAAACGTATTCCGTTCTAACAAGAACATTTATGCACAACTAATCGACGATGTAGCTGGCGTAACTTTAGTTTCTGCTAATACTCAAGAAAAAGCTTTCGAAGGTATGAGCGCAAACATTGAGGCTGCTGCTAAAATCGGTGAAACAATCGCTAAACGCGCTGCTGAAAAAAATATTACTACAGTAGTATTTGACCGTAGCGGTTACTTATATCACGGACGTGTAAAAGCTTTAGCAGAAGCTGCACGTGAAAACGGCTTAGAATTTTAATAAGAAGGAGGGACATACTTCATGAGTCGCATTGACGCAAACAAATTAGAACTTGAAGAACGCGTAGTTACAATTAACCGTGTTGCTAAAGTTGTTAAAGGTGGTCGTCGCTTCCGCTTCTCTGCTCTAGTAGTAGTAGGAGATAAAAATGGTCATGTAGGATTTGGTACTGGTAAAGCCCAAGAGGTTCCAGATGCAATCCGTAAGGCTGTTGAAGACGCGAAGAAAAACTTAATCGAAGTACCACGCGTGGGTGGAACTACTCCACACTTAGTGCAAGGTCGCTTCGGTGCAGGTTCAATCTTAATTAAACCTGCAGCTCCTGGTACAGGAGTTATCGCTGGTGGTCCAGTACGTGCCGTACTAGAACTAGCTGGTATTACTGATATTCTTTCAAAATCTCTTGGTTCAAACACACCAATTAACATGGTGCGTGCAACTGTAGCAGGTTTAACTGAATTAAAACGTGTAGAAGATGTAGCAAAACTACGCGGTAAATCAGTGGAAGAGTTATTAGGATAAGGGGGGGAATTATAATGGCTAAATTACAAATTACCCTTAATAAATCTGTCATCGGTACTAAACCAAACCAACGTAAAGTTGTTGAGGCTTTAGGATTACGTAAATTAAACCAAACTGTGGAACAAGCAGATAATGCTGCTATCCGTGGGATGATTACAAAAGTAGCTCACTTAGTTACTGTTAAAGAAATTTAATTTCAATTATACGAACAAGGAGGTGCCACCCAAATGAAACTTCATGAGTTAAAACCAGCAGAAGGTTCACGTAAAGTACGTAACCGCGTTGGTCGTGGTATCGGTTCTGGTAACGGTAAAACTTCTGGTAGAGGTCATAAAGGTCAAAACGCTCGTTCTGGCGGCGGCGTTCGCCCAGGATTTGAAGGGGGTCAAAACCCACTTTTCCGTCGTTTACCTAAACGTGGCTTTACGAACATTAACCGTAAAGAATACGCGATCGTTAACCTTGATGCGTTAAACCGTTTTGAAGATGGTGCAGAAGTAACACCTGCATTATTACTAGAAACTGGTATCGTGAGCAACGAAAAAGCTGGAATCAAGATTCTAGGTCATGGTACGTTAAGCGTTAAGCTTAATGTCAAAGCTCACAAATTCTCAGCTTCTGCAAAAGAAGCAATCGAGAACGCTGGCGGAACAACTGAGGTGATCTAATGTTTCAGACAATCTCTAACTTTATGCGCGTTCGAGATATACGAAATAAAATCATCTTCACACTATTAATGTTAATCATTTTTCGTATCGGGACATTCATCCCGGTACCAAATGTTAACGCAGATGTATTAAAGGCAACTGATGAGTTTAGCTTAGTAGGTTTCCTTAATACGTTTGGCGGTGGTGCATTAGCAAACTTCTCTATCTTTGCGATGGGGATTATGCCATACATTACAGCCTCAATTATTGTCCAGTTACTTCAAATGGATGTCGTTCCTAAGTTTGCAGAATGGGCGAAACAAGGTGATGTAGGTCGACGTAAGTTGGCTCAATTCACTCGTTACTTCACAATTGTGCTAGCATTTATTCAGTCTTTCGCTATGAGTTTTGGTTTTAACCAATTTTATGGAGGATCATTGATTACGGATACTAGTATTCAATCGTACTTAACGATTTCTGTTGTGTTAACAGCAGGTACAGCATTCCTACTGTGGTTATCTGAACAAATTACTGCATATGGTGTTGGTAATGGTATTTCAATCATTATCTTCGCTGGTATCGTAGCTGCGATTCCTAACGCAGTAAACCAAGTGTATGCACAACAAATTGATGGAGCTGGAGACCAATTATTTATTAATATTGCTATCTTAGCTTTACTAGTTTTAGTGCTACTAGCTGTTGTAGTTGGAGTTATATATATTCAACAAGCGTTGCGTAAAATTCCAATTCAATATGCAAAACGAGTTGCTGGGAATTCACCTAAAGTAGGGGCGCAGCAAACGCATTTACCGTTAAAAGTAAATGCTGCAGGGGTTATTCCGGTAATCTTTGCAATAGCGTTTATTGTTACACCACAAACTTTAGCAACATTCTTTGGAGATAATAATGTAACTGCGTTCATAACTAACACGTTTGACTATACTAAACCTGTTGGGATGATCATCTATGTTGCGTTAATTATCGCCTTCACATATTTCTATGCATTCATTCAAGTGAATCCGGAAAATGTGGCAGATAACTTGAAAAAGCAAGGTGCTTATATTCCGGGTATTCGCCCAGGTAATGACACACAAGCTTACTTAACAAAAGTTCTTTATCGTTTAACATTTGTTGGAGCTCTATTCCTAGTAGTTATTTCAATTATGCCAATCTTATTTATCAACTTTATGAACCTGCCAGCTTCGGCTCAAATCGGGGGAACAAGTATGATTATCGTAGTTGGTGTTGCACTTGAAACGATGAAACAGTTAGAGTCTCAATTAGTAAAACGCCATTATAAAGGATTTATGAAATAATGCAGGTCTAGGAAACATTTACGTTTCCTTGCCGGCTTATGTTGTAAAGGGGAACATTACGTATGAATATCGTTTTAATGGGTCTTCCAGGTGCTGGTAAAGGCACTCAGGCTGACAAAATTGTTGAGAAGTACGCAATCCCTCATATTTCTACAGGCGATATGTTCCGTGCCGCTATTAAAGATGGTACTGAATTAGGTTTAAAGGCAAAATCGTTTATGGATCAAGGCGCATTAGTGCCGGATGAAGTAACGATTGGTATTGTTCGTGAACGTCTTTCACAACATGACTGTGAAAAAGGATTCTTATTAGATGGATTCCCACGTACAGTTCCTCAAGCAGAAGCTTTAGATAGCATTCTTGGTGAATTAGGTCGTCCAGTTGAGCATACAATTAATGTTCAAGTTGAAAAAGAAGAATTAATCGCACGTTTAAGTGGACGTCGTATATGTAAGACTTGTGGTACATCGTATCATTTAGTGTTCAATCCTCCAAAAGAGGAAGGCAAATGTGATAAAGATGGCGGCGAGTTATATACACGTGCGGACGATAATCCTGAAACTGTTACAAACCGTCTTGAAGTAAATATGAACCAAGCACAACCTTTACTTGATTTTTATGAAGCAAAGGGAGTACTTAAAAATATTAATGGACAGCAAGAAATTTCTAAAGTATTTGCTGATCTTGATGCTCTATTGCAGGGCAGCCGCAGCTGATATCCGTCCGGGCGCTAGACAGCTTCCGCGGTATTCATGCGGAGGCAACAACGAAACATAATTTTTTGAGAGTTGCAAAAGCATATTATGCCCGGTATATACTATAAGGGTTGAGCACTAAATTCGTGTGATGACATCTTTGTAACGTATAATGGGTTTCGTGGAAGCATCTGTGTAACGGGTTTGAATCTCTCATCAAGACATTCCGGCTATCGTGTTAACATAAGGAATGCGGTTCCTTAATAAGGATACTGTTTCCATGGATTGTGTGAAGCGAAACCAGACGAGCGTCTTATTGTACATCTCTCATGCAATCCAAAACATATGTTGGAACGAGTTGCTTCTTAATTAGGAGAAACAGTTGCAAGAGCTCGCATGAGTTTTTTGATATTAGCATATAGAAGGGAGACGAGAAGATGGCGAAAGACGATGTAATTGAAGTCGAAGGGACAGTTGTTGAGACTTTGCCAAACGCGATGTTTAAGGTAGAATTAGAAAATGGGCACACTGTGCTAGCACACGTTTCTGGAAAGATTCGTATGCACTTTATCCGTATCCTACCTGGAGATAAGGTTACTATTGAGTTATCTCCTTATGATTTAACTCGCGGTCGTATCACATACCGTTTTAAATAATCTTTTGCACTCCGGACTATTAAGGAGGTTAGGTTAGATGAAAGTGAGACCATCTGTGAAACCGATCTGCGAAAAATGTAAAGTAATTCGCCGACGCGGTAAAGTAATGGTAATCTGTGAAAATCCTAAACACAAACAAAAACAAGGATAATTAATCAAGGAGGTGCACTAACGAATGGCACGTATTGCTGGTGTTGATATTCCTCGCGACAAACGCGTTGTAATTTCATTAACTTACATTTACGGTATTGGTAAAACTACTTCTCAAAAAGTATTAGCAGGTGCAGGTATTGACGAAAATACTCGCGTTAAAGACTTAACAGAAGATCAATTAAACCAAATTCGTGAACAATTAGATTCATACAAAACAGAAGGTGACTTACGTCGTGAAGTTTCTTTAAACATCAAACGTTTAATGGAAATCGCTTCAAACCGTGGTATCCGTCACCGTCGTGGTTTACCTGTTCGTGGTCAAAATACGAAAAACAATGCGCGTACGCGTAAAGGTCCTCGTAAAACAGTAGCGAACAAGAAAAAATAATTAAGTAAAGGAGGTTCCTTCTTAACATGGCTCGTAAACAACAAACTCGTAAACGTCGTGTGAAAAAGAACATCGAATCTGGTGTTGCTCACATCCGTTCTACATTTAACAATACAATCGTAACGATCACTGATATGCAAGGTAACGCATTATCTTGGTCTTCAGCTGGTGCTTTAGGTTTCCGTGGTTCACGTAAATCAACTCCATTCGCAGCTCAAATGGCTGCTGAAACAGCTGCTAAAACTTCAATGGAACATGGTTTAAAAAGCATTGAAGTAACAGTTAAAGGTCCTGGTTCTGGTCGTGAAGCTGCAGTTCGTGCACTTCAAGCTGCTGGATTAGAAGTAACTGCTATTAAAGACGTTACTCCAGTTCCTCATAACGGTTGCCGTCCGCCAAAACGTCGTCGCGTGTAATGGGTGCTGCTTAGAGGTATAATTACGTACTTCTATGTACATCATGTTACTTTGTACAAAAGTCTTGTGCATTTTATAGTCTATCTCAGATTAACAACTATGATGATAAGAACCTATACATTAGATGTTTTGAAGGAGGGTAAATTGGAATGATCGAAATTGAAAAACCAAAGATTGAAACAGTGGAGATTAGCGAAGATGCCAAATACGGCAAGTTTGTTGTAGAACCGCTTGAACGTGGTTATGGTAATACTTTGGGAAATTCTCTACGTCGTATCCTTCTGTCTTCATTACCTGGAGCTGCTGTAACGTCAATTCAAATTGACGGCGTATTACACGAATTCTCAACTGTAGAAGGCGTTGTAGAAGATGTTGCTTCAATTATCTTAAACGTGAAAAAGCTAGCTTTAAAAATCTACTCTGACGAAGAAAAAGTCATTGAGATTGACGTAAAGGGTGACGGAACGGTTACTGCAGCTGACATTACACATGACAGTGATGTAGAAATATTAAACCCAGATTTATATATCGCAACAATCGCAAAAAACGGTCATTTACGTATGCGTATGTACGCACAACGCGGCCGTGGTTATACTCCTGCTGATCAAAACAAACGTGAGGATCTTCCTATCGGCGTGATCCCGATCGACTCTATTTACACTCCAGTTTCACGCGTCAACTTCCAAGTAGAGAACACTCGTGTTGGACAAAATTCTGACTACGACAAGTTATCACTTGATGTATGGACAGATGGAAGCATCGGTCCTAAAGAGGCGATTTCACTTGGAGCGAAAATTTTAACTGAACACTTAAATATCTTCGTAGGCATGACGAACGAGGCACAAACTGCTGAAATCATGGTCGAAAAAGAAGAAGATCAAAAAGAAAAAGTATTAGAGATGACTATCGAAGAACTTGATCTTTCTGTTCGTTCTTACAACTGCTTAAAGCGTGCTGGTATCAATACGGTATTAGAGTTAGCTAATAAGTCTGAAGACGATATGATGAAAGTACGTAATCTTGGTCGTAAGTCTCTTGAAGAAGTTAAGCATAAGTTAGAAGAGCTTGGTTTAGGATTACGTAAAGAAGACTAAGCGAATAATTATAAAATTTAGCTAGATCAGATATATTTAAAAGGAGGGAAACGTCCATGGGTTACAGAAAACTTGGTCGTACAAGTTCTCAACGTAAAGCATTACTACGCGACTTAGCTACTGATTTAATCATCAACGAGCGCATCGAAACAACTGAAGCGCGCGCTAAAGAAACACGTAAAGCAGTTGAGAAAATGATTACTTTAGGTAAACGCGGTGATTTACACGCTCGTCGTCAAGCGGCAGCATTCATCCGTCGTGAGTTAGTAACAGTTGGAGAAGGCGAAGAAGAAAAAACTGTTTTCGCACTTCAAAAATTATTTGATGATATCGCACCTCGTTATGCGGAGCGTCAAGGTGGTTACACTCGTATTCTTAAAGTAGGTCCTCGTCGTGGAGACGGCGCACCAGTAGTAGTTATCGAATTAGTTTAATTCTGACGAAATAGGTGAAGAGGGGTGTCCGGTTCACCGGTTGAACCCATGCACCCCTCTTTTTTCATAGGTTTTGTGATTTTATACGACAATAATTAAGCTGAGCGTTATGATGAGCGGAGTAGTCAACTACTGGCGTCTCGTTTAGCTCTCCGCACCTCATTCAATGAATTTCCGGGCTTGAGCACCCGTAAATTTTGTAAATGTAACGACAAGCGCATTTCTCTGAATGAGGTGCGCGCTTTTTTATTTATGGAATACTAGGATTGAGTCCCTATGTTCCTCATACATATGCAAACATAAAGTACGTTTAAATAGGTGGCATAAAGCTGAACTTGTTTGAGAACGTGCTTTATTTTTATATATGTATAATTTCCTGGGAAATTTAAACTACCTAATATATAGGTGTAATACATTCAAGGCAAAGGGGAGAATAGCCGAGATGAATGAGATTTTATCATTTAATCATGTAACATTTTCATATACGCCCGAAGAACCAGATGCACGAAATGCTGTAGAGGACGTCTCCTTTGCAATTAACAAAGGCGAATGGATTGCAATAGTTGGTCACAATGGTTCTGGAAAATCGACAATGGCAAAATTAATGAGCGGGCTACTATTACCTCAGCAAGGGGAAGTCCGCATAAAACATAATATATTAACAGAAGAAAATTTATGGGAGATTCGTTCGCAAATTGGTATCGTCTTTCAAAATCCGGACAATCAGTTTGTTGGTGCTACTGTGCAGGATGATGTAGCTTTCTCTCTTGAAAATAATGGTGTACCACATAAAGAAATGGTTCAGCGGGTACAAGAGGCACTTCAACAAGTTAAGATGGAGGCATTCATTAATCATGAGCCACATCATTTGTCAGGTGGGCAGAAGCAGCGTGTAGCGATTGCTGGGGCATTGGCAATGCATCCACAAATTCTGATATTGGATGAAGCAACTTCGATGTTGGATCCTCAAGGCCGTGAAGAAGTGTTGACGCTTGTTGAAACATTAAGAAAAGAGATTGACTTAACCGTTTTGGCGATTACGCATGATTTGGAAGAGGCACTTTTGGCAGACCGCATTATTTTTATGAACGATGGTAAGAAATATGAAGAAGGTACTCCTGCAGAAATTTTTTCATTAGGGGATAAACTTCTTCAGTTTGGTCTTGATATGCCTTTTGCCATGAAGATGACTAAGCTATTACAAGCACAGGGAGTTCAGCTTGTAGGGCAACATATGACAGAAGAAGAGCTGGTGAATGATTTATGGACATCCAACTTCAACAAGTAAGCTATGCCTATGCAAAAGGCACACCATTTGAAAAATTTGCATTACATGAAGTTGATTTAACGATTAAAAGTGGAACGTTTCAAGCCATTATTGGACATACCGGCTCAGGTAAGTCAACGATCCTTCTTCATTTTAATGGGTTATTAAAGCCATCGAGCGGTTCAGTAAAGATTGGAGACCGGTTAATTGAAGCAGGGAAAAAGGCGAAAGATTTGAAATCAGTGCGGCAAAAGGTTGGAATCGTTTTTCAATTTCCCGAGCATCAGCTGTTTGAGGAGACTGTATTAAAGGATATTATGTTTGGTCCGATGAATTTCGGTGTGTCAGAGGAAGAAGCGGAAAAGCGTGCACGTGAGTTAATCTCGCTTGTGGGACTGCCGGAAGAAATTTTGGAAAAGTCTCCGTTTGATTTGTCAGGTGGACAAATGCGTCGAGTGGCGATTGCAGGGGTTTTAGCAATGGATCCGGAAGTAATTGTGTTGGACGAACCTACTGCGGGTTTAGATCCACGAGGGCAAAAGGAGATTATGGACTTATTTTATGAGTTACATAAACAACGTGGCTTAACAACTATTCTTGTTACACATAGTATGGAAGATGCAGCCCGTTATGCAGATTCAATTGCCATCATGCATGAAGGTCGCTGTGTGTTAAATGGGGATCCACGAGACATTTTCGGTGATATCAAGACACTTGCACAATTTCGTTTAGAACCACCACGCATTGTCCGTTTCCAGCGACAGATTGAAAAAATGATAGATAAATCCTTATCGAAAGTTTGCTTAACTGAAGAAGAACTCGCATTTGAAATTGGACAAGCGATTCCTAAGGGGCGTGAAGGACAATGATGGAGAAAATGATTTTTGGACGATATATTCCGGGGAATTCATTTGTTCATAAGCTAGACCCACGCTCAAAGTTACTCTTTGTATTTGCATTTATTATTGTTGTCTTTTTTGCCAATAATACGTTGACGTATGGAATATTATTAGCCTTTACCTTAATCGTAATTTTGCTATCAAAAATTCGACTTTACTTTTTAATTAATGGATTAAAGCCGGTTATTTTTTTAATGCTCTTTACACTCATATTGCATTTATTTATGACAAGAGAAGGGCCTGTACTGGTTGATCTTGGCTTTATGAAAATTTATGAAGAAGGTCTACGCCAAGGTGTGTATATTTCAATGCGCTTTTTAATGCTTGTCTTTATGACTTCCATCTTAACGCTAACAACTTCCCCTATTTCCATTACTGATGGCTTAGAGGTACTGTTAAACCCATTTAAGAAGATAAAGCTTCCTGTGCATGAACTTGCACTCATGATGTCTATTTCACTACGTTTCATCCCAACACTAATGGATGAAACAGATAAAATTATGAAGGCCCAAATGGCACGAGGTTCCGATTTAAGTGCTGGTCCGATTAAGGATCGTTTAAAGGCCGTGGTACCATTGCTAGTACCGTTGTTTATAAGCGCATTTAAGCGGGCAGAGGATCTTGCAACGGCTATGGAAGTACGTGGCTATCGCGGAGGAGAAGGGCGTACGAAATATCGTTTGTTGAAATGGCATGCGAAGGATACGATTATTTTAGTCGCACTAGTAATAATGGCGATCCTGCTATGGATGCTAAGAGGTTAAAAGGGGTATAGAGATGGTCAGATTAAAAGCAACGATAAGCTATGACGGTGCAGCATTTGCTGGTTATCAAGTTCAGCCGGGAGAGCGCACAGTCCAGCTTGAAATTGAAAAAGTATTAGCTACAATGCATAAAGGAAATCAGGTGAAAATTACAGCGAGTGGACGTACGGATGCGCGAGTCCATGCTACAGGCCAAGTGATTCACTTTGATACACCTTTATCCATTCCGAGAGAAAAATATCAAAAGGCTTTAAATGTTCAGTTACCACGTGATATTCGAGTAATGAAAGTAGAGCAAGTAAAGGATAATTTTCATGCACGCTATGATGTACTAGGTAAGCGTTACCGGTATATTTGGGATTGCAGCATGATTCAAAGCCCTTTTAGACGTCATTATGCAGTTGAGACCAATGGAGTAAAACCAAACGTTGAAGCAATGCAAGAAGCGGCTCAGGCAATTATAGGGAAGCATGATTTTAGTTGTTTTTGCGCGGCGAATACGAGTGTTATTGATAAGGTGCGTATAGTCAATGCATTGGAGCTAAATTGGCATGGTGAGGAATTGCATATGACAATAAGCGGGAATGGCTTCCTGTACAATATGGTACGGATTATAGCGGGTACGTTATGGGAGGTAGGCACGGGGAAAAGGGAAATAAGTTCTTTATCCCAAATGATTGCTTCGAAGGATCGTTCCCAGGCAGGTAAGACTGCCCCAGCGCATGGTTTATATTTGGAACAAGTTTTTTATGAATAATTTATATATTTTCTAAAAAAATTTGTATGATTTTTGTAAAAACACGAGAGAAATAGCCTTGTGAAAAGGATTAACAACCTCTCCAGGTGTTCAATTAAATATCTTGACTTTAAACGCGATACATTATATGATGATGTATGGTATTTTCATTACCACCACAATAATAAGCCCCGAAACTTATAAAGTGTATATAATGAAAAATAACGGTAATTCATATCGATTAGGAGGATACAAACATGCGCACAACTTTCATGGCTAAAGGTCAAGAAGTAGAACGTAAATGGTTAGTAGTTGACGCAGAAGGCCAAACATTAGGTCGTTTAGCTTCTGAAGTAGCTTCTATCTTACGTGGTAAACATAAACCAACTTTCACACCAAACGTTGATACAGGAGATCATGTGATCATCATCAACGCTGATAAAATTGAGTTAACAGGTAACAAATTACAAAAGAAAATTTACTACCGTCACACTCAATTCTCTGGTGGTTTAAAACAACGTACAGCTGGAGAAATGAAAGAAAAATACCCAACACAAATGCTTGAATTAGCAATTAAGGGTATGCTTCCAAAGAACTCTTTAGGTCGTCAAATGTTCACTAAACTGAACGTTTACACTGGTTCTGAACATCCACATGCTGCACAAAAACCAGAAGCTTACGAGCTACGTGGTTAATAAACTATAATAGGAGGAAATAACTTTGGCACAAGTACAATACATCGGCACAGGTCGCCGTAAAAGCTCAACTGCTCGCGTACGTTTAGTACCAGGCGAAGGTAAAGTAGTAATCAACAATCGTGAAATTGCAGATTACCTACCATACGAAACTTTACATTTAATTATCAACCAACCATTAGTAGCTACAGAAACTAAAGGTTCTTATGACGTTCACGTTAACGTAAACGGTGGTGGATTCACAGGTCAAGCTGGAGCAATCCGTCACGGTATCGCTCGTGCATTATTACAAGTTGATCCAGACTTCCGTCCAGCTTTAAAAGCTGCAGGTCTTTTAACTCGTGATTCTCGTATGAAAGAACGTAAAAAACCAGGTTTACGCGGCGCTCGTCGTGCACCTCAGTTCTCAAAACGTTAATCTTTACGATTACTATTTTGCGAAATTACAAAACCCTTTCTCAGGACATGTTCCGAGAAAGGGTTTTTCTTTGTTAAGGAAACTATAAAATATCGCATTGTGAATAACTTTGAAATAAACTCTTGTAAAGTTTAGGCTAAAGCGCCAGCCTCTCGCATCATTAGATCCCGACGTCGAAAGTGGTGAAACGTTTACTCCACACGACGTGAATCATTGGGGGCATGCCACATGGATGTGGCGTTTTGCCCACTCGGGGCTAAGAGGGCGCTTTAGCGCTTTTGTTCTTATTCATTCGCAAAGCCATTTGTCGCATGAAGTTTTCCTTTAATTTTTGTAAGAGGCAAATGATTACCGCTTAGCCACGAATTAAAATCAATGACTACAGGCAACGCATCTCCACCTAAAGCGAAAATACATTTCCCTTCAGTTGGTATATAGCCAATCGTATGGAGAGTACCATCCCATGCGCCGTATTTTGTTGCAAATACACCATTTTCGATACCATTCAGTAACTTAAACGCATTTTCAAAAGAGAGTGAATTTGCCTGGGCATTCGAAATAATGTGTTCGCGCGCTAAAGAATCTTCCATTCGGTAACGATTTTCTTCTGTCAGAACTTTAAAGTGGTTCGTGCAGGCTGTTGCATCCCGAACGGCAACATTGCGCGGAGATGCTTCTACCACCACCATAGATTGCTCCGCATCAAGTAATACATAATTAAATGAATGCTTATGGGGGATGTTTTCTAATAATGAAATCCCCTCGGCAACATTTGAGCAATGTTCCAATAAGAGTCGCCCAATCATATTGCAAACAAAGCCATCCGCCCTGTTCTTCGTATTTACAAAGTTATAACCAACGGCCAGTCCTTTTTCATTCATTCCATCCATACGGCCAGTAATTTGCATGGAAGGTCCGATTGTCGCGTAGCCACCGTCAGTTGGGGCATATAACACGAAACGCCCATCATAACTTTGGGGGTCATTGTCATAGTTGCGAATCATATAAAGCGGATTTGTCGTAATAGAACAGCCGCTTTTTTTATTTACTGCATAATAGCCACCATAATGAAGTAAAGCCTGTTCTTCTTTATAACCAAGTGCAAAAGCAAGACCTTCTATTTCCTCTTCAATTCCTGGACCAAACCGGTTTAAAAGTTGCTTAACATATGATTTATCTATAGAAAATTTATGATCTAATTGTTTATAAAGTTCTTCTCTATTATAAAAAAGAGGGGAGTTCTTTAAAAGTTTCCCTTGGTATATACCAAACTCATAATGCGATCCTCTAAATTGAATAATATCGCTCGTCACGTTTTTCATTTTATGTACCCCTTTAATGAAACTGTTTTTTTCATAGTAACGATTTTTAATGGACAAACAAAATAAAAGGGTTTGGAAAGCAGTACCCCTCCAAAATACTTTCCCAGGAGTAGTATTTTTGTATACATTGGTATACAATGGTATTCAAAAAAGGTGGGATGAAAAGTATGAGATCAGAAGGTAGAGGGAGACATCGAGGAGAAGAGGAACAAAGTAATCGCCGTTCAAAGGGTGCTCAAACATTCCGTCGCGGACGTGCACTGGAGTTTTATCGCCAACTCGAAATGAAACGTTCAACATTGAAACAACAGTTGGAGTCTGCAGAATTGCAATCGATTCATCCTGTCATTGCTGGAGAGTTGAAAGCAACCGAAGCAATTATGAATGATTTTGTAGGCTTATTTCAGTTGAATGAATTGTTGGAAGAAGCACAAGCAACAGAAGCAGAATAATTTTTCACAACATAAGGAAGTGAACTTGGTTAATGCAAGCAGTATGGAAACTCTCAAAATATATTAAGCCATATATACTTTTTGCAATCATAGCTCCCATAATGATGGTTATTGAGGTAAGTATGGACTTACTACAGCCTACTATATTACAGCATATTATCGATGATGGGATCGCTCAAAATGATACGACATATATAGTGGAAATGTTTGGCTTAATGATAGCAACATCCTTGATCGGCTTAATCGGCGGTATAGGGTGTTCGATTTATGCATCCCGGACAGCCGTTAACTTTTCTACCGATCTTCGGCAGGATTTATATGAAACAATTACGTATTTTTCAAATAGCAGTAAAGATAAATTTACGCTCGGAAAGCTTGTTACGAATTTAACGAGTGATATTGAAATGCTTCAACGTGCATTAACGATGCTGCTTAAAATATTTGTTCGTGGTCCAATGATGTTTGTCGGGGCTATTGTAATTGTATTCTTTACAGCGCGGGAGCTGTTCCCCATTTTATTAGTAGTAGTCCCGATTTTAGCGTTTTGTATGTATTACTTCACAGCATTGTCAGGTAAGCTTTTCCATAAAGTTCAGAAGGTAGTTGACGTAGTAAATACGAAAGTACAGGAAAATCTAGCTGGTATCCGTGTTATTAAGGCGTACAACCGAAAAAATCATCAAATTGATCAGTTTGCTGATATAAATACACAATTAATGCAACGTTCTATGTCAGCAGACCAAATTATCGGTGTGCTAGCCCCATTGACGATGTTTGTCGTAAATATGGGAATTGTTGCAGCATTATGGATGGGGGCAATCAAGGTTGATAATAACACCTTGCAAGTTGGGGTTATTTTAGCCTTTATCAACTATTTAATGATGGTTATGCAAGGGCTGATGAGTTCTTCGATGGTACTTGTACAGCTTGCCCGTGCAGTTCCAAGTGCAGGGCGTATTGTAGAAGTGTTAGAAGAAAAAACTGAATTAACGAATTCTTCCGTATCCGAGTCGAAAAAGATTCAAGGAAGTGTAAGTTTTGAAAATGTTAGCTTCTCTTATTTAAAAGGAACAGAATCAGTACTTAAAAACATCAGTTTCCATGTAAATGCCGGTGAAACGGTTGGCATTCTTGGGATGACTGGGAGCGGCAAATCCACTTTGGTCAAGATGATTCCAAGATTGTTTGATGTCGATAGTGGTGTGATAAAAATTGATGGGCTACCAATAGGACATTACGGGCTTGAACATCTACGCCAGTCCATAGGTTTTGCTCCTCAAAAAGCGACATTGTTTTCAAAAACAATAGCTGACAACCTCCGTTATGGAAAGTCAGATGCAACGGAGCAACAAATTTTACAAGCACTGCAAACAGCGAATGCGCAAGAGTTTGTTGATCGACTTGAGGCAGGGACAGAGCATGTGCTAACACAAGGGGCAACGAATTTATCGGGTGGACAAAAGCAGCGGCTGGCAATGGCACGTGCATTTATACGCAAACCAAATATTTTAGTTTTGGATGACGTAACGAGTGCTGTTGATAATATATCTGAAAAGGCCATACAACGGGCAATTGATGAACAGTTTGATGGGGCAACTAAATTTATCGTTTCTTCTAAAATTTCCTCAGTTCGCCATGCCAATCAAATTTTCTTAATGGATGACGGAAAGATAATTGCCAAAGGGACGCATGAGCAATTACTAAAGACGAGCGAATTATATAATGAAATGGCAAGAACACAAGCGGAAAAAGGGGTGACCTTAAGTGAATAAACAACAAGGCAGACCACCAAATCCGATTGGACATCCAGGAGGACGGTTTACTGGTCCGATTGTAAAGCCGAAAAATCAAAAGGAGACGTTACTCCGTATATGGAGTTATTTACGTATTCAAAAGGTTGAACTAATTAGTGTTGTTATCTTTGTCATTATAAGTACGATTTTAAGTTTAGTTGGTCCATTTTTAATTGGGAAGACGATTGATGACTATATTGTAAAGCTTGATATATCAGGTACAATTCGCATGGCACTTATTTTAGCGGGAGTGTATATCGCATCCTCAGTACTTACATGGATTCAAACATTTGTAATGATACGTGTATCGCAAAAGACGATTCGCCGTTTACGTCAACAGCTTTTTGAGCAATATCAGTCACTGCCATTAGCTTTTTATGATAAAAAGCAACAGGGTGATTTAATGAGTCGAATGACAAATGATATTGAAAACTTAAATGCAGCATTGTCACAAAGTGTTATTCAAATTGTATCGAGCTTTTTAACGATTGTAGGTACGGCATTTGCGCTATTTTATTTAGATTGGCGTTTAGCACTTGTCACACTTATTATTATCCCACTTATCGTATACGCTACGAAACAGATTATTAAAAGAAGCAGTGTAAATTATAAAGCACGCCAACGGGATCTGGGGAATTTAAATGGCTATATTGAAGAGACAATCTCAAATGCAGACATTATTACACTTTTCGGTAAAGAAAAATCAACACTGGTAGAATTCAAAGAAGCGAACGAAAAACTTCGTGGTTCTGCAATGCGCGCGGATATTATTTCTGGATTCATGGGACCGGTTAATAACTTCATGAATAACTTAGGGTTAAGTTTAGTGATTGGTACAGGTGCGGTCATGGCCGTGACAAGCGGACTTACAATTGGGGTCATTGCATCGTTTGTTACGTATACACGCCAATTTTTCCGGCCGATCAATCAGCTATCAAACTTATTAAACACATTCCAGTCGGCAATTGCTGGTTCGGAACGTGTATTTGAAGTATTAGATGAAGTAAGGGAAATAGAAGATATCGAACATGCCATAGAAAAATCCCGATTTAAGGGGGATGTCACATTTGAAAATGTCGAATTCGCCTATGAATCAGGGAAGCCAGTGCTGCGCGGCATTAATTTTAAAGCGAAAGCCGGGGAAACGATTGCTATTGTTGGTCCTACCGGCTCTGGGAAAACGACCATTATTCAATTATTAACGCGCTTTTACGATGCTACAGGAGGACGAATACTATTGGACGATGAGCCGCTTGTACATTATAAAATGAATAATGTACGGGATCACGTAGGGGTAGTGTTACAGGATACGTACTTATTTTCAGGGACAGTACGTGAAAATATACGTTTCGGCAAGCTGAGTGCTACAGATGAAGAAGTAGAACAAGCAGCCAAAATTGCATATGCACATAATTTTATAAAGTACTTGCCGGAGCAATACGATACGGTATTATCCAGTGGCGGCTTAAACTTAAGTCAAGGGCAGCGTCAGCTTATCGCCATTGCACGTGCAATTTTGGAAGATCCGGATATTTTAATTTTAGATGAAGCAACATCGAGCGTTGATACGATGACGGAAGTGCATATCCAAAAAGGACTGAACAATTTAATGAATGGCCGTACAAGCTTCGTGATTGCACACCGTTTAAAAACGATAGAAAATGCCGATCAAATTCTTGTAATTAAAGATGGACAAATTTTAGAACAAGGTAATCACGATTCTTTAATAAATGCTCAAGGATTTTATGCAACTCTTCAAAATCAATTAATGGCAAATTGATGAGGTAATAAACACCGCCCCTTTTGCGTATAGTAGGCAAAAAGGGCGGTGTTTTTTTGAAGCGTTGGCTTGCACTTGTATTCGTTATTTTTTGTTCAATGCTAGTCGTTGTATATGAAACAAATGCTTCCGACCGGCGATTTTTTTTACCCGAGCCATTAGGCGGGTTGAAAATTGTATTGGATGCTGGTCATGGAGGAATTGATGGTGGTGCTTCAAATGGTGAGGTTGTCGAAAAAGACGTGACACTGGCAATTACAAAAAAAGTAGCTCGTCAATTGACACGTTTAGGGGCAGATGTAGTATTAACGCGTTCAACAGATGGAGATGTATTAAGTGAACATGCACCAAATGAGAAGTTTCCAACACTGCGTGAGCGTAAGAAGCAGGACATTTTTTTACGCGAAACATTAGTGGAAACACATGAGCCGGATTTATTTATTACGATTCATGCAAATGCAATTCCAAATAGTAAATGGAGAGGAGCCCAAGTGTTTTATCACCATGAAGGTCATGAAAAGAGTGAAGCACTTGCACAGGCAGTTCAACAATCAATTCGTACCACAATGGAAAATACGGACAGGGAAGCTTTATCGATTAAAAATGTTTATTTGTTAAAGAAGGTGGAAATACCTGCAGTATTGGTAGAAACGGGTTTTCTAAGCAATGAAGAAGAAAGGGACTTGCTGGCATCCGAAAGTTATCAGGATAAGATGGCATTTGCCATTGCGCGTGGAATTGAAAATTATATACATGTAAAATTTGACTAGGCAACATGTAATAGCAATACGGGACTAGTATGATATACTAACAATGGATATTTCATTCAGGGGAGTGTTTGATATGCTAAATGAACAACAAGTTCGAGAACTATTGGGCGAATTACAGGATCCGTTTTTACATAAAACATTAGCAGAAACAAAAGGTGTAACAAACGTTTCTATTAAAGCAGAAAAAGAACATGTTAGTGTTCGTATTGCAATTGCGAAAGTAAATACACCGGAACAAATGACACTTCAAATGAAGATTGTAGAAGTGTTAAAAGAAAATGGCGCTGCTTCGGTGGGAATTCGATTTGAAGAATTGCCGGCGGAAGTTTTACAATCATTCCGTGGACAAGCGACGGAATCACAAGCACAAGATATTTTATCACCATTATCAAGTGTACAATTTATTTCAATCGCTTCCGGTAAAGGTGGCGTAGGGAAATCTACTGTATCTGTCAACATGGCAGTTGCTTTAGCACGCTTAGGAAAAAAAGTTGGTTTAATCGACGCGGATATTTATGGCTTCTCTGTTCCAGATATGATGGGTGTAACAGAAATGCCGGTCGTAAAAGATGATCGTATTTATCCAGTTGATCGACTTGGTGTAAAAGTTATTTCAATGGGCTTCTTCGTAGAAAACAATGCACCAATCGTATGGCGCGGTCCAATGCTTGGAAAAGTGCTAGACCAGTTCTTCCGTGATGTAGAGTGGGGCGAGTTGGATTATCTACTATTAGACTTACCACCAGGAACAGGAGATGTAGCACTTGATATTCATCAGATGTTACCGGCTTCAAAAGAAATTGTTGTCACAACTCCACACCCAACAGCAGCATTTGTAGCTGCTCGTGCAGGTGCCATGGCATTACAAACTAACCATGAAATTTTAGGTGTAATTGAAAATATGGCTTGGTACGAAAGCAAAACTGGTGAAAAGGAATTTGTATTCGGCCAAGGCGGCGGTCCAAAGCTGGCTGATGAATTACGTACAAAGTTACTCGGCCAAATTCCATTAGGTCAACCAGATTGGACAGAAGAAGATTTTGCGCCATCCATCTATGCAGATAATCATCCAACAGGTCAGATTTACTTAAAAATTGCTGAAGAAATTATTTCGGCGTTAAATAAATAAGTGTATATTTTCAACCAGTTGTCCCAAAATGGAACGACTGGTTGTTTTATTATGATCCGCCACCGCTTTTTTCTCCACCACTTTCTTTCTCTGACCCACCACCACCAGATCCGGATTCTTTTTCAGACGAACCTTCACCGCTTTTCTTAATTAGTTCCTCCCATTTTGATTGCATCAGAGGATTTTCAATTGTTTCCGTCACTACTTTTTCTAGCTCCTTGCGCATTACAGCACCTTTCATAATCGATTCCAGTTGCTTTTGCATATCTGGCTGACCAAAAAATGATGTTAATGCTTCTTGATAAGCAGAATCATTTAATAGATTTTTCATTAAATCCTTTTGTTGATCCTCCATACTCTTTGCAAAATTTTCTTTAAACTTAGGATCTTCAAATGTTTTTACCCAAAAATCCATGGCTTCTTTTGACAGCATTGTTTCCTCGGTCGCTTTTTTCACTTCCTCGGTATTTAAAATAAGTAGCTCCCGGAAGCTCTTATCTTCAAATATTTGTCTGATTGCCTTTTTTCCATCTTCTGTTTGAATAGCATCAACCATAATTTTCTTTACTTCGTCGTACGAAAGTGTCGTTGCTTTTGAATCGCTACAACCAGCAATTAGAATGATGGAAAAGGCAAGTATCATTAAACGTTTCACTATTTCTTCCTTCCTTTCTTCACTTAAGCGCTTTCGATTATTGTTCACAATTTAACAAAATATATGTAACAACTTTTAGTAGAGGTCGCTTTTTTCAAAGTGAATTGATAAAATATACAAGTATATTAAAAAATGGGGGAATTTGTTCGTGACGATAAGAAACTGGGTTAAATTTGCTTTTTGGGCATTGTTAATTGGTGGTTTAGTTAATGCAGTTGCCTCGTTAATTATTCGTTGGGACTTTTACCAACCATATTTAGCGAACGGGGAAATTTCAGAATTTTTGGCTGCGATTATTTGGAATATCGTTTTAGGCATGACGATGAGTGTGATGGCCCAAGCAGGGTTTTTTGCTTATTTAACGTTACATCAAGTTGGTGTTAATATATTTAGATCATTAACGCTATGGAATTGGATACAGATGTTATTGATCATTATTGTTTTAGTCGACATTGTTATTTTCCGCTTTGCCCCAGGTGCTAGTACAATGGGTGATTGGTTGATTTATGGATTTTTACTTGTAGTTTTAGTCGGAGCGGCCATATTAACAGCAGTAAAGAAAATAAAAATGACGCAAAAGCCACATGTATTAATCTCCACAATGTTCTTTATGGTTGTTGTAACTTCATTAGAGTGGATTATCGCTTTAATGGGACGCCAAGATAATATTGATGTATATGTTGCATTATTATTGTTCCCACTAGTGGCAGTTAATGCATACCAAATTTTAATGTTGCCAAAATATAATTCACAATCAGAAGCAGATCGAAAAAAATTGGAAGAACGCCGCAAAGCAAGAAAAGAATCGACTACTACGGCAAAAGCTTAAATAGAAAAGGCGATCACAAAAGATATAACTTTTGTGACCGCCTTTGTTTTTTATATAATAGATTCATAAATATTATGGAAAGCGTTTTGTAGAAATTTCATAACCAAATATATTTTGCTCAATTGAAACAAAAATATGCTCATTTATAAATTGATTAATGGCATCAAAGGAAACCTTCTCCTCACGATGTAAAGGAATACTTACAAATGAACCTTCAGGAATTTTACTTTCTACTATAGGAAAGGTTTCTGTTGGAGCAATTATGTTAATACCAAGTTCATGTAAAGCTGTTTGCATAGCGTTATCCACTTTGTAATCGGCGGTCGCAAACCAGAGAGGCTTTTTGTAAAAGGTTTTTTCGTAAATAGCGAGCTGCTTTTTTAAGAGCGATTCATCTACGTATTCATCACTCATCGAACCAAGCAACCCAACTCGAATATTCTTTTCTCTTAATATTTTTACTAAATCGGGACTTCGTAATAGCCAGTCACTATCCGCTAAAATAAGTGGATAAGGTTCTTTAAGGTTTGTAACCCATTCTTCCATCCCTTTATGAGAATAACTGAGTTCTATGATTACACTCTTCCCAAACTGACCTTTTGTGATGATGGCTGGGGTTTCTGTTAGTTGAAATACAGGCAAAACACTACTTTTTTCATCAAAATAAATGAATACTAGAAATAAGCATAAAATTAGTGATACCAACGTTTTGAACATGATTTATTACCCACTTTCCGATTGATTTAAACATGATTCTATTAAAAACTTATGAAAAAGTGTTGACGGATATAACAAGCGGATGTTACTATAAGTGAGTCGCCAAGAGATGACGCGACAAACGAAACACAATGAACCTTGAAAACTGAACAAGCAACGTTAATGAAACAAGCTTCTTAAATGAAGCAAACAATAGATTTTAACTTTTAATTAAGTTAAATCGCTAGCAAAGCAAATGAGCTTTCAAACTACTTTTATGGAGAGTTTGATCCTGGCT
>NZ_JACSPW010000008.1 GCF_014836935.1 Solibacillus merdavium | reverse complement strand
GTATGTGTCGAAAAATATTTTTTGGACACTCAAAAATGGCGTAAGCCATTGATATATCAACATTTATAGAGGGAGGAAATGACATGACAAATGAATTAAAACGTACTCCACTATTTGATGAATACGCAAAATATGGTGGGAAAACAATTGACTTTGGTGGGTGGGAATTACCTGTACAATTTTCTTCTATAAAAGAAGAACATGATGCAGTCCGTAACCGTGCTGGTCTTTTTGATGTTTCACATATGGGGGAAATTTTTGTAGAAGGCACAGATGCATTATCATATTTACAAAAAATGCTGACGAATGATATCTCCAAAATAGTAGTTGGTGGAGCACAATACAGTGCACTTTGCTATGAAGATGGCGGAGTTGTAGATGATTTATTAACATATCGTTTAGCAGATGAACGATATTTACTATGTGTCAATGCCTCTAATATTGAAAAGGACTTCGAATGGTTGCAAAAACATGTAGAAGGCAATGTTACAGTAACAAACGCTTCCGATAAATATGCTCAAATTGCACTCCAAGGTCCATTAGCAGAGGAATTGCTACAAACGTTAACGACGGAAGACTTGGCAGCGATTAAATATTTCAAATTCAAAGACAATGTGGATGTAGCTGGACAATCGGTACTTGTATCTCGCTCCGGCTATACAGGTGAAGATGGATTTGAAATTTACGGTACACCGGAAGCTATTATCGAACTTTGGAATAAAATTTTGGATGCAGGTAAGGACAAAGGTGTTATTGCAGCAGGATTAGGTGCCCGCGATACATTACGATTTGAAGCATGCCTCCCATTATACGGTCAGGAACTTTCTAAAGATATTAACCCACTTGAAGCTGGGATTGGGTTTGCAGTGAAATTAGCTAAAGAGCCACAATTTATTGGACAACAAGCATTAATTGACCAAAAAGAAAAAGGTCTAGCTCGTAAATCAGTAGGTATTGAGATGATAGATAAAGGGATTCCACGTACTGGATATAAAGTATTCAAAGATGGGGTAGAAATTGGAGAAGTTACAACTGGTACGCAATCTCCGATGACAAAACGCAACATCGGTTTAGCTTTAATTGACGCAAAATTCGCTGAAGTCGGAACTGAGTTGGAAGTTGAAATTCGTAAAAATAGAGCTAAAGCTGTAATTGTGGAAAAACCGTTTTATAAACGTACAAAATAATACTTTTGAAAAGAGGGTTAACAATGAAACATCGTTATTTACCAATGACGGAACAAGATAAGCAAGAAATGTTAGATCGCGTCGGAGTTGCAACAATCGATGAACTTTTTGCAGATATCCCAGAAAAAGTTCGCTTCCAAGGAAACTATAATATTAAACCTGCTAAATCAGAAGCAGCTTTAATGAAGGAATTATTGCAACTAGCAGGCAAAAATAAAGATACTGCCAGCAATGTATCGTTTTTAGGTGCAGGTGTTTATAATCACTACAAGCCGGTAATTGTCGATCATGTTATTTCCCGTTCAGAGTTTTATACAGCCTATACACCATACCAACCAGAAATTTCCCAAGGCGAGCTACAAGCGATTTTTGAGTTCCAAACAATGATCGCTGAACTTACAGGTATGGATATCGCGAACTCCTCTATGTATGATGGTGGAACAGCATTGGCGGAGGCAGGAATGCTTGCAGCAGGTCATACTCGCCGTAAAAAACTATTAGTCTCTGGAGCAGTACACCCAGAGTATAAAGATGTTGTAACGATGTATGCATATGGTCAATCAATTGATGTTGTAACGATTCCAACAAAAGACGGTGTAACAGATGTTGAAGCGTTAAAAGGATTAATTGATGAACAAACAGCTGGCGTTATTGTGCAATATCCAAACTTCTTCGGGCAAATTGAAAACTTACAGCCTCTTGCAGATATCACACATGAAGCAAAAGGATTATTTATCGTGTCGGCAAACCCATTAGCACTTGGGGTATTAACACCTCCAGGGAAATTAGGAGCGGACATTACAGTTGGCGACGCACAGCCATTCGGTATTTCGGAAGCATTCGGTGGTCCACACTGCGGTTATTTCGCAGTTACGACTAAATTAATGCGTAAAGTACCAGGTCGTTTAGTTGGGGAAACAGTGGACCAAGATGGACGTCGTGGTTACGTATTGACATTACAAGCACGTGAACAGCATATTCGTCGTGATAAAGCGACATCAAATATTTGCTCAAATCAAGCGTTACTTGCACTTGCTTCTTCAGTTGCAATGACAGCACTTGGAAAACAGGGTATGCAAGAAATGGCAAAACAAAATATCGTGAAAACACGTTATGCAAAAAACGCCTTTGAAGCAGCTGGCTTCGAAGTTGTATATAAAGGTGCACACTTCAATGAAATCGTAGTAAATACAAAACATAACGTAACACAATTAAATAAAGCGTTAATTGAAAAAGGTATCATCGGAGGATTTGATTTAGGGCGAGTTTACCCGGAATTGGAAAACCACGCACTAATCGCTGTTACTGAAATACGTACAAAAGAAGAAATTGATGCACTAGTTGCAGAAATGGGGGCTTATAATGAATAACGAAAACCAAACACTCATTTTCGAAATTACAAAACCAGGCCGTATCGGTTATAACTTAGAGCCACTGGATGTTCCTAATTTTGATCTTGAGGAGCTTATTCCATCAAATTTAGTACGTCAAGAAGCAGCTGAACTACCTGAAGTTTCTGAATTGGACATTATGCGTCACTATACAGCACTTTCCCGCCGTAACCACGGTGTGGATTCAGGGTTCTATCCATTAGGTTCTTGTACAATGAAATACAATCCAAAAATTAACGAAACAGTTGCACGTTTTTCTGGTTTCGCTAATATTCATCCATTACAGGATGAGTCAACAGTTCAAGGTGCAATGGAATTACTGTACGATTTACAAACATCCCTACAGGAAATTACAGGTATGGATGAAGTAACGCTACAACCTGCAGCAGGTGCACATGGTGAATGGACAGCGCTGATGATGATTCGTGCATTCCATGAGGCCAATGGTGAAGGACACCGAAATAAAGTAATTGTTCCGGATTCAGCACATGGTACAAATCCAGCTTCTGCAACTGTTGCAGGCTTTGAAACAATTACCATTAAATCAGGTGAAGACGGGTTAGTTGATTTAGAAGATTTACGCCGTGTAGTTGGACCAGATACAGCAGCATTAATGCTGACAAACCCAAATACTTTAGGTTTATTCGAAGAAAATATTATAGAGATGGCAAATATTGTTCACGGTGTTGGCGGTAAAGTTTACTATGATGGCGCAAACCTAAATGCGGTTATGAGTAAAGCGCGTCCTGGTGACATGGGCTTTGACTGTGTTCACTTGAATCTGCATAAAACATTTACTGGCCCACACGGTGGTGGTGGTCCAGGTTCAGGTCCTGTCGGTGTAAAAGCGGATTTAATTCCATTCTTACCAAAACCAGTACTAGTGAAAAAAGAAGATGGAACATACCACTTCGATTACAACCGTCCACAGTCAATCGGTCGTGTAAAACCTTATTACGGAAACTTTGGTATAAATGTTCGTGCGTATACGTATATCCGTACAATGGGACCAGATGGCTTGAAAGCTGTTACTGAATATGCAGTATTAAATGCAAACTATATGATGCGCCGTTTGGAAGAGCATTATGATTTACCGTATAACCGTCATTGTAAGCATGAGTTTGTTTTATCGGGGCGTCGCCAGAAGAAATTAGGCGTACGTACGCTGGATATTGCCAAACGCCTACTTGACTTCGGATATCATCCACCAACAGTCTACTTCCCATTAAATGTAGAAGAGGGAATTATGATTGAACCGACTGAAACAGAATCGAAAGAAACTTTAGATGCATTCTGTGATGCAATGATTCAAATTGCGCAAGAAACAATTGATAATTCAGCGCTAGTTCAAGAAGCACCTCATACGACAGTTGTCAATCGTCTAGATGAAACACGTGCTGCAAGAACGCCAGTGTTACGCTATAAAAAACAAGAACAAGTAACAGTGTCGTAAAATTTTCAAAAGGGTCAGAGAAATTCTGACCCTTTTTCTAATGGAGATGTTAGACTTCTTACAATTCACTTTATAATAGTAGAAACTCATAATTAAAAGCCCTCTAATTATTTAGAGAGCCTTTAAGATTAGTTTTTCGATTTTACTTTACCTGTCCAAGTTTTAAAGCCACCCTGTAATTGATAAAGTTGGCTATAACCCTTTTTCTTTAAAGATAGCGCTGCTCGTGCACTACGGCCAGAGTTTTGGCAGTAAAGGTATACAGGTAGGTCAGGACGTATTTCTTTATGACGTGTGTTGAATTGCGTCATAGGAATGTTTCGAGCGCCTAAAATATGGCCAGCTTCGAATTCTTTAGGTTCGCGTAAATCGATTAATTGTGCTTTACGATAGCCTTCAATAAATTGCTCTTGCGTTAAATTTGTTACCGCTTTTTTCAATCGCATTGAATTGATTACTACGTAAGCAACGATTACGACTAAAATTGCTAGAATCGTGTATAAAATTGTCACAGCGATATTGCCCCTTTCTTTCTGTACTTTCTATTATAAGAGATGAACTAGAGTTAGTCGAGCCAGTTTGTTAAAATGAATTATTGGAGGCGAGAAATTGTGAAAAAACAATGGTATTTTATTAATTCCGGTCCATGCAGCTCGGCATATAATATGGCATTAGATGAAGCCTTACTGGATTGGCACAGTGAAGGAGAAATCCCTCCTGTCATTCGATTTTATGAATGGAACCCTGCAACTTTATCAATTGGCTACTTCCAGCAAGTACATAAAGATATTAATCTACAAGCTGTTCAAAACCAAAACTTAGGCTTTATTCGCCGTCCTACAGGTGGACGTGCTGTTTTACATGACCAGGAGCTAACTTATTCGGTGATTGTATCCGAAAGCTATCCAAATATGCCTGAGACGGTAACAGAAGCATATCGTGTTATTAGTGAAGGGATTTTACAAGGATTCCGTCAGCTAGGGTTAAACGCCTATTTTAGCGTACCTGAAACAAAGGAACAGCTGGATGATCTAAAAAAGCCGAAAAGTGCAGTTTGCTTTGATGCTTCGAGCTGGTATGAGCTTGTTGTAGAAGGGAAAAAGGTGGCAGGCAGTGCACAAACACGTCAAAAAGGTGTCATATTACAGCATGGTGCAATATTATTGGATTTAAATGAGGAATTGTTGTTATCGGTATTTAATTTTGATTCTGATGAGGCAAAAGAAAGAATGCGAAAAAAATTACCTGAAAAGGCAGTTGCGATGAACCAGTTTGTTGATATTCCCTTTACAATTGAGCAATGTGTAAATGCATTTTCAAAGGGGTTTGAAGAGGCACTAAATATAGAGCTGACTCCATATGAAATAAACGAAAAGCAACAGCAATATGTGGAACAGTTAATGCAAAAAAAATATTTAACAGATGCCTGGAATTTCAAAAAATAGTTTACGAACACTTGTTTTTATTTTTAAGAAAAAAATTTTGATACTCGAAACGTTGATATATAGGGATTTAACATAAACTGAAAAAAATCAACCCTTGATTGAAAAAAAAATTTGGTGTAATCTTTTTTAAGGAATTATATATAACTCAACATATGGGATAGTCCTAATGAATCAAACACAAGATATGGTGTTTGATTCTCGTTTTTGTTGGGAAAGTTAAAATTATTAAATAGCGTTCAAAGGGGGCTTGCATGGTGGTAAGTGTTTTAGAACAATCCATCCCATTCAATCAATTAAATCAGGATATTAAGCAATTTCCTCAAGTTCATCCGATTACACCTGATATGCATATTACACATAAAGGTGTGTCGCGTCTTGTCATGATTGACCGTTATTCTTTTAAGGATACGGAAAAGAAAACATTAAAAGCAGGAGATTTTGTTGTACTGACAGTAAAGCAGGATCCCAAATTCCCGGCACGTGGACTGGGCATTATCCAATCAATTGATCTCGATAAGAAGAGTGCACTTATTGAAATTGAAGAGGATTATCGCCACGTACTAGAGGGAGAAGAGCAGACAACAGGAATAATCGAGCGCTCTTTAGATATTATTGAAAAGCCTTTGGAAATTTTCTATGAGCAGATTGCAAAGCGAAATGCAACAGGCTTGGCATCTGTAGAAAAAACGGAAGAAAAGCGCACAGAATGGTTCGAGAAGTTTTACGAACAGCTTGTGTCGATGAACTTCATTCCAGCAGGACGAGTAATTTATGGTGCGGGCTCGGAAACAGAAGTAACATTCTTCAACTGTTACGTAATGCCATTTGTAGCAGACTCGCGAGAAGGGATCAGTGACCACCGTAAGCAAGTAATGGAAATTATGAGTCGTGGTGGTGGTGTTGGTACAAACGGTTCAACACTTCGTCCCCGTAACACACTGGCGCGCGGTGTAAACGGTAAATCAAGTGGTTCTGTAAGCTGGCTTGATGATATTGCTAAGCTGACACATCTTGTGGAGCAAGGTGGATCTCGCCGTGGAGCACAAATGATTATGCTGGCAGACTGGCATCCGGATATCGTAGAGTTTATCATTTCAAAAATGCAAAACCCTCGTATTCTGCGTTATCTAATCGAGAATACAGACGATGAGTCTATTATCCGACTAGCAAAAGAAAAGTTGAAATTCAAACCTTTATCACAGCAGGAAGATGCGATGTATCAAGGCATTGTAAACTATAAAAATATTGAAGGCTTTGGTGGATTTAGTGAAGCGATTATCCGTGACGCTGAAACAAAGCTTCGTGATGGCGGGACGTATTCAGTCCATAATGCAGATTTCTTAACAGGTGCGAATATTTCGGTAACGTTAACTAAAGAATTTATGGATGCTGTAGAAAATGATGGGGAATTCCCATTACGTTTCCCTGACGTAGCAAACTATACGCCAGAACAAATGAAAGATTACAATGAAAAATGGCATGAAGTTGGCGATGTTCGCGAATGGGAAAAGCTTGGCTACCCAGTGCGCACATATCGTACAATTAAAGCGAAAGAACTTTGGAATCTGATCAATATTTGTGCGACTTATGCTGCAGAACCAGGGATTTTCTTCATTGATAACGCAAATGACATGACGAACGCAAAGGCGTATGGTCAGCAAGTTGTTGCGACAAACCCTTGTGGTGAGCAACCATTAGCACCATATTCTGTTTGTAATTTAGCAGCAGTGAACTTAGCGAAGTTTGCAAATAAGGAATCAAAAACAGTTGATTTTGAGGCGTTACGTGAAACAGTAAAAGTTGGCGTGCGTATGCAGGATAACGTAATTGATGCAACACCGTACTTCTTGGACGAAAATAAAAAGCAAGCACTTGGTGAACGTCGTGTAGGTCTTGGTGTTATGGGGCTTGCGGATTTACTAATCTATTGCGAAAAAGAATATGGTTCTGAAGAAGGCAATGCACTTGTTGATGAAATCTTCAAAACAATTGCGATTGCAGCTTATGAGCAGTCAATTGAATTAGCAACAGAGCGCGGAAGCTTCCCGTTCTTAGAAGGACAAACAGAAGCGGAAACAGCACGTTTACGTGAAGCATTTATTAACACAGGCTTCATGAAAAAAATGCCGCAGCATATTCGCGAAAATATTGTGGCAAACGGTATTCGCAACTCGCATTTATTGACGGTTGCACCTACGGGTAAACAAGTTGCCCCGTACATTTGTAAAAATGTAGCGTAAACTTGGCTATATGCGGGAAACCCTGGCGTATCTTTTACTACCTAGCTTTGCCAGCACCATAAAGGTAAAAATGTAAAAGTGTTGATAAGAAATTATCTACCAGACAATCCGCAGGGAAGTCGTGGCTGACCCCTCAACGACTACACGCCGAGCACCATTATTTTACGAACACTCGTTCTTGTTTTATAATTAATAAAACAGATAAAGGGTGATTCGATGAAAAAGAATTGTCTTAATTGTGGAAAAGAAATTAATGTAAAACCCAGTCAATTTGAACGGAAGAAATATTGTTCTAGAATCTGTAAAACAGAGTATCAACAAAGCAATCCCCCTCAATTTTGGAGTGAAATGTCAAAAAAGATATTAATTCCATGTTCTTATTGTAAACAACAAATATTGAGGAAACCTTCTCATATTAATAAAACAAATTTTTGCAATATAAATTGCAAAAAACTATATCAAATACAAAATGGTCATTTAGTTAATCAGCATTTGAGAAAAGATGTTGAAGTTAAATGCCTTACCTGTCATCAGTTGTTTATTGTTCCTAAAAATCGTGAGCATACATCAAAGTTTTGTTCTAAGAAATGTTTAGGAAAAGCTAATGGTATTAGAGGAAAGGAACAATATCGTGTTCGAATTATTGTTTCTTGTAGTAATTGTCATAAAAAATTTGAAAAAACTCCCTCTACTATTAGAAAATTAAACTTCTGTACTGTAGCATGTATGTCCACTTATTATGCGGAGAATGAAATGTTCTCTGGTGCTAACAGTGGTACATGGACAGGTGGTAAAGTCTCATATTATGGGCCAAATTGGTATAGTCAACGGAGGAAGGTTAGAGCAAGAGATAAGTATACTTGCCAGGATTGCGGAATTACAGAAGCAGAGTATGGACAAGAGCTTTCCGTACATCACATTATTCCTTTTAAACAATTTAACGGGGATTGGAAGAAAGCGAATCAGCTTTCAAATTTAATTTCTCTATGTGAATTCCCATGTCATAGAAAGAGACATTCTAAAATGGTTGATGATATAGTCTGACCCATATGGCGACATATGGAGCGGGTAATGATAATCCCGCCCTCTAAAATTAGAGAGTAACAAAAGTGAGTACAGGTACAATGGTCGGAGTTGCAACAGGGCTTGAACCTTACTTCAGCTTCACTTACTACCGTTCAGGTCGTTTAGGGAAGTTTATTGAAGTAAAAGCCGAAATCGTAAAAGAATATTTAGATGCGAACCCAGGTGTGGATGAAAATAACTTACCAAACTGGTTCAAATCCTCAATGGAGCTTTCTGCTGAAGCTCATGCAGATGTTCAATGTATTATTCAAAACTGGATTGATTCATCGATTTCGAAAACAGTGAATGCGCCAAAAGGCTATGGAGTAGAGCAAGTACAACAAGTGTACGAGCGTCTATACCGCGGCGGTGCAAAAGGTGGTACGGTGTATGTAGACGGTTCTCGTGATACACAAGTATTAACTTTAAAAGCTGAAGAGGCAAATTCAGATGAGCAATTAGAGTTTGAAGAATTCAAACAAATGGAAGACCAAGTAAAACGTCAAGTTGTGTTAGTGGATACGATTAAACCATTAACAGATACTGACGTAACAATCGGTTCGGAAGTAGGTAATACATGTCCTGTTTGCCGTCAAGGTACGGTAGAGGAAATGGGTGGCTGCAACACATGTACAAACTGTGGCGCACAGCTGAAATGCGGACTATAAATTTTTCCATGTGAATTTGAAATAAATTAAAATCATCCCTCCCCTAAAGATATATTAGAGGAGGGATGATTTTTTTGATTTTTTTACGGCGGAGGGAAATGATTTTAAATTAAATCCTTAACCGGTTCGTGGCATGATGTACTAATGGCCAGGCACGTACGTCAATTTTCTTTGCGAAATGGACGATAGGTACATTACTTTCCACTTCAATGCCTTGCTTTGATAGTATCGTATTTATCGTAATCTCAGCTTCAGCTTTTTGTAAGATCCATGGTCTATGCAAAATTTCACAGCGGACAGGGGTTTTTGACGAATTTAAAGTATAGAAGCAGTAACGCTCCGATATCCATTCATCAAAAGATCCTTTTGCTGCTAAATATGGCTCTGAAACGGGTCTATAGCTACAGGCAAATTCAATTTCCAAGTCATGGCGTCTTTTACTTTCAAATTCAATAGCTGACCCGCGATTGTTAATTTGCATCTTAGAGTACCAATATGGTAAATGGAAAAATGTTCTGGCTCCTTTGACAGCAGGCCAATTGTCAGCATCCAAACTAAAAAAGTATACACCGGGTTTTCCGTCCATCGTCACATATGTACGAACATTAAGTTCCGGAAAACGGTCTGTTCCTGGAATTGGCGGTAGCCCTCGAAATCTTACCCCTGACATAAGAAAAGGAACAACTCCTATCCAATAAGTTCCTTCATATGAATCCAGTTCCAGCTCTTCCGGTACTATCTTTCTTAACATTTCATACTTAATCGGGTAATGGGCAAACAAAAGATCGCTCCATGTCTGCTTCATCCCCCATGGTAAATTTGGCAGTGCCCATGGACGATGACTGTCATCCCACTTATTTTTTTCCGTTATCATCTGTTCTTTCACCGCATTTCGCTTCCTTTGCAATAAATTATTTATATATAAAATATATCACTATTTATATATTCTCTGTAAAAAGGGTGTAAAAAGGGAAATTTGTCCTAAAATATCAGTCTAAATACTGATAGGAAATGATAGTGCAATAACTTATCATTGTAAGGTAGTTTTAAACTATCAGGTATATCCTGCAAATATATGAATGATAGGTGGAAAACATGAATTATCAAGTATTATTATATTATCATTATACAACGATTGAAGATCCGGCAGTATTCTCAGCGGAGCATTTAGCTTTCTGTAAAGAAATCGGTTTAAAGGGACGTATTTTAGTCGCTAATGAAGGCATTAACGGGACAGTTTCCGGAACAATTGAGCAAACAGAAGCCTATATGGAAAAGATGAAGGCAGATCCTTTATTTGAAGGTATCGTATTTAAAATTGATGCGGTAGAAAGCCATGCGTTTAAAAAAATGCATGTTCGTCCACGACCAGAGCTTGTTAACTTAGGCTTAGAGGAAGATGTTAACCCACATGAATTGACAGGCCGTTATTTATCCCCTGAGCAATTTATGAAGGAACTGCAAGATGAGAATACGGTTGTTTTAGATGTGCGAAACACATATGAATATGATGTTGGTCATTTCCGTGGCGCGATTCGACCAGAAGTACAGAATTTTCGTGATACACCGCAATGGGTACGGGAAAACCGTGAACTATTTGAAGGTAAGAACGTATTAACTTATTGCACTGGTGGTATTCGCTGTGAGAAATTCTCTGGCTGGATGAAGCGTGAAGGCTTTGGGGATGTTGGTCAATTGCACGGTGGTGTCGCAACATACAGTAAAGACCCAGCTACAAAAGGTCAACTTTGGGACGGTCAAATGTATGTATTCGATGAGCGTTTAACAGTGCCGATCAACCAGGTAGAGCATGTCGTAGTTGGTCGTGATCACTTCGACGGCACACCATGTGAGCGCTATATTAACTGTGCAAACCCTGAATGCAACAAGCAAGTTTTAGCATCAGAAGAAAATGAAGCGAAGCATTTAGGCGGCTGTACAATAGAGTGCACTAAACATGAACGTAACCGCTATATTGTACGTAATGGGCTGTCTGAGCAACAAGTTGAAGAAGCGATTGCGTTACTGGAAGCATAAAATCTTCTTCTTAATAAATGGGAGATTCCAAATCGAAAAGGTAAGCTATTACACATTCAGTAATGGCTTACCTTTTTTTTTGCCTATTTTGGTAAACTTTCTAATACATAAGAATATCGTAATTTATTGGAGGAAAAAGAAAGGGGGATCTTTATTGGACAAAAAGAAATATTCGCTACTGTTCGGATGCTTTTTGGCTACACTTTTAGTGGCAGGCTGTACAAATGATGAAAATACAACGTCTCGTTCAGATAATGAAGATGCAAATACTATAAGTAAACTTGAACAAACACTTCAGGATCAGCAGGAAACGATTGTAGACCATGAAAATAAACTGACAGCATTGGGTGAGTGGGAGCAAGTCATGAATGAATTATCGCTGCTCAAAGAGTCCAGTTACTATTTGCAAAATCGACTTGATTTACAAGAAGCTGTTATAAACGAAACAACTAATTATAAAACGGCTATTTTAAATAGCTTCGATATTAACGAAGAATCGTTTGATATCAATATTACGTATAAGAATAAAGTCATCGATGAGGATGCGCCGAATGGTTATCGCCTATTTGAATCCGGTGAAGGGACTAAAGAGATAAGTATAAAAAAGGATGTGCCAATCTGGATGCTCGAAAACCCGGGAGAATCAGTACAAGTAACTTGGGAGGAATTTGCTCCAATGAGCGGATTTCTGAAATTATATGAAAAAGATGGGGAAGTTGTATTCATCTCAGAAATATATTTACCTTAATTTTCTTGTTTCACAGTCTATTGCTTTAAATAGGCTGTGTTTTTAATGAATAAACATCGTGTATAATAAGGGAAAATGCTTTAAAGGGGTACTTTTTGTGCAAAAAATTTATGTAGTAGAAGATGATACGGTAATTTTGGAAGAATTAAAACAGCTCTTAAAAAGTAATGGCTATTTACCCGTGGATGCACCACCGTGTGACTTAGCGCTGTTAGATGTCAATCTTCCAGGAGAAAGTGGCTTTGAAATTTGCCGTAAGCTCCGAGAATCTTCAGATGTGCCAATCATCTTTTTGACGGCACGGGATTCTACAGAGGACGAACTTATTGGGTTTGGAGTGGGTGCGGATGATTATATTCGCAAACCTTATAATTCTTCAATACTATTAGCACGCATTTCACGATTATTGATGAGAAAAATAACAAGTCATCAGTCAGTACGCGGATTAACCTTAGATGTAGGGAATATGATGGTTAGCTTTGAAAATAATTCTACCGAGCTTACCAAAAATGAAACACGTATTTTAGCTTGTTTAATGAAAAAAGAACTTGTTACAAGGGAAGAAATTATAGAGGATTTATGGAATAACTCGCTGTATATTGATGAAAATACATTGTATGTAAACATTAACCGATTGCGCGAAAAGCTAAAACAACTAAATGCGACAGATTTTATTAAAACAGTACGTGGCGTAGGATACCGTCTATGATCAGAGAATTTCTACAGTCTAAACTCATATCGGTAGGTTTCTTGTGGATTGGCTATTTTTTATTTCTGTTAATTTTTATGTTAATTGATGTACCATTTGGAACGATTGCCATGATATCATTTGCCTTTATTTTCATACAGCTCAGCTGGCTTATAACAAGCTTTTTTTATGAAAAGAAGCGCTATGAAGAAATGAAGCAGCAGATGGAAAAGCTAGAGGAAACATATTTATTAGGTGAAGTTTTACGAAAACCAAGATCTTTAGTAGAGCATAAATATTATGAGGCGATGCTGGCTGTTAGTCGAGATGCTATATCCCGTGTTGAGCAAAGCGAACGTTCAGCGAAAGAATATAAGGAATACGTGGAGCAATGGATTCATGAAATCAAAACACCTCTAACTGCGATGTCGTTAATATTAGCCAATGAGCAGGATGTTTGGAAATTGCGTCGGGAGCTAAAGCGTGCGGATAATTTAACTGAAAACATTTTACATTATGCGCGGCTTGATTCCATCGAAAAGGACAAGCAGCTGAAAGAACATTCACTGAATGCCATTTTAAATGATGTGGTGAAAAACCAAATGGATTTATTAATTGCGTCAAAAATGAAGGTCGAAATTGAGGGAGATGCCAATATTTATACGGATAATAAAGCTCTACAATTTATCGTCAATCAGCTATTGACGAATAGTGCTAAATATTGCCCTGGTGCGAAGATTACAATGCGTGTAGAGGGTACGGAACTAATTTATGAAGATGATGGAATCGGTATTTTGGCTCACGAATTAGAGCGTATTACGGAACGGGGATATACAGGGTCAAACGGTCGTAAATTAGGGACAAGTACTGGAATGGGCTTATATATTGTGGCACAGCTGTGCAAAGAGTTACATATCGAGTTGAAAATAAAATCAGAACATAACAACTACACTCGATTTCAGTTAATCTTTCCAAATCTAACGGAAATGTAAGAATTCTGCTACCACTCTGTTAGAAAAGATTTGTGCACAGCGTGATATGATAATGTCGAAACGGAGGGTGTTTCGATGAAAAAAAGATTACAAATTGACCAAGTAACAAAATATTATGGTGCAGAAGCCATTGTAACAAAAGCACTTGATAGCATTTCCTTTGAAGTTGGAGATGGAGAGTTTATAGCAATTATGGGTGCATCAGGCTCCGGGAAAAGTACACTTTTAAATTGTATAGCGACAATTGACCGAATTAGCGCAGGGAACATTTTATTGGACGGAGAGCAAATATCGAACAAGAAGGAAAGGGAGTTAGCAGATTATCGACGCGATAAGCTCGGCTTTATTTTCCAGGAATATAATTTACTCGATACTTTAACAGTAGAAGAAAACATTACACTCCCTCTTAATTTACAAGGGGTATCTCTTAAAGAAACGGAGAAGCGCTTAATAGACATTACAGATAAGTTAGGAATTCATGAGCAGCTAAAGAAGTTTCCGATGGCGCTTTCTGGTGGGCAACGTCAGCGTGTTGCCTGTGCAAGAGCACTTATTACAAATCCAAGTATTATTTTAGCTGATGAGCCTACGGGGGCATTAGATTCAGCCAATTCCAAAAAGCTGATGGAAACACTTTTATTTATGAATGAACAATTGCACTCCACAATTTTAATGGTGACACATGATGCCCTTGTTGGTAGCTTCGCGAAGCGTGTATTATTCTTAAAAGACGGAAAGATCTGGAATGAATTGTATCGAGGAAATCAAAGTCAACGTGCGATGCATGAAGATATTTTAGCGACGATGGCATTGCTCGGAGGTGAGGGGCATGTATCGTAAGCTAGCCTTACGCAATGTGCGAAGACAAATTGGCAATTATTTAATTTATTTTATTACCGTTGCTTTAACAATCTCCCTTATTTTTGCAATGAATAACTTGATATTTAATGATCAGTTACAAACTCAAGCTCAATCCATAGCGGAATTGGCATTAGGATTAGTGTTTCTATCGATTATAATTTGTATCATTATAGCTTTTGTACTCGGTTACGCGAATGCCTTTATGCTGCGACTGCGAAAAAGAGAATTCGGCACTTATTTAACGGTCGGAATGAAACGAAAGCATATTGTGAAACTGTTTTTATTTGAAAATAGCTTACTCGGGATTCTTGCGATGGTTGTTGGATTTTTTGTGGGGTCACTTTTTTATCAGGGACTCATGCTGTTAATGACTCAACTTCTGGATATTCCATTTGAGTTTTCGATGTTTTCATTAAAAGGTGTTCTATTAACAATTGGAATGGTTTGTAGCATATTCCTGTTCTCATCCTTAGTATCAAGTTTTTATTTAAACCGTGTCACTATTTACGAACTCATTCATGGAGAGAAGAAAGTGGAGCAGGGGGTGAAGCATCCGTATGTCGCCATGCTTGTGACAGGCGTATCCTTCGTTGGAATCATCGTATCATTTATCTTTTTTTCTCGGGAATTAAAGAATATCTTTTTAGAAGTCGATTCAAATCCGGGAAACCTCGTATGGCTGATGCTTTTATTAACTGTATCATTGGTGACATTCCACATTGGACTTGCCAAAAGCTTGATGTATATTTTATTAGGGTTTAAACATTTTACACAACGTGGGACGAATCAATTTTTACTACGTCAATTGAGTGCGATGTTAAGCTCTAATGCCATTCTACTTGGGGCGCTGTCTTTTTTAATCGTATTTGCCATGATTGCTGCTAATTTCAGCTTTTTATATAAAGAGATTGAGGAAGCAAATTTAGATAAACAATATCCGTTTGATATTATAGCCAATATTAATTCCGAACAAGAGGGCAGTATTCCATTGGAACAAGCAAAGGAAACGATTGAATCTTATGTGCCTATAGATTGGTCGAAGGTGTATAACGGCTATTCCACAAATGAAAGGACTTTTCATAAGCATACAATTTGGCAGGGTGATAAATATCAGGACGTCGATATGTACATGAAAGAATCGGAAGTAAATGAGCTTTTGCAAGAACTCGGCAGTAAACCACTGAATCTTGATAATCAATTTGCAATTTTCTCTGATATGCCGGGAATTCAAGGGGCAGACTTTTCAGAGGCCTCATTTAATCATAAAGGTCAAACTTATACATTAAGTCATGTAGTGGAATCCATGCCGATGTTTTTATGGAGCTATTTTGTCATTGTCGTGCCGGATGAAGTAGTAGAAGGCATGGAAATAAGCCAAACAGCGGCAGCCATTACTCTAGAAGAAGGACCATTTGATGCACAAAAGCTCCAAGATGCATTAAGTTACACTTATAAAATAGAAGAAAACAATTACTCTGTTTTAACGAGTGACTACCGGGTTAAAGAGCAACGTCGATTATATGCGGCAGCATTCTCAGCTATCTTTATTGTCGGAGCATTATACTTAGCGGTCGTCTTTATTTTACTGGCTATGGCAATTTTGGCACTTAAAATATTATCGAATCTACGTGATGATGAGAAAAAGTATAGACTGCTCAATCGATTAGGCGTCAATGAGGAGTTACAGCGAAAGACATTAGCGAAGCAAATTTTTGTGTTCTTTACGTTTCCGATAGTCGTTCCGATCTGCTTATCCATACCTATTACAATAATTCTCAATCAATTTATTGACCTGGCAGGATATAGCGCAATGCTGAATTTTAATATAGTATCCGTTTCAATAGTAGTAGTTATAGGGTTGATTTACTTCCTTTATTTTATGGTTACTTTCGGACTGACGAAAAAATATGTTATTCAAAGGCGATAGGAAAGCCAAAAGGAATCCAAATTAATAGTAAAGTCGATTTTTCACAACTTGCTGTGATGAAAATCGGCTTTTTTTTATTAAGTGAAATAAAAAACTTAGCCTTTGTAAAGGTTTTGTAAATGAGGTTTACGGAAAATTCATCTCGTTTTCAAAAAAAGCGCTCTTTACATCTAATATTATAGAAATTTTAAAGCTATTTAATTGCAATTTAGCTGTATATTTCAGAACTATCTGAAATATAGCAACTTACCGATGAATAAATTGCCCGAATCACGGACAAATATAAAAAGTTAAGGCTAATAGAACTATTAATGCAAAATATTCAGATTTTATTTAAGAGTTTTACAAAAATATGTATTACTCTCTTCATAATTTACAGAAGGTTTACATGATTCACATATGTTATTAATTTTATAAAGGTATTGTTAAGGCATAAGATAAAAATGCAAGTTGATGGAGGATTGAAGTATGTTGAAAAAAACATGTTACTTCATTGGATTAACAATTCTAATGGTAGTACTAGCGGCCTGCAATAGCAAAGATACTTCGGAATCAAATTCCGGCAACGAAGATTTAATTACAATTTCAGGTTCAACATCGGTCGGACCTTTAGCAGAGAAATTAGCAGAGAAATATGAGGAAACTGAAAACGTAAAAATAGAGATTAACCAAATTGGTTCATCAGCCGGTATTACAAACGCAATCAAGGATGTTTCACAAATCGGTATGTCATCCCGAGACTTGAAACAAGAAGAAATAGATTCAGGCATTAAAGAATTGGTTATTGCCTATGACGGAATTGTAGTCGTAGCTCATCCTTCCAATCCAGTAAAAGATTTAACGATGGAACAAGTAAAACAGATTTTCACAGGAGAAATTACGAACTGGAAAGAGCTTGGCGGCAAAGATCTGGAGATTGTGGTCGTGTCGCGTGAGGATGGTTCAGGTTCGCGTGATGCCTTCCAGGAAATAGTAGGCTATAAATCAGGTCAGTTAATTCGCAATGCGATTGTAGCAAGTGGCAATGGCAATATTAAAACAACGGTGGCGACAAATAAACACGCTGTTGGGTTTATATCATTCGAATACATTGATGAAACGGTTTCAGCTATGGACATTAACGGTGTAAAAGCCGAAGCAGGCAATGTATTGGATGGGAACTATCAATTATCTCGCCCATTCTTATTCGTTCATAAAGAAGACGTTCCCGAAGCAGCAACGAAGTTTATGGATTTTATATTAAGTGCAGATGGACAGAAAATTGTGGAAGCTGCTGGAGCAATTCCATTAACGAAATAATCAGTGCTGGAGGATACATGTGTGAATATACAAGATAAAAATGAACTAGAACAGCAAATTAGTAAAGGCAATAAACGAAAATATTTTTTGGAAAGTCTTTCATCAAAAGTTTTCCTGGCATGTGCGCTTTTATCAGTTATCAGCCTACTACTTATTGTAGGATTTGTATTTTATAAAGGTTCAAACCCGTTTATAACAGGTGGCTACAGCTTCTTTGACTTCCTTTTCGGGAGTGATTGGGTGCCATCGGAAGATAAATTTGGTATTTTCCCAATGATTGTTGCTTCGATTTATGCAACGATTGGTGCACTTATTATTGGTGTACCAATTGGATTACTGACAGCAATCTTTTTGGCTGAAATAGCGCCGAAATCAGTTGCGAAAATTGTATCACCAGCCATTCAGCTATTGGCAGGCATTCCATCTGTATTGTACGGGATATTCGGTTTAGCCATTATCGTACCATTTCTGCAAAATAATTTTGGTTTGGCACGTGGACAAAGTTTAATCGCTGTAATTCTAGTACTGGCAATTATGATGCTTCCAACAATTGTAACGGTAGCGGAAACAGCCATTCGCGCAGTACCGAAAACATATCGAGAAGGTTCACTAGCACTTGGTGTATCGCAAATCGGAACAATCTTCAAAGTAGTCGTACCCGCTGCAAAATCAGGAATCATGGCAGCAATCGTACTTGGATTAGGCCGAGCTTTAGGTGAAACAATGGCCGTAATTTTAGTGGCCGGGAACTCGCTCATTATTCCAACAAGCTTAACGGATAGTGTACGTCCATTAACGACAAACATTGCTCTTGAAATGGGCTATGCAGCAGGAACTCACCAGGAGATGCTGTTTGCAACAGGGATCGTACTATTCTCATTCATTCTTATTTTAAACTTTGTATTAGCTCGTATAACAGCGAAGGGAGCACAGTAACATGCGAAAATTTAAAGATAATATGCTCCGGGGATTGCTTTGGGGTTCCGCATTTGTTTCGGTAGCTGTCCTAGTTATTATCGTAGGCTATATTTTTTATAAAGGCTTCTCCTACATTAGCTTTGATTTCATATTCGGGGATTATTCACCAACAGGTGGTGGCGGGATCTTCCCGATGATTGTCACAACATTACTAACGATTTTAATTTCACTTGCCATAGCAACACCAATCGGAATTTTAGCAGCTGTTTACTTGCATGAGTATGCAAAACAAGGTCGTCTAGTCCGCATGATTCGTTTTGCAACAGAAAGTCTAACAGGAATACCATCCATAATTTATGGTCTATTCGGTGCCGTATTCTTCGTAGCCATTTTAAAGCTCGGAATGTCGATTATTGCAGCATCATTAACATTAACAATCATCGTATTACCAGTAATTATTCGAACGACAGAAGAAGCGTTAAAAACTGTACCGGCAACATATCGTGAAGGCTCACTTGCATTAGGAACGACAAAGTTGCAGACACTAATTAAAATTATCCTGCCAAGTGCAATGCCAGGAATTTTATCCGGTATTATTTTATCAATCGGTCGTATCGTAGGGGAATCGGCGGCAATCTTCTTAACGGCAGGTACAGTAGCGGCTATGCCAACGAGTATATTCTCATCAGCCCGTACATTAACCGTACACTCATTTTTAGTTACACAGGAAGCAGGCGATATCGGTCTTGCAGCAGCTGTTGGTATCGTATTGATCGTCATTATTTTAGTGCTGAATTTATCGGCAACGTATATTTCAAAAAAATTAAACAAAGCAGATTATTAAAAGGAGCTAAACTTACATGACTATGATCGTATCAGAAGCATCAATCTTCAATTCAACAACAAGTGCAACGACGGATACTTACGCAACGAAAATACAAGTAAACGATTTAAATTTATTTTATGGTGAAAAACAGGCATTATTCAATGTCAATTTAGATATAAAAGAAAAGGAAGTAACAGCATTAATCGGTCCATCTGGATGTGGTAAGTCAACATTTCTGCGCACATTAAATCGCATGAATGACCTGATTGATGGTGTGCGTGTAATTGGTAATATTCATATTGATGGTGAAAATGTATATGAATCGAATGATGTCATTAGACTGCGCACAAAGGTGGGGATGGTGTTCCAAAAGTCGAATCTATTCCCAATGAGCATTTATGATAATGTAGCTTATGGTCCACGTATGCAGGGGATTAAAAATAAAAAAATTCTAAATGAAATCGTTGAGGAATCTTTACGCGGTGCCGCAATTTGGGATGAAGTAAAAGACCGTTTAAAATCTTCCGCTTTAGGGTTATCCGGTGGACAGCAGCAACGTATATGTATCGCCCGTGCAATAGCCATGAAGCCAGACGTAATTTTAATGGATGAGCCAACTTCAGCGCTTGACCCGATTTCTACATTGAAAGTAGAAGAACTAATAACACAAATGAAAAAAGATTATACCATTGTTATCGTTACGCATAACATGCAGCAAGCAGCGCGTATTAGTGATAAAACAGCGTTCTTCTTAAATGGTGAAGTTGTTGAATATGATGATACAAATGTTATTTTCTCGACTCCAAAAGACGAGCGTACGGAAGACTATGTAACAGGACGATTCGGATAAGAGGGGGATTTACAGATGATTCGCGAAAATTTCGAAAAGAACATGCTCGAGTTACAAAACAAGATGGGTGAAATGGTAGACTTGACGGTTGTAGCAATGGAAAAAGCGTTTAAAGCCCTTGAAGAACAGGATATGGTATTAGCGTTAGCTGTCATTGAGGAAGATTCGTCCATAGATGAACTGGAAAATGAGATAAATCAAATGGCAATCTGGCTGATGGCGAAAGAGCAGCCTGTAGCTCGTGACTTACGTCGTATAGTTAGTATGATTAAAATGTCTTCCGATATTGAGCGTATAGCGGATTTTGCCGTAAATACAGCAAAAGCGACGATTAGAATCAGCAAAACTGATTCAATATTATCCAAAACATCCTTAGTTGAAATGAAAAATATTTCAATGGATATGCTGAAAAAATCGATGACTGCTTTCATAGAGGAAGATATCGCATTGGCAAAAGCAGTTGGCGAGCTTGACGATAAAGTCGATCAGAAGAATCACGAAAATTATGCAGTACTGACAGATTATCTAAAAGAAAGTCCACAGGATATAGAGCAAACGTTACAGTTGCTTTTCATTAATCGCTTTGTTGAGCGTGCAGCAGACCATATTACAAATATGGCGGAATCAACAGCGTACTTTATTAAAGGGCAGTTATTTGATTTAAATTAACTAGGTTAACTAGAGAAGCGGGGAATCATTAATGACGAAAAAAATATTAGTCGTTGAAGATGACGAAAATTTAGTGAATTTACTGCGCATTTATTTAGTAAAGGACGGTTATGAAGTTCATTGCGTAAAAAATGGAAAAAACATTATGCAAGTAATTAAGACTTTTGAGCCGGATGCCATGCTTTTGGATTGGATGCTTCCTGACATTGAAGGGATCGAATTATGCCGTCAAATTCGTTTCGAGCACGATTTTCCAATCATTATGATAAGTGCCCGTACAGATGAGGTGGATATTGTGCTGGCCCTTGAGATTGGTGCAACGGAATACATTCGCAAACCGTTTGGATTTCGTGAAATGCTCACACGTCTTCGGATCCATTTAAAACGTCATGAAAAAGAAATTCGGCAGCAGGAGCGTATATCAGAACTATTAATTGGGCCGTTCCGTGTCGATTTAGTAACCTTTAAAGTATTTAAAGATGAAGTAGAGATTCCATTAACGAAGCGTGAATTTAAATTACTGCTCCATTTGCTCGAGCAGCCTGGAGATATTAAATCACGTGAGGAAATTATTGATATACTGGACTTTACTAAAGGTGATCGGCGTACGGTCGATGTACATATTCGAAGATTACGAGAAAAGATTGAAGAACAGCCGAGTTCGCCAAAATGGATTAAAACAAAAAGCGGAATAGGGTATTACTTTAATTCCCCGACACAAGAAGTCTCTTACAATTAGTAGGAGACTATTTTCATGATGTTAGTCAGTGATTTAAATTTAAAATAGGAAATTGCATCATTTCTTTTACAAATGGGTGAACCACGATTTATACTAAATGGAGAAGGTTAATGAGGAGGTATGAATATGTCAGAACAAGAAAAAAAGAAATTAAGCTTACAGGAACTTGTAAAACAACAATTAGAGGCTAAGAAAAACAATGCCAATAGCGGTAAGGGTAATTTAAAAGGTGATACATCAACGAAAAAGATGAAAAGCCAACAAACGAAAAAAACGAGCAACACACGCCGTAAAATGGGCGTATAATTAAGCAATTTGAAACCCTGTGCAATCGAAAAATTGCGCGGGGTTTTGTTTTGGTTTTTTTTTACATAGAAAAGTGATTCCATATTGTGTGTCACTCGTCTTTATAGAGGAAGGAGGCTGATTTATTTGAGACGCGAAGTTTTTGAGAATAATTATGATGCCATATATAAATACATACGTTATTTAACGAATGATCCAGAGTTAACACATGATCTTTTGCAGGAAACCTTTTACCGCTTTTATCATAAAAATTATACTGAGCATGAACGTACATATTTGCTGAAAATTGCTCGAAATCTTGTATACGATCATTATCGCAGGAAAAAAATTGTAGGCTTTTTTCAATTGAAATCAGACCCTATTGCTACAGAAGCTTTACCAGATGAAGTAATCGAGCGTAATGCAGAAATCGAAAAGCTCTATTGTGCATTACAACAAATTAAATGGAGCTATCGAGAAGTAGTAATCCTTCGTTATATCGAAGAATATTCGGTAAAAGAGACGTCGATGATTTTAAACTGTAGTGAAGTAAAGGTGAAAAATAATACAGCGCGCGGCTTAAAGGCATTGCGTGTCATGTTGGGAGGGGAAAAAGATGTTTGAAGAGAAGCATTTAAAAACCTTACGCAATATTAAAGTGGATGAGGAAAAAAAACAGGCTGATTTTGACAAAATTATAAAGCGCGGCAAGCAAAAGGTTGTGGATTGGCCAATATTTGCATTAATCGTCAGCATTGTAAGTATTACATTGTTTTTAATTGCAACCAGCCCTCTCGATAATCAAATGGCAACAACTACTGATGATAGCCAACTAATCGCTGTGTATACAGTAAATGGGAATGGAAACCCGAAGTCCGCACTGCAGTTACATGTAAATCGGGTGACAAATGAGAAAGCATTGGATGAGATTTGGCAAGTATACAATCAGCTACAAATAACCGATAAACCTGATGCAACTTCGAAAGTTTATGCTTCTTACCGCTTTAATTTCAGTGACAATACATCTAAGCTGTATTATCAATATATTGTTCGTCAAAAGATCTACTATGAAGATGCTTCAACAGGACAGTATTATAAACGGGAAGATGGTTCGGGCATACCACTTATTCAGTATGATCAACCGACTACCCTCCACACTGTAGCGTTTTTTTCACTATTTGTTTTATTAATCGGTAGTTTTGTATACGTCGATCGCCAAATGCGTGATAAATCGGATCCAAAAAGGAAATTACCTAAGCATTCCCATACAGGACAAAGTGTGCTGACGTTATTGTTCTTGTTAAGCTTATTCATCCTACTGTTTTCTATTCCCAATATTCATTTCATGTGGATTGTTGGCAGCAGTCTTGCTGTAGCCTTTATCAATATTTTGATTGAAAATAAATATGGGAATAACAATTGGCGCAAACTGTCATTTTTATTGTTTGGTTTACTTGTTCCGACCTATTTATATTTATCTTTTGTATTATAATAATCGATATCGTTTCAGAATACTTTGACAATAAATTCTTTCCCTCGTACGATAATAGTAAGGAAATAAGAAGGGGTGAAAGGATGACTACAATTGAAAAAGCAAGACTTCTAGATCAACAGGATACACTTGGAAAATATGCCGATGAGTTTTATAAAAAAGAAGGACAAATCTATTTAGACGGCAATTCCCTCGGGTTACTGTCAAAGCGAGCTGAACAATCGGTGCTTACATTGCTTGACTCATGGAGGCAGTACGGAATTGATGGATGGACGAGTGGGGAGCATCCGTGGTTTTATTTGTCTGAAAAGCTAGGGGAATACTGTGCACCACTTGTTGGAGCAAAAAGTAAGGAAGTCGTATTAACCGGTTCAACTACGACAAACTTACATCAGCTACTTGCTACTTTTTTCAAACCAACCGAGAAGAGGAATAAAATTTTGGCAGATGAGCTGAATTTCCCGTCCGACTTATATGCGGTTGCCAGTCAAATTGCACTGCATAATTTACCGGAAAGCCATATGAAGCTCGTAAAAAGTGAAGATGGGCAAACAATTTCGACTGAAGCAATTATTGAAGCGATGACTGATGATGTAGCAGTCGCTGTTTTACCAGCTGTTTTATATCGCAGTGGGCAAGTGCTGGATTTACAGGCAATTACGAAAGCGGCTCATGAACGAGGGATTATCATAGGCTTTGATTTATGCCATTCAATTGGCTCAATTCCGCATCAGCTTCACGAAATTGGAGCGGACTTTGCATTTTGGTGCAATTATAAGCACTTAAATGGGGGACCGGGATCTGTCGCAGGTTTATTTGTCCATGAAAAGCATTTTGGTACAGCACCAGGTTTAGCCGGCTGGTTTGGCTCTGCAAAGGAAAAACAATTTGATTTAGAGACAACGATTTCAGCTGCGCCCGATGCAGGGGCTTATCAAATCGGGACACCGCATATATTAAGTTTGGCACCAATTGAAGGCGCACTTTCCATTTTTGCAGAGGCAGGGATTGATGCTGTGCGTGAAAAATCACTTGCCTTAACTGAATATATGATGGAATGCATTATGCATGAAATACCAAATACATTCACATTTGGCAATCCTCTTGACGAAACACGTGGCGGTCATTTGTTTTTAGTGCATGACGAAGCGGCCAGAATTTGTAAAGCATTAAAGGAGAATGGGGTCGTCCCGGATTTCCGTGCACCGAATGGAATCCGCTTAGCGCCTGTTGCGCTATACAATTCCTTTGAAGAAGTGTGGCATGCTGTTCAAATTTTAAAAGATATTGTCTTCAATAAGACTTATGAGAATCATGAAAACAAGCGGGATATCATTGCATAAGGAGTGGTTTGATGGAGAAGCGTTCGATTTCGGATTTACAGCAAAAGCTAAAAAGTGAAAAAGGCATTCATACCGATTTTAAGGAGGATATGACATACGGCGAGTATTTAAGTTTAGACGCAATTTTAAACAATCAAAACCGCCTATCCAATCACCACGATGAAATGCTTTTTATTATTATTCATCAAGTAAGCGAGCTTTGGATGAAGCTGATTATTCATGAAATGCAAGGTGCGATTCAAGCAATTGAACGCGGGGAAATGCAGCTGGCTTTTAAAATGCTGGCACGAGTTTCAAAAATACAAATGCAAATTATTCAGGCGTGGGATGTATTGGCAACAATGACACCTGCAGAATATTTGCAGTTCCGCGATGATCTTGGAAAAGCATCCGGTTTCCAAAGCTATCAATATCGTTTAATTGAATTTTCGCTTGGATATAAAACACCTCATATTTTAAAAATTTATGAGAAAGAAAAGGACGTTTTAGAAAGATTAAAAGAAGCGTACGATGCACCGAGTATTTATGACGTTTCCATCCAAGCATTGGCAAAAGCTGGATTACCAATTAATGAAGCTTTGCTAAATCGAGATTTTTCGGTAGTATATAGTGGTGACGACTCAGTTGCTGCTGCATGGAAAACTGTCTATGAAAATACTGATAAGTACTGGGATTTATACCAGCTCGGTGAAAAGCTAGTCGATATAGAAGATTCATTGCAGCAATGGCGATTCCGTCATATGAAAACAGTCGAGCGTATTATTGGCTTTAAAGTAGGCACGGGTGGATCATCCGGTGTCAATTATTTGCGTCAAGTGCTTGATCATCGTTTTTTCCCGGAGCTATGGGATTTACGAACAGTGTTATAGCTTAGTTAAGTTTAGTTTAGTTTAGATGAGTGGAGTGAGGCAAATGGAGAAGAGTAAAGGACAGTGGTCAAGTAAATTAGGATTTGTATTAGCGTCAGCTGGTGCAGCGATAGGGCTTGGGGCGATATGGAAGATGCCCTACGTAGCCGGTCAAAGTGGAGGCGGCGCATTCTTTTTGATTTTTGTAGTACTAACATTAATTATTGGTTTACCAATGCTATTATCGGAATATATTATTGGGCGTGCCGCGCAAAAAGAAGCGGTTACTGCGTATAAAGTTCTTTCCCCTAATCCGAAAGTTTGGGCATGGATCGGAAAGCTTGGTATATTGGGATGTTTCCTATTATTATCGTTTTATAGTGTTGTAGGTGGCTGGATATTTGTATATAGTGGCGTATCTATAGTCGGAAATGTCATTGAGCCATCAGTTGATCCAGGTGCATTTTTCGGACAAGTAACAGGAACACCGTGGATTGCGCTTGTTGGACTAGCATTATTTACAATTGCCAATGTTGTCGTTATCGCACTAGGTGTACAGAACGGAATTGAAAAAGCGAATAAGTTTATGATGCCGCTTTTATTCATAATGTTCTTTATTTTAGTCATTAGAGCAGTTACCCTTGATGGCGCGATGGAAGGGATTAAGTTTTTCCTATATCCAGACTTTTCGAACATTACAGGTGAATCAATACTATATGCTTTAGGACAATCATTTTTTGCGCTTGCAGTTGGATTTTCATGTTTAGTTACATATAGTTCTTATTTAAAGAAAGATGTAAGCTTACCAAATTCAGCAGGCTCAGTTGTAGGATTGAGTATTTTTGTTTCCTTTTTAGCAGGTTTGGCCATTTTCCCGGTCGTATTTGCTTTTGATATGGAAGTGGCAAGCGGACCGCCATTATTATTCATGGTATTGCCGGCAGCATTTTCACAGATGCCATTTGGCGAAGTTTTCTTGGCGATGTTTTTAATTTTATTTTTATTCGCGACTTTAACTTCATCCTTCAGTATGTATGAAATTATAGTAGCGGCAGTAATCGAGAAGTGGAATATTACGCGCGCTCAAATTACGATGATTATTGGTGTACTTGTATTTATCGCTTCGATTCCATCGACACTGACATACAGTACACTAGGTGATGTATCAATATTTGGCCGAAGTATTTTTGATTTTACAGATTTTGTTGTGTCCAATGTAATTTTACCGGTCGGCAATTTACTGATAGCAATTTTTATTATGCATATTATGGATAAAAAAGTTGTCAAAAGTGAGTTGTTACAAGGTAGTAAAATGGGGGAAGGCTTTTACAGAACCTATCGAATTTTAATGACCTTTGTAGTACCGGCAGTAATTTTTCTCGTTCTCTTATATTTAGTCATTCAGTATTAGAGGTGATGCTATGTGGATTGATATTACACAAACGATGAAAAAAGGGATGCCGAACTGGCCGGGGGATACGCCGTTTTCATTTGAAATATGGTATACAAAGCAGCAGACGGGCTCGGTCAATATTGGGAGAATAACAACTTCCTTGCATACCGGCACACATGTAGATGCGCCTTTTCATTTTAATAGTGAGGCAGAGACAATGGAACAATTAGACATCAATACTTATATTGGAGATTGTTATATTGTATCTTGTGTCGGAGAGGGAGTCATTACAGCAGAGCGACTGTCATCCGTTGACTTTCTTGGAGCAAAGCGTGTGCTGTTGAAAACTGTGAAACAGCCTTTTGAGCAGTTTCCAGAAGAGATACCTGTAATCTCTCCGGATGTAGCATCCTTACTAAATGAGCGCGGTGTTATTTTACTCGGTGTGGATAATCCTTCTGTCGATCCTTTAGATAGCAAGGGAGTATTAGCCCACCATGCGCTTTATGAAAATGGGATTCATATTTTGGAGGGGCTGGATTTAAGCGAAGTAACACCCGGTCTTTATGATTTAATTGCTTTACCGTTAAAATTAGAAGGCGCTGACGGGTCACCGGTACGGGCTGTTGTTAGAAAAAAATGATATATGAAAGAGGCACACGAATTAAATTTTGTGATGCTTCTTTTTTTTTATATTTAAATAATATATTTAATAATATTTTCATGTAATAAAAAAATAGATTGAATATTTAATATACTGACTGTAAAATATATCCACAATAGACTATTTCAGTACATAGTTCCTAGGGGGATAAATTTTGGAAAAGCGCATTGATAAATTAAATTGGGTACACCAGCTAAATACTATTATTACCGTCATATTAGTTGTATTAATACTGACACCACTTATTTATAAAAATGGATTTCAACAATCCATTCCTTATCTCATTGCGGGGGGAAGTGTCGTTCTATTATCGACATTGAATTATTTTTTGAAGATTTCTTATTTTGCCAAAGGATTAATTTTCGCACTTCTTCCTGCAATTGTCACTATTTTATTATTTTATTTAGACGGGGACGCAATTAATAAGCATTACATTTTATTTATCACATTTATTATGGCGGCTATGTATTTCAATGAGCGCTTAATATTAACTTTTTTGACAGTTATAAATAGTTTATATTTGTTATTGTACATAGTGGCACCAGAGAAATTACTAGGTGACAATGCAAGCATCCCTATTTTTATTACAGTTTTTGCTATTATTAATGGCTGTAATTTTATGCTTTATCGCTTAACAAAGTGGGGCAATAAATTAGTGAAAGATGCTCAATCAAAAGAAAAAGAAGCAAAGGAACTTTTAGCTAATTTAACGGTAATCTTAAATAAAATCGACGACGGTTCAGTCCAATTAGCCCAAAATATTATTAATGTGAATGATAATGTCCATACATTGAATGTGGCAAGTGAAACAATTCTACACTCTTCCAATCAAATGGCAACCGCAATTCATAGTGAAGCGGAAATGATTCAGAAAATTAATGAACAAATGGTTTTAGCTCATCAAAATATGCTCATGACAAAACAATCATCAGAAATGACAGTAAAAGGGTCAACTGAGGTTCAGGCAGCTGTAGAATACAGTTGGAAAAAAGTGCATGAGGTAACTAATGGTATGGAAACGTTAAGTGATTCCATTGACTTGACGACAGTAACAATAGACGATCTGCACGAAAGTCTAGCAAAAGTGAATGAACTTCTTGATGGTATTAAAGCTATTGCTAACCAAACAAACTTATTATCTTTGAATGCATCGATAGAAGCTGCAAGAGCAGGCGAGCACGGGAAAGGTTTTGCTGTTGTTGCAGATGAAGTTAAAAAGCTGGCGGGACAAAGCGCGGAAATCGCAGCGAATATCACAGAAGTTACAAAGCAACTACTTCAACGAGCAGCAACTGCTCGGTTAAAAGCATATGAAGGCAAGGACGCAGTGCATTCAAATGTAGAAGCTTTAAATGATATTTCGGTTTCTTTTAATGGGATAAAGCAATCCTTTGATAATATTCAAACGAAGCTATCTGAGGATATGCTGACTATTACGAATACAAATGGTATGGTCGAAGAAGCAATGAACCAAATGGAAAGCTTATCTGCAATATCTGAAGAAAATGCAGCAATGACAGAAGAAATTGCTACATCTATTCATGAAGAACATGAAATGATGCAGGCCATATCAAAAGCAAGTAAACAATTACAGCAATTACAACAAGATCTATCTGAAATTTCAAAACAGCGATAAACGAATGCCTGGTAGTAAATTTACCAGGCATTGTTATATTCTTAAATAAATGTTGAAATGATTGGCAATTATCGGTAATTTTAAATAAGAGAGGACGTGATTTATTTGTGGCAGCAAAACTTAATTGAAACAGCGCGAGGTACATTTGAATATTTTAAACATGGTGAAGGGGAACCAATGGCGATTACTCATTTATATAGCGAATTTGATGAGCGAGGAAATGCATTTGCCAACCCATTTACCACTAAATTTACGGTCTATTTAATTAACTTGCGTGGTACAGTGAACTCAGTAAGGGCACAACAGGACTCTGAATACAGCATGGTTGAAACCGTACATGATATGGAAGCAATTCGAAAAGCGCTCCATATTGAAAAGTGGGCATTTGGCGGACATTCTACAGGAGGGATGCTTGCCTTACAATATGCAGTTCAAGCTCCAAATTCCATAACGAAACTGATTGCGGGTGGGACTGCTGCGAGTTACGAATATGCAATGCATAAAGATTGTATGTATAATCATCAAAATAAAAATTTTCATCGTGTAACGGAAATTATGAATTTGTTAAGTGATCAATCAACGTCCAAGGAAGACCGCCAAAAATTAGGCTATGAATGGGCGCTATTTTCATATTACAGTGAAGACAAACTAAAAGAAGCATTAAAAAAGCCAAATAGCGGGAAGACTGTTGGACCGCGACTTACATATTTTAGACAAGTAGAATATCGGGATATGGATTTAAGAGAAAAATTAAAGGATATTAACATACCAAGCTTTATTTATGCAGGAAGGTATGACGCACAATGCCCAGTAAATTTTGGAATAGAAATTGCTGAACTTATTAAAAATGCCAACCTAACTATCTTTGAGAAAAGTAATCATTTCCCGTTTTTAGAAGAAGAGGAGCCTTTCACTGAGTTGGTTAATCAATTTGCGGGTGCGTAAATATCTTATATAAATAATATAAAACAGCATGGCTTTGTACAAAACCATGCTGTATTCCGTTCTGCTATTCAACTTCTATTGCTATTACATCGCTGACATCCCCATTACTAAACCGAGTTAGGCTAGAAATAATATATGTACCTTTTTCACTTGGTGCAGTAAATCGAGCGGTCGTTGCGATTTCCTCATAATTATAATCTTCCTGCCACAGCTGAATCGAAACACTCTTAATATGCTGATCATATTTAAATTCAATCTCTTCATTCGGTTGAATTTTAATATAAGGCATATTCGATTCCTGTACCAATTCATGAGGCGCTGCAGTATCCACACATGTAGCTTCGCCAGCAGAATGCCAGCAATAGCTTCCACGAATAGAATCAATTGTTTGTTCATTAGTTACAACCGTTGCCGTAGGAATTTCGGTTACTTCATTTTGGACTAAAAAGAAGCGCCCGACAATAACAAGAATAATAAGGCCGATAATTACAAATAAACGATTTACATTTTTCAATGAATTTACCTCCAATTAAGTTAATACTTTTAATGTAATTTTGGATAAGGCTCACTGGTAAAATTAAAAGCTATGCAAAACAGTTAACCTGTAATTGCATAGCTTTGCATTAATTTGCGTTACCATTTTGATAAGTCAGATAAGTCTTATATAAATCTTACTAAAAACCAAAATATAAGTCTATTTTATTTTCGCTGTTGTTCGTCCACGAAAGAAGAGAGGCTAATCATAATCTTGATAACTGCTAAAAAGAAACGCGTTATCATAATGTGAATGAGTGGGAAATAATTAGGGGGGTAAAAGGATAATATTGTCATATTATGCTATTCTTAAAGCAGGAGGTGTGAATTAATGGACTATACCGAGTTGAAAAAATTTAAAATGCGTTATTTTATTCTGTTTGCGATTTTCTTATTTATAGCGAGTATTGTATTGGTGTTTGCAGTCGATTTCCCGGAAAGTGAGCAATGGATTACATTTATTATGTCCATTTGTTTTTTGGTGTATATTGTATATCAAACAAAGAAATGGAATTTTACGTATAATGAACAGCCAATGAATACAATCATGTCAAAAGGACGCTGGGCAAGGTACTTATCGATAACCACCTGCTTTCAGTTAATTACCGTTGTATTTACAACGATTGTAGTAACACTTCTGTATCTTATGTTTGAAGAACTTTTACAAAACTTATTTTTATTTGATCCGATGATCGATTTGGAAGAAGTGCAGCCATCATTACTCGTTTATATTTTGTTTTTCATTAATATTTGTATTCTCGCACCTATTTATGAGGAACTTTTGTTCAGAGGGATCCTACTTCGTCGCTTTACTTTGAGATGGAGTCCGCAAAAAAGCATTATTATTTCTTCTATAATTTTTGGGATTATTCATCTTAATCCGATTAATGTAGTGTTTGCTTTTGCATTAGGCTGTGTGCTCGGCTATGCGTATTTAAAAACAAAAAATATATTTGTTCCGATGTTATTACATAGTTTCAGTAATTTTCTTGCATTCCTTCAATATGTATATACAAATCAAACGGCCGAACTTGATTTACCTTCGACAGAAGAAGCACAGCGTGAACTGTTAATGAACGGTGTTTTGTTTATAGTATTGGCAGTCGTTATTGTAATTTTGCTTGTTAAATATTATAAGCGCTTCCGCCAATTAAAAAATCCGCCACCGAAAGTCGAGGAGCAAGGAGAACTTGATTCTATTTAAGTAATAATAAACAAAAAACCGCTCATGATGCTTTTATAGTGCAACATGGGCGGTTTTGTATATTTATTAAGATGCCTTAGCTCTTTTTATGCCTACACGTTCAGCATTTGTCCGAACACACCTTGTTTTTCAATAAGCTGCTGGCGCGTTCCTTGTTCGATAATTTTCCCTTGTTTCAGCACGATAACATAATCGACTTTGCGAATTGTATTTAGACGGTGTGCAATTATAAAGCTTGTACGATTTTCCATCAGCTTTTCAAGGGCCTCTTGAATATGGAGCTCAGTCACTGTATCGATACTGCTTGTCGCTTCATCCAATAATAAAATTTTCGGGTCTGCAACGAAGGCACGCGCAATAGAGAGCAGCTGTTTTTGACCTTGAGAGATTTGACTGCCATCCGCGCTTAAAATTGTATCGTATTTATTTGGAAGCTTATCAATAAATGAATGGGCATTTGCTTTTTTCGCTGCCTCATAAATTTCCTCGTCTGTTGCATCAAGTTTCCCGTAGCGTATGTTTTCTTTTATCGTCATTTCAAATAGAAACGGATCCTGTAATACGAATGCCATTTGGCTACGTAGACTGGCTTTGGAAATTTCTTCAATATTCATATCGTCAAAAACGATTTTCCCATCCGTCTTTTCATATAGCCCTGTTAAGAGCTGCATAATCGTCGTTTTACCTGCTCCGGTTTGGCCGATTAACGCAACCGATTGCCCTGCTTTCACCTCAAAAGACACATTCGATAAAGTAGGGGAGGATGCCTGTGAATCATATTGGAACGAAACATTTTGGAAACGGACATTACCGAGTATCTCAACATTTTCCCCAACGGTTTTATCTTCTTTTTCATCCATAATTAAAAAGACACGTTCAGCACCTGCAAGAGCAGATAAGACGGTGTTAAATTGGTTTGCCAAATCATTCAGCGGACGGGTAAACTGACGTGCATATTCTGTGAAAATAATAATTGTCCCGATAGAAATATATCCATAGTAGGCAAAAAGACCACCTGCAAATGCAACAATTGCAAAACTTAAGCTATTTAAGGTGTTCATGACTTTTGGGATGAAGCCGGAATATGTTAATGCCCAAAAGCCGACAGTGCGAATCCGCGTATTTTTTTCATCAAATTGGCGCAGCATTTCGTTTTCTTGAGAGAAGGCTTTAACAACATGCTGACCTGTGATCGATTCTTCAATTAAACCATTCATTTCTCCAATGGCTGCTTGCTGTTGTTTAAATAACAAGCTTGTTCGTTTTGTAATCCAGCGCATGCCGTAAAACATAAGCGGCACAATCAGCATCGTGATGAGCGTTAAAGCAGGACTCAGCCACAGCATGACGGCTACGGTACCCGTCAATGTTAATATACTTGATACGACTTGGATGAAGGCACTGTTTAAGGTTGCACTGATTGTTTCGATATCATTTGTCGCGCGGCTCATTAATTCACCGTGCTTTCTTTTATCGAAAAAGCGAAGAGGTAGCCTGAAAAAATGCCCGTATAACTGTGTACGAATGCGAAAGACCGTTTGCTGAGCGATGCTGACCATCCAGTAATTTTGGAAATAGCTCGCTAAACTGTAGAGCAAATATATGACCGCCAATCCATATAGCCAATATTGCAGTTGGCTTAACGAACTGCCATCAATAAACTGATCGATTAGTCGTCCGATAATAAATGGTCCGATTAATGCGAGTGCAGAGCTTAATACGACGAGAAGCAGCACAGTAATTAGAAGCATTTTTTGCTCGGCAACAAAATCAAGAATACGTTTTAAAGTGTACGTCCAGTTTTGAGCACGTTCGCCTTTCTTCTTTTTTCCGCTTGCATTTTTTATTTGTTCTTTCGTGATGATAGGTTCATAGTTGAAAATCTTCATTCGGCAAGCACCTCCTGCTGTGAAGCCACAATTTTCGCATACAATTCGTTTGTTTCTAATAACTCCTCATGTGTGCCAAAGCCATGAAGTTGACCTTCATCAATAAGTAGTATGCGATCGGCCGTTTGTGCTGTTTGAATTTTTTGTGTGACAACGAGCATTGTTAATGACTCTGAATCGAGCGCTTCCCATAATTTTTGCTCGGTCGCAACATCAAGCGCCGAAGTACTATCATCCAAAATGAGTAATGAAGCTGGCTTCAGCAGGGCACGTGCAATGGCAAGACGTTGTTTTTGGCCACCTGATAAATTTATGCCGCGTTGTCCAATCATTGTCTCGTACTGTTTATCAAAGCTTTCAATGGACTGATGAATTTGTGCTTTTTTCGTCGCTTCAATAATTTGTTCAAGCGATGCTTCATTTTGTCCCCAGCGTAAGTTGTCCACTATCGTCCCTGAAAAAAGAAGTGATTGCTGCGGGACATAAGTAATCGAGCGGCGCAATTGTTGTAACGGGATTTCTTTTATATTGTGACCATTTATATAAATCGCACCACTGTTAGCCTCGTAAAAGTGTTCGATTAACTGTAAAATGGTTGATTTACCTGAGCCAGTTGCGCCCATAATCGCTATTTTTTCGCCACTATGAATTGAAAATGATAGATTCTGAAGCGTATACTGTTCGGTTGTTGGATAACGGAAAGAAACATTATCAAAACGAATCGAGAAGTCTTCAAGAATAGGGGCTTCATTTTTCTCTACTTCCTCAGTTCCTTCGTTAACATTTAAAATTTCCTCAATACGCTCAGCAGAAGCTTTGGCGCGGGCATAGGCAATAATAATAAATGAAAAAATAGAAAATGAAGCTGTCATACGGAATGCATAGTTAATAATTGCAGCTAAGTCCCCAGCAAGAATATCGTTCTCCCGAATCGCATCTGCACCAACCCATATTACAATAAGTAAGCTAATATTCATCACAAATTGAAGGACAGGCAAAGCGATTTCCATAACACGTGTCGCTTTAATCGTATCAAACTTCAAGTTTTCTGCGACCGATAAAAAGCGGCTTTCTTCATACTGTCCCCGCATATATGCTTTGATCAATCTTACAGCTTGCAAACCTTCCTGAAGCTGTCGGTTCACAAAATCAAGTCGATGCTGTACTCGTGCAAATAGCTTGATGCCAATCGATACCATCCATACGAGAAAGATAAGCAAAAAAGGAAAGCTTACACATAAGATCAAGGCAAGTTTTGCATTGATGATAAATGCCATAATGAGCGAACCTATTGTCATTAATGGTGCTTTCATTGCTATTCGTAGCATCATAAAGACAATATTCATTGTTTGCGTTACATCACTCGTTAGCCGGGTAATTAGACCCGATGTCGGAAATGTTAAGTATGTAGCCATTGTCAGCGATTGAATTTTACTATAAAGTGCCTTACGTAAATCGAAGCCGAAGCTATGTGCGACATGTGCGGAGAAGAAGGAGTTTAAAACACCGCTTATAAAGGAAAACAGTGCCAATACAAATAAACAGCCACCCCAGAATGCAACATTGGACAAATTTTCTTCTAATAAACCTTCATTGATCATCTTTGCCATGAAAAGTGGCTGGATCAAGTCGCTTGTCAGCTCTAAAAGCATTAAAAAGAAGGCAATTGCGGCAGGCCATTTATAGCGCCTCATAAATTGGAAAATAGTTTTCATGTGATTACCTCTCATGTTGAATTCTTTAGATTTTAACTTCTGATTTACCTATATAAAAACCAAGCTCTCTAGATTACAGAAGCTTTTAAAATGATTTTTAACAATTCTGTCATATTTGATATCTATTATGCCATTTCATCTAAATGAACTCAATAAAATTATTTCGAGAGTCTAAATAATAAAGAAAAAAAGAGTTGAGCTGAATGCTTTCACATTCAAATCAACTCCTGTTTTCTTAGTCATGCACTAAAGTTTGTGCAATAGCCGGATTTTTTTCAACTTCATGAAGCTTGTTGAATGATGCAATGGCAACTTCAACCATTTCATCTTTTGGCTCTTTTGTCGTTAAAAGCTGCAGCCATAAACCTGGATAACCTAAATAACGTAAACCGGGAATATCACGTACCGCGTTTGTTGCTTGTAATACTTCAAATGAGATGCCGATTACGACTGGGATTAATAGTATACGACTTACAAGACGTACCCATAGAGGATCTACTGGCACAAAGAAGTATGTAAACATGCCGACAATTACTGTGAATAAAATAAAGCTTGAGCCACAACGATAGTGCAGGCGGGATTGCTTTTGTACATTCTCAACCGTCAATTCTAGGCCGGCTTCATAGCAGTTAATTACTTTATGCTCAGCTCCGTGATATTGGAAAACACGTTTAATTAAAGGTGTCATCGTAATAATTTGTAGGTAGGCCAATAATAAAACTAACTTAAAGCCTGTTTCGATAAGAATCTGTACAGTTTTTCCGGGGAACCATGGTTTAAGAAATTCTGCCAGAAACATCGGTACTAATGTAAAGACAAATTTCCCGAATAGAAACGATAATACACCGATAACGGCTACGCCTAAAATCATCATTAACTTCGATGGTTCCTCACCACCGCTTTCTTCTTCTTCACCTGGTGTCACTTCATAGCGGTCTGAAGCAAACTGTAAATGCCGAGATCCAAATCCTGCCGATTCGATTAACGCCACAACACCGCGAACGAATGGAATTTTTTTCAGTTTTTGATATATAGGCTTTTTCTCTTTTTTAACGTGGAAATAATCAATGGAATCATCATTTCGACGAATTGCAGTTACCATATGATCTTGCCCGGTGAACATGACACCTTCTAAAAGTGCTTGCCCACCATATACTGGCGCATTATTACTCACTTGCAGCACACCACTCTCTAATTATATTTCTATTTTTGTACTTTAAAAATAGAAGGGAATCTACCCTTATCCATCTTAAAGTTTCACTTTCATATTGTACTAAATTTTGGTGAAAAGCACTATTGATTCGAATAGTTTTTTTACAAACGGCAATACTGTAAAAAAAAGAGGAGTTTTGATTTGTATGCATTTATTGATTACGGCTATAGTCGCAGCACTTTTAATGACCATCAGTTTAAAAGGTTTGCACTTTTTTAGTCTTATTCCATGGCAACCCGTTTCTTTTCTAAAAAAATATGAATGGTTTGAATGGACTGCCTTTGAACGATGGGCTGTTCTGTTTTTAATCCTGGCAGTATGTGCGTATGTGATTACGTTACTGGCACAGTTTTTGTTTAAGGCGCCACCTTTTTTATTTTCGTTAATTTTAGGGCTGGTTATTGCAGTAATTTTGGAATGGCTGATTTTAGATCTTCCAATTGAATTTTCTTCGGTGAAAAAGTTATCGATTCCCTTTATCATAGTAGTTTTGACGATAATGCGTTTTATTATTGAAACTGCCCAGTATAAGAAGTTATATATATATCGATAGGTGAAAGTATTGATGTCTGAAAAGTCTGTGATAAAATAGGGTCAGTATGAAAAAAGGGGCACACATAGATGAAGCTACTTATTTTAAATGGTCCAAATTTAAATCGCTTAGGGAAGCGTGAGCCGGAAATTTACGGAGCTGAAACATTGGACGATGTAAAGGTGAAATGTGAAAAGCTTGCAAGTTCGTTCAATGCTTCCATCGACTTTCGCCAGTCCAATCATGAAGGGATCCTCATTGACTGGATCCATGAGGCAGCTGACACAGACATAGATGGCATTGTTTTTAATCCTGGTGCATATACACATACAAGTATCGCGCTACGGGATGCGATTGCTTCTGTACATGTACCGGTAATCGAAGTGCATATTTCAAACATTCATGCACGGGAAGCATTCCGTCACGAATCAAAATTGGCGGCACAATGTATAGGGCAAATTTGTGGACTTGGTACATTTGGCTATGAGTTGGCCATCCGCAAGTTTTTACAACAATAAAAAGGGGAATGAGAAATCGTGAAACTAGCAAAATTACGTCAGGCTTTAATTGAGCATAATGTAGATGCTTTATTGATTACAAACGAGTATAACCGTCGCTATATGACAGGTTTTACTGGGACTGCAGGAGTGGCAATTGTCTCGCAAAATGATGCGGTATTTATTACCGATTTCCGATATACGGAGCAGGCTTCCGAGCAGATTAAAGATTTTCGAATTGCTCAGCATACTGGGACAATTTTTGATGAAGTAGCAAAACAAGTAGAGCTAATGGGCGTGAAATCATTGGCATTTGAAAAGGATGCTATACATTTTGGTACATATGAAGTATATAAATCTGCAGTGAAAATCGATTTTATCCCAGTTTCAGGCTTAATTGAAAAAATTCGCTTGATTAAGACTGCAGAAGAGATTAATATTATTAAGGTTGCTTGTGAAATTGCGGATAATGCATTTACACATATTTTAAAGTTCATCAAGCCTGGTATAACAGAGCTTGAGGTTTCGAATGAATTAGAATTTTTCATGCGTAAACAAGGTGCTACAAGTTCTTCTTTTGATATTATTGTTGCAAGTGGATTGCGCTCAGCACTGCCACATGGTGTAGCGACAAATAAAATTATTGAAACGGGCGATTTTGTAACCCTTGATTTTGGTGCTTACTATAATGGATACATTTCGGACATAACACGTACAATCGCTGTAGGACAACCTTCAGAGAAGTTGGTAGATATGTACAATGCTGTACTCGAGTCTCAGCTTCTGGCACTTGAAAAAGTGGGTCCAGGCATGACAGGGATCGAAGCAGATGCAGTGGCACGTGATTACTTAAAATCAAAAGGCTTAGGCAGTGCATTTGGTCATTCAACAGGTCATGGTATCGGCTTGGAAGTGCATGAAGGACCTGGGTTATCATTCCGTTCTGAAACTGTGCTGGAGCCGAATATGGTTGTAACAATTGAACCGGGTGTCTACATTCCTGGAATTGGTGGCGTTCGAATTGAGGACGATATTTTAATCACAAAAACGGGTAATGAAGTACTAACACATTCGACAAAAGAATTAATTATTTTATAATTTGGAGGAAACAACTCATGATCTCAGTAAACGATTTCCGTACAGGTCTAACAATTATCGTTGACGGTAACTTATTCCGCGTACTTGAATTCCAACACGTAAAACCAGGTAAAGGTGCTGCATTCGTGCGTTCTAAATTACGTAACTTACGTAATGGTAACGTAACAGAAAAAACATTCCGTGCTGGTGAAAAAGTAGAAAAAGCGATGATCGAAAACCGCAAAATGCAATATTTATATGCACAAGGTGACGAGCACGTATTCATGGACATGGAGTCTTACGATCAAACTACTTTATCTGAAGCACAAATTAAAGAAGAGTTATTCTACTTATTAGAAAATATGGAGCTTCATATCCAATCTTATCAAGGTGAGCTAATCGGTATCGAATTACCGAATACAGTTATTTTAGAAGTAGCTGAAACAGAGCCGGGTATTAAAGGCGATACAGCTTCAGGCGGTACTAAACCAGCTAAAATGGAAACAGGCTTAATGGTAAACGTACCATTCTTCGTTAACCAAGGTGACAAACTAATCATCAACACAACTGAAGGTTCTTACGTTTCACGTGCATAATCTGTACGTATAAGTGAATTCCTGCATTTAAAAGATAGGGATACTGCATTTCTTGCGGTATCCCTATTTTTATTGTGACAATCTATATTATAGGGAATATACATACACCTTCCATTCACTAGAAATTATAGATAATTAAGGGTTAGGTTAGTATAATTAAAGAAAGGAGTGGAACGACTATGAAATCAAAGTTTTCGATTGAAAAGCCAATAATTCAAGCACCGATGGCAGGTATTACAACTCCTGAATTTGTGGCGGCTTGTTGTGAAGTGGGAGTATTAGGTTCGATTGGAGCAGGCTATTTAAATGGCGATGAGACGAAGGAATTCATTAAAAAAGTTAAATCAATAACGAATAAGCCATTTAGTGTAAATTTGTTCATTCAGGAGGAGCCTGGAATTGATGTTACTGTCCTTCAAGATGCACGTTCGGCGTTACAGCCGATTTATGATGAACTGGGAATACCAAATATACAACGCGTTATATCGACAGAAGTTTTCGATGGGCAAGTTCAAGCAATTATTGATGAAGGTGTAAATATAGTATCGTTTACATTTGGCATTCCCGACGAAGATACCATTATGAAATTGAAGTCGCATGATGTGTATTTGATTGGCACAGCAACAACAATCGAAGAAGCTATTGCGGTTGAAAAGGCAGGGCTAGATGCAGTTGTTTTACAGGGCCGGGAAGCAGGCGGTCACCGAGGTTCATTTACCGAGCCTATCGAACTAATTGCTACAGCGGATTTAGTGATGACTGTACGGGAAAAAGTATCGATTCCGATTATTGCTGCAGGGGGCATAATGACAAAAAAGCATGTAAACAGCATGCTTGAAATAGGGGCCTCATTTGTACAAGTTGGAACGGTATTATTGACGGCCCATGAGTGTGGTGCTGCAAAACCCCACAAAAATGCCATTTTGAATTCTCCACAAGAGTCCACAACATTGACTAAGGCATTTACAGGAAAATATGCACGTGGTCTTAAAAATAAATTTACCGAGCAGTTAAAGGATGCTATAGTTGCACCTTATCCAATCCAGCATTATTTAACATTACATATTCGGAAAGAGAGTGCTAATCAAAATAAGCCCGAATACATGTCCTTATGGATGGGGGAAAATAGCTATTTGGCTAAAGAAGGATCGATAAAAGAGATTATCGGGCAGTTATATCATTAATGGAAAAATCACCGATGAGGAAGGATAAAAACTTTCTCATCGGTATTTTTTGTGCTTATTTCGTTATGAATTGCATATAGTTTCGTTAAGGAAGGAGGGCTTTATTGGAATTACAAGATGTGCTTCGTGTTGCAGGGGTTGGGTTGATTATTGCACTTCTTCATTTATTTTTCGAACATTTAGGAAAAAAAGAGTTTTCATTTTTCTTATTCTTTATTGCGTATTTATATATGACGATTGAATTAATCCGATTTTTGCGCTTGTTCTTTCAAGAGATTGTCATATTTTTTCAATGGTTGACAGCAGTCTAGCTAAATGATTGCCTTATTTGCTAGTGTCATTTACTTAGTTCTGTTTTTATTTTTAAAACAGACAATGGACAAGTTGCACTCGATTATTGTCGTCATCGCTTTTTTTATTTTTTTCCAATTTATTATTCGCGAACAATTAATTCCACTTTGGCAGCGACTGGCCGTTATTTTTAACAGTGTTCCATATAGTAAGGGGCTATTGTTTACGGCATTGCTTTTCCTAATGAATGAGTTGATCTGCCAGCTATTGGAGCAATATGAGTATGATGCATTTGCGACGCTGGTTACATTGTCCATACGTATGACAGCAGTTTTATATTGGATCAATCTATTGCAACCTAAGTTTCAGGTGTTAATCCAACTATTAGAAAGGCTACAGTAATGGAGACGTTCTTTTCAATCTTTACAGAGCCGTTTCAATCTTTGTTATTTTCATTATTGCTCGTTGCAATCTACATTTTATTGTATTTGCTGTTAATTGCCTTAGTACCGAGTGAAGCCGTGTTAATAGAACAGCTATTTATACTGCTTTTCATCGTTGTATTTGCACAAAATGTAGTCGATGCTTTTGTCGTATTATATGAGTTGATTGCATTGCTTCAAAATTTTTTCATGGCTATATTACCGATTATGACGTTCATGCTGTTGACAATTCAAACTGTTTTTACAGCAATCGCCTGGAATCCTATTATCATTATATTTGTTCAAGTTATTTTATTTGTCAGTACGAACATATTAATACCAGCCCTTGTCCTCGCCTTAGTTTTCGATGTATGTACGAAAATATATCCTGCAATTTCCTTTACTAAAGCTGCAGACCTTATTCGCTCTTCCATATTGAGCGTCATGATTGCTTCTGTTGTGGCTCTCACATCTATTCTTACATTATCCGGTATTGCATTTATCCAATTAAACGATGCATTGAAATCTCCTATAAAAAAACTAATAGAACAAAACATTCCGTTAATCGGAAGTCTGATTGTTGAAGGATTGTCCTTTTTCCAAAAAACCCAATCAACTGTTTCGACTTTTATTGGATTATCCTTTTTAACAATCGTTTGGGGGGCGGCCTTTTATCCTGCAACTGTATTGCTCTTACATGCCTTGCTTTTTAAAATCATGGGTGCAGTTACCGAGCCTTTTACGAATATGCGCTTAAGCAGTTTGTTTGATGATGTCGGGAAGACGCTGTTTGTTTTATGCGCAGTCGCTTTTTTACTCGGCTTTGCGATTATGTTTATCGTGCTATTATTTATTTTCTTTATGCAGATGTCCATAGGAGGAAAAACGTGATTCAATTATTTCTATTTATTTTGCTGGGGAGCAGTTTGCTTGTGTTTGCAGATGAAAAGCAGTGGCACGTCTATGTGAAGCTTGCCCTATATTTATTTGTTACAAGCACAATTCTTTCATTCTTTGCATAACCGTGTTCTTTCGTTCATACATTATTTTGAATTCTAGTAGAGAAGGGGGCGCATACGCTTAATAATGTGGAAAAGAAACAAGCGAATCGTCCTATCGTTTTAATCTTTATTGCCGTTGTATTTATTCTTAGTTTATTCTTTCTTCTACCACAATCAGAGAAAGGGGAAAAAAATCGCTCAAATGAAGAACAGCTTGCAAATTTATTAAGTGAGATTCATTCAGTCGGACAAGTACAGGTATATTTTCACTATGATCAACAAAGGGAACAACAGTTTTTAGCTGTGACACAACAAGAACAACTATCAGGTGTCATTATTGTGGCACAAGGAGCAAACAGGGCCGATGTGAAAATCATGCTAAAGGAAACGGTAGGGCATGTTCTTCAAATTCCGGCGCATCGTATTCAAGTTGTACCAATGCAAATTAAGGAGGAAAATAAGTGAAAGTGAAAAAGCGAACAGTATGGTTTTTAACATTAGTAAGCCTAGTTGCGGTAATTTCTGTATTCTACATTTTTGAAGACAATACACCGAATATTTTATCGATTTTTTCCGATGAAGCTATTAATGAAACGGATATTTTAGGAGTTAACCAAAATCTAACTCAACCAGTTAATTCAGAAAGTGATTTATTCCAGGAAGTGCGCCTAGAGCAAGCAAACAAACGAAGCCAATTGAAAGCGCAATTAACACAAAAGATTGCATCCGATGAATACAGCGCGGAAGAAAAGAATACGGCATTCAATGAAATGGACGAACTTATTAAACTAGAGTCTTCAGAGGCAATGTTGGAAATGCTTATTAAATCAATCGGCTATTCCGATGCACTTGTCCGAATTGACGATGAAAAAGTAATGGTAACGGTTATGTCTGATGAGATATCAAACAAGCAGGCAAGTGAAATTATGTATATCGTTCGTTCTGAATTTAATGACTATGTAAACGTACAAGTAAAGTTTGAACCTTTTAATTAACCGCTCGTCCTATTAAAGTGAATAACAGAGCTGTGTTATATAGCAGATGATTATTTATTTCTTTGTTTTAATATACATTTGTTCTGTTTTATGCCTATTTTTATGTAATTTAAAATAAAGTATTTCAAAATAGTCGGAAAAATTATAAAATAGGGTTTGTATTGTTATTACTTTTTTAAAGGGAGAGTTAAGAATGTTCAAAGTTCAAGAAATCCGAGAAATTATTAAATTAGTAGATGCATCATCTATCGACGAGTTTGTTTATGAAGCGGACGGCGCAAAGGTTAAATTAAAGAAAAAGAATGGTGTAACAGAAGTAGTAGCTCCTAAAAAGGTAGAGGAGGCACCAGTAGCGCAAGTTGCAGCACCTGCTCCAACAGCGGTAGCTTCAATCCCAGCACCGGCTCCAAAAGTAGAAACTCCAGCACCAGTGGAAAACGCAGCTGATTTACATAAAATCACTTCTCCAATGGTCGGAACTTTCTATCAATCTCCAAACCCTGAAGCAGCACCTTACGTAAAAGTAGGCGACAAAGTAGGCGATGAGTCAATCGTATGTATCGTAGAAGCAATGAAGTTATTCAACGAAATCGAAGCTGAAATTAAAGGGGAAATTGTAGAAATTTTAGTACAAGACGGCCAATTAGTAGAGTATGGTCAACCTTTATTCCTAGTAAAAGCTGAATAAGGAGCGTAACTATCAATGAAAAAAGTATTAATCGCAAACCGTGGCGAAATTGCGGTACGTATTATCCGTGCATGTAAAGAGCTTGGTATTCAAACAGTTGCAGTATATTCGGAAGCTGACGCGGATGCGTTACACGTAAAGTTAGCGGATGAAGCATATTGCATCGGTCCTAAATTATCGAAAGATTCGTATTTAAGTTTCCCGGCTGTTTTAGGGGTAGCACAAAAAACAGGTGCTGACGGAATCCATCCTGGATATGGCTTCTTGGCGGAAAACGCAGCATTTGCAGAGGCTTGTGAAAACGCGGGTATTAAATTTATCGGTCCTTCTTCGGATGCGATTAAAATTATGGGGATTAAGGACGTTGCCCGTGACACGATGGAAGCGGCAAACGTTCCTTTAGTTCCTGGTACTGGCATTGTGCCGGATATCGAAACAGGTAAACAATGGGCAGCGAAAATCGGTTACCCAGTCATCATTAAAGCAACTGCTGGTGGTGGTGGTAAAGGAATCCGTGTAGCACGCACTGAAGAGGATCTTGTAAAAGGTATTGAGATTACTCAAAAAGAAGCCGCTGCAGCATTCGGTAACCCTGGTGTTTATTTGGAAAAATTCATTGAGTACTTCCGTCACTGTGAAATTCAAGTATTAGCAGACAGCTTTGGCAATGTTGTTCATCTTGGTGAGCGCGACTGTACGGTACAACGCCGTATGCAAAAGCTAGTTGAGGAAGCGCCATCACCGGCACTATCTGAAGAGCGTCGTGCACAAATGGGTGAAGCAGCTGTGAAAGCAGCGCTTGCTTGTAACTATGAAGGTGCGGGTACAATCGAGTTCATCTATGATTACCAAGAAGATAAATTCTACTTCATGGAAATGAACACACGTATCCAAGTTGAGCATCCTGTAACAGAAATGATCACAGGTGTAGACTTAGTACAGCAACAATTAAAAATCGCTTCTGGCGAAAAGCTGCCATTCAAGCAAGAAGACATTAAAATCAACGGTTGGGCAATTGAGTGCCGCATTAACGCTGAAAACGCATACAAAAACTTCATGCCTTCAGCAGGTACGGTAGAAACGTATGTTGTTCCAGGCGGATATGGTGTTCGTATTGATTCTGCTGTATATGCAGGCTATACAATCCCGCCATATTACGATTCAATGGTAGCAAAACTGATTGTACATGCTGACACGCGTGAGGAAGCAATCGCTAAAATGGATCGTGCTTTATCAGAGTTCGAAGTAGCTGGACCTGGAATTAACACAACAATTCCATTCCACCAAGCTTTAATGAACAACGACGTATTCAAATCAGCGAAATTCAACACGAAGTTCCTTGAAGAGAATGATATTTTAGGCGTGAATGTGAAGTCTTAATCGCTTTAAATAAAAAAATACAAGCGTTGTAAATTTTAGAATTAAAATTTACAACGCTTTTTTCATTTACCTAATAGAGGATACTACGAATGATTGTTTGAAAAACAGGGAACAATAGATAAATGCAGTCTATTCAAGATTTCTCTTATATAAATTTCTGATTATATAGAAAATTAAAACATATACTAAATTTATGTAAAATGATTGCATTTCGCTCTATAAACGAATATTATATATAAGTTGTTTAAAAATGTTCGTGTTTGAAAGAAGGTTATGCAAATGTTTCAATTAAAAGAAAATGGAACGACAGTTAAGCGTGAATTATTTGCGGGTTTAACTACATTTTTAACGATGGCTTATGTCATCATTGTAAACCCAATTATTTTATCAGGTGCTGGTGTTCCGGTTGATCAAGTGTTTATGGCAACAATTATCGCAGCAGTTATCGGGACAGGCTGGATGGCGCTTTGTGCGAACTATCCGATCGCCGTTGCTCCGGGTATGGGATTAAACGCATATTTTACTTATACTGTTGTATTAGCCTCAAATGGTGAGATTACTTATACTACTGCCTTTTCAGCAGTATTTATTGCAGGTATTTTATTTATTATTATTAGTTTAACGCCATTCCGTGAGATGCTGATAAAAGCCATTCCGGAAAACCTTAAGTTGGCGATTACAGCAGGGATTGGCTTATTTATTGCTTTCATCGGGCTTCGTATGTCTGAAATTGTCGTGGCGGATACTTCCAATTTAGTCAAGTTTGGAGATATTACGGAACCGGCACCTTTACTTACATTTATCGGGTTGTTCATAACGGTCGCATTAATGGCACGTAAAGTAAACGGGGCAATTTTTATCGGTATGATTGTGACCGCTGTTATTGCGATGTTCACTGGACAGCTTTCGATTGATAAAGTAGTAGCGCTACCGCATCTTCCGGAAGGCTTAATTGTATTTAATCCGATTACAGCGATTCAGGAAGTTATAGAATATGGTTTATATGGTGTTATTTTTTCATTCATTTTAGTTACATTATTTGATACGACAGGTACATTAATCGGAGTATCAAAGCAGGCAGGATTATTGAAGGATGGAAAATTACCTCGTGCACGTAAAGCACTTATTTCCGATTCACTTGCAACCACTGCTGGTGCGATGTTTGGGACAAGTCCTTCAACAGCATATTTAGAATCCGGCTCTGGTGTAGCGGTAGGTGGACGTACAGGTTTAACTGCATTAACAGTTGCTGTGCTATTCATCTTTGCTTCATTTTTCGGACCTCTTGTTGGCTCCTTATCAGTTGTAGCGGCGATTACGTCACCGGCACTGATTATTGTAGGGAGTTTAATGATTAGTGTTGTAAAGCACATAAATTGGGATGAAATGGAAGATGCGTTTCCTGCATTTTTAGTTATTTTATCGATGCCGTTAACTTCAAGCATTTCAACAGGGATTGCTTTAGGATTTATCAGTTATCCACTTATTATGCTGATTAAAGGTCGCGGGCGTGCAGTACATCCGCTTGTTTATATATTTGCGGTTTTATTTGTATTACAGTTAGCTTATTTACCACATTAAATTAAGAAAAGTGTTGTTTCTTTTTGAAACAACACTTTTTTTGTTTTTAAATTCCAATTTTAACCATGTTTTAATTGGATTTATTTCACTTTAAATTAAGTACATTTTTTTTACGTTTCTCTAAATACTAATGAAGAGTAAAACAATGAAGGAAGTGATAATGTGACGAGAAAAAGAATTAAAAGAATCGCCTTTATTTTATTTTTAGTTCTTTTATTTTTATTTGCGGCATTCTATGTTTTCCATAGTCTCGGGGCAACGAATGCAAAATCTTTAGAAAAAGGACGCCAGTATTATGAAGAGACAGGACATATTATTTGGGATATAAAAACAGACGAAAAAGTTGTAGCACTTACATTTGATGATGGGCCGCACCCAAAGTATACAGAGCAGATCTTGGATTTGCTCGAACAATATGAAGCAAAGGGAACTTTTTTCATCGTGGGACAGCACGCTGAGAAAAGTCCCGAAGTTGTGCTTCGTATGTCTGAAGATGGACATGAAATTGCAAATCACACATATACCCATCCGAATACAAAATCAGTCTCCCACATCTTAGAGGAAATTGACCAAACGTCGGATGTTATTTTTAGCATAACGGGGGAAAAGCCATATTTATTTCGACCAGTTGAAGGATACTATACGGAGCCTATTGTAAATGAGGTTGTGAAAAAAGGCTACAAAATTGTAATGTGGTCCTGGCATCAGGATACAGAAGACTGGAAAGAACCAGGTGTAAACAAAATTGTCACTACAGTATTAAATGGGCTGAAAAATGGGGATGTCATATTGTTTCATGATGGTGGTGGGAATCGAGAGCAAACGGTAAAAGCAATGGAAAAAATCTTGCCAGAGCTTAAAAAAGAAGGATATAAATTTATTACGGTCTCCCAAATGATTCATTTACAAAATGAAGAAAAGCATCATGTCGTAGAGGAGTGAGGGAGCTATGAACCGACTTGCAATAATCATTACAACTGCCTTTTTATGGGTATTTATACCGATTGCAGAAGCTTCGGAATCCGAGAGTCCCCCGACGAAAGAGCGATTAGTACAAAAAAGAATGAGCTATTATATGAAACATGAAAATGTATTGATGCCATGGTATTATTTAGCGGCCGTTGACCAATTTGAGCGCAATATCCAAGAGGTCCGTACGGATATACCAAAACGCGAATCAGTAATCGCTATACAATTTTCAGATGAGTTTTGGTCTGGGGCATTAAATCCGTCAGAAAATGATAAATCTCCACTTTCCATTGCCTATTTTAATGGGTTGGGCATCGATGGCGACGGGGATGGCATTGCCGATAAAACGAATGATGAAGATGTATTGCTATCGATGGCCAACTATTTAAGACAGTATGGCTATGGTGAAGACAATTTTAAGTTAGCATTATGGGATTACTATAAAAACGAAATATCTGTCAATCAAATAGTCGCGATAGCCAAATTATATGAGAAGTTTAGAACAATTGAACTGGACCAGCATACGTTTCCGATTGTAATTGGAGCTGACTATAGCTATAGCGGTACATGGGGAGCCAATCGTGGATGGGGTGGAAGGAGAAACCATGAAGGAACAGATATATATGCTCCTTACAATACACCCGTACTTTCCACTTCTTATGGTGTAGTAGAAGTAATGGGATGGAATCAATTTGGTGGGTGGCGTATTGGAATACGAGATAATCATAACTCCTACCACTATTATGCTCACCTAGCTTATTTTGAAAAAGGCTTACAAGAGGGCGATATTGTAAAGACAGGACAAGTTATAGGGTATGTTGGAAGTACTGGGTACGGAAAGGAGGGGACAGCAGGGAAATTTCCGCCGCATCTCCATTATGGAATTTATAAATTCAATGGACGGACAGAATGGGCGTTTGATCCTTATCCTGCCCTTACCAGATGGGAAATAGAAGCGAAGAACGCGAAAAAATAAAGTGGTTAAATTCATTATACTTATCATCTATCCCCTTCCTTACCTATAAAAGTAACGGTACTAAAAAAAAATTTCTGAATAGACTAGACAATCTTTGCTTTTATAGATAGGGGAAATAAAATGAAAACATGGGTTATTTATTTTTTTATAAGTGTCTGCATTTTATCGGGTTGTCAACAGAATTTGAGGGTAACGGACGAAGGGAATGCTGAAATGGATGAACAAGTTTTGGACGTCGTTTCAGATAATCTAACTTCTACTTCAGAAGTCGCCATTTCGGAGCAACAGTTCATCTACCCAGTCGTTATTACCTTAATTGATCCGAGAACTTTACAGATTGTTAAAACCTTTTCTCCGCAATTAATGGGGTTTGGTGTGGATGACAAATTGTACAAATCAAAGGTCGAAGAAATAGCAAGGGAATTAGCTAGAGGAACTAAGGATATCCCTGGCTATGATCAACAAATGGAATTGGATAGAGTGGACGCTAATGGTGAGATTATTAAGGGGAATCCAGGAATCCTTTTAAAGGAAAGTGAATTAGTGGAAAAAGTAATTGCTGCTTCATATAAAGGTGAAGACATTTTTTTACCTTTATACTTGCTGGAAAGTAATTATAATGCTGAGGACATCCCTTTAATGAATGATGTTACAGTTGCTTCATATACTACATATTTCTCTTCTTCTGAAACAGGAAGAAGCAGAAATATCGAGCTTTCAGCAATTGCACTCAATAATATAGTAGTGGGTGATGGAGACACTTTTTCATTCAATACAATGGTTGGTGAACGATCGGTGTCAAAAGGCTACCAACCAGCCCCAGAAATAATTAATAAGCAGCTAGTAATGGGTATTGGTGGAGGTATTTGCCAAACATCTTCCACATTATTTAATGCAGTGGATCAACTTGGAGTTAAAATGAAGGAAAGGCACCATCATTCTCTAAACATCGGCTATGTGCCAACTGGCAGAGATGCAACGGTTTCATATGGCACATTGGATTTTAAATTCCAGAATAATAGCGGGGTGCCGTTCTTAATTAGAACTTTTTATTCGAAGAACACACTCACCATTGAATTACGGACTACACATCAATATAAGGATGTATTAAAAAAGTCTTAAAATATGGGCTGCTCTCGATTGAGAGTGGCTTTTTAAATTGACGGTGTACCTTGATGGAAAAACATGCGCCATATCCCATTTTCGTTGCGCCAAAGTGAGCTACGGTTTTGTTGTTTACCATTTGTTAAATTCGTTGTAATGAACCTTGTTTGAACAATATCGTCTGCAAGTAGTAGCGCTTCAAAGTCTGTGACGTCATAATAGACTTTGTCAAAGCCTTGTTCGGTTACATTTTCAAGTAGGAAATTTTTATCCATAATGCCACCAGAGGAACCAAATTCTTTAAAATCTTCGCTTAAATAAGCTGTAAAATCACGCTTACGGTAAAGCATGAGTTGTTGTTCTAACTGTAAAAACTGTTCCTTTAATGATTTCATAACGATTCCTCCGTTTTAATGCTGAATAGTTGAGCATATTGTTTGTAAGGAAAATAATACAAACTTAAAAGCCAAAAATCAAGATGATGCAGTATAGAACGAATGAATATTCGGAATTTTCATTGGGTTAGTCAAACCATTTCAATACATGGTATGATTTTGATTTAAAGTTGTAAAGAAGGTGAAGCTATGTGGGAATCAATTAAATGGTTAATACCGTCTGTTACTGTGCCTACATTACCAGATGCATTAGCTGCTGCTGCGATATTAATCGTTGGTTTACTTATCATCCGATTAATTATTCGCCCGCTTCTATTTAAAATAGCGGATTTGTTAAATAAGAAAAATCATCCGGTAATGAGTGATATTGCAAAAAGTGTTTATCCATCAATCCGCAATGCGCTTATTTTCAGTTTAATTGTAATAGCAGTATCTCTTTTAGTGGAAGTGTGGCTATTTGACAATGAAAAGCTAAGTATTTATATTGATTCGGTTTATGTGTTTTTTGCATTTAATGCACTTTATGATGTACTGAGTTTTTATTTGAAAAATCCCCATCGATTTGAAACAGGGAAAGATCAGGATATTTTGACTCCATTTTTCTTACGGATTAGTAAAGTTGCTGTAATGACAATTGCGATGTTTACAATTGCTTCATTGTGGAATTTTAATTTAAATGGGTTTTTAACAGCACTTGGATTAACAGGGGTAGCGCTGGCTTTTGGTATTCGTGATACACTGGCTCATATTTTCGGCGGGATGAGTGTTGCGCTTGATAAACCATTTCAAGTTGGCGATTGGGTAATGTCCAGTGACGAAAAAATTGATGGGACAATTGAAGATATTAATTTACGAAGTACCCTTATCCAGACGTCTGATAAAGGGTTGGTCTATGTACCGAACTCCTATTTGGTGAATCGACCTATCTACAATTTATCAAAGCGCACACAGCGGAAAGTGGAGCATTATTTGTTTCTTTCAAATGATAATAGTGAAGAGGCAATCGTGAAGTTCATTGAAAGATTACGCAAGCAGATTTCACTGCATCCGAAGACGTCAAAAAATGTTATCCATGTAGCGTTGGATGAGCTTAGACCAAATAGTTGTCGCATTCTTATTCGTTATTTTGTCGATACAAACGACTCGGATATTATGCTGAAGGTACGACAGGATATACTATTTGCTGCAAAGCATTATTGCGAGGCAAACGACGTAAAACTAGTGGACCCAAATCAAGGGCAATTTGTTTGGAATGACGGATAATAAACGTTCCTGTTAGAAAAGTGGCGTAACCATTCTACATGAAGTGTATAATTGTAGTATACTGAACATAAGGATTTAAAGTAAAAGCGTTAGAAATCCATTAGTTTACATAAGAGAGGATGTATCACAAATGGCTGAGAAACAACATGTAGCATTTGTTCAACCTACACCAGTTGGCAAAGAAGAGCTAGGAAAGATTGAAGTAGCGCCAGAAGTAATTGAAGTAATTGCAGGTATTGCTGCAACAGAAGTAGAAGGAATTGCAGCAACTCGCGGAAATTTCGCGTCAGGTGTTGCCGAGCGCTTCGGTAAAAAAGTACATTCAAAAGGCATAAAATCGGCTATGTCGGAAGAAGGCAATATTGTCATTGATGTCTTCTGTACAGTGAAATATGGCTTTGCGATTCCAAAGGTAGCAAAAGAAGTACAAACAACAATTCGTCAAGCTATTCTAAATATGACAGCTATCGAAACGAGTGAAGTAAATATCCATATTACGGGTATTCAGTTTGAAAATTCAAAAGACGCAGAATAATAATATGAACCATGTGACCGAGCTTATTTTCCAATAAAGCTCGGTTTTTTGTTGGGCACGTTCTAAATATGCACAGTTGAATCCTTTTTTTCTTGCATTTATGAATTTAAGTTTTGGAACAGGGTGAAAATAGGGTATAGAATAACAGTTTTGTATAGTAAGGAGGAAACGTACGTTATGGGAAACTTTTCTGCAACAGCCAGAGAACGAATGAAAAAAGTATTCCAAGAAGAAACGTTTGATCTTTTTGTGATTGGAGGCGGCATTACAGGAGCGGGTATTGCGCTTGATGCTGCAACAAGAGGATTGAAGGTAGGATTGGCAGAAATGCAGGATTTTGCAGAAGGAACGAGCAGTCGTTCAACGAAGCTTGTACATGGCGGATTGCGCTATTTAAAGCAATTTGAAATCAAAGAGGTCGCACAATTAGGACGTGAAAGAGCGATTGTTTATGAGAATGGACCACATGTTACGACCCCTGTATGGATGCTACTTCCGTTTCATAAAGGAGGGACGTTTGGTACGTTCTCGACGGCGCTTGGTTTGAAAGTGTATGACATTTTAGCGAGCGTTAAAAAGGATGAAAGAAGATTCATGTTATCTGCCGATGAGACGATTGCACGTGAACCACTTATTAAAAAGGATGGATTGGTTGGAGGTGGTGTCTATGTCGAATATCGAACAGATGATTCCCGTCTCACAATTGAAGTAATGAAAGCAGCTGCTGCTAATGGAGCATTTGCATTGAATTATTTGAAAGTGGTTGGATTTGAATCAAATAATTTAGCCTTTTCCACAGTAAAGGTGGAAGATCAATTAACGGGTGAACAATATACCATTAAAGCAAAAAAAGTTGTGAATGCTGCCGGTCCTTGGGTTGATGACGTACGAAAATTGGATGGGGAGTTCAACAATAAACACCTTATTTTATCGAAGGGTGTTCATCTTGTCTTTGATGAGGACGATTTCCCATTACAGCAGGCCATTTATTTTGATACAGAAAAAGACGGGCGAATGATTTTTGCGATTCCTCGAGATGGAAAAACTTATGTAGGGACAACGGATACTTTTTATGATGGTGATCCAAAGAATATGGATATTACAAAAGAAGACCGTCAATATATTTTGGATGCGATTCATTATATGTTCCCGCAACTGCAAATAACAGAAGAGAAAATAGAGTCCGCTTGGGCAGGTGTCCGACCACTCATTCATGAAGAAGGGAAAGCACCCTCGGAAATTTCGAGGAAAGACGAAATATGGCAGTCTGAAAATGGGCTTATTACGATTGCAGGAGGAAAACTGACAGGGTACCGGAAAATGGCTGAAAAAATTGTGGACTTAGTTGTTTCGCAATTAAATGAGGAATATCAGCAATCATACGGGAAATCCATTACGAAACATCTACCTATTTCAGGCGGGGATATGAGTGGTTCTAAATATTTTGAACGATTCGTCAGTAAGCGTACTATAATTGGACAGCAATTCGGTTTAACCGAAGATCAAAGTCGTTATTTGGCGAAGTTTTACGGAACGAATGTTGACAAAGTATTTAATTATATTTCACAGGCAAAAGGAGATTTACCGCCTATTATATATGGTCAGCTTTATTATGCAATGAATGAAGAATGTGCATGTACCCCGACAGACTTTTTTATTCGCAGAACGGGTGCGCTATTATTTAATATTGATTTGGTAAGACGGTATAAAGAAACAGTAATAAAGGAAATGGCAGAATATTTGAACTGGACAGAAAATCAAAAGATGTATCAAAAACAACAACTCGAAAACGAACTAAAAAACGTAACAATATCCAATAAATAGAGGTGGAGTCCATGTCGACTTTTTTAGCTGAACTTGTAGGTACGATGATATTAATTGTATTAGGTGGTGGAGTTGTCGCCGGCTCTTTGTTAAAATTTTCTAAAGCCGAAAATGGAGGCTGGGTCCTCATTACGATTGCCTGGGGTTTTGCCGTGGCAATCGCAGCATACACTGTAGGAGGAATCAGTGGCGCTCATATCAATCCGGCCTTGACCATTGCGTTCGCAACAATTGGTGATTTACCATGGGTAGAAGTTCCAATGTATATACTAGCCCAACTTATAGGAGCTATTATTGGGGCAGTGATCGTGTACCTTGCGTATTTGCCTCATTGGTCCAAAACTGACGATGCAGATGCTAAACTGTCCGTATTTGCAACAATGCCCGCTATTCGTCATCCCCTGTCAAATCTCGTTACGGAAATGATCGGTACGTTCGTATTATTGTTAGGAATTTTGGCACTCGGGGGCAATTCACTGGCAGATGGGATTAATCCACTCCTTGTTGGGATAATTGTTATGGCGATTGGTATGAGTTTAGGTGGACCTACTGGATATGCGATAAATCCAGCGCGCGATTTAGGTCCTCGTATTGCCCATTTTTTATTGCCTATTCCAAATAAGAGAGATTCAGATTGGTCGTATGCTTTTGTACCGATTTTCGGTCCGATTATAGGAGGGGTAACAGGGGCATTATTTTATAAACAATTCTTTTTAAATGAAGGTACAATGACATTTTGGCTATTTGCTGCATTATTTATTGTCATTTGTATTGCAGCAATTATTACACAACCGAAATCCGCTACAAAGGAGATTACATGATGGAAAAATATATTATGGCATTGGATCAAGGTACGACAAGCTCGCGTGCTATTTTATTCAACAAAAAAGGCGATGTTGTTCATGTAGCACAACAGGAATTCAGGCAGTACTTTCCAAAATCAGGGTGGGTTGAACATAATGCAAAGGAAATATGGAGTTCAATCTTAGCGGTAATTGCAAAAGTGCTTTCCGAAAACAATATAAAGTCAACGCAAATTGAAGGTGTAGGAATTACGAACCAACGTGAGACGACCGTTGTATGGGATAAACATACAGGGGAACCTGTCTATAATGCGATTGTGTGGCAATCACGTCAAACAGTAGGAATATGCGATGAATTACGAGAAGCCGGATACGATGAATTGTTCCGCGATAAGACAGGACTTCTTTTGGATGCGTATTTTTCCGGAACAAAAGTTAAATGGATTCTCGATAATGTAGAAGGTGCAAGAGAAAAAGCAGAAGCGGGCGACCTATTATTCGGTACGATTGATACGTGGATTATATGGCAACTAACAGAAGGGGCAGTGCATGTTACGGACTATTCAAATGCATCCCGTACGTTAATGTACAATATTTATGAACTTAAGTGGGATGATCAGCTACTTGAAATACTAGGTATACCTCATTCTATGTTGCCTGAAGTCAAACCATCATCTGAAGTGTATGGAGTAATTTCCGGTAATCACTTCTTCGGTCATCAAGTACCGATCGCAGGTATAGCAGGTGATCAGCAGGCGGCTTTATTTGGCCAAGCTTGCTATGAAAAGGGAATGGTTAAAAACACGTATGGAACTGGGTGCTTTATGCTTATAAATACCGGGGAAGAAGCGGTGAAATCTGAGCATGGTTTACTAACAACGATTGCTTGGGGCTACGATGGAAAAGTAACATATGCATTGGAGGGGAGTATTTTCGTAGCCGGGTCAGCCATCCAATGGTTGCGAGATGGTCTCCGAATGTTTAGGAAATCTGCTGAAAGTGAGGCATACGCCAAACGTGTGGAAGATACAGAAGGTGTCTATGTCGTGCCCGCTTTTGTAGGATTGGGAACCCCGTATTGGGATAGCGAAGTGCGCGGAGCTGTATTTGGGTTGACTCGTGGAACATCAAAGGAACATTTCATCCGTGCGACATTGGAATCGCTTTCTTACCAGACACGAGATGTACTGGCGGCTATGGAATCAGACTCTAAGATCAATTTGAAAACATTGCGAGTTGATGGCGGCGCGGTGATGAATGACTTTTTAATGCAGTTCCAATCAGATATACTCAATGTACCAGTTGAACGTCCTTCAATTAACGAAACTACCGCACTTGGCGCAGCTTATTTAGCTGGCTTAGCTGTTGGGTTCTGGAAAGATATTGACGAGGTTCAAAAGCACTGGCAGCTCGATCGCCAATTTGAACCAGAAATGGATGAACAAAGACGGGAAAAGTTATTTACAGGCTGGCATAAGGCAGTAAAGGCTGCACAGGCGTTTAAATAAGGAACTGACTTTCTATTTCCTTTTTGGAATTATGCTATAATATGTCGTAGTCTAGTTGAGGAGTTAATAAATATGAGCAAAGATTATATTCGTATGGCAAATGAAGAAGATTTAACATTAATTACTGCCTACTTTAAGCAAGCATTAGCGCATTACGAAGAAGTAGGAGAGTTAATGGCGATGCAGGACATCCGGTATTTCCTGGAAAACATGGAGCATTTTCAGTTCTTTGTGTTAAAGGAAACGACAGAACAAATAACGTACCTTTTTGAATTCCCGGGTTCCGAAAATGACAAGCGTGAAACAGGTACACTGATGATCCCACTTCAGAACAATTAGTTATCGGTTCTAAAATTTCTTATAAAAAGTATAGGAACGGCATGTTGTTTTTACTTAAACATGTCGTTTTTTTAGCGCAAATTTCACCATTTTAAGATAGTTTACGCAAATCTCTTTTTACAGCCAAAAATTTTCAGTCAAACTGTGCTACGCCTTGCAAAATATGCTATGATAACAAGTAATGCTACTTATGAAGGAGAGCTTTAATTTATGAAACGAACAGAGGCGCGCCAAAAAGCGTTGCAAGCTTTGTTTCAGTTAGACAGCACAGAACTTTCAATAGAAGAGGCGATTGGTCATGTTCTTGAAGAAGAACAAAAATCGAATGCCTTTTTGGAACAATTAGTTCGTGGGACAACTGAAAACTTGGAAGCAATTGACGCAGCGCTAGAAAAAAACCTTGAAAAATGGACGATTAGTCGTCTACCGAAAATTGAGAGAACTGTACTACGTTTAGCTGTATACGAATTGTTGTATGAGGCAGAAACACCAAACAAAGTTGTAATGAATGAAGCAATTGAGCTTTGCAAAACATTCAGTGACGAAAAATCAAGCAAGTTCGTCAATGGTGTACTTTCGAAATTTACTGAGCAATAAATCAATAAATGTATTCAAATCTATAAAGATTAATATATGAGATTTAAATTGGTTGGTTGTCAATAATTTTGGTAACCTTCCAAATTGTCGTGATCACTGGAAGGAGTAACAACATGTCAAGTATAATTATCAATGGTAAAGAAATCGGTCAGGAAATTCGCACAGGAGTTGCTACACGTGTCCAAGAACTTAAAGCGAAAGGAATAACACCTGGATTGGCAGTTATTTTAGTGGGGGATAACCCGGCTTCAAAGACATATGTTGCCAACAAGCAAAAGTCTTGTGAACAAATTGGTATGTTTTCAGAACTAATCAAACTCCCGGAAGATATTTCCGAACAAGCTTTACTAGAACAAATTCGTGAATTAAACAATCGTAAAGATATTCACGGTATTCTTGTTCAACTTCCATTACCGAAGCACATCGATGAAGACAAAGTTATCCAAACGATTTCCCCGGAAAAAGACGTGGACGGCTTCTCGCCGATTAGCGTAGGGAAAATGATGTTAGGACAGGATACATACTTGCCATGTACACCTTACGGGGTGATGAAATTACTTGAACACTCCGGAATTGAAGTTGCCGGAAAGCATGCGGTCATCGTTGGTCGTAGCCATATCGTTGGAAAGCCAATGGGGCAATTACTATTACAAAAAGATGCAACCGTTACATATACTCATTCAAAAACACCTGATTTGCCATCTTTCACGAAACAAGCGGATATTCTAATCGCAGCAGTTGGTCGTGCGAACTTTATTACAAGTGAGCATATTAAAGAAGGTGCGGTAATTATTGATGTTGGCATTAACCGTGATGAAGAAAATCATTTATGCGGTGACGTGAACTTTGATGATGTTCAGGGAATCGCTTCTCATATTACACCAGTGCCAGGCGGTGTAGGTCCAATGACTATTACGATGCTATTGGAAAATACGGTGCAGGCAGCTGAAAAAGAGTTAGAACGTCAAGCGGAATAATCTAACTTTAAAAATCACGATTTTGACGTCGATCAAAATCGTGATTTTTATCTTGACGGGTATAATAATAAATGAGGTTAAAATTAGCGGGGAACATGCCGGTTATTTTATTTTTCATTACCGAAGCAGAATGATGGATGACTTATGCGCGCTAAAGGCATAATCGAACTAGAAACCAAAAACAGAAGTAACTTTTTGTGAAATCCACCGTAAAGGAGCAGTACGTATATGACTTCGACTTCCTATTTATCCGTAAAAGCATTAACGAAATATATTAAACGAAAATTTGATGCCGATCCACATTTACGTGATGTGTATGTAACGGGGGAGCTTTCAAATGTAAAAGTACATAGTTCAGGCCATATTTATTTTACGTTAAAAGACGATAGTGCACGTATTACATCCACGATGTTCCGTACGCAGGCTTCCAAACTTTCTTTTAAACCTGAAGAAGGGATGAAAGTATTCATACGCGGGGATGTCAACGTATATGAGGCAAGCGGTGTATATCAATTGTACGCCCAAACGATGGAGCCGGATGGAATTGGAGGTCTTTTCGTTGCCTTTAACCAATTGAAGGAACGTCTACAAAAGGAAGGGTTGTTCAATCAAGACTTTAAGCAGCCGATTCCACAATACCCAAAAACTATTGGGGTTTTAACAGCTACTACCGGAGCTGCAATTCGGGACATTTGCACGACGATAAAACGCCGCTACCCACAGGCGGAGATATTAATTTATCCAACGCTTGTTCAAGGTGCTGGGGCAGCCCCAAAGATTACAGAAAATATTTATTTGGCGAATCGACATGCTCTTTGTGATGTTCTTATTGTAGGGCGTGGTGGTGGATCGATCGAGGATTTATGGGCATTTAATGAAGAAATTGTGGCACGGGCTATTTTTGAAAGCCGCATTCCGATCATTAGTGCTGTAGGACATGAAACAGATACGACTATTGCGGATTTTGTAGCGGACTTACGTGCACCAACTCCAACAGCGGCAGCAGAATTGGCTGTTCCTAATCAGCAGCAGCTATATCAGCAAATTTTGCATCATCAATCGATTCTCCATCAAATGATGACATCGCGTCTCAATTTTGAACGTAATCGATTAACAAAAATGCAAAATTCCTATCCACTTGCAACACCTGAGAGATTATATCGTCCTTTTATTGAAAGGCTGGCGCAAACGGATGCTGCACTGCAAAATGCGACAAAGCTATATTTGATGAACGAAAAGTCAAAGCTGCAAACGATTGACAGTAAAATGAAGCTACATTCGCCGAGTTATCAGTTATCGGCAGCGAAACAGCAATTAAGCCATCGAACAGAGCTATTGACGCAGCGTATGCAACAACAGCTCGCACAAAGCAAAGTGGCCTTTACTAACCAATTGCGCATGCTGGAGGCATTAAATCCACTTGCACTTATGAGTAAGGGCTTTAGCGTAGCATATAAAGAGGAAAACGTAGTAAAATCTATTCATGAGTTGGAAAAGGGCGACATTCTTCATGTAACGTTTCAAGACGGATTTGCAGAAGCAAAGGTCGAAAAAAAGCATGTGCATAAGAAAGGGGAAGCAAAGTGACAAAACCAACATTTGCGACAGCAATGACAGAACTGGAAGAAGTAGTACGCAAGCTTGAGCAAGGAGACGTACCTTTAGAAGAAGCAATTGATCTTTATAAAAAGGGTATGGAGCTTTCCAAGCTGTGCCATGACACACTACAAAATGCAGAACAACAGTTAATTTCAATCGTTGGAGAAGATGGTGAAAAGAAAGCTTTCCAACAGGGAAATGGAGAAGAATAACTAATGGAAAACGCGTTAAAGCAATTTATTGAGCAAAATATCCCACAAATTGAAGCGACGATGTATGAGCTTGTAGAAAAAATTCAGGCACCGGCCCATTTGAAAGAGTCGATGCTCTATTCACTAAAAGCAGGTGGAAAACGAATTCGTCCATTATTTGTCGCGGCGGTTTGTGAAATGTATAATCAATCGCTAGAAGCAAGCTATACAGTTGGCTCTGCGGTTGAAATGATTCATACGTATTCTCTAATCCATGATGACTTACCTTGCATGGATGACGATGAGTTGCGTCGTGGTAAGCCTACGAACCATGTCGTGTATGGAGAGGCATTGGCAACATTGGCAGGTGATGCATTAAATACAATTGCGTTTGGAGTCATTGCTCGACTGAACAATATTCCTGCAGAAAAACGAATTGAACTGATAAATTTATTAAGTGTTGCTGCAGGTGCAGAAGGAATGGTCGGTGGACAGATTCTGGATATGGATGGCGAAAAACGCCTTTTAAACTTACAGGAGCTTGAAACAGTTCATGTAAATAAAACAGGAGCATTATTGCGCTTTAGCATCGAATCGGGTGCCGTTTTAGCAGGTGCTAGTGAGTCAGACCGTCAAGCTTTAGTAGAATATGCACACCATATTGGTTTAGCGTTCCAAATCCAGGATGACATTTTAGATATTGAGGGAACTTCAGAGCAACTAGGTAAAACAGCAGGTAAAGATATTGTAAGTGAAAAAAGTACATACCCTGCATTACTAACATTAGAAGGTGCAAAAAGTAAACTTAATGAGCATTATGAACTGGCAATTGAGGCATTAAGGAAGATTGATATCGATACTTCCTTACTTCAACAATTTGCACAATATATTGTGAGACGTAATAACTAAAATGTGTTAAACTTTTTTCTTGGGTTGTACATTGATATAATAGAAAAATCACAAAGGTGAATAAACTGATGAAAAGGTGCGTGTAGAGATGGATTTAACTAAAATTTCTAGTCCATCCTTTTTAAAAGACTTGAATAAAAAGCAACTAGAAGCGCTGGCAGGCGAAATTCGCGCTTTTCTAATCGAAAAATGTTCAATAACTGGCGGTCATATTGGCCCTAATTTAGGCGTAGTTGAGCTGACGATTGCATTGCATAAAGCTTTTAATAGTCCAAAGGATAAATTTTTATGGGATGTTGGACACCAGGCATATGTCCACAAAATTTTAACAGGTCGGGCAGGCCAATTTGATACTTTACGTCAATTTAAAGGGCTATGCGGTTTCCCGAAGCTTGTCGAAAGCGAACATGATATGTGGGAAACGGGTCATAGCTCCACATCTTTATCTGCAGCGATGGGTATGGCAGCAGCTAGGGATATTAAAGGAGATAAAAACTTTGTAGTTCCTATTATTGGTGATGGTGCTTTAACTGGCGGTATGGCTCTGGAAGCGCTTAACCATATCGGTCACGAAAAAACAAATATGATTGTCATTTTAAATGACAATGAAATGTCGATTGCGCCAAATGTCGGAGCACTTCATGACGTATTGGGTAGACTTCGTACTGCAAAGGAATATTCTCGTGCTAAAGAGGACTTGGAATCATTAATCCACAAAATTCCTATGGTCGGCGATAAATTGGCAGCTACTGCAGAGCGTGTAAAAGATAGCTTAAAATATTTGGTTGTTTCAGGTGTTTTCTTTGAAGAATTAGGTTTCAAATATTTAGGTCCTATCGATGGACATGATTTTGAAGCATTAGAAAAAACATTGGACTATGCAAAAAAAGTTCAAGGTCCAGTTTTAGTGCATGTTATTACGAAAAAGGGTAAAGGCTACAAACCAGCAGAAGATGATACAGTCGGTACGTGGCACGGAACTGGTCCATATAAAATGGAAACAGGTGCATTTGTAAAATCTGCCTCTAAAGGTCCTGCGTGGAGTAGTTTAGTGGCGGAATCGGTTCGTAAATGCATGAATGAGGATAACCGCATTGTGACAATTACACCAGCAATGCCAGTTGGATCGAAGCTTGAAGGGATTCAACGCGACTTCCCGAATCGTTTTTATGATGTCGGAATTGCAGAGCAGCATGCAACGACAATGGCTGCAGGTCTTGCCACACAGCAAATGAAACCGTTTTTATCGATTTATTCGACGTTTTTGCAGCGTGCGTATGATCAGGTTCTACATGATATTGCACGTCCAAACCTGAATGTATTTATCGGAATTGACCGTGCAGGCTTAGTTGGAGCTGATGGCGAAACACATCAGGGCGTATTTGATATTTCATTTTTACGTCATATCCCAAACTTCGTATTAATGATGCCAAAGGATGAAAATGAAGGCCAGCATATGGTGAAAACTGCACTAGAGTATAATGATGGTCCTATAGCACTTCGTTATCCTCGAGGTAATGGCTATGGAGTAGAAATGGATGCAGAAATGAAAGCATTGCCGATTGGTTCATGGGAAGTATTACGTGAAGGAACAGATGCCGTTATTTTAACTTTCGGTACAACGATTCCAATGGCATTACATGCAGCTGAGTTATTGGCTGACCAGGGCATTTCTGTACGTGTTGTGAATGCACGTTTTATCAAACCTATGGACGAAGCAATGTTGCATGAAATTATGCAGGCAAACCTGCCAATTTTAACAATTGAAGAAACGATGCTGCAAGGTGGTTTTGGCAGTGCAGTATTAGAATTTGCCTTCGATAAGCAATATCGCAATGTGCAGCTGGACCGTATCGGTATTCCGGACGAATTTATAGAGCACGGTGAAGTAGATCTATTATTGGAAGAAATTAACGTGACGGCTGAAGAAGCGGTAAAACGCATTACACAGCTCGTACCGAATAAACAGTCGGATAGGGTTTAATATAGAATGACAAAGCAAAAAAAAGAACGGGTAGATGTATTGCTTGTAGAGCGTGGTTTGTGCGAAACAAGGGAAAAGGCAAAGCGCTCAATTATGGCAGGACTTGTATTTTCCAATGAAGTTCGTATCGACAAAGCAGGGGAAAAAATTGAGGTTGACGCCCCTCTGCAAGTAAAAGGTTCACAATTAAAATATGTATCACGCGGCGGACTTAAGCTGGAAAAGGCACTTGAAATTTTTGATTTGTCCGTAGATGGCAAGCTAATGCTTGATATCGGTTCGTCAACAGGTGGATTTACAGACTGTGCCTTACAAAACGGTGCCCGCCATTGTTATGCACTTGATGTGGGATCGAATCAGCTCGCATGGAAAATCCGATCTGATGAACGTGTAACGGTCATGGAAAAGACAAATTTCCGTTACACAAAACCGGAAGATTTGACAGAAGGCTTACCTGATTTTGCGACAATAGATGTTTCCTTTATTTCTTTATCGCTAATTCTACCTGTTTTGAAAACGGTTTTAGTGCAAGGTGGCAATGTGATGGCCCTTGTAAAGCCACAATTTGAAGCTGGCAGGGAAAACGTAGGGAAAAAAGGAATTGTACGGGATCCGAAAATTCATTTAGCTGTATTAGAAGAAACAGCTAAAATGGCGACTGACAATGGCTTTGTTGTTAAGGATGCATCATTCTCTCCGATAACTGGTGGGGAAGGCAATATTGAATTTTTATTCCATTTGTATAACCCTCATGATGGTGAAGAAGTAGACGCATTTACAAACTTTGATCAAGTCGTAAACGATGCACATACTAGTTTAAAATAATGAAAAGTACAAAATGGGTCGATTTGACTTATTTTGTGCTTTTTATTTTTAAAATAAAGCAATCTAAACTTAGTGGAAGGAGATAAATATAAATATGAAGCATTATTTCATCGGTCTACTAAGCTTCATTGTACTTTTTGTATTTCAAACGACTGCACAGGCTGTAGACCTGAATTTGCCGTATGGTGGTGAAGTAGAAACGGTAAAAGCAAACAATGTAAATGCGCAGCTAAACGATTTAAATCAATACCCAGAATATTTTATCGGAGCAGAAACTCGAAATACGCAAATTATTATTCCGGATGAGCCGACATTGAAAATGCTTAATGCCGCACTTGAAATGACAACTTACTTATCAAATCTCTCGGCTTACAATAAAGTGAAACTATTAAAAGAATCACAGGTGAAAACCATTTTCGATGCGACTGTTATAATTGGGCTGGAAAATCAATTTAAAAATGCATCATTTAATGAGTTAATACGTAATAGTAAAGTTAAAGATGGCCTATCACTTACAATCCAGCCAATTACTTTACAACAATCTACTAAAAATATACTTGTCCTTACAGGCGAAGAGGATACTGTGTTTGAAAAAATAGGTGTATTAACAGAGGAAGTATTCATTCAGCAGTTATACGGCAGCCAATTAACCATTTCAAATATGCCAATAATAAAAAACAGGACAGATATAAATTTAATTACATTTAAAAATATGGGGATTCCGAGTATAACGTTAAGTGGTGAAAAGATGAATTCGGATACATATTCTTATTATATGCCTTACTATCCATTTATCGATATGAAGGCTAGTGTCGAACTCCACTTAAAGGTTTCTGAGATGATTCAATCAAGTCAAAGAGAGAAAAGTAACCCGCTGGAAGAATTGGTGCTTTTCGTCAACAATGTGCCTCATAGTATTAATTTACGCAACGTAAAAGCAGATAGAAATGGTGATATTTTTATTGAAGTTCCACTAAGTAAAGCGGTTTTTACAAGTTCAACTTTCATGAATATTCAGCTTACAGCAAATGGGTTGCTTAATAATCCTAAAAAATGGGTTTATATTGACGAATCGAGTACATTGAATTTTCATGTCGACAAGCAAACGGTATCACAATTCACATTCCGCTTCTTTCCATTTCCTAAAACTGATGAACCTATCACGATTGTAGTGCCCGATTTATATCGTTGGTCTGATTTATTAGCCGTATATGAGGCACTTACGATTAATAATAAGTTGCCAAAAATAACGCTTATACATACGGATAATGTTAAAACTGACCTTTTGAAAAAGAGTCATGTTATTTTTATTGGCGGTAAAAAACAGCACGAACTGTTAAAGGATGAAGTATTGGTTGTTCATTACAATGATAAAGTTCCTGATTTAACAGAGCACGGATTTTTCAATGTAATGGAATTTGCATTTATTCAAAATAATCCTTGGGATGAGGACTATGCTCTGGTAGTTTTTGATGCCGTTAGCAATACAGACCAATATGTGCCGAAGGAATTTGCAGCGAGTTTAAAAATGCTGGGGGACAATGCCAATATTGCGGTGAATGGCAGCGGTGGCAAAGTTCATACAAATCAAGCGAAAATCACCGAAAAAAACCTGACGCAAAAACTAACATCAAACATGCTTGATAGTAATAGTTTCTATCTGCTTTTCCTATTCCTATTTGTAGTCATTGCATTGATTGTTTATGTTTGGCGAAAACGGAAGAAGAAATAGTGAATTATAAGATAATATCAAAAGCTTTTCGTAAAATTATACGAAGAGCTTTTACTTTTTTTAGGTTTATAGCAGAATAAATGCTGATAAAAAAGGGTAATTGAACATATGTACGATTTTTTCTTGTATTTCTTTTATGCAAGTGGTAGTGTAAATATACATATATTCTTATCCATTTTAATGAGGTGACTTTTGTGAACAAAGGACAACGCCATATTCGTATTCGCGATATTATTACAAATAATGAAATTGAAACACAAGATGATTTAGTCGATCATTTAAAAAATGCGGGCTACAATGTCACACAAGCTACCGTTTCCCGTGATATTAAAGAATTGCATCTAGTAAAAGTTCCCCTGCAGGACGGCCGATATAAATATAGTTTACCAGCAGATCAACGTTTCAACCCAATTCAAAAATTGCATCGATCATTGGCGGATGCATTCGTATCGATTGATGGGGCTTCACATTTTTTGGTAATGAAAACATTACCGGGGAATGCCAATGCTATCGGATCGTTATTGGATCACTTGGATTGGTCGGAAATTTTAGGGACAATTTGTGGTGATGATACGATTCTAATTATGTGCCGTACAGAAAACGATCGTGAAGATATAAAAAATCGATTATTAGATATGCTGTAAATCGAGGTGGAGTGGTTTGTTAAGAGAATTAAGCATTCGAAATTTTGCTATTATAGATGATTTAACTGTAAGTTTTTCTGAAGGGTTAACCGTATTAACAGGTGAAACGGGTGCCGGTAAATCAATTATTATTGATGCTGTTAATATATTGGCCGGTGGTCGCGGATCAACCGAGTTTATCCGTCATGGTGAAAAAAAGGCGGAGCTGGGTGGACTATTCCAGGTTAATAATTGTCACCATCCGATATTTATGAAACTCGAGGAACATGGAGTGGAGGCAGAAGAAGGTACCATTATTCTGCGCCGTGATTTACATGATTCGGGAAAAAGCATTTGCCGAGTTAATGGTAAACTCGTCCCTTTATCTGTTTTACGGGATATCGGAGGCAGTTTAATTGATATTCATGGTCAGCATGAAAATCAGGAGCTCATGGATGAGAAATTCCATATTCATTTATTGGACCTTTTCGCACATCATGAACTCCAATCTGTAAAAGCGCAATATAGCGAAGCCTATGAAGCGTATCGCCAGCTAAAAAAAGAAGTTGCTGAGCTAAGTATGGACGAGCAACGGATGGCACAGCGAATCGATTTATACCAATTCCAGATTCAGGAGCTTGAACAGGCTGGATTAAAAGAGGATGAAGAGGATGAGCTGAACGAAGAACGACTTCGTTTAATGAATTTCCATAAAATTTTCGAACGGGCAAACGTAGCATATGAAGCGATCTCCGGTGATGCGAATGGTCTTGACTTTATCGGAAATGCTATGAATGCACTTGAAGATATTGTGGCGCTCGATTCGAATTTCAAAGAGCCATCAGAAGCTGTCACAACAAGTTTTTATGCTCTTCAGGATGCAGCGTATCAGATTAAAAATGTGCTTGATGATTTGGAATATGATGCTGAACGTCTAAATGAAGTTGAGCAGCGTCTGGCATTATATCAAAATATGAAACGCAAATATGGTACGACTGTGGAAGAAATTTTAAACTACTATGAAAAAATTGAAGAAGAGCTTAGCCAACTTATGAACCGTGATGAAACATTGCAACGAAATGAACAATTATTAGCGGGTATGGAAGAAAATCTAAACCAAATTGCAGACGAATTAACAGCAATTCGCAAAGAAAATGCCATAAAGCTAAGTGAAGCAATTATGAATGAATTGCGCATGCTTCATATGGAAAAAGCACAGTTTATCGTTCAGTTTAATACATTGGCACAATTTGATGCAAATGGTAAAGACTTTGTGGCATTCTATATTTCGACTAATGTCGGGGAACCACCAAAGTCGTTACCAAAAGTGGCATCAGGTGGAGAGCTTTCGCGAATGATGCTTGCTTTGAAAACAATTTTTTCAACATCAAATGGCATTACCTCAATCATTTTTGATGAGGTTGATACAGGTGTAAGTGGTCGTGTTGCGCAGGCAATAGCAGAGAAGATTGCTGCAATCTCAGTGAACTCCCAAGTATTGTGTATATCGCATCTACCACAGGTAGCGGCAATGGCTGATCATCATTATTATATTAAAAAGCAGGTTGAGTATGATCGTACCTTTACGACTCTTTCTGAAATGGAAGAAAAGGAACGCGTTGAAGAAATCAGCCGCATGATGAGTGGCTCAGAAATTACAGAGCTTACATTACAACATGCTTCAGAATTAATCCAAATGGCAAATGAACGTAAAGAATCCATGAAATAATAAATTATAGAGCCGTCTAAAAATTTTAAAAATTTTTTAGACGGCTTTTGCTGTTTTTATTATTACAAAACGATGAGCAATCGCTACTTTCAGCTAATTAGAATTGAATACATTCTAATTTTTCCTCATATCAACAAAATTTTTCCGTTCATAACTCCTTCGTTTCTTCACATAGTAAGCGCATAGAGGAGGTGAATAATGATAAAAAAATGGTCGTTACTCGTTGCAATGCTTTTTATATTGTCGCCAATGCAGGTTTTTGGGAAATCTTTAATTCCGATGGGGCATTCAATCGGAGTACAATTGCAAATGCCATATGTTATAGTTGCTCAGGACGTTTTATTAGAAAGTAGTGAATGGCTGAAAAAGGGAGAGCGGGTTTTAAAATTAAATGGTGAAAAAATTAGCCAGCTAGACGAATTATCCGGTAAAGATGAATCGTTTACCCTAACATTGGAAAATGGAAAGCAACAGCGAGAAATTAGTGTATCTGCCCATGAATTGATACATTTAAAACCATTTTTAAGAAGCGAAACGGATGGTGTAGGAACACTCACGTATATCGATCCCGAAACGATGGAATACGGAGCACTTGGCCATCAAATTGTAGACTCCACGATGAAACTGCCTCCAAAATTCAGTGAAGGTGCTATTTATGAAGCATCCATTTCACAGGTGAAAAAGAGTACTCCGGGACAACCAGGCTACAAAATTTCAATTGTAGATAAAACCCAAACACCACTCGGAACTGTTAACAGTAATGATGTATACGGTATTTTTGGGAATTGGGAACAATCATTACATGACAGTTTGCATCCACCGCTTGAAATTATACATGCCAATGAATTAAAAAAAGGAAAAGCACAAATCTTAACGGCAATCGACGGTGAAGAAGTTAATTTGTTTGATATAAAAATTGACAAACAAACGGATAATACGTTTACGTTCCATGTTGTGGATGAACGTCTTATTGATAAAACGGGCGGTATTGTTCAAGGGATGAGCGGCAGTCCGATTATTCAGGACAATCAATTTGTCGGAGCGGTTACGCACATGTTTATTGAAGAGCCTACAAAAGGTGCAGGAATTCTTGTCATAGAAATGTTAAAAAAGAGCCCATAATAAAAAATTTTTGACTATACTTTATTAAAAGTGTAGTCATTTTTTCCTTTTTTCTTTACAATAGTACATATAGAAAATTCGACAAATGAAGAACCATATATTTCCTTGTCGATAAAGGTAGAAAACATAATACTTGTTACTCATTTTTGTTAAAAGAGAAGGATTTTTAGAAATGCTGTCGAAAGTTCCCTACAGGACAATGCAAAAGGGGATTAGAATCAACTGTCGATCATTTTTGTTATATTTTTATGACAAATAATTTAGCACTTGTTAATATGCTCGGCAAAATTTGCTATTGTAGTGAATAAAGAATTGCATAAAATAAAGGGGGATTTTGATTGACAAAGGTAAAAATTGCGATTGCTGATGATAATCGTGAATTAATAAAAATGATGGAGATTTATTTCGCGAACCATCCGCAAATTGAAATTGTCGCAACTGCTTCAAATGGAAAATTGTGTATTAAAATGTTGGAAGAGCATAAAATCGACGTATTACTGCTGGACATCATTATGCCGCATTTAGATGGATTGGCTGTATTGGAAGAAATGTACAATGATGAACGTCATCTAAATACGCAGGTTATTATGCTTACTGCTTTTGGACAAGAAGATGTTATGAAACAGGCTGTAAATTTTGGTGCATCTTACTTTATGCTGAAACCATTTGAATTTGAACAACTTGTGCATAAAATTCTGCATTGTGCAGGCAAGAAATATGAACAGGAAAAACGCAGTCCAATTTTAGCGCCAAATACGCCTGCAAAAATCGATACACGTTTATTGGATACAACAATCACAGGTATTATTAAAGAGATTGGTGTACCTGCCCATATAAAAGGATATGCTTATTTACGTGAAGCAATTCAAATGGTGTACAATGATATCGAATTATTAAGTTCCGTAACGAAAATACTTTATCCGGAAATCGCCAAGAAATTCAGCACAACGCCTTCTCGTGTGGAACGGGCTATCCGTCATGCGATAGAGGTAGCGTGGAATAGAGGCAGTTATGAGAACATTTCAGAGCTATTCGGCTATACGGTGCACCATATGAAGTCAAAACCGACAAATTCGGAATTCATTGCCATGATTGCGGACAAGATTCGTATTGAAATGGTAGCTTCATAATTTAATATATTATTTAAACACGTTCATTTTCAGCTCGAATGATTATGGGGGTGTTTTTTTTTTTTTTTTTTTGATTTAAGTTTAATATGTGTGGGGAGGGGGAATAGATGAAATAAGTAAGGCCTTGAAGTCTCCCTTACCTCCTTTCAAAAGAATAATACCATGCTCGGTATTACTCACTTTTTGTGTCCAGGAAATATACTGGACGCTTTTTTTATTTCATCGTTTTTCATTCTGTTATGTGAATTTAATATTAATTTTACAATATTCATATTTTTCTTAAGTAAAATGGTATCAAACGATCAGAGGAGAGTTGATAGATGAAGCTATGGAAAATCCCTTTATTTGTACTTATAATAATTACGTTCATTCTTCTTTTAACATTTCCTTTTAATTTTAGAACAGCTTCTGCCCCAGCGGATTTTACAACGGATGTCAAAAGAAACTATATAGAAGATCTACAGCCTCAACGAGAGGAATGTTATAGTAGTATATTATTATTAGGGACGTTAGACAATTCGGAATTGAATTTGACAAGTATAAAATTGCAAGAGTATTTAAATGAACTAAATAGTTTGAAAAATGTCATAATTTTAAACGAAGTAAAAAATATAGAACTTAATGAATCTATTGAACTAGACATTTTGCTCATTAATAATACAATCAAGGCGATAGAGACTAAAGATGAACGTTACTTAAATGGAGCGTCAGAAATATATCATAGTTTATTACAATACCATCATACATTATATTAAAAGTGGATAGGTATTAATACCTTTAACGAACGGTTCTTTAGTATTATATTTAAGAGTGGGTGAAAAAGTCTTTTTTTATGAAAATTTTTAACTAAACAAATATCAATTCTTTGTATATACTGAATGTATCCGGGAGGTTGATATGTGTGGTTATTTTTGAAAATAGTTTTTTCGAAATTACAGTAGATGATGAAAAAGTATATATAAAAACAATACAACCAGGTTTTTTATTAAAAGATTTTGATATGATTGTGCGTGTAAATCCTCGCATCAAATTAACTAATTTTGCAATATTGAAAAAAGTGTTAATGGAGATTACACCTACCCCCATAGAAATTGGGACCTGGCTCCCAGCGATTACAGTTGAAGTGTCACGCGATAAAATGGCTGCTTCTCTCTTCGTCTATGAAACGGTAGAATCCATAAGAGCGAATCCACAATTATTTCTGGATGACGTTGAGAATATATTATCTCAAAATAATATTAGATATGGCATTATCGATATACAAATCGAATCTATCGTTAGTGGCAAGGCAATAATGATAGCTCAGGGAACTCCACCTGTTAAAGGGGAGGATGCGAAAATTTCTTATTTACAAATACCTAATCGTAAACCTGTTATTCGGGAAGATGGTACTGCAGATTATTACGACATGAATTTTATATTTGAAATTGAACAAGGGGCATGGTTAGGTGAAAAGATTCATGCAAAACCTGGAACCCCAGGGACAAACGTTCACGGAGAGCCCATTCCAGCACAGCCGGGACGAGATCTGCCACTGAAATATGATCGCAAATCAGCATATGAAAAGGAAGAAGACGGGAAAACGGTTCTTCTTTCAAAAATCAGTGGTGTGTATGAAAATCATAAAGGAATGGTAAGTGTCAATTATCATTTGCCAATCACTGGTGATGTTAGTGTTGAAACTGGAAATATTGACTTTAAAGGATCGATTTCTATACGCGGTACGGTTCAACCCGGATATTCAGTCATTGCTAGTGGGGATATTTCGATTGAAGGACCAGAAGGTGTTTCAGGAGCAAAGCTGATTAAATCGACCAGTGGAGATATTTTTATCCGCGGCGGTATTTTTGGAATAGGTCAAACACGTGTTGAAGCTGGAGGCAGTATTTTCGTGAAACATGTAAACGAAGCACACCTGGTCGCAGGGAAAGATGTTAATATTGGCTTTTATGCTTTAGGTTCTATTATTACAGCACAATCTATTTTTGTGGATGAACGAAAAGGAAAAATTATAGGTGGTACAGCCATTGCCAAAAATAAAATCGTTTCTGCCATTACCGGAAATCGATTGGAACGGCGAACGGAACTAATTATTAATAGTGTAAATAAAGCAGAGGGACTTGAGCTCATCCAATCGAAGGCAGCGTTGCTGAAGACACTACAGGAAGATGTAATGCAATTGGACAGCCAAATAAACCGTCTAATGCCTCTCGTCCAGAATATGACGAAGCCACAGCTTGCAGCGTTTGAGCAAACAAAGGAGCAGCTCGACAGTAATAAATCATTGGCAATGGAATTGGATCGGGAAATTAAGCAGTTAATGAATGATCTGCGCAAAGTTGGAAAGGAAGAAATCGTAGTGAAAAAAGAAGCTTACCCAGGGACGTATATCCAAATTGGCAAAAAGTCTTCGTTTTTATCGACGATGACGAATGGAAGATTTTTAATTGAAAATGGAGAGCTGAATGTATAATGAATGAAATACCGGTTTTTGCTCATCGTGGTGCATCGAGTTTTCATTTGGAAAATACTTTATCTGCATTTAAAAAAGCAAAAAAACTAGGTGCTGATGGCATTGAACTTGATCTCCAAATTTCGAAAGATGGCATTTTAGTTGTGTTTCATGATATGGATTTGAAAAGGCTTGCTGGAATAAATAGACTTGTTTCGCAGTGTGACTACAAGGAGCTCGTACAGTACAATTTAGGCCCTCGCTTTAAACGGTTTTTTCTTCGAGAGCGGATGATGTCTTTCGAGGATGTGCTAAAGTGGGCTATTAAAGAAAATATAGCACTGAACATAGAATTAAAAGAATCACTAATATCCAAAGAGAATGTGCTGAAAACATTCCTACATAAAATAAAATTGCCGGCAAACAGTCATTTCTCGTCATTTCATGAATCGCTTTTAAAAACAGTAAAAGAAGTCCTTCCAAAAGCTGAGACGGCTATTATTATAACAAAAAAGTTTGATTGGACTTCATTAGGAAAGTGCGATTATATAGATGCCATTCATGCACATAGGAAATATTACAAAATGCAGTATTTGGAAATGTGCACAGCAGCAAATATTGGCATACGCTTTTACGGGATCAGGGGGAACGAACTATATTTAAAAAGTCCCCATCAAGCGGTGATTGGTTGGATAACCGATTTTCCGCATAAAGTACTGGAAGCTCAACAACGTAAAAAAGGTGTCTAGATTATTTTCTAGGCACCTTTTTCATATACTCAATTATTTTTGCCAGCGCTCTGACACTTTGCCACGCTTGCGATCTCGATGAAGTAAAAAACCAGCGAAAAACAAAAATGCTACCGCAAAAAAGATGGCTCCTACGACGAACTGTAACCAAATCCATGGAAATGGTGAGATTAATATACCAAAAAGAGTATCACGCATAAATTTAATACCAGCAGCCATTAATATTGCTGGTATGACTAGAACGATAAATGCAGCCATACGTGCCATTTAAAGACCTCCTACCGACTGAATGCATAGCCCACTGTATAATCGAGCATATGTCTATTTTGATTGAAGTTTCACTTAATTTTACAATGCCACAAAAGAATGTCAATAATGTCCATCGAATTTAACAAATTCAAATAAGAAATATGTCGAATTTACATCAACATGTTATGTTGGCATAATAAACTTACAAAAGAAAGAAATGCTTTTTTTAGTGCTATTTAATGTGCAAAATTATCCGAATTTTCTAATTTAATTAAATTCAGAGATTTCTAGTTGCATCATTTTTAAATTATAAGTATTGTAAAAATAACGATAATAAAATTATACAAATTTAAGTATTTATTATCTTAATTAACAAAAAATAATAATATACGAGAAAGTAAGCGCTTTCTTAATTGGAGGAGTAGAGTATTATGGAAATTTTCAAGTACATGCAGAAGTATGATTTTGAGCAAGTTGTCTTTTGCCAAGATGAAGCATCGGGGTTAAAAGCAGTAATTGCAATTCATGATACAACATTAGGTCCAGCTCTAGGAGGTTCACGGATGTGGACTTATGCCTCAGAGGAAGCGGCAATTGAAGATGCACTTCGTCTAGCCCGTGGAATGACATATAAAAATGCGGCGGCAGGTTTGAATTTAGGTGGTGGTAAAACCGTAATTATTGGGGACCCATTCACAGATAAAAACGAAGAAATGTTCCGGGCTTTAGGGCGCTTTATCCAAGGATTAAACGGTCGCTACATCACAGCAGAAGATGTAGGCACGACGGTTGCCGATATGGATTTAATACATGAAGAGACAAATTACGTAACAGGTATCTCGCCAGCATTCGGCAGCTCTGGCAATCCGTCGCCAATTACTGCATATGGTGTATTTTTAGGGATGAAAGCAGCGGCAAAGGAAGCGTTTGGTGATGATTCACTGTCGGGTCGTACAGTAGCCGTACAAGGGCTTGGAAATGTTGCGTACACTTTATGTGAATATTTACATAAAGAAGGCGCGAAATTGATCGTAACTGATATTAATCAGCAAGCTATTGACCGTGTTGTAACAAATTTTGATGCAGTCGCAGTTGCACCTGATGCAATTTACGAGCAGGAAGTCGATATTTTCTCACCATGTGCACTTGGCGCAATTGTGAACGACGTAACGATTCCTCAATTAAAAGCAAAAGTGATTGCAGGTTCGGCGAATAACCAGCTGGCAGAATCGAGACATGGTAAAGTATTACATGAAATGGGTATTGTCTATGCACCGGACTACGTAATTAATGCAGGTGGTGTAATTAACGTAGCTGACGAATTATACGGCTATAACCGTGACCGTGCGATGAAGCGCGTTGAGACGATTTACTCAAGCTTGGAGAAAATTTTTGCGATTTCGAAAAAGGAAGACATTCCAACATACTTAGCAGCGAATCGTTTGGCTGAAGAGCGTATTGCCCGTGTAGCAAAATCTCGCAGTCAGTTCCTGCAAAACGAAAAAAACATATTAAATGGACGATAATAGATTTCTTTTAGCCTATGTTAAACCTTGCTAAAAAGAAAAACCTTTCGTAAATAACGCGGATGTGGCTTTGATCAGAAAATGCCATATGCGGACATTTGCAGAGGTGTAAGAGATTTTTAATTGCAAAAAGGGGTGTTGGAAATGGCAAGAGATTACGATGTTGTGATTTTAGGCGGTGGCACAGGCGGTTATGTTGCTGCGATCCGTGCATCACAGCTTGGCTTGAAAACGGCGATCGTTGAAAAGAATAAGCTTGGAGGCACATGTCTACATGCGGGCTGTATTCCTACGAAGGCATTGCTCCGCAGTGCAGAAGTATATGTACAATCAAAAAAAGCGCTTGATTTTGGAGTGGAAGTTAATGATGTAAAGGTTAACTTCGAACAAGTTCAAAAGCGAAAGTCAAACGTCGTAGAGCAACTTTATAAAGGTGTCCAACACTTAATGAAAAAAGGGGAAATCGATGTATATGACGGTTTCGGACGAATTATGGGCCCTTCTATATTCTCACCGATGCCGGGCACCATTTCAGTAGAGATGAATGACGGTACGGAAAATGAAATGCTTGTCCCAAAAAACGTAATTGTCGCTACAGGCTCCCGTCCTAGACATCTGGATGGATTAAAAGTCGATGGTAAAAAGGTTTTCACATCGGATGAATTTTTAACAATTGAACAGCTGCCGAAGTCCGTCATTATTATTGGCGGTGGTGTAATCGGTGTTGAGTGGGCTTCGATGCTTGTTGATTTTGATGTGGATGTCACGATTTTGGAACTGGGTGACCGTCTGTTACCGACAGAGGACGATGCGATTTCTGCCGAGATGCTGAAATCACTGAAAAAGCGTGGTGTGAACGTCCATCTGAATGTGAAACTTGATCCTTCAGCAATCGATGTACAGGACAATGTATCATTACAGCTAGATGAGACTGAAATTTCAGCAGAGGCACTTCTATTGTCAGTAGGAAGAATAGCGAATACAAAAAATATCGGACTTGAAAACACGGAAATAGAAGTCGAAAACGGCTTTATTTCAGTAAATGATAATTTCCAGACGAAAGAAAGTCATATATATGCTATTGGAGACGTTATTGGAGGGATGCAGTTAGCGCACGTCGCATCACATGAAGGCATTCTGGCGGTGGAACATATTGCTAACAGGAATTCTACTCCACTCCACTACGCCAACATTGCAAGAGGTGTATACAGTAATCCAGAAGTAGCAAGCGTTGGTCTTACAGAACAACAAGCAAAAGATAACGGCTATAATGTCATTACGAAAACTTTCCCGTTCAAGGCAATAGGTAAAGCCATTGTTTATGGGGAAACAGAAGGATTTGTAAAGGTCATTGCGGATGAAAATACAAATGACTTAGTAGGTGTACACTTAATCGGTCCTCATGCAACAGATTTAATATCTGAAGCGGCACTGGGGCTATTTTTGAATGCTTCTCCTTGGGAACTTGGACAGATGGTGCATTTGCATCCTTCACTGAGTGAAATTATCGGAGAAGCTGCACTCGCGATTGAAGGAAAAGCAATTCACTTTTAACTTCTTGTAGCTTTTAGCGCTAAGATTCAATTATGAAAAAAATAATTGATATATGATAGGGGGTATTTTATGACTGAAACAAATATTACACACGAAGAGTTAGGGCTAACGGATAGAGATGCAATTAAAATGTATGAAACGATGCTAATGGCGCGCCGTATAGACGAGCGTATGTGGCTATTGAATCGTGCAGGCAAAATCCCGTTTGTAATTTCATGTCAAGGCCAGGAGGCGGCTCAGGTAGGTGCTGCATTTGCACTTGACCATACGAAGGATTATATTGCACCGTACTACCGTGATATGGGCGTTGTCCTCCATTTTGGAATGACAGCAAAGGATTTAATGCTATCCGCCTTTGCAAAAGCCGAAGATCCAAATTCAGGCGGTCGTCAAATGCCAGGACACTTCGGACAAAAGAAAAACCGCATACTTACTGGTTCATCACCTGTAACGACACAGTTACCACATGCAGTAGGTGTGGCACTTGCAGGGAAAATGCAGCAAAAAGACTTTATTACTTTCGTGACATTAGGTGAAGGTTCGTCAAACCAAGGGGATTTCCATGAAGGAGCCAACTTTGCAGGCGTTCATAAATTACCGGTCATTATTATGGTTGAAAACAATCAATATGCAATCTCTGTTCCAGTAGAGCGTCAATTGGGCTGTGCACAAGTATCTGACCGCGCAATTGGTTACGGCATGCCTGGGGTAACAGTAGACGGCAAAAATCCTTTGGAAGTGTACAAAGTTATTAAAGAGGCAGCGGATCGTGCACGCAGCGGTGGGGGCCCTTCTTTAATTGAAACGGTTACTTTCCGTTTAACGGCACACTCTTCAGATGATGATGATCGTCAATACCGTACAGCAGAGGATATTGCGGAAGGAAAGGCAAAAGACCCGATTCTTCTTTTTGAAGCATACTTAAAAGACCGTGGAATTGCGGATGATAAGCTATTTGAACAAATTAATGATCGAGTAATGCAAACGGTTAATGAGGCAACAGACTATGCAGAAAATGCAGCATATGCCTCACCGGAACATGCGATGCGTTTCGTGTATGCGGAAGGAGAGGATGCGTAATGCCGGTAATTTCTTATATTGATGCGATTAACTTAGCAATGAAAGAAGAAATGGAACGTGATGAGCGTGTCTTCGTATTAGGAGAAGACGTAGGTTTAAAAGGCGGGGTATTTAAAGCGACAACCGGTTTATATGACCAGTTTGGTGAAGCCCGTGTGCTCGATACACCTTTAGCTGAAAGTGCCATTGCAGGTGTTGCGATAGGAGCGGCGATGTATGGGATGCGCCCGATTGCTGAGATGCAATTTGCAGACTTCATTATGCCAGCAGTGAATCAGATTGTTTCAGAAGCAGCAAAAATTCGCTACCGATCTAACAATGACTGGAGCTGTCCGTTAGTTGTCCGTGCTCCATTTGGCGGTGGGATTCACGGTGCACTATATCATTCACAATCGGTAGAAGCAATGTTTGCCGGGACACCAGGCTTAAAAATCGTTATTCCTTCAACGCCATATGATGCAAAAGGATTATTAAAAGCGGCTATCCGCGATCCGGACCCAGTATTATTTTTTGAACATAAGCGTGCTTACCGACTGATTAAAGGGGAAGTACCTGCAGATGATTACACATTGCCGATTGGCAAAGCGGATGTGAAGCGTGAAGGGGATGATGTAACAGTCATTACGTACGGATTAGCTGTTCATTTTGCCCTACAAGCTGCAGAGCGTTTAGCCAAAGACGGTATTGAAACACATATTCTGGATTTGCGCACAGTGTATCCTCTTGATCAAGAAGCGATTATTGAAGCAGCAAAGAAAACAGGGAAGATCCTGCTTGTAACAGAGGATAATAAAGAAGGCAGCATTATAAGTGAAGTGGCAGCAATTATTGCAGAGCACTGTCTATTTGATTTAGATGCACCGATTAAACGATTGGCAGGACCTGATGTTCCCGCGATGCCATATGCACCAACAATGGAAAAGTTTTTCATGATTAATCCTGACAAAGTGGAAAAAGCCATTCGCGAACTCGCTGAATTTTAGTTTATAGAATAAGGAATATATAGAATTTCGCAATAAGTAAGCCACACTTTGTAAAGGAAAGAGTTGATTGGAATGAATGGGGGGAGTGGTATTTGTCTCCTCCATAAAGATAGGGGGTGCTTCTGCGGTGGTCGCAATAAATTGCCACCATCCTCGGCGCAAAGAAACAGAGACAAACAAGTTTGACTCTGTTTCTTGCCCGCGGAAAGCGTCCGACCCGGAATGGAAATCAACTCTTACATTATGCAGAGGAATCATAAATCATTTTATATGTGGAAATTTGTACTATTTCACCAAAGTATTATTAGTTAAAGGGGGATTGTTAAATGACCATTCAAAATATTGTCATGCCACAACTTGGCGAAAGTGTAACAGAAGGTAAAATCGAACGTTGGCTTGTCCAGGTGGGCGATAAAGTAAATAAATATGACCCGTTGGCAGAAGTGACTACAGATAAAGTAAATGCAGAAATCCCTTCTTCTTTTGCAGGTGTTATTAAGGAACTCATCGCTTCTGAAGGGGAAACTCTACCAGTTGGTGCAGTTGTATGTACGATCGAAATAGAAGGGTCCGAATTGCCAGCTGCACCTGTAGAAAAAAGCTCAAATGTCAGCTCAGCGATTTTAAATGCAGGAGTACAGCGAAAAGAAGAAGAGCCTGTTGCCAAAAAAGAGGAGAAGCCAGCTCGTACAGAACGAAAACCGGGCAGATTTTCACCGGCAGTTTTAGCATTGGCAAACGAGCATGATGTAGACTTGTCCCAAATCGAAGGTACAGGAACGGGCAACCGTATTACGAGAAAAGATGTCGAGGCATACGTGGCAGCTGGAAAGCCTACTAATCAAGCAATCTCAAATGATGAACAGCCGGTAGCATTTGTTGAGCCACAGCATGAAATGACACCACAACCACAGCCATCGTCGCCTGCTCCTGCTGCACCACGTCCAAACGAACAGATAACGGCTGTTGGTGATATAGAAATTCCGGTAACACAAGTACGTAAGGCAATTGCGAAAAACATGCTGCGTAGTACACATGAAATTCCGCATGCATGGATGATGATGGAAGTGGATGTAACCGAGTTGGTTGAATACCGTGACAGCATTAAAGAAGAGTTCAAGAAAAAAGAAGGGTTTAATCTTACTTATTTTGCATTCTTCCTAAAAGCTGTTTCACAGGCATTAAAAGAATATCCAATCATTAACTCTGTCTGGGCTGAAGATAAAATTATTCAAAAGAAAGATATTAATCTATCAATCGCAGTAGCTACAGATGATGCATTGTTTGTACCAGTTATTAAAAATGTCGATGAAAAATCGATCAAAGGAATTGCCAAAGAAATTCATGAATATGCACACCTTGTACGCAATGGGAAGCTAAAACTCGAGCATATGCAAGGTGGTACATTTACCGTCAACAATACAGGTTCATTTGGTTCTGTTCAGTCAATGGGCATTATCAATCATCCGCAAGCAGCTATATTGCAGGTGGAAAGTATTGTTAAGAAGCCTGTAATAGTACAGGGTAATATGATTGCACCGAGGTCCATAGTAAATTTATGTTTATCATTAGATCATCGAATTTTGGATGGTATGATTTGTGGTAAATTCCTATCTCGTGTGAAGGAAATTCTCGAAAACGTAGATAAAAAGAAGATGTCAGTCTACTAAAAGTACCGCGAAAGCCTGTAAAATAAGGCTTTCGCGGTTTTTTTTACTTTATTGTCAGAACATTCTCGTGTAAAATATAGTACAGAAATATAACAAGGGGGGAAGCTACTAAGCGTCCACATGTCAATGAATATGAAAGATATTGAATTTCAGTCTGCTAGCTACGATCAGTGGAAGGAAGAAGCGGTAAAAGCTTTAAAAGGAAAACCGTTCGAATCCCTATTCACAAAAACGATTGAAAACATTACGCTTGAGCCACTATATACACAAGAAACATTATTGGAGAAGCTGGGGGATCAATTAGAAAAGCAAGTATCAACGATTCGCTCGCTAACTGAGTCGGCAAGTTTTACTGTTGCACAGCAAATAAATGGGGAAGATGCTGCAAGCTTTTTTGCAAACATAGAAGAAAGCTTATCACGCGGCAACGAAATGATTACTATCTACGGCCCTGTTACTTTTGACTGGTCAGAAGAGAATTTAAGCAAACTCGCTACTTATTTTTCTGAAAATTCATTTAAAGTTACAGTAAAATCTTCTGAAGATGACGTGTTACGTGTATTTGATTATATAGATAAATCAAAACGTGCAGCTGTTAAAGGATTCATTGTTGCACCGAAAGCGATTGTGCTGACTGACTATCCAAATGTCCGTACCTATGCGGCCAACACAGTTCCGTTCCACAATGATGGAGCAAATGCAGTTCAAGAGCTTGCCATTGCATTAGTACAAGCTGCTGAACTGGCTAAAGATATGGATGATTTCAAAGCATTTGAAAATCAATTTTTCGTGCAATTTGCTGTCGATACGCAATTCTTTGCAGAAGTCGCAAAAATCCGTGCATTTAAAGTGTTATGGAAAGCGTTTACTTCAGCATTTGGTCATAAAGCAAATGCAGTACCGGTAGTAGCTGAAACATCTGTACGCAGCTTCTCAAAGTACGATGTATATGTAAACTTATTACGTGCAGGAAACGAAGCATTCTCAGCTGCAATCGGTGGTGCGGATGTGATTACAGTGCATCCACATGACGCATTAACAGCACTGACTAGCCAATCTGTCCGTATTGCACGCAACGTATCCCTTGTTACAAAAGAAGAGTCTCACGTAACAAACGTAATCGACCCAGCTGGTGGCTCGTACTTTATCGAATCATTGACAGCAGATTATGTAAAAAAAGCATGGACACTGTTTTTAGAAATCGAAAAAGCAGGCGGGTTACAGGCTTACGGCATCGATGCGAAAATCGAAGAAGTTTATAACACAAGAATTGCACAAGTGGAAACACGTAAACATTCTTTAATTGGTACAAATATTTATGCAAATCCGGTTGATGAAATTTCTACAGCTGAAAATGCTCAATTTGCACAGGTGAAACGTATTGCGATTCCATTCGAGCAATTACGTGCCAACTTTGCTCAAGCGGGATTAAAACCGGCAATCTTAGCATTTGGTGAGCTGAAAAACTATAAGCCGCGTGCTGATTTCGTACAAGGCTTCTTTGCAACAGCTGGAATTGTGGCACATCAAACTGCTGGTTTCCAAACAATAGAAGATGCCGCGCATTGGCTAGAAAATGCGGATTACGATTATGTGATTGTCGCAGCTACTGATGATGATACAAAAGCAATCTTACCGACACTACTGCAAAGTAAAAAAGCAAATGTCGTACTGGATGTTGCCGGTAAATTCAAAGATGATGAAGCAGAATGGACTGCTAACGGCTTAAACGGCTTTATTTTTGCAGGTCAAAATATTGTTCAAAAACTAAATGATGTCGTGACGCGTGTGAAGGAGGTACAACAATGAGTAAAGCAAATTTCGAATCCGTTGTAATTGAAAATGTGCTACAGGCGGAGCAACTTACTTCTACAGGCTCATATTTAACAAATGAAGGCATCGAAGTAAATTCGGTATACAATCAAGCGGATAATCAACAAGCCAAACATTTAAACGATGTGGCAGGGATCGCACCAAATACACGTGGACCATACCCTACAATGTATGTAGCTCGTCCATGGACAGTTCGTCAATATGCAGGCTTCTCTACAGCAGAGGAATCAAATGCGTTTTACCGTCGTAACCTTGCGATGGGACAAAAAGGACTTTCGGTAGCATTCGACTTAGCAACACACCGTGGCTATGACTCGGATCATCCTCGAGTAACAGGGGATGTCGGGAAGGCCGGTGTAGCAATCGATTCTGTTGAAGATGCGAAAATTTTATTTGACGGTATTCCGTTGGATCAAATGTCGGTTTCAATGACAATGAATGGTGCGGTACTACCTGTATTGGCATTTTATATCGTTGCTGCAGAAGAGCAAGGCGTTTCTCCCGACAAATTAGCGGGTACGATTCAAAACGACATTTTAAAAGAATATATGGTGCGTAACACGTATATTTACCCACCGGCTATGTCGATGAAAATTATTGCCGATATTTTCGAATATACAGCGAAATATATGCCGAAATTTAACTCGATTTCTATTTCGGGCTACCATATTCAAGAAGCTGGTGCGACGAATGATATCGAGCTTGCGTATACATTGGCAGACGGTTTGGAATATGTACGTACAGGATTAAAAGCAGGTATTGATATCGATGCATTTGCACCACGATTATCATTCTTCTGGGCAATCGGTATGAACTACTACATGGAAATCGCGAAAATGCGTGCAGCACGTCGTATTTGGGCACAAATGATGTCTACGTTTAACCCGAAGAATTCAAAGTCTCTTGCACTACGTACACACTCTCAAACATCAGGCTGGAGTTTAACGGAGCAAGATCCATTTAATAACGTGACACGTACATTGATCGAAGCGAATGCAGCTGCGATGGGGCATACACAATCACTTCATACGAATGCATTGGATGAAGCAATCGCCTTACCGACAGACTTCTCGGCTCGTATTGCACGTAATACACAGCTATTCCTGCAAGAGGAAACTGGTATGACGAAAGTAATCGATCCATGGGGCGGTTCGTATTATGTTGAAAAACTGACAGAAGAACTGACAGAAAAAGCATGGGAATTAATCGAGGAAATTGAAGGACTTGGCGGTATGGCAAAAGCAATCGAAACAGGTCTGCCGAAAATGAAAGTTGAAGAAGCAGCGGCAAAACGCCAGGCGAAAATCGACTCAAAAGCAGAAACAATTGTCGGGGTTAACAAATATCGTCTAGCTGAAGAAGATCCGATCGACATTTTAGATATCGACAATGCAATCGTGCGTGAATCACAAATTGCCCGACTTGAAAAAATGAAGGCAACACGTGATGAAGCGGAAGTGCAAAAACATTTAGCTCGTCTTACAAAAGCAGCTGAAGATGGCTCTGAAAACTTATTGGCTATTGCCGTTGATGCAGCTCGAGCACGTGCTTCATTAGGTGAAATTTCCGATGCGATTGAAGCGGTATCAGGTCGTCATAAAGCGATTATCCGTTCAATTTCAGGGGTATATTCAGCAAACTTCTCGGATGATGAAATGATTAGTGAAGTAAAACAAATGACAGAAGACTTCCTTGAAGCAGAGGGCCGTCGTCCACGTATTTTAGTGGCGAAAATGGGACAAGACGGACATGACCGCGGTGCGAAAGTTGTTGCAACGGGATATGCCGACTTAGGCTTTGACGTAGATATTTCTCCGTTGTTTATGACGCCTGAAGAAACGGCTCAAATGGCAAACGAAAACGATGTTCACTGTGTTGGGGTTTCTTCACTTGCAGCAGGACATAAAACATTAGTGCCTGAATTAATTGCGGAACTGAAAAAACTAGGTCGCGAAGATATTATCGTTATTTGCGGTGGTGTTATTCCTGCTCAAGATTATGACTTCCTATATGAAGCTGGTGCTGTAGCTATTTTCGGACCAGGGACAGTGATTCCAGTTTCGGCAATGCGCATTATTGAAGAAATTTACAAGAAGCTTGGCTATGAGGAAGTGGCGGAATAATGATGCCACATCAAGACAAAAGTGCTTTATTTGTCATGGATGGCGTGAAGGGTGGTCATGATGGTATGAGCTATTCAAACCCGAAGAAATTCAGGAAAAAAAAGCAGGAAGCGCTTGATATTCAACATTTAGCAGGGGAAGTTCGAGCGGGTGACCGTACATCACTTGCTAAAGCTATTACGCTTATTGAAAGCTCGAACAATACCCATAAAGAAGACGCGCAAAAGCTGTTACAAGAGCTTTTGCCACATACAGGCAATGCAATTCGGATAGGCATTACCGGCGTACCTGGCGCGGGGAAAAGTTCTTTTATTGAAGCGTTTGGTACAATGCTTTGCAAAATGGGGAAGCGTGTAGCCGTGCTGGCGATAGATCCTAGCTCGTCACTTTCGGGTGGTAGTATTTTAGGAGATAAAACGCGGATGGAAGAACTAGTGCGCCAGGAAAACGCATTTGTTCGACCATCCCCGAGTGCCGGGACATTAGGCGGTGTCCATAAAAAATCCCGAGAGACAATGCTGCTATGTGAAGCGGCTGGCTATGATGTAATCTTAATCGAGACAGTCGGTGTCGGACAAAGTGAAACATATGTGCGCGGCATGGTTGATTTCTTCCTACTACTCGTATTGACGGGTGCAGGGGATGAACTGCAGGGCATGAAAAAAGGTATTATGGAGCTTGCGGACGGTATTATCGTTCATAAAGCAGATGGTGACAATGTTCGTCCAGCGCGTCGGACAATGCAGGAATACAAGCAAATCCTTCATTTCCTGCAGCCATCAACGCCAGGCTGGTTAAGTACTGCTTTGACGGTTTCATCGATGGAGAAAAAAGGGCTGGACGATGTATGGAACATGTTAACGGAATTTGAGCAGACGGTAAAGGATTCCAACTATTGGAATCTACGTCGCCATGAACAAACACGTGATTGGTTCCATACGATGATTACCGACCATTTAATCGACTCGTTTTATAGAAATACGGATCGGAAAAAGCAAGTACGTTCACTTGAGGAAGAAATTTTGCATGGACGTTTAACCGTTACACAGGGGGTCAATGCATTATTTGGTGAAGAAGACAATAATAAATGAATCAACAGTCTTTGCACATCTTTCGTAACCTTGCTATAGTAAAAAGGAATATTGAAAGGGGCTAAAAAGCTTATGAACATGGATTATGATTTATTTATGCAACAAATTACAACGACTGCACGTGCGGAAATGGAAGCAGCGGGTTATGAACAACTGCGCACTCCGGAAGAAGTAGAAGCAGCGTTTGCTCGTAAAGGGACTACACTTGTAATGGTGAATTCTGTATGTGGCTGTGCAGGCGGTATTGCACGTCCAGCAGCAACACATGCTGTACATTATGATAAACGTCCGGATTATTTAGTAACAGTATTTGCCGGTCAAGATAAAGAAGCTACAGCAGCTGCTCGTTACTATTTCGGTGAAGACCACATTCCATCATCACCATCATTTATCTTATTAAAAGATGGTCAAGTTGTTGGTGAAGTTGGTCGTTTTGAAATCGAAGGTCATGATCCGATGAGTGTTGTAACTAACCTACAAGGACACTTCGAAGAGAACTGCGAAGAAATCTAAGCGATTATTTTAAGTGGACGGGTGTCATAATGTGCACCTGTCACACTTACTATAAAAAGGGGGTACTACCGATATGAAAAAATTTTCAATCGGCTATCGTACACTGAAAACAGCGCTTGGAGCTTCTATCGCGATAGCAATTGCCCAGTATTTTGATTTACAGTTTTTTACGGCGGCCGGGATTTTAACGATTTTATGTATTCAACCAACTAAACGAAAGTCTCTCCATGCAGTTTATACGAGAGTCGTTTCCACATTGGTTGGTATGACTTATGCATTCATATTTTTCGAAATATTCGGTTATTCACCGATAGTTTTGGGGATTGTTTTACTTCTGTTCATACCTACGATCGTATCACTGCGGGTTGTGGAAGGCTTTATATCGAGTTCTGTCATTATGATGCATATTTTTTTAACTGCTGATTTTACAACCGATTTACTTTTAAATGAATTGGGTTTAATGGCAATCGGCTTTGGAGTAGGGGTAGTTATTAATATGTACATGCCTGATATACAGCACGGCCTGTTTTACAATCGTGAAAAGATTGAATCATTATTAAAGAAAATACTGGCAGAAATTGCCGTGTATTTACGAAATGGCGATTCACTATGGGATGGTAGAGAACTGATAGAAGCAGCAAAGGTGATTGATGCGGGGAAATCACTAGCGTTCAAAGATGTAGAAAACCATTTAACACGTAAAGAAAATATATATTATATGTATTTTGATATGCGTGAAAAGCAGCTCGAAATTATTGAACGTGTGTTGCCTAAAATTACAACACTGCCGGTTATGACCGAGCAGGCGCCACTAGTTGCAGCATTTATAGAGGATCTTAGTGAGCATGTTCATTCGGGAAATACCGCAAGTCATTTTTTGGAGAAGTTAGATAAAGTGAAGGAAGAGTTTGCAAAAATGCCGCTGCCTAATGACCATGAGACGTTTATTGCGATGGCATCGTTGTATCAGTTTATTGAGGAAATGGATGCTTATCTTGTTATAAAGCAATCATTTAAAGGATTGAAATAAAAAAAATGGATGTACGAAACATCCATTACATGATTGCTGCTACGCCCATTGCCACAGTTGAAATTAACATAATTACAACCATTGAATAAACGACGATCTTTTGGAATTTTTTGTTGCTCATTGTTTTCGCTCCTTCATAATGAACTAATTTTAGTTTAACAAATCTGAAGGAATTCTCAAGTACTATTGAATTACCTCATAGAAATTTTATTATAAGGGAGTCAAACATCGTGGAAAAAGTCGATCATATTGGTATTGCTGTACGCAATATTGAAGAACGTATTACATATTACACAGAAACGCTAGGTTTAAAGCTTTTAAAAATGGAAGAAGTAGAATCTCAGCAAGTGAAAGTAGCGTTCATTGATGCAGGAAATGTGAAAATTGAGCTTCTCGAACCGATGAGTGAAAAGAGTGCGATTCACGGCTTTTTGGAAAAGCGTGGAGAAGGCATTCACCATGTGGCTTTTGGTGTTACGGGGATCCGCGAGCGCATGGCAGAATTACGTGAAAAAGGTGTAAGACTGCTGTCGGACGAGCCAGGACCAGGTGCTGATGGCGCAGAAGTGGCGTTTTTACATCCTAAAGACTCATTTGGTGTACTTTATGAATTATGTGATAAAAGCGGAAAAGGGGATAAATAACGATGACAATTACGATGGATATGTTTGATAAAATTAATGAGCTATATGACCGCAAAGAAGCAATCCAGCTTGGCGGCGGTGATGCACGTATTGATAAGCAGCATGAAAAAGGTAAAATGACTGCCCGCGAACGTATTGAAATGTTACTGGATGAAGGGTCTTTCGTTGAGATTAACCCTTTCATCACACACCGTACTGTTGATTTTGGTATGGAAAAATTAGAGGGACCTGGTGATGGTGTTGTTACAGGTTTCGGTAAAATTAATGGTCGGAACATTTATTTATTCGCTCAAGATTTTACTGTATTCGGTGGAGCTTTAGGTGAAATGCACGCGAAAAAAATTGCTGCAGTAATGGATTTAGCTGCTAAAAACGGTACACCATTTATCGGCATTAACGATTCAGGCGGTGCACGTATTCAAGAAGGTGTTCTTTCTTTAGATGGATACGGCCATATTTTCTACCGTAACTCGATTTATTCAGGTGTTATTCCGCAAATTTCAGTAATCATGGGACCATGTGCTGGCGGTGCGGTTTATTCACCGGCAATCACGGACTTCATCTTAATGGTTGATAAAACGTCTCAAATGTTTATTACAGGTCCAAAAGTAATTGAAACAGTTACAGGTGAGAAAATTTCTGCTGAAGGTTTAGGTGGATCGAAAGTGCATAATGCAGTTTCAGGTAATGCCCACTTCCGCGCTGAAAATGAAGAAGCAGCAATTGCACAAATTCAGCAATTACTATCTTACTTACCGCAAAACAATAAGGAAAAAGCACCGAAGCAGCCAGCTCCAGAAGGCGATAACTTCCGTTCAGAGCTTGTTGATGTCGTTCCTATCGACCAAACGAAATCTTATGACGTTCGTAAAGTAGTAGAGCAAGTAGTAGATGAAGGTTCATTCATGGAAGTGCAAAAAGAATTTGCGAAAAACATCGTAGTTGGTTTTGCACGTATCGCGGGTGAATCAGTTGGTTTAGTTTGTAACCAGCCGAAGTTTTTAGCTGGTGGACTTGATATCGATTCTTCTGATAAATTAGCTCGTTTCGTACGTACATGTGATGCATTCAATGTTCCTGTTATTACATTCGAAGACGTATCTGGTTTCTTCCCGGGTGTTAAGCAAGAGCACGGCGGAATTATCCGACACGGAGCGAAAATCCTTTATGCATACTCAGAAGCAACTGTACCGAAAATTACGGTTATTTTACGTAAAGCTTACGGCGGCGCATATGTAGCATTAAACTCAAAAGCAATTGGCGCGGATTTAGTATTCGCATGGCCAAACGCTGAAATTGCTGTAATGGGTGCAGCTGGTGCAGCGAACATCATTCACGCAGGTGAAATTGCGAAATCTGCAGATCCAGACGCTACACGTGCAGCGAAAATCGAGGAATATAAAGAAAAGTTCGCAAACCCATATGTTGCGGCATCTCGCGGTATGGTAGACGATGTTATCGATCCTCGTGAAACGCGTATTAAGCTAATCCAAGCATTGGATATGCTTTCAACGAAGCAAGAAGACCGTCCGTACAAAAAACACGGCAACATTCCACTATAATTGTGACTGTATAAAATAGTATGGCACCAGCTCTTTATTTCATAGAGGGCTGGTGTTTTTGTTTAGAGTGGGTGCGAAGACTGAACAAGGATTCCGACCAACAATAAAATAAGCGGAGATTTTCCGGCTATTTTAAAGGTGGCGCTGATTATGGCGTAAATAAGGGGAAGTTTTCCGTTTATTTAGTGAAAAATTCCCTAGATTTATGTTTTTCGGAACAATAAGCGGAATTCTTTCCTCTATTTAGGCAATAAAGTATATAATTTTCCAAATAAGCGGAAATTCTCCGTCTATTTTTCCAAGTGACTCTAGCCACAGTGTCTCTAATTACTATTTTTGAAGAGGGGGGGGTTATTTAATGAGAAAAACAATCATCAGTAAATGGACAAGTGATTGGAATCGATTATATGAGTCAGAAGAGCAGCGGTTAAAGGATATTTTTCAGGAGCAATTAATCCAAATCTATCATATTGGAAGTACGGCTATTCCGACTATTGGCTATGCAAAACCAATTATTGATATTGTGATTGGATTATCAAATATAGAGCTGGCATCACTTTATGATGAAAGAATGCGCAAGCTTGGCTATAAAGTTCGAGGGGAAAACGGCATTAATGGCCGTCGTTATTATACAAAGGGTGACCAAAATCGAAGCCATCATGTGCATATTTATTCTGCTGGTCATGAAAATATTAATAAGCATTTACAATTTAAATATTATTTAATGAATCATCTCGAGCAAGCACGTAAATACGGACAATTGAAAATAGAACTTGCAACTAAATTTCCAAATGATACGTCCAGTTACCAACAAGCTAAAGATAGTTTCATGATTGAGTTAATGGAAAAAGTCATACATTGGCCGATTATCAAAAAGTCGTACGGATACGTAACGAGACTGGTGGATGGGAAGACTCAAATTCTAGTATTTCAGCATCCGGTAAAGGAAGCGGGTATTCAAATTCCTAAAGGAACCGTAAAGCATGGGGAGCTGCCTGTTGATGCAGTGAAGCGTGAAATGGAAGAGGAGACAGGGTTGATTGATTTTACAGACATTCAATATCTCATTGACGACTTCTGGGAAAATGATGATGGCGTGATTCATCACCGATACTTTTATCGGTTGAATATAGATGAAACCCAAGATGAATGGAACTATGAACCAACTGGTGGTGGAGCAGAAGATGGTAAGGTATTCCGTTATTTCTGGGTTACACCGGATGATGGGAAACTGCTCATTCGAGGTCATGCGGATTATTTCCGTTTAATATGATTAAATACATACGATTTGGGGTGATATGTTGAAATTAAAAGAGGTAATAAATTTTTTATTGTATTCGGCGATGATCTGCTTTATCGGCTACTTTTGCCACCTTTTATCAGAACTGTTTATGGGCATGCTTTTATTCATTGCAGCAGATGCACCGCCGGGAGATATATCGAATAGTGGACGTCTGTTTTATATTGCCTTCTATACATTGGGCAGTTTACTTGTGCAATTTGTTTACAGTGTTATTCACTGGACCATTGCATCGTTACTAAAAATACCTTTCCCGAAACGACTAGTTATTTTGTTGAATATAGTTGTCGGTATTTTGATAGCTGGTTCATTAATATTTAATTTTATTATAAATAACGGCAGTTTTTTGTAGTCTAGTCCACAACATTGGGGATATTAACTGGAACCCTTTGTTTTACCGGTTCCTTTTCGTAAGGATGCTCGTGCTCAGCAAATAGAAAAATACCCCCTTGCTCGATTCCGTGACCATAATGAGCGACTTCCTCTTGTGTAAGCTGCAAAATGCGTAAGCTTACCGCATATATATTTTGACCTGTAATCAAGCTGATCATCTGATCGACCCAATTGCCAGCAGCGTGTATGTTAATTTCGGTATACATTTTTAAAGAATGAAGAGGACGGATATCTTTAGCAAATAGATGGATTTCATGCTCAGAAAAGCCGTGTGCACGAATATAATTGAGCTTTGCCATTGCTTCGTCAACTGAATATACTAATCCGATTTCACGTCGATACTCCATCGTTGTCACCTCTTTTTTTTCATTGTAATGGATTTTTAAATGAAGTGGTAGTAATAACAAAACGAAATCATACTATTAAATTATAAAATGCAGAAAATTCGAAACTTATACCACTTTTAATCCGTAGATTATAAAAAGGGAGGTTTTTTGATGGGGAACTATTCCATTCGTGATTTTGTGAATAAAACACAGCAGGACCAGCTAGAAAATGATTTTTTTGAACTGGAAACAGAGCGTGTGCTAGAGGTGAATTTGAACGGGGAAGTATGGTCAAAAATGGGCGCGATGATTGCGTATGTGGGCACTATCAAGTTTGAACGTGAGCGGATGCTTGAGCATGGTATGTCAAAAATGTTTAAAAAGGCGCTGACTGGTGAGGGTACACAGCTGATGAAGGCAAAAGGTAAGGGGCGCCTCTATTTAGCGGACCAAGGGAAAAAGGTGACAATCTTTGATTTACAAAATGAAAGTTTATGTGTCAATGGCAATGACTTGCTAGCTTTTGAACCTACTATTCAATGGGATATTCATTTAATGCGTAAAATGGCCGGGATGATGGCAGGCGGATTGTTTAATGTGACGTTAAAAGGTAAAGGGAAAGTAGCGATTACTACCCATTTTGAACCATTAACATTGATCGTAAAGCCTGGTGAGACGGTTTATACCGATCCGAACGCCACAGTAGCCTGGTCTGGTAACTTAAAGCCGGAATTTGTAACAGATATCACGTTTCGTACGCTTATTGGCAGAGGGAGCAATGAATCGATTCAAATGGCGTTTTCAGGAGAAGGTTTTGTAATTATTCAGCCGTTTGAGGAAGTGTATTTGTCGTCAGAAAGTTAACGAAGTGAAATTTACAGCAATGTTCGAAGGAGTAGACCTATGTTTTTAAAAACGATCAAATTAAAAAAAGATCAAATCCCTGATTATAGTGAATATCCTTTTTCAATTCCATTTATACGTCATATGAATGAGTTGGATGTCGATGTACCGGTTACTTTTTTTGTCGGCGAAAATGGTGCGGGGAAATCGACATTACTCGAAGCGATTGCAGATCAAATTGGCTTCAATCCAGCAGGGGGAAGTACACAAAATTATAAGGCGTATGAGGTGCATGAAGCTGAATCTGCGCTTGGAGAATTTGTGAAACTTTCATGGTGGCCAAAAGTGACAAACGGCTTTTTCCTGCGTGCCGAAACATTTTATCAGTTTGCTTCCCACTTAGATGAAACCGATATGAACGGCTACAAAGCATATGGGGGGAAATCGCTCCATCATCAATCTCACGGGGAATCGTTCTTTTCACTTTTTCAGCATCGTTTTACAGAACAGGCCATTTATTTACTGGATGAGCCGGAAGCCGCGTTGTCACCAGCTCGACAGTTGGCTTTTTTAACATTATTAAATGACTTAGTAAAAGAGGGGAATGTACAGTTTATTATTGCGACTCATTCTCCGATTTTACTAGGGTTTCCGAATGCAGTTATATACCAATTTGACGAACATGGCATTGAACAGGTCGAATATGAACAAACTGAGCATTATCAAATTACCTCCTATTTTTTGAAGCACCGGGAGAAGATGCTGAAAGAGCTTTTTGAAGAGGATGAGGACTAGAAGGTACGATTACATTATAGGAGGCGGTAAGTATGGAATGGCAGCAATTGCATCAACTTTCTGAGGAGTATCAATTACAGTTGCTTGAAGCGAAGAAGCTACATAAAAAAATTGAAAATGTGGAAAAACTCCTTTCCCATGCGAAGCGAGAGATAGATCGTCATCAATTGGACCTACAAAATGCCCGACAACAATTAAATAAGCTGGATAACTTTTCATTTATCAACTTATTCCGTGGATGGTCAGGGAAAAAGGATGAGTTGATTGAGCAAAATCTAGACCGTGTAGCTGTCAATGAATTAAAGCTTACGGAAGCTCAATTATCATATGAAGATTTGCAGGACGATCATGTTGACTTGATTCATAAATTAAATGCAATCAATGAATCCTATGTGGGACAGCAATTAAAGCAAATTAATGATCAAAAGCAGCAGTGGCTACAGCAACATGCAGCCCATATCGCAGCGGAGCTTACGAGTATTACCGACCAGGAGCTTTTATGTAGGCAGCTAGTGAAAGAAATAAAAGAAGCAATCGACGCGGGGAATCATGCGTTAAATAAACTGACAGATGCCGGATATGCGCTAAATGATGCCAAATCCTATTCAACATGGGATACGTTTTTAGGCGGTGGATTCATGGCTACTATGATGAAGCACGATAAATTAAAAGAATCCAATAATTATTTACATGGTGCACAAATTGCATTACAACGCTTCCAAAATGAGTTGCTAGATGTGAAGGAAATTCGCCAGGATGCCCTTATTATTGATACAGACGGCTTTGTCATGTTCACCGATTACTTTTTCGATAATATTTTCACTGATTGGTCAATCCACTCGAAAATTACGACGTCCATGAACCAAATTTCACGTGTGCAGGATGATGTTGCAAATACAATTACTGAGTTGGAGCAAAAGTTCAATATTGCTACAAGAAAAGAAACAGAGCTTATAAAACAAAAACAAGCAATACTGAATGCCGATGATCTTTCATTGTTTTTTCAAAAATAGAGGCGTAAAATAAAGCGTAAACTTGTTTAGTTAAAAGGAGTTATGGAATATGAATCGTTTAGTAGAAGAGTTTTTACAATTAGTGCAAATTGATTCTGAAACAAAGCACGAAGAAATCATTGCACCTGTATTAGTTGAAAAATTGGAACAAATGGGTTTTGAAGTATACCAGGATGATGCCCATACACGCAATGGTCATGGCGCAGGCAATATTATCGCTACATTAAAAGGCGACGAATCCATCGAACCAATTTATTTCACAGTACATATGGACACAGTTGTGCCAGGGAAAGGGATTAAGCCTGAAATTCGTGAAGACGGCTATATTTATTCGGACGGCACTACTATTTTGGGCGCGGACGATAAAGCAGGTATGGCCGCATTATTTGAAATGGCACGTCGTTTAAAAGAAAAGAATATCGCACATGGTACGATTCAATTCATTATTACTGCTGGTGAAGAAAGCGGCTTGGTCGGTGCAAAGGAACTGGATCCTTCGAAAATTATCGCGAAGTACGGCTTTGCGGTAGACAGTGACGGAAAAGTAGGCGGCATCGTAGTAGCAGCCCCTTTCCAGGCGAAAGTTTTTGCTAAAATAATCGGTAAAAAGGCGCATGCGGGTGTTGCACCGGAAAAAGGTATTTCCGCGATTACTGTTGCTGCAAAAGCTGTTGCTCAAATGAACCTTGGTCGTTTGGATGAAGAAACGACTGCAAATATCGGTCGCTTTGAAGGCGGACAGGCGACGAATATCGTTTGTGATGAAGTAAATATTTTAGCTGAAGCACGTTCAATCGATGAAGAAAAATTAAATGCACAAACAGCACATATGAAAGAGACATTCGAGCGTGTCGCTAAAGAAAACGGTGCACGTGCAGAAGTCGAAGTAAAATTAATGTACCCTGGCTTCCGTGTAACAGAAGATGATCAAGTGGTTAAAATTGCAAAGGCTGCAGTAGAGGCAGTTGATCGCACACCACAGTTAGGTATTTCAGGTGGCGGTAGTGATGCAAATGTCATTGCAGGCTTTGGGATTCCAACAGTAAACTTATCGGTAGGCTATGAGGAAATTCATACAACGAACGAAAGAATGCCGGTAGAAGAATTGGAAAAGCTGGCTGATTTATTAGAAGCGATTATTATCGAAACGTTGAAATAAGAGGTGGGTATTTATGGGATTTGAAAAAGCAGTCGTATTTTTATGTGGAACAGAAGAGTATGCCGTACCAGTAGATCAAGTGGTCTCTATTGAAAAATTGGAGCGCGTAACACCTATACCGCACTTACCGAAATATTTATTAGGTTTCTCACGGATTCGTGGGGAGCTTACGCCGGTTATTGATTTTCAGTCTATCTTATATAACCGTCCAACAGATACGAAAAACTTAAAAGTGATCGTATTAAAAACGGAGATGATCAACTACGGTCTATTAGTAGTAGATGCGAAGGAAATTATTGATTTTGAAGAGGGCGTTTTAACGCAACTGGGACTTGTCAATTATAATAAGACGAAATATTTTACAGCTGTTGCGAATTTGGAAAACCGCATGATTTCCTGTATTGATCCTGGAATTCTCGTTCACTCACTTGAGGGCATGCGCGAAATCATTGAGTATTTGCACAAAATGCAAGAAGAAGAACAAACAAACGTATAATTTAGTATACGTGTTCTACTAAAAAAAGGAGCGTATCATTGATCATAATGATAGTAGCTCCTTTTCTCATTTTAAGGCAATTTTCTTTTTAAATTGTTTTAAGTAGGCGTATCCTGTAAAACCAAAAACAATTACCGAAATAATAGCTAACGTTAATACAATATTATCCTCTACCCAAGGAATATTTCCGAGTAAATATCCGCCACCAAGCCAGACAACAGTCCAAAGCGTTGCGCCAATAAAGTTGTAGCGTAAAAATGTCGCGTAGGATAACCCTGAATAACCGCATATAAAAGGCGTCATCGTACGCATTAATGGAACGAAGCGGGAAAAGGTAATGGCAACACGATCATATTCCTTTAAAAAATTTAACGCTTTATCAGTCGTTTCTTCGGAAATAAAACGCATAAATAGGTTACGTCTTTCCGGAATTTTTCGAACGATTTTACCAATTAAATAGTTATTGCTATCAGCAAGTGTTGTTGCGACAATAAATATAATGAGTAATGTAATTAAATCAAGTTTGCCAATCGCAGCTAATGTACCGCTCGTAAAAACCGTACTGTCTCCCGGCAGGAACGTTAATATGACAAAGGCAGTTTTTGAGAAAACGACCGCAAATAATAGTAAATAAATATATAAGCCGAGCTCTTTTATGTAATAAAAAATGACCTGGTCGATTTCCCGTAAAAATTGAATGATATCAAGTAGCATGTGTTGTTTTTCTCCTATCAATAGGATTAGTAAGTTTAAGTATAACGGATACAGCCATATTACGGTTATAAAAAGCATCGGAGAATAAATGAATGAGGTGAAAGAATATGAGTAATCTAAAGCAACCTAAAATCGACATAACAAAAAAGAGATCGGAATGGGTGATGGATATTATTGGCTATGTGGCATTGGCCGTTATGTTAACAATATTAGTGATGAACTGGCGAGACATGCCAAATGAAGTTCCGGCCCATTTTGACGGCAGTGGTAATGTTGATCGTTGGGGCTCTAAAATGGAACTTTTAATTTTACCGGGTATTGCTATTGCGATGCATTTCTTTTTAATGGTATTTGAAAAATTTCCCCAATCACATAATTACCCTGAAAGACTGAACGAATCTAATCGTGAAGCCTTCTATCAAAACAGTCGCCAAACATTAAATTATATGCGAAATATAATTAATATATTATTTGCCTACATAGTATATCGAACAGTTGCCATAGCATTAGGTGATGACGCTGTAATAGGCTGGCCGTTCTTTGTGATTCTGATTGTGCTGTTCGTCGTACTGATTTGGAAGATTATCAAAACAAGTAAAATAAAATGATAGTTTCCAATGTCATGCTCCTAGAAGGGTTAAACATAATATATAAAAAAGCGCATTCGATTTGGTCGTCGAATACGCTTTTTTGCGAGTTTTTAGTGTTACTGACATTTTTCACAGATTACACGATTTGCCGTTCTGGCAATGGCTTGATCCATTCTTGAGACAAGCATTTTCTTTTCTGCAGGCATTGTAATATGAGCGATAAAACGGTCACCCTCTTCAATTTTACCTGCGCAGTTTGTACAGCTGAGTAGTCTCGGTGTAAATAGATCCTTGATTTTATTTACCATTTAGATCAACTCCAGTCATTCATTTTGGACCATTCTTCACTTATTCTACAATGATTAATAAAAGCCTTTATTGTAATTTATAAATTTTTTATAATTACTTACAAATTTTTTCGTTTCGTTCGTCTATATAAATAAGAGAGGTGAAAGGGATGGACTTTGATGAGTTGTATGAGCTACATTTTCATAAAACATATCAATACATACGGTATATGGTATCAAATGCGCAACTTGCCGAAGATTTGACGCAGGATACTTTTTTACGGATTTATAAATCTAATACAGAAAACGTTGCTAATTTCCAAACCTATATAAGGCAAGTCGCCCGAAATCTTGTTTATGACTATTACCGGAAAAAGGCATTAATTCAATGGCTGCCATTTAAAAGTGCTCCGGAACAGCAGGAATTCATTTATGTGCCACATGAATGGCTAATGCTGGAGGAATCGCGGAAGCAATTATATGAAGCACTTCAACAATTAAAGCCCATGCAGCGTGAAGTCATCATTTACCGCAAAATTGAAGAGCTCTCGATTCAGGAAACATGTGACATTATGGGTTTACCGGCTATGAAAATAGCCAATACACAGCGAAGTGCAATGAAGGCATTGCAACAGCTTTTAGGGGGGGAAATCGATGAAGCTTGATGAACGATTAAAAGAGTTAAACAAAATTCCCGAAAATGAACGATTAAAACAAACGATATTAAACAAAATAAAAGATCAACCAGTAAAAGAGCCTATTTCATTGAAACCTCTCCGAGAATTGGGCGTCGTCGCCGCTATTTGTTTCATCGCCCTATTTTTATTTTATACATCCAGTAATCAAATAAATCAGGCAGCCTCAGGTGAAATTGCTAAAATCACCTCGTATAAACACCTTGGAGAAACGGGGTTTAGGGGGAAATTATCAACAAATTATATGGGTGTAGAAAATATAACAACTCCTAGTATTGTGACTTTATTTGAGAATTTATCGGATCTCCCGACAATTTCGGCTCCTGAAAAGTATGATCAGCAATATGATATTGTTGTCTTATTTAAAAACGGGGAGCAACGTCAATATGAGTTGTCGTGGAATTATTTATATGATATTGATAATAATCTTTACTATCCTGGATATGAACAGTATCCAACGGCGATTTATTCGGATTTGTTTGATGCGCATTATAAAGTACAGTTTCCGGTCATATGGATCGCTGTAGCAGTGCTGCTCATGAATGCTTTTACTGCAGTTTATTACAATCGACGTCAGCTTGTTCGGCCCACAAAAGTACGCGGCCTAGGAGTTTCCATTACAATCAATTTAACTATTTTAGGATTGCTTTTTTGGTATCATAATACGATTGGGCCGTTGTATAAGCCGCTGTTAATACTATTTGCAGTTGGTTACGGTTTCAGTGTCTGGTTACCGATGAAACGGCAAGTTCCCAATTTGAATATTTTAAGAGTAGAAAAGTACAAAATAATGCTGATTGTTGTACTTTTTATCAGTTGGATAATTATGTACTAACAAAAAGCTTAAAAAGGTACTCAATCAGATGGACCTGACAAAAGTCTTCCCTGTTGGGTATTTTTTTTTATTTGACTATTTAAAATAGTGAAAAGTGCTTATATCAAATGATTAACAAAGTTTGGCGAATTTTTAATCCCTATATTAAAATAATCAATAGACAGATTTCACTATTTTTAAGCTTTTTTTATCTTTGTGAATTCTTAAATACCATGACAAGAGTGACTTTATTTGTTAAAATATTCTTATAATTCAGATTAATTTTTGGGGGTGTTTTTTTGTATATGAATTACCAACTAAAGGAAAGATTTGGTGAATTTTTTTTACAAAGGAATTTTAAAATAATCTATGAAAATACTTCCATTTCATTTCAGGAACTTGTATCCTTTGAACAATTCTTAGAACTGTCTAGTAAGTTTAATAATGGTGTGAGTCAATATACGTGTATCGCGTCCAATATTATTTGTGGCTTGTACCGGTATATATGGGTAGATGACGCACAAACAAAGGCGGTGATTTTAGTCTTTGATGATAAAGATGTCATTCAGGGGCTATACTTAAAACCGTTTGAAACATGTCCAATGAGTAATCAAATAAGGACAAAAAATAAATACATGATGCCGATTACAGATGAATGGTTTGTTATTTGGGGAGGCACGAATGAATTTGTAAACTACCATTACCCATTTGAACAACAACGATATGCATATAACTTAGTAAAAATGGTTAATCACCAAACATACAAAGATGCCCCATTAAAAAATGAAAATTACTTTGCATTTGGAGCTGAAGTAGTAGCACCTGCTGATGGCACTGTATTAAAAGTAATGGATTCAATAATAGATAATGTACCAGGGGAAAAGGATGAAACCAATATTCTAGGTAACTATTGCATCATTGTGCACGAAAATAACGAATATAGCATGATTGCTCACTTTAAAAAGGATTCGATTTGTGTAAATGTAGGCGATAGTGTAAAAACTGGACAACTACTAGGATTTTGTGGGAACTCAGGTTATTCCTCTGAGCCCCATATCCATTTTCAAGTGATGAATCATGCTGACTTTACGCAGGCAAAATCACTGCGTATTAACTTTTATAATGGACTGGACCCTGTGCAAAGGGGCTTTTGGAAAGCCTGCAGTGAACGGTTTCCGGGTTGGCAGAATGATTACAAATAATCTTTCTTATTATTTGCCGAACGGGATAAAAAAGCGCGGTAGTAAATGATCAAGAAATCTACAATTCAAACTACACCACAAAGCCATTTGTAAATGCTGCGACATTTTCACAGTAAAAGCTTAGCAAAATCTGCTGACCAATAAAAATAGCCATCCACATCTTATATGTGGATGGCTTTACGTATGTAAGTTCATGATGCGATTATTGCTCCTTGCTTTTGTAATTTTTTACAATGTTATTAATATTCATAGGATTTCTCATATTATTATAGTATTCGGTTGCAGCGTATAAACTTTCGAATGTTACTCGTATTATTTCTACGTTATCCTCCAATGTTATCTCCGCGAATTCATTTTCAGGTTCGTTTAATGAAATAGTTACCGAACATTTTTCCTTGTCCAAAATAATCGATACAAACGATGGATACTCTTCAACTCCGAAAAAAACGTCAATTTCATAAAATGGATTGTTTTCCTGCAGGATGCTTGGATTGAACATTTAATCACCCCCTTTATCAAAATATATAGTAAAGAGAAGTGAAAATCTATCAAAAAATTTAAAAAAATATTGGTGCGGCGATGATAAATGGGTTATAAACAGCTGCACTCTTTTTATATTACAAAACATTCTTAAATATGTTAAAATTATACTCGTATTAACTACTTTTTTATATGAGGTAGGTGGGGTTTTATGTTTGATTATGCTCATAGTGAAAATACACAGGCGTATTTGGAACATATAATGGCAGAAGAAAAGCACAAAATTAAGGATTTCTATGTTCTATTTATAAGTGATTATAATATTGGTAAGAAGAATTATAGTTTATTTTTCGACAGGCATATTATGGATGAGTCCATTGTCTACGTGGAGCAGGATGAAGGTAGTATAAATGCTCCTAGTTATATTGTAGATGGGGATGAATATGCCAAAAATGAGGAGTTATTTTACAAAATCAGACTACAGTCGCGAAAACGAACAATTGAAAAAATGGCGATATCTATTAATTTTTATATGGTAGCTCATAATACACAGGAAAGTAATGCGATTTTGAATAACGATGAATTATTGGAGAATTCCATCGAAAAAACGAAGGTAATTATTCAGAATGAGACTTTTTTAGGGAAAGAGGAAACATGGGATAATTTTTATGTTTGGATTCGGAATCAGTTGAAAACTTTAATTTTGGAAGAAATGTTTCTAATTAATGGGATTAGGGGCATAAAGGAATTATCGGGTGAAGAGCTGAATGTCACATTTTTTGAGTTGTTGCGCTTTAATTTAAGTATTAATAAATCATTTATTAGGAAATTTAGTAATCTTGTCGATCTTTATTTGAAAGAATGGCAGCGAAGGCTTATTAATGAATTGAATAATAATATTTCAGCCTATTTACAAATAGAAAGCGTGATAGAACAGTCTAAAACGGTTGCTGAGAATAATGAAGCACCTCAGCTGAAATTTATTTCTAACTATGCCTATGTTTTGAATAATGTAGCCTATCATGTGGTGAGGGAAGCGATTTACAAACAGAACTTTAAGATAGATAAAGAGGTTATGTGGCCGAAATATTCTTTTGTGAAGGGAAATACCAACGGGAATATTCAAATAATTCCGTTAATTAACGATAGACAAGATATTAATTCGGCATATGATAATAATCAGCAAAGTGCCTCAAATATTGCACAACAGATGTCACTTATGGATGTTGATGTGCTGGATATTCTTTGTCACCTATATTTACAGCTAGCAAAAAATACAGAGGACATTGTCGAGATTGAATTAAGAGATATTTTAATAATGAGAGGACTTCGTGCAAAATTAGGTGGAGATGGGCGGCGGGGAGGCTTTGAAGCAAAACAGAAGGAACAGGTAATCAATTCATTAAAGGTTATTCAAAGTCTGTGGCTGACAATCGATAAGACAGTTATGTATAAAAATAATAAGCCGATTCAAGTAGAAGTCCAAGGCAGAACGTTTCTATTTAAAAATGCGATGGGAGAGGAATATGAGGTTAATGAGGAAACTTGTAGTAAGTCCTTTACATTTACAGTAGATAAAGTATTTGCGAAATATTTAACCTCCTCGAAACGTCAAATGGCGTTGCTTCCATTAAAAGCAATGCAATATCATGCAGCGCGATTCCATCTTGAGAAAAAGTTATGCCGCTATTTAAGTTGGAGATGGAGAACGCAGGCATATAAAGGGGACTACCAGCAATTAAACCGGGTGAATACGCTACTGGATGCATGTGGTGAAGAGGTGAATGACCGGCTGCCAGTACGTACCAGAGAGAGGCTTGAAAGAGCTTTGGATAAATTAGCGGAAGATAAAATTATTGCCGATTGGTACTATGTTAATTGGGATGAAAATATTGCCCAAGGTAAAGGCTGGCTAAAGTATTGGCTAAATACTGCCATCATGATTGACCCAGTTCATGAAGTAAAAGAACATTACCGATCGATTGAAAGGGTAAAAAAACCTGTGAAGTCGATTACGGCAAGTAATGATATGCAGACTAGTTATCAGGCGGAACTCGTACAGCGGATCCATGAAGTGCGTATAAGTCAAAATCTCACGCTAACAAGTGTAGCAGAAGAAATTGAAATTTCCGCCTCGTATTTGAATAAAATTGAACGAGGACTCGTAGCGGGCTCCCCTAAAATACAAAAGAAAATATTGAATTGGTTAGAACGATTTGACTAAGGCTTCCGTTAAGTATACGGAGGCTTTTTTTATTTTCTTTTACATAATAAATGAATGCGCTTACATAGTATCTAAGTCGAGACTACCATGATTAGAAGTCGGGATTGGAATGAACGTAAATTTATTATGTAATTTTTCAATGTCAACGGACACTAGTCTTTAAACGAATTATTTCAGTATATTGACAACTTAATAACTGTATTACTTTATTAATCTGAATTTTCTGTATAAGGAAAATACAAAATGTATGATTTGGTCATAGATGAATCATCTAATAACATTTTAGGAGGAATGTAAATGACTCAAAATGTAAAAGGTTATGAATCAATTAAGCCGTTACTTTACCCTGAATCGGTCGCAGTGTTAGGTGCATCGGAAAATAAGTACAAAATCGGCAACATTCAGCTTCAAGCATTGATCGATGGGAAATTCCAGGGAGAAATATTTCCGATTCATCCTACAGCCGATCAGATTGCGGGCTTAAAGAGCTATTCATCCCTCACAGATGTACCAAATTCTATTGATCTCGTTATTTTTTGTATCGCTTATGACCAGATTAAAAACGGGCTAATCGAATGCGCAGAGAAAAAAGTAAAAGCTGCCATCATTTTTGCTTCTGGTTTTTCAGAGGCTGGTGAAGAAGGAAAGAAATTGCAACTTGAGCTGGCGGAATTTGCCAAATTAAATAATATTCGATTACTCGGTCCAAACTGTGTTGGTTTAGTCAATACATCGAATGGTTTGATCGGTACATTTTCATCCTCGGTGCTATGGGTACCAATGACTGGCAAGCGAGGGGTTGGCTATGTTTCGCAAAGCGGAGCGTTCGGTGTTTTAACTTATATGGCAGCTGCACAGCATGGCGTTAATTTTAATTATTTTATTAGCAGTGGAAATGAAATGGACACAACGTTGGAAGATTATATCGAATATATGGTCAATGATGACGAAATCGAGGTTATTAGCGGATATATCGAAGGGGCTAAAAACCCTGAAAAACTGAAACTGGCTGCACTCAAGGCTTTGGAAAAGAGAAAGCCAATTGTGCTGATGAAAACAGGACGCAGTGATGCTGGGAGTAGGGCGGCCGCTTCTCATACGGGTGCACTTGCTGGATCCGATAAAATTTACGATGCATTCTTCAGGCAAAATGGCATTATTCGTGTAGAGGATTCGGAGGATGTTATTGCATTTGCAAAATTGTTTAATCCGAACCGATTGCCAAAGGGCAGAAATACAGCGATTATTACGAGTTCCGGTGGCCGGGGCATAAATGAAGCAGATCGCTGTGAATCCTATGGGTTGAATATTGTAGAACTCTCTGAAAAAACAAAGACAGAAATGCGAAAATCTCTACCGGATTATGCAAGCGTTTCCAATCCGATTGACCTAACTGCAGCAGCATCTTTTGCAAATACGGAGTTTTTCCTAGATACGCTTAAGGTACTCGTTAATAGTCCGGAAGTTGATAACATTATCCTTACGGAGTTTCCGCATAGTTGGGATGAGCACAATAAGTATTTCCAAGAGTTTATGACAGTCGCGAAAAATAGCGATAAATTCATTTGTTTTTTCCCGTTCCCATTAGGAGACATCACATATCCAAAAACAACACCTATATTAGTTGAAAATGAAATAGCGGTAGTATCGGGGGCTTTGAATCCAGTAAGTGCATTAGCGCAATTGGTAGAATATGGGCAGTTTTTGGATAGGTATCAGCCAAATGAGATGGAAGAAGTTTTTGCTCATGAGAACGTAGTAGACTTGTTAACACCTAATGCCACTTTAAGTGAGTCAGAGGCAAGTGAAATTTTAGCGAGATACGGCATTCCGACGACACAGCGCTTTGTGGTGAATTCGCAGGAAGAAGCCATAGAAAGGGCGCAACAAGTAGGGTTCCCGGTTGTTATGAAAATTGATTCACAGCACATCCCCCACAAAACGGAGGCAGATGCGATTCGACTGAATATTTCTTCGGAAGATGAGGTGATTCAGGCCTTCGATGAAATTATGAGTAATGCAAGAAACTATAATCCAACTGCCATTTTAAATGGCGTATCTGTACAGGAGATGCTACCAAAAGGAACGGAAATTATCATTGGCGCTAAATGTGATGAAGTATTTGGTCCGGTAATTATGGCAGGCCTGGGGGGGATTTTTGTCGAGGTGTTTAAGGATATTTCCTTTAAGGTAGCTCCATTAAGTAGAAAAGATGCCTATGCGCTACTCGAAGAACTGCAGGCTAAGACCATTTTAGACGGTGCTCGAGGTCAGGCGCCGACTGATAAAGAAGCGATTGTTGATGTGCTATTAAGAGTCTCTCAGTTAATGATGGATCATAAGGATAAAATTAAGGAATTGGATATAAATCCACTGATTGTTTACGAAAAAGGTATCAAGGCTGTAGATGCGATGATTGTTATCGCTGAGGAGAATATTAAGAAGGAATTGATTGGAGGATAAATCCATGGAACTAAAACATTTAATTGGTAAAACAGGAAACCCCTTTACCTTTAAGGTGGAGCAGCGTCATATTAGACAATTTGCACAGGCTATTGGTGATTCGAATCCGCTTTATACGGATGAGGAGTATGCGAAAAAAACACCTTATAAAGGGATAATAGCACCGCTGACTTTTCCTATTGCCGTAAAGCCGGACGATGAAAATGACAAGTTTGATTTAGGACTCGATTACAGAAGAATGCTACATGGAGAGCAACAATTTAAATATAGCCGCCCAATACGTGCAGGAGAGACATTATATTGCCACATGAAGGTAACGGATGTATATGAAAAGGATGGAAAGAACGGCGCGATGGAATTCATTCTGCTCGATACAGAAATTAACGACGAAAACGGAGAGCATATTGTAACGAGCCGTACAAATATTCTGTACCGACCATTAGTAACGAATTAAATATCTCTCAAAGAAAGGATAGATTAATATGATTGATCTGAGTCAATTAGTGGAAGGGCTCAACCTTCCTGAATATAAGAAAGAAAAGGTAACAAAGGTTCAGCTTGTAAAATATGCTGGCGCTTCTGGCGATTTTAATCCCTTGCATACCGATGATGCCTTTGCCCAAAAAATAGGTTTAAACGGCGTGATTGCACATGGAATGCTTATTATGGGTTTTTTAGGAGAATACGTGAATAAAATTGCTAATAATGAAGGCCAGGTAATCGATTTTAAAATGCGCTTTGGTGCAATGACGTTTCCTGAAGATGAAATTGTGTGTAAAGGAATCGTCAAGGAAAAAAATAAAGTTGACGGGAAGACGGAAGTTGTTCTGAAATTATTCGCCGTAAAAGACATCAGTGAAGTTGTTGGAACGGGCGAGGCAGTTATCCAATTTTAACATAGAGGGAGTGAACTTAATGGAAAAAATTCGCGAAAAATATGCCATAGTTGGTGTAGGTGAGAGCAATCGTTCGAAAAATTCAGGGGTTACCCCATTAGAATTAGCATTGGAAGCGGCGAGAGTTGCGATAGCAGATGCAGGTTTGGAAGCAAAAGACATCGACGGGTTCATGAGTTATTCAGAAATGGATTCCTGCAGTCCGCATCAGGTAGCGACATATTTAGGTGTACGTCCTAAAGTAGTAAAAGAAATGTTCGGGGGCGGGAGCAGTACCGAGCTATTAATCGCAGAGGCCATTGGTTTAATCGAAACAGGTCAGGTAAATACCGTACTTATTTACCGCTCGATGAATGGACGCTCTGGCGTACGTATGGGTGGGGGCGGTTTTAGTATTGATGCTCTTCAAAACGGCTTTGATGGCGGAAGCTTTATTATTCCGTACGGAGCAGGTAGCCCAGGGCAATGGTTCGGATTATTTGCCACGCGCCATATGCACCTAAACGGCTTGACACAAGAACATTTAGGGCATGTATGCACAAGCTTTTATGAGCATGCGCAGCGAAATCCGAAGGCGTTTTTCTACGGGAAGCCATTAACGATGGAAGAATACATGAAAACGGCACATTTAAGTTCACCATTTACAAAGCATGACTACTGCCTGGAGTCGGATGAAGCGAATGCCATTATCGTCACTTCAACAGAGCGGGCGAAAGATTGTAAGTCCGTACCTGTAAAAATTTTAGGCATGGCTGCAAGGGAAGTTGTATCCCACGCACACTATTGGAAAAATATTGATGAAGTTGCAGCTGATTATGTTGCCCCTCAATTATATAAGGCGGCGGGTGTTTCTCCGGAGGATATTAAAGTTGCGTCAATTTATGACTGCTTTAGTTGGGTCGTTTTACGTCAGCTGGAAGCTTATGGCCTTGCACCGAAAGGTGAGGTCGGGGATTTTGTAAGTGCCGGAAACCTTCGAATGGATGGGAAGCTTCCTACTAATACAGCAGGTGGCATGCTCTCTGAAGGCTATACACATGGGATGAATAATGTATTGGAAATTGTGCGCCAAGTCCGACGTGAATATGAAGGAACAGATCGACAAGTAGAAGATACTGAACTGGCAATTTGTACGGGATGGACAGGTCCTGATGTTGCCGGTGCAATGATTTTATGTAAATAGGAGGAATGACTATGAACGAAGAAACGAAAGTAATTTATGAAAAGCCAATTCCATTGAAAAATACCTATAATGCACCTTACTGGGATGCGGCGGATCGTCATGAACTGAATGTACAAAAATGTAATACATGTGGGATTTACAATCACCCACCTGGTCCAAGCTGTGCAAACTGCGGAAGCATAGAGGTTACTTGGGAGAACTTAGGATCAAATATTACAGGTGAGGTTTATACGTATATCGTTTCACATAGACCATTCTTGCCGGGATTCCAAAACGATTTACCGACCGTAATCGCTGTTGTCCATTTGGAGGATTACCCTGACATTAAGATTATTGCGAATGTCCTTAATGGCAATGCTGAGACAGTTTCAATCGGAACAAAAGTGAAAATGGTTTGGGTAGAGGCTACTGAGGAGCGCTCGATTCCACAGTGGGTATTCGCCTAAATTCTTTAAAAGGGAGGAATATCAATGGACTTTTCATACACGAAGCAGGAGGAACAATTTCGTCTGGAGCTTCGCGACTGGCTGGAAAATAATCTGCCGGAGGGCTGGATGGATGGCTCCTTTAAAATGCCGGAAGATCAACAAGAGCAAGGACAATTTTTAAGAGACTGGCAAAAAAAGCTATCAGAAGGTAAATGGGCAGCAATTGCTTGGCCAGAGCGGCATGGTGGTCGTAATGCAACATTAATGGAAGAAATTATATATCATCAGGAAATGGTTCGTGTGAAAGCACCGCCACTTGTAAATTATGTGGGCTTACATATGGTTGGTCCCACACTCATGCAAATCGGTAGCAAGGAACAACAGGAAAAGTATATTTCAAAAATTATTACAGGTGAGGAAGTTTGGTGTCAAGGCTACTCTGAGCCAAATGCAGGTTCAGATCTGGCGGCTGTTCAAACGACGGCGGTTAAAGATGGTGATAAGTGGATTATCAATGGGCAAAAAGTTTGGACGAGTTTCGCGCATTTTGCAGATCGCTGCTTTTTAGTTGCCCGAACGAGTAAAGGCGAGAAAAAGCATCATGGGATTACTTGCTTTTTGCTGGATATGAATCAGCCGGGCGTCGAGGTTAGACCGATTATTCAAATGGACGGAGAGCATGATTTCAATGAGGTATATTTAAATGATGCGGTTGCCTATGAAAGTGAAATTATCGGTGCTGTTGATGATGGTTGGCGTGTAACGATTGCGTTGCTTATGCATGAAAGAACAGGCATTGGCGCCCAGGTGTTTTCGTTGGAACAGCAATTCAACGAGTTGGTCGAATTGGCCCGCAATGTAACAGAGGATAATGTGCCGATCATTGAAAAGACGGATGTTCGTAAAAGATTGCTAAATTTATATATTAAGTCGCGCGGGTCGTTGCTAAATTACTACCGCAATTTAACAAAGCAATTGAAGGTAGGTCACCCGGGAGTAGAAGGTTCAATGGATAAACTCTTTGTTAGCGAAAACACTAAGGAATTATTCGCCGAAGCCATTTCTATTCAAGGACACCAGGGCCTTTTATGGAAAAAGGATGCTATATATGGTGACTCGTATTGGCAAAAAAATTATTTATATTCCTTTGGTCAAACAATTGGAGGCGGTACGAGCGAAATTCAGAAGAATACAATTGCTGAGCGAATTTTAGGCTTGCCAAAGGATATTGGTAAATAAATTATAAGAGGGTGAAAAAATGGATTTCTCTTTAAGCCAAGAACAGGAAATGTTTCGCGAATATATTAAGAAATTTTTAGTCGATATGGAACGGACGAAAATAGCTAGAGATTATGTTGACAATAAAACTGAGCATGTAAAAAATGTAATATCCGATTTAAAGGAATTAGGATGGACAAAATTAAATATCCCTGAGGAATACGAGGGAATGGGTTTAGGACAGCTTGATTTAGTACCGATTATGGAAGAGTTTGGTAGGGTGTTGCTTCCAGGCTTATACCTTGAAACAAATGCCTTAGCAGTTCCATTACTAGAACGTTTCGGAACGAATAAGCAGAAGCAGTTACTTTTAAAGAGCATAGCCGATTCAGATGTCAATTTTACTGTGGCATGGCTAGAACCAGGCGGAAGCTATAAAGAGCAGGGAATACAATTAACAGGTGAAATCATTCAGGATCAAATTAGGTTGAATGGTGTTAAAACACAGGTGCCGGATGTAGAACTTGCACAACATGTATTAGTCCCGCTTCGAATCAACAATGAAATTACTTTAATCAGCGTGGATCTTCAGACACCTGGACTATTGGTTACGCCACAGAAAAATTTTGTGGAAACGAGAAAACTGTTTACCATTCATTTTGATAATGTCACGGTTCCTATAGAAAACGTGATTGGTCAAATAGGGGATGGCTGGGGAATTTTACAGGAGTGCCTTCTTTATTATAATGCTGCTTTATCGTCCGTAGCGGTAGGAGCAATGGAGCAAATAGTAGAGATGGCAACCGAATATGCTAAAATTCGGGAACAGTTTGGAAATCCGATTGGTAGATTCCAAGCGATCAAACATCGTTTAGCTGATATGAAATTGGATTTGGAGACGGCACGTTCACTTTCCTATTATGCTAACTGGACTTTGGAAACAAGTGCCGAGGACAGGACTGAGGCAATTTGCAGTGCGCGTATTTTTGCTACAGAAGCGTTTATTCGATTGGCATCCCACAATATCCAAATTCATGGCGGTATTGGATTCACTGAGGAAATCGATTGTCATTTATTTGTTAAGCAGGCTAGATATTACGAAAATTACTTAGGAAATATCGAGCAATATTATGACTTAGCAATTGAAGCGTTAAATTGGACCAATCAAAAACCTGCTCAAGCTGTGCAGGAGCAAGCTATTATGGCACATAAATAGAGGCTTATATAGAGAGAGACACGAGTTTAAATATATTGAAATATTTAAATGAAGTCTCTCTCTATTCTTTTTTATAAGGTTTTAGTTATAAAAATCAAAATAAAAGAGGTGATTTTGTTCATGTTGAAAACGTCTAAAACAGTAGAATCGCTAACGTATAAACAAAAGGTATTGTTAATGGTGGGAATTTTCATGTGTATCGAATTGGGGCTTATGGTATCCTCCCAGTTCTCAGTTGCTCTACCCAAGATTATTGATGATATTGGTGGGATTGAATTTTACTCGCTTGTATTTACTGTCAACTTAACAGTAAGTGCAATCATGACACCAATCGTTGGAAAAATGAGTGATATTTACGGACGCAGACAAATTTTGATTATCGGTATTTTAATAATTTTAATTTCGGAACTAATAACACCTTTTATGGTATCCAATATTTATCATTTAATGATTTTCCGGGCGATACAGGGATTAGGTGGTGCACTTACTGCTGTAGTGGGCTTAATAGTCATTAGTGATATTTTTGATTTAGCGAATCGTGCGAAGTTTTTAGGGTTTTACGGTGCATTAAATGCCATTACAGCGATTATTGCCCCTACATTAGGCGGAATCTTTGTCCAGTATATGTCTTGGCATTGGGTATTTTATTCAATTGCCCCGATTGGTGTAATTGGATTATATTTAGTCGTTAAATATATGCCGAATATTCAACGAACAGAAAATGCAAAGCTTGATTACAAGGGAATGAGTATTTTAAGTACAGCTATTTTAATCTTTGTTGCGGTTACAACGTTCGGGGGCTCAAGAATTCCTTGGCTTTCCGTCCCAATGTTTGTGTTGGCATTATTATTCGTAACAGCGATAGCTTTCTTTATAAAAAGTCAAAAGAAGGCAGCACATCCGGTCGTACCTTTACGATTATTTAAATACCGCGTTTTTGTAGTTTGCCTATTAAGTGTTTTTGCCGTTATGTTTGCCGCAACAGGCTTAATTTATTTATTGCCAATGTTTTTACAAAATCTATATGGTTATACACCAACAGAAACTGGCTTATTTATGACTTATCGAGGATTGACTTCCTTTATTTTTGCCGCATTGAGCGGATTCATTGTTGTAAAACTGAAGGATTTTAAATTAGTGGCAATTGTTGCGATGGTTATTTTCGCCTCGATGATTTTTACATTAACATTCTTTACAACCTCCGCTTCTACATTAGCTCTTACAATTATTTGTTTAATTTGGGGAACGTCAAGTGGTATTCTGATTTCGATTTTCCACACAGGTATTCAGATGAATTTGCCTGATAAAGACATTAGTGTGGCGATGAGCGTAATTCAATTGGCTGTTGCTGTATCGTCTTTATTAGCAACTTCTTTCCTAGGTCTGTTTTTAAGAATTCCGAATTTAAGTCAGGGCTTAACGTACTTATTATTAGCCTGCTTAGGTGCAGTTGTACTTGCTCTAGGAATCTTCGTTGTTACATTGCAAAAGCGTAATTTAAAAATTGAGGATGAGGAGCCTGTTGCAGAGCCGCTGGTGTAAATTGGCTTGCAATACGTAAGTTTAATTTTAAAGAGGGAGTGAAAGCAATGAGAAATTCTACGATCAACAAGCTACAAAGTATTTTTGAGAAGCAAAAAAGCTATCAGTGGCAGGTACGTCAAACGTCAGCCAGACAACGGATTGAAAAACTAATGAAGCTAAAAGATGCCATTTTAATGCGTACACATGACTTGGTAGAAGCAGCGATTACTGATTTTGTTACACCTACTATGACAGCCGAGCACCAAATTTATGCGGTAACATCGGCAATTGATTATACAGTTGAGCATTTGGAACAATGGATGCATCCGGAGCGAGTAGATAATCCTCAAGACGGCGAAGCCTATATTCTGCATGAATCCCGCGGTTGTGTATGTATTTTTGGAACGTGGAATTCTCCAATGTCAGTAACAATTCATCCTTTAGTGGATGCACTGGCTGCAGGTAACTGTGCAATTATTAAGCCGAGCGAATTTAATCCAGCATACAATCAAGTGCTTATAGAGATAATCGAGACAGTATTTGATGAACAGGAGGTTGCGTTAGTCCAGGGGGAAGCCGATGTATCCGAACAATTACTAAAGTTGCCATTTGATCATTTCTTCTTTACAGGTAGTCCCCGTATCGGCAAAATCGTCATGCGTGAAGCGGCCGAGCATCTGGCAACCGTGACGCTCGAACTTGGCGGCAAATCGCCGGTTATTGTGGAAAAGGGATATGATCCTGTGAAAGCAACGCAAACAATCGTTTTCGGTAAGGTGCTGATGGCTGGTCAGTTCTGTGTTTCCCCCGATTACTTATTTGTGCACGAAGATGATTTATCTGGATTTGTACAGGCCTATCAGCAAATGACTTTAGGTATGCTCTATGAGGATGGTAAGTTACGTACAACAGAGCGCACACAAATTGTCAATGTAGCACACTATAATCGGATTAAGGGATTATTCAAGGATGCATTGGAAAAAGGAGCTACTGTTTTAAGTGGAGGCACATTTGACGATGAAAACCGTTTAATTGAACCGACATTATTAAGTAATGTTTCGGCAGATATGCGTATTGCAGATGAGGAAATCTTTGGGCCGCTCACATTTGTGAAAACTTATAATGATATATCCGATGTTACTAGATACATCCAGGCAAATCCAAAGCCATTAGCTCTTTACATTTACAGTGATGATGAGCATTTCCAACAGCAGGTGCTAAGCGCAACGTCTTCGGGTGGTGTGACGATAAACGGATTATTTTTACACAATACACACCTTGCTTTACCATTTGGAGGTGTCAATAACTCCGGAAGCGGTAGTTTCCATGGTATTCATGGCTTTAAAACCTTCTCGCATCAGCGTGCTGTTTATAAAGTTCTTTCTTAGAATACCGAAGCTCTAGCTGTTTATAAGTAAGTATAAATCTCAATTTCCTTACAGAAATTGAGATTTTTTGCTTTTATTAAATATGAGTTTCATTACGAAGCACGGCTCAATCAACACGTTGTGAGCACAACATTCAAGCACTTGGCATTTTTTACATTGTTCAAAAATCATTTCTCTTGGTTGAAGATGAAATATCTACTATAATTAGAAATCGATTGGGTAATGGAGTAGGGGTGTTTTTACGGTGATTCAATTACAGCAAATCACAAAAAAATTTGGTACGTTTGAGGCTGTTCAAAATGTGACCTTAACGATTGAAAACGGGGAAATTCACGGTCTTATTGGAGCGAGTGGAGCTGGGAAATCGACGTTGCTACGTTTGATGAACTTGCTGGAAGTTCCTGATTTTGGTGCTGTTATTATCAATGGCCAACAGCTGACCGAGTTAAATAGTGCACAGCTTCGGGAAGCGAGAAAATCGATAGGGATGATTTTTCAGCATTTTCACTTAGTAGCAAATAAGACTGTATTTGCTAATGTTGAAATTGCACTCTCGTTAGCGAATTATCCAAAACAATTACGTCAGGCGCGTGTTTTGGAATGCCTAAAGTTTGTCGGGCTGGAACAGTTTGCACAGCAATATCCTGCACAGCTGAGCGGCGGGCAAAAGCAGCGTGTCGCAATAGCAAGGGCGCTTGCGAATGAACCGGCAGTATTGCTTTGTGATGAGCCGACTTCTGCACTCGATACGAATACATCAGCAGAAATTCTGCGTGTTCTGCAAAAAGTAAATGAAACGCTAGGTGTAACGATTGTGCTCGTTAGTCATGAGCTTGAAGTAGTCAAAAGCATCTGCCATCGCGCAACAGTTTTGGATGCCGGTCAAATTTATGAAACCGTGGATTTAGTACCAACAGGCATAAAGGAAACGGACCATCACCCCCAAAGCTTCGTCAATCAGCTTGTGAAAGGTGGAGATGGACATGCCTAATGTACTCATCCAATATGAAGCCGAGATATGGCGGGCGGTAAGCGAAACGTTCTTCATGGTAGGCGTATCCATTATTGCGGCGGTACTTATCGGACTGCCAATTGGTACATATTTATTCCTTTGCGGCAAAGGGAAGTTACTTGAAAATCGTATCGTCTACAATATACTGAACTTAGCCGTAAATACGATCCGCTCGTTTCCATTTTTATTGCTCGTCGTATTTTTAATACCTTTTACAAGGCTAATTGTAGGGACTGCGATTGGTACGGTTGCAGCTACTATCCCATTATCGATTATTGCCATTGCCCATTATGCAAGGCTTGTCGAACAGTCATTACTGGATGTACCAAAAGGGGTAATCGAGGCTGCGGTATCGATGGGGGCATCAGTTAAAAGAATTATTTTTAGCTTTCTTTATGTGGAGGCGCGCTCGGGGCTTGTACTTGGTTTAACAACATCGATTGTTAGTTTTATTTCGTATTCCACAATAATGGGAGTTGTTGGTGGTGGTGGGATTGGTGACTTTGCCATTCGCTACGGCTATCAGCAATTCAAAACAGATTTAATGCTTTACATGATTTTGATTATGATTATTTTGGTACAGCTCATTCAATTGCTTGGAACGACTGTAGCAAGATGGTTGGATAAAAGATAGGAGAATGATTGTGAAAAAAAGATGGTTATTAAGTTTAGCAGCAGCCTTTGCATTAGTTGGCTGCACAGGGCAAGAGGAAGCAAAAGATAATAAAGATTCAGGAAATGAAGAAACAACATTAAAGGTCGCATCTTTAATTGCACCAATGACGGAAATTCTAGAGTTGGTTGAGCCGCAATTAGCGAAAGACGGCATCGACTTGGAAATTGTCGTTTTAGGTGATAATGTACAACCAAACAGTGCACTCGCTGCAAAGGAAGTGGACGCAAACTTTTTTCAGCACGTCCCATACATGGAGGAATTCAATCGGAATAATGGCTCGAATTTAGTGCCAATTCAGCCGATTTACTTTGCGAATTACGGTGTCTATGCAAAAAATCATGATTCAATCGATGACTTACCGGATGGTGCAACAGTGGCGATTGCCAACGATATTTCGAATGTCGACCGTTCTTTAATGCTGCTTGCCCAGCATGATGTCATTACATTAAAGGAAAAAACAGATGTTTACTATACGTTAGGGAGCATAGAGGACAATCCGAAAAATCTTCAGTTTAAAGAAGTTGATTTATTAATGCTGGCGCGGATGTATGATGATGCCGATGCAGTTATCATGACACCTGCCTATGCGGCACCACTTGGCTTAACGCCAAAAAGTGATGCACTGCTGACAGAAGGTGTGGAAAATGACTTCGCAATTACATTAGTAGCTCGTGAGGACAATCAGGACGACGAAGCAATCAAAAAGCTTGCCGAAGCAATGACAAGTGATGTTGTGCGCGATTTCCTAAAGGAAAACTACAATGAAACGGCAACACCTGCTTTTGAATAGATAAATATATTAAAATGCCGAAACGCAGCGTTAAACCTGCGTATCGGCGTTTTTTTCTATGAGAAGAATTAAAGATGTTATATAATGAGTGAAATTGTAAAAAAGTGGGTGAAAGAATGTTTCCGACGTTATCAACAGACCGATTAGTATTAAGGGAAATTTTCCAGGAGGATGCAGAAGCTATTTATTCTTATTTTTCGGATGACCGCGTAACAAAACATTATGGGATGAATACTTTTACAAACTTAGAGGAAGCTGAGAATTTAATTAATGCTTTTTCTTCAAATTTCACACAAAAAAGAGGCATTCGTTGGGGAATTGAAAGAAAAAACAAAAAAGGTTTAATTGGTACGATCGGTTTCAACTTATGGTCACCAGCTCATAAACGCGCTGAAATAGGGTATGAAATTCATCCGGATTTCTGGAGACTCGGCTATACTTCAGAGGCTTTAATGGCAATAGTTGATTACGGTTTTAATGAATTAGGGTTAACAAGAATTGGAGCAGTAGTTTTCATCGAAAATCATGCATCGAATCAATTATTGCTGAGTAATGGTTTTGAAAAAGAGGGTATTTTAAAAAAATATATATATCAAAATAATATAGCTTACGATGTGAATATGTTTTCAATAGTGAAATAGATGCAGAAAGTAGGGGGGACAATGAAAACTTTTGGTAAACGAAATGATGATTTAAATTATTGTAAAAGAACTGGAGCTTATGCTGTTATTCAAAATGAAAAAGGGCAATTTTTGTGTGTGGAAGAAGTGAATGGGTATTTGTTTTTGGCAGGTGGAGGTATTGAGGCGGGTGAAACTTCAGAGCAAGCACTGTTAAGAGAGTGTATAGAGGAAACAGGCTATAAAGTCGAAATTGTAAAATTTATAGGGGAGGCCGAAAGACATTGGGTATCGACAAAATATCCAAATGACTCCCAGCATAATATCGGGATATTGTATGCTTGTGAACTATTGGAAAAGGTGGCTGAACCTGTTGAAATTGAACCGATGCGCTGGGTATCTTTTAAAGAACTGGAGGAGCGCCTATTCCATGAACATCATTTATACTTAGTGAAACAGTATTTAAATAGTTTGTAATGGATAAGTGCTTGGAAACCGTCGTCTCTTTTACTTACATAATATATAATGAAGTGCCGAAGCGCGGTATATTAGCGTTTCGGCATTTTCAATTAAGGCATCCATCCGCCTACAACCCCATTATTCCCGGCAAACATATACAGCTGTTCAAGCTTAGCTGCATTGTAATGATTCAGGTTGTCTTTTAAAATTTCTTGACTAAGTAATTCCTCGTTTCTTTCAATTAAGCTATTAAGAAATTGGGGAGCTGCCAATTTATCGCTTTTTCGTGTATTACAAGTGGGGCAAGCGAGAACAAAGTTCCAGAGTAAATCATTTTGGAAATAGCTCCAAGGAATAAAGTGATCGACATGTGTTTTCGAGTGCAAGGTTTTATTACAATAAAAGCATGACGACACACCTGCTTGCTGCAATAAACGTTCAAAAGCCTTTAATGACTGGCGTTCTGTAATGAATTCAACTTTCGTCAATAAACTCTGCACTTTTTCGACTTCGTTAAATTTTTCGAGGAATAGAGCCAATTGATAATTTGTCACATTCGTCAAAATGCGTTTATACGTCTGGAGGAATAATAAATATTTCGGGTGAAACTGTAAATATTCCCGTTTTAAGTCAAACGTATAGATTTCTCCATTAAAATCCCCGTAGAGCGCACCAATGACATATTTTTTCCCTACTTGCTTAACTTTTTGAACGAGCTCAATTTTTTGGGTGTCCGTCAGCTTTTCAAAATTCCAATTGGCCGGTATAGAATTTTGATGCGCAAATTTCTCTATTTCTTTTTGAACACTGGATGGCTGAGCGCGGGTATTGGATTGCCAGAGCCCATGATCAATGACAAGGTTCCAATAAATTTTAGTAAACGAATAAAAAATCGCATCATAGGAGATTTCACCTTGTTCATTGGCAGTAATACACCCTTCTAGCAGAGCTTTAAAAAACCCATATTTATATGTAGTTGTCGTTTTCCCGTGATAAAAGAAATGGTGAAGTGCATTCCAGGCTTCCTGGTCTGTTATATAAGTTTTCTTCATTTCTGCGACTTGCAACTTCCAGGACATGACTTCACCTCTTAATTTATGATATGGGAGTATTATACATTAAATATGATTTTATATAAAAAATAACCCATCTTTGGGCTTAGATGGGTTACTACATGGAGTGGATTTCGTTACTTCAAAACTGGGTGCATAAGGAAGTTAAAAAATCTTCTTCGTATCACGATCATCTTTTAGAATTTCTACAGCCTCTCTAAATCGCAGCGAATGAACAATTTCGCGTTCTCTCAAAAAAATTAAACTATCATTTAAATCACGGTCATCCGACATATCAATGATCCACTGGTAGGTAGCGCGGGCTTTTTCTTCTGCTGCAATGTCTTCGTATAAATCGGCAATTGGGTCTCCTTTTGCCTGGATATAGGAAGCGGTAAAAGGTACTCCGGCAGCATTTTGATAGAATAAGGCTTTGTCATGATTGACGTAATGATCGGCAAGACCTGCTTCTTTCATTTGTTCAGGAGTGGCATCTTTCGTGAGCTTGTAAATCATCGTTGCAATCATCTCAAGGTGAGAAAATTCTTCTGTAGCGATGTCTGTCAAAAGTCCGACTACTTTATCTGGAAGTGTATAGCGTTGATTCATATACCGGAGTGCGGCAGCTAATTCTCCATCAGCTCCCCCATATTGTTCAATTAAATACTTCGCAAGCGTAGGATTACACGTACTAACCTTCACCGGGTATTGCAATTTCTTTTCATAATACCACACACATTTTCCTCCTAAATAAAGTAGCTTTTAAACTTGCCAAGGCCATGGAGTATCCACCCAGTTAAAAGGATAATTAGAGTAACTTCTGCCAAAATTCATTAAAGGACCAAATTTTTGCTCAAATTGAATCTTTAACTTTATGCTTTGTTCTGTAAAGTCATTAAATTGCTGAATAATTTCAAAATCATCAGGGTGGGTGTCCAAATAAAGGTTTAACTCAACAATGACAAAATCAATTGCCTGAATTTCCTCCAGAAGGCTATAAAATTCAGGGGGCATTTGTTTGCTCACGATGATTCATTCCTTTTTTCAGGATTAGGATATGGACTAAATAGCTGAGGCCATAGGGTACCATGCATTAAAGCTTCTTTAGCTGTTTGAAATTGGGGTAATCCACTAGGTTGAAATCCGATATAGAGTTGTGGGGGAGTGGAATAGCTTTTCACTTCAATAGGTTTGCACGGGTCGTTCGGGCTAATATACGGTCGCCAGTATTTATATTGTGTAAACACAAAACGCTCCTCTCAGGGTAGTGTGTATCATTTAAGTGTATGTTAAGAAATAAAAATAATGAATCCGGTGCTTGTTTATTCATGTATTTTAAGGGGGAATGGTGCAATTTTGTGGTTATTTATGGAAATATATAAGATGAAGCAAGTTAGAAGTGCGCACAAATCGCCTATAAAGCAATTTGTGCTTTGTGGATAGTCTACATGTATGAGCTAAATTTTATATAATGTATGCGATTGGAGCGTGTGTCAGGGGAAGCATTTACTATGGTAACGCTATTCTGATTTGATAATTAAATAATGCCAAATCGAACGCCAATTTTTGTTTTGTATTCGATTTAAATAAATAGTATGTAGATTGGCGTTTTGGTTAAATGGAGGCGTAGGTCTAACTATACCTTCAAATAAATCGCTCAATCCATAAGGAGCCATTATTTCTATCTTTTCATTATTTAGACGGACAGCAATTGATGTAGGTGTTTCGGGAAAATGGGCTACACCATCAAATGAAGATAAATAAGGAGAGACTTTATTTTTAATATGCATTCTTGCTTGGTTTTTTACCGACCAAGGTTGAGCGGGCATTATATGTTGCAGCTTGGATTCTAAGAACTTTTCCGTCTCTGTTGAACAATCGGATTTATCAAAATAAATGACATCAATATCGTTTATTTCTGTTTGTAAGTTATGTAAGTAATCCCAAACCTTGTTTCGAATAACGCCAGCTGCAACCCAGCAATCGTTTAATTTTAAAGCTTGTACGGATTTTAAAATTGACATAAATACATCGTCTGATTTTATGATTTTAGTTAGCTCTAATTCATAAGTCAAAAAGGTTATCTCCTTTGGTTAGTATCAATCGTATCGCCATGTTCAATTTTACCTACACGTTCATTCAATTCATCTATTTGTTTTTGTAAATTAAGTATTTCTTGTTTTTCATCGCTGAATCGTTCTTCTGCTCGAGTCATGTTTTTCTTATACGTTTTATAAAAGAAAACCACTAATATAATCGGAATTGCCATAAATCCCAACATAATGATTGTTGCCAATACATCTCCTATATTTAGAGCAGTTGCTCCGCTGGATGTGCTGTTAGTCATCAAATTATTCCTCCGTATTTTTTTGTTTTTTCGAAATGAGTGAGGATTTTACATAATTTAATTTTTATCCGATTGCTTCTGCAATTCACGTTCGATTTCCTCATCACTTACTTCTGTGTTTTTGGCTTCTATATCATCGGGATACTTATTTTTGATTAATTGACCAATATACGAATAATTGATTCCATGTTTTACTGCAAGAAATATAACGATATAAAGTAGAAACAAGAAAAAGATTGCGCCCATTTAACTGTCACCCCCATCCTTGAATTCAAATTTTTAATACTTATATTAGAGTTGAATCTTTATTGGTATGGCGCATATTGTAGCTGCTGCAGCTTTGCTTATTGACAAAAACTACTCATAATTTCTTACAATCAAATCAGAAGAAATCGGTTTAAGCGCCAGTTCCCTTGCCCAGATGGATAATTGCCCGATATGGTGAATTTCATGTGTGATGATATGTGCTAGTATCTTTTTTTGTGTAAAGTGCAGAATTGTTCCGTCACGCCGTGTTACTTTAACGATGCATTTTTCATAATCTGAAGGTAAGTGTTCAATGAATTTTTTAGTATGTGCTTTCACAAATATCGAGTAAGCTTTAACCGCATTCAAATCGGTAATTTCATTTCGTGCTTCAAATACAATTTTTGATTCCAGCATTGAATTTAACCAGAGTAGCTCACAATCGATAATATGTATTAATGTTTCCCGAATACTTTTCATACCGCCTGTACGCTCTTTATAGAATTCTTCTTCCGGAATGGATTCACACCACTGAAACCAGTCATCGCGTACTTGCCAATTATATTGAAATAAAGTTAACATCATCCACCTCGTTTATCTAATAATATAAAATGTATGAAAATTATAACTTATTGGTGGATTTATAGAAAGAACAGGGTAACAACATGTAAAATGGATTTAAACTCGACTGCAAATTAAAAAAATATAAAACGGTTGACATATACCCAGAGGGGTAGTAATATGAGGTCAAGCTAATAAAAACATTTCAAAAAGAGGTGAGCGTATGCAATACGATCCAAAGGTGCTGGCACGTATGAAAAAGATGGAAGGTCAGCTTCGAGGCATTTTGCGGATGATGGAAGAAGAGAAAGATTGTAAAGACGTCATTACTCAGCTAAGTGCTGTTCGTTCTGCTGTTGACCGTACTATTGGTGTTATTGTAACAGATAATTTAGTGGAGTGTCTTTCACAGGAAGATGCAGAAACAGTAGATAAAAATGCAATCGTTAAACAGGCAGTAGATCTGTTAGTAAAAAGTCGATAAGGCTTTTTATTTTTAACACAAAATATACCTATAGGGGTAGGGGGACAATAAAATGGAAAAGAAAAGAACAACCATCGTTTTATTCAGCGGTGATTATGATAAGGCAATGGCGGCTTATATTATTGCCAATGGTGCAGCAGCATATGATCATGAGGTAACAATTTTTCATACGTTCTGGGGTATCAATGCTTTACGAAAACAAGAGCCAGTAGCAGTGCAAAAAGGCTTCCTGGAAAAAATGTTTGCAAAAATGATGCCACGTGGTGCTGAAAAGCTCGGCTTATCGAAAATGCAAATGCTCGGTATGGGTCCAAAAATGATTAAGCATGTTATGAAAAAGCATAATGCGTTAACATTGACACAATTGGTTGAAATGGCACAGGAACAGGATATTAAGCTTGTGACATGTACAATGACGATGGATTTATTAGGTCTTCAAAAAGAAGAATTATTAGATGGGATTCAGTACGCGGGAGTTGCAGCTTACCTAGCAGATGCGGAAGAAGGAAACGTAAATCTATTTATTTAAGAGGTGACTTATGGAAATAGTAATACTGATTGCTGTAATTGTTGCATTTTTTGTTTGGCGTATGAAGCCTGTAAAAGGAGTAAATACTATATCGACAGCGCAACTTAAAACAATGATTAATGACCGTAACAAAGTATTTATCGATGTTCGTACACCGGGTGAATACAAGGCACGTAACATCAAGCAATTTAAAAATATTCCGCTTGGTTCCGACTTTTCAAAGCTGCCAAAGGATAAGGAAATTGTTGTGATTTGTCAAAGTGGTATGCGATCTAGTCAGGCTTGTAAACAATTAAAAAAACAAGGGTTTGAAAATGTGACGAATGTCCGTGGCGGCATGAGCGCATATTAGGAGGAATGAACATGAAAACTATTTTACCAGAAGAAGTAAAGAAAAAGTTAGAAGCAGGCGAGGCGTTACATTTAATCGATGTTCGCGAAGTAGATGAAGTAGAGTCAGGTCACATTCCAGGGATTACACATATTCCTTTAGGATTACTTGAATTCCGTATGCATGAACTCAACAAAAATACACCTTATATTATGGTATGCCGTTCAGGCGGACGCAGTGGTCAAGCTACAGCATATTTAGAGTCTCAAGGTTTTAATGTGACGAATATGGCTGGCGGCATGCTGGAATGGACTGGCGAAGTAAAATAAAAAATTTTAGTAAAAAATATACCCTATCCGGTATGAGTGGAGGATTCATATGATTAAATCAGACGTACAACTCGATGCAAAGGGCTTAGCTTGCCCGATGCCAATTGTTAAAACGAAAAAAGCGATGGGTAATTTAACAGAAGGTCAAGTATTGGAAATTCAGGCAACAGATAAAGGTTCTGTAGCGGATTTAGCTGCTTGGTCAAAAACAGTCGGTCATCAATACATTGGGACAAATGAAGAAAATGGTGTGTTTTATCATTACATCCGAAAATGTAATCCAGAAGTAAGCGAAGCAGTGGAAAAGTCGTTTGAACAAACGATTTCAAATGAAGGTGCAATAAAAGAAGAGGGCATTATTTTAGATGTGCGTGAAGCAGCGGAATATGCATTCGGTCATATTCCGGGGGCAAAATCTATCCCAATGGGTGAGTTATCAGAGCGTATGAATGAACTGGATAAGGCACAAACTATTTATGTTATTTGCCGTACAGGAACACGCTCAGATTTAGCAGCACAGCAGTTAGCCAAAGCAGGTTTTACGAATGTTTATAATGTCTTACCTGGTATGTCAGGGTATGAAGGCGAACTACAGAAAGAGGTTGAATAAAATGTCAAACAAAGTAGCGATTATCGCAGCAAACGGTGGCCTTTTCGATGCATATAAAGTATTTAATATTGCCACTGCAGCCGCAGCATCAGATAAAGAAGTACAAATTTTCTTCACATTTGAAGGCTTGAACCTAATTCATAAACAAGGGATGCACGCACTTGAAATGCCGGCTGGTAAAGAGCATTTTGCGGAAGGATTTGCTAAAGCAAATGTACCAGCAATCCCACAATTATTGGAGATGGCACAAGATTTAGGAGTGCAATTCATCGCTTGTCAAATGACAATGGACGTGATGGGCTTAACGAAAGAAGATTTCGTAGATGGAATTAGTGTAGGTGGAGCTGTAACATTCCTGGAATATGCAAAGGATGCAGCACCAACATTAACGTTTTAATCTATTGGTTTTAGTAGCATTTTGCTACTAGAGCCCAAAAAATTTTAAACAAAATAATACCTATGGGGGTACTTGATATGACAGTAACAGCTTGGACAGCGGCACAAGTTGCACGCAAAGTAATCGAGAACAAAGAATTATTTATTTTAGACGTACGTAATACAGATGCATTTGACGATTGGAAAATTGAAGGGCATCAATTCGAATACTTAAATATTCCTTACTTCGATCTTTTGGATGGTGTAGAAGAAATTTTACCGAAGATTTCTAAAGATAAAGAAGTTTTAGTCGTATGTGCGAAGGAAGGCTCTTCTATTATGATCGCAGAAATGCTGTCAGATGCAGGTCTTACAGTGGCTTATCTTCAAGGTGGTATGAAATCGTGGTCAATGTATCTTGAGCCAATTAAGGTAGGGGATTTAAAAGATGGCGGTGAACTATATCAATTCGTTCGTTTAGGGAAAGGCTGCCTTTCTTACATGGCGATTAATGGCGGAGAAGCTGCAATTATCGATGCCGTCCGTTTCACAGATGTTTTCACAAACTTTGCAAAAGAAAAAGGTGTAGAGATTAAGCATGTATTCGATACACATCTGCACGCTGATCACATTTCCGGTGGACGTCATATCTCAGCTGCAACAGGTGCAACGTACTATTTACCGCCAAAAGATGCGAAAGAAGTAGTGTTTGACTATACACCTTTAACAGATGGATTAACAGTACATTTAGGTGCATCACAAATCGAAGTAGGCGCTTTATATTCACCTGGTCACACAATCGGTTCAACATCTTTCGTAATTGATAGTAAATATTTATTAACAGGTGACATTTTATTCATCGATTCAATTGGTCGTCCGGACTTAGCTGGTTTAGCTGAGGACTGGGTTGGTGATTTACGCGAAACGTTATATAAACGCTATCGCACATTAGCAGAGGACTTAATCGTATTACCAGCACACTTCATGATTATTGAAGAGCTGAATGAAGATGGTACAGTGGCAAAACGCCTTGGTGACTTATTCGCTGAAAACCATGGTTTAAATGTAGAGGACGAAGCAGTATTCCGTTCAATGGTAACAGATAATTTACCACCACAGCCAAATGCTTATCAAGAAATCCGTATCGTGAACATGGGGAAAGTGACACCAAGCGATGAAGAGCAAACAGAGATGGAGATTGGACCTAATCGTTGCGCAGTACGTTAATTCATTCATAAATAAAATAAAATGTTATACCTAACGCTTGCCTCGTGCTCAAGAGGCAAGCAACCGTATTGTACGGTAAATAAGAAAATCGCTTACAAAAATCAATTTTAAGAATAGAGGAAACCAATATGAATATCGCAAAAACTTTAGACGCAAAAGGCTTAGCTTGCCCAATGCCAATCGTACGTACGAAAAAAACTATCGATACAATTAATTCAGGTGAAATTTTAGAAGTATTAGTAACAGACAAAGGCGCATTAAATGACTTTACTGCGTGGGCTGGTGCTGGTGGTCACACAATCGTAGAACAAAAAGAAGAAGCAGGCGTACTGTACTTCTACATTCAAAAAGCATAAAAAAATAGCGAGTAGAGAAAAGTTCTACTCGCTATATTTTTTTCGAAAGAAGGCATTTATATGGAAATCGATTTATCGTTCGCATTTATAGCGGTCATTTTTGCACTCGGGTTTATCGGCTCATTTATTTCTGGCATGCTCGGTGTTGGCGGTTCGATTATTAAATACCCATTGTTACTTTATATTCCGCCAATGTTTGGTTTAGTCGCATTTACTGCACATGAAGTTTCCGGGATAAGTGCTGTACAAGTATTATTTGCTTCGATTGCAGGGGTTTGGGCTTATCGTAAAAGTGGATTGTTAAACAAGGACTTAATCATATATATGGGTGTCGCAATTTTAATCGGTAGCTTTATCGGAAGTTATGGCTCGGGATTCTTGTCAGAAGATGCCGTTAATATCGTATATGGTTTATTAGCTGGCATTGCAGCGGTGATGATGTTTATTCCAAGGAAAACTGTTGAAGATACAAAAGTAATTACCTTTAATAAACCATTAGCGAGCTCACTTGCACTGATTGTCGGGATTGGTTCAGGGATTGTTGGTGCAGCAGGCGGATTTTTACTTGTGCCGATTATGCTCACAGTACTAAAAATCCCTACACGCATTACAATTGCAACAAGTTTGGCCATTACTTTTATTTCCTCAATCGGAGGCAGTATTGGGAAAGTGATGACAGGACAGGTCGAATATTGGCCAGCCTTTATTATGATCATCGCCAGCGTTATTGCTGCCCCACTAGGTGCAAAATTAGGGCAAAAACTGAATGTAAAAATATTGCAATGGCTACTCGCAGTCATGATTGGTGCAACAGCAATTAAAATATGGATTGATATTTTACAAGGATAAACTTAAAGTTAGACCATTATAATTCATCCTCGCCAACTCGTTTGGTGGGGGTTTTTTATGTAATGAGACTTACTTGAAAGGTAATCATTAATTATCTGTCGAAATATGATAACAAGAATAGTCATATTTGTGGGGGTTAGGTAATGCGCCTTGAAACCGAACGATTGTTGATACGGAAATTTGAGTTAAAAGATCTACAAGCTGTATATGAATACACATCCGATGCCAAAGTTATGAAATATATACCTGAAGGTGTTTTTAAAGAAGAGGCTGTTAAAGAATTTATACAGCAAAATATGGGGGAAGAAGCTGAAAAATTCGCTGTCATATTAAAAGATGAAAATCTTCTGATTGGGCATATCTTTTTTGGTAAATATTTTGGTGATCATACATATGAGATTGGGTGGGTGTTTAATCCGAAATTTTATAACAAAGGGTATGCATCAGAATCAGCCAAGGCAATGTTAGAGCATGGATTTGAAAAAATGAAATTACATCGGATTATAGCAACTTGTCAACCACAGAATACACCCTCTTACCGTGTCATGGAGAAGATTGGCATGAGAAGGGAAGGGTATTTCAAAAAATGTATTCCGAGTGGGGATGAATGGTGGGATGAGTATTATTACGCTATTTTGGATGAAGAGTGGAAGTGAGCTGCAACAAATAAGTAATGGGGTATAGAAGGAGCAAAGATAATGGTAGATAATAAAACAAAGAGAAGAGTAATTTTAGATTTGGCGATTACTTTAGATGGTTTGATTGAAGGGAAAAACGGTGAAGTGGATTGGTGTATTATGGACCCGGAAATGAACTTTAATGATTTTTTGAATCAAGTTGATACAATTTTTTACGGCAGAAAGAGTTACGACTTATGGGGGCAATATACTCCAGAAGAAGGGGGATCCGAAACCGAAAAAGAAATGTGGGATTTGGTTCATAACAAAGAGAAATATGTGTTTTCCAGAACTCAAAACGTAACCGGTCATCAAGCAATATTTATAAATAATAACATCCGTGAAGAAGTAATTAAATTAAAGAACAAACCTGGTAAAGATATTTGGCTATACGGCGGGGCAAGTCTCATTACTACGTTTATCAATTTAGGGCTTGTTGATGAATTTAGATTATCTATTCATCCCGTCGTATTGGGAGAAGGCAAACCGTTGTTTATTGATATTAAACAGAGGTTAAATTTGAAAGTCGTGAATACAAGAACATTTTCTTCCGGTATTGTACAGATCATTTATCATTGGGATGATAATTTATAATATCTATTATCTAGAGGATAAGTGGAATAACTTACAGGGGACGGTTTTGAATGAGAAAAACGACTCGTCTTCAGAGTAGGTCCCATTCAAATTCATTAAAATGGCATATTATATAATAGTTGAATAGTAAAGATGTAATTAAAGAACGATATTTGCTTAACGTGACCAAAAAGATAGAATAAAGCTTATTACAAAATTTGGAGGTTGTTTATTTGAATAATATCGAACAAAGTGTATCAAGGAAGCATAGTTTAATAAGCTATAGTTCACTTCTAGTTGGTATTATATGTTTCTTTATCGTTTTTGTAACACCTACAAGGTTGGCCCACACTGGAAATATGACAGGAGATTATATCACTTACTTCCTGACATTTATAGGTATCCTAATGTCACTTGTGGCGCTTTCAAAAGAAACGGAGAAAAAAATAATTCCCGTACTGTCTTTAATTCTTTCCTCATCGCTCTTTATTTTTTGGATAGTAGCGCTTTTTGCATTGTTTACAGGTCTAGCGGATTTTGCTCCATAACTCAATTAAAGGGCGCAGTTCTTAAACAAGAATTAGCGTCCATTTTCATAAAAGGAGATTAATATATTGATAAAACAAATAGGTGTTGTTTTGTTTTCCATGTTATTACTAATGGGATGCAACGACAGCGGCGTAAAACGAAATACAGAACTTGAAGAAAAACTTCATTCATCGATTATGATGGTATCTGATAATAGCACTAGCGCACACTATATAGATACTTTTACAGATTTTAAATGGGAGAACGCTTATTTATTTCAACCTTATACATCTCAAGCAGATATTGAAAAGCAGTTGGGCGTTGAATTCAAGGATCCCAGCAATATTGGATCAAGAGATGATATTTATTTATTGGTTTTCTTAAATCAAGGTAAGGTTGTTCAATATGCAGAAATTGAACGTTTAAGAACTAATTTTTCTTTAGGGGATAAAGAGTCTCTTGAACCTTCAAATGATATTATTCATATAGAGCGATGATGATGAGGCCGTTAATTGTGAGTAAATGAAAATCGACTTTGAAGTAGGTTATAAATAATAAATAAAAAGGAATCCATTAGGACCCTTTGTAATAATTAATTTTTTCCCCAATAAGGATTTTCACTTTTAAGCCACCATAAGGAAAGGATAAACCAGCTATAGCCAAGTAACCAGCCTGCTATCACATCAGAAGCAAAATGACGAGCCTCTGCTATACGTGAAAGCCCGATTAATATAGCCAATAGGATGGCTATGATCCAAATGATAAACGACGCGCTCTTAGAAGTGATAACTCGGTTCAATACATAGGCGATGGTGATTAAATACAGCAAACCATGCACTGCATGTCCTGAGGGAAAGCTATAAGTTGAGAGTTGATCCACAATATCTGGACGAGGCCGTTCAATTACGCGTTTTAATAACTGATATAATGCATAACCTCCACCTACGGAAAAAATAACAAAAACCATCAATTTAAGGTCTTTTTTACGAATCAAAATAAAAATCCATAAAACGATTGTGACAGCAAAAATAAACTTAGTTTCACCTAAATAATGAAACATTGTAATAAATTTATTACCAAATAATAAATCCGATGCTTTACTGTCAAAAGCTTGAATGAATGAAGTTTTATACGTAGCCCATAAAATACAGAATACAACGAAAGAACAAACTGCTAACACATATGGCATTTTGTTTATTTTTTTATTCCTCTGCACTTGTGTCCTCCATTTCTGGAAATAGATCTTATTATGGCTTAGTTTGAATGAAATATACTATTATTTATCACGTATTGGTATTCCAAATTATAAAGGAATATTGAAATGTTTAATTGAAAACAACATGATATAGACAATGGAGGAATGTTGAGGATGAAATTGATAATCGCTTTTTTAGCACTGATCGGTGGTGCGGCAGTTGCCATACAAAGTCAGATAAATGCACAGTTAAGTAAAAAAGTTGGCGTATTGGAAGGTGCGACTACTTCATTCTTGGTGGGGGCTGTTGCGCTATTCTTTTTAGCTTTCTTTTTTGGGAAAGGAAATTTTTTAAATGTATTTAATGTACCAAAATGGCAGTTAATTGGTGGATTACTAGGAGCATTATTTATTGTCGTTAACATTTTTTCTGTCAACCTTATCGGTGTTGCCGCAACCCTTATGGCAGTCGTTATTGGTCAGATTGTAGTCGGTGCAATTATTGATCATTTTGGACTCTTTGGTGGGGAAGTATTTCCACTAAATACCACCAAATTCATTGCCCTTACGTTAATGTTCGTCGGAATATATTTGTTTAATAAAGCATAATGACGAATGGTGGTTTGGAAGAAAATCGCTTCCATTTTATACTTACATATCTTGAAAATAGAATAATTAGAAAGGTCCTGTATCTGATGTATAGGGCTTTTTTGTCATGTACTAAATAACTACCTTCACCTACAAAAAAGGGATGAAAATCCGCTGAATGAATTACCTTATAAATATCATTTTTGTAAAATTTTATGAAACTTTATTTATTTCTGTCCGTAGATATAGTGAAGGGAGACATTGTGCTAATGAAGAGTTAACGTAAGGTGGTATTCTTTTGAAAAAAATATTTTTAATTTTAGCTGTTTCCGTCGCTGTTTGTTTTATATATTTTTATAAATCACCCGTACTAAGTTCAGACGCAGCTTTATTCCATGCAGAAAATTATTTATTAAATCCTGATGAAGAATGGGGAACGGTATCATTCAATGGGCTGGAAGGAATTCCGGAAGAAAATATCGGTGTAAATCTTTCGCAAAAATCTGGATTTTGGAATGAATTATTAAATAGAATGCAGTGGGAAGTGTCGATAAAATCACCTGAAATGAATTCAACTATTGTGTTAGATGCACATACTGGGAAATTCATAGATTATTTTGGGGCATTTAGCTAATTTCAAGTTGAATTTTAGTGATTATATGAAACCATGTTAGATCTTTATTTAAATTAAAGGGGGAATTAAAATGAAGACCAATTACTCGCCTCGTCTAGTTTTATCAATAATAGCCATATTAATTCTGATCAGTACACCTGTTTTCGGACTAATCTTTCCTATTTTTTATGTTCAAACATTTATTTATGATCCATCGACAATTGTACTCTATCCAGGTAGTACAAATTATAGAATAGTAATGGCTGCCTGTTTAATATTAATTATTGGATTGATGATCCCTATAATTAAACAGAATAAATTTACTTATAGCCTCATGACTGCTTTTATAGCTGGTGGCCTCTTTGTTTTTTATTTATCGATTTTAACTTATACCTATATAGGAAAAGAACAGGTCGTTTCAAATCATTTGTTCGATGAAAAAACGTTTCAATGGGCTGAAATTGATGAAGTAGTATTAGAATTTTATGCGGATGACATCGGTAACCATGAAGAATATATCTTTACTTCAGTTGATGGGAGTTCTCTTCGAATTCCTGTAACTAAACAGTATCTACAGGAAGATAAAAGTGAAATTTATAGGATAGCTAAAGAAAATAATGTCCGGTTTATTGAACAGGAAAAGAAGTAAGGGCTTTTCAGTTTGTCATATTTAGCTTTATAAATTTTTAGGAGGTCATTATGGAATTTTATAAATTTAATAAAGAGAGTGGCAAAAAGATTTCACAATTTAATTCGGATTTTATTATTTCCCGTATTATTGAAACAACTAAAGTAACGAACATTGGGTGTATGCACTTAGATCAAAATGGAATAGTAGGCTATCATAAAGCAGTAGTTCCTCAACTCCTCTTAATTTTGAACGGAGAGGGATATGTTCGGAATGAAAAAGAAGAATATTTTAAAGTTACGACTGGGGATGCTGTTTTTTGGGAGAAAGACGAATGGCACGAAACGAAAACGGATGCGGGGTTAACGGCTATAGTCATTCAAAGTGAGGAATTGACTCCTGGTTTATTTATGCCCCTAAAGTACGATAGTAAAAGTTTGAATTCTTAATGCCAAAAGGAGATTCATATGGAGGAATTATTAAATAAAGCGCGGGTAGTAGCAACTAAGGCTGTAATAGATGCTGGGAATATAGCAAAAGACCGTTTTGGTAACGTTACGAGTATGGAAGAAAAAGATGATTTTGGGGATATAATAACTGAAGTAGATCATTTAGCTGAAGCTGTAATATTAAACTCATTAACTAGTGCTTTTCCTGATCATAAAATACATAGTGAAGAAGCAGGGGATAATGGCTTACAAAGTGAGTGGTTATGGCAAGTGGACCCATTGGACGGAACGAATAATTTTGCTATTGGGCTACCTGTATTTACTTCTTCTATAACGCTATTATATAAACACGAACCGGTTCTTGGTGTTATCTATGAACCTATGGTAGATCGGTTATTTATATCTAGTGTAAACGGTGGTTCATTTTGTAATGATACAGCATTAAAAGTTATGAAGAGAGATCATCCGAAAAAGTTTACGATTGCTTGGATACAAGGTCACAAAGTGCAGAATGATGAAAAGGCTGTAATATTACGACAATATATCGATGTGAATTGTAAAAGGATGATGAGGCTCTGGGCTCCTACTCTGCAGTGGTGTATGCTTGCAAAAGGCGATATAGACGGAATTATTCTTTATAACTCTGAAGGGGATGACTTGTATTCCGGCATACTGATGGTAAAAGAAGCGGGGGGAATTGTCATTGACTTTGAAGGAAATGACTTCACAGGCATGAGCAATGAACCTTACTTGATTGCTTGCCATCCAGACAATAAGGATTACTTCTTAGATATAGTTCGAAAAGGATTAAATAGTTCTACAGAATCGCTGCATATTATTTAAAAAATATGGACTATTTGGTGCTATTAGATAACCATTTTTAAAACAGGGAGGTTGGATATGACACAGCAAAGAAGTGTTAAAGGTCTATTAATTTATCTCTTTATTGGAATTATTGCAATGTTTCCCTTATATCTTCTGGCATTATCGACATTAACGGCAAACCCGATCCAATTAGAACAATTACGTGAAATGATGGGGATTTCTGTACAACCTAAATTGTTAGCGTTAATCTCCGTAATCCCCAATTATATTTTATTAATAATTGCTCTTGTTATTGGATTTTTCACTGCTCATAAAGTTGGGTTAAAATCTGTAATTATTCATCCGAATGCTAGAGAAAAGTCAAAGGCAGAGTGGATAAAAGGGATTAAACTAGCCATAATATTAGGTTCGATTGCAGGTGTCGTTATAAGAGGATTCGATTATCTTTTAGAACCGTTCTTAACAGAAAGTATTAAAGAATTATTACGACCTTATAATGCTTCAGAATTTATGACCGCAATACTCTACGGAGGGATTGTTGAAGAACTACTAATCCGGTTTGGGGTTATGAGTTTGCTAGTTTATATCCTATGGAAACTATTTGATCGAAAATCAGTAAAACCTGCTAACTGGATCTTTATCATTGCCATCTTTGTTAGCACATTATTATTTGCATTAGGTCATTATGGCGCAACCGCAAATGCAACAGAAATGACAGCATTCATTTGGTTCCGAATGATTTTCTTGAATGGTTTTGCCGGCTTGTTCTTTGGGTGGATTTATTGGAAGCACAATCTGGAGCTTGCCATGCTTGCACATATGTTTGCACATATTTCCATGAATTTACTTATGTTGATTTACTCTTTTTTTATATAAAAATATCAATAAAGGACATAACTTTATCACCAAATAAGTTATGTCCTTTAATATTAGCTGAAATAAGCATCTCTATAAGCGCTAATCATAAGTCTGAACTAAAAATCCATTTTCCTCATCCCATTCAGCATAATATATTTTCTTGAGGTTTTCATAGCCTTCATCTTTTAATGACTTAATGACCCATTGCTCATCTTTCCCTATTTTATCCAGGGCCTTTTCTTTTACACTACCTTTATCAACAAGAAGATGGGACAAAACATTACTTGAATTCTCCTTGGCTGATTCCTTTTTCATTATACTAATTTGTCCGCCAGGCTCTAAAAGAGCATATTTCACCTCTCTAAGAGTAAAAACCCCTTGCTGTCGCAATAAGGAACGAAGCTGTTCGGGATCAATTCTCTTTTTTTGTAATTCTTTAATCTCAATGCAGCCATTATTAACGACAATGGCTGGTTCCCCTTTAATGACCGGGCGCAGTTTTTCAAACATCCGGACAAGGAAATTGACTATAACGTTAAGTACAGTCCATGCTCCAATAGTGATAAGAATAACCCAAATACTAACCTTATCATCATAAATAGCACTCGTAAGTATTCCACCGAGAATAATGATAAAGACAAAGTCGAAAGGGGTAACTTCAGAGAGTTCCTTATTCCCTAACAAGCGGATGACTAGCATAAGAGCTAAATATCCGACAATGACTTTAATGATAATCGTTGTTATCAATCCTCTTCACTCCTTTATCATCTTTGAATACCCTAGAAAAACTTCCTTTAAGCAATTAAAAAACAAAGGTTAACTCTCGCTATTTTGGGAAAGTAATTAAATATGACCGAAAAATATAAATAGGCTCTCTAACTGGCAAGTTAGAAAATCTATCAAGGAGGTTCATATTTTATGGATAATAAAGAGAGAACAGTTGGTGAATTGATGCTGGACCAACTATCTATGTTTGGCGTTAAACGGATATACGGGGTAGTGGGAGATACTACTTTCGGACTCATAGATGCACTGGCTAAGCAGAATAAAATACAATACATTGCTGTTAAGCATGAGTCGACAGCTGCTTTTATGGCGTCTGCAGAAGCAAAACTGACGGGCGGGCTTGGGGTATGCACCGCGACGATGGGACCTGGTGCAGCTAACCTTTTAAATGGGCTTGGTGATGCACATGCAGATAGAGCACCTGTACTCGCCATTACGGGACAGGCCCAAAGCGATAAAATCGGGACGGAATATCCACAATATATTGACCAACAGGAGCTAATGAAGCCCTTTGCTGCTTATTCTGCTAATCTGGCAAATCCAGATGCGACGATTGAGGTTCTGCAAAAAGCGGCAAGAACATCACTTGGACAGCGTGTAGTCACACATCTATCCATACCGAAGGACATTTTCATGATGCCGGCTAAAGGGGAGCCGCGTCCATTGCCTAATGTAATAGAAGGGGCTTCCAACTTCACGAAAGAAAGCTTGGAACACGCAATCGGAATAATGAAAACAGCCAAGCAGCCAATGATTCTAGCAGGCTTAGGCGCCACGTCCGTATCAGAGGAGTTGGAAAAATTAGCAGATTTGTGGGGAGCTGGAATTCTGACAAGCTTAGGTGGCAAAGGCTTATTTAATGAATCTTCAGAGCTCGTTCTGCAAGGTATAGGCGAAGGCGGTAATCCTTATGCTGCGGATTTATTTAAAGACTCAGATGTAGTACTTCTTGCGGGCACAACTTGGTGGCCAGAAGGGTATGTGCCAACTAATGCAAGGATTATTCAGATTGACCGCCAATTCGATAAGTTTGTAAAAGAAATTCCAACTGAGCTTGGCATCATGGGGAAAACAGAAGAAGTTGTACCATTCTTATTGGAGAGCATGCAAGAATTCTCCCGTTCTGAAGATTGGGTAATCCGTTGCAAGAAAGTTAAAGAAAAATGGGCGGAGCAAAATGAGAAGGAAGGTAGTACTTCTGGTTATCCTGTCCATCCTTCCCGAATTATGCACGCCTTGGACAGAACAGTGGCACCGGATGCCATTCTTGCACTGGATACAGGAGATAATACAGTGTGGACGAATCGGAACTTCCGACAAAAGGGGCAATCTGTTTTATTCTCTGGCTACTGGCGGACACTAGGTTTTGGACTTCCAGCTGCAATGGCAGCCAAGCTTATCCAACCTGAAAAACAAGTAGTGGCAATTGTCGGTGACGGAGGACTACAAATGGTACTTGCTGATTTATTGACAGCTACCCGATATGGACTCAATATTACGGTCGTTGTGTTAAATAATGAGAGTCTGCAAATGGAAAGAGACAAATTAAAAGTAGCTGAGAAGGAAGAAGTAGGGGTAGATTTAACCAACCCAGATTTTGTGAAATTGGCAGAAGCTTGCGGTTGGAAAGGACTACGCCCCGCTTCAGATTCTGAACTGGAATCGGTAATGGAAGAGGCACTTAATACAAATGCGCCTACACTGGTAGATGTTCGTACAGCCCAGGTATTTTTCCCAGAAACAAACTAAAAAGAGGTGGTGATCGAATGGATGGTCACCACTTCACTTATTAGAGATATTATCTATTTCAATACAATGCGTAGGATAGCTTTTAGCTGTTTAAAGTGAATGAACACAGGGTATTCAAAGGAATGTAACACAAATTAGTAAAGGAATAGGTTTTCAGATTTTTCCTTACTATCAAAACTAGATTAGGAGATGATTTTTGATGGGAAACACACATCTAACAGATCCACGTAAGAAATATCATACAGGAAACTTCCCGGATCAAGAACAGAACACTCCAGCGCTCCAAAAAGATATGAGCCCAAAACCTGATTGCGGAGAACAATCTTATAAAGGTCACAATCGCCTAGAAGGGCGCAACGCCTTGATTACAGGTGGTGATTCCGGAATTGGCCGTGCCGCTGCTATTGCCTATGCACGTGAAGGGGCAAATGTAGCGATCCAGTTCTTCCCTGGTGAAGAAAAGGATGCTAATGAAGTGAAAGAATTAATTGAAAAAGAAGGCAAAAAAGCATTACTGCTACCTTATGATCTGCGAGAAGATGGCGCAGCGACTGAAATTGTAACAAAAACAGTGGAAGCTTTTGGCGGTTTGGACACGCTCGTATTAAATGCGGCGCAGCAAATTGCACAACCTTCCCTAAGTGAAATAACAATCAAACAAGTGGAGGATACTTTCAAAGTAAACATTATCAGTATGTTTGAGACGGTTAAAGCAGCTGAAGAGTATCTAGAACCAGGTAGTGCCATTATTACAACGACATCGGTTCAATCATTTAATCCGTCCACACAATTACTAGATTATGCCTCTACAAAAGGTGCAATCAGTAACTTTACGGTAACGCTCTCCTCATACTTTGCTTCTAAAGGAGTACGTGTTAATGGGGTGGCACCAGGACCAATTTGGACACCGCTTCAGTTAGATAACGGACAATTGGAAGGTAGTATCCCTGAGTTTGGCCAAAACTCTCCACTTGGTCGTGCTGGACAGCCGGTAGAACTTGCACCGGTATATGTTCTTCTAGCTTCTGATGAAGGAAGTTATATTACTGGTCAAATTTATGGAGTAACAGGTGGCGAGTCAATAGACTTGTAATCTTAATTGTAAGACACAGTAAAAAATCTTAATAAATAGTAGGAAAAATAGTGCTACTTTTTTCTGCTTCAACAAAAGGGCGTTAATCCAACAAGGATTAATGCCTTTTTTGTGGAATTTATTATATTAATGAAATTCTTTGGCTTCCCTAGAAAGAGGTGTGGTAGGCGTTAAGGATTTAACCCAACTTATAAAGAATCTTCAAAAGTAGAAAAGGAGCTAGTTGATGTGTATGGGACTTGAAAACAGACATCTAGAAAGTGATACATTATTACCAAATCATCGAGATATTTTATTGGGAAATGCTTTAAAAGACTTAACATCTGATTCGGATGTTTTAGCAATTTACTTAGCGGGTTCATTAGCAAGAGGAACCTTTGACAATTAACGTTGATTTCTACTTTTCCAGAAATTCTTAGACTGAATAAATATTTGAGTAGGCAAGTTGGTATAGAAGAAAATGAAGAGCATATCAAAAAAATTCTTAAACTGGTGTATTAGGGGGAGCAACAAATTGAACTTATTCAATATCATCAAAAACGATCCGAAATATTGGCTTGTTGATCAAATCAATAAAGAGGATATTCCAAAAGAAGAATACATACATCAATTCACAAAAATCCTGGAGGAATGGGATCATCTGGGGATTGGCTATTTATCTTTACTGATGGATGAACATTTTGAAAGCTGGCTGCTTCAAAAAAAGTTCAGCAAGATTTCCAGTATTGTCGAGTACACAAGGAAACTTGAAGATTTACCACAAATAGATGATCAAATTGTTTGGCATTCACTTTCTGAAGGAATAATGGATGACCGAGAATATGCGGAATTGTATGATCTATGTCGAATGGGTTCTGCCAATAAAAATATAAAGCAGCCCATTGATCAAGTTATGCATTCTATTAAAAATGAGTTGGGACCTGAGTGGCGCAAGTATTGCTATTATTTCACGAAGAATGAAACTTTAATAGGGATAAGTATTCCTCATATTGAAATGGGGACAGATGACGAAGGAAGATTGTTTTACTTCGGCGTAGTGCCGAATTTAAGAGGGCAAGGCCTGGGAAGAACTATTCATAAAATTACTCTCGCATTACTCAAGAATTTCCATGCCAGCTATTACGTCGGCAGTACCGACGTAAGTAATTCTTATATGATTAAAATCTTTGAGGAAAATGGATGCGAACTCCGTGATCGGAAAGGGATTTATAAAATAGATAAAAACAAATTATAATTTTTTAGGGGAGGCATATGCAGTTTAGGGATACACAAGTAGTTGAAAAATGCTGAGAAACCAACATTTCTTGGCTGCTATAACTTAATGTACAAGCGATTTTAGAGAAAGTATAGAGCGGGGGAACACACATTGCTTAGATTATATTTAGTGAGACATGGTCAAACAGAGTGGAATATTCAAAAAAGGATGCAAGGCTGGAAAGATTCAGCGTTAACTGAGCAAGGGGTTAATAACGCAATTGCATTAGGAAAAAGGTTAGAAGGGGTAGAATTTGTTGCTGCTTATTCAAGTACCAGTGAAAGAACAATTGAAACAGCTAAATTAATTATTGGGGAAAGAAATTTACCAATTAGTACGAATGAAAACTTGAGAGAAATGTATTTGGGTGAATGGGAGGGTAAAACTCATGAAGAAATAAAGGTTTCATACCCTGAGCAATATAAAAATTTTGGGAAGAAACCAGCCCTTTATGAACCAGCTGGTGGTGAGACCTTTGAGCAGCTTACAAACAGGGCTATTAATGTATTAAATTACATTATTTCAGAACATGAATCTGGAAATATATTGGTTATTACTCATTCTGTTATTCTAAAATCTTTATTAATGCATGCAAAAGGAAGGAACATTACAGATTTATGGGCACCACCATTTATACACGACACAAGTCTTTCAATAATGGAAATAAAAAATGGAGAATATTGTATTTTATCTGAAGGGGACATAGCGCATTTAGATAAAGTCACTATTTCATAACATTTGAGTGAGATTGGTTAAAAAGATGGGGGGAAATAATTGGAATGCGCAAAGGATAATGGCTTTCAATTTCTGAATTCCTTGTTGTAAAAGAGACAGAAATATATACCTATCACCGATTGGCTGGATCATATGCTGTAATTAAATGTGATGACAAATATCTTTTATGTTATAACACTTTAAGAAAACAATGGGAATTACCAGCCGGGAAAAGGGAGATGGATGAAACACCAAATGATTGTGCAATAAGAGAACTTTACGAAGAAACTGGTCAAATAGTTCTGGATATAGAATTTAAAGGTTTGTTAAAAGTAAAAAACGTAATAAATAATGAAATTAAGTATAATCCTGTCTACTTTACTACTCTTGAAAAACTCCAACCATTTCAGAAAAATAATGAGACATTCGAAATTCGATTATGGGACTTAGAACAAAAGATTGGTCCAATAGATGAAATAGATTTAAAAATATTCGATTTTATAAATTAAGATAGTTCTTACCGGCTTTTGTGCTCACAGAATTTTACTTTTAACAATTTTATCCTACATAAGTCTTAAGAGATTTCATTGCATTTTTTTATAGATTTAATATTACTTGATTTTTCGCTCTTTTTAGAATATTTTTACATCCGTTAAGGGTAAAACTTATTCCAATATATACTATTGACCTTTTAAATTATACTTGATATTATTCTCCTATTGTTTTAAAAAAGAATAGATTTACCTTGTATAAATTCAAGAAGACGGCTTGAAAGTTTCTACCAGCTACCGATATTAGCTGACTACAAGGAATGGGAAATTATTGATTTTTTATTCCGCTTTATTGTAGAAAAAACTTTGGCCGATTGTGGTCAAAGTTTTTTTTTTATTAATAGAAAAATGCAATAGCTGAATACTAACATCAGAATGATTTCCGTTCATTCTTAACTTTGGCAAATAGGAGATTACAACATGAGAAACTTTTTTAAATTTGCAGAACGGAACACTTCCTATAAGCAGGAATCACTCGCAGGAATAACAACCTTCTTATCGATAGCTTATATATTAGTGGTAAATCCAATTATTCTAAGTCAATCCGGGATGGATAGTGGTGCTGTATTTACTGCAACTGCGCTTACTGCAATTATCGGAACACTACTTATGGGCTTACTTGCGAACTTTCCAATCGCTATTGCACCGAGTATGGGATTAAACTCATTCTTTACATTCACAGTATGTATTGGAATGGGTATTGATTGGCAAGTCACTTTAACAGGTGTATTTGTTGCCGGAATCATCTTCTTGATTTTAAGTTTATTTAAAATTCGCGAAAAAATTATTAACATTATTCCAAGTGATTTAAAGTTCGCAATCGCTGCTGGTATTGGATTTTTCATCACTTTTATCGGATTAAAAAATGGTGGCATTGTGCAAGCAGATCCAGACACATTTGTTAAGATTGGTGATTTAACTTCACCGATGACGTTATTAGCAATTCTAGGTATTTTCCTTACGATCATTATGTTAGTAAAAGGCATTAACGGCGGTATTTTCTACGCTATGGTCATTACTACAATTGTAGGTATGCTGTTCGGTAAAATCGAAGTACCATCTTCAATTGTTGGTAGTATCCCAAGCCTTGAACCGACATTTGGTGTTGTGTTTGGTCATTTAGATGAGATTTTCACGCCAGAAATCCTTACAGTTATTTTCACGTTTCTAATTGTAGCCTTCTTTGATACAGCGGGTGCATTAATTGGATTAACGAGTCAAGCAGGCATGATGAAGGACAATAAAATTCCGAATATCGGTAAAGGTTTACTTGCCGATTCTGCAGCGGGGGTAATTGGTGCTATTTTAGGTACATCAACACCTGCGACAAGCGTTGAATCTTCTGCAGGTATTGCTGTCGGAGGGAAAACCGGCTTTACATCTGTAGTCATTGCTGCTTGTTTTGTTGTTGCTTTATTCTTCTCGCCACTTGTTAGTGTTATTTCAGTAGAAGTGACATCAGCTGCATTAATTATTGTAGGTGCACTAATGGCTATGGAAATCCGTAGAATCAACTGGACGAAGTTAGAAATCGTAATTCCTTCATTTTTAACAATTATTATGATGCCGCTAACTTCTAGTGTGGTTATCGGAATCGGATTAGGTTTTGTTCTATATCCACTTTGTTTAATCGCACAAAAGCGTTCTAAAGAAGTGCATCCAATAATGTACGTGCTTTGTTTATTATTCATTTCATACTTTGCGTTTATCGTTTAGGAAAGAGAATAAAAAGCGCTAAATAATTAAAGGTTTCGTTACAAATATAGAAGAAAAAAGTACGGATAGATGAACAGGAATAACTCCTGCATACATCTATCCTTTTTTTAGCTTTACGGAGACTACCTCAACAGTTAGCTACGTGTAGTCTTTCTCCACCCCTAAACCTTCATAACTTCTTTTAAACATAAAAATCATTTCAATTCAAAATAAAAGGATTTTAATATTTAGGAAAGAATATAACTATCAGGCACGATATTAATTAGCAGAAGAGGGCTCAAATGTGGAAAAAATTAATAAAATTATAAATTTATTAAAAAGTAATTATTTAATTAGTACAGATTTAAAGGCAGAAAATCTTAATAGCGGTACTACAAATAGCATTTTATATTTACTACTTGTCAATAAAAAACCAACATATGTGGTAAAAATGGATACAGCAAATATTATAAAGCCGACGCAACAATTTCTTACGGCTTATAGTGATACGAACTTACTTCCTAATATTATTTACACAGATCCAGAAGAACAATTTATTGTGTATGACTATATTGCAGGAGAAACACATTTTAATCGAGGCTCTAAAATAGACTGGATGACAATTTTAATAAAGCAACTATTTGATAAATATAGGAAGGTAGATGAAGATACCCCTTGGGGAAGAATAAACGGTACTTCTAAAAGCAGTTGGTCTGATTTTAATCAAAGTAGTCTGGAATATGCGCAGCAAAATATAGGAAAGGTTCTTTCATTAGATGATCATAAAAGGGTAGAACTTTTAGTAAATAAGTTAAAAGGATATAGCCATTTGGAAGAAAAATATTATTTACATGGAGATACTGGTGTACATAATTTTGTTTATTTAAATAACCAATTAAAAGGTGTGATTGATCCTTCACCAATAATTGGACCGAAAATTTATGATTTTACATATGCATTTTGTTCATCACCAGACAATCTAGATTTGAATACATTGCTTACATTGTTTGAGATGTGGAACAGTGATCTTAGCTATACCGAAGAAAGACTTTTAGATGAAGTGATTTTTCAATTATATACACGTATAGGGATATGTATTAAAGTGCACCCACATGATTTGCCGGAATATTTGGAAGTATGGGATCAATATAAAAAATATTTACCAAATAATTGAGTGTAACAATTAACTATTTACTTCGTCTATTTTGAAGCGACAAAATCCCTGGAACCTTTGTTATTTATTTCCGTCAAAATTACCAGTGATTTGTTAAATAATTATATAGGGGGAGTGTAGTTGTTTAAGTATGCACTGCAAATTATAATAGGAATCTTAACTTTTATGGTAGCAACTTTTATTGCATGGTATGAAGGAAGTGCACTTATAAATAATTCAATCGAATGGAAGTATTCCACACCGTTCACCAAATTGTTTAATATAGAGATAACGGCTGGACAGGATATTAGCCAACTTGATTATTTTGTTTATGCAGTAAAATTTCAACCTTTATTTCCAACTTTAATGATAGTAAGTATACTTTATATTCTAGGTGTAACTGGCTATTATCTCATCAAAAGTAAATCTAAATGGGCAATTGGTTTTTGGGGATTTATAGGTTTTATAATGATATTATTTAGTAGTTTGACTTTTAATGCATCAACGACTGGAGGTAGTATTTTCTTCTGGATTACTTCAATAAGCGGACTTTTATTTATAGCAGGTGCCGTTTTACTATCGTTAAGAAAGTTCAAACATAAAGGGTCGGGTCCTAACTTAATTAGTTAGTTTTACTAATATCAATTCTATGAACGGAAAAAGGTGAGTATTAAATGGAGTGTAAATCTTCGTTGAAAGAACAGTTATTTGCACTAGAGCAAAAATTGTTAAAACCAGAAATCAGGACATCAAAAGATGAGCTAACGAATCTGCTTGCAGAAACTTTTTTTGAATTTGGAAGTTCGGGGCAGGTATTGTACAAAGATGCGAATATTGGCGAGATGACACTAAGTTTAGTACGAATGAAAATAAGTGATTTTGAAATTCATTCATTATCTGAAGAAATAATTTTAACGACCTACCGAATTTATAATGAAGTAAATAACCAACATTCACTACGTAGCTCGATTTGGAAATTAATCGACGGACATTGGAAAATGCATTTTCATCAAGGGACAAAGGTTATTTCTTAACTTTAGCTTTGCAAGAAGGAGACGGGCTATGAAAAAGTTAGCGATTATTACAGTGGGTAAAACCCATTCTGGAAAAACGACATTTGCTCATGCTTTGGAAAAACAGTTAAGTAACTCTTTTGTGATGGATCAATGATAACCATGCTGAATTTATTAATACATACTATAAGAATTTACTACCGACACAAGGCCCTAATATACTTTAGCATTCCATCTCAAAGCATATACAAAGTTTGAGGAAGTACTTGCTAGACAACAGGCTGAAAAGGAAGATATAGTTAATCCAACAGAAGATGAAGCGGATTATTTATTTGTCATATGAGACAATGATCAAGTTAATACAGTTATTCAAAAGATTATTCATATTGCTGAAAGGATGTGATGACTTTGAAAGCAGTCAAAAAAAATGAGTTTTTGGAATGGATAAAAGTGATCGGGATCGCACTTTTATTTGCCGTGGGAATTCGGATGTTCATATTAACACCTATTGTGGTGGATGGTGCTTCTATGATGCCAACAGTTGAAGACGGGGACAAAGTAATCGTAAATAAGATTGGGCCAAAATTAACAGAGTATAACCGATTTGATGTGATTGTATTTGAAGCAAAGGAAGATACAAATTATATCAAGCGTATTATCGGTATTCCTGGTGATCACATTGCCTATAAAAACGATGAACTTTTTATTAACGGTAAGAAATATGAAGAACCTTATTTAGAGGAATATAAAAAGGCGTTGATGGACAATGGTACACTCACTGAAGATTTTACAATGGAAGAGTATTTAGGTGAGGCAATCGTTCCAGATGGATACCTTTTTGTGCTAGGAGATAATCGTCGGAAAAGTATAGATAGTAGAGACCCAAACGTTGGTTTTGTTTCAAAGGATAAAATAATAGGTACAACAAATATTGTTTTCTTTCCATTAGATAAATTAAAGTTAATAAAATAATACAAAAAAGCTGTGTTAAATCTGGTAATGCCAGATTTTTTGACACAGTTTTTTTGTACTTTTAAATTGGATAGTTCGCGCAGCTTAACTTATCCCCATTCAACACGTGACCCATAGCAGGGAATTGGATATTTATGTTAAAATGTTGGAAAGTAGTTATGGGGGTACGGAAATGGAGAAACTACATGAAAAGATAAAGGAAATAGAATCAGATGAAGTGGGGAATACAAATGTGGAATTATGTATGGATGAAAAACGGAAGGAAGAACTGAATATTAAAGAAAATAGATTAATGATGAGACAAGCGGGCTTTATAGCTTTAATGGTAATCGTTTTTATACCATACTTTAAATTTTGTGCATACTTGTCAAATTTATTTTGGTTCAGTTATTTTACGTTTAACATTACAATGTTACTAGGTATTCCTTTTTCATACTTTGCTGCAAAATATATCGTTCGGGTAATAAAAAAATTATATAAATAAAGTATCTAGTATAGCGATAAATGGTTATTTAAAATTAACGGGTGCAATTGTAGCACTCTTTAAAAAGACCAACTTCTCAATAAAGTCTTGAGAAGTTGGTCTTTTCGTTATTATTTCCGATTATTTGGGGGTTGTTAATTTTTGTAGGAATAATTTATTTTTTTGTTCGAATTGTTATTTATATTTTAGGCTTTGTTAAATAATATTGTCTCTTTATGGTAAAAATAGGGGGACATCTGATTTGGACATTCCCCTAAATATTCATTTAAAGAACCTGTTATTTCCGGTTAATGAATGAACTGAACCAGTCCTAAATCAATACACATCCAAAACTAATATTTGGTTTTAAAATTTCTTATAAAGTAGCTACATCACGGGCTATTCCGATAAGGTACCATCTTCCTCCTCTTTCTTGGTAAATGAACCGCAATGATTGGAATGAATGCTCATTAATTCCCGGCGAATGGTATTCCACGTATTTGGCATCCGGATAATATTGATGAATGGTATTGAATACACCTGCAAAATTCTCTGCAGGTTCATTAAAAGTAATGATACTATATTCTACTTCTTCCATTCCCCAACTTTGTAATAGCATTTGTTGAACATATTCATTTAAGGACATTTCAATTTCTTTTTCTGATTCATCCATTCCCCACAAATACTTTGTATCATTATTTTCACTTATTTCCTTTTTTGATAAATTTACATATTGCCCTCCATAGCCAGCGGGATTACCAAAATCAGCATAAAAAGCAAAAGTGACGCCATGTTCTGGATCAACCATTTCAGAGATTTTTTCAAAATCAGACTCTTTTAACAGCGAAAGTATTTCTTCAGACAGTGCTAATAATTCCTTTTTTGTTTCTTTGGCTGGATGTATTTTTCCCATGTCATTAGCGGAAGAAACTGGCTTTTTGTCATCCCCGGCACAGCCATACAGCAATAGAAAACTAAGAACTATATAAGAGAGAACTCTAGTATTTTTCATTTTATCTCCAATTATTAACTAACATTTTTTGGGTATTTATAAGGCCATTATAAAGTATGATTTCTAAAAAACCATATTTTATTCTATAAATCTATAGGTGATTAAATGGGTGCTGCTCCGTATTATATTGGAAACATATTTAAAATACTCGGAAAGTTTATGTTAAAATTTGGTTATGTAATATTTTTCAAGAATGAGGGAGAGGCCCTTCATAAAATTTAATTCGATAAAATCGAGGTGGCATAATTGCAAAGAGAAAAATCAGAAATAATAGAGCATCATCAAAACTTTCTTCTATTTTTGCAAAGAATGAAAACCTTAGATGAATGTCTACTAAGAAAACCAATTGGAGAAAGAAAATGGTCCATCATCGAAATAGTTGGTCATTTTTACCCTTGGGATGAATTTGTTTTACAACACAGAATTCCATATTTATTAGCAGGTAAAAGCTTACCGAAAGCTCCAAGTGCCGAGGACTTTAACATTCATTCTTCATTTATTGCTAGAACTGAGACGATTGAAAAAACATTTGAAAAATGTATACGCATTCGGGAAGACTTATTAAATCAGTTAAACCAAATACCTGAAGAGAAATGGTTGATTAAACTGCAGATTAAGGATTCTACTTTAACACTTTATGAATATTTAAAAGGATTAATGGAACACGATATCCATCACATAAACCAAATGAAATTTACTTTAAACAAGGTGGATGAGGAGTGAAAGAGTATGAAATATATCACAGTAAAAAAATATAGTGGCAAATAGACCAAGTTGTATTTGTTGCTATCATTAATGCTGATAGTGAATTTCAATATTTTATATAGATAAGAATAAATAGGAATCTTAATTAGTAGCGGACACTTTTCTGTAATAAGAGAGGCGTCTTTTTTCATGCAATGATGGAGGGAAATTTGAATTTGAAAAATAATTGGTAAATTTTTAAGCCAAATGCTCTTCTTGTTTGTCTAATAAGTGTAAGACAAAAATGAAAGGAGGAATTGCGATGAATATTGGACGCTTAGTAAAAAAAGCTCAAAAAGGAAATGACAAAGCGTATTTAGAGCTTTTCCAACAATATGAAGCAGATATTTATCGAATGGCCTATGTCTATGTGAAAAATAAAAATGACGCTTTAGACGTCGTTCAAGAAGTAGCTTATCAGTCATTTAAAAAAATTAGCACTTTAAATGAACCGGAATATTTCAAGACATGGCTTATGAAAATTACGATTAATTGTGCACTGAACGTAATAGATAAAAATAAAAAAGTGGTTCAACTAATTCCTCAATTTGAAGTACATACAGGGGCGGAAGTAGAAGATATAGAAACTTCTTTATCTTTACGAGAACTTATGGATACTTTGCATGAAGATGAGAAAAGCGTGATTTTACTAAAGTATTATAATGACCGGACGTTAAAGGAAATTTCGGAGATTTTAGAAATCCCACTTGGAACCGCAAAGTCAATATTGTACCGTGCCTTAAATAAACTTCGCCAAAATTTAAAGGAGGTAGAGAACTATGGAAAATAATTTTAAACAAGAAATAGAAAAAATTGAAATCCCATTTCAACTTCATGAAAGAAGTAAGAAAGGTATCCAGGAAGCTAAATCGGAAATGGGTGGAACAGTGAAACGTTTTGTGAAAAAGCGTATAGCTATTACCGTCATTGCAGCTTGTTTAATGGTACCTACAGGAGCATTTGCGTATCAGTCGTTACTTGCGGATGATTTATATGGTTCGTTCGATAACGTGAAAAAGCATATCGCAAATATCACAATGAAAAGTTATTTATTATTTGATGCCAAATTATCTCAAGCAAAAGGTAACTTAGGAAAAGAGCAATACGAACAATTTAAAGAAGTACTATATGTAATTACAAATGCAAAACTTGAATTTGGCGATAAAAATGGAAATATCGATTATTCTCAAGTCCCTAGTGAAAATCTGGAGGAAATTAAAGCAGCCCTCTATGACATCCAACCTTACTTTGATAAATTAAACGATGAACTATCTAGTAAAGAGGTTTTGACAGCTGAAGAATTTGAACAATACATTCAGGCTTTAATAACATATGAAACGGTTATGGCTAAAACCGGCGTCTCATCACCACCGGAAATCGAGATGGTCCCAATAGATTTACGGGAAGAGTTTATAAATGCTCGAAATGTTCTGGAATATGTAAATGAAAAACAAAGGGTAAATTAACTGGGTTCATCACTTTTCAATAATGATTATATTGATAATTAATTACTTTCAGATTATAATATTAGGAATTTAAGAAAAGGTGGTCATACCTATGGAAAAGTTACGAAAAAATTCTTCTAAATAATATTTTAGGAGGATAAAAATGAAGTTTAAAATAAATGACGAAAAAAACATTCCCATCAGCCAGTTGAAGGATTTATATGAAGATGTAGAATGGTACGCGTATACCAACGATTTGGATTTATTGCAGCATGCTTGTTTACAATCACTAGATGTCATCTCAGTTTGGCAGGAAGAAAAGCTACTTGGCTTAGTTCGTGTTGTTGGTGATGGACTAACAATTATCTATATTCAAGATATACTCGTATTAAATGCATATCAAAATCAGGGAATTGCAACATTGCTTATGCAACATGTTCTTAATAAATATAAAAGTGTTAGACAAAAAGTTTTGTTAACAGAAGAAGCACCAGACGTTCGGCACTTTTATGAGAAAAATGGATTTATTTCATGCGATCAAGGCACTTTAGTCTCTTTTGCTAAATTGGATTGATATGTACCTGTATAATATATTTTAATTTATTGGGCGCGATTCTATATTAGAGTCAGCGCTCATTTTTATTAATAATTTGAAAATATATGGAAAATTTATGTTAAAATCTACAGGGATTACTTTTATAAACAGAAAGAATTTCACATTATAAAAGAGGTGTTTTTTTGGGAAATTTTAATCTTCATATAGAAACAGAAAGACTGGTAATTAGACCACTTGAAGGAAATGATTATAATACGTGGTTATCTGAGTTTGAAAATAGGTATCCTTCACAACATAAATACGATGAAGGAAGAATTGATATGAGTATTTGTACAAAAGAATGGTTTGAAGATTTGGTAAATAATCATCAAAGAATGGCTCTAGAAGATAATGCATATGTTTTTGGGGTTTTCCTGAAAGAAGATACTACTCATATTGGTTCAATCGATTTTTCTACAATTATGAGAGATGACTTTCAATGGGCAAGATTTGGTTACACGATTCATAACCAATTTTGGAGGCAAGGATATGGAAAGGAAGCTGTAAAAGCAGCGATTTATCTAGCTTTTGACAAGCTGAATTATCATCGTATAGAAGCACACATAAATCTCGATAATACAGCTTCGATAAAATTAGCGGAAAGTGTTGGGTTGCAATTTGAATGCATAAGAAAAGGTTTTATTTATGAGTTTGGCGAATGGACTGATAATCTAATTTACTATATTAATAAAAACTAAATATGCTTTACTATAAAAAGGGGATTTAATTAGTTGGAACGATTCATCTAGGCGATACGCCGGACATCCATTCTTTTGACAGATTATTAGATTTTTTTCATAATCAGAGTAATTAGTATTACACAATATTAGAATACAAAACAACACTCCAAAAGGATATTTGGAAATTAAATGGGGGATAAAATGAACAAGCTAGGAGTTCTTTCTTTACTGATGGTTATTGCGAGTATCATTTCATTTTTAATTATACGAGGGCCTAATGCGAATTTGCTGATGGCTATTATCGTACTTGGGACGCTTTCGCTTTTTGGTATTATATTTGCAGTACTATCAAAGAAGTGGTTGTCTGGAATATTAGGTGTTTTATTAAACGGAGGAGTCTTGGTTTTTGTATATTTAATTGTGCTAGCTAGAGGAATCGCTGGTTAACTAGTATTAAGTTTGTTGAAGATAAGGTAATCTTATCCAAATAAAAGGCACTTTCCTGAACCTGAGGAAAGGCCTTTTTTCTAATTCAAACGGATTACTTAGATTAGCTTTTAATAATGCTAGCTATAAACTGCTCATAATACTATTTAATTGAAGTGGTGTGATTGTACCTTGGTGGAAATAAAGTTGCCATTTTCCATCAATGAATTTCCATATTGAACTACGAAGTGTATTTCTTTCCCTTGTAGTATCTACAAGAAAATATGTTGTTAAGACAACGTCGTGAGCAAGCGGATAGATTTCATAATTATGTAGCTTCATTTTTGTCAATACAACACCTGTTTCAAGACATTCTTTCTTATCATACATATAACCAGAGCTGCCAATTTCAAAAAAATCCTCAGCTAAAATTTCATCGAGTTTTTCTCTACTCATTCTTACTTCCATACCGGTATGACTTTCCTCTAATTGTTGTAAATGCTCTTTTAAATTCTCTATCATAATTATAACCACCTAACTTTAATTACTTACATCTAAACTTATTTCTATATTACTCAATTAAAATCCTCTAAATCATAGGGGAAAGAATATGCCATTTGTAAGGAAATGATTTTATAGGAACATATTTACTGTATAATAAATATAGGGAATTTTGTATTTAAAACTGTTAAAAGTAGGTGGACTAAATGAGTAGTAAAAAGAAAATGAATAAGACCAATATAGCCAGTCTTGTTTTTTCTGCATTAGCGCTAATTTTATTATTACTAAATTATTTTTTATTTGATTCAAATAAGAATACAATTTCTGTCGCTGAACTAACAGACAGAGAAAATGCGATTCTGTCGAGTAGTGCTGATCAATCATTTGTATATGATTTCAATACAGACAAAGAATACAAAGAAGTAACTATATGGATAGAAAAATATGAGTCAGGAAATCTGATTGAGGATAAAATTGGCGAACTTTCGACGCAGGTAGAGGGGGATGGATCAATTATATTCACAACTTCCAAAAACTCTATCTCAAAGCAACCGACATTTAATATGGCAGTTGGCGGTAAGGAAGGCGTTAGTTCAATCAGTGCATATGACGCAAATTCAAAAGATTTAGATGATATGTCAAGTGTGTGGGGGAGTTTCCGGGGGGATAATACATCTATTGAAGACGAAGTTGTATTAGGCAGTATTTGTTATTCAAATGATGGAAGAATGAATTCCCTTAGCGCTGAATTTTATCAGGATGTTAATGGTCATATTAATGAAATAGAAAAATATGATGTTGTTTATTTACTTAAAGCCAATTTTAATAAAAATATAAAATGACATTTGATAATTTCAAAAATCAACAATGTGTCCAATTTTGTTCGTTGCTATCATTATTGATTCGACTTAAACTATAAATAGAAATCAACAATATGTTGAATTTTGAGGAGGACACAATGATGAGTAAAAAAGCAAAAGTGATGATGTCTATTGCTACTGCAATTATTATAGTAATGATGAGTAAAGCGTTTATTTTAGATGAAGCGGTGAAAGGTTATTTAGTTATTTTCTTTTTCGTTGGGGCTGGATTAGCAGCATTACGTTTATTTATTAATGGGATGATTCGTAAAATGAAAGAAAAGCATATTGGTGTGAAAGTGGTATTCTTTGCTGCCCTTTTAAGTGTCGGTATACCGTTCCAAAGCTGGTTCCGTACAGATGTCTTATTTGCGATGAGTAAAGCATTTATATTTCCGAGTATTACAGTGATGGTGGCAAGTGTGGTATTAATGACGATTGTATACGGTATCATTTATCAACGTGTGAATGTGTCATATTTACAGGAAGAACATGCAGGATAATATCGTGATCCCTGAAAATTAGTATGGATGGATACTAGTTTTCAGGGGTTTTTTTGTTTATTCCATTTCAATAGAATTAGTAGTAAAGTTATATTCCAAGCCTTGGGTAGATCTTTCAAATACCATGGCTATAGAGATTCTGTTCTCATCTATCCACACAATATTGTATCGTTCCTTAGTATTTGATTCGCGGAAGTTATCAACTTCAACTCTTTTGAAGTTTCTAGTCCTTCCATCCTCTTTAAAATAGATTTTAATTTTATTGGAACCTCCAATAAACCAATTTCCAACTTCATTAATAATTACTTTTTTATCGTCAAAAGGAGACTGGCTTTCAACTAATAGGTCCTCTTCAAAATAAATCCAGTAAATGATGGACGATAAGATGCCTAAGAAAATGATAGTCAATACTTTTAGTGTCTGCTTTTTTATATCCCTAATTTCTTCTTCAATTGATTTTTGTTTATTAGGACTATTCATTGAAAACCTCCTCGTTTATTAATCGGATTTAAATGAAAGGAAATTAAATTTCTTTTTTTCACTTAGTTTAATAATCGCTGCTGTTTGAATGCATAGATGGATTTTTTTTAATGTACCAATTTACTCCAGTTTTTAAGTATAACATTTACTCATCTGTCTAATATGTAGTTTAGTAAGCCTTCTCCACTTTGATATATAATAACGGTTTTTATAATAAATCTAGCGAAGAAAAGATATTAATGTACAATAATTAATAAGTATTAGATAACTAGTTCAAATAACAAAGTTTCGTCGAATGGAGGTTCATACTGTTTGAAATAAGAAGTCTTGTAGAACGCGATATACCCTTCTTATGGGATATGGTGTATGAATCTGCGTTTGTACCAGAAGGACAAAAACCTTTTCCTCGAACAATACTTAACGAACCGTCTGTTTCGAAATATGTAGAGGGTTGGGGGAAACAAAGTGGTGATATAGGCTTGATTGCGGAAAATGAACAACAGGCGATTGGGGCCATTTGGTTGCGACTGTTTGATGAAGCACAAAAAGGCTTTGGTAATGCTGAAACGCCCGAAATCGGAATTGCCATCCTGAAAGAATTTCGTGGTAAAGGAATTGAACATGCACTAATGCGTGCGCTCGAAGCGGAAGCAATAAAATTTGAGTATCAGAAACTATGTTTAAATGTAGATCCAAGAAATTCGGCTTGCCGCTTATATAAACAATTAGATTATGTGCATGTTGGTTGGCATGATACTTACTGGATAATGGAGAAGAAATTAGTTTAAATAGGTTTGGTACATATGCCGAGGGAAAGCCTCCAAAATAAAGGAACAAATTCCGCTTATTTTAAAATTAAAGTGAAAAATAACCAAAATAAACGGAGATATTTCCCTTATTTATAAATAAAACGTAAAATTTAATGATTTTATCGTAAATAAGCGGAAATTCTACCCTTATTTTCACTGAAATGAGCACAATTTTAAAAATAAGAGGAAATCCTCCGCTTATTTTTCTTTAACCATATAAATGCATTAATTCCTTTATGGATGTCAATTCTAAATCAACAAAGCAAAAGAGGTGAAAACACATGGAGAGAGAGGCTCACTATTTTTGGGCAGTGCGTATTCCGGATGATGTGAAACAAACAATTTATGATGAACTGACACGAATTAAACCGATCTTCCAATTTAAACGTTGGGTGGATTTACGTGATTATCATATAACCCTTGCTTTTCTTGGTTCCGTTAATCCACATCAACTTCAATCTGTTATTCATTCAGTTGGGGAAGCTCTTAAAAATCAAAAAGCGTTTATGTTAGATATTGAAGGACTGAATGTGTTTGGTCCTCAAAAAGCTCCTCGTATATTTTGGGGAGCGGTGAACAAAGTGGAACAGTTATTTCAAATTCAGGCAATTGTTTATAAAACTTGTCTTGCTGAAGGCTTTACTCTTGAAACACGTCCTTATCATCCCCACATCACTTTGGCGCGGAAGTGGGGGAAGAGTGAAGATTTTAAAATGGTTGATTTAGAAACGCATAACCCTTTTAGAGAAAAGGCCTTATCTTTTCAAGTAAATGAAATTGTATTATATAAATCAAATTTAGAAAATACACCAAAATATGAACCAATTGCGGTGTTTGCATTGACGAAATGATTAACATTATCTGCATCGCATACTTTGCCCTTAGTTGCCTATGCTAGTATTAAAGGAGTGATTCGATGGCAAAGAGAAACAGAAATAAATTACTTGTACCCGAATCTAGACAACAGCTTGATCAATTAAAAGCGAAAGTATCCGGCACTAGCAAACCAGAAGATGCAGCATTAGAGGTAGCTAAAGAATTAGGTATTCCCCTTAAGGAAGGATACAACGGGAAACTTACTTCTGAAGAAGCTGGTAAAGTAGGTGGAAGAATTGGCGGGAATATGGTCAAGGAGCTAGTAAGGATGGCTCAGGAAAGCATAAAGAAAGATCAGTAAATAAATGGACTGGCCCCTGGATAGCGGACACTTTCAAATGTGTATCTATTCGGGGTTTTTATCTTTCTAATCCAGAAGGTTGAGAAGGTAAAGAATAAATTGGATATTTATGTTAAAGTATAAAGAGGATTAAGATTACATAAACGAAGTGGCAGCTTTAAAGAAATCATTAGGAGGGATAAATTTGCTATATTTATCTTTATTATTAGGTTTGACTATAATTGTATTTACAACGAAGCTTACTGAAAAGCTGAAATTATCAAGTGTTTGGTTGTTAGTAGGTCAAATTAGTGCATCATTGGTCATTATATTGCTTGGTAATCTTGAAGTTAGTTATATTACCCATTTTAATCAAATAGAATTAGGCTATTTAACGATTCCATTTGCATTATTATTTCTTGTTGGCTTTACAAATGTACTAAATACTGAAAAACAGCAAAAACCAATAATCTTGCTGATACCATGTATTTCTTTAGTTTGTTTTTCTATATCAGCTCTAATTATGGGGTATTCATTTGTTTCAATCATAGGCATGTGTGCGGCTTTAACAATTATGCTGGTACTGCTTTTAGGTAAAGGAAATATGGGAAGAACATTTACTACATCTATCGGTTTTGTAATTGCAGTACTATCATTAGCCTTGCTTCAGCACACTTTTGTGATGATTTATATTCCGATTTTCACACTAATATTGCCGTTAGCATTGTATCTCATCTTACAAAATAAATTACCGAGTGTACAATCCATTATAATTAGCTCTTTAGTGGCGCTTTTATTTAGCTTAATCATGTTTGTGATCTCTATTAATATAGTGTGGTATTTGGTTGTTGGGTTCACTATTATTTTGGCTATTTCACAATTATCAAGTAAATATCGTTTTATTTAGTAAGTAGTAAAACAAAAGGGCTCGATTCCTAATTCGCGGAATCGAGCCCTTATAAATTGTTTTTGGCGTTTTGTATTATGACTAGTTTGATTTATTGAGTTCTTTAAATATAACATACTTTAAAGCAGAAAGTTCATCTTCGGACAGTTTACCTTCGATTTCGGCTAATAGTGCGTCCTTATTGATTGCACCATTTTGCGCTTGTTGCTGAATATCCAGTAAACGAGTAACGCCCACTTTTTTTATTAACAAACGTGTCGCTTCTTCCTTCGTTTGGAAGGGAAGAGAATCTGGATTTGTAGTTGCTGCCTCGCTAACCATTTCCTGAAGCTTCGGATCGTTCTCAATATAAGTATTTACTTCTTTAAGACTTTCATCATCTAAATTAGTTTCCACTTTTTCGATAATTTTTTCGGATGCGATATTTGTTCCAAAATGCCACACAGCATAACCAGCTGCTCCAAGTAAAACAAGAATTATTGCTGTAAATGTTAAAAACTTTTTCATCAACTCACTCCTGACATAATGAATATAGCACAACTTTTCAAAAACCACGAAGGAAAGTTATTTACTCGAATGGATGTAATTACAAATATTTGTGAATCCAAGGGAGTAAATGGATATTTATACCATATGTTGATACGATATTCTTACAATTAGATATTTTAAAACAAAAAGGGGTGGGGTAGTTGAAAAAAATGTTATCCATAATGTTTTTTCTGGGAATTACCATTTTAGCAGACCTTAAGCTGGAGTATCCATCAGTGGAAATGGAAATTACACCTTTAGATGAATTTCTTGATGAAAATTGGATAGAACCAGAGGAACTTAAAGAAAAGGTAATTGATTTTTTGAAAAATGGCGAAATCATATATAAGTAGGGATTGTAAAAGAATGAATATTAAGCGGAGGGGATATTTTTGAGGTTAAAATACAACTTTATCTGTATAGTCACAGCTATTGTTTTTATATCAGGTTGTTCCAATTCCAATCCATTTGACAATTCATCAGCAGAATGGACTTTTAACTTTGTTGTTTGGGATGGGTATATTTATCAATTAACCGCCGAATATGTAGAAAGCATAGATGAAGAAATCAGCGAAGTAACAAAGTATTCTGATATGGAAGGAACTTATTCTGGAAACTTCTCGAATACATATGAAAAAGGCACAAAGTATTATGCTATACAAGGGATAAGTACAGATGAAGCAATTGCCATAAAAGATGAAGGTAAATATAAAAAAGCAATTAGGGATGGTAAGTATAGGGAGAAGTAATGATAGTCTTTCGCAATCGCAGCGACTCTGTACTATAAGATAATTATGGGAGTGATGGAGATGATTTTTTTGAGGAAAGCAATGATACTTCTTACTTTCATTTTTATTATAGGTTCTTTTCCTTCAATAACAAGTGCGTGTTCCTGTGCAGAATTATCAAGTGTAGAAGAAGAACTTGAACGTTCAGACGCAGTATTTAGCGGGAAAGTGTTAGATATAAAAAAGAAAAAGAGTCTAAAAGGATATTCATATAAATCAGTTCTTTTTGAGGTAACAAATACTTGGAAGGGTGTTGAACAAACACAAATTCTTATTACCAAGGGTGTAGGTGATGCAGATTGTGGATTTAATTTTATTGAGGAAAATGAATATTTGGTTTATGCCAACGAATCAACGATGTATGGGGCAAAATCGCTTGTATCAATCATATGTAGTCGTACGAATAAGTTGAGTTCTTCACAAAACGATTTGGTGGTACTAGGAGAAGGTGAGATTCCGAGTGAAGAAGTTAATTTAAGTGGTGAACAAACTAGAAATCAAATTTTAATTTGGACTTCACTGGGATTAGCCATTTTCATTGTCATTTTAATCATTTTAAATAGAAGGAAACGACGTAAAAACTAGGAGATTAACTATGGGAGAAAATCAATTCTTTGTTTATCTTATTTACGCGAAATAAAATGAGTTTTTGGCAGATTTTGATGAAAATGAATATAACACCTTATATCGATTCTTCCACATACACGATGGTGATGCAATGAAAGCAAATGAAAAGTGGGGGATCCCTGCTAGCGCTATTATTGGAATGGCTATTATTGAAAGTGGCTATGGAACAACAAGAATAGCAATCAATGCCAATAATCTTTTTGGAATAAAAGTATGGGGATATAATCCAGAGAATGCTTGGCAACTACAAGGGCAGCCTGATGAAGATTATGAACGGGTACCTGTGCTCGCTGATTACGGAGAAGATCGCAAAATTTACGATGAAAGCAAAAGAAGAGATAACTGGTATCGTGCATTTAGTACTTATAAAGAAGCGGTAAACTATTTAGCAGGAAACTTACTATTAAATCAGAGATATCTTTTCGCAAAAACAAATTATGATAAAAGAATTAAAAAGGGATGGAGTTTTGATCGAGCATCTAAAGAATATCTATACGACATTGCGAATGCCGGATATAACCATTTGGGAGGTGACTATTATCGAAATAAAGGAGGCGGGGTAATGGATGAATGGGATTTATATCAGTATGATAATAAAAAATTCAAAGACATAAGCGAACATTGGGCAGAGGAACAGATTATGTTCTTAGCTGAAAAGGGCTGGATCTCCGGCTATTCTGATGGTACATATAAACCGAATAATAAGATAACAAGAGCTCAAGCTGCTGCTATTCTAAGTGAGTTTTTATCGTTGCCCCCACTAAATAAAACTACTTCATTTATTGATGTGGAGAAGAGTTTTTGGGCATTAGAATCGATTCATTTAGTAGCGCAACATAAAATAATCAATGGTATTGGCGAAGGTCGTTTTTCACCTCATACTATTTTAACAAGAGCGCAAATGGCACAGATATTCTATAATGCAGGTTTCTATAGCCGATCTGCGAATAATGGTGAGAATTCATTTGAAGATGTAGACAAATACTATTGGGCATATATTGCGATTGAAACGATGAAACAAGAAGGAATTATGGCTGGCTATACTATTAGCCGTTTTGGTCCGAACAACCCAGTAACAAGAGCACAAATGGCGGCTATGATTTATCGAATACATGAAAAAAGCTTAAACAAATAAACCAACAACCAGCGCTATTTTGTAAAAAGGATAAGCGCTTTTTTTCAGTAAGTGTGTTACAAGATTATATTATAAAATGAGTTCATCACCATAAGTTGGGGATGACAAAATTGAAAAAATAAGATTCGCTACGGGAAAGCGCGTTGAAGCAAGTGTTTTTGAAGCTCGCATCCGTTGTACTACATTCCGGGACAGACTTTCCGAACGGCGTGGCTACAAAGCTTTTGTAGATTGTATTGGTTATGAAAAAAATAGTGGAAGGAATTTCCGTTATTTCGAAAATGACATAAAAAATAGTCAAAATAAGGGGAGAAATTTCCGTTATTGACCTAAAAAGCATGAAAATTCAGGATTTTATTTAAAATAACGGTAAAACGTTCCCTTATTTACCCCAAAATGAGCTATATCCTTCAAATAACGGTAAATTCTTCCCTTATTTTGGGCGGGTACTGAAAAACTTAAATAAGGCACTTTCTATCTACTAAGGCGTTTTGCCAAAAATCAACACCATGTTATGGTGATGAACCATAAATCGAAACCTTTTCCAAAATATACCGTCTAATTCACAATAAGAGAGTTGTTGTGGAATATGCTTTTACTTTTGGACTTAAGGGGGAGGGTTATATAATGGGTTGGCTTAATATTGGTAGTCTTGTGCTAGGGCTTATTGCTTGGATACTTCCTGTTGTTAATATTTTTCGAAGCCGTAACAATAGTAATTGGGTAGTTCTTTCCATGCTAAGTATTTGTGCCTGTGTTATTTCGTTATACTTTCAGCTACTATATAATAACTATTTAGTGAAAATTGAGGATTGGTCTGCTCTTATGGATACAAGTGGAGGTGTCGTGGTTGCAGGATCAGTACTCCTTGTTATTACACTCTTTTTAAACATCATGACATTCGTTGTATATCGTAATAGAACGACAACAGAAAGTAGTAAAAGAATTTAAATTAACGCAACTAACTAAAAAGTAGATGCTTCAACATATGACATGTTAAGCATCTACTTTATTTGTTTAGTTAATGGTTTTTATCCTTTAGTTTCCGGTTGCATGATTTGTGGAGGATATAGCCTTTGTCCCAGGAGCACTTGTAAGATAAGACATAGTCCGCCGACTGACCAATACAACGGTAGAGCTGCTGGGGCATTAATAGAAAAAATCACAATCATTATCGGTGACAGTAATCCTATAAATCTTGTTTGTTTTTGCTGTTCGATTGGCATTGCAGATTGTGAAACTTTAAATTGAACAAAATATAATATTCCCGCTATTGCCGTGACAAATAAATCTGGCTGCCCAAGACTAAACCATAAAAATGAATGGGTAGCAATTTCTTCTGAACTCGTAATGGCGTAGTATAAGCCCATTAGGAAGGGCATTTGAATAAGAAGTGGCAAACATCCGATATTTAAAGGATTAATTTCATGCTTTTGATACACTTTCATCATATCCGCCTGTATCTTCTGTTTTTCTTCAAGATTTGTTGCTTCTTTAAGTTTTCGTTGAATTTCTTCTATTTCGGGCTTTGCCAACGCCATCTTTACTTTCATTTCCTGCTGCTTCTTCTGTTGTTTTAACATAAAAGGCATAATGATAAGTCGAATAATGATCGTAACAATAATGATAGCGAAACCGTAGTTATCACCCAATATTCCAGCAAGTCCGTCTAAACTGCTTATAAACGGATTGACAAAGACTTTTTGAAAGGTGCCATCTCCATTACTTTGCTGGCAACCAGATAAGGATAATGCGCTTAATGCAATACCCATATATAAAAATAAATTTTTTGATTTGTACACTCTATTTCCTCCTAGTAATGATCTTTAAATGATTGTAGGAAGAATAGAGATGTCGCCCTCCTCATCGGAGTACTCGTATCTTTTCGTTGACCTTTGTAGCCAAACGATAACAGGGGAAGTAATAAAGAAATTTTCATTAATTACTATTTGTGTTAATGTATTGAGCTGATCATAGATCGGGTAACTTATTTCAAAATATGTAAAATATCCATTTGATAATAGAATATAGACTAGAGCAAAATTCAGTAAAATACTTGAGTATACCGTAAGCATGACGGGTAGATTCATAAATTCGAGCAAAATATCTAACAATGAAAACACCTCAATATAAATTCATATAATCTTATTACGTTTAACGCTAAGAAAAGTTTCAACATTCAATACAATTTATGGAAATGGTGCTGATAAAATAAGCGTTGTTTAAATAATATTTAAAGGCTTGAGCTTGAGGAGCTTACAAAAAGAGAGGGAGTAGCTAGGTACTTAAAATAAGGATTTCTTTACTGTTAAATAAAGGTATTGTAGTATGTATTTGTAAATGTTAAGTTGAAGAAAGTGAGGGTACAGTTATGCTTGAGTCTATTTTCTATATTTTTCCTGCTCTAGCTTTAGTTATAGGTTTATTATTACTTATTGTAGGTAAAACAAAGAAAAATATTAAACTTGTTGGTGCTGGCATAGGTTTTATAATCTGTCTGATTCTTGTTGAATCACCGGATTTTATTCATGGATTTATTCGTGGATTTGGTGATGGATATAATGGCTAACTAAGGCGCGTTCTGCAAAAATGCAGGGACGCGTTTTTTCTTTTTTCCATTATAATCAAATGAAGATTACCTTTTATTAAATTTAATGAATATTTTTGAGAATAAAAAGGATTAGCTTTCGTTGTACGTTATGAAAAAGCTTTTTCAATAACATAGGGAGCGAAGTAAATGAACAGTTCATCAACAAACTTTATTAAGCGATTAAAAAAGCAAAAAGAAGATGCACTCGAGTATATTATTGATGCTTATATGCCACTTGTCAAAACAATCACTACGAAAATTTTATACAATATGAAACGACAAGATATTGATGAGTGTATCAATGATGTTTTTTTAACTGTTTGGCAAAATGCCCATCAGTTTCAAGGAGATGCTCAAGATTTTAAGAAGTGGATTGGCGTAATTACAAAATATAAAGCAATCGATCGGTATCGCCAAACTGAAAAACAAATTGCTCGAGAACAATCAGATATGCTACTTGAAGAAAATGCTGGTAGTTTACAGACCGATCAATTCATCTTGCAACGTGAGGATAAAAATGAAGTATTACTGGCTATTAGTCAATTAACAGATATTGACCGCGATATTTTCATCATGAAATATTATTTGGAACTGTCCAATAATGAAATCGCTGAGAATTTAAATCTTTCAAAAGCTGCTGTTGATAATCGCTTATATCGAGGGAAAAAATTATTAGCGACAAATACAAAATTAAAGGAGCGATTTTTATGAGCCTGAAGAAATGGACGGATTTGGACATTGATCATCTCGAACTGCTCGAAGTGACAGAGATGGAAAAAGCTCGTGTTAAACAGCATGTATTAAAAAAACATAAAAAAGCACCTAGATGGCGAAATATTGTCGTTGCTTCAATAATAGTTCTTAGTGCCACGATAACAACTGGGTTTGCCTTTCCTACAATCGCATCCCAAATTCCGTTTATGGAAAATATTATAGGTTATTTTACGGAAGATGAGCGTTCTAGTAATTTTGAAACCTTCTCTACTGATGTGGGACTTGTTGAAACAAGTAATGGGACTACTGTAATGATAGAAAATGCTGTTTATGATGGGACAAATATTACCGTTTCCTACGCAATTGAAACTGAGCATTCATTTGGTGATAAAATGGATATACTTTCTCATGGCTGGTTTGACGTGAAAGGTTCCATTGGTGGTGGAGGTTCGGGGGAAATGAAAAGGATTTCTGATACACGTTATGTTGGCATTGCCAGTATTACACCCCATTTCAAGGATGCTCTATATCCTGAAATGGTACAGGTAACTTGGAAGCCTGAAAAGTTTACAGATTTCGAAGGTTCAGAAATAAAAGGTGACTGGTACTTTGCCTTTTCATTAGAACGTTTAGAAGGAAATCTAGAACTTCTGAATGAAACAGTTCAAAACGAAGACGTGACATTTACGCTTCAATCGATTGAATATACTCCGGTATCAACCGTTATTTCATATGAACAAGTGGTGACTGATGAACTGCTTAAAACCTGGGAGAGTGTGACACCTACATTTAGAGTAACAGACGACCTTGGACATGTGTATTTAGATGAGCTTGGTGGTGGAGGTATGTCTCACGATAATGGTAAAACATTTATGGGAACAACGGAATTTAGTACGATTCAAGAAGGTGCAAGTCAATTGATCATTCAGCCAATTGAAATTGCCAGTCTTAATTTTGGGGAAGGTCACATAAAAATAGAACTCGATCCTATTGTAATTGACTTGAAGAAATAATTGAGCCAAAGGAGTTTATGAGCGCGATTCTGTAACAAGAATCAGTGCTCATTTTTATTTAAGGCTACCTAACAATGATTATAAATGTTATACTTTTCCATATTTGAGAGGGGGTACTAGTCCAATGGTAAACAACTAATCTGAGAAAATCTTAATTTATTTTATTTAATATAAGATAAACATGAAGATTTTCTCTTTTATCTTACTAATATCTAGAAAAGAGGAAATAACATGTTAAACAAATTCAGCGAAACTATTTATTATATGCCCAATCAAGATGAAAACGATCGACCGACATTAGGACTGGTTTGTGGTGACCAGTATAGTCTAATAATAGACTGTGGTAACTCAACTCAGCATGCTAAGGAATTTATACTAGAAATTGAGAAGCTAAATGTTCCTCCAGTGAAATATGCGGTAATTACCCATGCGCATTGGGACCATTTCCTAGGCATGAATGAATTTGATGCAACTATTATTGTTAATAGTCAAACAAACGAATTATTAAAAACATGGCAAAATTACACATTTGATGACAAGTCACTACAAACGTATGCGCGGACAAAATTGATGAGCGCTAAGTGTATTGAGATTATTCAAGAAGAGATTCCAAATAGAGATAGTTTTAAGTTAAACTCTCCACATATAATTTTTGAAAAAACGTTAACGCTTGATCTAGGTAATAAAATTTGTGTGCTTGAAAAAATTAGTAGTACCCATTCAGACGATGCGACCATCATTTATATCCCAGATGAAAAAGTCCTTTTTTTAGGGGATTGTGTATATGGTACAACGACCAATTCTCTGTTTCAATATAAACAATCTTTATTATTACCAATGATTGAAGACATTCAAAAATATAATGCTGAAGCGTTTCTGATAGGTCATGAATCAATTTGCGATTTAGAGGAAATGACGACATTCTGGAGAGAGTTAAGAGCAGCAAGTGAAGCGGTTAAATCACCTTCATTAGAAAGTGCAATAGAATCCTTCAAGCTTGAAAATAACAGAACCCCAAATGATGATGAGTTGTTCTTTATAAAAGCATTTGTAAATAATCAGATTATCCGATCCCAATAAATTTAGTACATTATCTACCTGTTGGGTGGTGACGATTGGTCCTGAGGGGAACTTAAATTTCGTCTCATATATTTGAAAGGGGTAAATATTTGAATCAAATATTATTAATTATTGATGCACAACAAGAGTTAATTGATGGAAATCAAAAGGTTAAGCCGGTTTTCAATAAAGAGCTGCTTGTTAGGAATATTAATAAAGTGATTGAAAAAGCAAGAGAAGCAGATGTTCCAGTTGTTTTTATAAGGGATCTTGATGTTGCTGAGGGAAAAGGTGATGGATTTCAAATTCACAATGAAATTAATGTTCCCACTGAAGCAAAGATTTTCGATAAAGCTGCAACAAACTCCTTTTATGGAACGGGTCTTTTAGAATATTTAAAATTACAACACGTTAAACACCTTGTGATTATGGGCTGTGAAACACAGCATTGTATAGATAGCGCGGTGAGAACAGCAACTATAAATGGGTTTGATGTAACATTAGTTGGTGATGGGCATTCAACCATTGGTAATGATGTTTTAAGTGCAGAACAAATTATAAAACATCATAATGCTACACTTCACGGTCATTATAATGTTGATCATTTTTCAATTGTCAGAAATTCAGAAGAAGACTTGTTTAGTCCAATTCACGATTCATATAGGTAATTATTTTAAATTTTTAGACGTGCGCGATTCTGCAAACAAGGATCAGCGCTCGTTTTCATTAATAGACATAGTACGAATAGAACATTAAGCTACATACAAAGGAGAAAGTAATGATTGTTTATACCGTACAAAAACTATCAGCCAACAAATTAATGCGAGAACAGGGTTACTTAACAGGAGATATTAAATACTCAATGTTTCCAGAGGCATATAAGTGGATGATGGAACAAATGGAAAAGCGGCTACCTAACTATATAGGTGAAATACCGCCAATATGGGTATGGGAACGTCAAGTTAATCGTAATGAAAAGGCAATTTTTAAAAAGGGAACAAAAGGCATCATTTTAAAGTTAGATATCCCCGAAGAGAACATTCTTTGGTCTCCTTTTGAAGTATGGCATAATATATTAAACGAAGGTCCAATTACATTTGATGAAATGGAATGGGAAGAGTTTGATAAACGTGGGTACTTATTACATGAGATAAAAGAAACCTGGGAGAGGTTATTTGATATGGATTGGCTTGCGAGTCGTCCTAAAGAATGGGCAGGCAATTTTGATGATGAGTGGATGCAAGGTGTCACTCCAAAAATTACAATGGATCAGATTGTCAAAGTGGAACGATTTATTGCGAAATAGTTTACTTTATAAATTAGAGGTAATAGGAATTAACGATGGAGTGCGGTTCTGTAATAAGAATCACGCTTTTTTTTCATTAAGGAGCAAATGGTGAAGTATATATCCTTATGGTAAAATATAGTGAATCAAGGGAGGCTACACTTATGGAAAAGGTTGAACTAAAGCATTTTTCGAAAGAATATTTAAATGTATTAAATTCTTTTGAACTTCCAGAAGAACAAGGGCAGTTTACTGCATTACCAAGTCAGATTTTAAATGTGACAGAAGGCCAATACCGTATTGTTATTTTAAGCGAAAATGAACCGGTAGGATTCTTTTTATTGCATTCAACTGAACGAGTAAAGGAATATTCTGATAACTCGAAAGCTATGTTGTTAACTGCATTGTCAGTTAATCATGCGAAGCAAGGGAAGGGGTATGCTAAACAAGGTATGCTCTTATTAAGAGGGTTTGTAAAAACTGAATTTCCTAATTGTGATGAGATCATTTTAGTCGTTAATCATAAAAATATTCCAGCTCAGAAACTATACTTAAGAGTAGGTTTTGAGGATACAGGTAGGAGAAAAATTGGTCCTAAGGGTGAACAGTTTGTAATGAATTTATTGTTGCAAAATACATAACTCTGCTTCAACTGTAAAGTGCTTTCTTAGATAAGGTTATTTGATATTACATTCGAAATCCAGATTGTGGAATAACAAGTTATTATTAAAGTGCTTTTTTTTGTTAAATTAAGTAACTATTTTAGGAGGAAGTAAGATGACTATAAAAAGTCTTAATCATCTCTTGTTTTCAGTTTCTAATTTGGAAAAATCGATAGAATTTTATAAAAATGTATTTGATGCAAAACTATTAGTTAAAGGTAGAAGTACAGCATATTTTGATTTAAATGGTATTTGGCTTGCTCTTAATGAAGAAAAGAATATTCCTCGTAATGAAGTTAAGCTATCTTATACACATATAGCATTTTCGATAGACGAAACAGAGTTAGATGTGATTTATCAAAAGCTTGTAAATTTAAACGTTAATATTTTATCAGGACGAGCGAGAGATGAAAGAGATAAAAAATCAATTTATTTTACGGATTTAGACGGTCATAAATTTGAATTTCATTCGGGAACCTTACAAGATAGGCTTGATTATTATAAAGAAGATAAAAAACATATGGAATTTTACGATTATTAAACAAAATAATGTTCATAGTTATAGAAACAATTAATTAATGCGGACCTTAGATTAGATAACTAAATAATCTGTTTGTGATAAGATAATAGGAATAAGTCTATGTTTTAGGAGGACCACATGAGCTTGATAGCGCAACATCCTTATATAAAAGTAGAAAGAAAAGTAACAGGTATTGAACAGGTTGAAATTGAGCATGAAAGAATTATTTTCTTATACATTGATAAGGTCATTACACAGCATAGAGAATTTCCGATTAAGGTGGTAACGGATTTTTCTTATCGGGAAATTGCAAATCAAGGTGGTATTCTCTATTTACACACGTTACAAGGTGTATATACGTATAATGTGAAATCTTCACCAGAAGCTTTTATCACAGCATATAGAGAATATTTCAAGTAAATAATTTTTCTACTACAAGCGGACTTTACAGAAGTTCGTTTTTTTTGTATGCAGGCTGTTTTGCAATAATTAAGACCACACGTATGGCTATTTATTATCATTTAATAAAACAAAGAAAAAAGTTACAATTTATGGTAATGAACTTAGTGAGGAACGGATTCTTACAATTATTAAAGGGTGGTTGTTTATGAGGAAATGGAAAACAATAAAATCAGATTATATACATAAAAGTCCATTCGGCAATATTAGAAAAGACCAATGCGAGCTTCCGAATGGAATTGTGATTGATGATTATTATGTAAATGAATACTCAGATTGGGTAAATGCAGTGGTTATAACAAAAGAGAATCAGATTGTACTTGTTGAACAGTATCGTTACGTAGGAGAAGATTTTTACCTAGAAGTCCCTGCTGGAAAAATCGAAGAAAATGAAACATATGAGGAAGGGATCATTCGGGAAGTAATAGAAGAAACAGGTTATATTTCAGTGAAAAAGCCTATCTATTTGGGAGAATTCATGGTGAATCCAGCCACACAAAATAACAAAGTAATAACTTATCTAATTCTCGATGCTTTTAAAGAATTTGAACAGGATCTAGATGATACTGAAGAACTAACTGTTAAATTAATAGATTTTAATGATATGGGAAATTTAATTCGAAAAAAAGAGATTAACACACAACTTTTTACAGCACATGCTTATATGATGGCTAAAATGTACCTTATGGAAACGTAATGGTTCTTCTTAAGCGAATGGTGATTTAAAGGGGAGGAGATAAAAAATGATTGAATTACGAAGAATAGACGGGGATAACATAGATGAAGTAATAGCGCTTGATGTTGGAGAAAATCAGAAAGAATTTATATTAGAAACTACTAATCTTAGATGCTTCGCAGACGCTCATATGTTGAACACAGATGGTATACCAGCGACTCCATTAGCCATTTATGCTGATGATAATATGGTGGGATTTTTGATGTATATTTACGACACGACAGATCATGAATCATTTCAAAATGAAGATTTTTATGGGGAGAAGACCTATTTCATTTGGCATTTTATGATTGATAAGCGTTATCAGGGGAAAGGATATGGCAAACTTGCCTTTGAAAAAATGTTGGCGGATATTGAAAAGATCCCATATGGGGAAGCGCAACATGTAGACCTTTTTTATCATAAAGATAATGTCGTAGCTAAAGAATTTTACGCTTCATTAGGTTTTGTAGAAACAGGCATTATTCAGGATAATTCGGTGCATGCGATTAGAAAACTAGATAGCAAATTAACAGCAACCATAGTGGAATAGGATTTCTCGGAAAGAAGTCTCGCTTGGGATGAGTTATATAAAGCTGAGGAGATCAGGTTAAGCGACAAAAATAGACGGAGAAATTCCGTCTATTTATTAAAAAAACATAAAATTCCATGGTTTTGTGGTAGATAAGCGGAAATTCTCCCCTTATTTTCCCTGAAATGCTTAGAATCCACCAAATAACCGGAAATCCTCCGCTTATTTTTTGCTCCCCTAATTGCTTAATTCGCATTGATATGGGTTTTTATAATTGTTATGACAGTTAAGGGTAAAGGAGTGACATATTATTTTAGAGAATTTTATCGGTATATTAATTGTTTTATTGATACTGGGGATATGTTTTTCAATCATGTTATGGAGCTTCAATCTAATTTATAAAACTATATTAAAACCAAAAAAGAATAGTGATGTTAAGCTTACATACGAATTGAATTCTTTAAAAGAACGAGTAGAGGCGCTTGAAAGAAAATTAGATAACTTAAATAACAAGTAAACGCCTCAAAGCACACACAAACGCTCTCTTAAATAACAGGGGAGCGTTATTTATTATTTATGATTTATCACTCGCTAAATTCTTACTTTAAGGAAGGTATTAGTGTAAGTATACAACGTATTAAAAGTATACCAATATAATGAATATACTGGAAATCCTTCTATAGTTGTTATTTTAGAATCATCTTATTAAATGTTGAAAAGTTTATATAAAGTTTATATTGGAGAGCTATACTTCTGTAAGAGAAGTAGATAACGTGAATGTTTTTATCCAAACTCGATAAAGCTATTTTTAGTTTTTAAGAGAATTTTATTATATAAAGATAGTTTTTAAGGTAGGGATAACTTATTTTCGTATAATCTATTTCTATTAGACATATTAATAGGGGGAACTAAGAATGTTTTTAGCAATAAAAGAAATGAAACATTCAAAAACTCGTTTTGCAATGATTGGCGCTATTATCATGCTAATCGCATGGCTTGTTTTTATTTTGTCGGGCCTAGGTAATGGATTATCAACATTAGCAGCGGCAACGATGAAAAATATTGACGGTGATCTTTTCATTTATGAAGAGGGTTCTGAAGGAACGATGATGAAAACGAAAGTGTCTGGAGCAATTGCAGATGATATCGAAGGTAAATACGGTGTCAAAGAAGCAGCGAAATTTGGACAATCTACAATTATCGTACACAATCCTAAGATTACAGACTCAAAAGTAAATGAAGATGTAGCCTTTTTAGGGATTGAGCCAGGGAAATTCATCGAGCCAAAAGTAATTGAAGGTAAACAGCTTTCAAATGACAATTTATTCGGTGTCGTTATCGACGAATCTTTAGCAGATAAAGGCTATTCAATTGGTGATAAATTCGAAGTAACATCTTCTGACATTACGTTAGAGGTTGTTGGTATTACAAAAGGTGAAACTTTTAACCATTTACCAACAGTATTTGTAAACGTTGAAACTTGGCAAAGCTATGCATTCGCAGCACCTGGCTCAGACAATGGGTTAGAAAGCCCAGTAGCCATGATTGCGCTACAAGGTGAAAATGTAGATGCAGATGCGATTGCAAGCAACTATGATGCAATTGAAACGGTAACAAAATCAGACGCTATTATGGGTATGCCTGGTTATAAAGAAGAAAGTGCAACAATTTATATGATGCTAGCATTCTTGTTTGCCATCTCAGCAGTAATTATCGCTGTATTCTTCTATGTATTCATCTTACAAAAAACACAACAATTCGGTGTTATGAAAGCAATTGGTGCTTCAGACCGTTTTATTAAAAATTCAATTATCTCACAAGTATTTGTCTTATCATTAGGAAGCATTATCGCTGGTATTGGATTGACATATTTAACGGCTTTAGTCTTCCCAGAAGGAATGCCATTTAACTTAGACTTTAAAATGGTACTGATTTATGCCGTTGTCTTACTAATTGTTTCTGTTCTAGGTTCCGTGATTTCAGCTCGTCAAGTAACGAAAATCGATCCATTAACAGCGATTGGGAGAGTGGAATAAATGACAGGTTTAGTATTAAAAAATGTTACAAAATCATTTAAAGAAGGCGACTCAACAGTTGATGCATTAAAAAATGTTTCACTATCTGTAAATCCTGGTGAATTCATCGCAATTATTGGTCCATCCGGTTCAGGTAAAAGTACATTGTTATCGATCGCTGGTGCGCTTCTACAACCTTCTAAAGGTGAAGTATTAGTAAATGATACAAATATTGGGCAAATGAAAGAAAAAGAACTTTCTTCATTCCGTTTAACAGACATCGGCTTCATCTTACAAACGTCAAACTTAATCCCGTATTTAAATGTATTGGATCAACTTCTGCTTGTATGTAAGATGAAAGGCAAAGTAACTGCTAAAGAAGTCAAATTCGCGAAAGCGTTACTAAAAGACTTAGGTTTAGGGCAAAAATTATCGAAATTCCCGAATGAATTATCAGGGGGAGAACGTCAACGTGTTGCGATCGCTCGTGCATTTGTTAACAACTCAAACGTTATTTTGGCAGACGAACCGACAGCAAGTTTAGACTCTAACCGTGCATTTGAAGTAGTGAAACAAATTCGATATGAAGTAAAAGAACGTAATAAAGCAGCCGTTATGGTAACCCATGATGAGCGTATGCTAGAGTTCTGTGATAAAGTGTACCGCATGGAAGACGGCGTATTAACGCTAGAAAGATAATAAACTAAGAAATAGCTTATGAAATCAAATTTGATTATCATAAGCTATTTTTATTTTTGAATATAAAATAGAATTTCTCATAAAGCGATTCCATGTCGAATAAATTGATTACCAGTGTGAAAAAAGGGGATGTAAATAGCATAGAAAATTATTTGAAGAGTGCTGTTTTTGAACATCAGTTTTGGCTTCAAGTGCTAGGAGATCATTCACGATTTATTTATGATTCGTTATATCCTTCTGAACAAGAGGACATTTCTAAAGCTGCCTCCTTTATCCATCACTTTGATCAACTACTTTCTCAAGTAAGTACACTTAACGAATCCAATGCGATTTTTTTCGCTAATAATGTTGAAGAATCAATAAAACTTTTAAGGGCCTTCAAACTATCGATTATTGAACGCCATATAACAAGTGAAATGAAAATTCATTTAACACCTACTTTCATAAATCATATGGTAAATGAATTAGAAGAATATTTACGTATATTAAACTATCTCAAACAGGGGGAAATACCACCAATATTTCACGAGTTACATCATCATTTAATCTGGTTGTTAGATGCATCGGGTCATGCAGGTGCCATTAATGACCAATTGGATGGTGTAGAAAGACGGTTAAAGGAAAAAAGCAGTACTTTTACAAAACACTTTGATCAATTTTATTTGAAAGCTGTAGAATTAACTGGCTATTTACGTACAAATATACAAAAATTCCCGGCGATAAATAGATTTAACGATGAGGTTGAAGTAGAAATGGGTTTATTTAAGACTTTTCTAAATGAACTTGAAGAAATGGAGTTAAGTGCGGAAGTGTTAGGGACATTTACAGCGTCTATGGCTGACCACATGGCGAGGGAGGAACAATACTATTTAATGAAATTAGCAGAGTCGACTAAATAGTTATTTTGAAATACTAATAAAATCATAAATGAAGAACGTTAATCTAAATGATTAGCGTTCTTTTTTATGTCGGATACACTCGTTTGAATAGCTTAAAAATAGGCTCATGTAGCATGGATTCTGAAGGATGAAAAACTTCAACCGTGTAGTGGCTAGTCATAATTGTAACGTTTGTAACACAAATGCAAAAGAGGCGCCATTCATTCCCTAATGATTTTAGAATAGTTTTCTAGTAAGCTTGTAATAGACAACAAGAAAGGAATGATTCAGTAATGTTGAAAAAAAGTATCGTGTTGTTCTTCGGTATTATGCTTTTAGCGCTGCCAGACTCTGCATCTGCAGCTACCTATACAGTAAAAAGTGGGGACACGCTTTGGAAGATTGCTTCTAAAAATCAAATCGGTCTAAGCGAATTAATTTCTCTAAACCCTACACTAAAAAATCCGGACATGATTTATGTTGGAGATAAAATTACTATTTCTGAAAATGAACAACAAGCAGTAGAAGAGCAAGTAGTTAACTTGGTGAACAAAGAACGTGCGAAAGAAGGGTTAGCCCCACTTACAATGGATTGGGAGCTTGCACGTGTAGCAAAATATAAATCACAAGACATGCACGACAAAAAATATTTTAGCCATACAAGCCCAACTTACGGGTCACCATTTGATATGATGAAAAAATTTGATATCAGCTATAAATCAGCCGGTGAAAATATTGCACAAGGTCAAAAGTCAGCCACGCAAGTTATGGACGCATGGATGAATAGTTCAGGCCACCGAGCAAATATTATGAATGCGCAATTTACACATATTGGTGTAGGCTACGTTAAAGACGGTAACTACTGGACACAAATGTTTATTAAAAAATAAAATTATCATTATTCAAAACTATAATTAAGGCTTGAAATAATTACATATTTTCAAGACAAATATTTTTAGTTAATTATTGAACAAGCGGGCGCTAATTCTGTAACAAGAATCAGCGCTTGTTTTCAGTAGAGGGCAGTGAAAAAGAACGAATTCTATGATCAGGAATTCGTTCCTTCTTAGCTTATATGGTACAAGACCTCTGCATTGATAGAATTAGCTAGTGTAAAAGACTATGTTTTTTTACAATGGCTAAATATATTGAAGATGCTATGCTTTGAACGAAGAAGACTAACATTACATAAAAGATAAAAAATTCACGATTAAATAACTCAAATATTGCTACTAATATTACTCCAATGACTATTCCACTAGTTAGAAGAGTGTAAGAAAACGACTTTATTTTAAAAATAATTAATTGTCCTCTTTCATCTTGGGATTCCTTGTTACGCTCGAATTTCATTTTATAAAATTCGGATACCATTACCATTACAACTAACGCCAAAATAATAAATGTAAAAATATTAGCCAATTTTAATCCTCCCTCTATAAATGTTGATGTATCAATGGCTTGCGCCAATTATGAGCGTCAAAAAATATTTTTTAGACTCGTACATCTATCGTTATTTTGTAATTCTTGATTTTTCTTACATATTGTCCGTAAGCTTCGCTAAAGGAGGAAC
>NZ_JACSPW010000007.1 GCF_014836935.1 Solibacillus merdavium | reverse complement strand
AGCCAGGATCAAACTCTCCATAAAAGTAGTTTGAAAGCTCATTTGCTTTGCTAGCGATTTAACTTAATTAAAAGTTATAATCTATTGTTTGCTTCATTTAAGAAGCTTGTTTCATTAACGTTGCTTGTTCAGTTTTCAAGGTTCATATAGCTCCAAAAAGGAACTTCTCAAGGTTACCATTTTAAAGTTATCATGTCAATAACATTTTGATGTATTTTTTAGTAATTCACTGACTCGAAATATTATATTACATTAAAATTCTGAAGCCAATAATTATTGCAAAATATTTTTTGAAGTAACCATCCTCTTAAGGACAATTAATAATATACCTTAAAAGGATGTATAAAATCAAGCTTTTTTTCTAAAAATCTTTTTCACATCAACAACGAATAACATTATCCCTAAAATTACGATTAAACCACCTACTATTTGAGAAGCAGTTAAATACTCATTAAAGATATACATCGCCAAAAGTGCCGCCCCTACAGGCTCAAACAAAATAGCAATGGAAATTACATTTGTACTCACCCATTTTAATGACCAGTTAAAAAGATTATGCCCTAATAAATTAGGAATAATCGCCAACAATAAAAACCACATCCAATCAATCGCTGGGTATGGACCGAATGATTCTCCTTTTACAATAATATAAAAGAATAGTGTAATCGTACTTACTGAATAAACAACCACTGTATAAGTTACAAGTGACAGTCTCTTTCTAACATCTTGACCAAACAATAAATATCCGGTTACTAATGCACAGGCAATTAACGCTAAAATATCACCAAAAAGTGCTGAACCGCTAATTTGAAAGTCCCCCCAACTAATCAGGACACTCCCTAAAATTGCTATAGCACCTGCCACAAACGTCTTTAATGTAATTTTCTCTTTAAAAAACAGATAGGTTCCGATAAATGCGAATAAAGGCTGCATTGTAACCAACACAGTAGAGCTTGCAACGGACGTGTAGTTTAGTGACTCAAACCACAAGATAAAGTGAAAGGCTAAAAAGATTCCTGCTATCGAAGAAAAGAACCAATCCCGTTTTGTTAGCATTTTGATTTCATGGCTATATTTCATTAAAAACCACGGTAGCATAATTATTATTGAAAACAACATACGATAAAATGCAATAACACCCGAATCTGCACTAGCCAGTTTTACAAAGATTGCAGAAAGGGAAACAGAAATTACACCTATCATAATTGGGATATATGGATGAATTGGTGGTCTTTCCACAAAAATGCCTTCTTTCTATATAAATAGTTTAGTATCCGATACATTTTCAATCTTACATACTAACTTTAACAAACTATACCTTATTAAAGGATTTTTTTCGATAAAGTTTGAATTTCATTCTATATAGAAAGGAGATCATGACATGGAATGGTTAGCCACCGATAAATTCACTTCAGAAATTTTATTAAAATTACTATTTGCGGCTACACTAAGTTTAATCATTGGGATTGAGAGGGAATTAAAAAAGAAGCCAGTCGGTTTAAAAACGAGTTTGGTGATTGCTACATTTAGCTGTTTGCTTACAATCATTTCAATCGAGACTGCTTATTCAACGCCTGCACGAGATGATATCAACATTACGATGGATCCATTACGTTTAGCCGCTCAAATTGTTAGTGGTGTTGGATTTTTAGGGGCTGGAGTTATTTTACGTAAAGGCAATGACAGCATTACAGGTCTTACAACAGCAGCCATGATCTGGGGGGCTGCAGCAATTGGTATTGCAGTTGGTGCAGGTTTTTATATAGAAGCATTCATTACCGTTCTTATTGTCGTATTAGGTATTGAACTTCTTGCCCCTCTATTGATGAAGTTCGGACCGAAACGATTAAGAATGCGAGAAGTTTCTTTAGCTATCATTACTGAACAAGCAGAGAATATAAATAATTTGATGGATTATATGAAGAAATATGATATGTTCGTTGAAAATGTAAGCATTCGAGATGTATCCAACTCCGAGAAAATATTGCACGAAATTGATATTCGGTTTTCTACTATTGAAACAAATAATACAATCGAGCTATATAACCGACTAAGAAAGCTAAATTTTGTTCAAAATATTAAAATTGAGTATTTAGATTAATGGAGGAAAACGCATGGAAGAATTATTTAAGTTAATAAAAGGTGGTAATAAACCATCCTTAATTGCCGCTTTTGTCAATTCATTTTTAGGCATTATAAAAGGGGTTGCGTTCTTCTTCACTGGCAATGTCGCCATGTTCGCAGAGATGATGCACTCATTCGGGGATGCTGCAAACCAATTTTTCGTATTTATCGGTTCCGCGTTATCGAAAAAAGCTCCAACCCCAAGATTCCCCAACGGATATGGGCGTATTGTTAACTTAGTATGTTTAGGAGCTGTTTTAATTGTAGCTATTCTTTCTTATGAAACAATTAAAGAAGGATGGCATCACTTCCTACATCCCGCTACAGAATCTTCAGGGGTAGCTATTGCACTTGGCGTATTAACTCTCGGATTCGTATTAGAATTATTCGTCCTAAACAAGGCCGCAAAAGAAGTATTGCATGAAGTAGGGGTAGAACGTAAAGGGATTGCAATTGTTCAATCGGCTAAGTATCTGAAACGCGCAAAACCGGCTACAAAGCTCGTTTGGATGGAAGACTTAGTGGCAACTTCAGGAAACCTTCTTGCATTTTTGGCTATTGTCATTGCATACTTTACAGACTTTTACCGATTAGAAGGAATTGTTTCAATTATCATCGGTTTAATGATGTTTTATGTAGTAGGACGTGTCTTTTTGGATAATGCACGTGGAGCTATTGGTGAAACAGACGAGGAAATGCTAGTTCATATCGGAAACTTAGTAATGGAAGATCCTCACGTAAAGGATATTGCACGATTGGAAGTTATAAAAGAGGGCGAATTTTTGCATGTCGAATTAATTGCTGAAACAGATCCTAGTCTATCACTCGCATATTTAGATGATGTACGAGATCATTTAACTACCCTACTATTAAACCAAAAAGGGGTTACAAAGGTGACAATGGCCTTTGATGAAGATGACGGGGATCGTGCGTGGAAACATACTGTCACAAAGCCCGAAACGGAAAAAGGAATGATTTAATTAATTTTTATAATTAAAGGGAAGCTGGTCCAATAGCAGACCAGCTTCCCTTTTATAATTGTTATAATGACATTTCCAAAATTTTTCGTACGTCCTCTGCTTCAAGCTTATTGAAGTTTCCGAATGGACCATATACTAGGCAATGCTCAACCATTCCTTCAAAATGACTTGCATCGATTTCAAACTCTGCTAAGCGGTTTGGTGCACCTATAGATGTCCAAAATGCTGATAATGCCTCGATTCCTTCCATCGCAACCTGCTCATCAGTTTTGCCTGTTGCATCAATATTGAATACATTGATAGCCAACTTTGCAAATCGTGCGGGATTGACGTGTAAATTGTGCTTCATCCAGTTAGGGAAAATAATCGCTAAACCACTTGCATGTGCGATATCATAGTAAGCTGAAACAGCATGTTCAATATTATGTGTCGCCCAGTCACCACGGGAACCTAGTGATAAGAAGCCATTTAAGCCAATCGTTCCTGCAAGCATCAATGTTTCACGGTGTTCATAATTGAACGGATCCTCTAAAGCTTTAGGAGCAACTTCAATTAAGGTACGTAAAATCCCTTCACTCATTTCATCTGTAATCGGTGTGTTTGTCGCATTGTTAAAATATTGCTCAAGGATATGTGACATCGTATCTACAACACCATTTACTGTTTGATTTGCAGGCACCGTAAATGTATAGGAAGGATCTAAAATCGAAAACTTAGGGAACACAGCAGGGCTGCCCCATCCGTACTTTTCTTTTGTTTCCAAATTAGTAATAACCGATCCTGAATTCATTTCTGATGCTGTTGCCGCTAACGTTAATACAGTCGCCAAAGGTAATGCTTCCAATGCCAACACTTTCTTCGTTACAATATCCCAGGCATCTTCTTCGACTTTAGCTCCTGCCGCAATTAATTTAGAGCAGTCAATAACCGAACCGCCACCTACCGCCAATACGATGTCAACATTATGTTGCTTACAAATTTCAATTCCTTTTCTTGCCGTTTCCACACGTGGATTCGGTTCAACACCTGATAATTCAAATACATTCATATCCAAATCATTCAAAATTGACATGATTGATTCGTAAACACCATTAGCTTTAATACTTCCGCCGCCATATACAATTAAAATGTTTTTCCCGTATTGCGGAAGTTCCATTCGTAAGTTTTCGATACTTCCCTTACCAAAGTGTATTTTTACCGGATTGTAAAATGAAAAATTGTTCACTTATAATTCCCCCTATTTTCAAAAAAAGCCTCACCCCACATTGGGAGTGAGACTTTATTTTATAATGATTATACCCATCCACGGAAGCGAGAAGCCTCGGCAGTTCGGCGTACCCCTACCATGTAGGCAGCTAAACGCATATTAATATTGCGATTTTGCGCTGTTGTATATACATTATCAAACGCTGTAACCATTTTTGCATATAATTTCTCACGGACTTCTTCTTCAGTCCAATAATAACCCATATTATTCTGAACCCATTCAAAGTAGGATACTGTTACACCGCCTGCAGAGGCTAAAACATCCGGCACTAACAGAATGCCACGATCTGTTAAAATCTTAGTAGCTTCTGCAGTAGTTGGACCATTTGCCGCTTCTACAACGATGTTCGCTTTAATATGGTGCGCATTGTCAGCTGTAATTTGATTTTCAATTGCAGCCGGCACTAGAATATCGCAGTCTAATTCCAATAGTTCCTTATTTGAAATAGTGTTCTCAAATAGTGTTGTTACAGTACCGAACGAATCACGTCGGTCCAATAAATAGTCAATGTCCAAACCATTAGGATCATGTAATGCACCGTGCGCATCTGAAATCCCGATTACTTTTGCTCCTAAATCGCTCATGAATTTCGCTAAGAAACTACCAGCATTCCCGAAGCCTTGGATAACAACACGTGCACCTTTAATTTCGATCCCGCGTTTTTTTGCTGCTTCCTCAATTACAATTGTTACACCTTCAGCCGTCGCACGATCGCGCCCCTGTGAGCCTCCAAGTACAATTGGTTTACCTGTGATAAATCCTGGCGAGTTAAATTCATCCATACGGCTATACTCATCCATCATCCAAGCCATAATTTGAGCATTTGTGAACACGTCTGGAGCTGGAATATCTTTAGTAGGACCTACTACTTGACTAATAGCACGGACATAACCACGACTCAAGCGTTCGATTTCACCCATTGACATTTCACGAGGATCGCAAATAACGCCGCCTTTACCTCCACCATAAGGAAGGTCGACAATACCACATTTCAATGTCATCCACATAGAAAGCGCTTTCACTTCTTCCTCCGAAACCATCGGGTGGAAACGTACTCCGCCCTTTGTAGGACCAACTGCATCATTATGTTGTGCACGGTAACCTGTGAATACCTTAGTCGTACCGTCGTCCATTTTTACAGGAATTCGTACTGTTAACATACGGACAGGTTCCTTTAGCAATTCATACATTGCCTCATCATAGCCTAGTTTATTTAATGCCTCATGAATTACTTCTTGAGTAGATGTGAATAAATTTAAATTTTCAGCCATTATATTATTCGCCTCTTTAAAATTATTGTATTTGTGTCTTTCCGCCAACATTGTAACATACTTCATTCAGAGTTTGTTAAATATTTCGTCACATTTTAAGCACTTTTATTATTTCAATAATAATTTATGAAAAAAAATACTTTTTAAACCATGTTTATTCTTAATTAACCTATTTTCCGCATTTAAAAACACACCTCATTATCCTTTTATATAATGAGGTGTGCTATTTAATGTCCAGATTGTTCAATCCAGTCCTTTAATTTTTCCTTTAAAATCTGAAAACCATCTGCATCTACTTCATCTACCCGATCTTGTAAAGAACGGCGAGGTTGCATATCCCTTTTCCGATGAAAGGGTACTTCTTGAAGTTCACGAATGGATAAGCTTATTTTTTTTTGATCTGTATCTACATCTAAAACCTTTACTTGTATTTCATCACCAACGGATAAAAATTCACTAACATCCTTCACAAAACCATATGTGATTTCAGAAATATGCACAAGCCCTTGCGTAAATTCATCTAAAGCAACAAAAGCTCCGTATGGTTGTATTCCTGTTACTTTACCGGTTAACACGTCACCCACTTCAATTTTTTTTGCCATACTTTGTTCCTACCTTCTTTTCGTATATACGTAAATGTCATGTTAAATTATAACATATGAAGCTTACAGTAACAAAGAATCGTATTAGTCTAGCGTTTTTCTATCAATAATTATAATAAAAACCCAATAATTAAAATTATTTTATTGTTTGTTGCATGGAATTTATCATTTCACTAAATCTTTTTTGCAAAATTTGCGAATATTATTGTAAAATGTTTATTTGCATACACATGAGGAGGTTGTCTTTTGTCATCTAGAGATCAATTTACATCTAAGATTGGATTTATATTGGCTGCTGCAGGTAGCGCAATCGGTCTTGGAGCTATTTGGAAGTTCCCTTATATGGCGGGAACAAATGGTGGTAGTGTTTTTATTTTATTATTTGTATTATGTACAGTTTTGATCGGGTTACCGATTTTAATTGCTGAGTTTATGATTGGACGAAGAGGTCAAAAAGATCCGATTACCTCTTTTAAAGAGCAGGCACCAGGAAAGCCTTGGTTTATGATTGGATGGATCGGGCTAGTTGCATGTGGACTCATCCTATCGTTTTATAGTGTCGTTGGTGGCTGGATATTGAGCTATATTGTCAGAGCAACTACATTTTCCCTTACTGGTCAAGGGAATGACTTTGGCGCATTATTTACGGATATTATTTCAAATCCAATGGAAGTCCTAATTGCACAGGCATGCTTTATGATTTTGACTTTAGTTATCGTCCAAGCCGGCATTAAAAACGGAATCGAATCGGCTAGTAAATGGATGATGCCATTATTGTTCATTTTTTTCATCTTGCTATTTATCCGTTCGATTACATTAGAAGGAGCCTTTGAAGGTGTAAAATTCATGTTTATTCCTGATTGGTCCTATTTAAATGGTGAGACATTAATTTTAGCATTAGGACAGGCCTTCTTTTCACTAAGTATTGGCGTCGCTGCGATGATTACTTACGCATCTTATCTATCTAGAAAAGAAAAAATCGTAACTTCGGCTATGAATGTTGCAACGTTGAACATTGCGATATCATTATTAGCGGGTCTTGTAATTTTCCCGGCAGTTTTTGCACTTGGCTTTTCTCCTACAGAAGGACCTGGCTTAGTCTTCATTATGATTCCTGCAGTATTTGAGCAATTGCCGTTCGGTAGTTTTTTATTGCTTGTCTTTTTCATCTTATTGCTCTTTGCCACTGTCACTTCTTCCATCGCCTTATTAGAAGTAGTTGTTTCAATTGGTATACGCGAAAAAACAGAGCAACGTAAAAAAGCATCTACGTTATTTGCTGCCATCATTTTTATCGTAGGTATTCCAAGTGCGTTATCATTTGGTATTCTGTCCGACATATCGATTTTTGATCGCTCTATTTTCGACTTTGTGGATTATGTAACGAGTGCGATTTTAATGCCAATTGGTGCCCTTTTAACTTCGCTATTTGCTGGATACCATTATTCCAAGAAAATTTCACGTGAAGAAATCCAGGCATCGCCAATTTTATATACGGTCTGGCTATTCATCGTACGCTATTTAGCACCTATCTCCATCGTTGCTATTTTTATTAATAAAGTTTTCTTTAGCTAATTTTAAGGACTTGTTCGAATTAAATTTCGAACAAGTTTTTTATTTTTGTCATAAAAAGGTGATTTCATCAATAGTTCTACATATTATAATTAAATAAAAAGAATATATTGGAAGGATGTGCACCAAGTGAAATTACAGCTTCATGAACAGTTAAAAATATTGCGTCTAGAAAAAAACTTATCCATTGAAGATCTTTCAAAAAAGACACAAGTAGGCATTGAAAAGCTGACAGCCTATGAAAAAGGTGACCAAATCCCTTCGACGCAGACAATATTATTATTATCGACGATTTTGGAAGTACCTGTATCAAATTTAATGGATGGCTTAAATTTAAAAGCGAGCGGCCTCAGCTAAAGGTCGCTCGCTTTTTTTAAATTATGCATTTCGCTTCGAATTTTACAGCAATTAATTTATATGCAATAGCTACACAGCGTTCAAAAGGAATCCATTGTTCAAATGAATATTCATAAACTTTTTGAATTACTTTTGCCAGCTCTGTTGGATCATCTATTCCTTGTAATGCGGCTACAACATCAGCTGTCTCCGTATCATAGCTATTAATACCAAATCCGAATGGATCCCAGTTTTGTAATATATGAACACACTTTTGATTCATTTCAATATTTTCCATTTCCCTCACCTTAATACTCTCTTATAATAGTTGTATGATAACATAAGTAAAAATAAATTCTATAGAAAAGAGGTTTATTATGACTTTTTTTAACGAAATTCATGAGCGTCGAAATTCCAATTCAATTAAATGGGATATGATGAATGTTGTATACAATTTAGATGATACTTCAAATATTTTACCAATGTGGGTGGCTGATATGGATTTCCCCCCTCCCCCAGCAATGATCCAGGCTATAAAGGAACGCTTGGAGCATCCTGTATTCGGCTATACATTTGCGAACGACGATGTAAAAGATGCAATCGTCAAATGGTTTGAAACACGTCATGAGTGGCGAATTGATCCAACTACCATTCTATTCCAACCTGGTGTAGTGCCTGCAATTGCTACAATAATTGAGACATTCACAGAAGTGGGAGACAAAATTGCCATGTCTACTCCGGCATATCCCCCATTCTTCAATGTCCCAAAAGACCAGATGCGGGAAGTCGTGACTTGCGACTTAACAGAAAAGAATGGAATTTATACAATTAATTTCGAGACACTAGAAGAAGTTTTCCGTACTGGTGTTAAAATGTTTATTCTATGTAATCCACATAATCCAGCAGGTATTGTTTGGGGGCGTCAAGAACTTGAACAGCTTGTCGCATTATGTATTCAATATGATGTGTATTTATTATCCGATGAAATTCATGCAGACATTTTAATTCAGAAAGCCTATACACCTATTTTAACGTTGGCAAATGCTGATGAAGCAAAAATCATTACTTGTATTGCGCCTACAAAAACATTTAATATAGCGGGCATTCACGCTGCAATGATTGTTGCGCCTAATAAAGAGTTATTTACAGCTCTCGGAAAAAACTCGCAGGCACATGGAAACCTCGGCTTAAATACTTTTGCATGCACCGCTGTAAAATCTGTCTATAATGATGGTGGCGCATGGTTAGATGAACTGCTTTTATACTTAAAAAATAATATGGAATATGTTGCACAAGAATTAAATGCGATTGAAGGAATTACTGTAAAAATTCCTGATGCAACCTATTTAATGTGGATAGATTACCGCGCAACTGGCATTGAAGAAAAGGAAATGATGAATCGACTTCTAACAATCGGACAAGTTGCTCTAGATCCTGGTACGAAATACACTGAAGCAGGTCGAGGCTTTTTACGAATCAATGTTGCATGTCCATTTGATACGTTAAAAGATGGTGTTGAACGCATTAAAAAGACTTTGCAAACATTTAAATAACAAAATAAAGGGGCTATCCGGAAAATTTTCGGATAGCCCCTTCTACATTATGATTATTGTTTTTGTAACTGTTCCGATGCCTGTTCTTTAGCCATACGCTCATTACGTTCCTTTAATGCGCGTTCTTCTAAAACTTTTGCTTGTGCAGCTTGGCGAGCAGCGATACGACGAATAAAACGGAATGTAGCAAAAACAATAATCAGTAAGATTGCGAATTCAATTGCAGCGGGAAGATATAGTGATTTGTCTTCCGGAAAATACAAAAAGCCACCAGAGAAATTCATTAAAAATTGGTTCACGTGCTCACACTTCCTTTAAAATTTAGTCAATTACAGTGATTGACTCAATCTTAACATCTTCTTTTGGTTTATCGTGCATATTTCGGTCAACGTTCGTAATTTTGTCAACAACATCCATACCTTCCACTACTTGTCCGAATACAGTATGTTTACCGTCCAACCATGGCGTACCACCGTTTTTCTTGTATACTTCTACATCTTCCTTCGACCAACCGCGTACTTCCATTTGTTTTAGCATAGATACTTCTACTTGTGGTGCTTGTACGATGAAGAATTGAGAACCGTTTGTGCCTGGGCCAGCATTAGCCATTGATAAAGCACCACGGATATTTAATAATTCAGGAACACACTCATCTTCGAATGTACCGCCCCAGATTGATTCTCCGCCCATACCTGTACCAGTAGGGTCGCCACCTTGAATCATGAACTTTGGAATAACACGGTGGAAAATAATACCGTTATAATAACCTGATTTCGCGTGACCTAAAAAGTTTTCAACTGTTTTTGGTGCGTGCTCTGGGAATAATTTAATTTTGATTGAACCCATTGTTGTGTTCATTTCTACCATTACTTCGCCTGGATTTAATTCTTTTGATAATTGTGGAAACATTTTTGTCTCTCCTTTAAATAAATTATGGAATGGTTGGGTATAGGTAATAGAACCGAACTTCCCCTTTTCTACCAAGTTTCAGTTTACCATAACTCTGTTATTTTAAGCTAATAACATGTGAAGGACTTCCTTCGTATTACGAAATAAGTTATACTATATTACAAATATTATGGAAGAATGTGATTAATTTGAAAAATATGAGACATAATTTCATCATCATTTTAGTAGCAAATTTTATAGTTGCAGCGGCCGCTACGATGATCATGCCGTTTTTGTCTTTATATATTGATACGTTAGGAGATTTTTCAGACGACTACGTTCAAACGTGGGCTGGTTTAATCTTCGCTGCGACCTTTGTTACGGCATTTTTAATGTCACCTATTTGGGGGAGAATAGCGGACAAGTACGGGTACAAACCCATTATGATTATTAACTGCTTTGGTGTAGCAACAAGTATTTTTTTGATGGGTTACGTCCAAAATGTTGAGCAATTTTTCGTATTAAGGTTAGTGATGGGTGTCGTAACCGGCTTTATTCCAACTTCTATCGCCTTTATAAGTAGGCATACGCCAAAAGAAGTTGCTGGAAAAACGTTAGGCACTCTGCAAATGGGGAGCGTTGGCGGGACATTATTTGGTCCTGTTTTAGGTGGACTAATGGCAGATACATTTGGCTTTAAATATACATTTATTATTACGGCAGTTGCGATTGGTATTGCGGCGGTAATTATCATTGTGGGTATTCATGAACCGACCATTGTACGTAAAACAAAAAATGCAATTTACGCAAGCAAGAATGTGATTTGGGCAATTTTTCATCATCGATTAATTATAAACGTCATGCTTGTAACAACATTAATTCAAATCGGAAACTTTAGTATTCAGCCTTTGCTGTCACTCTATGTTTCAGAGCTTACTCCTTCACAGGAAGTCGCATTGCTTGCGGGTATTACTTTTAGTGCTGCAGGGCTCGGAAATATTTGCTTTGCCAGGTTTTGGGGGAAATTAAGTGACCATTACGGCTATGAAAAAATATTATCCTATTTATTAATCGTTGCTGTAATAATCATTATTCCCCAAGCTTTTGTAACAGAGTTATGGCAGTTAATTGGATTGCGCTTTTTATTCGGAATTGTTTCAGGAGGGCTTATTCCAATCACTTCTGCTCTTATTCGCCGGGAAGCTCCAATCGAGGTTCAAGGGGAAATTATGGGCTACAATCAAAGTTTCCGTTTCCTTGGCAATATTCTGGGACCGGTTTTGGGCGGAGTAGTTGCTAGTATCGGCGGTATTCACTCAGTATTCTATTCAACTAGCTTATTATTTTTAATCGCGTTTATTGTCATGTCATTTTTGAAAAAACTACCTGAGCAAAATATGAAGGAGCTCTTAAAAAACCATGCTTAAATCTATATGAATATGGTATTCTTTTTTAGAATACAACATCTAGTGAAAATTAAATTTCGTTAGATGTTGGTGAACATATACATATGGGGGCCGATTAAAAGATGAAACAAACATTCGGCTACATAGTCATTTTATGTAGCATCCCTTTACTCCTATTAATCGGTAGTGAAGTATGGAAGGAAATAGGGAAAGCCAGACAACATGAACAACTAATCACACAATCTATTGAGCTTCCTGAAGTCGTCTCAACATTACCAATCAATTTATATGATGCTAATAAGGATATTTTCAGCGAAGAATATACAGAATGGTCACAGCCCCTTGCCTTGAATGAAATACCTGAAATAGTAAAACAGCTATTTATTTATAGTGAAGATGAAAACTTTTACAATCATATTGGTTTTGACGTAAGTGCCATAGCTCGGGCATTTATTGCTAATACGTCCGAACAATCCATTCAACAAGGTGGGTCTACCATTACGCAACAGCTTGTAAGAATGCGCTATTTGTCTACAGACAAAACATATGAACGGAAATTAATGGAGCTTTTTTATGCATATGAAATAGAAAAGACCTATTCAAAAGATGAAATTCTTGAAATGTATTTAAACGAAATGTATTTTAGCAATCAAGTTTATGGAATCGGGGCTGCGGCAACTTATTATTTTAATCGCCCGTTAACAAAGCTTTCGCTTGCTGAAATTGCTTTTATCGCAGCAATTCCTAATAGCCCATCCTTATACGATCCTATTCATCATTTTGAAAACACAAAAAATCGCCAAGAACGATTAATCGATAAGCTCACGGAACATGGTGCTATTACTGCAACAGAAGCGACTGCCTATAAAGATGAAATAATTCAATTGGAAGTAAAACAAAAGACTCAACAATATCCTAGTTACAGCACATTCGTCTTGCAGGAGCTAAAGTGGCTTATCGCAGAGCAAACTGGCTATCGCGAACTTATTGACAAGACTTCAGATAAAATGGAAAAGGAATTTTTACAATTAGAGCTTCAAAAGAAAATTGATTTGATACTACGTCAAGGTATCAATGTATATACAGCACTTCAACCGGAAAAACAGCGTCAAGATGAAATAGCGATCAATCGTATCTTACCGAATACCGATTTACAGGCAAGTGCAACTGTTATTGATAATGAAACACGGGAAGTTGTCAGTATTTTTGGTGGCAAAGATTATAAAAAGCACGATTTACACCGCGCTTACCAAGCACCTAGACAGCCAGGCTCTGCATTTAAACCGATTAGTGTATTTGCACCTTATTTTGAAACGACTACCGGTACGAAAAATTCGATTATAAATGGTGGTCCGTATTGTATTGGCAACTTTTGTCCAGAAAATTACGGCCGCATTTGGTATAACAATGTAACTGTTGAAACAGCTTTCAAAAATAGTATCAACACAAGTGCACTCCGAATTTTTAATACGGTTGGAGTCGATACAGCTTTTTCTTATATAGATCGATTCGGCTTTCAATCAATAGTGGACAAAGATCATACTTATGCGGCAGCATTGGGTGGATTAACATATGGGGTAACATCACTTGAACTGGCCGATGCCTATTCTAGCTTTATTGATGGCTTTTACTCACCTGTACGTAGCATCCGTAAAGTGACAGACTTAACAGGAAAAGTGCTTTATAGCTGGTCTCGTGATCGTGAGGAAATTTGGTCTGCAACAACGACGAAAACGATGCGTGATTTATTGAATGCAACTGTAACAAGTGGTACTGCGCGTGGTCTTTATAGTGCTTCAGGCTATGTCGGCGCGAAAACAGGTACGACAAATGCATTTAAAGATTACTGGGTAGCAGGGCTAACAAAAGATTATACAACGGCTATTTGGATTGGATATGACAAACCTCGATCAATGGACTCAATTGAAAGTTCTAAAATTCATTTTTCAATATTTAATGCGATAACAGATTAAGTATGTAGAAACAGCAAAATAATATAAAAAAGCTTGTTAACTATTGTATAGCGCACCTCCCCCGCTAAAATGCTAACAAGCTTTTTTAATTTTATGCAAATGGCAAACCCGCAAGTATTCCATTGTAGAGCTTAACAATCGCATAGACGATTAACGCCAATAATACTGACCATGTAATTATTTCAAAAAAAATTAAGCCAATCACACCTGCAATGGACATATACTGACTCATTTTATAGACATTGTAAATAAAATAACAAAATACTGTTATTAAAAAAACTATGACTAGAATGGGTAATGATTGAAATCCGATGATAGAAGCAAATGCTCCGAAAAAGAAGATAACATATCCACCACGAGCTACATGAATTGTTTGCCCCTCTTTATCTTTTGAGAAAAATAACATTCCTAGCTCATGGACAGTTTCTCCTATAAGCTTTAACGCTGAGAATAGCATAAAAAATAAAAGTGCAAATACAATCAGTAGTACGAAACGCAATTCCAAATCCGATAAAAACTCACGCATACCGTTGTATACACCAATCGCGTGAAGTAATTGTAAGGATTCAGATATAGCAAACATACTGAATGAAAAGCTAAATAAAATGATTGTAATTAATGGTAAGTAGCCATATAAATATGGGTTTTTCATAATTTTATTTCCCTCAAAAATCGTAATATTTCCTTCTTCCATCATAGCCAACAATACTGTTACGAGCAAGTATGTCTTTACCTATAATTATTGCCTGTTTACCAATAACGTCGTCGGTATGGTGGATAATTATAAGGTGGGTAGTAGTAATTCGGTGGATAATTTGGTGGGTATGGTCCGTATGGTGGGTAATTAGGTGAGTACCTGTTATTAAGTGACCCCCCTAAAAAGCCTCCTAGAAAACTACCTAAAAACGGAACACCAAATGGATATACAAACCCTGCATTATTATATGGGTTACGATTAACCATGTTTATGTCCTCCTCCCTTATGAATAGTGTATTCATAATTTATAGGGCCGTTAGTCAATTGCCTAAAAATAAAAGATGTCCTGTAAGTTTTATACCTACAGGACTTCTTCTCAATATATTAATTATCGCGCAGCTCTACTAATGTAGCTAACGTACGTACCATGACGCCAGTTCCACCTTTTGGTCCTAAAGCATGTGGTGCACCCGCATCTGATGTACCTGCAATATCAAGGTGAATCCATGGCGTTCCTTCAGCAAATTCCCCAACAAAGCCACCACCGAAAATCATATGACCATCACGTCCTGGAGAGTTATTTAAATCCGCGACTTCTGATTTTCGAATACGCTTTTTATCGCTTTCTGTTAATGGTAATCGCCAAACAAATTCGCCTGTTTCTATCGCCGCTTCCATAAACTCTTCGAAAAACTCCTCGTCGTTTGTTAAAGCACCCGTTTTATCTTTTCCAAGTGCAACAATTACTCCGCCCGTTAAAGTCGCAACATCGATTAAGTAGTTGGCACCTTGCTGTTTAGCATATGTCATGGCATCCGCCAATACTAAACGCCCCTCCGCATCAGTATTAAGTACTTCAACTGTTTTTCCATTGTACATTGTAATGACATCATCCGGTTTAAACGCTTCCCCTGACACCATATTGTCTGTCGAACCGATAACTGCCACTACATTTTGCTTTGGACGTGTTTCGCCAATTATACGCATCGCACCAAGTACGGCTGCAGCACCACCCATATCACCTTTCATACCAACCATACCGTCACGAGGTTTTAAAGAATAGCCGCCTGTGTCGTATGTGACACCTTTGCCGACAAAACCAATTACGTCTTCCCACTCCGGTTTGCCCTGATATTTAATCGTAATTAAACGGGGCTCTTCTACAGAACCTTTGTTGACAGATAAAATACCACCCATACCTAATTCTTCTAGCTGTGTTTTATTTAAGATTTCTACTTCCAGATCATAAATATTAGCAAGCTCTGTTGCATAATCAGCTAAATCAGTCGCTGTTAGTAAATTCGGTGGGAGGTTAATTAAAGTACGCGCTTCATTTACTGCGTCTGCATATACTTTCCCTATCTCGAAGTTTTCTACAACATCCTCTATGTTCGCCTCTGTCACAAATTGAACTTGATCTAAGTAAGTGTTTGGTTCATTAGAAGTAGTTTTATAGCTTAATGTTGTATAGTAGCCTAAGTTTAACCCTTCTCCAGCTAAATACGCGACTTCTGTTTCTTCAAATTGGTCTGTAGTAAATGATTCTACCCATATTGCGATATCACTCACTTTTGCCGCTTTTAATTCTTTTCCTACCGTTGCAAATGCTTCACGTAGTTCATTTGCTGTCATATGTTTGCGCTCACCTAGACCAACAAAATAAATACGCTTTAGTGATGTATGATTTCCTGAAAACGGCAATTTCGTAATTGTTTTAGAATCTGTTGAAATCTCTCCAGCATGAAGCCATGTATTAATTGTCTCTCCATAAAAATCACTAAAAGTTGACCAGTTTTTCATTTGCTCGCGGTGCTTTTGTACACCGATGATTAACGTCTCAGAAGTCTGTGTTTCAAATGTTCTTGCCTTTGCTTCAATATTCATATTGTAAAACCTCCTATAGTATAGCTTTATTATATACAAAATCAGTTAATTCGGGTAACGAAATAAACAATTATTTTATTTTTCTATGAGTTTAAATTCAATCCAACATAGGAAAAATGATATAATTATGGCAATTATGAGAAAGTGGGTGTAATTATCGAACTTCTGCAAAATACGCCACTTTGGCTCGGGATTTTCGCAATTGTTTTTGCACAAATATTAAAGGTTCCGATTAATTTTATTATCACTAAAAAGTTTGACTGGAGCCTGCTAACTTCTACAGGAGGTATGCCTAGTTCCCATTCTGCTGCTGTGACGAGCATTGCCACTGCAGTTGGTATTGAGGCTGGCTTTGATTCTGTAACTTTTGCTGTTGCCGCAATGTTAGCCGGGGTTGTAATGTATGATGCGAGTCATGTACGCTTTCAGGCTGGACAACATGCAGCGGTATTAAACGAAATCCGACATGACCTTCAGCTATTTTTTGATGAAATCAAACGTTGGCCTGAAATGAATGAGCAAGAAAAAATAGAAGATTTAAAAACATTATTAGGTCATAAAAAAAGTGAAGTTTTCATTGGGGGACTTGCTGGAATTGCGCTCGCATTAATCTGGTATAGTGTTCAAGGGTTATAAAAAAAGGATCTGTTAAAAGTTTAGATTTCTTTTAACAGACCATTTTTTATTTTTAAAACATCCGATAACCTGCCTTTCGAAGAGCGATCATAACGAATCCCGCTACAATTGCGCCTCCGAAGCCACCCGCTAAAATTAATATATCAACGAGCTGTAATGCCTGAATTTTATCTAATAGTGCAGAAAATGCCATACTAGGTTTAAAGATATAATCTAAAAACCTTACCTCATCAATAATAAAAATTACGACAACCGGATAAACAATGGCCATTAACCATGTCATACGCAATAACATATTCAATAAAAATCCGATTCCGAAAAACATGACAAAAAATAAAACGATTGAAATGATTAACTGTACTAATGAAACATCATTCATGTTATGTATACCCCCAATAACCTCTCATAATTTTACATGATATAGTGGGTACTTTCAATTCAACATCCATAATAATGAACAGGAGATTAAAATTGTCAATACTTCTCCATAAAGTAAATTGTTTTTTAATTTAGTTAGTAATTATTTCTTGAAAAATAAATGATATTCGCTATAGCCGAATACATCCCCTGGATTAATATTTTCTATGATTGGATGAATATGATTAACAACTTGCTGGTGCGCCATCTCCTTCAACATAACGGATGATAATTCATGCTGTACGATATCTGCTGGTGCCATCCAGCAAGCTTCAACAATTTCTTTCTCCTGTAATAGAAACGGTTGATTATTATCGATTGGCTCACAATGAAAAATAGCCATATTATCGCTAATATCATTTAAAATCACACCTGATCGAAATCCTGCCAATCCTTTCACATTACAAACGATACCTGTCTCCTCTAAAACTTCACGCATTGTTGCAGCCGTTACCGTTTCTGCTTCCTGAACGAAGCCTGCTGGCAGCGACCAAACTCCTTTAAGGCCACCATAAGTTTTTTTTACGAGCAGCCATTCGCCCGCTTGGTTTTCAACAATGGCAGCAACCCCAAGCCATACTTTCCCTCTGTCCTTTTTCATAATAGAAATCCCCCTTGTTATGCTGATAAAAAAACTTGCAAAAGAAGTGTTGCACACTCGTTTGCAAGTTTGAAGTTAGATTATAAAAATTTAAATTTCCCTTTTTTCAGTGTTAAGCCTACACCACCAACTAAATACAGGGCACGGTCATCAACTACTTTTTTTAATGCAGATGCCGGCTTACCGGTAAATTTACGATCAAATGCAGTCCCAATAGCATCTTCATGCCCTAATGAACAGACAGCACCTTTATCATCGTATACAAATACTTCTGTAGACTCTTCATTAATTAAATGTTTAATATTTTTTGCAATGGTAACACCTTGCTGCATCGCAATTTGCGCAGTTGGCGGATAAGGACGCCCCACCTCTTCATTTAGTAGAAAAGCACAATCCCCTACGATAAATACATCATCAAAGCCTGGTGCGCGCATGTCTTCACGTACAGCAATACGTGCTCGATTCGACTCGATGCCACTTGATTCCACTAAAGCATTCCCTCGTATTCCTGCTGCCCATACGACCGTACCTGCTTTAATAAATTCAATTTCTTCTTCATCTTTTCTAATTTTCACACCTTCTGCTGTCGCTTCAACAATTGGTGTCCCAATCGAAAACTCTACGCCCTTTTTGGATAATTGTGCTTTTGCATAATCAACAAGCTCCGGATCAAACCCGGGTAATACTGTCGAAGCTGCTTCTACACAGAGCAAACGTACTTTTTCTTTAGGTATATCAAATTCTTTACATAGCTCAGGGATACGGTTACCCAGCTCTCCCAAAAATTCAATTCCTGTAAAGCCTGCTCCACCGACGATGATTGTTAATTTGCTATCGTCTTTTACTTCATCCAATGTCCAGGAAGCAAACTGATATTCAATATGCTCGCGAACTTGGCGTGCAGTATTAATATTAGTTAATGATAATGCATGCTCTTTCAAACCTGGGATACCGAAAGTTTCACCTTCAAAGCCCAATCCAATGACTAAATAATCATACGTGAAATCCCCGGCAGAAGTACCAACTATTTTTGTATTGACATCGATGCTTTCAATATTTGCTTTTACAAAGGTTACGTTATGATTAATTACTTTTGAAATAGGGTAGCGCGCCTTGTCAGGAGAAATCGTTCCTGCCCCAACTTCATGCAACCATGTCGTTTCATAATGATAGTCATTTTTGTTCACTAAAATAATCTCTGCTTCGTTTGCGTTGACAAGCTTTTGTAAATTAACAGTAGTAGTTAATCCACCATAACCTGCGCCTAATACTAAAATTGTCGGTCTTTTCATCAATCAAAACCCCCTTAATTTTAATGTACTAGCGCAAGTTATAGAAACTTTCTATTTGCTGTACGCTAGAATATGCTACTTTTTTACGAAATTACTACTCTTAATAGTAGCGTTTTTTAATGGTTATTTCAAACAAATTAGTAAATAGCATTCTATTAATTAACGATGTTATGCTCATATAAATAGTCATATCTGATATCTATAAATAGAAATTCTTCATTGGCAATGGCCATCGAATAGGTACGTGTTAATTCTCCTGTTTCTATGTCGCTATATACGGAAGACAATTCTCCCTGATTGTCTTTTGTCATTTTAATAATATTCAATAGGAAATAAGGTCGCCAACTCCAATTTTTCCCTATAGTTTCTTGATGCATCTCCCACTTGCCTTCATTCCATCGGATATTCGGTGATGTTTGGAAACCATTATTATCGCAAATATAAAGTCGGAACGTACAATCTTCCAGAGCTTTTGCCAGTTCCAATAATTTTTCATATTGTGTACCCGTAGGATTTAATTGTTCAACAACTGTACAAATTACTCGCTCCAGACGCTTCATTTCATCATATTTTTGTAGAAGCTGTTTCTTCTCTGTAGCAATAAATTGTTCACACTCATTGCGGAAACGCTCTTTTAATGAATCCCGCGCATGAAGTTCCTTCTGTGGAAGTTGTAAATAAGGTCCTTTATAATACCTGGCCCCATTTTTCCATCCATGCTGCAATTGATATACAGTTTCAATATTTTCAATTAATAATTGAGTGCCCATCTTTACAGCGAGTGTACGAATTGTAGAAAAGGCATGATTTTGTGCACCCCATAAATTGTAATTCAGCTGACCTACATTCAATTTTAAAATGGATGGCTCAAGCAGCAATATATTTTCGAGCTGTGTTTGAGACCCGACTTCTGCAAACGCAATTTTAATGCCATATGTCTTTATATAACGGATAAGATGTTGAAGTTGATTCATTTCCCCATCAAATTTATGTTCAGTCATTACAAGTGTAATATTCGATAAATTAGATTCTACAACTAATTCCTTTAACATTGAAAAGTAGCTTTCGCCAAAATCAAGCATAAGCAATTCTGGATTGCATGGAATGTATAAACCAAAATCATCGATTAAATCCGTAACTGCCTGCAAAGATCTCCGGACAAATAATTGCTCGATTTCTGCTCTAATATCGGCAGGAACATCTTTTTCATATGTGAATTTTTCTATATTAATTACATCATTTTCGCTTTCCACTTGACCAATTACTTCATATGCGATTACGCGATGTCCATCTGCACTATAGATCGGCTCATATAAAATTTCGATTTGATCAAGCTTATCCAATAACTCTAATACACTCACCTCAATGCCCCCTAGCAGTATGGTTATGGTTTTACTATTATAATAATTCAATCCTTATAATAATACAAAAGTATACACTAAAACATAGTTCCATTATAGGAAATATCTGAATTAAAAAAGTCTTTAGCACTTATCGCTAAAGACTTAATCATTTTCATTCTTATTCACATGGTTGCTCTTCTGCTGGTCGTGCTGCCGCTTTAAAGCTTGTGCCGCAGCCGCATGAAGCAAGTGCGTTCGGGTTGTCGATTGTGAAACCGCCGCCCATTAATGATTGTTTAAAATCAATTTTTGTGTCCTGTAAAATACCCGCATCTTCTTTTGATACGATAATTTGGATTCCGTGTTGGTTATCGATATAGTCATCTTCATTGACTGTTTGCTCAAATGCCATTCCATAAGAAAGGCCACTACAACCACCGCCTTTTACTGCAATACGTAAGCTGGCATTTTCCTCTTCGTTATGGACCATCATTTCTTTGACTTGAAATGAGGCCGCTTCTGTTAATATGATTACTTGTTTTTCACTTGCCATTTCAGTCACCTACCTTCTTTACTTATCATATCAATTGTAATTCGTATCTGACAACAAAACTGCCTAATACAATTATTTTACTACTCACTTTTTATTTTAAAAGGAAAAATACCTAAAAAATCATATTTATTCATTTACTTTATCACTTTCCCTTTGCTATCCCTGCTATAATATAGTTATTACTTATGCGAGAGGTATGATACCTATGATAATTTCCCCATACTATGAAAAAGAAATTGAATGCTTAAACTGCCAAAAAAAATTTCCCACATTAAAAGTGCGTTCAAAATCCATAAAAGTTGACCATACAGAATCCGATTTCCAACCAATATATGCAGATAATGAGGTCAACGCATTATACTATAATGTATTCGTTTGTCAGCATTGTGGATTTTCCTTTACGGAAGACTTCAATAAATATTTTGCCCCAGGAGTTAAAGAAAAAATCACTATTCAAATCACTAATAATTGGATACCCCATAACTTTAAAGGTGAGCGTACGGTTTTCGATGCCATCCAGGCATATAAGCTTGCGTTATTATGTGCGACAATTAAAAAGGAGAAATTTGTTATTATTTCTGGTTTGACCTTACGACTTGCATGGTTATACCGCTCCGTTAAAAATACAGGGCAAGAACAACGTTTCCTTAAAATGGCCCGTGATTTTTATATGGAAAGCTTCTCGACAGAAGATTATTCAGGTTCACAAATGTCTCCCGTACGTATTATGTATTTGATTGCTGAATTATCCCGTCGCATCCACGATTATCAAAATGCAACGCGCTTCTTCTCACGCGTCATCGAAAGTCAGCGTGTTGGTGGCGAAGCAAAACTTATTGAGATGGCCAAGGAACAATGGGATTTGGTTCGAGAAGAACGGGAAAAAATGCCCCTATAAAAAATAGAGCTGCCTTAATATTAAATTAAAGGCAGCTCATGCTTTTTTTGCTATCTTCTATAAAATGTTATAACCCAATATTTAAGGGCTAATACCATTATTTAGAATACTTGCTCTACTTCAACAATACCTGGTACTTCTTCTAATAGTGCACGTTCGATACCTGCTTTTAACGTAATTGTAGAACTTGGGCAGCTACCGCATGCGCCTAGTAAACGCAGCTTAACGATACCTTCTTCAATATCAACTAATTCACAGTCTCCGCCATCGCGTAATAAAAACGGGCGTAATTTATCTAAAACTTCCTGTACTTGTGCATATTGTTCTGTTTCTGTCATTTTGCTCGACTCCCTTCATTAAAATCATTATAATGTGAAGGAGCAAAAAAATCCATTATTGAATAGCGAAAGGTTGGAATTCCCATGTCACAATCTCAGCCAATTATTGAAGTGTTCGGTGCAAATATCATTTGTGCAAGCTGTGTGAACGCACCTTCTTCTAAAGATACATACGAATGGCTTCAAGCTGCAATCTCACGTAAATATCCCGAACAACCGTTTACGATTCGTTATATCGACATTGAAGGTGCAATTGATAACGAGCGTGATCAAGATTATGCCAATCGCATACAAGAAGATGAATTTTTCTATCCACTGGTTCTAGTAAATGATGAAGTTGTCGGAGAAGGTTATGTACAAATCAAACCTGTCTTCTCAGCACTTGAAGCAGCAGGCTTTGAGCCAATTTCAGAGTAAGAAAATGCCTCTTTAGCAAGATATTGCTAGAGAGGCATTTTTAATGATTAAAATTTTATTAATTATCGTTTTGACGTTTATAATACCAAAGAAGACCTGACTTCATAAGGCGTGCAATACGTCCTGTTACCGTTGTATCTGCTAAATGAACAAAGCCTTGCTTTTTCCCTAGGGAACCCATAAAGCCCTTCATTTTAATTTCTGAAAGCTTTTCTGGTAATGGCTCGCCCTTCCAGCGCATTTTAAGTACTTTTACAATACGCTCGCCTTGTTCCTCGGCTAATTGGGCTGTTGGTGGTAAATGAGAAGAAGCACAATCTCCTACTACGTATACATCCTCATCACCAACTACATGGTAATGGTCCGTAATGATTGGACGATTAAATTTATCTTTTTCTACATCTAATTCACGAACGATTTTTACAGGCTGTACACCTGCAGTCCAAACAATTACATCCGCTTCAATAACTTCATCGTGATTGTAAAGTCGTCCTTCTTCAACGCGGGTAATGTTAGATTCAGCAATAACTTCAACATTATGTTTTTCGAACCATGATTTAATATATTCACTTAACTTTTCTGGGAAGTCTCGTAAAATCCGGTGCGAACGGTCAAATAATTTAATTTTTAAATCTGAGCGACTTTCGCGCAATTCACTTGCAAGCTCAATTCCTGAAAGTCCTGCACCAATAATTGCTACAGTTGAGCCAGGTGCTAATCCGCAAACCTTTTCAAATGTTTTGCGGGATTTTGCGATAGTTTGAATACTATATGTGAATTCATCAGCGCCTGGGACACCATGATATTTATCGACACAACCTAAACCGATAACAAGCTGGTCATATGCCAGTTCCTGTCCGTCTTCCAAATATACTTTTTTATCTTCACGATCAATTCGAACAACTTCTCCATACACACGATTTAACCGCTCATGCTCCGGAAACGCAACTCGGATTTCTTTATCTGTAGAAGTACCCGCTGCAAGTGCGTAAAATTCTGTTTTTAAACTATGGAAAGGTGTACGATCCACCAATGTAATTTCTACATCTGCTGGTAAGCCTGGTAATAAACGAAGTAAAATTCGCATATTCCCATATCCGCCACCTAATAATACTAATTTCTGCATAGCAATTTCCCTCATATTCTGTAATTAATCAATTACACCTACGCGTAATTGTGTCTGTTTTTTTTCTAGTTTACCCAAAAAATCTATATTAATCTGCAACGCCTGTCAGAAGCTCTACCTTCATTCAGTACGAAATAGAACACTTACTGCACGAAGAATAGTATGTTCACAAACTTTCCATAAACATTATAACTGTTTGTGATAAATTTCACAATATATTAAATGAGTTTTTGTGAATTAATTCACATAGTAATATATTACGAAACAGAGCAATTGACGTCAATAAAAAAACAAAGTAGCATGGCTAATAGTGAGGTGACGATATGTTAAATCCATTAGTCGAATTTTGTATTAGTAACTTAGCCAATGGTGCACAACAAACATATGAACAATTAGAACAAGACCCTGATATAGATGTTTTGGAATATGGTTGCTTAAGCTACTGTACAAAATGTGCTCAATGCTTTTATGCAGTTGTAAATGGTGATTTAGTCGAGGCAGATACACCGGAAGAACTGACAAAGCGCATTTATGAATATATCGAAGAAAATCCGATGTGGTAACAACCCACATCGGATTTCTTTTGCATTATTTTAGAAGTTCAATTAAATTCTCTACATAGTAAGTTGGTAGCTGTGACTGCTGTTTTACGATTTCTATCGGCGTTACACCCGTATTGACATGAATTGTATCACAGCCAAAATGTATGCCACATAAAATGTCGGTGTCATAATTGTCACCTATCATGACCATTTCCTCTTTTTTAAAGCGATGCTCGTCCGCAATAATTTGAAGCATTACAGGTGATGGTTTTCCAATAAATAGCGGTGTTACTCCTGCTACATTAGCGACTAAATGAACGAACGAGCCATTGCCAGGTGCAAAACCGTTCTCGTTTGGAAATTTAATATCCTGATTTGTTCCGATTAACTTTGCACCATTTTGGACATAGGCACTTGCCTTTACAAGCTTTTCATAACTTATTTGGCGATCGATGCCCATTACAAGAACATCGCTTTGTTCGTCAGTAATTTCTAATCCTTCTTCAAGTAACGCTTTACGAATACCTGCTTCTCCTACGACATTCACCTTATTATTACTGCAGATTGTTGCAACATACTTTGCTGTTGCTAATGAACTCGAATATATATGGTGAAGTGGTGCCTCAATCCCAACACTTTGTAGTAGTTGCTGCAATGTCTCCCGTGTTTTTGACGAGTTATTCGTTAAATAATAAGGCTCGATTCCTTGTGTTTGAAGATGATGGATAAATTGCACTGCAGATTTGATGCCCGTTTTACCTCGGTAAACTGTTCCATCCAAATCAAAACAGTACGCTTTATAAGTCTGCATTATGCATGGTCCTCTGGTAAAAATGCTGAAACCGGACCTAACTCATTTAATAAATAATCTTCAACTTTACTGGAGAATTGTTTTAGTATGCTTAAATTTGAAGTTAGCACTGTTAAAATCTCTTCATTATCGACTGCGATAAATTCACGAACAATCATTTTACGTAATCCCACTACTGCTTTTAGCGGTGCATCCATTTCAGGTGTAATTACTTTTTCATCAACAAAAATATCGATAATGTCTTCATAGCTACCTGGGTCACGCATAATGAAGCCATCGATTACAAGGTTCCCCACGTCCATCATCGCTTCCATGACATTATGGCCGATACGCTGTAAAGCAAGCTTATGAATTTCATCGCCTAGCCAGTTGTCCGTTGATTCAAAAATTGATATTAATTCATCTAAATGTGATAAGTTGTTTGTAATTTTATTTCTATCTACGAAGTACATAGATAAAGCCTCCATTCAATCAATAAAAGTTGATAGTGTTTTCCCTTATATAGTACCATATTCTTTAGAAATGGAAGGGGTTCAAAATAAAATGGAACGATTTTTCTTATATGATGATGTAGAAGACACAAAAACGCGCTTTGTTAGTTTTGCCGGTAAATCGCAACGTTATGATTTAGCGATTTTACAAAGCAGTCGCTTTTTCGGGAAGGTTCTCGTGCTAGATATTCAGTTTGGAAGATTTGCTATTATCGGTGCTGATGATGTAGAAGAACCAGGTTATTTAGAGCATGTTTATAACCGTACCGAGGCTGATACAGAAGACCTGCGTGAATATTTACGTGAGCTATTAAGCTAAAAAAACGAGGAAACGTATTTTAACGTCTCCTCGTTTTTCAGTTATTCAGCTACTTCAGCAACCTTTTCTTCACCAGTTTTCTCTATTTCTTGTTCTTTTTTCACTTCTACTGCACGACCGGTTTTTTGAACAACAAAATATGCACAGCCAAAATTACAATACTCGTATAAATAATCCTGTATTGTGCTGATTTTTGTGTCAAATGTTGATTTTTGGTTTTTATCATCAAAAAAGCCTTTTAAACGCAACTGACCATAACCCCAGTCACCAACAATATAATCGTATTTTGTTAAAATATCTGAATAACGTGTCAGAAACGCTTCTTCTTGAAAGCCTTCCCGCACATTTTCAATCACTTCGTAAGTATAACCTTCCGCAATAATCAAACTAGACACCACCTATCTTATTTCCATGTTAATGAATATTGAGCATGAAAGCAATATTCACTACAAAATTTCAAAAAGACGGCAAAATTCATCAGATCTCAACTTTATGGTTTGCAGCAGCATTTACTTGCTCATCTGCATGGTAGCTACTGCGTACTAACGGACCAGCTTCACAATGACTGAAGCCTTTTTCCATGGCAATTTTCCGTAGCTTTCCAAACTCGATTGGAGAGTAATATTTCTTTACAGGCAAATGTTTTTTCGTCGGCTGTAAATATTGCCCTATCGTCATAATATCTACGTTGTTTGCACGCAGGTCATCCATTACTTCATAAATTTCTTCAATTGTTTCTCCTAAGCCGATCATTAATGATGATTTTGTCGGTATATTTGGCTGCATCTCTTTTGCTTTACGCAAAAATTCTAATGACCGGTCATATGTTGCTTTCGCACGTACACGTGGTGTTAAGCTACGGACTGTTTCAATATTGTGATTTAAAATATCAGGTTTAGCATCCATAAGTAAGCGTAGACTTTCTTCTCGACCGCCTAAATCAGAAGGCAACACTTCCACTGAAGTTAATGGACTTTTACGACGAATCGCGCGTACAGTTTCCGCCAAAACTTCAGCTCCGCCATCTTTTAAATCATCCCGGGCTACCATCGTAATTACTACGTGTTTTAAATTCATTAATGCAACTGAATCTGCTACGCGCTCCGGTTCTGCTAAATCTAATTCGTTTGGTAATCCCGTTTTAACTGCACAGAAGCGACAGGCACGTGTACATACAGAGCCGAGAATCATCATTGTAGCTGTACGCCGCTCACCCCAGCACTCATGAATATTCGGACAACGTGCTTCTTCACATACAGTATGCAAATTATTGTCCCGCATTAACTTTTTTAATGCCTTATATTCATCATTCGTATTCAGCTTAATTTTTAACCATTCCGGCTTACGTAAATGCTCTTCCTTCAGATTAGTTGGTTTACAAGATGTCATTCCACTTACTCCCCTTCACTCAACTACTAGTTGTTACTGATGTCAGAGTACCATATTAAATAATTTCCAACAACACAGTATTCTTAATATTTAATTTTATCGCAATTGAGTTATTATTCGTAAGGGATAGGTACTTCAATGGATGGTTGTGCCCCTTCACCGGCACTGTAAATATGAGGAACAGTTCCTCGTACTAATCCAATGGCAACTGGAATTTTCTGCTCTACGGATGCAGATTTACTCGCAAACGGGACGATAATTTGAACATTTACTTCAATGAATAAATTCACTTCTACAATGGCATTATTTATGCCGAATTCACTAACAGTGTTTTCAACATTGCTATGTACATTCCCGATAATATGAAAACGAATAGGTATTTTCGGTCCCAGATTCCCGATTATCGGAATGTTCAGGGCCTGCCCTAAAGGCACAAAAAATACAATTCCGTCTCCAGCTTCCATCTTTCCAACATCATATTCGACATTTTCCAAATTCGGCAAATGCGATAAATCCCCATTTTCTGCTTGCTCTAAATATTCTTTTACTAATGCCGTTGTTTCTGCACGCACTTGGTTAATGATTTCCGTATTAAATTTTGTCGTTATCATATCAGTTGATTGTGTCGGTAAATCTACAATAATATCATTCACATCGAGAACACTTGAGGTTCTTGAATTAATGGCTTTACTTACGACATACGAGGCAACTTTATATGTTTGTATTTCGGCGTAATCCAAATATATTGGCATTAACCTTGCATTTAATACATATATACTAATACAAACCATTGCGATAATACTTACGACAACAACCGTAACAACATTATGCATTTTGCCTTTTTTTCTGCCATAGGGTTTTGCCTTTGACTTCTTTGACTTTGAATTCCACTTTCTTTTACCAAAACGCAAATAAATCCTCCTTCTCTTAAAATATGAGAAGGAGGATTTTTTATTCAACATATACAGCAAATTCTGTTTCAATTTTTTTTATGTAGATTCCAGGGTAGTCACTCAAACATATTTCATATGTAGCACCCAATAGGTTATCATCTTCTTCAAAAATCCTAATCCAGGGACGGGTTACATCGATTAAGTTTTGTTTTGATACAATTCCACGTCGTCCATCTGTCAGCAATACAATGGTTCCGTTTGTATAGTGGACTATACTTCTTTTGAAAGCCTCCACAACTTTTGTATCAAATTTCGTTCCATCATCTTTAGCAATGATAGCTATTGCTTCAGTCGGCAACATTTTTTCTCGATATACTCGATTTGATGTCAATGCGTCGAATACGTCTGCAACCGCAATTATCTTTGCAAATGGATGAATTTCATGGTCCACAATTCCTCGTGGATATCCACTCCCATCAATTCGTTCATGATGTTGAAATGCACAATGCGCTATAAGTAAAGATAGGCTATGCAAGTTGCGCAATAAGTCAAAACCGTATTGTGCATGACGTTTTATCTCTTCATACTCATCTTCTGTTAATTGTCCTGGCTTCAATAGAATCTCAATAGGTATAAGCAGTTTTCCTATATCATGTAAAAGTGCTCCGATCCCAATTAATCGAATATCTTCATATGAGTATCCCATTTCTTTTGCTATCGCAATCGAATACATAGAAACTTGGAATGAGTGCTGATAAATGTATTCATCATATAAATAGGCATCTGTCAGCACCATTAATACATCGTCGCTATTAATAATAGAATTCATAATATCATCTACTATTAAGCAGATTATTTTAGACTGTTGATCAAGTACAAAAGAGGACTGGTTTGGTATAGCCTGTTTGATATTTGTAAATGCTTGGGTCATATTTTTTACTGCTTCAATTCGTTTCTTCAGTTCAATGGTTTCTTCTATTTCTATTCCTGTAGAAAGGCTGTCATCAATGTATAAATATTGAATATTAAGTTGTCGTAGCCTTTCAATAATTCGATTCGTTACAATTACATCTTTATGGAGGAGTGGATGTCCGGCTTCATTCCATATAGTCCTCCCAACTACCATACCTTCTTTCAAAACATTAATCGATATTAATCGCATTTGTTTATTTCTCCATTCTAATATTACGTATTCACGTTTAATGGGTTAGAAATATATAAATTATCATTGAAATTTCTTCATACAGTAACTTTTAAATACATCTCTTATAAAATCCGGTAAGTAATATTCCTTCTTTGCATATTTAAAACTAGGGAAGAAATAGCCAAACGTAAATAAATCCAATGTAGCTAAACGATATACCTTATCTGATTCCATGAGATGACCGTTAATGAACAATTCACGTTGCTTCGTAATTTCAATACCATAATTCAATATTTTCCCGAAAATATTTCCTCTAAAGCCTAGCCCTTTTAATTCAAGCCTTGACCATTCTTCATTTTCAGATTGGAGGAATATTTCTTTTAGTTCACTACCAGTTATTTGAACGACACATATATTTATCGGATGAGGTAGAATTTTGTGAATATCATATGTAGAAATTTGCCCTTTTGGTAATTTATCCACGAAAATGCCCGCATTAAACATGAGACAATCCGCTTTCGTATAGTCATACATACATTCTGCAAATAAATTGGATAATTGGGAGCGGTGAAACCATTCTTTATTATATGATTTTGTTAAAGTAAAAACAGGTTCATCCAGTATAAGCTTAGCTTCCTTTTGTAATTGGATTAACCATTCCCCTTCATCTTCAACTTCAGGTAAAAGAGCATTTTCATACAGGCAATCTTTTTTGGCAGTTAATGACTGTGTTGAATGATCATACTCCATCTCCAACTGACCAATATATTGGCCGAATTTACCGCCCCCTGTTAAAAGGACATTATTTTCTAGACGTCCCTGTTCAAACACGTGATGTGTATGCGAGCCAAAGATTACATCAATAATCGGACATTCCTGTGCTAACAACTCATCTTCTGTAATTCCTAAGTGAGACATGCAAATTATAATATTGGCATGTTTTTTTAATTCAAACGCCAATTTTATTAACTCTGCACGAGGTGTTGTTACTTCCCAACCAAGTTCTTTATAAAAAAGGTCAAATTGCGCTGTCGCTGCAATTACTGCAATTTTCGTCCCATACCTTGTTGTTAAAATTGTATATGGTTTCATCCACCTTGGATTCTCTTCAAATTGCGAGTAAAGATTACCGACTACCACTTCAAATTCAGCATCATCGTATAAATGAAAAAGGACATCGTAAGGAAGTGTGATTCCTTCATTATTTCCTATTGTTACAACATCGTATTGCGCCTCATTCAGCATTTTTATATTGCCTTTGCCTAATGTTGCTTCTGTATACAAATTAGAACGGTCTATATGATCCCCTAAGTCCACTAAAAAGCTTGTTTCTCCTCGATCGGACAGCATTTTGCGTTGCATTTGTATAAACGATTGACTGCGCTTCCAATACGTAAAATGACTATGCAAATCATTCGTATGAAAAAAATGAATTATTTCTCGCATTTTTGCTCCCCCACTCTCATTTACTCTTCAAAAAATCCTAGCTGCTTTGGTGCAAGTCCACCAAATTCAATACGTAAGATTTGCTGCAACCGTTTTGCATTTTTAGCTGCATGTCCACCAGAATTATTATTAAATAAAACATAAATGTGCTCTACCTGTGTCTCTAAAAGTTGGATGTCTTCTGCAAGTTTCTGCAGTTCTTCCTCATTGTAATCATATAAAAATCGAACTTTTCTCCAATTCTCCCCGTGCCCAATATTGCGCCAGCCATGTACATTTCGACCATGTATTCTGAGAAGTACTTCATTATTTGTAGCAACAGGTACGAATGGAACTGAACCGCTTCCCGCTTGCGGTTCATCACAAACAGTATGGATAAATTGGTGTTCTTTTAAAAATTGTAGTGTCTTTTCTTTCGTTTGGGGACTATACCAAGTTTGATTGCGAAACTCAATCGCAATTGGATAATCTGTCAGTTGTTGTTTTATATAGCGAATATACTGTACATTTTTTCTTTGACAGTCAAACCATGGAGGAAACTGTACAAGCACCATCGCCAGCTTTCCATGCTTTTTGAATGTATCGGCACATGATCTAAATGCATTGAACATATCATTTTTCGTTTCGAACGGCAATTCATCCCGAAGATGACCTGTCATCCCTTGATATGCCTTTATAACGAATTGAAAATTATCAGGCGTATCTTTACACCATTTTTTTACATTTTCAATAGACGGTATAGCATAAAACGAGGTATCCAACTCTACAACAGGAAAGTGCCCACTATAATCAAATAATTTATCTTTTGCTACCGTCACTTTACTATAAACATCTGGGTGATCGCCCCAACCAGTTAAGCCGATTGAAATCATTTCAACTCACCTCTTTAATTAATTGTATTGTACAACAACCTGAACATATGTAAGTCGATACATTGCAAAATGAAATAATTCCTACCATAATAGTAGAAAAGGGAGGTTCAGTTTATGCATATTTTACAATCAATCGAGGAATTTGAGCAATTTAAAAGTAGCTCGGCAGTGATTTTTGAATTTACAGCAGATTGGTGTGGCGATTGTCGTTTTATCGATCCGTTCATGCCGGAAGTAGTTGAAAAGTTTTCAAATTACAAATTCGTTAAAGTTGACCGTGATAAGTTTTTAGACCTTTGTATCGATTTAGGAATTATCGGTATTCCTAGCTTTTTAGCTTATGAAAACGGAATTGAGCTTGGTCGCTTTGTCAGCAAAGATCGTAAAACGCAGGAAGAAATTGAAAACTTTATTTCCAACCTCAAATAGAAAAATGCTTCAAACGAAAAGAAATATCCGTTTGAAGCATTTTTTAATTATTTGATTATACCTTCGTGCTCTTCGTTTTTCCAAAGTTTGTTGTTCTTCTTTTGTCCTAATGCCCAAAAAATAACGACTACTGCCACTACTAATACTACAGCAGGTACCCCTAAAGTAATTGGCCAGAATAAGTTTTCCATTATAGCTCGCTCCTTTATATACACATAATCTATAATCCCATTATTCCATCTAATACAATTATTGTAAACGGCAGCTAAGTATTTAATTAAAATAATCTCGCAAAAATACTGTTTTCTTCACGAATTCAACACAATTCCTCTTAGGCAAAATTCCTAGTGGAAGAATTTATTTTTATTTATGTCTGTATATGATAATCATTAAGTGAACCAAATTTATGAAACTTTCTTCTTTATACCATCTCCGCAAATTCTTTAACAACATAACTCCTCATTAATCGTAAATTACAAATTAGAAAATATAAATTTCAAACGTGTCTCACATTATATCAAATTATTTTGGTATTAAGAAAAAGTTAGAGTATCTTATATAAAGAAAAAAATAAAATTAATTTTATGTATTTAGAATTAATAATTCAACAGATTTTATGTTACCTTTGTCTGATTCAAAAAATTAATAATGACATAATTTAGGTAATTCGGTATAATTAATTAGCGTAAGCAAATAGTAACACAAAAGGAGATTTTCAACATGAAGAGAATTAGTTTTTCGACAAGTCTGTTATTTTTTTGGGTAAAAGGTGCAGTCGAAGTTGATAACAGATTTGTAAAAACAAATTTATCAAATACAATCCTAGGATTTATCCCTGCAGGAAAAGATGAACAAAGTATTCCTTTAAAAAATATTTCTGGATCTATGTTATCTTCAAAATACAATATTAAGGCAATAATTATTGGCTTAATTTTGATTTTTATCGGCATCGGTTCTTTAGGAGAAAGTTTTTTCGGGGCTTTATTTTGGTTAATTATTGGTATAGGTGTTGCGGGTAGTGGAATCCAAACAATATTAAATATCGAAAAATCAGGATCACCACACTACATAAGTGTACCATTTTTTGAAAAAGCGAAAATATCAGAATTAAACCAATATATTAATATAGCTTTAGCTGAGGATACTGATAAAACAGATTTAAATTTATTCTTTGATAAAAAAACTAATTAATATATAGGAACAGACTTAAAGCCTATATTGTAGACATTTGAATATAAAAAGCTGTAGTAGTTTTACGCTGTGATGAGATGACTTCGGTATATTGCCGGAGTCATTTTTTTAATGACCATTGCTTTCTTGCGGACCTATTTCAAGCCTACTTCTTTAACAAGCCTTTGATATTCCAAGTATGTATAAAAAAAGCTTTATGGATTGAATCATAGCTTCCGGATGAAGGTTGCCATCTAAATTGTCTTTTAACTTTTCGAGTGTCCCGTATAAGAGCCAGGATAATCAATATTCCCTTTCGCCTGATCATAAATGATTTTTAAGAATAGATAATATTGATCTTCTATTACTATTCGTATCGCACTTTTCGTTTCTCCACGTTTCATTTATAATATCCGCTTAGGCTAACATTCACTATCATCAAATTTTTCAGTAGACAAACGAATCGTTCCATTGATGACCTGATATTTCTCTTTTGATGTTAGGAGCGCTTCTTCTTCACCCGCCTTTCCATTTTGTCTAGCTAAACGACTGCCGATACTTATTTGCATATAACAAAAAAGATCGAGCAAGATGCGCTCGACCTTTACAAAAATAATCTTAAATATACAAATTAAAATCTTTTGTGGGCAATTTGTGGGCAAATAGGCTTTTCGGCGATTTTTCAAGCCATGTAAAGCCTTTCACCTCAAAGTTTTATCCCCTAAATTATCCGATAGAACCTTCCATCTCGAACTTGATTAGACGGTTCATTTCTACTGCGTATTCCATTGGTAATTCTTTTGTGAATGGCTCGATGAAGCCCATTACGATCATTTCTGTCGCTTCTTCTTCAGAAATACCACGGCTCATTAAGTAGAATAATTGCTCTTCAGATACTTTAGAAACTTTCGCTTCGTGCTCTAAAGATACATTATCATTTAAGATTTCGTTATATGGAATTGTATCAGAAGTTGATTGGTTATCCATAATTAACGTGTCACACTCGATGTTTGAACGAGCACCTGTTGCATTTTTACCGAATTTCACTTGCCCAAGATAAGTTACTTTACCACCTTGCTTAGCAATCGATTTAGATACGATTGTTGAAGATGTATTTGGTGCTAAGTGAATCATTTTAGCTCCAGCGTGTTGGTGTTGACCTTTACCTGCAATGGCAATTGAAAGAGTCATACCACGTGCGCCTTCACCTTTAAGGATACAAGCAGGGTATTTCATTGTTAATTTAGAACCGATGTTACCGTCGATCCATTCCATAGTACCGTTCTCTTCAACAACTGTACGTTTTGTAACAAGGTTATAAACGTTGTTTGCCCAGTTTTGAATCGTTGTGTAACGGCAGTATGCGTTCTTTTTAACGATAATTTCTACTACAGCTGAGTGTAGAGAGTTCGTTGTATAAACAGGCGCTGTACAGCCTTCTACGTAGTGCACAGAAGCATCTTCATCTACGATAATAAGTGTACGCTCGAATTGACCCATGTTTTCAGAGTTAATACGGAAGTATGCTTGTAATGGTGTATCTAATTTAACACCTTTAGGCATATAAATAAATGAACCACCAGACCAAACTGCAGAGTTTAATGCTGAGAATTTGTTATCCGTATAAGGGATTACTGTACCCCAGTGTTTTTTGAAGATTTCTTCGTTTTCTTTTAATGCTGAGTCAGTATCTTTGAAGATAATCCCCATATCTGTTAAATCTTGCTTCATGTTATGGTAAACTACTTCAGATTCATACTGAGCAGAAACACCTGCAAGATACTTTTGTTCTGCTTCAGGAATACCTAATTTATCAAATGTTGCTTTGATTTCTTCAGGCACTTCATCCCATGAGCGTTCTGTTGCTTCAGATGGCTTTACATAATAAGTAATTTCATCGAAGTTTAATGACGCAAGGTCACCGCCCCATTGAGGCATTGGCATTTCATAGAATTTTTCAAGAGCTTTTAAGCGGTAGTCTAGCATCCACTGTGGCTCTTCCTTCATAGTTGAGATTTCACGAACGATATCTTCAGTTAATCCACGTTCAGAACGGAAAATCGATACGTCCTTATCATGGAAACCATACTTATAATCGCCGATTTCAGGCATTTTTTTAGCCATGTTGTCTCCTCCGTTCATCATATGAGAAGTGCTAAAATGCTGTACAAGCACTTTAGCCTACTTAAATTATTTATTTTCGTTATTTACGCCTTTTTCCATTGCTTTCCAAGCTAATGTAGCGCATTTAATACGTGCCGGGAATTTAGCAACACCTTGGAGTGCTTCCACATCCCCAAGATCATATTTTTCATCATCGAAGTCTTCACCAAGCATCATTTTTGAGAAAATGTCTGCTAATTCTAAAGCTTCGTCTAATTTTTTGCCTTTTACGATTTGTGTCATCATTGATGCTGAAGACATAGAGATTGAACAGCCTTCTCCATCAAACTTCGCATCTTCTACGATACCATCGTTTAGCTTCAATGTTAAATGGATACGGTCACCGCAAGTTGGGTTATTCATATCGATTGTCACACTGTTTTCTTCAAGTGCCCCTTTGTTACGAGGGTTTTTATAGTGATCCATAATTACGGAACGATAAAGTTGATCTAAATTATTAAAAGACATCGCCAAAATACTCCTTCGCTGAGCGCAATCCTGCAACTAGTCGGTCAATATCTGCTTCATCATTATACATATAGAAGCTAGCCCGGGCTGTTGCTGATACTTGAAGCCATTTCATTAAAGGTTGGGCGCAATGATGTCCCGCACGAACTGCAATGCCACTCATATCAAGTACTGTCGCCACATCATGAGGATGGACATCGTCAAGATTAAATGTAACAAGTCCGCAGCGTTTCATCGGGTCACGTGGACCAAAAATCTGTAGACCATCAATTGTATCTAATTGATCCATCGCATAGCCTGCTAATTTATGTTCGTGTGCTGCGATGTTGTCTAAACCTATTTCTTCTAAGAAGTCGATTGCAGCACCCAGACCAATTGCTCCTGCAATAATCGGTGTACCACCTTCGAATTTCCACGGTAACTCTTTCCATGTTGATTCTTCTAAACCTACGAAATCAATCATTTCGCCACCAAACTCTACTGGTTCCATTTCTTCAAGAAGCGCTTTTTTTCCATATAGTACCCCAATTCCAGTAGGAGCACACATTTTATGCCCTGAAAAACCTGCAAAGTCCACATCTAAATCTTGAACATCTATTTTTAAATGCGGTGCTGCCTGGGCTAAATCAGCTACCATTATAGCACCATTTTCATGTGCAATACGTGCAATCTCTTTAATCGGGTTAATCGTACCTAATACGTTTGAAACATACATCATTGAAACAATTTTTGTTTTTGGTGTAATGATTTCACGTACTTTTTCCAGTGAAATTGTACCGTCCGGTTCAAGGTTAAGATATTTTAAAACTGCCCCTTTTTCTTTTGCTAGCTGTTGCCATGGGATAATGTTTGAATGGTGTTCCATGTACGTGATGACAATTTCATCACCTTCTTTGACATTTTGACGACCATAGCCTGAAGCTACCGTATTAAGGGCTGTAGTAGTACCACGCGTAAAAATAACTTCCTGTGTTGAACTGGCATTAATGAACTTACGAACTTTTTCACGTGCACCTTCATAAGAATCTGTTGCACGGTTTCCAAGTGTATGCACACCACGGTGAACATTTGAATTATCCAAGTTATAATAATTCGACACTGCTTCAATTACTTGAATTGGCTTTTGAGATGTGGCCGCACTGTCTAAATAAACTAATGGATGTCCATTAACTTCCTGGTTTAATATCGGAAAATAACTTTTTATTTCTTTTGGTATCATTATCGAACTTTCCTTTCGATAACCTCCGTCAGCTGTTTTTTAACGCCTTCGATTGGCAATTGAGCAACAACTGGCGCAAGGAATCCATGAATTACAAGGCGCTCTGCTTCTTGTTTAGAAATACCGCGGCTCATTAGGTAGTAAAGTTGCGTTGGGTCAACACGTCCAACAGATGCTGCGTGTCCTGCTGTTACATCATCTTCATCGATTAAAAGAATCGGGTTTGCATCACCACGAGCTCCTTCAGAAAGCATTAATACACGAGATTCTTGCTCAGCATTTGCTTTCGTACCGCCATGCATAATGTGACCGATACCGTTAAAGATAGATTGTGCCTTATCTTTCATAACACCGTGTTTTAAAATTTGGCCGTCGGAGTTTTTACCCCATTGACGGATTAATGTTGTAAAGTTAAGTTTTTGATCTCCGCTACCTACAGTTACCATTTTGAAATCTGAAGTAGAGTTATCACCAATTAAGTTTGTTGTATTTTCATAAATTGTATCTGAGTTCGTCATTAAACCTAATGCCCAGTCAATTTTTGCATCGCGCTGTGCATGTCCACGGCGATTTACATATGCAGTATAACCATGTGCTAAGTTATCTACTGCACCGAATGTAACTTGTGCATTATCTTTTGCGATTACTTCCGTTACAACGTTTACTTGGCCTTTTGCTTCTTCAAATGTAGAAATATATGTTTCTACATAAGTAACAGCTGAAGATTCTTCTGCCACTAATAATACGTGGTTGAATAATGAAGCTTCTGCATTGTCATTTAAAAATACAACTTGAAGAGGTTCTTCAATTACAACATTGCGTGGAACATATACGAAAATACCACCGTTAACTAGTGCAGCATGGTAAGCCGTCAATTTATGCTCGTCCACTTTTACAGCTGTTGTCATAAAGTATTTTTCTACTAAATCTTTATGGTCACGAATCGCTGTTTGAATATCTGTGAAAATAACACCTTTGTTTTTAAGTTCTTCCGATACCTTTACAAACGCTGGAGTATTGTTGCGTTGGATATATAAGTTTTCCTGTTTTTCAGTATCTACGACTGCTTTCACTTCTTCAGGTAGTTCTTCCAATGAAGCGAATGGCGCGCTTTCTACTGTATGGTTTGCGAAATCAATGAAGTTCCACTTTTTAATATTCGTTCTGTCTGGTTTTGGTAAGTCAAGCTCAGCAGCTTTTTCCATTGCATTTACACGGAAATCAGTAAATGCTGCTGGTTCAGCGTTATTTTGCGAGAACGAGCGTACTTCTTCTACTGATAACGCTAATTTTGTTTCAACCGTCATCTTCGTCGTCCTCCTTAATTATGCTTCTTCTGTTACAACGTCAGTATCTTGAATACCTAGTTCAGCTTTAATCCACTCATAACCTTCTGCTTCTAAGCGTTGTGCTAATTCAGCACCACCAGATTTCACAACTTTACCTTGCATCATTACGTGAACATGGTCAGGTGTGATGTAGTTTAATAAACGTTGATAGTGAGTGATCATTAAGCAGCCGAAACCTTCGCCGCGCATTTCGTTAATACCTTTTGAAACTACTTTTAATGCATCGATATCTAAACCAGAGTCGATTTCATCTAAAATACCGAATGTTGGTTTGATCATCATCATTTGCAGAATTTCGTTACGTTTTTTCTCACCACCAGAGAAGCCTTCGTTTAAATAACGTTGTGACATTTCTTCTGGCATTTCTAAAAATTCCATTGTTTTATCTAATTCACGGATGAATTTCATTAATGAAATTTCTTGTCCTTCTTCACGGCGAGCATTAATAGCTGAACGTAGGAAGTCCGCATTTGTTACACCAGGAATTTCTGATGGATATTGCATAGCAAGGAATAAACCAGCTTGTGCACGCTCATCTACTTCCATTTCCAATACGTTTTCGCCATCAAGGATTATTTCACCTGAAGTTACTTCATATTTTGGGTGCCCCATAATTGCTGAAGCTAATGTAGATTTACCTGTACCGTTCGGACCCATGATTGCATGGATTTCGTTTGTGTTGATTGTTAAGTTTACACCTTTTAAAATCTCTTTTCCGTCGATTTCAACGTGAAGATCTTTAATTTCTAAAGTTGCCATTAAATTACCTCCAAATATTCATTTGCATACTTTTTGTATGCTAAATTAAGTTCATTAACAATCTTACCCGAAATGAATGTGTGTTGCAAATAGTTTAGAATGATTTTAATTAAAAAACACTTATCAATCTATTAAAACACTTTATTGCAGTTTGTTTCTACTATTTAAACAGTAATAATTATGCTTTGTATTTTTTCAATAGCTAAACACTAATTGAGAATCAATTTCACTTATTACCGGGCGCTTTTCTCCCTTTTATATAATTAACAAAACACCATTCTCTTAAAAGAAAATGGTGTTGGTATAATTATATTAACTTTTAACTACTAATTCATTTAAATAATATTCAACACTTGCAGCAACTCCGCGCCCTTCTTTAATTGCCCAAACGACAAGACTTTGACCACGGCGTGCATCACCTGCAGCAAATACCCCTGGTATATTCGTTTCATAATCTTTAATAGATGCGCGGATACGACTATTTGTAAATTCTACCCCGAAATGTTCAGGTGTTTCTTTTTCCGCCCCTTCAAAGCCTATTGCCACAAATACATGCTGTACCGGCCAAACTTTCTCTGTACCTGGTAGTTCCTTAAAGTAATGGAATCCGTCTTCCCCTAAAATCTTCTCCATTTGAATTGTATGGAGTTCCTTTACATTACCTTTTGAGTCTTTAATGATTTTTGTCGTTTGAATGCAATATTCACGTGGGTCACGTCCAAATTTCGCGTCTGCTTCTGCGTAAGCATAATCCAACGTATAAATATTAGGGTCTTTCGGCCACATTGTATCATCCGTACGAACTTTCGCCTGTTGAGGATGTTTCCCGAACTGGTACACTGAGCGGCAATTTTGACGTAATGCTGTTGCCACACAGTCTGCACCTGTATCTCCACCACCAATAACGATGACGTCTTTACCTTCTACGTTCAATGCTTTATTGTCTGCAAAATTTGAATCCAATAGACTTTTCGTAACATCTGTCAAATAATCCATTGCTAAGTGAATGTTACCAGCATCGCTGCCTTCCATATGAAGAGAACGCTGCTTTTGTGCCCCTGTGCATAATATCACAGCATCATAACCGGCCTGCAATTGTTCTTTAGTAATATCTTTCCCAACTTCTGTATTTGCTACGAAGCGAATACCTTCCGATGCCAATAATTTAATACGGCGCTCAATAACTTCTTTTTCAAGTTTCATATTCGGAATACCGTACATTAAAAGTCCACCGAAGCGGTCCGAGCGTTCAAATACTGTTACTGTATGCCCTAACTGATTAAGCTGATCGGCTGCTGCCAAGCCTGCTGGACCAGATCCGACAATCGCCACTTTAAAGTCAGAACGTACCTTTGGGATACGTGGTGTAATCCAGCCATTTTCAAAGCCCTTATCAATAATTGTTCGCTCTATTGATTTAATCGCTACGGCTGGATCTGTAATGGCTAATGTACAGGATCCTTCACATGGTGCAGGACAAACCCTCCCCGTAAATTCTGGGAAGTTATTTGTCATATGAAGACGATCCAACGCTTCTCTCCATTGTCCTTTATAGACCAAATCATTCCACTCCGGGATGACATTATATATCGGACAACCTGCAGTCGTTCCACGAATCTCAATTCCCATATGGCAAAATGGCGTACCACAATCCATACAACGCGCACCTTGAGTCTGAAGCTTTTCATCTGATAGTTTGCTTGCATATTCTTTCCAACTCGAAATGCGCTCTAGTGGTGCCTGTTCCTGTACTTTTTCACGCTTAAATTCCATAAATCCAGTTGCTTTCCCCATGCTAGAACCCTCCTGTTATTTCGAACTCACAAGCTTTTTTTGATTTCCTGTCACTTCCACAAAGGCTTGCATTGCGGCATTGTCATACGTTAATCCATTTAATTTATACTCATCAATTTTTTCCAACATTTCTTTATAATCTACCGGCACAACTTTCACGAATTGAGGAACGAATTGCTCCCACTTCGCTAAAACATCAAGTGCATAAGAGCTATCTGTCTCCTCTAAATGCTGAATAATGAGTTGGCGAACTGATTCGATTTCAGCTGCATCCGAAAGCTTTTCGAATTGAATCATTTCCATATTGCACTGTGCTTTAAATTTCTCTTCGTCGCTCGGTAAAATGTAGCCTATACCTCCAGACATCCCCGCACCAAAGTTTTGGCCTACATCACCCAATACAACAATTTTCCCACCAGTCATATACTCGCACCCATGATCGCCTATTCCTTCTACAACAATTTGTGCACCGGAATTACGAACACCGAAGCGATGCCCTGCTTGCCCGTTAATGAACGCCTGCCCGCTTGTCGCACCGTATAAGCAAACATTCCCTGCAATAACGTTTTTCTCTTGCTCCCCTTTTATTGGAGCGATTGCTACTACTTTACCGCCTGATAGACCTTTTCCAAAGTAGTCGTTGACATCTCCTACTACCCGCATAGCCATACCACGTGGAGTAAAGGCACCAAAACTTTGACCAGCATGACCTGTAAACGTTAAATTAATTGTATTTAACGGCAGCCCTGCTTCTCCATATTTCCTTGAAATCTCACTACCGACAATCGTCCCCATAACTCGGTCTGTATTTTTAATTGGGTAACTTAATTCTATGCGCTCTTTTTCTTCAATAGCCTTTGTGACCTTTGGCAATAGCTCGCGCATATCAAAGCTTTCTTCAATTTGATGATTCTGTTGTTGCTGCTTCGTACGCGTACCTTGCATTTGATGTAACAATGCGGATAAATCCAATTGACTTGCTTTCCAATGTTTTGCCGTACGTTCAGAAATTTGAAGAACATCAGTACGTCCAACCATTTCTTCTACAGTTCGGAAGCCTAAAATACTCATATATTCACGCATTTCTTCTGCTACAAAGCGCATATAGTTTACAACATGATCTGCATTCCCCATAAATTTAGCACGCAGTTCTGGATTTTGCGTTGCTACTCCTACCGGACAAGTATCCAGATGACAAGCACGCATCATAACACAGCCTAATACGATTAATGGTGCTGTTGCAAAACCGTATTCTTCTGCACCTAGCAATGCTGCCATTACGACATCCTTACCTGTCATTAGCTTTCCGTCTGTTTCTAACGTTACACGATCTCTTAGTCCGTTTAGCATTAACGTTTGATGTGCCTCAGCCAGACCTAGCTCCCATGGCAAACCTGTATGTTTAATCGAAGTTTTTGGCGAAGCACCTGTACCTCCGTCATAGCCTGAGATTACGATAACGTCTGCTGCACCCTTTGCTACACCCGCCGCTATAGTTCCAACCCCTGCCTTTGCTACAAGCTTCACCGAGATTCTTGCATAGCGGTTAGCGTTTTTCAGATCGTGAATAAGCTCTGCCATATCTTCAATTGAATAAATATCATGGTGAGGTGGTGGAGAAATTAATCCTACCCCTGGAGTCGATCCGCGTACTTCCGCTACCCATGGATATACTTTATTGCCAGGCAATTGACCGCCTTCTCCTGGTTTTGCACCTTGCGCCATTTTGATTTGTAATTCATCAGCGTTTACTAAATAATGCGATTTCACACCAAAGCGTCCCGATGCAATTTGTTTAATGCTTGAACGACGGTTATCGCCATTTGCATCTAATTTGTAGCGCGCTGGATCCTCGCCGCCTTCTCCTGAATTTGAGCGTGCCCCTAAACGATTCATCGCAATCGCTAACGTTTCATGTGCTTCTTTTGATAATGAACCGTAAGACATCGCACCCGATTTAAATCTTTTTACGATAGAATCAACAGATTCCACTTCTTCAATCGGTAGTCGACGTTCTGCTTTTTTGAAGTCAAATAAGTTACGTAAAAAGCCGATTCGTTCTTCATTTGCCATTTCTGCATACATGCGGTATAGACCGTAATCATTTTTTCGTGTTGCCCACTGTAGTGTATGAATTGTTTTTGGATTGAACGCATGATGTTCACCATCTGCACGCCATTGGAAATCAGAGCCTGACTGCAACTGATCTGTCATTGATTTCATTGCTGCTTCATGACGGCGTTTTGCTTCTTCTCCGATTGTTGTCAAATCAATCCCATCAATTTGTGAAGCCGTACCTGTGAAATATTCATCTATTACAGCTTTTGAAATTCCCACTGCCTCGAAAATTTGAGCACCGCGATATGATTGAACCGTTGAAATGCCCATTTTGGACATTACTTTTACGACACCTTCCGCTGCACCTTTTCGGAACTTTTGCATTGCTTTTTCAAAAGGAATTGATAAGTGTTCATTTTCAATCGCTTCTTCAATTGTTGCATACGCTAAGTACGGATGAATCGCATCAACACCGAAACCGATCAATGCTGCAAAATGGTGCACTTCACGAACTTCCGCACTGTTTACAACGATACTTGCTTTTGTTCTAAGCCCTATGCGGATTAAATATTGATGGACAGTACTAGCTGCTAATAATACCGGTATTGTTAATTGTGTTGCATCTTCCAAATAATCCGATAGCACAATAATTGTTCGTCCACCAAAAATCGCTGCTTCTGCTTCAGTCTTAATACGGTTAAGCTCACTTTCCAAATTTTCCGTAAATTTAAGTGAGATTTCAGCTACTTTAAATGCTTCTTCTTCATTATTTAAAAGCAGCTCGTACTCTGCAGTCGATAGCACTGGTGTTTCTAAAAAAATACGCTTTGCATTTTGTTCGTTCGGATGCAATAAATCTCCTTCCGCACCTAATAGAGTCATCGTAGAAGTAACTACATGCTCTCGAATGGAATCGATTGGCGGATTGGTAACTTGTGCAAAGAGCTGTTTAAAATAGTTGAATAATGATTGTGGTCGATCTGATAATACAGCTAGCGGAGAATCATTCCCCATTGAACCAAGCGGATCTTTTCCTTCTTTTGCTAGCGGTACAATATATTTTTGAACATCTTCAAAAGTATAGCCATGGATCTTTTGTCGTAAAGTGATGTCATTTAATTCAACAATCTTTTCATCTTTTGCTTTAAGCTCTATCATGTTTTCTTTTAACCATGCAGCATACGGTTTCGCTGCTGCCATTTGAGATTTCAGTTCTTCATCCGAGATGATTTTCCCTTGCTCCAAATCGATTAATAACATACGCCCTGGACTTAAACGGTCCTTGTATAAAATATCTTCTTCTGCATAATCAACAACACCTGTTTCAGAAGAGAAAATGACATGATCATCTTTTGTGACATAAAGTCTTCCTGGACGTAAGCCGTTTCTATCCAATATTGCTCCAATTTGTCTACCATCCGTGAAGCAAATAGCTGTCGGTCCATCCCATGGTTCCATTAAACTAGCATGATATTGATAAAATGCTTTACGGTCTTCTTCAATGCGCGGATTTTCCGTCCATGGCTCAGGAATCATCATCATCGCTGCCTCGGCCGGTGAGCGTCCTGCTAATACTAAAAATTCGAACGCATTATCAAGCATGGAAGAATCTGAGCCTGTTGCATCGATAATTGGTAACAGCTTTTGCAAATCCTCTCCAAAAACCTGTGATACAAATTGTTGCTCACGTGCCCGCATCCAGTTAATATTCCCACGTAATGTGTTAATCTCACCATTATGAATGATGTAACGATTTGGATGCGCGCGTTTCCAGGACGGAAATGTGTTCGTCGAGTAACGTGAATGAACAAGCGCTAAAGCAGAAACAAAGCTTTCATGTTGTAAGTCAATATAAAATTCACTTACTTCTTCCGGCGCCAATAAACCTTTAAATACCATTGTTTGACTTGAAAGACTTGGGATATAAAGTTCGAAACCTTGCTCAACCGCCCAATGTTCCAATTGTTTACGTATAATATATAATTTCCGTTCAAATATTTGTTGATTTTGTGAATGAGCTTTTATAAATACTTGTCGTACAACCGGTGCAGTAGATTTTGCAATTTCACTTAAATTTTCTTTATTGATGGGAGCAGTTCGCCAACCGATAAGTTCCTGACCCTCTTGTTGGATTAATTCGTTCATTTTTTGTTCGATTTTCGTACGTTCGATTTCATCGTTCGTAAAGAAAATTTGCCCTACACCGTAAGCTCCTTTTTCAGGTAAGTTAATTTCCGGACAATTTAATTTAAAGAAGTCATGTGGAATTTGTACCATTAATCCTGCTCCGTCGCCTGTCTTACCGTCCCCTCCACGTCCAGCACGATGCTCTAAACGACATAACATTTCTAAACCTTTTTTTACAATCGTATGTGATGGTTTCCCTTTTATGTTAGCGTACATTCCGATGCCACACGCGTCATGTTCAAACTGTGGATTATATAAACCTTGTGCTCCTGGCAACTGGTGAAAACTCATATTAATTCCCCCTCATTCTTTCAATAACGTATTTACATTTTAAAGTTTTCGAAATAATATAAACAATATATAGTTTGGATATAAACAATCTATTTTTTAGATGAATGGGGTGGGATTAGTGGAACTAAGACAATTACGTTACTTTGTCGAGGTAGCAGAACGAGAACATATTTCAGAGGCAGCTGAGCATCTACACGTTGCCCAGTCTGCAATCAGCAGACAAATCGCCAATTTAGAAGAAGAGCTTGGAGCCGCACTTTTCGAGCGTATTGGACGTAACGTCAAACTGACACCAATTGGTAAAACTTTTTTGGAACATAGCATTGCCGCACTGAAGGCAATTGATTTTGCCGCTAAACAAGTGGAAGAATACCTAGACCCGGCAAAAGGGGTTATTAAAGTTGGGTTTCCAACAAGTCTAGCAAGCTATGTATTACCATCAGTCATTTCCGCATTCAAAAAGGAATATCCGGACATCGCTTTCCATTTGCGCCAAGGTTCTTATAAATATTTAATCGAAGCCGTTAAAAATCGGGAACTTAATTTAGCGTTATTAGGCCCTTTACCCCCTAAAGATGAATCAATTAATACAACAGTTTTATTTAGCGAAAGTATTCATGCATTACTGCCTGCAACACATCCATTGGCAAAAAGGGATACGATTAATTTAGTCGATTTACGAACTGATCAATTTGTCCTTTTTCCAGAAGGTTATATATTAAATAAAGTAGCTGTCGACGCTTGCCGCTCTGTAGGTTTTATGCCAACCATTACTTCAGAAGGAGAAGATATGGACGCTTTGAAAGGGCTTGTAGCAGCTGGAATTGGGGTCACACTTTTACCAGAAAGCTCTTTATACGATTCCACACCTCGTATGACAGTAAAAGTACCCATTGCTACTCCATCCATAAGACGGACAGTCGGCATTATTGCACCATCGACCCGCGACCTCGCCCCATCTGAACAAGTATTTGTAGATTTTGTGTCTAAATTTTACTCACGTTTAACAAGATTCCAATGAAAAAAAGAGATTAGTTGAGAATCTTCTCAGCTAATCTCTTTGCAGTAAGTGCCTAAATAAAGCAACTCCATATATTTTATTCGCCTGAAACTGGTACTACAGAGCCGCCCCATTCTTCAAGGATAAAATCTTGAATTTCTTTTGAACGTAATGCATCTACTAATGCTTTAATTTCTTTAGAATCCTCTTCACCAGACTTTACAGCAATAATATTTACATACGGTGATTCACTTGATTCGATTGCGATTGAATCTTCCAGTGGGTTAATGCCATTATCAATTGCAAAGTTCGAGTTGATTAATACAGCATCACCTTCTTCATTTTCATACATTTGCACTAATAGTTCAGCTGCAGTGTTTGCATCAAATACGAAGTTTTTCGGATTATCTACGATGTCTTTTGTTTCTGCTTTTGTTTTATCAATACCATCTGCTAATGTAATTAGACCTTGTGCTTCAAGTAATGAAAGCATACGTCCATGATCTGCTACTGAGTTTGACAGTAAAATCGTTGCCCCTTCAGGAAGCTCTTCTAAAGATTTGTATTTTTTAGAGTAAACACCGATTGGCTCGATGTGAATACCACCAGCATTTGCAAAATCATAATCGAAATCTGCTTTTTGTGCTTCGAAGTACGGAATGTGCTGGAAGTAGTTTGCGTCTATATCACCATTTTCTAGATCTTGGTTCGGAAGGACATAATCTGTATATGTAGCAATCTCCAGCTCAATGCCTTGTTCCTCTAAAATTGGTTTTACTTTTTCTAAGATTACCGCGTGCGGTGTATTTGAAGCACCGACTTTTAGTGTATCGTCATCTCCTCCACATGCTGCTAATGCTAAGACTGAAGCTCCTAAAATAATGCTTGATAATAATTTTTTCATCTGTTTTTACCCCTATCTCTATTTGTTATTTTTAGCCATTATTAACCGAACAATTTTTATATTCAGTAAATTGAATGTATAAACGCGCACTCTTGTAAGTTTGCGTTTATTATTGTTCAAAAAACTTTGGCTTATATAATTATGACCTGTAAGTCACGAACTATCGTTTATCCACTTTTACCGTAATAAAGTCACCAATATATTGAATAATGAATACTACAACTAATATTAAGACTGTCGCCATAAGCGTGACATCTGTACGGTTACGCTGGAATCCATCAAGGAACGCCAAATTCCCTAGTCCACCTGCTCCAATAATGCCAGCCATTGCTGTATAGCCGACTAAAGCAACTGCTGTTACTGTTATACCGGAAATTAGTGCTGGTAAGCTTTCCGGAATTAGTACTTTCCAAATAATAGTCGATGTTTTGGCTCCCATCGAGCGCGCTGCTTCGATAACACCTTTATCAATTTCTCTTAGTGCGATTAATACCATGCGGGCATAAAATGGTGCCGCTCCGATAATAAGCGCTGGTAATGCTGCATTGGCACCCCGAATTGTTCCCAGTAAAAACTTTGTAAATGGAATTAACAAAATAATTAATACGATAAAAGGAATCGAACGGAAAATATTTACGAGTGATCCTGTTAAAAAGTGAACGATTTTATTTGCCCATAACTGGTTGTCACTTGTTAAAAACAATACAATTCCTATTAGAATTCCGAGGATAAATGTAATGACTGTCGCTACAGCTGTCATATAAACAGTTTCGTATGTTGCATCAAGCATTTTACCCCAGTCAACGTTCGGAAATAATTGATTAAGCATGCTCAATCACCTCCGTTTGAATTTCCTGCTTAGTTAAGAAGTTTAATGCCTTCTCTACTTCATGTTGCTCACCATCGATATGAATAAATAACGTACCGAATGAACCGCCAGTTGTATTGGAGATTTTCCCGTGTACGATATTAACAACTACGTCAAATTGCTTGATCATCTGAGAGATAACCGGCTGTTCTGTAGTTGCCTCTGCAAATGTTAATTTGGCAATTTTCCCTGCTGGATAGTTCGCTAAGATTTGCTCTAGTGAGGCTTGCATTTCCTGTGTTTCCCCAGAAGCCTGTGAAACGAAATTTTTTGTGATCGGCGCTTGTGGATTTTGGAAAACCTGTAGCACATCTCCCTGTTCCACTACTTTCCCTTCCTCCATAACAGCCACACGGTTACAGATTTTGCGAATAACATGCATTTCATGGGTAATCAATACAATTGTTAAACCGATCTTTTTATTAATATCCAGTAATAGCTCTAAAATCGAATCCGTCGTCTCAGGATCAAGTGCTGAAGTGGCTTCATCACATAGTAGAACTTCCGGGTTGTTCGCTAATGCGCGGGCTATACCGACACGTTGTTTTTGACCACCTGAAAGTTGAGATGGATAGGCTTTTCCTCTTCCTTTTAAACCTACAAGTTCAATAAGCTCTTCTACTCGCTTTTCACGCTGAGTTTTTGAAACACCTGCGATTTCAAGAGGAAATGCGATATTTTCTTCGACTGTACGTGACCAAAGCAAATTGAAATGCTGAAATATCATACTAATTTTTTGGCGTGCTTCTCTTAACTTTGCCCCTGAAGCTTTAGAAATATCCTGTCCACCTACAATAACTGAACCTGTTGAAGGTTTTTCCAGACCATTTAATAGGCGGATCATTGTACTTTTACCAGCACCACTGTAGCCGATAATACCGTATATTTCTCCTTTTTTTATGGATAAGCTAACATTGTCTACCGCTGTAAGCTCACCGTTTTTTGTGTTATATACTTTCGTGATATTTTGTATATCAATCATGCGTTGTACCCCTTCTCTTGAAATAACCTACCTGTAATTTCAATATAATGTTTTTGGTGTTTTTTTCGCATCTTCGAAAATAAAATTACACCAAAAAAACCTTCCTACTCACGACAAGTAGAAAGGTTTCACATAAAAATTTATACGGTAAACCGTTCTCTCATCTTTCAAAGTTTAAACTTTGTGTGAATTGGCACCTTTGCATAAAATGCTGGTTGCCGGGCTTCATAGGGCACTTCCCTCCACCTCTCTTTATAAGAGTAACGTTATTAAGTTTTATTATTATGTCTGTTACTTTATCATGCTAAAGAGAAGACGTCAATTACTTTTTTAATATTTCATACAAAAATGGTACGGATTTAAATGCATATAACTTTTTTGTCACTTTTCCATTCTCAGAAACAATTAAACAAGGTACGCTTTCAATTTTCAAATCGTTGGCCAAACCCTCTATATAATTGATATTTGCCATACCTAATGGTAAATCTGGTAGTAATTTTTCAATTACTTTTAGCATTTTTTCAGATATCTCACAAGTACCACACATTGGAGTGTATAGAAAAAATGCTGTTTGATCATATTGTTGTATATTTTGTTCCCACTGCTCTCTTGACCATTGTTCCATATATAAGTCATCCTTCTTTTATTGAAAATTTTGCTTGTATTAATAAGTTCCGTAAAATTATAGTAGGCGTTTTTTCAACCTCTACATATTCTTGAGGTATGATAAGCTGTTTTACTTCAGGATATGCTCGGTTCATTAGTTTTCTTAACTTTTCACCATTCTTGTCTGCATCAAACATTGTTACAATTTCATAATGCTCATAGTCTTCTAGTAATTCGATTAAATTGACTTCGCTTATTGTTCCGTTTGTACAAAGAATAGTAACTTCTTCAGCCAATAGGGGGATTAACCTCATTTTATCAGCTCGTCCTTCAACTACAATGCATTTTCCCATAAAGATACGCTTCCTTTCATCAATTACGGCTATCTATACAATATCAAAAAAACACCAAAACCTTTAACTTTTAGGCTTTGGTGTTGAAATATTTATTGTTCAATTAATGCAGAATAAGCATCTGCATCCATTAATTCTTCAACTTCTGCATCGTTTGTTACTTCAATCGTAACCATCCAAGCAGTTCCGTATGGAGATTCATTTACGTATTCTGGGTTGTCTAAAAGTTCTTCGTTAATAGCAACAACTTTACCTGAGATTGGCGCATAAAGTTCCGAAACAGTTTTAACAGATTCTACACTGCCGAATGGCTGATCCTTTGAAATTTCGTCGCCTACTTCCGGTAACTCGACAAACACGATGTCCCCTAATTCAGATTGCGCAAAATCCGTAATCCCGATTGTTGCTTTGCCGTCTTCCATTTTTACCCACTCATGCTCTTTTGAATAAAGTAATTCTTTAGGTGTGCTCATTAAAAAACCTCCATTATTATGTAGTACATTCAACTTCATTTTGCCATATTTCGTTCGGAAATACAACGTGAATACCGGTTTATTTCCATGTTTCCGAGAAGTCAGACTCCTTAAAACCTAATGTTAATTTTTTACCATCTGTTACAATCGGACGCTTAATTAGCATACCATCTGAAGCTAATAACTCCAATTGCTCATCTTCAGACATTGAAGGCAATTTGTCTTTTAGTTCCAGCTCACGATATTTCATACCTGAAGTATTAAAGAATTTCTTTAAAGGTACCCCACTCGCTTCATAATACGCTTTAAGTTGTTCTTTAGTAGGCGTTTGTTCAACAATGTGAATATTTTCATATTGAACATCGTTTTCATCTAACCATTTCTGTGCTTTTTTACATGTAGTACATTTTGGATATTGGATAAATTTCACTGTCATAAATGAACTCCTCTTTACCATTGATTTTCCCTTATTGTAACGGATATAGAAAAACAAATCAAAATTGGAATTACATTGTGGGAGTTATATTGAAATTAATTAATATTAGAAGATTTTTGATGATATTAGAATATCTCGAATGCTTTTTAGAAGTAATCATTTTCTTATTCGAAACTTTTGAAAACATATTAGAAAAACAGCCACTTTTATTAGAACATGCGATTTAAATTAGCACCGTTTAAAGTATATTAGAACTTTTTTCGTTTTATTAGAAAATCTATTCCGTAGAAAAAATCGGATACAGCTTCCTGCATCCGATTATATTCTATCTATTAAACTACATATTTTTCAGCATCGATTAATTTCGCTGCTGCTTCACGCTTTTTCGGAATTAAGTTGTAAGGGTTGTTACGCGTTAATTTACGTAATGCTGATAAGATCATACGTGCATCGTCGCCTTCAACTGAAGCGATTAATGTTTCTTTTGCTTCTTTTTCAATTTCTGCAAATGCTTCTTGGCAGAAGATTTGTGTATAAAGAATTTTTTGTGCCGCTTTTCCTTCACCGTCACGCTCAATTGCTTTTTGTGTACGGATCACTACAGATTCCATTGCATATAATTGGTTCGCAATATTTGCAATGTTTACTAGAATTTCTTGCTCTGCATCTAGTTTGGCACCGTAGCGTTGTGCTGCTGCACCTGCTGCAAGTACAGCAATTTTCTTCGCATTTTTCACTAAATATTTTTCTTGCTCTAATGCTTCGTTACCGATTTCTTCCGGCATAAGCATTAATAATTCATTTTGTAATTCCTGTGCTACTTGTAATAGAGGTAATTCACCTTTTAGCGCTTTTTTCATGAAAGTGCCTGGCACGATCATACGGTTAATTTCATTTGTACCTTCGAAAATACGGTTAATACGAGAGTCACGGTAAATGCGTTCCACTTCGTACTCAGCCATAAAGCCGTAACCACCGTGTAACTGAACCGCTTCATCCGCTACGAAATCCAGTGTTTCAGAACCGAATACTTTTGCGATTGAGCACTCAATAGCATACTCAGCGATTGCTGCTGCGATTGATTTGCCGTCTTTTTGCTCTTCATCAGATAACTGGCTTAAGCGATCTTCGAAGTAACCAACTGTACGATAGTTTAAAGATTCTGATGCATAAATGTGAGAAGCCATTGATGCAATCTTTTCTTTTGTTAGGTTGAAATCCGATAATTTAGTTTTGAATTGTTGACGTTGGTTCGTATAAGCTACTGCTAATTCAAATGCACGTTTAGATGCACCTACAGTACCTACCCCTAATTTATAACGTCCAATATTTAAGATGTTGAATGCGATAATATGACCGCGCCCTACTTCACCAAGTAAGTTTTCTACCGGCACTTGTGCGTCTTCTAAAATTAACGTACGAGTAGAAGAAGATTTAATCCCCATTTTCTTTTCTTCCGGACCAACTGAAACTCCAGGGTATGAACGCTCAACGATGAAAGCTGTAAATTTATCGCCATCGATTTTAGCGTACACAACGAATACATCTGCAAAGCCTGCATTTGTAATCCATTGTTTTTCACCATTTAATACATAGTGTGTACCTGCTTCATTTAATTTGGCAGTTGTTTTTGCACCTAATGCGTCAGAACCTGAACCTGGTTCTGTTAATGCATATGCCGCAATTAACTCACCTGAAGCTAATTTCGGTAAATATTGAGTTTTTTGCTCATGGTTACCGAATAATACGATTGGTAATGAACCGATACCAACATGTGCACCGTGAGTAATTGAGAACCCGCCTGCTGGAGACATTTTTTCAGCGATTAATGCCGAGGAAATTTTGTCTAAGCCAAGACCTTCGTATTCTTCTGGTACGTCAGCTGCAAGTAAACCTAGTTCCCCAGCTGTTTTTAATAGACGTACTGAATGATCAAACTCATGATGCTCTAAGTTTTCAACAACTGGTAATACTTCATTCGTAACATACTCCTGAGTTGTTTGGGCAATCATTTTTTGCTCATCTGTAAAGTCTTCAGGTGTAAATACTCGGTTGATTTCCACGTCCTCGATTAAGAAGCCGCCACCTTTAATAATGCTATTTGTTGTTTGTTCCATAATAAATTCCTCCCTATTTTCCTTTGTGAATTACAATACTTCAAATACCCCTGCTGCACCCATACCGCCGCCGATACACATCGTTACAACACCATATTTTCCACCGCGACGTTTTAGTTCGTTAATTAGTTTTACTGTTAGGATTGCACCGGTTGCTCCAAGCGGATGACCTAATGCAATGGCACCACCGTTAACATTCACTTTATCAATGTCAATACCTAATTCACGTACTACCTGAATTGATTGCGATGCGAACGCTTCGTTAATTTCCCATAAATCTACTTGATCTTGAGTTATCCCTGCAATTTCTAATGCTTTTGGTACCGCTACGATTGGTCCGATACCCATTACTTCCGGTGGAACTCCACCTACAGCGAAACCTAAAAACTTAGCAAGTGGCTTCATCCCTTGTTTTTCTGCTTCTTCACGATCCATTACTAATACTGCTGCTGCACCGTCAGAAGTTTGTGAAGCATTCCCTGCTGTTACAGAACCTTTTACATTGAAGGCTGGGCGTAATTTTGCCAGCGTTTCAACCGAAGTACCTGGACGAACCCCTTCATCTGTATCAAATATTATTGTCTTTTCTTTTAGTTGATTGTTTTCATCGACATAGTACTCCGTAACTTCTACCGGTACGATTTCGTCTTTGAATTTACCTTCTTTAATTGCTTTTTCAGCTAACTCATGTGAGCGTACAGCAAAAGCATCCTGATCTTCGCGAGTTACATTGTAGCGATTTGCCACTTCCTCTGCTGTATGCCCCATCCCGATATAATATTGTGGTGCATCTTCAGCTAACTTAGGATTTAAGCGCACAGTATTGCCTGTCATCGGAATCATACTCATCGATTCCGTACCCCCAGCAACGATTGCCTTTGAATGACCAAGCATAATACGCTCAGCTGCATACGCAATTGTTTGTAATCCTGATGAACAGAAGCGATTTACTGTTAATGCTGGTGTTGTATCTGGAAGACCTGCCAATGCTCCTACTAAGCGGGCAACGTTCATTCCTTGCTCTGCTTCAGGCATCGCACATCCCATAATTAAATCGTCAATTGGTCCTTCATAGCCCGCACGTTTTAACGTTTCTTTTACTACAACTGCACCAAAATCATCGGGTCTAGTATTTGCCAAAGTTCCTTTTTTCGCACGTCCAATCGGTGTTCGTGCTCCTGCAACGATAACGGCTTCACGCATAATGATGTTTCCCCCTTGTGATTAGCTAGCAAGTAAACTCGTAATCTGCCTGCCAGCGACATATTCTCAACATACCGTTGATTTCATTTCGGCGAACACTTCCGGGAGCGTGGTCTGAAACAGCTGTCTCATACGAACGCTTATCCAGAGGTGTCCTTGCCTATATTCCATATCAAAGTGATTTTTAATAGTTCAAATATTAGTTACGTAACGGCTTTCCTTTTACTAGCATGTGCTGCATACGCATTTGCGATTTTTGGTCTGCTACTAGTTCTAGGAACGCTTGTTTTTCCAAGTTTAATAAATACTCTTCTGATACTTCAGTTCCATATGGTACTTTGCCGCCTGCGATGACATATGCCAGCTTTTTAGCGATTTTCAAATCGTGTTCTGTAATGTAGCCCGAATCGAACATTCCTTGTGCACCTAATAGTAACGTTGCATAACCTGGCGCACCTACTACTTTTACTTTCCTTTTCACAGGAGGTGTATAGCCAGCTTCAGCTAATGCTAGTGCTGCTTGTTTCGCATCATAGATTAAATGATCTGGGTTAACAGAAATTCCATCTGCGAAGTTTAGGAAATTGTTTTCACGCGCTTCTTCCCCAGATGTCGAAACTTTTGCCATTGCAATTGTTTCAAATACTTTATTAGCAATATGCTGGTAGTCTACTTCTACACCTTGAGGTAAGCCCTTAATGAATTTTTCATAAAGTCCTAAGTTACCGCCGCCGCCTGGGATTAACCCGACGCCTACTTCTACAAGACCCATATATGTTTCTGCAGATGCTTGAATATGTGCAGCCGGTAAACATACTTCTGCACCACCGCCTAATGCCATTTGGAATGGTGCTGCAACAACCGGTTTTGTTGAATATTTAATACGGCGCATTGCCTGCTGGAATGATTTAATAACAAAATCAAGTTCAAAAATATTATCGTCCTGTGCTTCCATTAAAATCATTGCAAGGTTTGCTCCTACACAGAAGTTTTTACCTTGGTTACCGATAACAAGACCTTTAAAGTTCTTCTCAACTTCATCAACCGAAAAGTTAATCATCTGTACAATGTCCAAGCCAATTGCATTTGATTTTGAGTGGAATTCCAGTAATGCAATACCATCGCCTAAATCTATTAAACTTGCACCTGAATTTGATTTAATAACGCCATGCTTTTTCTTATAGCGTCTTAAATCAATTGCCTTTTCATTTACTGGTACTTTTACATATTCCGTACCGTTGTAGTATGCTAAATCTCCATCAATTTCTGTATAGAATGTAGAGAAGCCTTTATCGAGTAATCCGCTCACAAACTCTGGAATTTCACGACCTTCTTCTTTCATTTTTGCTACAGATTTTTCAACTCCGATTGCATCCCACATTTCAAATGGACCTTGTGCCCAGCCGAAGCCCCACTTCATCGCATTATCGATTGCTACGACATCATCTGCAATCTCGCCCATTAACTGCGCTGAGTAAAGTAATGTTGGTGCAAATGAATTCCATAATAATTCGCCTACGCGGTCCTTCGCATAAATTAATACTTTTAATTTACCGCCTGGTCCTTTCGCCTGCTTTGCCATTTCAAGAGATGGTGCAACAAGCTTTTTATTTGGCTCATATTCAAATGTAGATAAATTTAACTGTAAAATTTCTTTTCCTTCTTTTTTGAAGAAGCCTTGACCGGATTTTGCGCCTAACCAACCATTTGAAACCATTTTCTTTAAAATTGGTGACTCTTCAAACACTGCTTGCTCTGCACCTGTCGTTTGGTCGTATACATTTTTTGCAACATGTGCAAATATATCAAGACCTACCACATCCAATGTACGGAATGTTGCAGATTTTGGACGTCCGATTATAGGACCAGTCACTGAATCTACTTCACCTACTGAATAATTGCGCGCTACCATTTCATTCATCGTAACGATTAGACCGTATGTTCCGATACGGTTGGCAATGAAGTTTGGTGTGTCTTTCGCAATTACAACGCCTTTACCTAATACATCCTCACCGAACGATTGCATGAAGTTCACAACTTCAGGCTTTGTAGTATTTGCTGGAATCACTTCTAATAATTTCAGATAACGTGGCGGGTTAAAGAAATGTGTCCCAAGGAAGTGTTCCTGGAAATCTTCTGAGCGCCCTTCTGCCATTGCGTTAATACTTACCCCTGATGTATTTGATGAAACGATCGTCCCTGGCTTACGCACAGCGTCAATCTTTTCAAATAATCCTTTTTTAATATCTAATTTTTCTACGATAACTTCGATAATCCAGTCCACATCTTTCAGTTTCTCTAGATCATCTTCAAAGTTCCCCGGTGTAATTAATGCTAGATTTTTTTTCGCTGAAAGTGGTGCTGGTTTTTGCTTTAGTAATTTTTGCATCGCTGAATTAGCAAAACGATTTTTTACAGCTTTAGAATCAAGTGTTAAACCCTTTGCTTCTTCATCCTTTGTAAGTTCACGTGGTGCGATGTCCAATAATAAAGTTGGAATCCCGATATTTGCTAAATGAGCTGCAATACCTGAACCCATTACCCCTGAACCTAAAACCGCTACTTTTTGAATATTGTAAGACACGAGCACTTCCCCCTTCTCCCTTGAATGAACAGTCATTCATTTTCAAATGAAAAAAAAAACTTCAAACAGCTTTTCTGTTCTTAGTGTAGAGTATTTTGATAATTTACGCAATAATTTTCTCATAATTTTAAATAAAATTATTATTCTTATATTTTTATTGATAGTAAGAACTTGTCTTAAGTTAAATTACTTTTCGTAATCTACTTGTTTCGTGTACAATGTGCTATAAGGAGCGTGATTAATATGCAAGAAATTACAACAATTGAACAATTTACAGAACTAACAAGTAAAGAAAAACCGGTTATCATTAAATTCTTTGCCGGTTGGTGCCCGGACTGCACACGTATGGATATGTTCATCAATCCTATAATTGAAGAATATAATCAATATGATTGGTATTCAATTAACCGTGACAACTTCCCGGACTTAGCGGAGAAATATCAAGTAATGGGTATTCCATCACTATTAATCTTCCAAAATGGTGAAAAGTTAGCTCACTTGCATAGTGCCAATGCTAAATCACCGGCACAAGTTGAAGAATTTTTAAACGCACAGGCTTAATAGTTCTTTTAAGATGAATCCAAAAGTTTACATGCTTTTGGTTCATCTTATTTTTAAGTAAATAACTAGTCAGAATGTAGTTTTCCGATTACAATTGAGTACGTGAAAATTTTCTTATTCAACAGGAGTAAACACTAGTTGGGAGAAAATATGCCTCGGCGGATTTCACGGATTTTTTTATGGATTTTTTTAATTTCGCCGGGCAGAATTTAATAGTAAGAAAGGAATTTTTATGACTTCAGATCAAAGAAAAAAATTGGCGTTACTTATGCTTAACATGTTTATTGCTGTTGGGAGCTTTGGAATTATTATTCCGATTATCCCCTCTTATTTAAAAGAACTTGGGCAAGGCGGAACAGCTGCAGGATTAATTATTGCTATTTTTGCATTTGCACAATTTTTAGTATCGCCAATTGGTGGGAAATGGGCAGATAAATATGGTCGTCGCCCGCTTATTAATATCGGACTACTAACATTAGCAATTTCGATGTTTCTTTTTTACTTCGCCGATTCTATTTGGCTACTTTACTTATCACGCGCAATTGGTGGAATTGGTTGTGCATTTTTAATTCCGGCAATTTACGCATATGTTGCAGATATTACGACGATGGATCAGCGTGCAAAGGGAAATAGCTTTATTTCTGCTTCGATGTCCCTTGGTATTGTTATTGGTCCCGGTATCGGTGGATTTTTGGCGGATTTCGGTTTGAAAACACCGCTTCTAGTATCCGCAATCGTCGGTCTTTTAGCATTTGTAGTATCATACTTTACGCTTAAAGAAAGCTTGGAAGAGATTGTAGAAACTGCAACTCCTCAGCTTATCGATAACAATCAATCAATGATAAAGGATATTATTTTATCGGTTAAAAAGCCTTTCTTCATTCCATTAGTTATTACACTTATTATGAGCTTCGGCTTAATGTCATACGAAACCGTTCTTGGTCTGTATGTCGACGATAAATTTGGTGCAACCCCGCAAGAGATTGCCTTTATGATTACTTCAACAGGATTAATCGGTGTTATTATGCAACTATTCGTTGTCGATCGACTTGTAAAGTCAATTGGGGAAGTAAATGTACTGAAGTTATTTTTAATTGTTACAGCTTCTGGATTTTTCCTTTCTATTATTGCAGGAAGCTATACGATGTTCTTTGCAATTTCGTTATTGATTTTCCTGGCGACATCTATTTTGCGTCCTGTTTTAACGACATTAATTTCAAAAATGGCAGGTAATGAGCAAGGGTTTGCGATGGGTATGAATAATGCTTATATGAGTATTGGAAATATTATGGGTCCTCTTCTTGCAGGTGCATTATATGACATAGATATTTTATATCCATTCATTGCAGGATTGGTTATTTTAATTTTAACGATTATTTTTACATTTATGTGGAAAGGCGTTAAGATTCAAAGAGCAGCATTAAAAGGAGGACATTAATCATGAAAATTATAGTATTTGGTGCTACAGGTGGCGTCGGGCAGCATTTTGTTGAAATGGCTGTTGCAGCCGGACATAGCGTTACAGCTTTTGTCCGTACACCCGAAAAATTAAAAACAACTGGTGTCGACATTATCCAAGGTGATGCATTTAACGCTCAGCAAGTGGCAGATGCAATTGTTGGCCATGAAGCAGTCGTTTCATGCTTAGGCTCTAGCACAGGAATGAAAAAATCAAACGAGCTCGAAACAATGGGCAAAAACATTGCAGATGGCATGGAAAAAGCAGGCGTGAAGCGTTTAGTTTACTGTGCTTCAGCAGGTGTTGATGGTGAAATCCCTGGTATTATGGGTAAAATGATGATGAAAATGTTGGCAAATCCTTTGGCAGATCACCGCGCTGCATTAAACTATTACAAATCAAAAGGTGTTGTCTATACTATTGCACGTCCAATGGGATTAAAAGATGAACCTTTGAAAACAGATTACAAAGAAGCATTTGATACAGTTCCAAAAGGCTCAAGTACGATTCCAAGAGCAAGCGTTGCGCATTTTATGGTAAAGGCGCTGGATGATGAAAAATACGAAAATACTTCAGTTGGCTTATGTAGCTAATTATAAAAAGCGAAAACTACCCCATAGTTGAGGTAGTTTTCGCTTTTCATTTGGAATTATCATATTTCTCGATTCTTTCAACTAATTGAAGGAAATGATCCGCTAATGCATCCGGTATAGTAAATAATGTATCTGTATTAGTTAAAAAATCAGATTTCATCACAATACTCGGTTTGCCTTCATTTAACCATAACTCTAAATTTTCCTTTTGACCATTGGGGTATTCGACTTCAATCATTAGTTCTGACTTATCCAAGGTGATGTAATCTTCGTTCACCTGTGCTTGTAACAGTAATTCATTCACTTCATCCAAGTCTTCTTCCAAAACATAGGCATTCGTACCGTATCCATCAATTTTATATACCCTTAGCGATTGAATATCGTCTGCTAAAAGAGTGGTATTCACTTTAGGGAACTCTTCAAATGCAAAAGGAATCATGTATTCAATACCTTTTTCATCCTGTAAAATACGCGGTGCAGTGCGTGTTAATGTCCAGCTAAAGTCATTATCCCCTGTTATGAAATACTGATTGTCCTTTGTTTCGACTTGAATTTTTGTATATTTTTCCTCAATTAATTCGCCGGAAACTGTTCTCCCTCTGTAGTAAATAGTATCTTTATTAAAAGTATAGAGCAGTTGATCATTATAACGATTTTGTAAAATCATATCTTGTAAATGCTCCGATTTTGCTTCAAGCATCCCAATTTCACGAAAATCCATTAACTCATCCTGAGCTGTAAATTGATAATAAGCAGAAATTTGTTTCGAATCCTCACTATACTTTACGAGTATGTGTTGGCCAATCGTTTCTGTATCATAAAATGCCGGAGAATTAATTAGATTTGCATTTTCAAAAACCTCTGCATACATCAGTTGCCCTTGCTTAGTTGTAATTACTTTAGGCTCAGGGCCACCAAACATAAAGACAGGTTCTTCATGAAACTCTGTTTGATACGTTGTCACTCCAGGATATTTAAGCTGCCCCGTTAATATTTGGTAATTCCCCTCTTTGTCCCTATAAATATATGTTGTTTCCATCGTTTCACTATCAATAAAGAAAAACTTTCCTCTATCACCGTTAATTACTTGCGTCTGCCCATTACTGACCGTATTTAAATCTAATAGCTTCCCGTCAGGTGCTTCAAATACACGCCATGTCCCCTCATCTGTTGGTATTTGATAAAGTGTATAATCATTAACTTTTTGAACGTCTGCTTTTTTTAGATCTAATTCTATATTTTTCATTATCGGAGCATAAGGTGCTGCTTTATATTCCAATACAAAGTTCTTAGGCAACTCCGCATTTGCGTCGTAAAGTCCCATAGTTTGTGCAGTATTAACTTCGATTTTTTCTGTTTCCTTATGAATGACAAGCTCATCTAAAAAGTTTTTGTTTTTTGATTGAAGCTTTAGAAATACTGTAACGGCTTCTTCTGATTCTATCGTTTTAATTACTTCTACTGGCTTTGTAAACTCAAATATAGAATAGCGGGCAAAAGCCTGCTCGCTGCTAACGTCGCTTATGTTTACTAAAGCTTTTTTGTCTTGCGCTATGATGGCACCGTAAAACTCAGCCACTAGCTGCTCCTGGTTAGGCTTTAAGTATTGGGCCTCTATCTCAACAGCATGGTTACGTTGTTCCGGAGTAAAGTACAGTACTGTCCCAATCGCAAGCATCAACAGAACAACAATCGCTGGCTGCAAAAATGGCAGCGGCTTTTTCCGTTTCTTCTTTTGTACAACTTTTTGCAAAAACGCTTCGTTCATTAAAGGTTCTTTTCCGATTGCTTCATCAATTGCTCGTTTTACTTGAGAATTCGTCATCCCATTCACCACCTTCTAATTGATTTCTTAGCTTTTCACGTCCGCGCTTTAGTCTTGTTTTTACGGTATTATTTGAAATTGATAGGAGCTCTGCAATTTCATCAATCTTCAACTCTTTGTAATAAAACCAAATAATAATTTCACGGTATTTTACTGGTAAATCGAGCACTGCATCCCCTAATAGGCGATTATCGTTTTGCTCGAACACTTGTTGTTCAGTGGATTTGGTTACTTGGAATATTTCCTGGATTTTATTCGTTAAAATTGTATTTTTATAGCTCCAACTGCGTAGATAATCATAGCTACGATTAATTGTCATACGATATAGATACGTCCGATAACTCGCATCCCCCCGAAATTTGTCGTGCTGCTCATATGCTTTTAAAAGCACATCCTGTACAATATCTTCTGCCATTTCTTTATTTTTGACATATGTATAGGAAAGCCGAAGTAATTCCTCGCCATGTATTGTTATAAATTGCTCTAGCTGCATATAATCGTCCCCCCTTTTTTCATTTTGTTAACCGTTAGACGGAGCTGTAATATTTTTAGTTTCAAATTATGAAGGATTATTTTTTTAAAAAATGGGTATATGATAATTTTATAATATAATGGAGGTATTTAGTATGCGGGTATTATTAAACGTTAATGGCAGGTCACAATATAGTTCGAGTATCCGACCTGAATATCAAAACTCAGCATGCGGCCCGACGACTGCACACGTTATTTTGAATTACTTATGCAAAGATGAGACGATCCGCACAAAAGATGTAAATGAATTTTATAAATTATTAGGTGGAACAAAAATTGGACTTTTTAAATGGCGGATGATTAGAAACTTACGCCGACTACTTGGAGATGATTGGTGTGTTGAAGGATGTACTTTAACCCAGGCAATTGAACAATTACGCCTAGGCAATCCTGTTGCGATGAAGTTTGATGTGTATTTTACCGGGCAGTTCCTAAAAAATTATAACCCTCTTTATAAGTATCATTGGGTCCCTTTAATTGGCTACGAAATTAAAGATGATGAACTTTATTTAACTATTCATGATAACGGCGGACGAAATCGAGAGAGTCAAATAAGAACATTTAAATATGATGACAACCGGAAAGTATTAAGCTTTGTCAAAATTGAACCAAAAGAGCATTAGCAAATAGCTAATGCTCTTTTTTTGGCAAGAATAAAAAATACATTAATTGGTTATTACTGTATAAAAAATGCGAGGAACATATATGAAATCAATTGGCTCGATTAGTCTTTTACATATTATCTTTTTGACAATGACCTTTATCGGATTAAAAAACCACGTTACAATTATTCCTTCTTTGATTAATGGGGCGGGAAGAGATGCATGGATATCTGTTCTTGTAGCGATACTATTAATTATTCCTTGGTTACTGCTTCCTTTTTTCACATTAAAGAAAATAAAGGATGAATCAGTTCGTCAATATTTATTAAAAAGATATCCACGGTTTGGCAAGGCACTCATTTATGTCACCGTTTTTTATTTGATTTTAATGGCTGCCCTTACGATGCACGAAACGTTACAGTGGGTATCTACAACTTTTTTAATTAACACACCCTTCTTATTACTATTTTTCTTCTTTACATTTGTTTGCTTTTTACTTGCCACATCGTCCATTTTAACAATAACGATGGTCAATGTTATTGTGCTATTCGTGGTCGTAGTTCTCGGCTTTTTTGTTGCCTTTGTAAATATTCAGGTTAAAGATTATTCCTTGTTAAGACCTTTCCTTGAGCATGGGTTTTCACCTGTTTTTACATCTATGTTATACCCTGCTTCAGGCTTTGTAGAAATCTATTTACTGCTCTTCATTCAGCATCATTTTAAAACAAAATTAAAATACAGACACTTAATACTGATACTATTTTTACTTTTAGGTTTAACTATGGGGCCATTGATTGGGGCCATTGCGGAATTCGGACCAGTTGAAGCGGCGAAACAGCGCTATCCGGCATATGAAGAATGGCGTATTGCTTCAATTGGAAGCTTCATTAACCATGTTGATTTTTTTTCTATTTACCAGTGGCTGACTGGAGCCTTTGTCCGAATTGGCTTTATATTGTTCATAGCAATTGAGCTATTAGGATTTACAGGTCAAAAGAAAAAAATATGGGAGTATATTGTGCCGGTTTTTGTCTTTTTATCACTGCCGCTTTATTTGCTCGATGACAGTATATTTAGTAAATGGAAGGGGCAATATTTTTTAATAAGCACCACAATTTTCTTTTTCATACTTTCAATTATTATTTTCATATTAGTAAATCGAAAAACAAAGCGAAAGGTGGGAAATGCTTGATTGAACAAGCTACCTTAAAAAAGCAATTTGACAATTGTGCTGATATTCGCTTTCAGACATTAGATTTTCCAGCAAGTAATGTGATGCTCATCACTTGTGAGGCAATGACAGACAATCATTTATTCAATGAAGTAGTCGTACCTAGATTAAAAGTTGCATGCCATCAAAAGGATCAATTTGATGAAGCCAGTTTAATGCAGAAGCTGCATCTCCCACAGCTACAGAAGATTGACGATTTACAAGAAGCCGTTACGAATGTATTTAGCGGATTTATCCTTATCTATATTGAAAGTTTAAAGATTTTGTTATGCAGTAATATTGAAAAAAAGCCAAATCGAAGCCCAGAAGAGACTAATCTAGAAGTACTTATAAAGGGACCTCGTGATAATTTTATTGAAGATTTAGGTGTAAATATTGCGCTTATTCGTAAGCGACTGCCAACGAACTCCTTATCCGTGGAAAAAATGACAATCGGAACACGTTCTAAAACAAAGGTAGCAATCTTATATTTTAACGACATTGCCGATTTATCCATATTAAAACAAATTAAACAGCAGCTTTCAGCAATTGAAACAGATGTCATTTTAAGTGGGGAATTATTGCTTGAACGTTTTAATAAGATTTCATATCTTGTTCCGCTCAATGATACGACAGGTCGGCCCGACTCTGCAATGCAATCTCTTACTACTGGTCGCTATATTATTTTGGTAGACGGCGTTGCATATGCAATTATCACACCGATCGATATTTTAGTGTTACTCAAGTCCGGTGAGGATAATGATTATCCGCCTATCTACAGCTCATTAGAAAGGTTATTACGACTAGGGAGCATTTTAATCGCACTCTTGCTTCCTGCTTTTTGGCTTGCGTTAACAACCTTTCATCAAGAGCAGCTCCCCATTCAATTGCTTGCGACGGTTGTACAAGCAAACACTGGCTCACCGCTCCCTTCAGCTTTGGAAATGCTTGGAATGCTATTTATGTTTGAATTATTTCGAGAAGCTGGATTACGTCTACCTAGTATTTTAGGGGGAACGATTAGTGTTGTTGGAGGATTAATTATAGGGGATGCAGCCATTCGGGCAGGGATTACGAGCCCAGCTATGATCGTGGTCATTGCGATTTCAACGATTGCTACTTTTACACTCGTCAATCAATCCTTCGTTACTACGATCAGTATGTTGCGTATTGTGTTTATAATTATTACATCGATATTTGGGCTTTTCGGGTTTTTCCTTTCAATATATATATGCCTTGTTTATATAGCAAATATTCGTGTTTTTGGTGTACCGTATTTAAATGTTGCTGCTAATTTAAGCTGGAATAATTTAAAAATGTCATTCTTCCGTCCACCGCCAACTTCGAATAATAAGCGCCCGGACCTATTAAATGTTAAAGATAAAACAAAGGAAAATAATACAAAATGAAAAAGTTTCTTTTATTTCCTTTGTTGCTATTACTTTCAGGATGCTGGGATACGAACCAAGCTGAACGCATGTACTATATTCACGGGCTAGGAATTGATTATAAAGATGAACAGTATGAAATTTTTGCACAAATCGTCGCCTTTACCAATATAGCCAAAAGCGAACAGCCAAATCCAGATGCCACACAGGCTGAAGTCGGGGTTGCTACAGGGCGGACATTTGATGAAGCCTTTTTCAATTTATATCAAACGATGGATGAGCGGGTATTTTTAGGGCATTTAAAGTATGTTATTTTCTCTGAAAATATTGCAAAGGAGAACAAAGTTGAACCTATCGTAAATTCATTTATCCGTTATCGAGAATTGAGATATACGACTTGGGCTTATATGACGAATTCGCCTCTTGACGAAATTCTGCTCATCACACCTATTATTAATAAATCCATTACCCTTTCCAAACTATCAGATCCGCTTAGCTCCTATAACCAATCATCACGAATACGACCAATTCAATTTCGTGAGCTCATGATCCAATTGAATGAGCCTAGTTATGAAGCAAAAATCCCTTTGGTTGATATTAGTGAAAACTGGTCGAAGGAAGATGGACCAGATCCTGTTTACACTTTTAAAGGGATCAGTATTCTCCATAGGGATTCTGGTTTTAAGGGGAACCTATTAGGAGATGATTTAAACGGTGTGCAGTGGGTGATTAACCAGACAAAGCGCTCAGATGTTACAGTTAAAATGGAGGAATCTGAAGAACAATATACAACGTCAACCGTTGACGAGGTGCACACAGAAATTATCCCTGTAGTAACCGAAAATAAGGTGCAATTTGATATCAATGTTAAATTGGTCGTTCAAACAAATGAAATACTGAATCAGCAAAAAATGGCTGTACTGAAAAAAGAGATTGAACGACAGGTAAAGCAAGAAATTGAACAAACATACAAAGCTTCATTAGAATTCGACACTGATATATACCGGTTATCGGAAGTATTGTATCGTAAAAATGTGAAGGTTTGGAAGGAACACGAGAAGGATGGGAAAATCCCTCTTGATGAATCAACAATCCGTAATTTGGATGTAGAGCTTGTAAAAGTTAAAGGTGAACGTATTACTTCAGATTAAAAGAAAGAGCTGTGCTGAACGTCAAATTTGACGCTCGGCACAGCCCTTTTTCGTCTTTATCTGTAAATTGCCCGTGCATGTTTGGCAATGAGACGATAGCCTCTTTGCTCAATCAGCTCGAACAAGTCCGGCATATAGTCAGTCAAACGTAATGCTTCAAAATCACATTCAATCGATGCTGAACAATCAATTGTTGCCAGCTGATGAGAAAGCCTTAACATTTGTTCATTCTCACTTATTTTAATACGTTGTCCTGGCTTTAGTGTCGGTAATGCAGCTAACACTCCATCAATAGAGCCGTGGCTTTGTATGAGCTGAAGTGCAGTTTTTGGACCAATTCCTTTTACACCTGGGTAACCATCACTTGAATCCCCCATAAATGCTTTTACTTCTGCAAATTGTTTCGGTAAAATACCGTATTCCTCGATAAAGCGGCTTTCCGTATACACATCGTACTCAGTATAGCCTTTTTTCGTAAAGGCAATTGTTGTGGAAGGATTTAATAATTGCAGTAAATCTTTATCGCCGCTGATCACGGTAATTTGTGCTTCATCCTTCCATTTTTCAATCATAGAGCCAATTAAATCATCTGCTTCAAGACCGGCCGTACCAAAATTTTGCCAGCCAATCATAGCCGAAACTTCTTTTGCCATATCAAACTGAGGCAGCATTTCTTCTGGTGGTGCAGGGCGATTTGCTTTATACCCTTCATATAGATCATTTCGGAACGTATGTGCACCCATATCCCAGCAAACAGCTAAGTGAGTAGGTTTCATTAAGTTTTGCGCTGTTAAAACATGACGTACAAATCCTTGCACCCCGTTAGAAGGTGTGCCGTCATCCAGTCGTATAAATTGATTCATAGCAGCCGATGCAAAAAACGATCGGAATAATAACGCCATACCATCAATAATTAGTAAATGTGGTTTTGTCATAGTAATCTCCTCTTTTGCTAGTAGAAATATATTATAACAAACTTCGGAATGTTAATCGTTCACAATAACTTACATATTAGGTTTTAAGTATTCGATAATACGGTTAATATCACGACTAAAAATGCGGTCTTCTGTCATAGCAGGCGCAATTTCCCGTATCTCGTTCCACTTTTCCAACAGCTTCGGAGACATCTTATCCACTCCGCGATATTCAACTGCTTGTGCTGCACAAAAAGCTTCAATTGCCAGCACATTGCGTACATTGGCAATAATCATACGTGCATGACGAGAACCAGTTGTGCCCATCGATACATGATCTTCCTGATTTGCCGATGACGGAATAGAATCGACAGAAGCTGGATGTGCCAGTGTTTTATTTTCAGAAACTAGACTTGCCGCACTATACTGTAAAATCATTGCTCCGGATTCTAACCCTGGATTTGCACTTAAAAACGGTGGTAATCCTTCGTTTAATTGAGGATTTACTAATCGTTCGATCCGGCGTTCGGACACATTCGCCAACTCCGCCATACCGATTTTTAAAAAGTCCATGGCAAATGCAATCGGCTGCCCATGAAAATTACCACCTGAAATAACAACGTCTCCATCCTCGAAAATAAGTGGATTGTCTGTTGCTGCGTTCATTTCGATTTCCAGCTTTTCTTTTACATAATTTAATACTTGCCAGCTTGCACCATGAATTTGTGGAATACACCGTAATGAATAAGGATCCTGAACACGCTTTTCTCCTTGGTGTGTAATAAGCATACTATCTTGCAACCAATTACGCATACGAGCTGCAACATCCATTTGCTCTTTCATACCGCGCGCTTCATGAACAGCAGGGTGAAATGCATCAATAATACCGTACAGACTTTCCATTGTCATCGCGGCAATCCATTCACTGGCATAGGCTAACTTTTCTGCCTCTATATAGTTGACTACACCTTGTGCAGTCATTGCCTGTGTACCGTTAATTAAAGCAAGACCTTCTTTTGCCTGTAATTCAATTTTAGACAGTCCTCGCTGTTCAAACACTTCATGAGAAGATTGGGATATACCATTTACAAAAACATCTCCTTCACCAATTAGGGCCAATACTAGATGGGAAAGCGGTGCTAAATCTCCCGATGCTCCAAGTGAACCCTGTTGCGGAATTACCGGTATTACATCTTCATTAATCATATATAATAATCGTTCCAAAACTTCTAATCGAATACCTGATAACCCTTTCAATAAAGCATTTAGCCGAAGTACCATCATTGCTTTGGCAACCTTCTCCGAAAAAGGCTCACCAAATCCACATGCATGTGAGCGAATTAAATTAACCTGCAACTTGCTTACCTCTTGTTCTGCAATTTTTACATCACTGAATTTACCAAATCCAGTATTGATGCCGTACACTGTTTTATCTTGTTGTACAATTCGTTCCACCGCTTCACGGCTTTTTACAACACGTACTTTCGCTTCTTCAGCAATCTCAACTTTTTCCCCGCTATATAAAATATACGCTAACTGCTCCATTGATAAATTCTGACCGTTTAGTTGAATCATTTGCCCACTTCCTTCTTCATTATCCTCTTACCTTTAAATTTATTATTGTACAAATAACAGTTTATTTCTACTCATTTTTATATTAAATTACGTTTTTCTGTACAAAATGCCATATTTATAGGCTTTAATTCATATTTTATCTAAAAATATACTCACGCACTAGCAGGTTGATTGTCTAATGAATTAGTATTTTATTATAGTAAAGCGTTAAAGTGAATCGCTTATTCGACTAGAACATTGCCCCGTACTGCTACTTCCCCATAAAAAAAGAGACCCACTATGGGTCCCTACATTTTATTTGTCCGCTTCATATCTCGGATTGCCTGAATCGATAAACGTACGAGTAAAATTGCACATAAAAATAATCCTAAATATGCAGCTGTGTTTAAATAAATCGCATATGCATTATGAATAAATTGCGAGATTGCGAGAAGTGCCACAGAAATAATACCGAACGTAATTCCAACGAGGAGTAACACGAACCTGGAAAATAACTGTGTAACAAACATTGAGTTTGCTTTATCCGAAAAAATATCATGATGCAATATGATTTTGCCGCTCTCGACTTTCTTAAACAATTGATCCATGCGGCGCGGAATTTTTCGTAGATTAGGTATTAACAGTGCCAGTTCTTCTTCAAGGTACTGTTTTGTTTCAAGTGGCTTCTTAAATGGCTTCAATAAATTCATTTTTAAGTAATCATTTGAGAAGTCTTTAACTTCGCTAAATATTTTAAAGCCTGGACAAATGACTGAAAGGGTGCCATCTAAAGTAATAATTGCACGTAATGCCACGTTAACTGAAGGGTAAAAATGTAGACCGAAATCACGAACGACTGAGAAAATAGAATACATTAATTCGTCTGTCGGAACATTCGATACATAATTAATTTTCAATAGGATTTGACTAATTGCCTGCTCCATCTCATGATGTTTGATCTTTTCAGCGTTTTCAACTAGTTGACTAATACCATCAACTACAATAGCCGCATCATTTTGATGTATGCCAACGAGGAAGTACTTCAAACCTTCCTGCTGATGTGCCGCTAATCGTCCTACTGCCCCATAGTCCAGTATCGCTACACGTCCACTCGTTTCCTCCACATAAATATTACCTGGATGTGGGTCTGCATGGAAAATTCCTGAGATAAGTGCCTGTTCCAAAAATATTTTGAGTAACGTTTGGGCAAATTCATGTCGATCAATTTGTAAATCAACAAATATATTATTCGCGACCGTTACCGATTTTCCTTTTATATGCTCCATCACTACTACATTTGAGTTACTGCATTCCGGATATACTTTCGGAACCTTTACATCGATGCTTCCACGCTCTACAATTTTTGCGACTTGCTCCATATTGCGAGCTTCAATATTAAAATCGGTTTCTTCACTCAATGCCAGACTAAAACCTTTTGCCAAATCATAAAAGCCAAGATTTTCAGCCCATTGCGATTTACTTGTGATCCAGCTTGCAAATTCCATTAAGATGGCCAAATCCTCATGCATAATATTTTTTACATCAGGGCGCAAAAATTTTACAACGACAGGCTCATTCGTTTCCTTTAGAATTGCTTTATGTACCTGACCGATCGAAGCAGAAGCTAATGGTGTTTTGCTGAAATAGGAAAATATCTTACTAGTATCTGCATTAAAGTTTTCCTTTATAATTTGGTCCACTTGCTGTTCAGAAAGAGGTTTTACATGTTGCTGCAGCTTTTGGAGTTCATCTATGAAAATCGGGGACAATAGCTCTTTACGGGTTGATAGAACTTGTCCAAACTTTATAAATACTCCACCACACTGTTCAAGTGTTTCCCGTAATGCCTTTGCTAGCTCACGTTCATCCTCACGGGCACGTGCATACTTCATCGTTCTTGTGACCCCGTTTTTCACGGCAATACTCACTACTTGGCGCAAACGTTTTTGTCGCCTCCAATACGTAATGAACGTTCTAAAATACGAACGCCTGCCAATAGGTGCCCCTTTTTCATTCAACTCGATTGGATCAAAGAGCTCAAAAAGCAAATAAAAGAGCATGGAAATAAGGAGCATACTTCCTAACCATAAAAGTGTTGCTATATTAACAACATTGGAAACAATACCTTGGTCATAGTAGTCTGAACCACGCAAGTACGTATACCAAAATACAAAGGTTGTAAAAGCTACACTAATTATTACTGACATAATTCTTTTCGTTAAGCTCACCTGTGAACCAATTAATCGACCGCTAATGAAAAAAATAATTACCGCTGCAACTAAAAGTTGGATCATTGCTGAAACGATATTCATCATAATCGCCCCTTTATCTCAGAGTTAAATGTACTTCTATATCTACATTCCCTTTTAACGCCTTACTAATCATACATGTTTCCTCCGCTTTATATGCATAGCGCTCTGCTATACGACGCCCACGATCATCTTCTTTGTTTTTTAGTAAAATCTCTACATTATGATGAATCGCTTTATAAGTAAATACGCCGTTTGTCACATCAACAAGTCCCTTTGATTCCAATGTGAGTTCTGCTTCTATTTCACTTCGTTCAAGCATTGCCGCAAGCGTAATCAAATAGCATGTTGCTGCTGCACCTAGCAACATCTCGTCCGGATTTGTACCGATACCGGGGCCATTCATTTCTGGAGGAATGGAAATTTTGGTTTGCAAGCGCTCTGCCGAAAGCTCTCCTACCGAATTGCGACCCCCTGGCCAATCTATATGTAATGTAAATGTATGTATTGTCATGAATATTCACTCTTTTCATTTTTTTCTTTTACTATAACATTATTTATAGTTAATTCCCGATAAAAAAGCCCATCAACAAGAGTTGCTCGTTGATGGGCTTCGACTTTACCAGACGTTTTCTTTGTACTTTTTATAGTAGTTAACTTGACGTATGAACATGTAAAATTTACGTTTTAAATGCTTGTCCTGCTTGTAGAATAGCGGATTAACAAGTTTCTTTTCTTGAATTAGACGCTCGATATCCTTTTTCACATCTTCATCATGAACGAAATTTTTCAATACAATTTTAGGTACGACCGAAAAGAGCACGTCCCCCTTTAAATAGGCGCATGGTTTTGGAATATCGTTTATTAAATCTTCCACAAAATAGCGGGCCATATTGTGACCCATTGCGTTAATATAGTAGCTTGAACGACCTTGGCGAATATTTACTTCAAACACTTTAAATTTCCCATCACGCTCATCGTATTTTAAATCAAAGTTCCCGTATCCACGATAGCCAACTGCTTCTAAAAAGCCCCGTAGCTTCGTCATCACTTCTTCATTGTAACGGGAAATTAATGCCGTATAATTTCCGATTGCCGTTTTTGTATGCTCTTGCAGAACAACTTGGGCAAAAGATACGAGCTGTGTTTCGCCTTTCGTATTTACATAAATAACAGAATCCCACATTGCTGTATCATCACCCGGAATATAATCCTGAATAATCAACTCATCATTATAGCCACTCTTTTTTATCATATCGATTACATTTTGTACTTCTTCTTTACTTTCCACTTTGAATACTTTTGCCTGTCCTTCAAATGGATGGCGGCTATATTCAATGCCGTTGCTCGGTTTAATTATAACAGGATACATCATTTGCTGTTCAAATGATCCGTCTTGCCGGCAATCATAAAATACTGTCGTTGGAATATCGATGTCAAACTGCTCACACAGCTTGTAGAAGTTGGATTTAATTTGCAAGTCATTCATTAAATCTTCGTTGATGTAGTTGAATACGAAATAATCCTGTAAAATTGCACGATTTTCAATAATTAAGCGGACATATAAATCATTCGTACCGACTAAAATTAACTTTTCTGCTTCTTTTTCATATTTCTTTGCAACACTAATTAAAATCTTCGCAAATTGTGTCGGATCGCCCAACTTTTTATCATATTCAATCGCACGTGGTATATTACTTAAATTTGTAAAGGGCAATACACCCTTTCCTACTAAAACTGGACGTATTTTATATTCTTCATGGAACGAAATCGCCATGTTATATGCATTAATATCAGTTCCTACAATAATCGGTAAAAAACGTTGTTGGGTCATAACTTACTTCCTCTCAATTTGTTCAAGGTCTTTCATTTCATTTTTCACTTATTTATCATACAATACTCTTTCGATTTATGCTGTAATTTACAAACGAATTTTGTCAAACAATGTTCCTGATTTTGAAACTTCTCTTCTTTTAAAACGTACGTATTAAGTAAGAGGTGATCGCTATGAATGCTCAATTACAATTGTTTTTTACTAACATCGATAAAATTAATTTATACTTTGGCTCGGATGCCAAATCTTTTTACATTAATTTAGCACTGAAGCTTACAGTGCGTAATATCATTTTTCATTATGAAGATTATGAAGCGGTTCGGCAGGAGATTAAGAAGCATACGAAATGGTATAACACAGCACGGGTCAATCAACAAGTTATTAATACATATTATGTCCACTTTGCAAAACAGCCTGAAAAAATTGGCGGAGCACTCAATCTTTATAAAAGTTTGACGAAGCAGTTTTCACGTGGCGAACATAGCTATATAACGTCTGCCTATTTAACGACAGAGGATGATATGGACCGAATTCAGAAACTGTTAGCTGATTTAATGAAGCAAACAAGCATGAAATATTATCCAATAAAACCGGCCACTTGTGCAATGCTGGCTAGGCGACCAGAAGATACAGGGATTTTGGCGAATACTATTGAGCAATACTATAAGGCACTCGTGTCTATCGGTTATGAAAGAAAAGACGCCACTAAAAATGCAGCTCTTATTTTAACGCTTGGAACAGGTACATTTGACGAGTTTACATTTACAAGGCTGCAGGAGTTAACTTTATTTATAAAAAATACAGAAACAAAACTAAAATCTTGCCACTATGCAACAATTGCCCTGCTTGCCCTAGCAAAATTTGAAGTACACCAGTTCCCGGCACTTTACGATATCCACAATGAAATATGCCGAGAATTAAAATTAAATCACAATCAATGCAACACCTTGCTTATCACTACACAAATCTATACATCAAATGAAGCAATTGGTGACATACCGTCGAATGAATCGTATTACTCTGATATTATTTTCTCTGCAGTTGAATCAAGCTCTTCAGATGGCGGAAGTGATGGTGGTGGCGGTGGCGATTAACCTTCTAAAATAAAAAAACTATGCTAAATGGCTTCTTTTTACCGTTCAGCATAGTTTTATTTTTTTAATTTTGTTTGCGTTCTTTTGCATACTCAGCTGCTGCTGTAAATACGATATCTGTTGAAGAATTTAATGCTGTTTCACACGAATCCTGAATAACCCCAATGATAAATCCAATTGCTACAACTTGCATTGCAATATCATCTGAAATTCCAAGTAAACTACAAGCTAATGGTATTAATAATAATGATCCTCCAGCTACACCTGATGCACCTGCTGCCGAAAGGGCTGCCATAACCATTAAAATGACTGCAGTGAAAAGATCTACTTCGATTCCTAATGTATGTGCAGTTGCCATCGTTAAAACAGAAATCGTAATGGCTGCCCCGCCCATATTAATAGTAGCACCTAAAGGAATGGATACAGCATACGTATCTTTGTCCAATTTCAGTTTTTCTGCCAACGCCATATTAACAGGGATATTCGCTGCCGAACTACGTGTGAAAAAGGCCGTTACTCCACTTTCTTTTAATGATATTAAAATTAATGGGTATGGATTTCTTCGTGCCACTGCAAATACAATCAGCGGATTTACAACAAGTGCGACGAAAAACATCGTTCCTACCAATATGATAATTAACCGCAAATACTCACTTAAAGCTGAAAGACCTGTCGTATAGACCGCTTCAAACACAATCCCCATAATCCCAAGTGGAGCTAAACTAATAATCCATTGTACAACTTTTGTAATCGCATCTGAAAAATTAGCAATTACACCTTTTGTAGAATCATTCGCAGCTTTCAACGCAATTCCTAAAATAACAGCCCACGCCAGAATACCAAGGTAGTTGGCTTCCATAATTGCGCTGACTGGATTTGATACGATATTGAATAATAATTTTTCAAACACTTCAATAATCCCGCTTGGCGGTGCTACATCCTGTGCTTCTGTTTTTAATGTTAATGTCGTCGGGAAAATAAAACTTACAACAACTGCGACAAATCCGGCAGATAATGTAGCCACCCCATATAAGGCAAGTACTGTCTTCATATTTGTTGATTTACCACCGACATGTGAAGCAATTGCATTAATAACCAAGACAAACACTAAAATTGGTGCAACTGCTTTTAAAGCTAAAATAAATAAAGTCCCTAAAATAGTAATACCACTTACAGCTTCCGGAATTGTTAAAGCTAATCCAACTCCAACGATTATCCCTACGATTATACGGCTAACTAAGTTAATGCTGTTCCATTTTTCGAACATTCTATTCATAATTTCCTCCGCAATTCTAAGTTGTTAACTTACTTCGTGATGTTGAAGCGAGTGAAGTATCATCTTTGATGAGAAAAATCCCACTACTTAAAGATTCTCCTTCTATAACACTTTTTCGTTAATTTAATATATATCAATAATACATTGTCCCCCTAATTAACACAACTGTATTTTCTGGAAGTACAACGCAAAATATAGCAAAATACTGATATAACTTACTTTTCACCTATAAGAGCTTAAAAAACACGAATTAAATAATTGAACAGCTCAATTTAAATTTATTTTCAGCTGTTATGTTCGGATTATTTTATAAAATATCGATGCAAGTATTTGTTGAAACAGCATACCAAACACGACTGGCATGGCAACCTTTGATGGGAAGTATGTCGTTGCTAAAACTACTCCTACTGCGATATTTCTCATTCCACCATTAAAAACTATCGCAACTTGATCCCCTTTAGACTTCCAAAATAGCCGACTGAGTATAAGCGATAAAGCATAGCCTGATACCGCCAATAACAATACAACTACAATTACTTTCGCCAACTCTAAATTGATATCCTTAACATAAGGAGCAATCGCACTGCTGTTAACCATAATAATCGCAAATAAACATAGCTTTGAAATGAGCGATAAAGGGCCGCCGAATTTCTCGAGTAATACTCCTTTTGTCCATTCATTTATGATGATTCCTAATAAAGATGGTAAAACAATCATCCAGATTAAATCAAACACTAGTGATAGCATATTAAGCTGTATTGTCTCACCTACTACAAAAAGTAAAATTAGCGGCATTAGTAGCGGTGCAATCAAAGTATCGATTAAAATGATTGCTAAGCAAAGCGGTAAATTCCCTTTACTGATCGTCACCCAAATCACACTTGTCACACCTGTTGGTACTGCTACAGAAATTAAAAAGCCTATCGTTAATAAACGGTCATCAAAAATAAGTTCTGCTAAAAGGAATGCCCACAAAGGCATTAATATATGTAAAAATCCAATCATAAATAAAATCGTTTTCGGATATTGCGTAAACACTTTAATATCTCGAAACTTCAAACTTAAACTGCTAATTAGCGTCATTAATGCAAATAAAATGGGTACTATAAATAATAAATGAGTGCCAATATCTTCTAAAAAAACGCCGAATATTAAGCTTAGGGGGGTTAATACGGGTATCCACTTTTGGATAAATTGATTGAGTTGTTGTACTTTCATTTTGCCACTTCTCCCCTACTACATTAATTCATAAATTGTATCATAGACAGACTGACAGATAAGCGCTTTAAATAACTTGTATTCATTTTAATAGATAAATTTACGATTTTTATGTTATTTTTATGATGTAGTATTGGAAGGAGGTTTTTGGCATGTCACTGTCTAAAGGTGGATACCTTATTTTATTTTTAGGGGTCCTGTTATTAGTAGGTTCTATATTTTTTACGGGAAACTGGAGTATGGAAGCTTGGCTCATATTGTTTATCATTAGCGTCGTTTTATGTACAGCAGGGATTTTAATGCTCATCATTCATTTAGTGAAGCAAATTAAACTAGAAAAACAGAATCGTCTTTAACACAAAATCGATGCCCTTCTTTGAAAAGTGGCCATCGATTTTTTAGTAGATCGCTTCTTATTTTTCTTCTCTTACGGAAATAATTTTAACAGCTTCCTCATACTTGAGGCGGACCGTTTTTCTAGCGTTTACCGCAGATCTGGCTGTTACAGGGATTCGCTTTTTTTCACCATTATGTTCCACTTCCACTACAAAACATTTTGCGCCACATTGCATGTTCATCGTCTCCTTTCTTTCATTTTAAAAGGTTTAGTTTTAAGGGCACGGTTTGTTAAGATTATATCCTGAAAAGCTGTAATTCAAAAATCGATCACTAGGCCAATTGGCAAAATGATCGATTTTTGAGGTTGGAATTTTTAGTTTGTATATACTACATTACCATCATCTTCGTCTTCAATCTCTCCAACGATTTCCGATAATATATCTTCCATCGTAACAAGCCCAATTGTAACCCCTTTTCCGTCGGTAACAATTGCCATATGATTGCGTGTTTGCTGCATTTTTAAAAACACATCTTTTATCGCAACGGTTTCTTTATAGCGAGGGATTTCACGGATATATGAAGTCATATCATTAATACGTCCTGCAGCAATATCTGTCAGCATTTCTTTCGAATTCACAAAGCCGATAAATGCCGATGTATTTTTATTTCGACCAATAACCGGATAACGTGTATATTCAAATTCCTCTATAACAGCTAACATCTGCTCTAAAGTAAAGTTCTTTTCCAGTGTAATCATTTCATTACGAGGAATCATGACTTCGCTTAGTTGACGTGAATCAAAAGCGAATATGTTTTCCAAATAAGCAAGCTCAGTTTTATTAATTTCGCCACCTTCATAGCTTTGCGTCACAATAAGTTTAAGCTCTTCCTCTGAATATACCGTATCATGACCGGCTGGCTTTACACCGAAAATTTTTAATAATCCCTGTGCAGAACCATTTAGCACTTTTATAAAAGGACTCGTTATTTTACCAAACCAATAAAGTGGCGGCGCCAATAATAGCGTCATCTTTTCTGCATATTGAATCGCCAGCGTTTTTGGCATTAATTCACCAAGTACTACGTGTAGGAATGTTACTACCGATAAAGCTATCACATAGGAAAGGGCTGTCGCAATTGCTGCCGGGATGTTGAACTGGTCAAAAACCGGCTGTAGCATTTTTTCAACTGTTGGCTCACCTAGCGCACCTAAAATTAAAGCTGTAATTGTTATACCAAGCTGACAGGCGGATAAGTAATAGTCCAAATCCTGCGTAACTTTTTTTGCTGTAATCGCCTTTTTATTACCTTCTGCGATAAGCTGCTCAATACGTGACATACGAACTTTTAATATCGCGAATTCAGCACCTACGAAAAAGGCGGTTAATAAAATAAAAATCGCAATTAAAATTAAATTTATTATTATAATACTGTCCAATTAATTCCCCCGAAAATTGAGGGATTCACCTCCAAGACAAATAAGTATGGGTTCTTTACTGTTGAAATATATACTGTTTTAAAATGACTTCTTTAATTTGAAGATTGTCCATATCCGAAATTGTCCAGCTATGGTCATCAAATTTGATTTCATCTCCAATTTGGAGCTCTTCTCCATTTTTAACCGAATCAATGCTCGAATGTTGAATCCATCCACCAATCGTATCGATTTCTTCACTATCATCAAATTCAAAGCCGAAACGGTCTTCCAGTTCAACAAGTAATACACGTCCGCTTATCGTATATTCATTTTCACCGGATTTACGGATTTCATCTACTTCATCTTCATCAAACTCATCACGGATTTCGCCCACTAGTTCTTCCAGTACATCTTCCATAGTGAGTACACCGGAAGTGCCACCATATTCATCAATGACAACTGTCATATGTACTTTTGCCATTTGCATTTTCAATAAAGCATCCTGAATGCTAGTTACACCTAAAACAAACGGAACTTTCCTTACAAATTGATCTAACTGAACTTCCCGGTTGGATACGATATGACTGAGAAGTTTATTGGCATTGACAACACCGATAATGCGATCTTTATCATTATTCTCAACGACAGGATAACGTGTGTAGTTATGCTCATCTAAAATTTGCACAATTTCCTCCGCACTCATGTCTTTATCAATCGTTATTAAATCTGTTCGAGGCACCATAATATCCTTTGCATCACGTTCATCAAATGCAAATACATTTTCCAAATATTTCAGCTCCTGCTGGTCAATTTGACCACCCTGAAAACTTTGTGCCATTATAATTTTAAGCTCTTCTTCCGAGTATGCTTGATCTTCACTTGCCGATTTGACACCAACTGCCCGTAAAAGCAGACGCGATGTTCCATTTAACGCCTGTATGAATGGATACATCACTTTACCGAACCAATAAAGAGGTCCTGCAAGCATCAATGTTACTTTCTCCGAGAACTGAATCGCCAACGTTTTTGGCGCCATTTCACCGATTACTACATGCAGATAACTTACAATCGCCAAAGCAATAACGTACGAGGCAGCAGAAGCTACAATGTCCGAAACATTTAACCAATTAAATATTGGATACATTAATTCCTTTACATACGGTTTTGTAAAAGCACCTAAGCCGATTGCTGTAATTGTAATACCAAGCTGACAAGCTGATAAATAATAATCGAGGTCACCTGCTACTTTTTTTGCTATGACTGCCTTTTTATTACCTTCTAAAATCAATTGATCAATACGGGATTTACGAATTTTCACAACAGCAAATTCTGCTGCAACGAAAAAAGCTGTTAAACCTAAAAAGATAATTAATAAAATGATGTTTAATATGGTGTTTACGTCCAATTACTTCCCTCTAAATGAGGGATTCACCTCCAAAATGAATTGCTATAATTTTTTATCTTTCTATTTATGTACCCAAAAAGAGCGATGGCATGCTCATAAAAAGAAAGAATATGATCGGAATTGATTAAAACTAGCATTCAAAACCATCACGTTATAGTTTAAGAAAATTATATAATCTTTTGTTTGTGATAGCAAATTATCCCCTCAAAAAAATTTAAGGGACTGGGAAATAACCCAAAAACGCCATTTTTCTCCCTGAGAAAAATAGCATTTTTTTGCTGGCGTAAAAATTGATTTCCATTCCGGGACGCTTTCCGCGGGCACGGCCTGAGCCTGTAGTCTCAGGCGTCGTGCTGTTCCCGCAGGAGTCGCCCTCCATTCCAATCAATTTTATAAAATATCCGTTTTTTAATAAGGGTCTTCTCCTTATCCAATGAAATTTCTACTTCTGTCCCAGGCTCTTAAAAATTTTATTCTACATCTACTGAAGATTTGATTATTTCACCATTAAACAACTGTACTTTTTTATATTGATTTTTTTCCACTTGTAAAACGAAAGTGTGAGGGACACCTTCTACATCGCATGACTTACCATTAGAGTCGATTAGTTGAACACCTAGATATCCATCATGATCGTATACTCCATCAACAAATACCCCACAGCCATTTGAATAAGTAACGATAAATACAGCCATATAGTTGTCTAGATCAATTGAAAAGTCAGCTACTTTAAAACGTCCTTGAAGTGATTCAAATTGTGACGGCGTACTGGCATATGCAATATGTGGAACGAGTGATTCATAAATTGGGGCAATCTTTTCTTCGTAATGAACTAATTCGAATGGTACCGCCTGCTGTTCTGTAAATTTAGTATGTTGCTTCCCTTCTCCATCACTGCAGCCGGCTACCAATAATAAAAATATAGCGAGCAAAAATTTTTTCATTTTCTAATTCCCTTCTTTGAAACCTATTCTTCGTGATTTTATTAAAATTCCGCGAATTAATCAAATTTTCTACGCGCAAATGTAAGAAAGTGACAATTAATTAGGCTAAATCCTAGGATTCGATGCTTTCTTTCACATAGATTAGCAATGAATACTTTATGAAGGAAGGTAAATTTTTGAGTCAAAATCCATTTAACCCATTTGATGATAGCCCCAATCAACAACCATTCAGCCCATTTTTCCCACCACCGTTCAATCAGCCAAGTCCATTCCCGATGAATCCGCCTCGCCCTGGGGGTCCACCTCCACCACCAGGAGGAGGTAATAATCCGTTTCCGGGAGGTCCACCACAGACGTTCCCAGGTGGTCCACAACCAGGAGGAAACACACCTATGCCAATGGGTCCGCCTCCTGCATTTACACCACAAATGCAATTATCGTCATCCCAATCACAGCAAGGTTCAAGCGGAATAAGACGATGTATTTATCGAAACACATTTATTTGGCAAAGAAATGGTAATACATTCTGGTTTTTCCCAACGTTCGTCACTAGCAATATCATTTTAGGCTTCCGTTGGGGACGTTTCGGTTGGGTATATAGCACAGTAAATCGTGGCTCCATCCTTACATTCCAGTGTTTTTAAATTAAATAAAAGCTCTTATGATGCAGTGAGATTCCTGCTTCATAAGAGCTTTTTGTTAGCTATTCTAATTTATATTTTCAACTTAATGCAAGAATATTTTACACTTTAAATTTCCCGATTTCATGTTGTAATTCAGCTGCGCTATCCACTAAAGAAACAGCTATACCGCTTACTTCCTGCATTGTTGCAGATTGTTCTTCCATCGCAGCGGCAACGGAAATCATACTTTGTGAAGCACTATTTGCTCCTCCAGCAATTTCATTTACGGAAGCTGTTACTTCTTCTGAACTTGCTGAAAGTTGCTCTGCTGTTGCCGAGATTTCTTCGATTTGTGTTGTCATTAAATTTACTGCACCAACAATTTCATTGAATGATTCTCCCGCATGGCCAATGATTTTTACGCCGTCATTTACTGAGTTAAGTGCACTTGAAACAGCTTGCTCTACATTGAAAGTATCGCGCTGAATTTCCATTGTCAATCCAACAATTGAATTCGCTGATTGCTTCGAGCTTTCCGCAAGTTTGCGAACCTCATCAGCAACCACCGCAAAGCCTTTCCCATGCTCTCCAGCGCGTGCTGCCTCAATCGCTGCATTCAAGGATAATAGATTTGTCTGATCTGTAATGTCCGTAATAACTTTTGTCATATTTTCAATTTCAACCGTTTGCGCCGCTAGCTTTTGTACAAGTTCGTTCACAGTAGAGGTAGAGTGATTGATTGTCGCCATCTGCTCTTGAGCACTTTCAATAGTTTGAGCACCTTTTGTAGCAGTCGAGCTTGCATCCAACGATGAATTGTGAAGTATTTGAGAAGCTTCCGCGATGCGCTGAACACCGTGGGCAGTTTCTTCCATTGCCCGTGCACTTTCATTTGAAGCAACTGCTGAATTTTGTGCTGCATCTGCAGTATGTTCAATTTGTTGTGTTACATCTTCTGTCGTTGCAGTAATTTCTTCCGCACTTGCTGAAAGCTCCTCAGCGGCGGCAGTTAATTGCTGTGAATTATTTTGAACGGACTGGATAAGGCTTTGAAGATTTAGCTTCATCTTATTAAAGATTGTTCCTAGCTGACCGATTTCATCCTTCGATTGAATTTTTACTAGAGGATGTGTTAAATCCCCTTCTGAAATATGCTCTGCTGCGTTCATTAAAGTCGCCAAAGGTTTTACGATTGATCTTTTTACAAATAAAATCATGATGAAACCGACAATAATACTAATCACAACAGATACCATCGATATTATTTTTGAAGTTGTCATTGCTTGTTCTGTTTCTATCTTAATTTCATCCAACTGAAATTTTTGGAATGCTACCATTTCATTCGCTACATTCAAAATTCCTACATTCGCATTTTGCATATCATTATTTACGAGATTTGTACTAGCTTGAACATTGCCGCTTTTAAGCGTAGCAAGTAATTTGTCGACACTTTCGTTAAATTGATTATTAAATATTTTAATTTCCGCTATATAAGATTTCATAGTATCTGTTGTAGCTAAAAGTTCAATCTGTTTAATATTTTCATCTAAATTACCAGCGTATGTAAGCAAATTCTCTTGGTTTTTATCGGAATTTTCCAATATAAGTGCTCGTCCATATAATCCTTGAAAAGCAAGATTTGCCCGAATGTCATCAACTAATCGAATTTGCTCCACCCGATTATCTAATGCTTCTGTTTGTTTTTCATCAATCATGTTTAAGTTGATGAATACAATAACTGCGGTAATAAGCATTATTGCAAGAATTGAGTAAAAGGCTAAATTTAATTTAGTACCTAGTTTCATAATAAATCCCCCATATAATATATTTAATTCAATCAAATCTTATCATACCTAATCCAAAATAATTCCCCGAAATATTTACAAATTTTCGTTGTTTTTCTCGTTCTATACACTATGTATAAATTAGTAGCTTCTATTTGTTAAGCGAACTAATCGAAACATGCAAAAAAGCAACAACAAATTAATGTCATTGCTTCTTCATTGCATATTTAATTAGTACAAGGTACTTTCATTAAAAGTTCAGTTCTTGTGGTTCTCCGTCATTCATTAATTTGATTGAAATAGGATCCAACTGAATCGTAACCATCTCACCTTCATCTGATGTGAAGATTTCTTTAAAGAAGTTTGTAATTTTCAGTTTGAGTGTATCATCTTTAATTTCACTCAGTTTAGCTGTGATTTCTACATATGGCGCATCCATATCTTCTTTCGTATAGCCCAATAAAATATGTGTATATGGATTTTCATTTAAATCCATTACTTTTTGTGAATCCTCTGTTGTTGTTGCATATAGTACGAAGTCTTCATTCGTAAATGTCATATAACGAACATAAGGTTGACGTCCGTTTAATGTAGCCATTGTACCGATATTGTTGTCATTAATAATAGAAAGAATTTTTTCTTTTAATGTTTCCATTACTTGGCCCCCCTTAAATTAAATGAACTTCTTCTTGATTTTTACCATTTTTATTCATAATTCTCATTCGTGTAGGCGTAATTTGAATTAGCACATAGTCTCCTTCTGCATGTGAAGGGTATTTTTCAAGCAATTGCTGCTTTACAATATCATTCAATGTTGTAACAGCACTCCCTTCTATTTCTAAAAAGGTTTCGAGAATACCTTCACTTTCATACCCCAATAAAATATGTGTGCCTCCGTATTCTGTAATTTCACGCGCTACTGTGGAATCTTTTTCAGCAACCGTATATAGTTTTGATTCAACATAGTGAAATGTCATGTAGCGTGAATTTGGCACACCGTTATTATTCGTTGCCATGACGCCGATACTATTCTCATTTAAAATCTGTAATGCGATGTCTTTGTTGCTTTTCATAGTTTCACTCCTTCAGTAATATAATTCCATCATTTGTGGGATAAGTTGCACATACTAACGCACTTAAGCTTTTGCTGATTTTTAAACGCTGTCGTGCTAATACTTTTATAATTCCCTTAATACATGCAAATAAAACAAAATTGTAACTTTATACGCTCCCCAAAGTTTTCTTTCCACAAAAAAATGGTATGCGAAGCGCACACCATTTCAATTATTATTTACACCTGATAAGCTTATTATTTATCTCATCTTATATTAACGCTTTTTGTGATCACGATTTAAACCTTTATATTTCATATCGCCTTTATGATTATGTTTTGCCTTTGCAAATTCCATTGAACGATCTTTTTTATTTAATTTATGCTTTTTACCTTTATTCAAATTTTTCTTAAGGGGATCTCGATCAGTAATTGTTACATCTCCAGAAATCGCGTCGACTTTTAACTCTACTTCTTCTTTTGCTGTTCGGATTTCTATTTCATAATGCGGATTTAGCTTGTGGCGCTCGAAATCCAGATCGACAATCTTACCATATACCTCTTTTAATGCTAATTGTTTCGCCTTTGTTGTGGAAATATAATTTGGCTTCGATGCTGCTTCTGCTTCTACCCCTGGAGCAAATAATGAACTTACTGATAATGAAAGAACGGCTGCTGCTGTCATGAAAGTTTTCTTCATAAAATGATTCTCCCTTCTAATGTTGATACATTAATCATTAAACCCAATCATTAAAACATGGCTAGCCGATGATGAGAAAATGTTGTGAAAGGTATTAAAAACCTGCCGTTCAAGCATCAGCTAATTAAACAACACATATAGTAAAAGAATTGTTTTAATATACGACACGAAATATTAAGTTTTGCATCTTTCGCATACCAAAACAGTTCCTAAGTTGAATTGATTTTGCCTGTATTATTATGAAAAATACTCCCCCTCTTCACCTCCTAAATATAAAATTGACTCTACAAACTTCCTAATTACACTTCCATTTTCTTCTGTTAGAACGACAAGTTATGTCTTTCTTATTCACTTTTTTTCTAATAGTAAACTGTAAATATTTAATATATATGGATATATTTAATTGAATGTTAAATATATAGAAGTTAGAATAAAGACAGAATAGTTATTTTATTCTGATTTAAAGAAATAAAACTATTTTTAAGGAGGAATATAAGTGAAAAGATTTACTTGGCTAACTCTTATTCTCGCAACTCTTTTATTAGTTTTAACTGCGTGCAATGATGCTGATGAGTCGACAAATGGCTCAACAGAAAGCGACAGTGGCACGACAGATGGTACAGCAGAAGAAAATGCTTCAGGGAAGCTCGTTATTTATACCGGGCGTGATGAAAACATGGTACAAGGTATTATTGAAAAATTCAATGAGCGATACCCGAACATTGACGTGGAATACATGACAATGGGTGCACAGCAAATTTTGGAGCGTGTTCGAGGTGAAAAAGCAAACCCACAAGGTGACTTCTGGTGGGGCGGAACACAAGCAGCTATGATGGTTGCCGCAGGTGAGGATTTACTTTTAGAGTGGGACCCTTCATTTATCGATAATATCGATCCACTTCATAAAGATGAACAAAACCGGTGGGTAGGTGAAATGCTGTTACCTGAAGTTATTATGATTAATAGTGATGTCATATCACCTGAGGAAGGTCCACAGGATTGGGATGAATTACTTGATCCGAAATGGAAAGACGAAATTTTAATTCGAGGCGTCCTTGCATCTGGTACAATGCGTACAATTTATTCATCTATGATTTATCGACAAGGTGCAGATGATCCTTCAAAAGGCTATGACTGGTTGAAAAAATTAGATGCCAACACGAAGGAATATACACAGGATCCAAACGCATTATATTTAAAGTTAGCTCGTCAGGAAGGTTCCATCTCTTTGTGGAACTTACAGGATATTTTACTTAAGAAACATACGACTGATTACACATTTGACTTTATTTATCCTAAGAGCGGTGCACCAATTTTAGTCGATGCGGTTGGTATTGTGAACAATGCAAAGAATGAAGAAAATGCAAAACTATTTATGGAATTCCTATTTGACCAAAATACAATGATTGAGCTTTCTGAAGAATATTATCAAATTCCGACTCGTACGGATATCGATCCTGATGCAATGCCGGACTGGTACAAAGATTTAGATTTAAAATCAATGGATATCGACTGGCAAGTGATGGCAGATAAAGAAGCGGAATGGATGGAACATTGGGATTCAAATATTAAAGGTAAAGGCGAATAATTTTTACTTGAAAGACCTCTGCACAAGAGGTCTTTCTTTTCTAGCCACTACTGTGTGAAGGGAGTTCGATGTGATGAAAGCTGTTCGTATTAATGATGTATCAAAAAAATTCGGTGATGTATTAAGTGTCCATGATTTAGAGTTGGATATAAAGTCAGGTGAGTTTTTTACTTTTTTAGGTCCGAGTGGTTGTGGTAAGACGACTACATTGAGGATGATTGCCGGATTCTATTATCCATCCAAAGGAAAAATCTACTTTGACAATCAAGACGTCACAACTTTGCAACCAAATAAGCGCAATATCGGTATGGTATTTCAAAACTATGCACTCTTCCCACATATGACGGTCGATGAAAATATCGCATTTGGTCTGGAAATTCGAAAATATGATAAAAAGACAATCAAGGAAAAGGTGGACCGTATTCGAGGGCTTGTACATTTAGGTCCATTAGGTTCCCGCAAAATTAACGAACTTTCCGGTGGACAGCAGCAACGTGTTGCACTGGCCAGAGCTCTTGTCATTGAACCGGATATACTTTTACTCGATGAGCCGTTATCTAACTTGGATGCAAAGTTACGAGAAGAAACACGCATCGAAATTAAACGGATCCAATCAGAGCTTGGCGTGACGACAATTTATGTAACCCATGATCAAACTGAAGCAATGGCGATGTCGGATCGAATTATGGTAATGGAAAATGGCATCGTCAAGCAAATCGGTACCCCACAGGAAATTTACCATCGACCAAACAATCGCTTTGTTGCTACTTTTATCGGGGAAACAAATTTACTTACAATGAAAGTCAAATCAATCGAAGGAGATACTATTACTGTTGAAAATGATGCTGGACTAACTTTACAAGGCTTGACTGAAAACTTGGCAGCAGGTTTACAAATAAACACTGGTGATGAAATTTATGTGTCTATTCGTCCTGAAGCTTTTGAGAGTGGACCTGGTGATAATACGATTACAAGTATAATTGAACTTATTGAATTTACCGGTGTTAGTGTTAACTACTTTTTAAGATGGAATGACACGACTTTAAAAGCAATGATTATTAGTAGAGAGAGAGCCATTATGCAAGCTGGTGATACGATTGAGCTGCATATTCCAAAACAGAATATTTATTTTCTTGGAGAATAGGGGAGGAGGCACACTATGAGCAAAAAATCCGTTGATACTTATGAAGCAAATTGGTGGTCTCGTCTAACACAATCACGCTATTTTGTTTATATTCTCATTTCTCCCCTCTTTTTAATTTTATTTGCCTATGTTATTTATCCATTTTATACAACATTCGTGCAAAGTTTTGCAGGCGAGAATACTCTTGTAAATTATAAGAAGTTTTTCAGTTTGGAAAGTACAGCGAATTTAGAAGCACTTTGGAATAGCTTTTATATATCGATAATTAGTGTGATTTGTTGTGCAGTTGTCGGTGTTATGATGGCATTTTTACTGGAACGCTATGATTTCCCTGGCCGTAGATTACTATCGATTTTAGTACTTGTCCCAATGGCATTACCACCATTAGTAGGTGTTTTATCTTTCACATTTTTATATGGAGAAAGCGGCATCTTTCCGCGCTTATTTCAGCAGCTTTTTCAATTGGAGGATGTTCCTTTTGCACTGAAAGGAATTTGGGGTGTGATTGTGGTCCATACCTTTACAATGTATACGTACTTTTACTTAACCGCTTCTGCAGCAATTAAAGGACTTGATCCTTCATTAGAGGAGGCAGCTACAAGTTTAGGCGCCAGTCGTATCCGAGTATGGAGAAAAGTTATTTTACCGATGCTTACACCTTCTTTAATCGCATCGTCACTTCTCGTATTTATGGTGTCGATGGCCTCCTATACTGCCCCGCTTATGTTCGGGGTGGAACGGACAATGACAATGCAAATCTATTTATCACGAACGAACGGGAACTTAGACATGGCTGCGACACAGTCAACGATTTTATCATTCGTTTCCATTACATTTTTACTTATTATGCGCTGGTATCAAAATCGCCGTAATTATCAAAATTTAAGTAAAGGCGTAAGTGTGCACCGATCTGAAGTTAGTTCAAAACCTTTGAAATTTATAGCTGTTGTTCTATCCTTCATAGGTACACTTATTTTAATTTTACCTATTTTAGTCCTTATCTTAATTTCCTTTTCGAAAGACGGTGCCTGGACGATTCAAATTTTACCGACCGAATATACGCTTGATCATTATAAAGCGCTATTTACGGATGAGCGTACATGGCGGCCAATCTGGAACTCGCTGCAAATGGGCTTTATCGCGACAATCGGTAATATTATATTCGGGGTTGCGGCAGCCTACGCAATGGTCAGACTAAATTTCAAAGGGAAAACAATGCTCGATATTTTAATCACAATTCCATGGGCATTACCTGGTACCGTAGTAGCCGTTAACTTAATCGCAGCATTCTCTACTGAAAGTGTGTTTACATTTAACCAAGTGTTAATCGGATCATTCTGGATTTTACCGCTTGCCTACTTTATCCGCCATTTACCACTTGTATTTAGATCCACTTCTGCTTCCCTTATGCAGTTGGATCAATCTGTGGAGGAGGCCTCACGAAGTTTAGGTGCATCGTGGCTCTATACTTTCAGAAGAATTGTCATTCCGCTTACATTATCAGGGGTACTTGCAGGTACATTGTTGGCATTTGTACAAAGTATCGGGGAATTTGTTGCATCGATTTTAATTTATAATACATCTACTATTCCATTATCGGTTGCAATTTTCCAAAAGCTGTATGCCTTTAAGTTCGGAACAGCTTGTGCATATGGCGTGTTGCAGATTATTTTAATCCTCATTGTATTAATTATTTCAGAACGGTTATCCAAAGGCTCTGCAGGAAGTGCGATATAATAGAAAAAAACGTAAAAGCAAATTTGATTGCTTTTACGTTTTTTACGTTTACAGATTTTTTACCATCCATAATTCATCATAGTAGTTCCCATCAATTTTTATTGCACGCTTTTCTGTAGCATACTGATTGAACTCAAGAGATTTACAAAGCTCGAGTACCTGTATGTTTGTTGATTCGACTGACAAGTACAGTTGCTCAAGCCCTTCACTTTCCTTTAACAATCGTAGTAACTCTTCCAGCATCGCCCGACCAATTCCCTTATTTCTCATATCAGGGGACACATACATCTCCATTACACGGCCTTTATGGTTTAGTTTTGCATTTGTTTCGCGTTTGAAGGTAACCATACCAATTAGTTGTTTACCGTCAAATGCCCCCAGTGTAAATTGATCGGTCTGCGGGCGAATATTATGTTCGGTTTCCTGCAAGGTATAGATTTCTTCCTGTTCATACGAGGAGCAAAATGACGTCGGAGAATCATTTATTGCCTGTAATCGTAAGTCCTTGTATTGTGTAGCATCTTTATAACCTAAAATTCGTATACTCATATTTTCACCTCATAATCTTACTTTCCCTTGTATATACCCCCGACGTACATTTTTTACACTACTTCATCGCTAATTCAATCTCTCGACGTAGGTTTGACGGGTCATCGGCATAAACGCCAATATATTTCGCCGTCTTTTGCAGCCCACCGATTGTATGAATTATTTGCTGTTGATTTGTCTCGATGACAAAGGCCGGCAGTTCATCTGTATTTCCCATTACTTTAAGATGATAAATCGTTTCATCTTGAACAGTTGTATGAATGTGCACAATATTTGTTAAGTCAATTTTTGTCCGTTTCATTAACCCATTGGAAATATATATTTTCCCGTCTACAATTTTGACTGGATTTAGTGATAATGCACGGAAATCAGCCAGTAAAAATAGGAGTCCATAAATCGATAAAATTGTATGTCCCCAAGCTAGAATTGGCATGCGGTCATGGAAATACCAATGAAAAGCAACCGCTTCAAATAACGCCGCATGAAAAATCATGACTAAAAAAGGGACGTACATCGTATTCTTGTAAACAGTAAATCCATTCGATTGTTTTTTCCTCCAACTGCAAAACGCATAATAGAACACAAGGATTTCCGAGCAAAGTATTTTTATTAGAAAATTATTTTTCATTTTCTCTGCTGTAATTCGAGGAAATGAAAAAATAAGCTGCTCTTGCTCTAATTTGACAGCTCGTATTATGCTGGGAAAATATTTTATAAAAATGAATATAATTGTAAGCTCAACAATAATTAATGCTGCTTCCACTGCAATCGCTGACCACATGACATAACGGAATGGCTCGATAAATGCTGTTGGAATTACGAGTCTTGCAAATATAATTCCCATTGCAACAAAGGCGATAAAATTTTTTACGGACCATTTCCCCTTTTGCAATAATAATAGGGCTGGTGCGATTATTGCACAATCTATAAGGGAACCTAATACCATCCCATTTATTTGTTCAGGTGGAAGGGTATAAATGAACGAAAGCTGATATACGATTAAATTTCCTGATAAAATAACAAGGGCCATGAGAAGCCACTTGAAATCATATATTCTTTGTAAAACCATTAGTACAACACCCCTTTTAAAATTTCCTAATATTACTAAATTGACCTTGTCTTCATTATAGATTATTCGGTACATTTTTCCAGCAATAAAAAAACGCAAAAGCTATTAGTAACTTTTACGTTAGAATTTCTATATTTTATTTTGTCCAAATTAGCCCTTCACCAAAATTCCCTTCATTACTTCGCGATTACGTTTTTCGAAAACTTCATTATGGGAGGAAACCTTTGCATATTGATCTGCAGTCGGTTCTAAACTGACTTTTATCGAATTAATCGCATTGACAGCATCCTGGAAAGCACCTGTTATTAAATACACTTTATTCTCATATTTAGAAATATCTCCGACCGCATAAATACCGTCAACAGATGTCAGCCCTTTTCCGTCTGTAAGATAATAATAATCATAGTCTGTCTCTTTTTTCGGAGCAAGGCCTGTATCGAATGTAAATGAATCATCCCGATCATAACCGTGGTTTACGAGTACATCATCAACTACAATTCTGGAGAGTTCGTTTGTCTTAACATTTTCTAAAACCACTTCGTCGATTTTTGTCTTGCCGTCATTTGCTACGAGTGTTTTAATTTGCGTATTTGTAATGATCGGGACCCCATTTTCCTGCAAGTAACGAATTTGCGCTTCATGAGCAGACAACTTATCCCCTCGGTAAATGACCATCATCTGTTTTGCAATACCGATTAAATCCTTTGCCCAATCTATTGCCGAATTACCGCCGCCGGAAATTAGGAGTGACTTATCTTTAAAACTTTGAATGCCTCGAATCGTATAATGTAAATTCGACACCTCATATTTTTCGGCGCCTTCAATATGCAATTTAATCGGACTGATGATACCGCCGCCTACTGCTACAATCACTTTCTTCGTATAATGCTTTTCTCCTGTATTCGTTTCAATAACAAATAGATTGTCCTTTTTTGTTACTAATTCGACTTTCGTATTAAGGCATACAGTCGGCTTAAACGTTAGTCCTTGTTCGATTAAATTTTCAATTACTTTTTGAGCAGGTGTCGCAGGTAAGCCCCCAATGTCCCATATAATCTTTTCCGGATATACATGTAGCTTTCCACCTAATGTCGGTTGAAATTCGATAATCTTCGTTTTTAATTCCCTTAACCCTGCATAGAACGCACTATATAACCCACTTGGACCTCCACCGATAATCGTTACATCATAAATATCGTTCATTCGAAACACTCCATTCTTTTCGTTTCTAAAAAGTTAGCTTAAATTACTAATCATTTCGCCTTGGCTTATTTGCTTCCGGATTCTGTAAAAAGTTAAACGAGCATTTCGGATTTCGTATGATGTCTCCCGATTGGTACAACGGATGGGGAATCCGAAACTGGATCTTGTGTCACGATACAATTCAAGTCGAAAATACGTTTTATTAATTCACTTGTAATAACTTGAGAAGGGGTTCCTTCTGAAATGAGCTTACCTTCATGCAATGCAAAAATATGGTCTGCGTAACGTGCTGATAAGTTAATATCATGCAGGACCATGACAATCGTGGTGCCACGCTTACGATTCAAATCTGTCAGCAAATCCAAAATTTCTACTTGATACGTAATATCTAAATACGTTGTCGGTTCATCTAAAAACAAAATATCAGTTTGCTGTGCAAGTGCCATGGCGATCCATACACGCTGCCTTTGCCCACCAGAAAGCTCATCGATATGACTATCGGCAAATTCGGTAATGTTCATTATTTCCATCGCTTCCGCTACTGCTTCATAGTCTGCAGTTGACCAGCCCTTTAAGAAACTATGATGCGGGAATCGCCCCCTCCCTACTAGATCAGCTACCGTAATTCCTTCAGGTACGATCGGTGATTGCGGCAACAGCCCTAAAACACGTGCAAGCTGCTTCGGAGGGATTTTGTTTATCGATTGCTCATCCAGCATAACTTGACCGGAAATCGGCTTTATTAATCGCGCCATCGTTTTTAAAAGTGTAGATTTCCCACAACCATTCGCACCGATAATTATGCTGATTTTGTTGCTTGGAATAGCTAGACTAATACCGTGTAAAATCGTTTTGTTGTCATAGCCGGCAACAAGATTATGCGTTTGGAATGAATGCATTGTTTTCATCATAAATCTCCCTTTCGATTAATACGGATTAATAAATAGATTAAGTACGGTGCACCGAGAATCCCAGTTATGACTCCAACCGGATAGCGCGTTTCAAAAGCAAACTGACCAATAAGATCTGCTGCCAATACTAATATGACACCAATTAAACCAGCCGGAATGAGTGCTGAAAACCCAACACCTACAATTTTCTTTGCAATCGGACCTGCTAAAAAGGAAACAAATGCAATCGGACCAGTAGCAGCAGTCGCTAATGCAATCATGAGAACAGATGTAATAATAAGGATGAGTCTCGTTTGGTTCGTATTGACCCCTAGAGACGTCGCTGCCTGTTCACCAAGCTCTAGCATTTCCAGACGTTTTGCAAAATACATTAAAATCGGTGTACAAATACACACTATTAAAATTAATGGATATAAATTAATCAATTTGGCACCATTTAAACTCCCGCTCAGCCATCTCATAGCTGCCGGAATATCATGTGTATTTCCGATTAACATTAAATAATTGATAAAGGCCGTAAGCATCGCCTGAATGCCGATACCGATCAGAATAAGTCGACCAATCGAAAAGGACGTACCTTTTGCCAACAGATAGATAAAGATAGCTGTTGCAAGCCCTCCTATTACAGCTGCAATGGATACAACCGTGTTGCTTGTACTCAGTACAATGATACAAAATACAGCTGCGGCACTTGAACCTGTTGTAATCCCAATTACATTTGGGTTTGCCAGCGGGTTACGCAGCATCGTTTGGAAAATATAGCCCCCTACACCAAATGCAAAGCCTGCAAATAAGCCTGCCACCATTCGCGGGAAACGAATCGTATTTACCGCAAAAGATGCTCCTTTCACTTGTTCACCTAGTAATACCTTTACGACATCCTGGACTGGATAAATGGTATTGCCTAGCATGAGCATTAAACCGCAAAGTACTAACGATATAATAGCCAGTATGGAAGTCATCATCATAAAGCGACGTTTTCTTTTTAATCTTGACGTCTTAATCATATTCATCGTTTCATTTATCATATTGCACGCATTTTCGCTTTCATCGTAATTAATATTAAAATCGGTGCCCCTATAAAGGCAGTCACTATTCCAACTTCGAGCTCACTCGGACTGCCTAGAAGCCTTCCGACCACATCGGATATCGTTAAAATAATTGCCCCTGACAATGCAGACATCGGAATAATATAACGCAAATCAGGACCGATTACGAGACGTACGATATGTGTAGCTAATAAGCCAATAAAGCCGATTGGTCCTGCCAAAGCCGTAGCAGCCCCACATAATAATACGCCACCTAATGCCGCTACTATTCTTACTGTAACTGTTCGTACACCTAACCCTGTCGCCACGTCATCACCTAATGCCAATGCATTTAATGCAGGCGCTGTAAACAATGCAATAAATATTCCTACTACAATAAATGGAATAAATAATGTGATTGTATCCCAGCTGCCGGAACCGACACTTCCGACTTGCCAAAATCTGAACTGATCCATAACATTCGTACGTGGAATCATAACTGCAACAACTAACGAGGACAAAATAGCGCTCGTTGCTGCTCCTGCCAATACGAGCTTTAATGGTGTTGCGCCACCTCTGCCCATTGAACCGATTCCAAATACAAAAATAGCGGTAATAAATGCTCCCGCTATCGCAAGCCAAATATATTGATTTGCTGAACTAATGTTTAAAAAGGCGATGCCACAAACGACAAAAAGAGATGCCCCTGTGTTTACCCCTAATATACTCGGATCTGCAATAGGATTTCGTGTAACTGATTGCATAAGTGCACCAGAAACACCTAATGCAGCACCACATAATAAACAAAAAATGGTTCTGACAATACGCTGTCTTACTACATTGGCTTCATGCGACTGAACTTCTGAATGGAATAACCCATTCAGAAGATCTGTCCAACTAATCATCCGAGAACCAAATACTAATGATGCGAGTATACATAGGCCGAGTAAAATAATTAAAAGCAATAATACTTTTATAAAATTACGCGGCATCATAAATTGTTTCTTTTCTATAACGGATGAACTTTTCATATTACTTCAACTTTTTTGCAACTTCCGATATTAGTGATACATATTCATCAATTGTGTACTGAATTGATAATGGATTCGGGTTACCTGCTGCAGCAAGTGGTGTGTTGTCAGGAATAATTAACACCGTACCATTTTTAATTGCAGGAACTTTCCCTAAAATCGGATCTGCCTGAAGTGCTTTTAATGTGTTGTCATCACCATATGCAATTAGAATTTCAGCATCATTTAAAGCATCCGCATTTTCTGCACTTAACTCAATGTAGAAGCTGTTTTCATCCTGAACTTGCGCTTTAATGCTTTCAGGATATGACATACCTAAATCTTCCAGTAATTCTCCGCGTGGATCAGCTGGTGTATAAATATAGAACTTAGATAAATCTGTCGCGTTAAACATACCGAATGCCGCTTTTTTCCCTTTAATTTCAGGGAACTCGTTTGCTTTATCTTGAATTAATTTTTCTGTGTCCGCGATTAATTGCTTTCCTTCTTCTTCCATACCCATACCTTTTGCGTTGTATAGGATTTGGTCACGCCATGTAATAACCCAAGGAGTTGCCGGGTATGCAACGACTGGTGCAATCTCGCTTAACGTATCGTACTCTTCTTGTGTAAGTCCTGAGTATGCCGCTAAAATCACATCCGGATTTGAATCAGAAATTGCTTCAAAATCCAGGCCATCTGTATCTTGGTAAATGTTCGGGTTCTCTTCACCAAGCTCTTTTAACTTTTCTGCTGTCCATGGAAGCATACCGCTTTCATCTTGAACACCGTAGTTAGCTGCTGAGAAACCTACTGGTACTACACCTAGAGCAAGTGCCACATCATGGTTTGCCCATGCAACCGTTGCTACACGCTCCGGCTTCTCTTCAATTACTGTTTCGCCTAGTGCATGTTTAATCACAATTGGATACTCAGTTGCGGAATTTTCTGAATTTGAAGCTTGAGAATTTGTTTCTTCTGATTTATTTTCTTCTGTGCTCGTTTCTTTATCTGCACAACCTGCAACTACTAGTAACCCTATAGCTACAAGTAGCATTGTCAAAAAAGAATTAAACTTTTTTGTATTCATTTTCATAACGCCCCTTAATTTTCAATTGATAACAATTATCATTATCGGTAAGGAAAATAATACATGTAAATGATAATCATTGTCAACAAAAATTAATACTTAAAGTCTATTTCTTACTTAATAAGTATATATAAATAATAAAAACGATTTTGCTCATATATGCAAAATCGTTTCACTTCCCCGCAGATACTGTATAAAGTTGGTCTTTCGTTTGCTCTGATAATAGAATGTGCAGTTGTTCCAGGTAATCGATTAAGATTGGAATATAGTAACGTACCGCCTTATTCATAAATTTATCTTTCCGGTAAATAATGGCTGTTTCCCGTTTCAATCCTTCATTAGTAATCGGTCGGGCAGTTAACCGCTCGTTGTCTTGCATTTGATAGAGTGACTTTGCAATGATCGTACCACCCATTCCCTTATTTACAAAATTAAAAATTGTATTAATGCTGGACGTTTCGAACACAGGATTTAAAGAAATATGCTCTTGTTTTAGAGTACCATCCAAAATTTTTCGGCAAAGATGCAAACTTGAGAATAATATTAAAGGTACATCGATTAGTTGTGAGAGGCTAAGCTCCTCCTCGGCCATTAAAGGATGTTCCCGCTCTGCAACGAACAAAAATTCTTCCACGTACAATGGAATTTCGATAAATTGGTCTTCCGCTGATGGGAGATAGTTTTGAGTAAATGAAAAAGCGAAGTCAATTTGATTATCCCTTAACAGTGAATATAAATCGTCCGAACTAAGTACCGATAATTTTATTTGAGGATATTCAAATGAGTATTGAATTAAGCTTTCCGAAACAATATTCGTTAGCTCTCCAGGCAACGCTCCAATCTTTAATGTCCCTCGCTCCAGCAATTCCAGTTCATTAATCTGAAGCTTTGCATTATCAATTGAATTGAAGATTGATGCGCTCTGGTTAAATAAAATTTCTCCTGCCTCCGTAAGAGATATTTTCTTTCCGATCCGGTCAAATAATAAAGCCCCTACTTCATTTTCTAGAACCTTTATTTGATGACTTAACGTTGGTTGTGAAATATGAAGCTTCTCTGCAGCTCTTGTAAAATGAAGTTCTTTACAAAGCATCATAAAATATTCTAATTGCCTAAACTCCATCTCGACCCCTCGTTTTCAGTTTATTTCGTCTATTAATATTGTACTAGTTTTATAAGAGGTTTTAAACTTCCATTTAATTGTAAATCCCAATAAATTACACAAACTTCACACGAGTATATAGTTGCTTACCGATTAGTGCCAAATCTGATGGCTCTATCTCATCAATCACTAGCGTAGACTCATTCAATAGTTGGTAATCTTCTGCATGTCCTGCCCAAAAGCGTATTAAATCGACGTTTTGATCGGGCGTGATATGCTCCTTTATATACTTTTGCAGTGCAGTTATAAATAAATCATTCCATCTTCCTTCAATAGAATAAACAAATGCTTTATTACTATAATCTTCTAAATCGTACGGCGGGTTCATCCATTTAGAAATACGTAACTTCTCAAATGCCTTTTCATCCGGTGTATTTAAAATTTCCACATCATCATCGAATGAATGCCATGGTTGTTCCGGGAACCCTTCGCTTAATGGATACAGCTTTTTCATTTCACGTATGGTTGTTAAGCGAAATCCTGTGAAATCCACCTCGTGTAGTTCCTTATCCGAAACAAACGCCGTATATTGTGTCATCATTTACTTCCTCTCTTATCCAAAAATGCCTCACCGACTGGTATTGTTTCAGTTTCCCATTTTCCATCATCGTTTTCCCAGCCAACCTCTAACATAAATTCTTTAAAAATATCCTGTAATTGCACCTCTGTAAAATCCTTTACATAAAAAACTAAGCGGTCTGAATTACGTTCAAAGCTGCCATTTCTATAAGTGGATGTTCTCCCATCACCATTCATAAATTTGAGTCCGTCCTCATATTTAACTTGTTCCATTAAATTGCCGAAACTATTTTTATACTGAACAGTAAGATTGTCAAATTTTTTGCCATTCCGTACGTGATAATCAAATACAATCGTTGCATAATTTTGTTTTAATTCTTCTTCTGTAAAATTAGTCGTTCGTTCTTTTAACAGCTGGAACTCCTCTTCATTTACATCATGTAATTCAAATAGCAATTCATCGTTCAGCTTCAGCTCTTTTTGAGAGCATCCAACAATGAGCATCACAAACAATAGAGCTAACAATATTTTTTTCATAAGTCACCTCTAACTTTCTATAGTAAGCACCGAGCTCCGCGAATTTTGACCGCACTCGGTACAAGTGCGGTCACTTTATTAGAACTTTTTTTGATTTATTAGAAATTCTGGTACTGATATTTGAACTTTGCACTATGATTTTAGAAGATCGTAAACTCTTTTTAGAAGATTTTAACTAAATATTAGAAAACATTACTTTTATTAGAACATTTTTTATTTTATTAGAAATTCGAGCGAACATATTAGAATTTCAATCTTAGACAATCAGAAAGCGGATTAAAAATTCTTTTACTCCTCTATTTCTTCCTATAACGTACCCAAATCATAAGCGGAATAAATAATATTGCCATGTACGCACCGATAAAGCTGAGGAATGCATAGCTTGAGTTGGCCACGATAATGCCTGAAAGTAGGCCACCTGCAGAGCCGGCAAGTGCAACTGAAACATCTACTGAGCCTTGGATTTTCGCACGGTTTTGAATCGTTGTAGCGTCAATAATCATAGCTGTTCCACTAATGAGTCCGAAGTTCCAGCCAAGACCAAGTAAAATGAGTGCAAGAGCTACCGACCACATCCTATCCCCTGGCGAATATGCTGCTATAAAGCCGGCAAATGACAGTGTGACACCTGAGGCAACAACCATCCATGACCGACCCACTTTATCGACCAAAATCCCCGTTACAAGGGACGGTAAATACATTGCGGCCACATGCATACTAATCACGAGTCCGATAAGTGACAGTCCACTTCCTGCATGCTCCATATGAATCGGTGTCATCGTCATAATAGCAACCATCACAACATGCGACATCACAAGGACAATCGCACCGACTCCAACGCCTAAACGATCGACTGTCGATTGCTGATTTATCCCACCAGTAGAAACTTGTTCTTCGTTTTGTTTTTCTGCAATAGCAACTGCCACAAGTAAAGGGTCCGGCTTTAATAAGAAGAAAAACGTAAAGCCCGCCAGTAAATATGCCAAAGCAGCGAGTAAAAATGGGCCAGTCAAAGTCGGTAAACCAATTGCTTCAGCAAGATGACCAGTTGGTGTGACTAAATTTGGACCTGCAACAGCTCCGATTGTCGTTGCGACCATTGCCATACTAATAGCTGTTGCACGCTGTTTTGGCTTAGCCAAGTCGGTTCCTGCATAGCGCGCCTGTAAGTTAGTCGAAGTACCTGCTCCATAAATGAACAGTGCTAAAAACAATAGGGCGATATTTTCCATCGCCGTTGCAGCTATAACTCCCACCGCACCGACTCCCCCTGTAATGAAGCCGAATGACAGGCCATATCTTCGTCCAAAGCGCTGGGAAAAACGGCCAACTAAAAATGCGGATAATGCAGAGCCAAGTGTGAATAAAGCAGTCGGCAAACCTGTAAAGCTCTCGGAACCAAGCATTTGCCGAGCGATTAACGCCCCGACCGTAATTCCGGCGGCCAGTCCTGCCCCGCCAAACGTTTGTGATAAAATAACGACCCATAACGTTCTTTTATAAAGCTTTTGTTGCTCTTCCTCTGAATGAACATAACGCTCTATCGAGGGATTTACAGTTTTTTTCATAGACTATTCCTATTCTTTCAGTTTTCTATACTTATAAGAGAATTGTAAGAGGAAACATAAATGATTTCCAGTAAAAGAAAAATGTCTTACTCGACTCTTACCTTTTGAATATATTTTGCACAGAGCTAGATTAGCGTCATAACTCCTCAGATTTAAAATATACAAATTACCCAAAATAAGGGTTATTTTTTCTTGGAAGTGGGTAAAGTCCCCATGATATCTCGGTACAATATGATGTAAAAAAATATATTAGGAGTTTTTTGCAGTTATTGTGCATGATTAAGGCAGAGACGAATAGAAATAAAATATCGTGATTCTGCAATACTTAACTATTATTAGGGGGTTTAGTATGATTCGACTAATTAAAAAGACTAGCAGCGACACATTTTATTGGCAAGTATGGAAAGAGGAAAAACAGCTACATATACTATCCGGCAAATTAGGGGTTCAAGGCAGCAAGGAACTTATGACGCCAGGATTTTTTGAAAGCTCTAATGGTTTAATGAAAAAATTAGCAAAAGAACAAGTTAATCAAGGGTATGAATATGTTGAGGAAGATTCTTTAACTAAAATAGCTATTCAATACCGTTATAACGATGAGTCACAATTTGAAGCGGCAGAGGAAAAAACTTTAATGGTGGAAGATTTACTGGACGAAGTTTTACACTCCACTGGAAATGGGCAGCTCTATGGCTCAGAGGTCGGTGATGGTGCCGGGACAACATTTGTTCTTGCTGTAAATTTACAAATTGCAATGGATACTATTGTGAAGGAATTAACTAAACACAATGTAATGGACGGAGCTGAAATCGCCTATCAAAATGGTGAAGGGACGTATGTTGGTCTTTATCCAGAAGGTATACAGTTTGAACTTGTCTGAGTTTAACTAGGCAAATGTAGAGGGGCACTCATACTTCAATATGAGTGCCCCGTTGCCTTTATTTCGCTTCCTGAATGGCTTCGATCAAGGTTGTAAATAGCTTTGCATCATCCGCATCTTCATCTGTTACTTCATTTAAAATTTCAGAATCATCGGCATCAATAACAAAAAGGCTTATGCCATCTTTTAAAAATTCGTCTGCTTCTACTTCACCTTCGTAATACTTGTACGTAGCGATGACTATATTCGAACCCTCTTCTTCATCAAAAAAGAAATAGAGCTTTTCCGTGTTGCCATATACTTCTTCTAAAACTGATTCCAGTTTCGCAGTACCATTACTCCACTTCACTTCATTATTTACGGTCGCAGCGATTAGCGACTCCAATAGTTCATCTACTGTATTTGTCATTTAAAAATAACCCTCCAAATCCGCTATATTCGCGGTTAGTATGTCTACTGTAACATATTTCATTTAGAAAAGATTATTTATACCATTGTCATAAGCATGCCACCTATAATTCCCGTTACGACAACGGCGAAGGGTGATAACTTCCAAAATACAAGCATGCTAAATAATATAGCAGCAAAAGCAAAGTCCAATGGGGTAAAAATAGAGCTCGTCCATATAGGTGTATAAAAGGCAGATATTAAAATACCTACAACTGCTGCATTCACGCCCATAAGTGCCCCTTTCACTTTTGAATTGCGGCGTAGACGATCCCAAAAAGGCAATGTCCCAAATACTAATAAAAAAGCTGGTAAAAATATTGCTACAGTTGCTAGTAAGCCACCTATCCAGCCATTCATCACGGCACCTATGTATGCTGCAAATGTAAATAATGGGCCCGGTACAGCCTGTGTAGCCCCATATCCTGCCAAAAATTCTTCTTCACTCAACCAGGCAGTCGGTACAAATTCCTTTTCAAGTAACGGTAAAACGACATGCCCGCCACCAAACACGAGTGCACCCGAGCGATAAAAGCTGTCAAATAGAGCTATCCATTGAATGGAAGTCAGTTCCCGTAAAATGGGCAACAGAAAAAGTAAGCCAAAAAATAACACTAGACAACCTATTGCAAAGCGCCGGCTGAGTGGAAAAGATGACATTGCTTCCACATCGGTATTCTCTTTTTTATATAGTAGAAACCCAATGAACGCACCTAAAAGTATTACTCCTACTTGAGAATAGGCGGTTTGCCATATTAATGTTACTATTACAGCAAAGAGGGCAATAGTTTTTCTTTGTCTATCCGGTGTTAAATTTTGTGCCATTCCTAATATTGCGTGCGCTACCACTGCGACTGCCACGATTTTCAATCCATGAATCCAACCTGCCTGACTCACATCCAAACCTTGAACGACTAATGCAAATATAATAAGTGCAATTACAGATGGCATTGTAAAACCTAAAAATGATACAATGCCTCCTACTGCTCCAGCACGTATCACACCAATTCCTATCCCTACCTGACTACTCGCAGGTCCAGGCAAAAACTGGCACAATGCCACTAAGTCAGCATAACTTTTTTCGTCCATCCATTTCCTTCTACGGACATATTCTTCATGAAAATAGCCTAAATGTGCAATCGGTCCTCCAAATGAAGTAAAGCCCAATTTAGTTGATACGAAAAAAATCTCTAATAATGTTTTAAATAACCCGTTTTTATTCTGGTTCAGTGGCTCCATTTTATCTCCTTTCTTTACCCTTTGAATATCATAATCGTAGCAAACATCCCACTATTCAAGTAATAAATTTACGAAACTTTACAAAACTTAAATAAAGAGAAAAACCCACTATTCTCTCTACAGAAAAATAGTGGGTATTCCATGCTAGCTCAATATTTATAGGTTGGTAGCCAAATATTAAGAGTTGCATTGCTTATATTCGTTTGTAAGTTATTCCGTTTGTTCCAAGAATCGATTAGCCCATATAAAATATTTTTGCTTGGCATCTTTCTTTGAAAGAATACCTTCATATAAAATAGTACCCTTTTCAATATCGAATATTTGGAGAACGAAATCTTTTTCCATTTCGTTTAATACGTAGAATTTACCGTTGTAGCCATACGTATTATTCAGTTCCTTATTCACGAATTTTTCAGGGTGTGGAACTGTTATCGGTTCAAGCCATCTTTGTTGCCCGATATTATACCTGTAAATCCATGTGTCGGTATCCGTCATACGGGCAGCAACGAAATAGTTATTATCTACCGTACCACTTTGCATATCGATTTCTAAGCCGTCCGGAAGTTCGAGTGGCGTCACTTCATTTGTTTCCATATTTACTACTTTAAACTGACGTGAAATGATATTACGTACTTCTTCCTCAGCATTATACAATGTCGTTGAATAGATAAGATATTTTTCATAACCTAGATTATGATACTGATTATAAATTTCAAGATTAGTATACAACGGTTCATCATTTGTAACAGTCTCAATGGACCTCTCGCTTACTATCTGTTGTTTATTTAAATCAATGATAACAATGTAAAATTCTTCATCACCATTGTCAAGGTAATGTCTGACTAACAACTTCACCTCATTATTTACAACAGTTATATTATGAACCGTAAGCCAGTTAACTTTCTTATTTAATTTGGATTGTATGTCAAATGTAATCCGATCGTTTTTTACTTTATCCAATAAATCGAATCGGTAGCTGTATGAGTCACCTTTATTTAATTTCCAAGTTTCATTCGGTTCTTCTACATAAACAAGCTTCGTGTTGTCCTCAAAATAATTACTAGCTGAGAATGACTTTCCACGCATAAAGTTTTTATTTTGATCGATTAAATCGCGGAATAAAAGTGGTACATCTTGATATTTAAAATTGTCTACTAATGTTGTTTTATCTTTTCCAATAATAACCGAGCTATATTCCATTCCCTCTTCTAGATTTCCTTCTATTAATAATGAATCCACATATTTGTCGTCCCCGGAAATTTTATCAAATGTAAAATGATAACTTTTCGCATTAGCGACTTGGATATAATGGATACTTACCATGACTATAATAACTCCGACTATTAAAAGAAGCTGCCAGTATTTTTTCATCTGCTTCCCCTCCTCTACACATTAATCTTTCGTTTTAATAAATAGTCTGCTAAATAAAGAGCTACCCCAAGTGTTAAAATACTTGTAACAGCAGTTAGCCCAATAATCTCGTTCAAGTATAGATAACCTGTTATATCCTGAATAATCACCGGTATTGCTATAACAAGGATTGAGATGATTATATATATTGCTCCCAAAAGAATACCTTTTAAATGATAGCTTCGTTCGAATAAAATCGCAGTAAATACGACCGCTACTACTGTTGCTCCAAGTCCATAAAGAAGGATAAAAAGTAAAGGAGTTTTCGGGTATAAAAACGACAATACATCGAATGAATAAATATAAGCTTTACTTTGATCAACACGCAGCTGATCCGGTATAATGCCATGAATAATCTGTTGCACCACTTCTATTAAAGCGATTTGTACTCCTACTAAACAAAGCACGAACAGCAAAATCGCAGTCAGCTTGGCAAAATAAATATTTCTTCTTGCAGTAGGCAGCATTAATAACCGGTAAATAAATGACGACTTTCCAAGCCAATCACGATACCAAATGAAAAATACGTAAATAACTAATATTGTTGCTGCGAAAACAATGGAAAGTATAAAATACTCAGAAAATATGAAATTTTGAAAGTTATAAGCACCGTACTCAAGAACGTATTCACTTTCTCCTAGTTGCTTCTGCGCCATCGTTGTTTCTACTCGTTCCATAAAATTGAATGATGTCATAAATGCACCTATGATTTGTACAACAGTTACCGCTACTATGAGTGTTAAAAAGAGTTTACTAAATCGTCTTACTTCAAAATTGACGAGTTTAAAATATTCGTTCATCCTACATACACCTCCCGCATTACATCTACTACGGATTTACCTTCCATTTCACGAATCTCTTCTACATTCATTTCTCTTAGTACTTTACCATCGCCGATAAGCACAGCTTTATCTATTAAGTGCTCAATATCATTGATTTCATGTGTCGTAATGATAACACCGCGATTTTCAATTAAGTGACTAGTAAACACATTGGCGATTTGCTCACGCGAGAATATATCAATACCAGAAAAGGGTTCATCCATTAATATGTAGTCTACATCCAATGCTAAACCAAGCAGTAGATTGACCTTTGCCGCATTCCCTTTTGATAAGCTTGAAAGTTTATCTTGCTGGTTCAATTTGAAAAATGAAAGTAGTTCGGTTGCGCGCTGTTCATTCCATGCTTTATAAAAGTCCGCCATAAATTCAAAACTCTCAGCAATCGTATAGTTTGGTAGCATTGTAAGGCGGTCCGGAATGTACGTGATTTTTTCGTAGGCATCTTTATTAATCTTTTTTCCATCGATTAATATTTCACCGCGATCAAATGGTGTAAGCGCCATAATAGACTTCATGATTGTTGTTTTTCCGGCACCATTTATACCGATTAAACACGTAATTTGCCCTTTTTCAGCTGTGAAGCTCATATCTTTTAATACTTGCTTTTTCTTGTATTTTTTATAGACATTTTTTACTTCAATCACGCTGCTCAGCCTCCTCATACTTTTTTTGCACGAGCTCCATAATTTCCGGAAGTGGTGCATTGATTGATTTAATAGAACTTATGAACACCTGCACCGCTTCAGTAATCAGCTCTTCACGAACGCTTTTTAATACTGCTTCATCCTTCGTAATACAACTTGGCATATTTCCCTCTGTATAAATCAATTTTTGCTCCTCCATTTCCTTATAGGCACGTTGCACCGTATTTGGATTAATCTTGAGCTGATTGGCTAGCTCTCGCCGTGATGGAATCACATGTCCAGGCGCAAAGAAACCTTTTGCAATTTGTTCCTTAAAATGGCGAATGACTTGCACATAGACAGGATCACGATTATTAAATTTTACATCCATTGTTGTCAGCTCCCTTCGTGTATTAACGACCTAGTACACCATGTCTAAAAAAATGCGTTTTCATCTGTACTAACCCTTTAATACAGTATGCACAAAAAAATGTATTAAGCACTTCATACACTCCTTAATGTGTATTATGCGGTTAATACATTTCCTTTGTCAACATTATTTTGTTTTTTTTGGAATTAAAGATAATTTTCTACTGCCGTTTTAGGGTAGTCTGCTTCAATCCATTGGTGATCTTTTTTGATTTTTTCATCAGTAATTAAGAAATAGTTATAATGAACTTTATCACCTTGATCAGGCACCGGGTCATTCCATGTAATATCCAAGTGGTACCACTGTCCATCGACTTTTACTAAATTCCAGGCATGAGGACCGCCCGCATCACCGATAACGTACTTCGCTTCAATACCAAGCTCTTCAAACATTAATAATGCTGCTAGTGCGTATCCTTCACATACGCCCTCTCCATTGACTAAAACGGAGTACGGGGTGTGCGCATTGGCTTTACTGTTTAGATTATATTTTGTATGCACGACTAAGTAGTCATTTACAAACTTCACTTTTTCCGCTTCTGATGCATCCTCAGGAATAGTTTGAACAATTTGCTCGATCATACCTAATACAATCGCATTTTCTTCAGCGGTTAAATCATAATTTATAGTAGCCTGCCATTCAATTTGATTGCCAAAGGACCTGGCACGTGTTGAGAAATCTCCCATGACTGCCCATAAATAAGGCTCGTTTACTTGTAGCCACTTATACACTTCATCAACAGTGTTTTCAAAATCCGATGCATCCCCCTCATAATGTAGAGTAAACTGATTTTCAAATTTGGACATATGATGTGCAATCGCTTGTCCTAACTCCTCCACATTCGTGATGGCCTGCGGATAATCCTTTACATCATATACAGGAATGACCTCATCATTTGCCAATTGCTGAAAGTTGAAGCTCTGCAGTTTATTTTCAGCATTAAATAAACTAGAAACGATTGAATCAATTTTGTCTTCCAAATCGACATTCAATTTTAATTGAACGTCTTTATTAATAGTCGGCAATGTTAACGAAGATGCTTTTACCTCATCTACTACCATTACGCCAAAAAAAGTTGTTGCTATCAGGAAAATAAATGTGAGCATACCTTTAGAAAACGTCAATATACTCGCGAATAGCTTTGTGAGAGGATTTTTTACCATTCGATTCAGTTCACTCGTTGCCCTTTGCTCGAACTTCCTTCTATTTTTTGGAGTAAACAAACGACTCGGCCTATGGGTAACAATGTTATAAACGCGTTTATAAACTTCGGACAACTGCTGCTTATCACCTTTTGCCAGTCTGATTTCCATCTTATTTTGAAGGAGTCCTTTTTTTATTTTTCTACGTAAGTACAGCTGTGATGTAAATGAACGAAACGTCTTTATAAAAATTGTTAAGAGAACAAGAAATATACATGAAAAAATAATTAAATTACTCATAAAACCCCCTATGAAATCTATACTCATTTTAATACTACCAAATAACTTTTTTGATTAATAATTATATGTTCTATATTGTTTTGAACAGTACACTAACTAATATTTCCTTTTTACAGCCCCTAATATACAGTTCGCTACTAATATATATTTTTTTGTCACTAGGTGTTCCATTGGCATTGACAGTTGCAACCCATTTTCTTTCAAAAATCGATAATATGTGCGTAATCCCTTTGCATAGTATATACAATTAGCATCAATTTCCTGAATTTTTGTTAATGGCTAGTGAATGGTGTCGAAAGATTGGATTGGGCTGTAGTCTTGGTTTTAAGGACTGGTGAGTATTGGATAATACCGACAATTGGATCTGCATCGCTTTTTTAAATAAGAAACTATCATACATACATAAATTTTCATTCACCATTCCGACAGTATGTAGTGCAAACTATTTTAGAAAGGACTGGAAAATTGAACGATTTTTTAAATTTCAACCGTATGATTGCAGGAGATATTATTAAGTATGTTTTTTGGGCTTTGGCCGGATTAACAATTATCGGCGGTTTACTATCTGCGTTATTTGCTCTTTTCAGTGGAGATATTATTACGTTTTTAATGTGCCTTGTATTTACTGTGTTGGGGCCAGTTATCATTCGAATTTACTGTGAGTTAATGATTGTATTATTTAAGATTCACGAAAACATAGTGGAGATTAAAAATAAGTAACCTTATCTTAAAAAATGGGGTTGGACAGAAGTAGAAATTTTATAAAACGAATAATATAAAAATTGATTGGAATGGAGGGCGAGTGTAGCTGACGGCTAACGCCTTTCGCTACAAGCAAAGCTTCCAGCGGGAACAGCACGATGCCTGAGACTACAGGCTCAGGCCGTGCCCGCGGAAAGCGTCCCGTAATGGAAATCAATTTTTTGGTTTGTCCTAGTCCCTAATATCAATTCGATTTCTGCTGAAAGCAGTCTTCACACATGAAACTTCCTTCGTTGTTTAAATAAGCTTTTATTTCTGTCATCCCTTTTCGCTTTGGATAGCGCATTTTAATATAAACAACCTCATCACCTTTAATTTCTTTACCGCATATAGTACATTTAGGCTTTTCTCCAAACACCGTATATTCCTCCAATCAATTTGTTCATATACTTTACTACGAATTAGCATCATGAAAGTTTCTATAGAAAATGGACTACACTTCTAAATCACCCAAAAGGTTGATTCTTCCAAAAATAGATTTACATACGTCCAAATGAAGTGTAATATTACACTAATTGAGCATTTATTATTTATTAAGAGAGGTGAGATGTTTGGAAAAAGATTCGGAAATGTTAGAACGAATTGACGTACTTGAACAGGAATTACGTACATTAAGAGCAGAGGTGCAACATTTAAAAGAGCATACGAAGTTTGAGAAAGTCGTACCTGCACAAAATAAGGTGACTTCGACTTCAACATCCGTTCCTGCTGTAAAAACTCAACCAAAAGAACAACTTGTCATTAAGCAGCCTATACCACAGGAAACAACGCCTAAGAAGGAACAACGCTCTCTCGAAGAAACATTTACCCGTGCATTACCTAGAATTTTCATGGTTATTTTAGTGCTCGGGGTGCTTTGGGGCTTAAAGCTTGTTAGTGATTATGGTTTTTTATCAGACAGTGTAAAAATAATTGCTGGCTTTATGCTATCTGTCGGTCTTGCTGTATGCGCATATTGGATGGAGAAAAAGCAAAAAGGATCACGGGTTGTAGCCTTATCTCTTTACGGTGGTGCATTCATCGTCGGGATTTTAGTTACGGCTGCAGGAGCAATCATATATGATGTACTGAGTCTTTACGTTGCACTCGTCCTTGCACTTATTTACATTATTTACGGCGTATTCATTAGCTATTTAAAAGGCAATGAAGCATTAACAGCGCTCGTTGTATTTACATCGCTGCTGCTTCCTTATTTACTTGAATATATGGAATTCAATCCGATGATCATTGGTATTTTCATAGTATTGCTGTTTGCTACTGTACAGATTGTTATTTGGAAACATAAACAGCGTAAAGCCCTTTACATTGGTATGGCTTTTTCAATCTTGGCATTGGCCATTGTATCGACGTTTCATAATGAGCAGATTTTGTTCTTTGCACTTGCGATCCTCACGTTATACTGTGTCTTTTTAGTAAGCTATTTACGTTTGTATACGAGCAAAAGCAAACGCAATGCAAGTATGCTCTTTACCTTTACCATTATTGTCCTATCACTGATTAATGGATTGCTGATTAATAAAGATATGGAGCTTTTAATTGTACTAGGTTTGATGCTGGGAGCTTTAGCCGGTGCATTATACATTGCGTTTAAACGTGCGGATAAATTGCTAATTGATATGTTCGCTACACTATCTGTCCTCACGCTGTTAAACATTATTGCCCAACTGAATATTTCTCAGGAAGTTATGTTCCTTTTACTCGTAGTTGTTTCATTTGCAGGGTTAATACTCGCTGTGAAGCATGACATCATCTTTATGAAATGGGTAAAGGGTATTACGTTTTCTATACTCGCTATTTATGTTTTTACTTTTTATTCTGTTCAACCGTTTTTCTCGATGGAGCATGTAACAATGGTACTCGTCATCGCTATGCTAGCAGGTTTATATGCAATGCTGCTTCAATCTAACCGTGAACCAGTAGAAAATAAAGAATGGATTATAGGGTTGCGAGATCTATTCCCACCCCTACTCTATGCTGCTGGGCTACTATACATTTGGAAATTAGACTGGGCGTATATGCCGATGCACTTGACTAATTTTTTATTGTTTAGCGTAATTGCGATTAGCTTTGCAGGAATTGTTATATTGAAGCAATCACTTATCGGCCGGTTACTTCCATTCCTTGCAGGCGGAATTTACGGATTTGTGTGGCTCATATTACTAGTGAATACATGGGTTGATGAACGGGCGATTGTAGTCGCGATACTTGTCCGTATTTTGTATATTGCTGTTTTATGGGCAATCGTAGCAGATTTATGGAAGCAAGGTATCATTTATAAAAACTATGAAGCTTTTATAGCCCGCTATACAGAACAATTGACGATTGCCGGTATGATCATTTCAATTATATGGCTGTTTAACATGACGCATTTCATGAACTATCATGATCTCATCAATTGGAGCACAGCTGTTATTTTAAATACGGTCTCAATTTTCGTTATCGCTAGTTTGTCGCTCTTTTTAGCAGCAAAACGAAGCTACCGAAACTTAAAGCTTGTTGGGATCGGCTTGCTGTTTTTCGGGATTATTAAAATGATTTTCTTTGATTTATCCGAACTCGATATCTTGATCCGCTCCATTTCATTCATTGCAATCGGAGCAATTGGGCTCTTTATTTCAAATAAACTGTTAGGGAAAGATAAAGAAGGATAAAATTAATTGAGGTAGCCTTAACATTTGTTAAGGCTGCTTTTCTTACATGAGGTGATAAAATGGACAGACAATTTATTATGCAAATTACTTCGGAAAGTTTGAAGCTTATCCGAACAGAAAATAATTTTACACAAGATAAGATGGCGGAAATTTTAGGAATTTCCAAGAAAACGCTCGTACAAATTGAAAAAGATCGTACACTAGCAAATTGGACAACTACGATTGCCATTTGTGCCCTGTTTCGCCACAGCCCTACACTACAAAATAAAATCGGCGGCGACCCGATGGAGGTAATCGAGCTTACGGCACATGATGTCATTATTACTCCGAAAGAAAAAACGATGGGTGGCTACATTTGGTGGAAAAATATTGAAGAATATAAAAACCACCGTCTACAGCAAAATTATTTAAGCTCTCATTATCGAATTTTGGATGACGAAAACTATCGTGTATTAAGTACGTTTGATGAGAACGCTGCAATGGAAAAATGGAATGAAATGAAAAAAATCCTTTAAAGTACTTTTCCCGAAATCAAAGCCGACTATTTTTTCCTTCCCTACTATAAATCTTCCCAATACGGGTATTCTTTAACTAAACACGAACAAAGGGAGTGGACAAGATGTGGAAAGAAATTTATGCGGATTTGCATATACATATTGGACGGACACAAAACGGACGTGCCGTAAAAATAACGGGAAGCAATAATTTAACTCTTACCAATATATTAGAAACCGCTACATCAAGAAAGGGTTTGGATTTAATTGGTATTATTGATTGCCATTCACCTGAAGTTCTTGACGAAATCGGACAGCTCGTTCATGAGCAAAAGGCTATTGAGCTACCAGAAGGCGGTGTACGCTTTAAAAAGACGACACTCATTCTAGGGTCAGAAATCGAAATTTATGATGCAAATTGTCATGGACCAATCCATGTGCTTTGCTATATGCCTTCTATTAAAAAGATGAAACAGTTTTCAGACTGGATGCACCCTCTTCAAAAGAATATTCATTTAAGCTCTCAGCGGATGTATTGCGACGGGCGTATACTACAGCAAAAAGTACATGAACTTGGCGGTTTATTTATCCCTGCCCACGTCTTTACTCCATTTAAAAGTCTATTTGGTAAAGGTGTGAAGAAAAGCTTGGCTGAAGTGTTCGATCCTGACTTAATAGATGCGATTGAATTAGGATTAAGCTCGGATACGACAATGGTAAGGGGAATTAATGAATTAGCGCGCTATAGCTTTGTGACAAATTCAGATGCGCATTCTCTCGGGAAACTAGCACGTGAATATCAGAAAATGAAAGTCATTGATGCTAACTTTGAAGAACTAAAAAAGGTGCTCCACCAACAAGATGACCGTATGATTCTGGCAAATTACGGTTTAAACCCTCTCCTTGGTAAATATTACGAAACCGTCTGCGTCAATTGTGGGGAACAAATTTTCAATGACGACTTTTTGCGCTGTCCTCAATGCGGTAAGGACCAGCTTATTAAAGGCGTCGCAAAAAGAATCCGGGAATTATCTGATGCTGAGTATGAAGAAATACAGCGACCGCCTTACATTCACCAAATTCCACTCGACTTCATTCCAGGCATTGGTCCTAAAACGATCGAAAAGCTTTTAAATGCATTCGGAACAGAGATGAATATACTGCATAACACGACATTTGAAGAAATAAAAAAAATAATTCCAGAAAATCTCGCAAAAAGGTTTATGATTGCGAAAAGTGGGGAAATGAAGATAGTTGGGGGTGGCGGAGGCCAATATGGGAAACTGGACTCAAACTAAATAGGTAAATAGTATATAAAAAACAAAATATTGCTATAATCCTCTATTTTCGTTCACACTACTAAGTTATAGTATACTTACTAAAAGAAATCTTAATTAAAGGTAGGATTAAAATGAATAAAAAACGGAAAATTGGGATTGGCTTTAAAATTACTAGTGGTTATATTATTTTAATTTTATGTTTAGTTGTTTCTGCAGTTGTGTTAAATAATCAAATAACCAGTTTACAGCAAGAGCGCAATGCTATTATTAAGTATGATTCCTCAATGCGTGTAATGTCGAATAATTTAGAACGTAAAATTGTTAACCTGGAGTCTTCGTTACATCGTTATTTAATTACAAATAATGAAAAGTATTTAGATAAGTATAATGATGAAGTCGCTACTTGGGAAGCAAATTATGAGGAACTGAATAATCTTGTAAATAATTACTCTACAGGCGAAAACCAGCTTGCTCCTATTTATAATAGTATAAACAATTGGGTAAACAATATTGGACAGCCTTTATTAAATGCAATCATACGTGAAGACAGTGATCAGATAAATACGTTGTTCAACGGCGAACTAAGCAGTGTTGCAATAAGTGAAGTTCAGCAGAATTTTACTGCATTCCGTACTACCGAGACTGAAAATATTCAGCAACATGTATCCCTACTAAATGACCGAAATGCCGATTTAACATATGGCCTTTTTGCGATTCTGTCTTTAATTGCGATAATCACGATTGTCATCTTTACAATGATTTCCCGAAATATTGCGGGATCAATCGATGAAGTAACTGAAGCCATTGAAGATATGAACAAAACAGACGGCAAAAATCGTAAGCGTATTGTGGCGAAAACAAATGACGAAGTGCGGGATCTGGTCGATGCGACGAATATGCTCCTGGCTACAATGGAAAACCGTCAATGGTTCCAAAGAAATTTAGCTGAAATTGTGACTGCCTATCAAGGCGTACATTCGCTTGATGAGCTGGGGGAAGTATTGCTCAATTCTTTAACTACCCGAACACAGTCAGTTTATGGTGCTTTTTATATTCAGGATGTCCGCAATACTAACCAGTTCAACAAAATTGCGGCTTTTGCCGAGACAGGTGATGATGTTGGACGTCAAAGCTTTATGGTCGGACAAGGCTTCGTCGGTCAAAGTGTAAAGGAAAAACGTGTACTAAGCTATGAAAATAAAGAAAATAGCTTCCATTACCTTGAAACAGCGTTAGGAAATATACCGATTTCAAATGGAATTATTGTTCCTGTATTTTTCGGGAATGACGTTATCGCAGTATTGGAACTAGCCTCTTTAAAGAAATATAATGAGCATCACCGCGCTTTAATTAAAGAAGTTGTCGTGCATCTAGGCGTGACGATTAACAGCATAATCGGACGTATGGAAGTGATTCGCCTTTTAAATGAGTCACAGGCAATGACGGAAGAATTACAAGTTCAATCAGAAGAGCTTCAAACGCAATCAGAAGAGTTAAAAATGCAAACTGAAGAACTTACGACAATCAATGAACGACTTGAAGAACGTACGCGTGATGCAGAGACAAAAACACACGCATTAGAAAAAGCGCAGATCGAGCTGAAAGAAAGTGCTGAGCAGTTGCGCCAAAGCTCAAATTATAAATCCGAGTTTTTAGCGAATATGTCACATGAGCTGCGTACTCCACTCAATAGTATTTTAATATTATCCGAGATGCTGGCGGAAAATCATGATAACCGTTTATCCGACGATGATTTAGAGTATGCCAAAGTCATTCATGATTCCGGTGAAGATTTATTAAACCTGATTAACGACATTTTAGATTTATCTAAAGTGGAAGCAGGCAAAATGGATTTATGGTTTAGAGAAATGGATGTATATGAAATTCCGCAGCATGTCCATAATTTATTCTCACCAATTGCCAAACAAAAAGACCTTGATTTAAATGTGGATGTCGCTCAAAACATGGTAGAAATTTTCCATACTGATGTAAAACGCTTCCACCAAATTTTGAACAATTTATTATCAAATGCATTGAAGTTTACGGAGCAAGGTTCAGTTAATGTAAAAGTTGAACTCGCACAGGTAACACCTACAATGAAACAAATAAGTGATACATGGCTATCCATAAGCGTGACGGATACTGGTATTGGTATCCCTAAAGACAAGCAGCAACTTGTCTTTGAGTCATTCCAGCAAGCCGATGGAGCGACCGTTCGTAAATATGGCGGTACAGGGCTAGGATTATCAATTTGCCGTGAAGTCGTTAAGCTTTTAGGCGGATGGATTACATTACGAAGTACAGAAGGGGAAGGCAGTACATTTACAGTTTGTTTACCAAGCCTGCCGGACGGAAATATTTCAACACTTATTTCCGAACAGGAAGTTGCATTTACAGATGCGTCTCCTGCCCTTCCAGTCCCAGTAACGCCTCCAAAAACTATATTTGATGAAAAGCATATTTTAATAGTCGATGACGATTATCGAAATATTTATGCTTTGCGCCAGGCTTTGGAACAAAAAGGTGTTCACGTACTGGAAGCTACAAACGGCTTAGAGTGCTTGAATATTTTACAAACGGCTACTCGCGTTGATGCCGTGCTAATGGATATTATGATGCCTGAAATGGATGGCTACGAAACGATGCAACGTATTCGTTATGATTTGCAGTTAACAGAGCTGCCGATTATTGCATTAACAGCAAAAGCGATGAAACAGGACCGTGACCGTGCATTTGAAGTCGGAGCATCAGATTATATAAGCAAACCTTTAAATTTAGATCAACTATTTTCTGTATTAACAGTATGGTTAACAAGTAGGGAACGTTTAAAAAATGGATAAGAAAAAGTTAGAAGTTAGTTTGTTATTAGAGGCACTGTACTCATTATCGGGTTTCGATTTCCGACAATATAATCAGCAATCCATATTACGACGAATCGAACATCGGATGCGAATAAATAATATTCCAACCATATCCCGTTTAACAGAGTCAATCATTTATAATGAAGAGCTTTTAAATATGTTGCTGAATGATTTTTCAATTAATGTTACCGAGATGTTCAGAGATCCTTCTTTCTTTAGAGCACTTCGAGAAAATATCATTCCTCAATTACAAAAGCTTGAAAAAATACGTATTTGGCATGCTGGTTGTGCAACGGGTGAAGAAGTGTATTCAATGGCTATTTTACTCCAGGAAGAGGGGCTGCTTGATCGTACAGTAATGTATGCGACTGATATGAATGAAAGTGTTCTGAAAAAAGCACAGCAAGGGGCCTTCCCCCTTCAAAAAATGCAGGCTTACACGAAAAATTATATTTTATCTGGTGGAACAGAAGGTTTTTCCCAATATTATAAAACCGATAATAGCTATGCTTCGTTCCACCCGTATTTACGGGAAAATATAATGTTTGCCCAGCATAATCTAGTAACAGATCAATCATTCCAGGAATTTGATGTTATTATTTGCCGTAATGTGCTTATTTATTTCTCACCAGAGCTTCAGCATGATGTGCACCGCTTATTTTATGACAGCTTAGCACACAATGGCTTTTTAGGGTTAGGTGATAAGGAAACATTGCAATTCACACCACTGGCACCTAAATATCGTACAATTAGTGCATCAGAACGGATTTACCAAAAAAAATTATAAAAACGAAAAAAAATCAATTTTCTCACTGAGAGAAAATTGATTTTTTTGTTTAACTTTGGGTTATATAAGCTAATTTGTTACTACACCAACAGTTGACTTAGAACTACTAGAAATCTCATTACCGTTTGCCTGCAACAGTAATACACACATATCATCCGGCTGGTCTTGCTGTAATTCTCTTTCCAATAAGTAATCAATTGGCGGTACTTCTGTTGACCATGGACTACTTGCAATTTTACGCAGTTCTTGATCAGAAGCAATTTCACAATCACCCATTGCCTCTAAAACACCATCTGTATACAGTACAACTTGAATAGATGAATTAAAGTGTATAACTTTTTTCTCAATTTTAATATCTTCTACAAAGCCTACAGCATAACTTGTATGGGTGATTGGCTCAGTTTTTTCCCCATCTATGAGTGCATAGCCAGTTGGATGGCCAGCATTGACATATTCCATCGTTTTTTCTTTCGTATCGATAATAAAATACACACCTGTAAAATAGTAAAGCAAGTTTTCTTTTTCATTTTGCAACAGGGTCATATAGCGATTAAGCTCGGCGATAACAAGCTCTGGTTCGGTAAGTTTTTTAATCGCTTCCCGCAATACAGAGGAAATGTACATGCAAACTAGGGATGCAGAAACACCGTGCCCCATCATATCCAATAGCATCACTGCATATCGGTTTTCATCGAGCTTATCCCAATAATATAAGTCCCCCGCCAAATTCGAAGACGGTAAATAGGAAGCCGTAATTGCAATGTTCGACTTTTGGACTGGCGGACTCAACAAACTTTGTTGGACACGTGCTGCTAAATTAAGCTCCATCTGAATTACTTTTTCCTGATTTGTATGCCAATCAAGTTCTGACTTCAAACGTTTGCCAACACGAATACGAGCTAATAGTTCTACTCGATTAATTGGTTTTGTTATGTAATCAATACCACCAACATCTAATGCTTCAGATAATTTTACTTTATCCTCAAGCGCGGTTATAAAAATAACCTGTATATCTTTCCATTGCGGATTTTGTTTTAAAATACGACATGCTTCAATGCCATCCATTTCCGGCATCATGACATCCAATAAAATGACGTTGATTTCGTTACATTTAGGTGCATTGGATGGATCTAAGTAGTCAAACATTTCTTTTGCAGAATGTACTGAGACATATTTTTCATAACCATCGCTTTTCAGAATCTTTTCAATAACGAACTGATTTACTCGATTATCATCTACAATAAGAATAGTCATTCCAACACCTTCTCTCTGTTTATACTTCCTTTACACTCTATAATTATACCGAAGTATACAATTAAAGAAAAATTTACACGCTTATTTAGCATACTTTTATAATAGGAAGTTAATAGCAATCTCTTCTTACCACACTAACTTAATTAATACTTCATTTCAATGAATTCACCTTGCTGTTTCGTACATATCTATTGCATTATGAGCAAGGCACATATTATGATGGGCATACTATTTAAAGAAAAGGATACGATTTTAATGAAAGAAATTTTACTTATACTGTTACTGCAACTGCTCTATGTTCCTTTATTTACACTGCGCACAATTTTTCTGGTGAAAAATATTACAATGCTCGCATCACTTATCGGTATTGTTGAAATGCTTATTTACGTATTCGGTCTTTCACTTGTCTTCAGTGGTGATCAGGGCTTCCTTGCAATGCTCGTTTATGCGGTCGGATTTGGTCTTGGGATTATTATCGGAACGCGCATTGAGCAAAAGCTTGCGATTGGCTATATATACGTAACGATTAATACGCAAAATCGTAACGAAGATCTTATTAAACTAATTCGTGACGAAGGGTTTGCGTTGACGACCTATGTCGGTGAGGGTCGCGACAGCCAACGTTATAAATATGAAATTTTAACGAAACGAAATCGCGAAAAAGAACTGTTTATGCTCGTACAGCATCATGAACCATCGGCATTTATTATTTCCTATGAGCCAAAATCATTTAAAGGTGGCTTTTTAGTAAAGCGCATGAAGCAACATAAAAAGCATAAATAGTAGCCCAAAAACGACCGATATTAGATGGAGTTTCCATCTTTATCGGCCGTTTTTATTTTTGTTTACTTCGTAATTGTAGTTTGTGACTTCACTTTATTTAGCTCTTGCCCAAGGTACTTTGCAAGCTGCAGCATTGCATATTTACCCTCTTTTGCTTCAGCATCTGAATTATAGTTTGTATTCGTATTTACATCATATGTGAAGATTTCTCCATTTGCATTACGGATAAATTCAATACCAGCTACGTCAATTCCACTATTTTTAAGGAATGCTGCATAATTTTCAAGTAGCTTAGTTTCATTATTTTCAACAATTTCAAACTTCGCACGTTGCTCTTTAGGCTCCTCGCCTACCGGGCAAAAAAGGTCGCCGATTTGACAAGCATCAGCTGGACAAAGCTCAAACCCTTCAGACGTATCAACCTGTACAGAATAGAAGTATTGTCCTCCAATAAATTCAACACGTGTAATATAGGACTCCGGTGATTCGATGTATTCCTGAATCAGAACAATTCCATCAACTGGCTCCTCATAATCCGGCTTTGCTAAATGCTCTTCCAATGCTGCGATTGAGTAAAATAGCTGTACCCCCAACCCTTTTCCTGCACGGTTATGCTTCGTAATAAAGGGGACGATATTTAGCGCTTTCGCTGCTTCAATAATTTGCTCTTTTCCAACTGCCGCAATCGTTTTAGGGGTTTTTACCCCATGCTTTTCTAGTGCTGTATATTGCTTTACTTTACTTAACTCCAATCGAAGCGCATTACTGCCGTTTAAAACCGTTCTTCCATGGAACTCCAGCCAATCTAATACTGCACCTGTCAGTTCTGGTGCATAACGGTGATCACGTGTATGAGATGACGCGCTCATTCGATTGTAAAACACACCTTCTGGAGGTGCCTCTGATAGGTTAACAATCCCCTCATCTAAATGCCACGTTTCATATGGTAAATTTAATTCTTCCAGTCGCGTAACTAAATGACGTGTCCAATCATCATTTTCATGGATAACATAAATCTTTGCCATCTTTCATTCCTCCGATTTTTAAATCTATTTTTTTGACGATTCTATTAATATCATACATTATTCAGATAAAAAAAGTATGAATTATCACTCGGATTCAAAATCATTCAAAAAGTCTTGGATGCAGGCATTAAAATAAAGCAGTTCAACTTTACTTATCGTAAAATTTGAACTGCTTCTAATCGTATTTCTATTATTTCACATATTCCGCAACTTTATTTCGTCCTGCCTGTTTTGCTCCTATATAAAGGGCACGATCAGCATTTCTCAATAGCCCTATCATTTCGTCCGTATCTTCCGGAACATTTGATACGCCAATACTTACTGTAATATGGATTTTCTCTTCCTGATGTGTTTCAGTCAAATCAGATTCAATTAAAAACGGTTTAATTTCGATTTTTTGGCGTATTTTTTCACCCAACTCGGCTGCTTCGGATTTATTCATATGAGGAATGAGCATTACAAACTCTTCACCACCATACCGCGCTAAGATTGCCCCTTCAGGAACAAAGCTTTCCAATATTTTCGCAAATTCCTTTAGGACAATATTTCCTGCATGATGGCCGTACGTATCATTGATTCTTTTGAAATGGTCAATATCCATCATTAATAAGGAAAACTGCAAATGCGGATTAGCTAAAATACGATCCTGCTCTACAGCCAACATCCTATCAACATAGCGATAATTATAAAGACCCGTCAATGCACATGTCTCACTACGCTCTACAGCTGCACTTATATACTTTGCCTTTTCCAGCGAGACAGCAAAATACGTCGATAACAAATGAACGATATCCATTTGATACTTTTCAAATGCGTTTTTCTTACGTGCTGTTAAAAGGACTACCCCTTCAGTACGCTGATTTCGATGAATTGGAACAATCATAATACTGTTCATATCATATGTTAAAAAATCAGGTGCCTTGTTCATCCACTCTTTTGTATTGCCATATACACCTTTTTCTTCGGATTGAAAGTACTCACTAATAAATGAGTTCTGTATCGAATCCGAATCTGTATGGACTTCCCTATCTTGTCTATCAATTCTTGCACGGAGAATTACATATTTCCCATTAATATGATCGACAATATAGATTGCATCATGCGGGAAAAGCTGGCTCACCCTATGAATAAATAAATCCACAATTTGCTGGGCACTTAATCGGTCAGCAAGCTCATGACCAAATGCACTCGCTTTACTAAGGGAATAATTCACCCGTTCTGAAATATTGTACATCTTAACGACAAATGTAATGACAAAGAAAGGAACCCCTAACAGGAAAATTGCAGGTATGCCTAATTCATTAATCATAATTACTAATGTTATGGAAAACGGTAATGTAATAAGAATACTGCTGTAATCCCACATTGTATGCTCACTAAATAACTTTTCCTTAATTCCTATTAATCGATCACGTAAAAATAAGATTAAGTGATTTGCAAACAAATGGATAAGTGCAAATAGTGACCCATACAGTAGCAAATGCCCTAAATTTGAGTTTCCTATTTCAAAGCCCAGTAAATGGACAACTCCGGCAGCTAAAAACGATGATATTACAAACATCCAAGAAATGAACAAAACACGAGTAACCATATCTGGACGATTTCTCATTTGATAAATAATCGGTATAAGACTAAATTGAACAATAATCATTTCTGCACCGATACCATATAGAAGAAAGGCAGTTAACGTCACCCATTGCGATAGGACAATTGTCGTATCGCCTACTTGAAATGGAATCGCTGTAGTAATAATGCCAAATATCAGTAAATACACAAAAATTTCCAGGTCAATTGGTTGACTAGGAAAGTAAAAATATAAAGCGCCCATGATAGGCACCCCTGTAATAACCCAAAGCAATAATGTATTGCGTTTCGTTTGATAAGTAAATTCCATCTTCCTCTAAGTCAACTCCTTTTTACTGAAATGTCTGATAATAATAGTATACAACGTTTTTTTAATTATGTATCATGCTTTAGTTCCCAATTAAATATTTCCTTTTCCCTACATTTCAAAAACTAAACAGGTAAAAAGTACCTATTTTGTTATTTTTGGGCTGTATACTTAATTAGTTTGCCAACAAACTCACTGATAAAACCGCGCATTAATCACCAAATTTAAAGTGAATAGTACGCGGCGTTGTGCAGTTCTGTTTATTTTTTTCTTTTTTCTCATTTTCATCAATATGTTTCATGATGTGCTTATAACGGCTTACCTCTCGCTTCGAAATACGAAGGGTCTCGTTTTTATAGTTATCTAAATAAACTATCTATTAAAAAATCTAATAAATAGTATTAAACTCCTAACACTTCAACCGAAGATATATATGTATTTATTACTATAAAAATATGGGGGACAATAAAAATATGACAATCGGAAAAAAATTATTTACAATCTTTAGTATCATTATTTTGATACTAGTAGTACTCTCCACTTTTTCTATCGGTAAAATGACAGAAATAGATGAAGACTATTCTTTTGTAATAGAAGATCGAGTTTACAGAGTAATGGAGTTATCGACAATTCAAAATGCTACATCTTTGCAGGGACTATATATAAATGCTTATATTTTACGCAAGGATGCATCCGTTTTAGAAAATCTGAATTCCCAAATAGAAATAATAAACGAAAAAATCAGTGACCTTGAAGCTCTGTCTAACACGGCTGATGTACAAGAAAAATTAGCTAAATTAAAAGAGCAACAAGCTTTATATGATGAATATGTATATGAAGTAATTCGTTATGTGGACAACAACGACCTGGATAAAGCTTATAACATGTTATTTGAGTTCGCCGTACCAACAAACGTTGAAATTCAGGAAACGATCGATGAATTTGTTGCTAGTCAAAAGGCACTAATGGATACTACAAATACTAAAACAACTGAAACTGCAAAGATGAGTAAAACTGTAGTAATCACTCTGTCAGTTATCGGTAATTTGATTGCCATTACTTTAGCAATTTTTATTACACTAAGTATTACACGTCCATTACGCAAGTTGACAGACGCTGCAAATGTAATTGCAAGCGGAGATTTACGCGAGCAAGATATTAAAGTCAACACAAAGGATGAAATAAACCAACTTGCTGCTGCCTTTAATACGATGAAAGCCAACCTGTCTAACTTAATCAGCAACGTTTCACTAAATGTATCAAGTGCAACCGCGGCCACAGAACAACTTGCAAGCAGTACCGATGAGGTGACAACCGCTTCAAATGATATTGCAAAACGTGTGGAAGCAGTCGCTTTAGGCAGTGCACAAGCTGCAGCTATTGGAAATGACTGTGCTGTTGCAATGGATGAAACGGCACAAGGAGTAAGTCGAATCGCCGAGGCCGCTCAATTACTAAATTCTCAGGCGATAGATATGCAAACTATTGCAGGAGAAGGCGGGCAAACATTGCAAACAGCAGAACAGCAAATGTCTGTTATTCAGCAGTCGTCCCATGATACAAAAGAAAAAATTAAACAGCTTAGTAAACAGTCTGCCGAAATCGAAAACATTACAAAAGTTATTACCGATATTACAGACCAGACGAATTTGCTCGCTTTAAATGCTGCCATTGAAGCTGCGCGTGCAGGTGAACACGGTAAAGGATTTGCGGTTGTTGCTGATGAAGTACGTAAATTAGCAGAGCAATCGAAAAACTCTGCTGCACAAATTGCCGGCTTAACAACTGCGATTCAAAAAGATACAAAAGAAGTAGAAGAAAGCGTAAGCACAACGGCACAAAATGTCGATCAAGGTGTAAGCTATTTAAAAAATGCGCAAGTATCGTTCAATAATATTGTCGGTGCTATCACAGAAATGACTGCCCAAATCCAGGAAGTATCTGCTACCTCCGAGGAAATTTCTGCAAGTACCGAGGAAGTTGCCGCATCTGTTGCCGAAATGGCCCATGCCTCTAACAATGCTGCAGATGAAATAAGTGTTGTTACCGCTTCGGTGGAAGAACAGACTGCTACCATGCAGGAAATTAACGATGTAGCGAAATCAGTAAGTGAAGGCGCTCTAGAAATACAAGAGCAAGTAAACCAATTTAAAATTTAATAGTATAATCAAAAACGCAAAAGCATTTATAAGCTTTTGCGTTTTTTGATTATTGTTTTTTGCCAGCTGACTTCGTAATTTCCAGCCAAATTTCTAGCATTATACGATTAAAATATGATTCAATAAAAGAACAAACGTTTCATTTGGGAGGGGAAGATTATGAAAATTGAACGAGTGCACATAAGAATTTTTATTACTTGCTCGATTGTAAGCTTCGCCAAGCAGGAAGCATTAGTTGCCAGCTATCCAAAAGAGGCTATTGATGAATTAGAAAAGCACGGCTATATTGCTCGCTCTTTGTATGGTCATTATTACAATACGAAGCTTGCTGCCCAATATTTAAGAACCTTTATGACGAGTTACAGTCCACGCTTGAAGGTAGCGGACATGGTGCATATGTTGGAGCAAGCGACTGAGTATGTCGTAGTAGATATTGAAACAACCGGTGGCTCTGCTGCGCGGGGGGATAAAATTGTAGAAATTGCTGCATTAAAAGTACGTAACGGGGAAACAATTGACCTTTTTCACCGCTTTGTGAATCCTGAAAAGCCGATCAAAAATTCGCATATTCACGGAATAACAAATGAACGTGTGAAAAATGAACAAACAATCACTCCTGTTATTCACAGCTTTAAGAATTTTTTAGGCGATTTGCCGATTGTTAGCCATCATATTGGTTTTGATTGGTATAGCTTTTTGGCGCTTGAGCTATTTCGAAATGGCATACGCCCTATAAATAAAGCTGCATGCACAGTGTTGCTGGCACGCAAATATTTAAACAGTCCTAAAAATAACTTAAATGTAATAGCCGACACATACAATATTCCACTCCTGAAGCATCATACTGCAGACGCCGATGCCATTTGTGCAAATGAAATTTTGCAGCTTATTATGAAAAAAGCGAATTAACTTTCGGAACTTTTGCTCTGTTCCATTTGTTAATTCGCTTTTATTTTATATAGTTTCTACTTCTGCCTCTTCAAACATCGTGCTTTTAATATGGTTCGCTGAAATATAGCCAAATACCGTTGTTGGTCCGAGTGTTGAGCCTGGACCTGGATACACTTTGCCCATAACGGATGCCGAGCAGTTGCCTGTCGCGTACAATCCCGTAATCGGTTTCCCGTCACGTAAAGCCTGACCATGCTCGTCTGCCACGATGCCACCTTTTGTCCCAAGATCACCCGGGTATACTTTCACTGCATAGAAAGGTGGCTTATTAATATGTCCGAGGTTCGGATTGGTATATGCAGGGTCCCCGTAATAATTATCGTACGCTGAATCGCCACGCTTATAGTCCTCATCCTTACCATTGTCGACAAATGTGTTGAAACGGTCGATCGTTTTTCGTAGCCCTTCCACATCAATACCACAAATTTTTGCCAAATCCTCAATGGAATCCGCACGCTTTAGCCATCCTGAATTCAATAATTTTTTCGGTACCATGCGCGGCATCATCGAACCGAATAAATAACGGTTTCGATGGCGGCTTTCCATAATCATCCATGAAGGAATCGCCTTCTTTGCCTTTTCCTGCTGATCGAGCATCGCACGTCCTGCATCGACATACGATTCCGCCTCGTTGAAATATCGATTGCCCTCCTGATCGACGATAATCGTATGTGGCAACGAACGTTCATATACTAAAAAGCTCGGTGAACCGTCATCATTGATGGCAGTCGGTCCCCACCATGCCTCGTCTAAAAGTGCTGTATCTAAATTGTGCTTTTGCGCAATGAGGAGCATGTCGCCTTGATTTCCAATACTTGCCGAAGACCATTCGGAGCCGATATTATGATATTTACGCCGTAATTCTTCATTACGCTCAAAGCCGCCACCTGCTAATATGACTGCCTTTGTTTCAATGAAATGTGGTACATCATCTTGTTCTATTTCGACTCCTATAATTTCGTCATTTTCGATAATTAAATCCTTTAATGGAGCTGACAGTCGAATCGTTACACCTTGCAGCAATGCCATTTTAATGAGACGTGATACGAGCCCTTGTCCGATTGATGTTGCGTGTTTACCTTGTAATTTATATTTTATGCCGCTAAATAGCATCCCTGATACATTTGTGAAATCCTTCATACTCGTAAAAGTCCGCGGCACTGAATAAACACGGCCTGAGTATAGTGGGAAGGGCATTTCCATTAATCCTTTTCTTAGTAGTGATTCATATTCCCCTAATTCTCTTAAGTCGAAAACATCCCCTTCAATTGAGCGACCTATTTTACCGCCAGGACGTTCTGGATAATAGTCTGGGTAGAGTGGTGCAGCAATCCACTGCATTCCTAATTTCTCCAAGAAACTGACCATTTTGGAGCCGTTTTTGATGTAGGCAACTTTCCGTTCGTGTGTTGAGGCGGGTCCCTTATCCTCAATCACGTCTTCCATATACGTTAAAGCCTCTTCCTCACTATCCTGTAAGCCAGCCTTTTTTGATACATGGTTGTTCGGAATCCACAGTCCCCCTCCTGATAAGGCAGATGAACCTCCGAATACATCCGATTTCTCTACTAGCAATACTTTCTGACCATTATAGGCAGCCGTTATTGCTGCGACCAACCCTCCTGCTCCACTCCCTACAACTACAACATCCCACTTTTCTTGCCATTCCATAAATCCCCTCCATTATTTTGTAGTGTTCGTTACGGTATTTGAATGTTTATTCTAATTTATTCTTGGGATTTCTATAAAAGTAGCGATTTACTTAAATTATTTAGCTTGTTATGAGGATGATTTTATTAGAACAGTTATGGGGGATATTAGAAGATTCCGATGTGATATTAGAACATTCGGGTAGGTTATTTGAACATTTTCAGGGCTTATTAGAAGATCCAGTCACTATATTAGAAATTCTTGCTACATACGGAAAAAGACTGTACGGTATCATAACCATACAGTCTCATTTCCTTTATTTCATATACTTTTCAACTAATTCATAACTTCTTTCTTTAGTTAACTGTGCTTGTACGCTAGCATATTCTAAATTTTTCATTGAACCGCCTTCAAACTTTGATGCTGCTTCTGCTGCTTTCTCATCACGATGCGTTAACCAGTTTTTCTGTTCTTCTCTTAGTTTGTTCATGTCGTTCGGTGAAAGTTGTTGTGTTTCTAGTTCTTTATAGATTTCATTCATTAGGTTATCCCATCGCTCGAATACTTCTACCTGGGCTTCTGTTAATTCAATTTGAGTACCATTTTCAAATACTGGGTCCAATTCTTTTATCCCATTTTCTACTTCTGCTATTTTAGCTAAATACTTTTCCTTTGAGTTAGCGGAATTTTGTTCATTGTTCTCTTTAATACTATTATTAATTTCCACTTCGGCTTCTACAATCATTTTTTCTAACTCCGCTTTCAAACTGCTTTCCAATGAGGGATTTTCAAGCATTGGATGCGCCTTTTCCAAAACACCATCCCAATCTGCATTGTCTCTCGCATCCTTTACTTCTTTAAATTCCTGAAGCTGTGCATACAGAGTCTTTGTATCTTCATCGTCTGGACTACCATCTGGATTTTCCTCTATTAAAGTTAACGCTTTTTCATACTCTTTATTTTCCATTGCTTCTATTACACGGTCTTTTAACGGCTCTTCTGTTTCATTACTGCAGCCTACTAAAAGGAGACAAGCAGCTAAAATGCTTAATGTCGTTTTTCTCATCCTGTTTCCTTCTCTCTTTTTTAGTTGATCTTTGAAGGTGATATCGGTAAAGCATTATTTCCATAACCACCTTAAATTGGAACCATTATATCATAGAACCGATTTTTCTTTAAAAGCCGAAGCGTCAACTAAGGCTAATATGATTAGCCACATGCAAATTAAACTCCACTTTAAGATACAGTATTTTTAATTTATATAATAATAAGAAAAGTCTAAAGGACCAGATCACTTGGTCTTATTGAATCAAATTGTCCATCGTTTATTGACTATAAATATTTAAAAGCGTAGCATATCTCTTACAATGATATTGATAATGATTATCAATATCATTGTTATTTATTCACTAACATCAATTGTATCAAGGAGGTTTCTTAAATGTTGGATGGCTTTACACCATGGCCGGATGACAGAGCTGCCTTTTATCGTCAGGCGGGCTGTTGGGAAGGTTTAACGATTGGTCAAATGCTTGATGATAGAGCTCGTCAGTTTGCTGAAAATGTGGCAGTCATTGATCATGAGCGCACACTTACATATTCGCAGCTAAATGAACGAGTAAATCAATTAGCTAATGGGCTTCTGTTACTAGGAATTCAAAAAGAGGATCGGGTCGTTGTACAGCTCCCAAATGTCGCCGGCTATGTCGAAATCGTATTTGCCTTATTTAAAATTGGCGCATTGCCTGTTTTTTCACTGCCTTCTCACCGTTATAATGAAATCCGCTATTTTTGCGAATTTACTGAAGCAAAGGCCTATATCGTCATGGATTCTTTTGGTGGATTTGATTACCGTAGTCTCGCAAGACAAGTACAGCAGGAGGTTTCTTCGTTAGAGCACATTATTGTTCTTGGTGACGCACAGGAATTTACTCCTTTTGATTCGCTATTTACTACACAGTCAATTGATTTTCCGACAGTGAAAGGAAATGAAGTAGCTTTCTTGCAGCTGTCAGGAGGAAGCACTGGTATTTCCAAACTTATTCCGCGTACACATGATGAATATATGTACACGGTTAAATTAAGCGTGGAGCATTGCCATGTGACGGAAGATACTGTGCTTTTGGTCGTTTTGCCAGTTTCTCATAACTATCCGATGAGTTCCCCAGGTATTTTGGGCGTACTGTATGCAGGTGGAAAGATCGTATTAAGTTCTTCTCCAAGTCCAGATGTGGCTTTCCCGCTTATTGAAATGCACCGCGTGACAATGGTTCAGCTTGTCCCTTCCCTTGCCCTTCATTGGCTGGATATTAAGCCGAACCACAAAGAGGATCTGTCTAGCTTGGAAGTAATGCTTGTTGGAGGCTCCAAGTTCAGCGCTGAAGCTGCCAAACGAGTTCGACCGGTATTTGATTGCCAGCTACAACAAGTGTTCGGCATGGCTGAAGGCTTAGTAAACTACACAAGATTGGACGACCCGGATGAAATCGTTATCCATACACAAGGTCGACCAATGTCACCGTATGATGAAGTGAAAGTCGTTGACGATGATGATCAAGAATTACCGATTGGAGAAGCAGGACATCTGTTGACACGTGGTCCCTACACTATTCAGGGATACTATAAAGCCCCTGAACATAATGAAAAAGCCTTCACAAAAGATGGTTTTTACCGGACTGGCGATATTGTACGTCAAACTGAAGATGGTTATCTCATTGTGGAGGGTCGTGCTAAGGATCAAATTAACCGGGGTGGTGAAAAAATAGCGGCAGAGGAAGTTGAAAATATGCTGCTTGCCCATCCCGCTGTACATGACGCAGCAATCGTTGCTATGCCTGATTACTATATGGGTGAAAAAAGTTGTGCCTTTATTATTTTAAGAAATTCTGATGTGACGAAGCGCCAATTGAAATCTTTCCTGCGGGAACGAGGTTTGGCAACGTACAAAATTCCGGATGAAATACTATTTGTGGAGAGCTTTCCGTTGACCCATCTTGGTAAAGTTTCTAAAAAAGATTTGCGCCTTTCCTTTGAACAACAGTTACACACTTAAAATACTGAATATTAAGAAAAGAAGGTTGATATTATGGCAATTCAAACTGATTTTACAATTGAACAGCTCCGCGCTTTTGTCGCATCGTATGTGACAGAGCCTATAGATACTATTTCAGATGAGGATTATTTACTGGATGTCGGCATCGACTCCATTACGATGATGACAATCGTTGAGGAGCTGCGCCAAAAAGGGTTTCCCCTTACATTTATCCAGCTCGCTGACAATCCAACAATCAAGGCCTGGCATGCTCTAATTAAAGAATACGCAGCTGATTACGGAGGATGAAAGAAATGACCGAATTACGTTTCCCTTTAACTGAAGCTGCTACTGGGATATGGTATGCCCACCATCTGACGGAAAGTCCTTTATACAATACAGCGGAGTATTTACATATTCCTGCTTCAATCGATACCGATTTACTTTTGCAGGCCGTAGATGCCACTATTGGAAGCGCAGTTGGGCTGCATATCAAATGTTCGGAAGAAGAAGGCTCACTTTATCAGACAATCCCTTCTACTATTACGTTTCAGGCAGAAAAGATAACATGTTCAACAGAAGAGGCATTTTTACACATGCAAGCAGACGTGGAAATAGTACGCAACTTAGGAAAGGACGCTTTAGTACGTGCCATACTATTCTCTGCGTCTTCCGAAGAGCACTTTCTCTACTTACGTATCCACCATCTTGTAAGTGATGCCTATAGTTTCCGGTTGATATTTCAGCAAATTAACGAGCGCTACTCAGCTTTAGTTCAAAATAAGCCCTATACAAAGCACTTTGGCAATTATGTTCAAATGGTTGAGCAGGAGCTGCAATATAAAACTTCCGAACAGGCAAATAAGGATGCTGCCTATTGGATTTCTAAGTTGCAAGAAACAGAAGTCATCTCACTTAGCAGAAAAAAAAGCAGCAAAATGGGACAAGTACTTTTACATCAAGCCCCCCTTTCTTCAGCAACGTGGATGAACTTGCAACAATTTAGTAAGCAATTGCACGTAAACATGCAGGAAGTCATTAGTGCCGCAGTAATTGCTTATACGAAACGTATGACACAGGCGAAGGATGTCATTGTTGGCATCCCGATGATGAACCGTTTTGGACATAAGGCAATGTCTGTGCCCTGTACGCGAGTTAATATTTTACCTTTACGTGCTTCTTTCAATACGGAGCAAACATTTGAAGAGCTTTGTCAAATCGTCAAGGGCTTAATGGATGAGATGAAACCGCATCAATATTACCGTCAAGAGCAGATGCGCCGTGATTTGCTGCTGACAACCGATGATCAGTTGTACGGTCCGGAAATTAATTTCATGCCGTTTTATGAAAACTATATGTTTGGGAATGTGAAAGTCGAAAACAGGAAACTTGTGACAGGTCCGGTTGAGGATATTTCGTTCAACTTTTACAGTACGCCTCATGGCATGCAGTTCGATCTTGTAGCAAACGCGGACATTTATGACAAAGTAGAACTGGAACATCATTCTGAGCGTTTCCTTCAATTTCTTGATTTGCTGTTGGACAGAGTAGATGCACCAATTTTTCAATTGCCAATCCTATTAAATGAAGAGGTCGTAATGTTCCAGGATAAACAAGGTCCTGTCAGTGAACTGAATAACATCACAGTTTATGAATTGTTTAAAAAGCAGATGCAGAACATGCCTGGTGCTACCGCTATCAAAATAAATGATACACATATCACGTACGCCGAACTCGACCTGCTTGTCGGGCGAATTGCCCATCAATTGAAAGCGCATGACATTGGACTCGAAGACTTTGTAGGAATTTGCATGGAACGGTCGATTGAAATGGTTGCTACGATGCTTGCCTGCTTCAAGCTGGGTGCTGCCTATATTCCAATGGATCCTACTTATCCGGCAGAACGGCTGCTTTATATGATCGAGGATGCTTGCCCTAAAATTGTTCTAGTTAACGGAGAGGTTTCCTTTATTGCAAAAGGAACACCAATTGTGCCATTGCAACCTTCCAAGCAAATATACGAACCGATTACTTCTTGCATCGGACAGACTGCTTATATGATTTATACATCCGGTTCAACAGGTAATCCAAAAGGCGTCGTTGTAGAAATGCCAAGCTTAGTGAACTTCTTACAGGCGATGCAGTGCCAATTTTCACTATCTGAAAAGGACAATTTACTGGCGATTACAACGATTTCTTTCGATATTTCGGCATTGGAGCTTTATTTACCGTTGCTGTATGGGGCATCCATTCATCTGGCAACTAAAGAACAAGTTCAAGATCCAATTCTGATGCAGACGCTAATCGAGCAGCAAAATATTTCCATCATGCAGGCAACGCCGACCGTTTGGCAGATGATGGTGCAGTACGCCAAAGATGCGCTTAACGGACTCACTGTACTTGTTGGTGGTGAAGCACTCTCAAGAAGTCTTGCTCAGTCATTATTGGAAGCCGGCGCAACTGTCCACAATATGTATGGTCCTACCGAAACAACGATCTGGTCAACTTGTACTGAAATTAATAGGCAAGACGCTCCTTCACTAGGATCTGCCATTGACCGGACCGAGGTTTATGTACTGGATGCCATGCTACAGCCAGTTCCAATTGGAGTCGTTGGTGAATTATATATCGCTGGTGACGGATTGGCTCGTTGTTATTATAATCGCCGTTCTTTAACAGCTGAGCGTTTTGTTGCAAACCCTTTTGCTGACGGGAAACGAATGTACCGGACTGGTGATTTAGTTGTATGGCAGGCAGATGGCAACCTTCATTATATTAGCCGCGCCGACCATCAAGTGAAAATCCGAGGCTTCCGTATTGAATTGGGAGAAATCGAAAATGCGCTTGAAGAAATTGCAGCGATTGAACAGGCTGTTGTCATGATACGTGAAGATCAACCCGGCGATAAACGGATTGTTGCCTATGTGATGGGTCATGAAACAGAGGAACAATACAGACAGCAGCTGATTGCAAGATTGCCCGATTATATGGTACCTGCTCACTTTGTTTTCATGGAGACATTCCCACTAACGAATAATGGTAAGGTTGACCGGATGAAACTGCCTCAGCCTATTATTTCACATATAGAAAAAATGGAACCAACAACACGTACTGAAGAAACGATATGCGACTTTTTTAAAGGAATTTTAAAGCTCAATTCAGTGGGAATCGACGAAAACTTCTTTCAGCTAGGAGGACATTCCCTATTAGCAACAGAGCTGCTATTGCAATTACGGAAAACGTTCGCAATCGATTTATCCATTTCCGTCATTTTCAATCAACCTACTGTAAAAGAGTTGGCTCAAGTTGTAGAACAAGCGAAGAAAAAATCGCTTGCTGTCATTGACAGACAACAGGTGGAAAGAATTCCTTTATCGCATGCACAGCGTAGTCTTTGGTTTATTCAGCAACTGGACGAATCAAGTGCATCTTATAATATTCCACTTGTTTATACATTCGAACAGCCAATTGATGTTTTAAAACTGATTAAAGTTATTGGTAAAGTTGTAGAAAAACATGCGATATTACGGACAATTTATCCAGCAGTGGATGGTGTGCCCTATCAGCAAATAGTTGATGAAGCGCCTAAAGTTCTCATTGAGGAAGTTGCCCTAGACGAAGTGCAGTCCAAAATTAAAGCTTGCACACGCTATGCTTTCGATTTAAAACATGAGCCTGGATTCCGTGTGACGCTTATTAATATGAAAACTCTGGTAGTCGTGTTTCATCATATTAGTGCGGATGGCTGGTCACTTGCGACATTTACCGAAGATCTGCAGCTTGCCTATGACCTTCATGAGCTCGAGCCGTTAACGATTCAATATCATGACTTTGCGGTTTGGCAACAAACGCACGGTGTTTACACAAACGACAACTTATCTTACTGGACGGAAAAATTAAAGAATGCACCGGATGAAATTGAGCTTGTCCGCGATGGAAAGCGTCAATTCCAGTCTAAACCAGACAGCGAGACATTGACTTTTACAATCAATGCTGCGCTTCATAGACGATTACAGCAGCTCGCTAAAAATAAACAGGCTACTCTGTACATGGTGCTTCAAAGTGGATTTTTAGCTTTAATGACGAAACTCGGTGCAGGCGAGGATCTGATTCTCGGTAGTCCAATGGCCGGCCGTGATCAGGAAGAATTGCTGGCAAATGTCGGTATGTTCATAAATACAGTAGCCATGCGGACGGATACTTCCGGAGACCCTGACTTTGTAACATTACTGGAGCGAGTGAAACAAACATGCATTGAAGCAATGGAGCACCAGTATGTTCCTTTTGACCATATTGTAGAACGCTTGAAGCCGACACGTGTCCCTTCACAGCATCCGATATTCCAGATTATGTTTGCCTTGCAAAACACACCTCAGCCGTCACTCGTATTAGAGAATCAAAAAGCTGACATTCAGTTGCATACAGTGGGTCAACCGAAATTCGATCTAAACATTGAAATGCGTGAGGAATTCGTTGGCGACAAACCAAACGGCATCGAGGTATTGGTAGAATACCGAACTGATTTATATGAAACAGCAACGGTGTCCGCTCTCATGCAACGCTATGTTTCCGTACTTGAACAGGTGATGAATAACCCAATCCTGTCTGAGCTGAATGTGATGTTGGAAGGTGAACAGAAAAAAGTGCTGCTTGACTGGAACCCGAAAGGTCATATAAGCGAACAAAAAACGATAGCCGAACAATTCGAAGCGATTGCAGAAATGCATCCACAACGCATTGCCGTAAGTGACGACAATGAGGAGCTTACTTATCTGGCCCTAAATCGTAAAGCGAATCAACTGGCGCATATTTTACTCGAAAAGGGAGTTACAACTGAAACATTTGTAGCACTTTTAATGCCGCGCTCCGTCGAAATGATTGTCAGTATTTTAGCTGTGCTTAAAACAGGAGCTGCCTATGTACCGATTGATCCTGTTTATCCGCAGGAACGTATTGACTATATATTAAAGGATTCAGCACCTAGCTGCTTAATCACTTCCATCGACCTGAAGCAGGAAGCAGAAGCAATGAATGCACTGGAAGTCATCGTAATGGAGGAGCTTCCTCTTGCATCATATCCTTCTGAAAACATTAAACATCACGACCGACTAGGCATCCTTCACCCAATGAATCCAGCCTATGTTATTTATACATCCGGATCAACAGGCCGACCAAAGGGTGTGGTGATTCTTAACCAAAATGTCATCCGCTTACTTGATGCAACAAATGAATGGTTCCACTTCAATGAAGAAGATCGCTGGTCACTCTTCCATTCCTATGCATTTGACTTTTCGGTATGGGAAATTTGGGGCGCCCTGTTATACGGTGGCGAGCTTGTCGTCATTCCATACAACGTAAGCCGCTCGCCAATCGACTTTTTGGAATTGCTTGCCGAGAAGAAAATTACGGTGCTGAACCAAACACCATCCGCTTTCTATCAGCTAATGACGGTGGATAAAGAACAGCCCGAATTATCCGAAAAACTGGCGCTTCGTTACATTGTTTTTGGTGGTGAGACACTTAATCTCACTCGTTTACAGGAATGGTATGACCGACATCCGGAAGATGCCCCTACCCTTGTGAATATGTATGGCATCACGGAGACAACCGTACATGTCAGCTACTTGAGTTTAAACGAAGAGCTTAGCCAGTCACAGGCGAATAGCTTGATTGGTACGGCGATTCCCGATTTGAATATTTATGTTCTTGATGAGCAGTTAAAGCCTGTTCCGCCTGGTGTTGTTGGTGAAATGTATGTCACAGGAGAAGGTTTGGCACAAGGTTATTTAAATCAGGCATCCCTTACTGCTGAACGTTTTATCGCCAACCCTTATGGCACTCCGGGAAGTCGTATGTACCGTACTGGTGATTTAGCTCGATGGACGAAAAACGGCGAGTTGGATTATATCGGACGTATCGATCATCAAGTGAAAATACGTGGATTCCGTATCGAACTTGGTGAAATCGAACAAGTTCTTCTGAAACATTCGCAAATTGCACAAGTAGCTGTCATCGCTAGAGAAGATCGAAAAGAAGATGTACGCTTGGCTGCCTACTATATTCCGGAGCAAGGCAGTGCTGTAACCGAACAAATGCTAAAGGATTTCGCTTCCTTGTCGTTACCAGCCTATATGGTCCCGACTAGCTACACTTGCTTGGAGCAGATGCCACTAACAGCGAACGGAAAGCTCGATACGAAGCAGCTTCCTGCACCAGTCATCACATTGCAGGAGCTTGTTTTACCAAAAACACCACAGGAAACTTTGCTCTGTGAACTATTCTGTGAAGTACTGAATCTTCCACAGGTTGGAACAGACGACAGCTTCTTTGAACTTGGCGGCCACTCGTTATTAGCCGTTCAGCTTATTGGACGCATTCGCGAGGCTTTCGGTAAAGAGCTCGCAATCGGACATCTATTTGAAGCACCTACCGTATCCGGACTGGCCCATGCTCTGCAAAATGGAAAGGATTCTCAAGCTTTAAACGTTGTTCTGCCGCTGCGTGCTGGGGAACAGCCGATCTTTGCCATTCATCCTGCCGGCGGATTGAGTTGGTGCTATGCCGGACTATTAAAAAATCTGCCTGCTGAATTTGCCCTTTACGGCATTCAAGCGCAAGGTATTGCGGAAGACTGCGAATTCCCTCACTCGTTGACTGAAATGGCAATGAGCTATATTGAGGCAATTAAGGAAATTCAACCAACAGGACCTTATCGTTTGCTCGGCTGGTCACTTGGCGGAAATGTCGTTCAGGAAATGGCTGTACAACTGGAACGACAAGGAGAATCTGTATCGCTTCTTTGCATTTTGGATGCTTATCCGTTTACATTCGTTCCTCCAGTTGAATTGACCGAGGAACAGGAGGCTCTTGTTGCGCTGCTTGCCCTAGCCGGCTTTGAACCTGACATGGAAGATGAGGTTACTCAGGAATATGTGATAGACGCATTGAAAGCTGAAGGAAGTGCAATTGCTACATTGGATGAAACGACGATTTTACGCTTAAAAGAAGTTTATAAAAACTCGATTAACTTATTGAAAAAACATAAGCCTCAAATTTATAATGGAGACCTTTTATTTTATAAATCTACACTCGTACCAGATTGGATACCTGATGTTGATGTAGCGTCATGGAAACCATATATCAAGGGAGAGCTAACACAGATTGATATTGCCTGTCGCCATAAAGATATGTGTCAATCCATCCCATTAAATGAAATCGGTCAAACTTTAATCAACCACTTAGTAAAGGAGAAAAAAATGTATGTCTAACCCTTTTGAACAAGCTGATCGTGAATACTATGTTTTGCGAAATGCGGAAGAACAATATTCCTTATGGCCAGCAGCGATTCCTGCCCCTGCTGGATGGGAGATTGCTTTCGGACCAGCTATAAAAGCATCGTGTCAACTATATATAGAAGAAACATGGGTGGATATGAGACCTAAAAGTCTGCGGAGTCTTTTAGGATGAAAGCCCAACGCGCAATTATTATCGTTCTCTATGTAGTGGCGATGTTCATGGTTTCCATTGATGGAACAATCGTCAACGTGCTACTTCCCACAATTGCCAATGAATTTGGTGTAGCTCCAGGTGCGACAAACGCCATTAATATCGGTTACCTTGTCAGCATTGCTGTTGCGTTGCCTGCTGCCGGCTATTTAAGCAATCGTTTCGGCGTAAAAAAAATGTACCTGCTTTCTGTCAGTATGTTTACATTTGCTTCTCTACTATGCGGGTTGGCGGACAGCTTGGAGGCACTTATTCTGGCACGGGTTCTGCAAGGACTGGCAGGGGGTATTATTACACCTGTGAGCATGACCTTGCTATTTCGGACATTTTCTCCACCTGAAAGACAAAACCTGTCCCGTTCATTAGTATTGCCAATCGCTTTTGCACCGGCGATTGGCCCCCTTGTGGGAGGACTGTTTTCCGAATATTTATCATGGAACTGGGCGTTTTTCATTAATATTCCGTTTGGCCTCATAATCGTACTGATCGGGCTTTATGCCGTCAACGAGTTCGAGCTATTTAAAGCACCATTTGATACGAAGGGCTATGTGCTCATTGCAATCGGTTTGCCAATGTTAATGCTGACACTTAGTCTCATTGCTTCTCAAGGTATTTCTTTAGCTGTCGTAATAAGCGCGGTCATCGGTGTATTTTTATTAAGACGCTTTTATGTATATGAACAACAAATAAAGGAACCTCTTCTAGATGTACGTCTTTATGAAGAGCCACAGTTTCGTTCTTCAAGTCTTGTTGCGATGTGTTCTATGGGTGCCTTAATGGGAATGCTTTACCTGTTCCCTCTTATGTATCAATATACTTACTCGGCTTCACCGTTAGAAAGCTCCCTAATTACGTTTACCGAAGCACTCGGATTGATGGTGGCATCAAAATTACTGCCTGGAACGGCTAAACGTTTTGGCATGCTTTTCACAGTACGTCTTGGTCTGATCGGGACTGTTATTATTTTTTGCTGCATCGCCATCATTGGTCCTTCTGCAAACCCTTGGCTATTGCGCGGCTTGATGTTCGCAATGGGTATATGTTTAGGTCATAGCGTAATCGGCTCTCAAATCTCTGCCTTTCATCATGTAGCGAAAAGCCAAATGAGTAAAGCAACAACACTGTACAATATGCTCAATCGAGTTGGCGCGGCTGCAGGAATTGCGCTTGTCGCGACTACATTAACAGTGACTGGTCGTTACTTTTCAGAAATGCTTTCTTATCAATATGCACTTATTGCTACGGTTGGACTGCTTTTGGCAGGTCTAGGCTGTTCTTTATTTGCCAAAGAACAGGAAACCATTCTAAAAGGTGAGAAAGCATGACTACAGTTGCCTATTGTAAAATCGGAGATATGCCTGCAGAATGGCAACATTATCTACCTTTTTTAGAAGCGGAAGTGGTTCAGCGTGTTGAGCGAATGAGGAAAGTGGAAGATCAGTTGAGAACAGTTTGTGCCCATTTGCTGACGAAAATGGTATTGGTGACGACTTTCAAAAAGGAATTGTCGGATGTTTGCTTTTCCAAAGATTCAAACGATAAGTACCAAATAGAACAAAACCTTCAATTCAATATTACCCATTCCGGGAATTATGTAGCCTGTGCCATTAGTAAATTTCCGGTCGGCATAGATATTGAACAACACGTAAAAAGAGATTTCTCGCTCTTTCAATCTTTATGGAGTGATGAGGAAAAGCAGCTTTATCCGCTTCATGAACAGGAAGCATTCTATTCGCTGTGGACTGCAAAGGAAAGTTACGGGAAGTACAAAGGCTTTGGTCTGCAAAGTTGTTTGACAGAAGTAACCATTCATCAAGATGGGACAATCCACCTTCCTGATAGAATCGAAAAGGCCCTTGCTGTTTCTTTTGTTATTGCTCCTAAGTACAGTGCTACGGTATGTATCGAGGATTCCTTAGAAGCAGTTACCCGGTATGAGTGGGAACAAATTGGAGCATTTTTTAATAGTGTCTAGATTTTCATTAAAGAAGCCTGTAACCATTTAGAACCGGTTGCAGGCTTTTCCTATTCATTTTACAGTCGCTGGACATTTTTCATAATGAAGTTACTTTTAGGGAGACTTGGAATGCTTACTTTGCTGTAGCTTAAATCCTGCTCCGGAATATCGTATGTCATTTTGTTGACCAAAAAGTCGAGACTCACTTTCATAATTTCTATCGTTACCCACTCACCTGCACAGCGATGGCCTAGATAGTAATCACCGCCACCTTGTGGAATAAAGCTGAAAGGACTGCCATCCCAGTTCTCAAAACGGCTCGGTTGAAACACTTCAGGATTTCCCCAAATATTAATATCATGATTCGTACCATACAGATCAAGCAAGGTTAAAGTACCTTTTTCAAACGTATAATCTTTCCAAGTAAAATCTTCTTTTACTTCTGCAGCGGCAAATGGGAAGAATGGATAAAAACGTCGCACTTCCTGAACAAACATCTGCGCAATCTTTCTATCGCCGGATTTAAGTTTTTCGCGCTCTTCCGGGTAATGGTGGACGGCTAATGTAGAAAAGTTAATATAGACTGAAATCGCTACAATTGGTCTTAATATATTGATTACTTCAACAGAAGCGATTTTCGTATCGAGAAGGTTGCCTTCCAAATCATGGTGCCACGCAAATGTATACAATGCCGTACCTTCTTCTGGATTCAGTTTGCCACCACGCACTTCATCGATAATATTACCCATCCACTTTTCTACTTGATTTCGTGCATGTCTCCCTGCCCAATGCGCTGGTCCAATAGCTGTTGCTGATTCGAACATTGCCCTTAAATCGTGCGCCAGTTTTTTCATGTCCTTTTCTTCTACTGGCACACCGGCCCACTCACAGGCGGTACGGCACATGATTTCCAGAGTTTCTTCATAAAGTTCGATTTCGTCCATCCGCTGCCACTTATATAAAGCCATTTCCCACTCTTTAGCTACAATTTCATTCAATTTTTCAAGTCGTTTCGGTGTCATAATCGACATAAACATTTCTTTACGATGTTTATGGGCATCTCCGTCTAGTGACTGCACACCATTTTTGCCAAACAATGTTTCCGCAACACGGTTTGGTGCAACACCTTGCCTTTTGAATTTGCTGTTGTCATAAAAAATATCTGCGGCTTCTTTTCCGCCCATACAGATCGCTTTTTTTCCAAGTAACCTCGTTTCAAAAACGTCTGAATGGAAACTTTGACGTCTATTCAATATATACAAATAGCCTTCCCTCAGAAGATTTAAGCTGTGGTCAAGTCCTTCTTCCTTTGGTACTGAATTTGACATATTATTCACTCCTTTTTATATAAATAACATTGTTGGTAACCAATTCCCTGTTTATTCTTTTAAAAAACTTACCTCTGATTAATACCGCCAATAAAAATCAAAAACCAGGCAGCAAAAAACAAATTGTTTTTCACTACCTGGCTATTTAAATTAAACTTTTCACTTCGTTTCGGCTTACCAAGCAGGGTTGCTTGTTACTTGTACTAGCTCCTCTACGGAAGACGGTTCACTGTTTAGCTGGTCAATAATCTGCTTTGTAGAAAAGACCGCGCCACAGCGTTGTGCTACGTATTTAATTGCCATTTCATGCTCCTCTATTGTGAAATCAGCGACCGCATCTGCAATGAAAAATGGCTGTATGTCCGTCATGAAAGCCTCTCCAGCTGTCATGAGGCAACCAATATGAGCATAAACGCCACAGATGATTAACTGATCACGTCCTTGTTCGTGCATGATTTCCAATAAATTTGTTTTCTTAAATGCACTGTAGCGCCACTTTTTCAACACGATATCGTCTGATCCTGGTGCCAATTCATCAATTACTTTTGTAATGTTCGGATCATCTTTAAGTCCTGGTCCCCAGAAATCAGTCAGCAACGCCCGGTCCTCAGCTTTTTGATTACCCGATTGCGCTGTATATACAACAGGGATGCCAAGCTCATCACATTTTTTTCGGATTGCCTGTATGTTGGCGACTAATTGAGGGATTAATGATTCATCTTGCTTGTAGTAATCAATAAAGTATTGCTGCATGTCATGAATTAATAGAACAGATCTGTTCGAATCCGCTTCCCATAGTACTTTATTTTTCGGAAGATTACTTTCTTTTGGCATTTCGTATGAAGAGATAGCTGGAATAGCCATCGAATCACTCCTTTTATATGTTTTTAGTTGATTCGTTCAATTAAATATCTTTAAACTGCTCTGTATTAATCCCCATTGCGCGAAGCATCGTTTGGAATTTAGCACCAGTTTCGGCTAGTTCTTCTTCAGGCTTCGACTCGCCGACAATGCCTGCACCTGCAAATAATCGTAATGAATGCCCATTTGCCTCTGCACATCGTATTGTTACGACCCATTCTCCGTTTCCTTCGGCATCACACCAGCCAACCATGCCCGTAAAGAATCCACGGTCAAACGGTTCAATTTCAGAGATTGCCTGTCTTGCCTTTTCAGTAGGAGAACCACAAACAGCTGGAGTAGGTTGTAGTGCAGCCGCCAAATCAAACGATGATATTTCCGTATCCAGCAACTCTCCTTTAACGACAGTCGAGAGATGCCACATCGTTTCAGTAGTGACCAACGAAGGTTTTTCTGGAACCTCCATATTTTTAAGGAATGGAGACAAAGCATTCGCTACATTCTCCACTACTACCGCATGCTCATACAGGTCCTTTGGAGAAGATAGCAGCTCTTTTGCGCGTCTTTGATCTTCTACAGGATCTTTACTTCGTGGTCTTGAACCTGCCAACGGATTCGCAATCGCATGCATACCTTGTCTTGAAACGAGCAGCTCTGGACTAGCGCCGATTAGTGTGGTCCTTTGCTCCTCGGAAGCAATATCCGTTGCAAACGTATAGCCATGTTTATTTTGATAGGCAAGATTATGTAAAAGCTGTGGAATATCAACAGACTCCGTTAAGCTCAGTTCCAATGAACGTGAGATTACGATTTTGTCCAGCTCACCGGAACGAATTTTTTCAATACCTTGCTCTACTCCTTTCATGTAATACTCAGGAGATGGAACAGATATTAGCTCATTGACAGCTACTGGAGCGGAACTGACCTGTCCTCTTCCCTCTTTTTGAAATGAAGGAGAAAAATGAACGGAATTAGGAACATGCAAACAGGCCTTTTTAGAGGAATCAAAGGGTACAGCCCCAGTCACGATTGGATATGGGTGTCCCTGCTCTTTTGCTTTTTTAAGTGTCAAGGCAACCTTTTTAGGCAACTCAACCATTTGTTTTTCATGGTCTTCTTCAGACGGCACTTGCATGAATACACCTTTTCCTAAAATCGTTCGGTATGGAGTCTCGATGAAGAAGTCACCAACTCGATAATCATCTAAAAGTTCTTGTTCAATTACTGCGTTTTGTTTGCTTACCATACTACCTCTCCTTTTATTTAATTATTCAGAATTCAACAGGCAGATTTAACTCGCTCCTAACGTTGCTCCACCATCCACGACAAGGTTGCTCATTGTAATATGGCTAGATTGATCGGATAGGAAAAATAAAATAGCATCGACAATGTTTTGGGGCTGAGCAATCTTTTTCAGCGGAATTCCTACTTTAAAACTTTCAGGTATACCTTTAATCATCATTTCAGCCCCATTATCATCTGTCCAAAGAGAACGCTGCATGTCCGTATCAGTTGAGCCAGGTGAGACAATGTTACAGCGAATGCCATGTTCTGCGAGCTCTAAACCTAGACACTTTGTAAACATAACGGTTGCTGCCTTTGATGCTGCATAGGCTGCCATTGAAATTCTGGGCACACTAGCCGCATTAGAGCCGACTGTTACGATAGATCCTTTTTCCCTTGGAATCATATAACGACTTATCGCTCTTGAAACGTTAAAAACCCCTGTCGTATTAATCGAAAATGTTCTCGCCCAATCTTGGTTACTAAATGTCTGAATAGGACCGCTAGACAGTATTCCAGCAACATTTACAAGCATTTCAATTGGTCCTATTTCACTTTCGACTGTGTCTACAATTGCATCGATTGCCATACTATCCCCTACATCTGCTGGAAAAGCGAATACCTCGAATCCTTGCTCCTTAAAGCGTTTAACCTGGAGATTTAATTGTTCCTCGTTATAATCTACAACCGCAACTTTTACACCTTGTATAGCCAAACTCTCGACAAGGATTCTACCAATTCCTTGGGCTCCCCCTGTTACAAGTGCAACTTTCCCTTTCAATTCCTGAAAGTTCACATCAACACTTCCTTTCTCAATTTATAGCGATATGTAAAGATAGCTTAATTTCCTATAAGAATCTCATCAATCAATAATGATAATCATTATCAGTTGATTCTATTAGCAATGATAGCGATAACTTCCAACACCGTCAAGGTCCTTATCATTTTCACTAATAAAGACCTAAAAATAGATTTAAAAATACATTTTAGTAGAAAAAATCACTATTTTTCTTTAATTTATAAGGACATTGGTTTTTCAAATAACCATAAAAAGGAATTGGCGTGAACCGTGCTAACTGTTTAAGGCAGTGTTTACAATTTCATATTTGAGAGGTCAAACTAGCTAATATCCAAATCTCGAAACCCTTTTCTAATATACGTTTCCGACTGTTTTCATACTTTTGGCAAAATATTTGAAACAATTCATGGAAAACTATCGTAGATTACGAGGAGGGTTCTAATTAAATCATCATGGAGGTGACTGAATGAGAAATTTATCTTCGTATATTATGTTTTTTGGAATATTTGTTGTCGCTTTCAGTGGCAATTGGATCATTCTCAATTATGACAAGGTATCCATCTATCCGAAAAGTTCTACTATTACATTCGGGATTGGATTAATTGTTGTAGTTTGTGGTTTTATAGTGAGTAAATTATCTACTTACCGTGAGGATGAACATGCTCTTCAAAAGGATTACCGGGATTCTTTAAATAAGTGGCTTCAAGCTAATGGCCCATCGAATAAATGGTTTACAGGAATAATACTTATCCCATTAGTAATTTCAGCATTTTATAGCTGGGATTTACTTTTCGTCCTACTTAAAGTGTATTTATTTTTAGGCATTGTTTTGGCAGGTTTCGTTTATTTATTGAAAGAAGATAGACTGGAAGCGGTTGATTTTGAATTTAAAGGAAAAACAAAGAAACTGATGAATTTGATTGATTATCGTAAACATCCGTTTAACATTTCACTTATTATTTATATTCTTGTTATAGTGAGCTTTGTTTTGAGCAAGCAATGGGAAATTCCATTTTATATGGAAACAAGTGGCAACGCGCGCTACGCCGCTTCTCTTCCGATGCTTTCGTTTTTAATGTCCAGTTTGATGGTAATCAGCACTTTTATTTATATTATTCATAATGGAGATCTTTTTGGTTTCCGTAAAAGTGAGCTCAGTACTGAAAAAATAATGTTCGTCCATTTTGCAGAAGTTTTTTGTGGACTTATTTTAATTACGCTCATTTTCACAGTAATCTATGCTCTGTATTCCTTATAGTTAAATGACCGTCACAATGAATAAATCTTTGTGACGGTCGCTTTTTATATTTTGTGTTATATCGATTTTGGGGAATGACATAATATCTTTATAAAGCGCTTCCCTTTATCTAGGTGCATTTCGACTTAAAATTGCTGAAGTGTTTTCTGCATGCTGGTTATTTAATGTTGTCGGTGTACTATCTACTTCGTCATGAGCCTTTACAGTGTCTATTGGAATAATATCTGTCGTTTGAACTTCAGTTGCTTGTACAAGCAATGCTTCACTATCGTGTTGTGAAAAGCCAAGTACCTCTCCAATTTGCTTTATGGTCTTTTGTTTTTCATTATTAACGTTTGATTCCTTCATTTTTTCACACCTCCTCTTTTTAGGATGTGTGATGCTTAGTTCATTATGTAAAAAAAAATTTTTCTAACTATAAAGGCGCTGTTCCTTTTTTTGAAGGAAAGCGCCTGAAAAAATGCCATCACTTAAAAAGGCATGGCATTCTCCATTGTTTTTATAATTGCATACCTGTCCATTGCCAATATGAAAAGTAGAACAGCATGATGACGAGTATATAAAGGGGCATTAATAATGCGCTTAGCTTTACTAGGTTCCGCGCATCATAGGAAATTTCCCCTTCTTCATAAAACAGCAGCAGTGCTTTCGAGCTGACTGGCACTGTGACACAATAATTCATCCCGATTAAACTTAGGAAAACGACGGTTGAAGGGTTCACGCCGATTAATTCGCTGAATATGATTAGGCCCGGAATAAAGACAATGGCACGGGTCGTATGTGAGGTAATATACAAATGACTAGTTACGGTTATAACTAGAATCATTAGCACAATCAGCCAATCAGGTGCCCCGACAAACATATGCAGCACACTGATCATTTCGTTTTCGATCCATTGAACGATCCCCGTATCTACCAATACTTTGCCGAGCGCGGTTGCTGCTGCAACAAAGACAACCAAATTCCATGAAACGGCATTCATTCCTTGTTTCCAGCTAATGATTCCGAAGTTCGGCATCATGAAAATAATGGCACCGATTACTGTAATCAATTCAATATCCAATCCATGAAGACTTTCTGTCATCCACCCGATGATTAAAAAGAAAATAAGAATCATCGTCTTTTTTTCATCATTTTGAAATTTTCTTGTTATGATTTTTTCTTCATGTTGGACATTTTCTATTGTCTTTTCGCCATCACGTGGCCACAGCAGCCATTTAATAACGAGTAAGGATATAATCGTCACAACCAATGCAAACGGCACACCCCATATTAACCATTGGATATAGGAAATGGATTCACCAACCGTGCTTTCCAGAAAGCCGATTCCGATTAAATGCGAACCTGCCCCGACTAATGTAGCGGATGTACTCATTAAAATAATGACAGGTGCGATAATCGCCAGCACCCTTTGCTCATTTGACGAAAATTTCTGACTAACTTGTTTAATAATCGGCATAGATAAAGCCGCTCTTCCTGATGTAGAGGGAATAAAAAAAGCAGAAGTGAATAATACAGAACTGAGCCCAAGAACGACATTGTCTTTTTGATTCGACTTGCTTAGGATGAAAAGCGATAATCGCTCGGCTAATCCAGATTTTTTTACGGCTTCTCCTATAATAAAAGCCCCAATCATCAGCCATACGACTTTCTCGGATAAGGAGTTATATAACAAATCCGGCTCTGCTGCATTCATTAAAATAATAAACGCTATGAGTGAGATTGCCACCCAGCCGGCTGAAAATTTGGTTGTAACCCATAAGATCATTGCAGATAAGAATGCAAATAGAGCTACCTTTGCACTGTAGTTCAAATCATTAATGGAAATAACTGCAATCATTATGAGGATGTGTATAGCAATAATAATCAATGTCTTCTTCGGTATTGATGGAATCTTTGTTTTTGGGATATTTTCCCTCTTACTCTCGATTTGATTTTTCATTTTAGTGGACTCTTTCTTTCCTATGTTCTTTATTGGCAATTTCCATACCAATGGAAACTTTTCGTAATATGGATTCTATGCTTTCCTCAATCCATTTTGGAGCCTTTTTTATCGCATTTTCCAAAGATGTTGGTTTTTGGATGATACTACTAAATGCATCAATTCCCGCCTGATAGTTGAGATTTGCACCTTTTCCAATTGTTCCCGTAATGGCAATGACCGGGATATTATTTTTTTTCGCTATTCGCGCAACCTCCGCTGGAATTTTTCCGTTCGGTGTCTGGAAATCCAGAGAGCCTTCCGCAGTTAATACAATATCCGCTGTCAAAATTTTCTCTTCAATCTTAATATACTCCATAATGATCTTGAATCTCGGATGTAGTTTAGCACCCGTAAATCCAATTAGTCCCGCGCCTAACCCACCGGATGCCCCGCTGCCAGGCAATGAACGGACATCCAGCCCTGTTGCTTTTTCGATTAAGGATGCATAATGGTCCAAAGCGGATGATAATCGTTTTACCTGTTTTGGCGTGGCTCCTTTTTGTGGTCCAAATATATAGGCAACTCCCTTTTCCCCGCATAAAATATTTTTCCAGTTACAGGCAACATTAATCGAAACGTCCTTTAACCGTCGATCTAAATTTTTTGTCACAATGGAATCCACAGCCAATAGATCTTCCGCGCCATTCACCTTGATGATTTGATCGTTTTCATCTAAAAATTGAATACCTAATGCTTGTGCCATTCCTGCACCACCATCCGATGTACCTGAATCCCCACAGCCAATGAGCATATTGTCAATTCCGATATCCAGTGCTGCAACGATTAGTTCCCCAACACCATATGTAGTCGTTTTTAATGGGTTTCTTTGATTGCGCGGCACCAGCTTTAAACCAGCTACCGCCGCCATTTCAATTACCGCAGTCCGTTTCCCATTCTCTTCATAAATGCCGAAGTAGCTTTTTATTTTCTTACCGAGAGGTCCGGTTACTTTTTTATAAATTAGTTCCCCATGCTTTAAACGAACAATTGTTTTTACAAAACCTTCTCCGCCATCAATCATAGGTATCACTTCCAAATCTGCGGTCGCATTAAAACGCCTTACCCCACGTTCCATTGCTAAAGCTACTTCCTCTGCGTCCATACATTCTTTAAATCCTGATGGGACGATAACAATTTTCATTTCAGCAGCCCTCCCTCAATTTATTAATTGTTAATGTACCACCCCTAAATTAGAAAATATAGAGAGTTCTGTTAAAATACGATAATAGAACCAATAGGAACCGCTTACACTAAAAATGCGCTATTCCTTTTGAAGGAAAGCGCATTGGACTTATTTATTATTCTTCGTAAATCATCTTCTTCGTCATCCCGCCGTCAATTGTTAAGTTCGTTCCTGTTATAAAATTATTGTCCGGGTTTGCTAAATATAGGCACGCACGCGCAATGTCATCCGGTTTGCCGACACGGTTTGAAAGATGCTGTGAATGGTCGGACGATTTGAGGGCATCGTAGTCTCCTGTTTCAATCCATCCCGGTGAAATGCTGTTTACTGTTATATTTAATTCACTGAACGAGCTTGCCAATGCATGTGTCAGTGCCACAATCCCACCTTTAGAAGCTGCATAACTTTCAGAATGCGGTTCAGACATCTCAGCACGTGTAGATGCCAGATTAATAATGGCACCACCGCTTTTCATTAATTTTGCCGCTTCACGCGAGCATAAAAAGACGCTGCGCAAGTTGGTATTAATAATGTCATCCCAATCATCGATTGATAATTCCAGCGGTGAAACCCATTTCCCTTTTCCGGCATTGTTGATTAAAATATGAAGCCCGCCAAAACGGTTTGCTGCCATTTCCATCGTTTGACGAACATTCTCTTCACTGCGTACATCCGTTTCTATAAAGATGGCAGAATGGCCTTCTGTTTGGAGTTGCCCTGCCAGTTGGACACCTAAGTCATGCTCCATATCCGCGATGACAACATTTGCACCGGCTTTGGCAAAATGAATCGCATTCGCGCGGCCAATACCTTGCGCTGCACCTGTGATGACGACTGTTTTATTTTGAAACATTTCATTTCCTCCCTTATAAATTGCTTATTAAGAGTGTAACTGAAATGGGTTGGAATTTCGTGCATGAGGGTTGGGATTTTATTAGAAAAGTTTGTGCGGATATTAGAAGAGTTGGGGAGAATATTTGAACATTAGCGGTCTTTATTAGCATATCTCGGACACTTATTTGAACAATTTAAACTTATATTAGAAAATACGATTTTTATTAGAAGAATTGCACAACATATTAGAACAATTAAGGTCTTTATTAGAAAATTAAATTACGGTATATCGCCCAGCTTTAGGTCAAGCAATCCATTGCAGCAGGTAAATGCTTCACTTTCATGCTATAATGGGTAAAGTAGATCATTGCTAGTAAGGCATTGACAAAGGAGATAACATAATGAATCAACAAAAACAAGAATCAACACAACAATTACCTGAAAATTTCAGTGAGTTAAAGAAGGCTGTCAATAGAACAGCAGACTGGGAAGAACGTTTAAATGCGGTTCAGGAATTAGCGAAATATAAATCGGATGAAACGATTAAAATTTTACAATATGTAGCAAAAGCGGATTTAGTAACAAAGGTTCGTGAAGCAGCAGCACGCCATTTAAAGAAAATGGGTCAAGAGGTTGAAGCAGCTGAAACACCTAAAGGCGATTTATTTAAAGACCTTCGCAAAATTTTCAAACGTATTAAGAAAAGCTTACCTGCTGACCACACATACGAGGACTTCAAGGTGAAATTAGAAAAAATGCGCAGCGATATTTACAACACATATGAAGGCGAAAAAGGCGCACAATTTGACGCTTGGCTGAAGGATATGTGGGAAACGACAACAACTAAGAAATAAGTCTATTTGGGAGAACACGGGATTACTTTCGTGTTCTTTTTATTTACATAATTGTACGAGTATAGCTTGGATGAATGTTGTGAAAAATATATAGAAAACAGAAAAAGATGAGGTGAGCATATTGGGTATTTTTGACGGTTTGATGGGCAATGCAAGTGAATTGAAGACAGAAGATGTTCAAAAGGATATGCATGAAATTATAACGAGTGGAGAAACGGTAAAGCATGCTTTTAAAGTAATAAGGGATACATTTATATTTACGAATAAAAGATTGATACTCGTTGATAAACAAGGTATGACTGGTAAGAAAACAGAGTATTTATCGATCCCGTACAAAAGTATAACGAACTTTTCTATCGAAACAGCCGGCACATTCGATTTGGATGCGGAGTTGAAAATTTGGATTTCCGGCAATAGCGTCCCTATAGAAAAGAAGTTCAATAAAGCGACGAATATTTATGCGGTTCAACGAGTTTTGGCTGAGAATATTTTGGCATTGTAAAGCTAGATTTAGGTAACGGACTATTCGTGTAGTTCGTTTTTTTGTGGTGTTTCTCGGGGGTGGCCTTGTGTACAGGGTACGGCGGATATTAGAAGTTTTTTTGCTATTTTAGAACATCGCGGTGCTTTATTAGAACTTCTGAAACAGATATTCGAAAATCGAGGACTTATTTTAGAAGATCGGTTACACATATTAGCAGATCACAATTTTATTAGAACATTTTAGATTTTATTAGAAGTTTGAGCGGACATATTAGAACTTTTGCGATGGCGAATTTACTCTTTATTGGCATATATTTTAAAATATGTTGTATATTCATTTTAAAAGGGATGAAAGCGAGGGATTATATTGCACATCGAGCTCGATGCTAATACGAAACAATGGATTCAGTCAAAAGGAAAGCCTGTATCCGTAAAAATGATTCAAGTGACTGCGTGCTGTGCTCCCCCTGTTCAGGAATGTATGACTCATTTCGGGAAGCCGAGAGATTTACATAACTATGCGGAATTTAAAATAGACAACTCAGCAATTTTTGTGGAGAAATATCTTTTACGGCATGAAAAAATGATATTGAAACTTACCGGCATTGGTATTTTCAAAACGATTACGGCCAGGTTTAGTTAGGCGGAATGATTTAATTCACTTATAATCGACGAAACCTTAGCTATAGGAGTTTCCGTTTAGCTAAGGTTTTTAGAAAGACTATTATTCATCCTTTTCAATAACTATATACGCTTGTCCTGAAACCATGCTATCTCCCATAGCGCTTGCAGAAATATGTTTTACTTTCCAGCCGCCTTCCAAGTATTTGTTTACTTCAGCCAGCCCATCGTCTTCCTTTGCACCGATTGTGCGCATATTACTTTTAACCCATATGATTTTCTCCACTATTTCCCACCCCTTGTAAATTAATAAAACCACGATATTTAATACTCACATGAAGAAGTATTTCTCTATTATTCTATTAAATCCTTCTTTCGTTAGAATAGCCTTACTTCCATTTAAAACACGTAAGCTTTTCACTTCAAAATGCCCAAACAAAATACTCCCCTTTGCAGCATTAAAACCGTAAAGGAGAGTATATTTTTTTACAATAAATCAGAATACAACTATTCCCAAATCGCAGATACCCATTCAGGATGGTCGATAAATGGATTGCGGTTGTGCTGATAGTCGGTATAAATAATTTCATTTCGTGTACGTTCGAATGCATCTACCGGATCTGCTTTATGCCATTGAAGCAACACTGACAATTTCCCATGATAAGGAGCAGAGCCGTTATTCACTACATTATTTAATTCTAAATCTGGTTCTCCGCTGTCTCCCTCATAACGAACCGCCATATAAAATAGCATTCGGGCAACATCGCCTTTCACACTATTTCTTGGCTCCCATGAATCGTTGTCAAAATAGTTGCCTCTTGCTTCTGAATGTTCGTTGCCCCCATTGTCAAAATCGAGATTACTTCTTGAACTGTTGACGCTGGCATCGGTAGGACGCAGATGATGCAAGTCTGTACCTGGCCCCATTGATGTCCCGAAGTTTCCGTGTGATTTTGCCCAAACATGCTCGCGGTTCCAATCATTCGCATTCCCGCCGTTTGTGAATTTCCCTTGTGAGCGTCCTGTATAAAGTAAAATCACATTGTTCGGGTTATTCGGATCTTCATCCGTTTCACGAAGAGCGACCCACACGTTCGAATACGAAATTTCTGTATGATCATCAATAATATTGTGTAATGCCGTTTTTAATGCTGCCCCTGTTTTACCGTAAGCCGCACTATAATAGTCGCCTGTTGTTGGAGGAGGTTCCGGGTTTGGTACGGGATTTGTCGGATTTCCGTCCTGCAGTACAAACGCTGTCCCGTTTTTCATACCCGCATGTGAAAAGTAGGCTGTCAATGTGCCCGTGATTTTCACGCTTTTGCCCATTAAGGACGGATTTATTTTTAAGCCGAAAGTAGATCTGAAAGAAGTCGGCAGCTGAACATAGATCATCTTGGTTGTATTCGTTTCGGTCGCACTGTCCGCAATGGCTATTGCATAGTCATTCGGAAAATTGCTTGTCAGGACGGTCGTTGTTGCTGTCGGTTGACCCACCACATAGCCTTGTACTGTTTTAACGCTGTTATTTTGATTGCTGATTGCCTGCGAAACCGAATAAGGTGACGAGGATGACCCGTCCCCACTCGCTGCATGCGTTCCCATAGACTGAAGAGGCTGAACGAAAATGAAAAGAATTAGTACCCATGAAAACAGAACACGTGTCGTACGGTTTTTACCCATTTTTTCTCCTCCTATATTAGCAATTTAAGTTCAATCAGCAATAGCTAGCTAACTAACTTATTCTTATAATATCTTATTTTTATTAATTTTCAGTAAATTATTCTTATAAATTGATTAAATTACGTATTTGTTTGTTAAAAAAATGATTTATTATCTCATAAAAAAACTAGGAAAAGAAAGAAACGAATCTCTCTTTTCCTAGTTATGATCGATTAACCTTCGATATAATTTGCTTCCAAGCTGCGCGCAACTTCCTTAGTTTTATCCAAAACGGCCGGGTGGGACACTGCCACATAAAGCTCCCCCTCATAAAAACGGAACGGAACCTGTACATCTTCCACTTGCCACATGAAAAAGTGGCCTTTAATCTTCATATGGACACCATCCTGACTGGCACCAAACGAATCATGATACTCAAAATCCGATAGCTTTGCAAAGAAGCTTTGGCATTCTTCCAGGCTTAGCGTTGGATTTCCTTGTTGGTCGTGACGTGTAATTTTATAGCGTGTATTCATTGTAGTCATCTAAAAAACTCCTTTTAACCTCATATCGCTTTATTATAAATTGTCAGTAGCGTTTAAGCCAATGATAGTTCAAAGTGAGGTAGTTCTTCATTTTATTTCCCTAATATTGCATCCCTCGTAAATCGGCACTTTGGAAAGCCCTGACACCCATAAAAGGATCCGCGTTTACCAGTTCGTAAAATTAAATTACTGCCGCATTTCGGACAAGTTTCTGGTTCAACACTAGCAGCTCCTGCAGAAACCGGCTTCACCTGCACCTTACTCGCTTTTTTCCTTGCAGGTTTTGAAATCTTCTTCACATGCTCCAAGTGTTGCTTTTTAATTTCATTCTTTTGTTGCTTCGTTTCAGGAACTAAAGCTTTCAGAAGTTGCGAAATTCGGCTCAGTTGCTCTGAAGAGATTTCCTTTGTTTTAAATTGTTCGATTGTACGTTTTAAATGCTTGGTTTGAATAACATGCGCTGTTTGAAATGGTTCTTTAAATTTGAACGTAGCCGCATTTGAAAAAACAATAATTGAATGTATTGGCACCTCCATATTTAAGTAGTGCTGCAATGCTTTTACATGCGTATTATTTTGCATAACTGGATTATAGAAACGAGATTTTTTATTGTAAATTGTTTGAGTCCAATTCCTTTGATTTTCGTCTCCAAAAATCCACCCTGTGTAATTTTTTGTTTCGATTACGAAAAGTCCGTAAGTCGAAAGCAAAACATGATCCACCTGTGTCATTTCCCCATTCTTTTTAGGTACATACAGGTCATTGTAAACTGTAGTTTCCTCACTTAATTTATCCAGTAATTTTCGAATCCTCTGCTCCCCGATGTACCCTTTCAGCTGTGGAAAAATACTCTTAAAAACAATCGATGTTACAAAAATAAAGCCGAGCCCTACATAGAAGTTTACCTTCAGTAAAATAAATAAAAGTGCTATGTATAGCAATAAACCTACAATTAACATACCATTCCCCCATATAATTTCTTATGAAGAGTCGAATAATATTACATTTAATGTAAAAAATAACACAAAGAGTTATTCCGGTAAACACCAAATATAACCTATCTAGCTTCTAACTCTTCATAAATTAAATACTGCTGGTAGACTGAGCCATATTCCGAGTGAAGAAGAAGTAGAGAAATTAACGGCTAGTTTCATCGAACAATGGGAATTATTAAGTAAATAAAAAATAAAAAGAACGGATTCCCTCATGGAAACTCGTTCTTTATTTTTATACTACGACAACTTCATATTGAGCTTGCTATCATTACTCGGCATGTTGTGGTTCAATTCCACTTTCTTCTACCGATTTGCCTGATACTGTCCACATATTTACTTGTCTTACCGCTGTATCTTCAACTGTATAATCATAAACTACTTTTGGCTCACTATCGAAAATTACATGAAGATTTATAACAGATTCTATTCTAAAGTCATCTGTATCTGTAATTCTCCATGAATCCATTGGATATTTTTCTTCTAAATGCCCCTCTAATACTTCTATTGCTTTTTCAGTTTGTTGCTCAATAATCAACGGTCTAATTGTCCCTTGATAGATATAACTACAAATTAAAATGGTGCCCAATATAATCCAAACAAACTTCCTAACTCTCTTTGGCAATAAAAAGGTTAGTAGACCTACTGCAAAAATAATTGTTGTAATAAAAAATAACCCGATTAAGATTGTCGGCTCCATTTACTACCATACCCCTTACACTTTTTATGTTCACTATTATCTCACAATAACCCCATATTCGAATAAAACCTTCTTACTCGTTACTAAACTCTATTAAATCTGCTATTTTGTACTGTTTTATTATTTGTTCATTTTCTTTATCAACCCACGTTACTGTAGTCTTTGAATTACTAAACGCTTCCTTAAGTTCCTCTTCAGATAAACCTTTTGCGTAATAAACAAGTTTAGTTTGATATTCCGAAAAGTTTTCAGATTCGTTATCTCTTGATGAACCACCTCCATACCAATATCGGTCAATTTCATCTATGCTATTTAGCGCGTTTCTCCAATCTTCAAAACTCTCAATGTGTCGATTTATCACAGCATTTGTGTGTTTCATATTAAATGTATATTCAAGTACCTTAAAATCTTCTTGCTTTGGATCAATTAAATCTTGAGTGGCACCAACTTTACTGTATTCTTCATCACTGATTGAAGAAACTTTTACTTCAATTTCTATGGAAGGTTCTTCATTACTACAGGCTGTCAATAATAGAAAAAATAAACCCGTGAATAACAAACTAAATTTTTTCATACTTATACCCCAAAATACATCTATTTTTGTATTATTTTACTATTACATGCAAAAATAAAATACCATTATTTGTAACGATGGACCACTAAAAAACTGCTTGGGAATGAATTTTACTTTAATTTAACAGGAAGTGTATAATTGAATTATTAGAATATTTTTAACACGGAGGTGGTAAAATATGAATTTTCCAAGACTTTCTCAAATACGACTCCCAAAATTAATATTACACTCGTTGCTTTTAGTCATCGCTTTGACACTACTATCTATAATTACCCAAGGCTTGATTAAGTGGATATTTAATATAAATTTCTCTTCAGTAAATGGACCTACTACTATTTTAGTTTTGATTTGGATGTACTTTGCTATTCAGAATAAAAAATATCAGAAAGACGTTTAAGTTAAATGGGCATAACGCAATAATTTTGAGAATAGCTTATGCATCTCATAGTAGATTAATTCTCTCATTCTTTAGAACTTTTAATTTCAAACTCCTCGTAATTTTCACCCCATGACACTGTAATTATACCAACTTCGCTTCCTTCCAAAGTAGAAGCATTGAGACCACCAGCACTTCCAATATTTAAAGATTCACTTACATCCTCAACTTTTAAAGTTTGTGAACCACTTTTTTGTCCAATTTTATAAGTAACTTCAATTACTTCTCCATCTTGTAGTTTCTCAATTTCGCCTATATAGTTTATTCTCATCTCATTTTCGCTCCGATTGTCACCATTTTGGAGATAGTTGACTTTATACTTATAAACTACCTTCCAATTATCACCTTCTCCAACATACTCATAGCTTCTAATATCATCATTGCACCCCGATAAAAGAACTACACAAAAGAACAGACATATAAGTTTTTTCACTATTCCTTCCCCCTACCTATCGTTAGCACAAAGCAATAAATTATCAAATCTCCATTACCGCTTTTAAACCTTTTCGACTTTTTTTCAAATAAAAATATAACGTTAAGGGGTCACTACCGAAAAGCGCCCGAATGTCCCTTAAGCGTAAACGTTCTATTACTACAGCCTCGATGGATGCTATCAATTACCTTGGGCATTCATCCAACCCGTGCTTTGTCCTGAGCATAAACTAGTCAAATATCTAATTTCAAAAGGAGTAGATCTTGACTTATGCGAAATATGGAACAAACACCTTTCTATGGTCAGAATACTAGGGGGCTCGATAATTGTATATATCGTTTCACATATATGTGGCTTCGAAACGGAGATAATTTTTGGTTCTTTTTAACATCCGTTGGCCATGAAAGGGCTTATGGCTATAGGTTTTTCGGTGGAAGATGGAATGAATATTCAATAGCTTTAAGAGATATTGTTTCCTTCCATTGCTCTCCTCCGACTCCTACTCTATATTAAATTTAGAAACGCAATATTCAATGTCCGCGAGTCCCTCAATCAACTATAAAACGTTAATCATTCCGGTTAGCGTTTTTTAATCCTCTACCTCTCTTTTTTTCTAAATAGAGAAACTAACATAACAGCTACGATGATTAGATAAATAGCTACAAACACACTATCAATGATTACTGATGTATTTAATAGAACTTGATCTTCCCCTTCCATATACCCAATTACCTTGAACACAGGTGGGAAGATCCACATAATCCATTTAAAAAACGAAGATATCTCGATAATTGATTTTGAGGAGAGTGAAACTACGATTATTAATACAGAAGAAAGCCAGGCATATTTTTTTGTAGCAAGTTTTGTAGCCGAAAATAGGGTTCCAACTAATATCCCAAATGTCATAAAGGCTAAATGGCTGTAAAATGCATAAACATATAGCTTAAGTGACATATCCCCTTTAAAACTTTCTGTAAAGATCGGGTAAAAAATTGCAAATAAAAGTAAAGGCATCATTATTACTAGAATAGTTAGCCATTTGCCAAATAAGTAACTCACCTTTCTCTTTAGATGTGAGATTAAAATATGCTTTTCACTCTCTTCATCCAACGTAAAAATGGACATTGTAATCCATGTCATGATTAAGTACATTGCAATTGAAGATGCACCGTAACTACTGAGGATCGGTACATTTTTATAGGCATATAAAATAAACACCCATACAAAAAAAATAGCAAAGGGAGGGATAAATTTTAATGAACGTACAAAGCTTATCAATTGGTAACGGATAAATGCTGACAAATTACTACCTCTTCTCTGTTAGTTCTAATATCGAGCATCCTCTATTAAGCAATATAGCCAATACCTTATCAGACTCTTTAGTTGAAACAATTATTTCAACAGAATTCATCCCTATAACTTTGTATTTAATAGAAGGAATATCTTCAATTATCTCCCTAGCAGGGATTTTCGCCCTTATACAAATAAATTTCTCCTTATTGCCCTTCACAGTAGAATCAGAGACAATTCTTCCACTTTCTACAGTTAAAACTCTATTTGCTATTCTTTCAATTAGTAGTGGCTCATGAGCAGTAAAAATAATCGTTTTATCTCCTGAAAGTAAACTTAGCTGATTAGTAAGCTCAATTTTTGCTTTATCATCCAACCCAGTAAGCGGCTCATCCAGTAATAATAAATCAGGGTTCTTCAGCAATGCCTGGATAATTCCAGCTTTCTGCTTTGTCCCTTTTGAACAATGATTTAAAGGGGTCGTTAGAAATTCTGTAATGGAAAATAACTCAGCATAATTCGCAATTCTTTTAAACATTTCTTCATCTGATTTATTAGTCATTTTCCCCATTAAAATTAAATAGTCCTGTAATTTGAACCTTATACTTTCTGGAAAATGTTCAGGTACATATCCTATGTTATTTTGAAATCTTTTCACTTTCCCGGCAGTTTCTTCATATATACCACCAATGAGTTTTAAAAGGCTGCTTTTCCCGGATCCATTATTTCCGGTGATTGCTACCTTCTCACCTTTTGAAATGCTTAAAGAGACTTCTTTAAGAATCATGATTCCGTCAATCTGCTTGCATGCTTGATTTGCCTCGAATATGTTCATGAATAACCACTTCCATCTTCCCACATTTTTCTTGCTGAAATTCGGTAAAGACATTCACATTAAAGTTGCCTTACATAGATAGTGGAACATTTCTTCAATTATACAATAATTTCCACATTAATTTATCATTATAATTGAACAACATGCAAATTAATTAACAAACCCCGTAAGTATAAATAATTGGCCATACAAAAGACACGAACATTGTTAAATCAACGTTCGTGCCTTTCTGATCTGGTGCACCTACTATGTGTCTTTACAAAAACATCCGAATAATTGAACCATTACTCTCTTTTATTTCTGCTGGGGTACCTGTTGCGATGATGTTGCCACCTTTTGCACCGCCTTCAGGACCGATTTCAATAATCCAGTCCGCTGCCCGTATAACTTGTTCGTTATGTTCGACGACGATTACTGTATTTCCTGCATCGACAATACGCTGCAGGAGCACTAAATAAGTGTCACTTCCAATATTTCATCTTTAAAACGTTTGCCGTTACATGCAGTGTTGACCACCTTTGTTTTCAAACGATTGCGTCCCTTCAATTTGCGAATATGCTTGCTGGCAACTCGCGCACACACGCTGACCAATTTTTTCAAACATGACACGTAGATCCGTATACATATTCGTCAGCGTACCGACAGTCGAACGAGGATTTTTATTTGTATGATGCTGATTAATTTGAATCGCTGGTGACAAATTCGTAATCGCATCGACACCTGGCTTTTGAATACCCTGATAGCCCGTCGCCTCTAAATACTGTCGCTGACACTCCTGATAAAGTGTATCGAGCAGCAATGTCGATTTCCCCGAACCTGACACACCCGTTATACAAACCAATTTGTTCCTCGGAATTTGTAATGATATATTTTTCAAATTTCCTTCATAAGCGTTTTCAATTGAAATAAATTGCTCCATCTTATCACCCTCAACTATTCGTATAATCTGTTTCCAGTATACTTTAATAACTATGGCTGGTGCTTTAGTGGAGGGTTTTGCATTTTCATTGAAATAAAAAAGAAGCTCCTTATAAAAGAAGCTTCTTTTCAATCTATTTAAACCTGTATTACACCTAATAAAACTGCGATAAATAGTAGTGTAATACTTAATCCCCACATCCAGAAGAATGAGTATTTTAAGTGTTTGCCCATTTCCAGACCTGATAGACCAAGTGCTAGCCATACTGCTGGTGCAAGTGGAGAAACGAATGTTCCGACAATGTTACCGATAATCATCGCATACGCTGTCGATAACGAATCGATGCCATACGTTAGGCCAATCTGATCTACGACTGGGAACAAGGCAAAGTAATAGGCATCTGTGCTCAACAGCAAATCAAATGGTACGCCAAGTACACCGATAATAATATGTAAATATTGAGCTAAAAAGCTTGGCAGGATATTTACGGCATTATTCGCAATCGCTGTTAACATGCCTGTACCATTTAAAATTCCTAAAAACAGCCCGGCAGCAATGATGATCGAAGCCATTGTTAAGGCGTTCGATGCGTGTGCCTGAATGCGTCCCATTTGTTCTTTCGGTGTACGGTAATTAAGTGGTAACGCGATTGCCACACCGATTAAGAACGCCAAGCCAGCCGGTAAAAGTCCTGACATAAGTATAGCTAGAACAACAATAGCTAAAATAGCATTTGCCCAAATTAGCTTTGGACGTTTCAATGATTCATCTACTTCATTGTTAAGAATACTGTTACTTAAATCAAAGTTTAACGTTTGTCCTGTTTGCGCTCGTTTGGCAATTAGGCGTTTTTCACGGAAGCCCATAAATACAGCAAGTAGTAGCATTAACACAACACCGATCACCTGAATCTTGATTAACGGATGCCAAAGCTCTGTTACATCTGTATCAAGAACGGAAGCAACACGCCCTAATGGACCACCCCACGGAATCATATTAATAATGGCTGCAGAACCAGCGACTAATAATAAAAGTAAGTACGGATTCATGCCAAGTCGAACATAAAGTGGCAATAATGCTGTAATCGAAATTAAAAATGTAGAAGCACCTGAACCATCTAGCTGGGCAATGACAGCAACAATAACCGTTACGATCGCAACAAGCACGACATTTCCTTTTGATAGCGCTACCATTTTATTGATAATTGGTTCGAATAACCCGACATCCTGCATTATCCCGAAAAAGATAATTGCAAAAATAAACATAATCGCAACACTAATTACGGAGTCAATCCCATCCCCGAAAAACACCCCTAAATCATCAAACGAATAGCCTGCAATAAACATTGCAATGACAGGTGGAATAACCATTGCAACAATTGGTGATACACGCCCACTAATTAACAGCGCGACAATAACTAAAATCGTTATAATTCCTATAATACTTAACATAAAACAACCCCCATTGCTTATAATTGTAATAATTTTATGACAATTATGTGTATGGGGGAATAATGTGATCATTTATTCAATAAAAACAATAAAGCTAATTTTGTTCATAAGTTTCACACAAGACATAATTACGTTCCGGACGACCGACTGTTCCATAGAGCAGCTGCGTTGCAAGCACATTCATTTCTACTAAATATTCTAAATAGCGACGGGCAGTGGAACGGCTGGTCCCAATCACTTCACTTAACTGAGTAGCTGTTAACGTTGTGTATTTTTGCTCCTTAAATAATTGAATAACCTGCTCGAGCGTATATGTATCAATTCCTTTAGGCAATGTCTTTTCTGTCGCAGTATTATCTTTCCGGTAAAAAAGTGCATCCAAATCGTTCTGTGTAAAGTGTGCTTTCTTTTGAAATGCGGTGCGTGTCAGTTGAAGCTGCCGAAACGCTTTTTGCAGTCTCGCTTCATCAAACGGCTTCACAATATAATCAAATATCCCGTACGAAAATAATGCTGCCACATGTTCACGCTCGGCTGCTGCTGTCACCATGATAATGTAGATACTCGGAAAATGAGCCCTTACATAGGCAACGAGATCATAGCCTTTGACATCCGGAATATATAAATCCATCAAAAGAACGGTTGGGGGTGCTGCTGTCTGTGTTAGCGCATCGATTAAAGATGCACCGCTTAAAAATTGCTGTACTTGTGCTTCCGGCTGAATCGCTTTTATATAATCGGCATGGATCGCCGCAATGCGAAAATCATCTTCAATTAACCAAATCTCCATTGGATCCCTTCCTTTGTAAAATGATTAAAAAGCAAGCTCCGCCTAAATCGCTTTCTTCCAATAATAATGAGCCCCCTACCTTTTGGAGTGCCTGCTCACTAATTGCTAAGCCGTACCCGTGATCATAGCCATCCTTTGTCGTATAGCCGAGTGTAAAAATTTGCTCTGCTGTTTCTTCATCAATGCCCGGCCCGTTATCATGCACCTCAATAATCAGTTCATGACTATATTGGTGAATAAAAAGGTTAATTTGCTTATCGGCTATGTTCGTATTATGTAACGCATCCATTGCATTTTGAAGTACATTGCCTAACGCGGTTAATAATGCATCCACTTCTTCATCTTGATAATCAATTACATCATCCTGAGATTCAATCTTAATCGTGATACCGCGCTCCTTGGCCTCGGAAATTTTCCCCTCTAATAATGCTTGTATAAGGATAGAAGGTTGTGCTGAAAGTACTTGCTGCTGTTTTGTTGTATCCTGCTGCTCTTGCCTAATATATTGAATTACCTCTTCAATATGGTCATTCTTTATTAAGCCGAGGATTACATGCAGTTTATTGGCAAATTCATGGGTTTTTGCTCGTTGCATCCGCGCTTGCTGCTTCACTAGTGTCAGCTCATTAATCACTGCTTCATATTCTAGCTTAGTCCGTAAAAAATACAAATAGCCGAGACGCTTACCATGCTTTAACGGCGCCTTCGAAATAATCATCTCCTGCTGCTGCAAAGGAATTTCCAGAGCACGAATCACCTCTTCTTGAAAAAGCCGTTCGGGAAGCAGTGTATGTAACGAGATACCTTCTGTCAGTGGTGAAATGAGTTCCTTCGCCCGTGAATTACTTATTACAACATCATTATTCAGTGTTGTTAATATAATACCATCCGTCGTTTCCTCTAATATTGTATGATAGGCCGAATAAAGCTTGGCAATTTGCGCAGGCTGCATCCCGAGCAATTGCTCCTTTACATAAAGCGATAGCAAAACAGCACAAATAATACCGAAAACCGCGACGAGAAGCGTTATTTGAAGCCATCCACTAAAAGCCGTATCAATTGTTCCCTGGATATCCTTCGTTAAAAATCCGACCGACACAATCCCAACTACTTTGTCATCTATAATAACAGGTACCTTTCCACGGATCGACTCTCCTAGTGAACCTGTTGTTACCGAAACAATTGGCTCTTTGTTAATTAGTGCCGAATCATTGTCCCCTCCAACCATCGACTGACCAATCTTTTGGGGGTCAGGATGAGTATACCGAATCCCTTGTTCATTCCCAATCACAACAAAACTTGCACCGATCTGCTGCCTTATATCTTCTGCGATTGGCTGAAGAATGGAAGAGGGGTCTTCTGTAGAAAATGTGGAAACGATATCCGGACGTTCAGCAATTAAATACGCACTCGTTAACGCTTTTTCCCCCATCTCCTCTAGTATCGATTCATCCAAATGATGATTGATTAGTAATAAAAACAGCACACAAATCGCAAATATAATCCCGCTAATCGTAATAATGAGCCTTGCCGTTAAAGATTGCCTTAGGCGAGTTACCAAGGTTCCGCCCCCTTTCGACTATTTTTACTATTTTAACATGGGAGTATCGGGAGAATTAATCAATATTACCGTAACTTAATTTCATTATAATACTGAAATGAATTATTTAAATTTGTATTTGTCCCACTAAGAGAGTAAAATATTACTATAACAAACTCCCCAGAAATATTACTTAATAACCAACAAGTTGTCCAATATATAAAAGAAGGAGTTTAAAGTAATGAATATTACTCGAATTTCAAAATATGTTCTTTCCTTTTTCTTTGTATTAGCACTGATTTTTTTAGGTTTCAATACAACACCACTTGCGACAAACGAAAATAATGATCACGATGTTATACAATCCATTAATCAATACCTACGATCAGATTATGTAGCTATGTATGATTATGATAATGAGTACGACATTGAAAGTGAATTGTTAAAAATCCAACAGTTGCGGGAGGATTTAACAAATGCTACTGGATTGGATTATAAACTGCTTCAACAAGCTCAGACAATGCTCGTACAATTAAACAGCGCTATTTATAACAGAAGCTTATATAAAGCCGATTTCTACGTTGATGCTTATTTATCGACACTATATGAAACTGAGCATGCACAAAGCCATTATAGTGACTGGAGCCTGTATACAATGCCTTTTGAGGAGAACCAGCAGATGGACACAGAGCTATGGAATGAGCTTACCGAACAGGAAAAATTAAGCTTCATTCTTTCCATGAAATCGATTTTACTAAATCAGGAATCTGTACAATACATGCCATCTACATTTTATGTATTGGAAAAACTAGAGCAATCATCCCACGATAACATTGCGAACTACACTGTAAAAACTTTGCACTACCATTAAATTTCCGGAAAAAATAAAAAGACTGCGCTAATAGTCAAATTGACTTTTAGCACAGTCTTTCTTCGTTTAGTCGTTGTAAGGCGCATACCCGTAACGTATTTTATCTTACTTTCTGAGCACGGTGTGATGCCGCTGCGCCAGCTAATTTCCCAAATACCGAACCAGACATTAACCCTGATCCACCTGGGTAGTTTTCATAGAAAATCCCACCAATCATTTCGCCAGCTGCATATAAGCCTTCAATTAGTTCATTTGATGTATTTAATACTTCGCCTTCTGGAGTTGTCGCTAATCCCCAGAATGAGAAGGTAATACCGCAAGTAACCGGATAAGCATAGAAAGGTCCTTCACTTATTGTTTGTGCCCAGTTCGATTTCGGTGGTGTAATCCCTTTTGTACTTTTCCCGTCTTTATCAGAAGGATTAAATTCCCCTTCTTGAACAGCTGCGTTATATTCATTAATTGTTTGCAAAAACTGTTCTTTATTAATATCCAATTGATCCGCAAGAGCTTCCAGTGTAGGTGCTTCAGCGACTGTCGCTTCTTCCAGATTATACTCCGCACGTAAAATCGGACGAACTTTTGCATCATAAATCTGGTAGGCAATATTATTAGGTTGCTTTAATATTTCCTTACCATATTTTGCGTATGTGTAGTTACGGAAATCTGCACCTTCATCTACAAAACGGTTCCCTTCCACGTTCACCATCACGCTATACGGGTAGGAGTGTTTCTTAAAGATATCACCTGGTTTTTGGAAATCTCCAACTCGTGGTGCATTGGCATCTGTCCCAATTGCATGACAGCCATTTACTTGACCATATGTTTGGGCTCCGATGGATACCGCCATATCGATTCCATCACCCGTGTTAAATTCAGTTCCTCTAACTAATGCCTCATCCCACTCTTCGCCTAATGCTTCGGCACGTTTCTTTTTGTTTGCTTCAATACTACCGCAAGCTAAAACAACACTTTCGCATTCAATTGTTTTAAGCTCATCTTTTGTTTGAACTTCGATAGCTGTAACGACCTTATTTTCCGTTACAATATTCGTTGCCGCGCTTTCATACCATACATCAATTCCTAATTGTTCACAGCGATTAAATAGACTTCTCATTAAGCCGATCCCTTTATCGACTGTTTTAATCGGCAGACCGCCCCAGAATTGAATCTTCCCTTCTTTTTCAAAAGATTGGTTCGCATAGTTTAATTCAAACTCTACTCCATGCTTTTTCATCCATTCAATCGTTGGGAGCGATTGATCCACTAATTGGCGAATCAGCTCCGGTTTACTTTGGTTTTTTGAAACGCGCATAATATCATCATAAAAATCCTGTGCCGCATAGATCGGCATATCGATTTTATTAATTGTTTCCTGATTTAAATCGACCACCTTTGTAATCGATGCTAAATCCTGATAGGCTACACGGATTGCACCGTCTGTAAAGAATGAATTGCCTCCCCGCTTTTCAAACGGACCTTTTTCCAGTACGAGCACCGAGCTTCCTTGTTCCTTTGCAGAAATCGCTGCACATAATGCCGCATTTCCTGCACCTACAACTACTACATCATATTTTGACATCAGACATATCCCCTTTTCCATTTGTTAGCTTTACTATAAAAAACATGTTGAAATAAATGAAATATTTTATTTTTAGTAATTACCATAAAATTTTTTTATCACTTAAGTAATTTCCATTTTAAAATCGGTAAGATGAGAATATAGATAAATAGCATTCGAAATAACTGAAAAATAGTGACCTGTGTGGCATCGGCTTGTAAGGCTGTAGCAATCAGGCCCATTTGATCCATACCACCTGGGGCAGTACTTAAATAGCTTGTAGCAAAATCCATATCAAATAAGAACACCATTCCTTCAGCAATTAAAAAAGTTACGAATAATAGTAAAACTGCGCTGCTTATACCACCTATTAATACACGTATCGGTAAACGTAAAGATTGAGGATGTAAAAGTAACCCGATATACGCCCCAATACAAAGCTGTGCGATATGCAATAAATTATTATCTAGTGGGGATATTTCTACATTGAATAAACTTAAAAGTAACCCGATAATAACAGGCGTTAAAAAATGCGGTACAGGTAATTTTAATTTTTTCCCAACCGGTAACAACATAAAGCCCAGTAAAATTAATAGGGTACTTTGCAATAAACTGGCTGAGCCTGTTTCAATTTTTTCAGGCACTTTACCTGTTAATGAAACAATAATTGGAATTAAACCGACTACAAAAAGTACGCGTATGACATGAAAGAACGTTACAACAGCTACGTCGATATCTTCCTGTTCTTCTGCAAAAACAACTAATTGAGATAAACCACCAGGAATGCTCGCTGTTAAAGCTGTGGCTAATGGTATATTTGCCCACCTTTGCAATGAGTATGCTAACGCAAGGCAAAATACACTTAAAGCGATGTTAAGAACTAACATAAAAAACAGTGTATCTTTCATGGCAACTAAAATATTAAACGTGAAAAGCTGGCCAATCGCAGTTCCTACTATAACTAAACCAATATTGCGCATGATGATTGGCCATTTCATCGGAAGTTTCCAAAGCAACTGTGTGAACAATACACCAAATAAAGAGCCTAACATCCAGGGCATTGGGAAGTTGATTAAGTGAAAAATGGTGACCCCAACTATTGCTACAATTATCACTGTAACAATAGGGGAAATTGTGCGCATAAAATCCCCCCTAAACTTAAACACTAATCGCTCCTGTAATGACTGCAACGACAATGAGGAAAACAGATGTTAAAAAGCACCAAAGAAATGCATATTTTTGATATTCTCCCAATTCCTTTGAAATCATCCCGACTAGCAAAAATGTCGAAGCCACTAATGGACTCAAAAGATGTACTGGTTGACCAAGCACAGAGGCACGCGCGATTTCAATCGGTTCAATCCCAAATGATATAGCCGTTTCCGCCAACACAGGCAGCACTCCAAAATAATAAGCATCATTAGACATAATAAACGTGAAAGCTATGCTTGTAATACCTACTATTAAAGGCAATTGTGAACCTAAAGATTCCGGTATTAATGAAATGAGAGCTGTTGACATAGCGGTTACCATACCTGTTCCTGATAGAACCCCAGTAAAAACGCCTGCAGCAAAAACTAGTGCTGTTACAATCAATGCATTTCCTGCATGCTTCATGATGATTTCTTTTTGTACAGTATTTTTTGGGAAGTTAATCATTAATGCAATAGCAAACCCAAAAATGAAAATAACAGATGGCGGCCATATGCCTTTTACTAGAATTACCATGACTACAGCTGTTAATACGAGGTTCGACCACCAACGAATTCGAGATGGCTTACCTACACTTTCTTCACCTGTATTAATAATGTGATCAATCGCAATCACATGAACCCCTACACGTTTACGTTCCTTCTTCCCTAAAAAATAAGCTACTATAAGTACCCATATTGCCCCAACAACCATTAATGGAATCAATGGAACAAAAAATTCCGTGGGGTCTACTCCGGTTGCCACAATGGCTCTTGTTGCAGGACCTCCCCAAGGTGTCATCGCACTCATAACACTTAAAGAGAGCATAGCGATAGTTGCCAATATCAATGGATTCATACCAATTTTCAAATATAATGGCAGTAAAGCAGAAACTGTAATCATGTACGTTGTTGTACCGTCTCCATCTAATGCAACTGCAAGTGCTAATGCAGCTGTTCCCATCGCAATTTTTACTGGATCTCCTTTGACAATCGTTAAAAGCCTTCGTATAAATGGATCAAATAATCCCGCATCAATCATTACCCCAAAATATAAAATGGCGAATAATAATAATGCAGCAGTTGATGATACTTGTTTCATCCCATCCAACATCATATCGCCAAGAGTTGAAGCAAATCCTGCAATTATAGCGAATACAATAGGAACTGTTATTAATGCTACTATTGGTGACAAACGATTGCTCATAATGAGATAGGTAAATAGAATAATCATTATAAAGCCTAAGCTGGCTATCATATACCTCCCCCGTTCTTATTAATTTGTAAGCGGTTTACTATCCCCATTTTCAGAATATATGATATATTCAAATAAATAAAATAGATAGTTTTGAGCGCTACCGATAAAAATTTTTTATCTCAAGTAAAAACGAAGGAGATTTTCATGAATATAAATGACTGCCAATTATTAATAGATTTATATAAAACCAAAAATATTACACATACCGCCAGCAATCTCTATACATCCCAACCCGCACTCACTTACCGGATTAAACAACTCGAGAAAAAATATAAAATAGAATTAATTGTGCGTGGCTCAAAAGGAATCGATTTTACGGAGGAAGGCCGGATTTTATATGAACATGCTAAACAAATTTTACATAACGAAAAATTGCTAGTTGATCAATTAGCGAATTTAACCGTAGATACACAGGGAACGATCTCTATTGGCGCTTCCGGACTGTTCTCGTTATATCAACTCCCGAAAATATTGAATGATTTTAAAGAGCTTTATCCGAATATTTATATACAACTAAAAACTGGCTGGAGCAGTGAAATTAAAGAAGCACTTAATGCAGAGGAAATTCACTTAGCAATTATTCGCGGGGATTATTCATTGAATGCAAAAAAATATATACTCTGTACAGAGGAATTATATGTCGTATCGAAAACGCCTTTTAAAAAAGAAGATATCCCGAACTTACCGTTTATCACTTATAAAACGGATATTTCGTTAAGCCTTATGATCGATAAATGGTGGCGCACTTATTTTCAGCAGCCTATACGTCCTAGTATTGAAACCGATCAGGCTGCTACGTGCAAAGAGATGGTGAAATATAATCTCGGCATTGCCGTATTGCCCGGAATCAGTATAGAAGGAGAAGATTTATTTAAAATTTCATTGAACGATTTTGGAGAAGATATTTATTATAGAGAGACGAGTTTATTTTATAACCCCTATGTCGAGAAGCTAAGACATGTTAATTTATTTTTGGATTTTTTAAAGGGGCATTATAGTATATAACGGCAGGCTGGAGTGCTGTAATATTCTGCTATTTATAAAGGGGGTTCTTATGAAAAAAATTAGCATTATTGCTTTAGTAGTTATTATTTGTATAGGATTGTTTGTTTTTTTTAATGGAGAAATTGGTAAAAGTACTGAGGAAGCAAGAATATCTACATTAGGTGGATTTAGCGCTGAGTATGATGATTTCGCATTTTTTTCATTAGCAGTTATGGACGAGGGGAGAAATAATATTATTGATATTGAATTAACTCATGATATTCGGAAAACCTTAACTAAGAATTTAAAAATGCAACACGCAGAAAAGAATCCAAGTCCGGAACGTCCGACTACATTTATAGGCTCATTAACTTTTACAGATAATAATGGTTTTATGACAGAAATCCTAATTTATGAGGATGAATCGAATCATACATATATCAACTTCCCTTCAAATTTTGAGAACTATGATAAATTTTATGCATTAACAACGGATCATTTCTCTGATCTCTTTTTACAATTGAATGAAAGTCAGTGAGTACAAAAGCTGAGACTGGGACATAACCCAAAAATGCCATTATTCTCCTTGAGGAAAATGGCATTTTTTCGCTGGCATAAAAAATTGATTTCCATTCCGGGACGCTTTCCGCGGGCACGGCCTGAGCCTGTAGTCTCAGGCGTCGGTGCTCCTGCGGTTACTCGTCGCAAAATAAATTTTGCTTTTCCCGCAGGAAGCTTTGCTTGTAGCGAAAGGCGTTAGCCGTCAGCTACACTCGCCCTCCATTCCAATCAATTTTTAAAGTATCCGTTTCTTAATAAGAGTCTTTTTCTTATCCAATGAAATTTCTACTTCTGTCCCACCACCGGCTTTTTTTCAAATACACCACTTATTTCCCCCAAAACAAGTACCTATTTCTAATTGTTTCATATGATTTATATGAAAGGGGGCGAAGGTTATCGTCTATACGGAAATGATTGATCTTCAAGGTCATTTATTTACTGCAGTTACCGTTAATTTGCCTAAGACAACACTGCTGACGATTTCGAATGAACATGGGTACATTATGTGTGGCGCGCTCGATGTCGGACTTTTAAATGAAAAATTAGCCGATCGCAAAATTATTGCTGGTCGTGCAGTTGGTGTTAGAACGATTGATGATTTACTTAAAGCGCCATTAGAATCCATCACATACGAAGCAAAAGCGTACGGCATCGAAGAAGGTATGACTGGCGAAGAGGCTTTATTAAAAATGATTTAATTGGTTGATAGCCAAATACGGGAGCTACCAGCCCATACAAAAAACCGCTCTTTCAATTTATCGAAAAAGCGGTCTATCTATTTTTATATTTAAATTGCTCGGTTATAATAAGAAGCTTTTGTTCCTTTACTTCTTTTGACGGCTAGAAGCTCCTCTAATTTCTGAATATATTCATGATCAGTTGATATTCTTGTAAGGCTTGTTAATAAATAGGGTCTTAATCCGGAATTGATTTTTTGGAACCGTGCAAGATTGATCAAATACTTGGCCATCTTAAATGACTTTAAGTGGGTATGTCCATTTTTGAATTCCTTCTTTGTATTAACTACCATAAATTCTTGCTTTCGCCCTTTATAAAAAGGAATAATAATGAACTCATCTTTTTTGAAAATTTGATTCATATTATCTCACCCTTTTCTCGAATATATTCAAAACGATCTTTCACATATGGAGAAATATCAACCTTGCTTCCCTTTAACCCACGACCGCCTCTCCTCTTTTTTGTCCTTATCTCTCCTTACCCTAATTATCGATAACTATATTCCAACTTGAATGGAAAAATAACTCTTTTTACAATTATTAACAACACCTTTATATTCTCTTACCACACTATAATCCTAAAAGCTGCTTTTTCTTTGCTTCGAATTCTTCGGGTGTTATAATTCCAGCATCTAATAGTTCTTTATATTTTATGATCTCTTCGGCATTTGATATAGGTACAGGGACTGATGTGGGATCATTTTTGTTACTTGTTTTTAATTTATCCAGTACTTCATGAATGGCATTATTTATTGCTGTTGCAGATTCGCTACCTAGACCAACCTCAAATTTTTCCTGAGGTGTATCGATTGTTAAAATACCAAAGACCATCCCTTTTTCGAAAGAGATATCATTAATCCTTTCATGGTTAACTGCTTTAAATTTTTCACCTGTTATGGATTTTTGTCCGAATAGGATTCGCTTGTTCGTAATCGCATATGCATAATTACTATCATGCTTTGTGACCGATTTATAATTGTGCAACCCTATAAATGTCATCAATACTTTTTCATCACCGATTAAATTATCCTGCAATATTTTAAAATGTTTTACTCCCCATTTTTGATTAAAGCCCGAACCGAATTTGTTATCTACACAGTACTGGTACATACTCTCTGCTCGTGACATCGGATCATCACCAAGCTTGTCTTCTTTTTCCTGAATAATGGCCTTCACTTCTTCAACCGTAACTTTGTTCACATTAATACGGGTTGCTCCGCCAGCTTCCTTTAAGCAGCTCGGACAAATCCACGCATTTGATTTTTTTAATTTAAATCGATTTAATCCAACTTGTTGTTCACACACACCACAAGTCGCTTTTAAGTCAAAGAAACCCATTCAATCATCTCCCGCTAAGTTATATTGCTAATATATTAACCAAATTCCAGCTATCTATGAAGATGGTTATTGTTAACGGAATTCCCCATGAAAAAATGGTAGCATCTTGAATGGATGCTACCGGTTTTTCTTATTACTAGCTGCTCTTTTCACAATATTTTAATGGGAGAAATTCTTTTTTTCCCTTATTTAACTATAAAACAGTGGTTGAACAGCAAATAGAGGGATTTTCTCCGCTTATTTTTGGTGAGTAGGCAAGTTCATGTAATTGGTTTTAATAAATAACGGAAGGAATTTCCCTTATTTTTAGTTTCTTTTGAAAATCAGCCGAAATAAAGGAATAAATTTCCGTTATTAACCTATAAATCTTGAAAATGTGTGACTTTTCCATCGATAAGGGAAAAACTTCCCCTTATTTAACCCCAAAACGGTGGTCAACCAGCAAATAGCGGGATTTTCTCCGCTTATTTTTGGTGAGTAGGCAAGTTCATGTAATTGGTTTTAATAAATAACGGAAGGAATTTCCCTTATTTTTAGTTTCTTTTGAAAATCAGCCTAAATAACGGAAGAAATTTCCGTTATTTACCTATAAATCTTGAAAATGTGTGACTTTTCCATCGATAAGGGAAAAATTTCCCCTTATTTAACCCCAAAACAGTGGTCAACTAGCAAATAACAGGAATTTCTCCGCTTATTTTATTGGTCACAAACAGAAAACAAACCGCCCCTCACTATTAAAAGGGGCAATTCGTTTTCTTCTATTTAATTCACCGCTGCCTCAACTAACGGTGCAGTCCCCACCGGCTCTGCTTTTCGGAAAATGTATCTGCCTTTTGTCTTCGGTTCCACAACCTCACCGTTCTTTGCGATCACTTCCCCGCGGCGAATTGTCATTACCGGCCAGCCTTGGATGTCGCGGCCTTCATAAATCGTGTAGTCTGAATTGATTGGAATAGTATTCGCATCGATTGTTAGCTTCTTCTCTAAATCCACTAGCACTAAATCTGCATCCGAGCCGATTTCGATCGTTCCTTTTTGAGGATACATGCCATATGTTTTGGCTGTATTCGCAGCTGTCAGCTCTGCAATTTTTTCCAATGGCAGTCCATGCTTGAAATGGCCTTCGCTTAGCATTAACGGAAACATGAATTCTGCCCCACCAAATCCTAATACCGTTTTATCAATATCATAGCCATTCTTAAATTTATCCTTCCAGAAAATCGATACGTGGTCAGTCCCGACAAACTTCACAATCCCTTTTTTAATGCCTTCCCATAACAGCTCATTATCTTCCTTATATCGCAGCGGTGGCTTCACAATTGCCCCTAAGCCTTTCTTATTGTCTACCGTTTCGAGTAAGTAGTGTGGACATGTTTCCACATTGACAATATCCGGATTGAAATGCGTCATTTTTTCCAATGCCTGCATACTTGTACCGGCACTCATATGCACGACTGTAATTTTTGCATCATAGTGCAGTGCCAGTGTCGCACAGCGGACAACCGATTCCGTCTCGACAATATCAGGATTATACTTTTCAAAGAAAATCAGTTCATTCCGATCGGGTACATCTACATACTTTTTCGTATAATGTTTGCCCATATCAACGTTTTCGCAATGAATGGCCAAGATAAGATCTTTTGAAATACTGTTCATCTCAGCGAAAATATCTAATAAAAGCTCATCATCCAATAAGCGGTCCGTGCCAAAGCGGCTTTGCTCCTGACCCCGGTAGCCTAAATATAATTTAAAGGAAGTGGAACCAAATTCATTCACATAGGACCGCATTTCCTCCAAATGCTTGTTCGTCATAATACCTAGGTGGAAGCAGAAATCAATGATGCTTTCGTTTTCCCCAATCCCGATTTCCGTTGGCAGCTGGTCTTTATATGATTGGGAGCTGCGCATAAAGTTAATGACTGACGTTACCCCACCAATGGCAGAAGAACGCGAAGTTTTGTAATAGTCCTCCGCTAAGCTCCCGTAAACGCCATAATGACTATGACCATCGATTGCGCCCGGGAAAATATGCTTGCCAGTTGCATCAATAATTTCGGCATTGTGCTCATTTAAATCGTTGCCAATTGCTACAATGATTCCATCCTCTATCATGATATCTGCTCTTTTTACACCTTCATACGGAATAACTAAATTTCCACCTTTTACAATCGTCTTCATACTCATTCCTCCTTAAGTTTAGGCAACATCACGCTTTTCCTGCACTTCCACCGACTTCGCCTGTGATGTTGGTACTCTTGTCCAAAAAGCTGCAAATACAGCACTCAATGTAATCATCGTTGTAATGATAAATGCCAACTGGAATCCATTTGTAATAAATACTAAGCCGTTTACCGAAACGTTCGCTGCAGCACCGGCATACACCGCTTCCTTTAAATCTCCCGGAACAGCTGATACGACAATCATTAACGCTAACGCCGTGCTCAGTACCCCACCCATATTTTGTAGCATCGATCGTAGTCCGTTTGCGACACCTGTTGAATGACTCGGGACACTCATCATAATTAACTGTGTATTCGGGGTCATAAAAATACCCGACCCAAACCCAATCAAGAACTGCCCGATCATTAATGCGGTAAACGAACTTGCCACATTCATGTTTAGTGCCAGTAAGCTCATTCCGATCGTTGAAATGAAAAGGCCTGCTGTCGTTAACATTCTTGTTCGTATGTAACAGCTTAGCCTTCCGATCAGTAGCGATGCGACGACTGTGCCTCCCGTCATCGGCAATACCCATAAGCCTGCCTGAAAAGCATTCGCCCCGTAAACGATTTGGAAAAATAATGCCATCAGCAGAACAACCGATGACCGCGCAAGCGAATTTAAAAATGTCGTCATATTCGCCATTGAAAAGGTTTGTTGACGAAATAATGCAAAGTTCACAACGGGCATTTTCGCCTTTCGTTCCACAAAATAAAATACAATGGCTAGTAGTACGAAAATCGTAATCCCCGTAATAACCGATATATGTGTCCAACCAAGTTCACTGCTGCTCGATATCCCGTAAATTAATCCGCCTAAACCTGCTAATATAAGTAAGCTTCCATAATAGTCGAACGTTATTTTCGACTGCTTCACTACATTTTTCGGTAGCATCCATATTGCTAAAACCGTACCGCTAATACCGATTGGGATATTGAACCAGAACATCCATTGCCAGTTAAACATATAGGTGAAGTATCCGCCTACAACCGGTCCGATGAGCTGCGCAATCGAAGAAACGACTACATTAATTCCGAGCGCTGAACTTAATTTTTCCGTTTTAAATGCAGATACAATCATCGGTGTCGTATTCGTTATGACAAGCGCCCCGCTAATTCCTTGCAGTGCCCTTAACACAATCAGCATGCCAACATCTGTTGCATATCCGCATAGAAGGCTGAAAATAGTGAAGCTCCCAATGCCGATAATATAAAGCCTTTTACGTCCGAATAAATCCGCGACCTTCCCAAAAACTAGTATGAAGACCGTATTGAATAGCATGTATGACAGCAATATCCAGCTTGCTTCTAAAGAAGATGCCTGGAAATGCGTTGTGATCGAGGGAAGCGCTACATTTAACGTACTCATATTCATCATGACTAGCAGAACACCTAAGCTCGTTATCATCAGTACTTTCCAAGGATTAAACTTGTCCCCCATACACATCTACTCCATTCTCATGATCCCATTACTCAGAAGCTATAATCAGTTGGATGTAGCCCATTTTTTCGGAGATTTCGACAGAAGCCTTTAATAATGACTGAATCATCTGCTCCTGCTTGACCCCCATCCGCGCTACCGGACCAGAAATCGATAATCCTCCAATGATCTGGTGCTTGTTGTCAAAGATCGGGGATGAAATCGATAGCAGCCCTTCAATCCGCTCGCTTAAACTGATCGCATAGCCATCGTTACGAATTTGCCGGGCTTGCTCCAACAGAACTTCCTGCCGACTGAAATCAAGTGCCTCCTGCTGCATCACCATTTTTTGCTCATCATTCGATAAATAGCTGAACAACAGCTTTCCGGAAGCCCCGTAACAAAGTGCACTACGTCCCCCGACTTTCACAAAGTTTCGGATTTGCTGACTGCTTTCCACCTTTTCAATACAGACACGGTTGTAGCCATCGAGTACGTTTAGACTCACCGTTTCCAACGTTTCCTCATTAAGCGCCCTCATAACCGGGAGCGCCAGTTGCCTTAAATCAATCGTCGCCGCATAGGCATTCCCTAGCTCAAATACTTTAAAGCCTAATTGATAAAGCTGCGTTAAGCTGTCCTGCTCGATAAAGCGCTGCGATTTTAATGTGTGCAAAATCCGGACTACTGTACTTTTAGGAAGCAATAATTTTTCTGAAATCTCTTTAACGGATAAACTTTTCTCTTCGATTGTGAAACAAGATAAAATTTGCAAAGCTCTTTCTACTGATTGAACGTTTGAAGTTTGTTGCCTCATCCCACAACCTCCATTCAAATAGTTATCTGACGGCCGTCTTTAAGTTAAGCAAGTACTCTTTAATATCCTCGGTCGGGACAACGTCACAATATTTCATCCATAAATCCAATAAAGCTGCTTTATGGGACAGTTCAATCCGGTCATATACCGCGTCTTCTACAATCGCCACATTGAAATTATGTGTAACAGCATCGACAATCGTTGCCCGGACACAGCCACCAGTTGAGCCACCGACAACAATTAACGAATCGACACCTAACTTCACAAGATAGCTAATTAACGGTGTACCGAAAAATGCACTGGCATAGCTTTTGTCCACGACGATATCTTTATCAGAAGGCAATAGTTCATCAATAATCATCGTCCCCGGCATGCCATCCACATAATTGGAATTATCGCGATTTGCCTTTAAAGCAAAGGAATCAAACTGAACTGATTTTTTCTGCACATTTCGCGTGTAAATTGTCGGGATACCCACTTCATCTGCCAATGCCTTTAAGAGCTTCACGTTTTCAAGTGTTGCCCATGCTTTTTCACCGCCACCGCTCGGATACTTATGCAGCTGCTCTTCAATCGGCACATTTTCTCCCATATAGTTATATTGCGGATCAATGATTAATAGCAGCGGGCTTTTGCCTAGCCCTCTCGACTTTCCGTAGCCGCCTCTTTCTATCACCAATTTATCCGTTTCTGAAAGTAGTTCATCCCAAATTCTTGTCATCGTCAATTCCTCCTTTATAGTTCGTTTCTTTTATTAAATGCATCCTTAAACTCCGCCTGTATTTCCTCTCCAGCGCAAGAAGTATTGCTCTACTTTTAGGAAGCCGAAGTTAATTAAGTAACCGATAATTCCTAATGTGAAAATACCTGCAAACATTTCTGCTACACGGAAAATGCGCTGCATGTCCAAAATGAAATACCCGATGCCGCTGTTACCCGTAATCATTTCTGCTACGACCGCTACGACAAGTGCAATACCAACTGAAACCCTCATACCAGTTAATATAGAAGGAAGTGCTGCCGGCAAAATGATTTTAAACAACGACTTCATTTTCGAAACACCAAATGTACGGCCTGTATCGATTAAGATTGGATCTACACCACGTACACCGCTGTAAGTGTTTAATAAAATCGGGAATAAGCTTGAAAGGAAGATTACAAATACTTTCATTTCATTTTCAATTCCTAAAAATAAGATTGCTACCGGAATATAAGCAGAAGCCGGTATTGGACGAATAAGCTCTGTAATCGGCTCTAGCAAACGATAAATAAAAGGCGTTGTACCCATTAATAAACCAAGTGGAACTGCTACTAATGCTGCTAATAAGAAGCCACTGAAAATTCTTCCTAAACTCGGCAGCAAGTAATTTAATAGTTCACCGTTAGCTATAATACCGCCCCATGTTGTAAATACCTGACTAACTGGAGGCATGCTTACAGAGTCAACGATCCCCGTTTTTGAGGCAATCTCCCACATTACTAAAAGTGCTATTATCAATACAAATCCCGGCCAACGTTTTAACATATACATCTCCTCCTATTTCATATTTACGCCTGTCCCTTTTCTTGCGAGAAGATACTCGAAAACAGCTTCAACTGCATCGTCGTAAAGTGCTTACTTTTTCTCGTATCAATTTGGTTTCGGGGGTAAGGCAAATTCACAACGATATCTTCTTTTAATCCAATAGGTGCCTTCCCTAGTGAAATAATATGGCTTGATAAAAATACGGCTTCATCTACATCATGTGTTACAAACAAAATCGTGATCGGCAGCTTCTCCCAAATACTCAGTAGCAGCTCCTGTAAGATTGCTCGTGTCATCGCATCGACCGCACTGAACGGTTCATCCATTAAAAGTACTTTCGGTTCGCAAATTAATGCGCGGGCAATGACAACACGCTGCTGCATACCACCTGACAGCTGAGATGGATAATAGTCTTCATATCCTTCAAGACCAACGAGTTTTATATATTCCATGCAGCGCTCTTTCGCTTCTTGCTTGGAAATATTCTTCTTTTGCGTATTCAGTCCAAATTCAATATTTTCCAAAACGGTATACCACGGGAAAATCGATTTCGTATATTGCTGGAATACATAAATCATTCCTTTTGGCGGTCCGCTAATGACTTGCCCATCGAAGTTGATTGTTCCACTTGTAGGAGTTTCCAGCCCGGAAATCAGTTTCAGCAGTGTTGACTTCCCGCATCCAGAAGGGCCGACAATGGAAAGAAAGCTACCTTCGGGGATTTTGTACGAAAAGTTCTCAAATACGGTAATCTTATTTTTGTTTACAGAAAACTCCTTGTTCACTCCTTCAATATGGATAAGTGTTTTCGGACGCCCTGTCTCTATTTGCATTTCATTGTCTGTACCTAATTCATACACATTTGATAAATTCATAACAATCCACCCTTCCTTTACTTCAAAGTTTCCGTGACATATTGTGAAAAGTACTCTGTTGCTTCATGCTTTTGTTTTAACTCGCCTGCTTCTACATACATATCAACAATTTGCTGCCATACGTCTGTATTGAATTCATTGCTCCACGCAATTTGCGGCATATCGGTAATTAACTTTTCATCCACACCTGTGAAATCAACGATATGTTTTTTGGCACGCTCTTCATCCGCTAACATATATTCAATCGAAGCGGAGATCGCATCATAAAAGCGGGAAACAGCTTCCGGGTTTTCTTCAACAAATTTACTACGTGCATACCAAGCTCCTACCGGTTGTTCCGGAATACTTTCTACGTAATTCCAAGAGATTACTTTTGTTGTCCCTTCAGAAACGAGCTGTGTTGTATAAGGATCTACTAAAGAAATGGCGTCAACCTGATTGTTCTTAAGGGCATCCCCCATACTTGAAAACGGTACTTCTACAAATTCAACTTTATCCACATCTGCTCCGGACTCTTCAATAATCTTTTTCAGTCCTAAAACTAACTGGTTACGTGAGTCATAAATTGCTACCTTTTTTCCTTCTAAATCTTTTAAGTTTTCAATTTTTGAATCGGCTAATACTTGAACAGAGGCTGTATCAGGTCCTTCTGCTTGTGCAATTTCATTTTGAGCAATGGACACAAGGTCAAATCCGGATTCATTCGCCACCATCGCCGTACCTGGAGCTGACAAAATAATATCAACACTGCCAGAACGCTGCGCATTGATCGATTCTGAGCCTGATTTAAATTCGATAAGTTTGACATCTAATCCGTGCTCTTCATAAATACCGACACTTTCTGCAATCCAGGCATTTGTTAAAGCAGCATTTTTCTGAATACCAACTTTTAAAGGAATCACACCGCCATTTTCGGCTGAAGCCGTTGTTTTCGCTTCATCTTTACTGCATGCACTTAATAAAAGAAGCATCATCAGTGTTAGTAAATAAAAACCATTCTTTTTTAATTTCATCATCTTGGTTTCCTCCTCTAAAATGTTTTCAAGAGACCTGTTTCACGATACGGAATGCGTTCCATTTTTCGATAAGGTCATTCGCTTGAGATATTCTTAGTATATATTTTTATAATTTTCTGACTACTATCTTGTTAGATTTTCTAACATAATTCTCGTTTTTAGATGTTTTGTTGAAATAAAATGTTAACTATCCTAACATTATGAATAGTTAATTAATAAAATTTAATATAAAAATATTAATATGTAACTTTTATTAACGAGAGGTGGTCTATTATGAATGAAAGCTATCAATCTTTTCGCGATAAGAAAATCATTTCAATCGGTAATGTTAGTGAGCTTCTTGGATTATCCATTCGTCAAATCCGATATTATGAGGAGCGCGGCCTCATCCTCCCCGCGCGATCTACTAAAGGCACAAGAAAATTTTCTCTCAAGGATATTGAAATACTCAGCCTCATCGCAGAATGTGTGGAAGAAGGCGTTCAAACAGTTGAAATAAAAGCGTTGCTCAAAAAGCGCGGTCTTCCTTATTCTTCTCAGAAATATAAGGGGGCTCTAGACAATGCAAAAAAGCATCAAACCCCTGGATAAAGGAGGGTTTGATGCTTTTTTATTAATACGGTTATACCTCAACGCTTGGAATAACGGTAACAATTCCGCTTATTTAGAAATTCACACGAAAATCAGCCAAAATAGAGGGAGAATTTTCCCTTATTCACCTGAAAAGTTGGAAAAAGTACGATTTTTCAGGCAATAAGGGGAAATCTTACCCTTATTTAATCCCAGAACCGTGGTCATCGAGCAAATAGAGGAAAATTCTCCTCTTATTTTCGTGGGTGTAACTTTTCCCTGTTTCTTATAAAGAGATTAAATAAAAATACTATGCTTTATCCGTCGGTATACGGTAATCAGGGTTAGATTGAGACCAACCTCCACCATCTTGCGCACTAAGATTTACATCTGTATTTCCGTCACCATCTACCCATATAGTTTCACCAGAAGGAAGGGTTCTCCAATGTGGTTCAACCGTATGGGAATTAGTGTTTTCAACTTGAATATGATCTACTTTTACATCACTTTCTTGCGCTATATTTACACCTTCATTACCATTTACATCAACTACATTGGCCATATCCAAAACCGAGACGCCAAGGGTAGCAATTAGCGCCGTTTTACCTAGTTGCTTTGCCCCTTCTAATGACCGGTTTGAATCTCCATCCATCAAACCACCAGCGACATCTCCAATATTATTTACCGTTACAGAGATACCTTGTCCAATTGCCTTAGCAGTGTTTCCAACTCCCTCACCTAAGTCATCGAATCCTTGATCAATTTTATAGTCATCTTTAGTAACAATTCCACTTCCAACATTCCAGGCACCTTCTGCTACATTACCTAATTGTTTTCCTACAAATTCAGTAGAGTTTTTTACACCTTCTCCAACCTCTTGTATAAAATCCGAATTAGTCAATTCTCCAACACCTTTGATAATGCCACCAGTCACATTACCAACTAACCACCCTGCACCTTCTCCAAGATCTTTCAAAAAACCCATACTTTATTCACCCATTCTCTTTCTATTTTATAGGATATTGTACCTTATACAATAAAACTAATATACTACCCATTAAATAACAAGTGAATTTTATTTTATGGGCTACTTTTACTATGAGACTTTATGTATTTATAATAATAAAACTGCCAAAGAGTTAGATTTCAATCATCTAATCCTTTGGCAGCCTCGTTTTGACTTATTAAGTTTATTTAGGAGTAACCCGGTTATGACACGCTAAAAATAACGGTAAGAATTCCCCTTATTTTAAAAATCACCCGAAAATCAGCCAAAATAGCGGAAGAAACTTCCCTTATTCACCAAAAAAACTTAAAAAAACATGATTTCCAGAGCAATAAGGGAAAAATTTCCCCTTATTTACCCCAAAAACTACGGTCATCGAGGAAATAGCGGAAAATTCTCCCCTTATTTTATCTCTAGTGATCTTAATTATATAAACTACGATCTACCTGTTTTGGTGTCATTGCAAATTTTGTATAGAGGAAAATTATTAAACTAACAAAGGCACCGAGTGAAGTAAAGTTATTTAAAAAAGTGAGATTTGAAACGATATTTAAACCGCTCACAATATTCAATGTGTAAAATAATAACACTCCAAATAATGACACAGTCATAACTTTATTTTTTCTTTTCAATTGCTTTCGAAACAGCGGACTTCCCACAATACTTTCACTAGCCTTTGAATATTTAATTTGATTTAATAAAGCATAAACTAAACCTGAAATTATTATCAGAACGACAGCGAATCCTATAATATCATCCATATGAAATCCCCCTTCCTAATATCACGAGTAAAACTCCCTTAATTTGTCTGGTAAGGTTTTATTCATAATGAATCCCGCTAAAGCTAATCCAATCAAAATAATGACAAACTCCAAAACGTTCTCTAACCAACCTATTTGAATTGTTTCCGTAAGATTGGCACCACCCATAATCACCAATATCGCTACAGCCCATGCAAATAAAAATCCTGCGCCATACTGTAGCCAGTCTTTTTTTGAAAGCTGTTTGAAAATCTCTCTGTTTTTATAAAATTTCATACTCACAAATAACAACAGTAAGCCACTCATTATAAATCCAATCATTACACTCACTCCCTTTGAAAGTGGATATTAGTTCTATTCATTAAAAGAACTCCCCTAGCTCCCCACATAAACATTCACCTGATTGCGTCCTTCTTGCTTAGCTGCATACAAAGCTGTATCTGCTTTATGGAGCAGCTGATGCAGTGTTTCCTTGCGATATTCGTATATTTATGACGTTTACTAAAGGCATAGAGACATAAGTACAAATTAAGTACTCCCGACATACAAACAAGCGTAATATACATGTACAATTGCGACCCCACAGTTGGTTTATCCTCTCTAACATTTTTTTCCTTTAAATGTAGCATATTATAAAAAATAAGTGGATACTTTATTGAATTAGCACTAAATTACTATATAATTAAATTTCCTAGATAATAGGGTATTAATAATTCTTTATAAGGGGGTTTCTCTGAGTTGATCATTTCTCCGAGCGTTAACATAAGTACTCAGATACTAAATGAAAAATCTGTTTTAGCTGCAATGGAAACAAGTTTAGCAATGATTGAATTCAACTTAAATAGAGAAGTAATTTGGGTAAATGAAAATTTTTCTGAAACATTAGGCTATACAGTTACTGAAATGAAAAACATGCAACATGAACAGTTTTGCACTACGGAGTTTAGAAACAGCAAAGAATATAAAGAATTATGGAATAATCTTAGTAAAGGTGTAAAGTATCAATCAAAGATTCAACGGGTTAATAAAACAGGTCATATACTCTGGTTAGAGGCTACCTATATTCCTATTTTAAATCATGAAGGTAAAGTTGAAGCTGTACTTAAAATAGCAACCAATATTACCCAACGTGAAAATACCACTAATAAAATCACTTCGGAATTAAAGGAAATGCCAATCGAATTAGTAAATTTGGTCGTTGGAAATTCTAATGAAAAAATAATAGCAGTTGAATCGCTAAAGAGTCAGATTGATCTAATCACTGAAATCACTAAAACGATACGCAATATTTCCAGACAAACCAATGTATTGGCTTTAAATGCAGCAATTGAAGCTGCACGTGTAGGAGAACAGGGACGAGGCTTTAAAGTAGTAGCTGAAGAAGTGAGGAGATTGGCTGGTAATGTCGATGATGCCATTAAAAGTGTCAATCAGAATGTTGAAACCATTTTACAAGACGTAGAAAATGTAAGCAAAATTACAGACGATTTACAAAAAATCGTCCTAGAAACTCAATCAAAATTTACGAAGACGATTGCAGAATTTGAAAGTGTTATGAAATAGAATATTTGTTTTCCACTTAAGGGCACAATTCTTCATAAGGAATTGGGCTTTTTTGATGTTATGATGGGGTGAAGAAGACCTACCTACCACTTTCAATACATTTTTATTAACAGCGTCATTTGTTTTAATTGTATGGAGTATTGCTGTATCATCTTTTGTAAACTAACAATGTGGAGGCTTAAAATGAGATTCTTCAGAAAGATGGCTAAGGTTGAGCAGAATAATTGGAGAAAAGGAGCCATCCTCGGTTTTTACACTTATATGCTGCTATTATTTATTAATTATGTTTACTCACTAATATTTGGAAGTGAGCCTCTTACTTCAGGCGTAATCTTTTGGACTGGATTGTTAGTAGCTTTTGGGTACGAGTTTATCCTAAATTTTAATTCTAGAATGAAAGCAAAAAAATATTAAATGTATTAATCCAATTTATAATTACTGTTTTGTAGAAAGAAGCTAAAGATAGCACCGATTATTATTGAAATTACAATTTTGATGAGGTAGTTGTTTGTAAGTCCTTCCATAACATATCCCTTAAATTTTTGTAATTCTGTTGTTTCTGGCACCCAATCAATAACATAACCAATCCCTAACATCGTAGGAAGGCTAATCATTATATAGATAACGATAGAACTAAGAAGAAACGTCTTGATACTCAAAGTATTGAACCTCCATTCCTCTAAACATTCCAAAGCACCCCATTTGTTAGACACATCTAACAAGGCGGTGCCGTTTGTTTTGGATACGTTATAATCGTAGCCTTTTTATAGAAATAGGTTTCATTTTATATTTTCAGACATATTTTTCTGATATGTACAACCGCATATAAAGATAACCATCCTCTATATCGTCTTTTGATTCAAAGCCTAAGTTGCTCCAAAATTTTTGTGCAGTGATATTTTCTAGATTAACTGGTGCGGAAATCCTACGTGCATTGAATTCTTTACATAAATACTCAATACAAAGCTTAGCCGCTGCTGATCCATAGCCCCTTCTTTGAAACCGGCTATCTATCATAAAATTTATGATTTGGGGGTTATTTTCGCCAATATACATTGAAACAAAACCTACCATCACATTATCGGCATAAATTGCAAAAGGTCGTGAATCCTCATAATATACCCACGCTTCGGCTAATGACCACGCTACAGAATCTACAAAGTCCACATTGGTATCAATTGTCCGCAAGTTTAAACATTCTTCGTAATTGTCCTGATTAATTGTTCTTAACTCTAGCAAAGCAATACCACCTTCCCATCATAGTTATTCACACTATTCACCTCACCTAAATTTTAAAAAGTACATGTGTAAAATTATACCATTTAAAGACTTCAAGCTGTTATACTTAAACGTACGGATTTGAGCAGTTTAACAGATTTTAGTGGCTCTCATTTAGGTTGCGAACTAATACTTATTCTTCTTGAAAGGTGCTGTAAATGGCGATAATACTGTCAATTAATCTAATATATGCAGTTTTAATTTGGATCTTTTTCAACCCGAAAAAAAGTTTAGTGTGGCTAAAACGGATGAAGTACAAAGAAGCGCATCAAGTAATTGAAGGCACAATACGTTATTCAAAATGGGTGTCCTTAATCGGGATTCTGATGTTAACGCTTATAATTCTTGTTATTTTTATACTTACAAAAGTAGAGATAGCTTAAGGGAGGTTTGTTTGTTGTTAAATAGTTTAATTGATCGATTTGGGCTGCAGGTGCAATCTGTTAGTGATGTGGAAAATTCTCATAGTTCTACCGTCTATAAATGCACATTATTAAATGGGGAAAATGTTTTTTTGAAAATTCCCTATACAAAATTGAAATGGCAGCGTGAATTGGAAGCTTATGAGGTTTTGAAGGGGCGTGTTGCTATTCCGGAAATGTTGGATTACTGGTCTGGTGATGATGCCTGTTCCGGCGCTTTTTTATTGTCTGAATTAAAAGGAAAACCGTTAACAACAGATGTTTCGCCAACCGTAGCTTTTCAAGTAGGTGTTCTTCAAGGCACTATGCATTCGATTCGTCCACCAGAAGGGAAATTGTTAACCGGTATCCAAAATGAATTTCCAAACTGGTCTCATTTTATCGAGAAACAATTTTATAGCTTTGCTGAAGATGTAATCACTGTTGTGGACGACTATTTGTACAGGAAAGCCATTGAGAAATTTGAGGAAATGAAACAGCAGCTTCCTCCTCATGATGGACCGAGCTTTGTACATATGGATTTCCGACCAGCCAATATTATTATTGACAGCAATCAAGTTTCAGGCATGATTGATTTTGAAAGTGTCCGCTTCGGTTCAACAGAAATAGACTTCACAAAATTGAACCGTGATTTCTTAAGCTTCAACCCTGCTTTCTATGAGGCGTTTCAAGAAGGCTATAAAAGCGTTAGGCCACTCATTGATTTAGATACAGTCTTACCGTTTTATTCATTTATAGATGCCTTCAATAGTATTGGCTGGTCTAAGCGTCGTGGTATTGAAAAAAACGCTTTGTTTTTAGAAGAAAATTTAGCTAAATTAAAGACTTTTGTTATGTAAAAAAAATAGTGCCGAGTAGATATCGCTTGGCACTACCGCTTATCATTTTAAATCCTGAATAATCCATTGTGCTGCCTCTTTTAAATTTGGAAACGCTGCATCTGCTAATGGATCGTGCTTCCCAATAAAAACCGTTCTTGTTCCCGCTTTTTTACCTGCCTGAATGTCCGTATCCGTATCTCCAACCATATATGATTGTTCAAGATCGATTTTGAATTTTTTCCCTAGATCTACAATCATTTTGCTATTAGGTTTTCTACATTTACACCCAGCCTTTGGTTTATGTGGACAATAGGCAACCTCATGAATCGTTGCTCCCTTTTTCTCCAATTCAACTACCATATGGTCATGAATTTTATGTAACTGCTTTTCCTTCATAAAACCTAATCCGATTCCACCTTGATTTGTTACGACAAACACATAATCAAAATACTCATTTAAACTTTTAATTGCTTCTTCTACACCAGGTAAAAAATAAAATTGCTTCGGTTCGTTTACAAATTTCACTCGATTCGTTAGCACTTCATTTATTACGCCATCTCGATCTAAAAAAACTGCCCTTTTCAATCCAATCACACCTTTAATATTTAATCTTACTTTTAGTATGTTATAAATTATCGGCTTTACGCAGTGTTATTTCAGATATCCCACATTTAAGTGTAACTATCTATTTGCAAGTAATAAAAATATTTTTTCTCTTTAAAGTTTAGACTCGTTCAATAAAGGTTATAAAACACTATAGCGAAATATCTAAAATAAAAATTAGGAGATGGATAGTATGAGTTTCATTTGGTTTTTAATTATTGGCGGCCTTATCGGTTGGCTTGCAGGTGTAATTTTGGGTAAAGATGTCCCAGGCGGAATTATAGGTAATATTATCGCAGGTATTGTTGGTGCATGGATTGGTGGTATGCTTCTTGGAAGTTGGGGACCTAAAGTTTCAGATTTCTATATCGTCCCTGCTATCATTGGAGCCGTAATACTTGTGTTCATAGTAAGCTTCATCATGAAATCAATGCGTAGAGCTTCATAAGCTAAATAGTTTAAAAAAGTGGTCCTCTACAATTTTAGTTGTGGAGGACCTTTTAGCTGGAAAGTTATTAGACTTATTTATGTAAATTTTACTGTTAAAGTTCCTAGTAAGAAGCATTATTACTGTTTAGGATAAATCAAGGTATTTTCTACAAATATACTACATTTAATTTTAAAAGTTCCCCCGAGAGCTACTTTAATAATTTTTTTATCTACATTACTTTTCAGTTCACCATATAATTTACATCTTAAACCAATACCAAGATTTTCATCTTGTAATTGACCATCTACATATAGCTTTTCTCCGGAAAACCAACTATTCTCCACTTGAATATGGTGACCATCGTGCATAACTTCAAATGTGCTTTTCATATTCATAACCTCCCTAAAATAAAAACCATAAACTTAATAATAACTTATCCTCCAAAAAAAAACATTATTGTTAAAACACTCATACCCATTCGTTTAGTGCATTGTTTAAAAAAATGTTATATCCAATTTATAGTAAAAGTCGTATAACTTTTTATATACAAATAGAAAGAGCGATGAAACATTGCGTCTCACCACCCTTTGACGTTATTCTTTGTTGCTTCTAAGGATACTTGATATAGTAGCAGAAACCATTGCTGACGTTACAGTAACAAACCCTAGCCCCATCCAATAGTAACCTTTTTCTAGCAGGACCCACTCTGTATTTCTTATAGAAATTGCCATGAAGATTATCGATATTACTGCAAATGCCACTGATAAAACCATATTGAATTTACCTAATATATCGAGATTATTTAATTCCACTAAGAGTTGAATTGCTAAGTATACGGCTATTGTTACAGTAATTATTCCAAAAGTATAATAACCTCTTTCAAGTAACATCCAATCAGTATTGTTCCAGATTGATACTACCATAAATATAAAAGAGAACACTAAACCAACTAAGGATACCCCAAAGAGAATTTTATTCATTATAATCACCTCCTTTGATTTCGGAGAATAATATGTTGGGTTTTCTAGGGGCTTGGCACAATTCCTTATTCAAAGAATATGGCTCTTGAAAACCCACTCCTCCCCTCCAAGCCAAAAGGCATTTCTGTAAATGATGAACTTATTAACAGAAAAAGAAATGCAGATAATACTGAAAAAATTATTTTTAACAAACAATCATCCCATCGGTAAAAGATAAAACTTTTTCCATTCTTTAGTTGTACCTTATGTTTTTATTAATAAAACGACACTAAATATCCTTTTAAAAGTCCAAAACACAGCATCCCTACCATTTATCCATTTAACATTCTCCTTTCAATCCACCTCATTTTCAACTTCCTCCACAACTATGTAACCAATCTTTTCTAAAATTTTTTGGGTAGTATAATTTAATTCAGGTAAAGAATCTAATGGAAAGTAAGCAAGTTCCCTACTTTCTTCATCTTTTTTCAGATTGCCACTTACTTTTCCAGCTTTGAATATAACAGTGGCGTTGTATATCTCATCCCCATGAGGAAATTTATAATAAAACTCCTTACCAGAAGCTAATCCTAATATTTCTAAATGATTTGTAATAAGGCCCGTTTCTTCAAACAATTCTTTTTTAGCTGTCTCTTCAAAACTATCCCCTATCTCCATCCCGCCTCCAGGAATTCCCCAATCATTTGTATCTGAACGTAATTGTAGTAATAACTCCTTTTCCTTCATCACAATGATTGCTGATCCAGGAGCAATAATTGGTCTCGTTCCAATAATATTTCTAAGAGATTGAATATAGTTCATCATTTTCTCCTTTGAAACTAGTCTTCGGATGAACTTCTTGATTGCAATATTCATCATAAATTAATTTCATTGCATCAATAATTATTTCATCTGCTAATTTCTCTTTATATCTATTTGGTAACCCCTTTGCCCCCACAACAAATAATAATGGATTTTTGGAGAACTCACCCATTATCCCAATATCAACAATAAGATTATCTAATCCACCAGTCATATGATTTAAGTAATGGCTTGGTATACCATCTATATCACCTCGTTGCCTAACTAAACCATTTATAACTGGAGTCCATAAATCAGGATTAATTTCGTACCCTTGATATATTAATCGTAAAAGTTCTAACATCTCACTCAATTCACCCTTATTATTTAAGTCTCTAGGATTTTGAGTAATATTTATGTTATTAAAATATGATTTTAATTTTTGGTTAATCATTTCCCATCCACCACAAAATTGAACGATTCTGTTCGCAACAAAGCTATCGTGACAAGCTATCATCACTTCCACCGCATCTTGGAGTGACAAGTTATCTCTATTTTGAAAGTGAGGATATACTTCCTTACCATCCTCTTCCGGATTAAAAGTTACATCTTCAACAATATCAGTCCATTTATAATGTCTTTCTTCAATTAATTTTGCGATACAAAAGGCAATTGGAACTTTTGCTGCAGAAGCAAGCGGCAGTAATAAACCCGAATTTAATGATAAAAGTACATCTTGTTTTACTTGAGAATAAATAATAATTCCCACTTCACCTGACTCTAATTCTTTTATTTTTCCAAGAACTTTTTCCATCTCAAAACCCCACTTCACAATTTTTATATATTTTAGCATAAATATCCAATATAGGTTACATCACAAATCTGCCCCCTTTTCATGAAGAAAGACGCTACTCTTATTCCAGAAAAGCGTCCGATTGTAAAAGATTTTTTGTACCTCATCATCCATTGTTCGTTTTAAAAAACGAACAAAAAAAGACCCTTTCCTTATTCAAGGAAAGCGAATATATATTTTTACATTTTATATATAATTAGTAAATAAATGTTTACAAATAATATTGAGTCCGTTATACTTACACAATAATCAAAAAATTCTTAAGGAGGTCGGATAAAATGATCATTATCAATAAATTAATGTCACTAATAGTTACAACTTCAACAAAAACGAAAATCACACATTCGACCAAATTGGAATGGATCGCTTAAAGTTTTTTTACAATTAAGTATACCCATACCGTAGGGAGAAGTGTACCCCTACGGTATTTTTGTGCCTTTTTTTTACCGTAGGGGGAGTCTCTCTACGGTTTTTTTCATTTTTTAGGGTAATTTAAGGAGGTGATAAACCATGGTATTAAACATTTTTTCTCTTACAATAGCTATTACAAAACGTGAGCGTGAGATTTCTCTTGAGAAAGTAATTCATGATGAAAATGCAAAAAAAATCTTTGAAGAGAACCGAAGGAAATTAGAAAATTACGCACGTCATCGTCAATATTAATTTTGTTAATTCAAAAATCTGAGAGGTGGGAATTGAAATGATTTATATGATTAAAAGGAATTATGCAGTTTTATGGGTGGATAAAGACTCCACTTAGCTACCAGATGAAGTAATATAATGTAGTAAACACTTAAATCTCATGGGCTGTGGGAAAAGTAAATTCTTTTCACACAGCCACATATTAGAGAAGTCGAAGCCCTTTCTTCGCTAAAGCCTCCGTTAGTTCAACAACTTTTTCAAATCAGTTCTTATATAGGTTTTATTATAAGTAGTACCATCATCATTATAAAAAACTGCTCCCTTTGAATATGGGTGCGAAATTGCTTCAAATTAACTTTATCATTTTAGGATTCTCAACTGGGTCAACACTCAAAAACATTTCAGAATAACCTCATTCCCTTGCGATACTTTATTATATTTGAACCTACACCATTTCCTCGTTCCCTCTAAACAGCAAAAGACACTTTCCTTTAAAGAAAAGCGTCCTAATGGTGAAGATTATTTATTTCGTAGGAATTGAAAGCTGTATATTAGGGATGGAAGCTTCCTAATATTTAGCACCTTGGTTTTTCCCATTATTATTATCCATCACTTCTTCGCCGGCTTCTTTTACTTTCCCTCCGATTACCTTTAAGTCAGTCTTGGCTTCTTTGGCATGAGAGAGAATTTCACTTGACTCTTCCTTTACTGTACTAACTGGGAGAATAATGTTCTCGTTTACTTTTTCATAAAGATTTTGTGCATCTCTTATTGCTTCTTTGAGAACAGAAGAAGCGGATTTCAAACGCTCTTGCAAGTCCTCCTTCACTTCTGATGGATTGTTTTTGACATGGCTGTACATATCCATTGTCGAATCTTTCATATTTTTTGTTGTGGCAGTTACTTTGTTTCTTGTGTTTGAGTCAAGCATTGTAAGCGCACCACCAATAACCGCCCCTATCATCATGCCTCTTAAAAGCTTCCCATTATTTTCGTTTTCCGTGGTTGTCGATACATCATTATAAGAAGTTTGTGTCATAATTTATGCTCCTTTATGTTTTGATTTTGTTCTCTTACTACTTAATGCCCGATATTTTTTTCATCTAAACTTTTCGGCTATTCAAACAAGCATTAACAATGAGGTGCTACAGACATTTCCATTTTACTTTTAAGGTTTCACAAAGTTAAATGGCCCTATCCACCACGCAAGCTACCGCTGTTTAACTTTGCTTTTCCACGGGAACTAAAAGTACAAGAGTATTGGAGGAATTTCAATGAAAAAAGTTCTGAAGAAATGGAACAGCCGGAGTCGCAAATATAAAGTTCTAAGCGCTCTTTTACTTCTTTTGATTTTGCTATATATAGGTGAGATGTTATGGCATACATATAAACCGTTGCCGGAAGGTATTTCCTATGAAGGAGACTTGCATAGAACTGACAATATTGAAATGCTGACGGATTTAACTTATGCACAAGACAAAGAAGGGACCAATCGGAAACATGAGAATCATATATTCGATGAAGTTTATACATTGATTGATGAAGCCGAACAGTTTGTGGTAGTCGATTTCTTTTTGATGGATGGGTATTTCGATGAAAAAGAAGATTTCCCCCCAATCGCGAATCTCCTCTCTGACAAGCTTACCGAGAAAAAGAAAAACAATCCCGATATGCCGGTTATTTTCATCACCGATCCGCTAAATAAAGGCTATGGCTCCTATGAAACCCCGTGGTTCAAGAAGATGCGTGAAGCCGGGGTAGAAATTGTTTACACCAATTTAGAGCCGCTTCGGGATTCCACACCGATTTATTCAGGCTTATACCGATTATTTTTTCAATGGTTCGACAACGACGGCAAAGGATGGATTGCCAATGCCATGTCGAGCAAAGCACCAAAAATGACTGTATCTTCCTATTTGGAACTGCTCAATGTGAAAGCCAACCACCGTAAAGCAGCCATTTCGGAAAAGGAAGCGATTATTACATCATCAAACCCACATGATGCAAGTGGTTTCCACGGAAATCTTGCTTTGAAAGTAACTGGGCCCATCATAAACGATATTCTGAAGTCAGAAGAAGCGGTGTCGCTTATGTCGGATGGTCCGAAATTGCCGAGAGCTGATATTCCTCAGCAAGGTGAAGGCCAGTATGCTGTGCAATATTTGACCGAGAAGAAGATTTTAGATGCCTTACTCGAAGATTTAGCGGCGACAAAAGCAGGAGATAAAATTTGGATTGGCATGTTCTTCATTGCCCAGCGCGACATTGTCAATGCCTTAACCGATGCGGTAAACCGAGGCGTGCAGGTGAATATGATTCTAGACCCAAATGAAAACTCATTCGGCCAGGAAAAGTCCGGTCTGCCAAATCGGCCGGTTGTGAACGAACTGCTTGAGGATACAGAGGAACAGATCAACATTCGTTGGTACAATACCGTAGTCGGCCAATACCATACAAAAGCCATCTGGATTCAAACAGCGGAACAAACAATCATTTCAAGCGGTTCTTCCAACTATACGGAACGAACATTAGATGATTACAATCTGGAAAATAACGTCCGCATCCTCGCTCCAAATGATAGCGCGCTCGTCTTGAATATGGAACAATATTTTGAACGGCTTTGGAAAAATGAAGATGCCCTCTACACGCTTGATGTGGAAGAATTTCAGGATAACCTCTCCTGGTGGCAGCGCTGGATTTACACGGCACAAAAAATAGCCAAAGTAACTACTTATTAATAGGAAAAAGGAGATGCCTCAATTTCAATCCGGCACCTCCTTTTTATTTAGACTTTGCCTTCATTAAAACACACTTAAAAGAAACTTTCATAAGGTTCCCGTTTCTAGAAAAGCTATTTACCTTCATTTCACTCCACTTTCTAGAATTTTGAACGTCCCTTTCTCGCAGTTAATTTCTGCCTTTACGCCATAAGGTAAAATAAATTTAGGTTCTGTATGACCAAAATTCAAGTTATAAAGAATCGGTAAGTCTTCCAAATCTAATTCCTTCATTACTATTTGAATTACCTCTTTATATTCATCATAATATTTCTCATCCTGTGGCTTACCAAAAATGATACCATTCGTTTTTTGTAGAATGCCTTGTGCAGCATAATTTCGCAACCAATACTTAATAAGATGTGGATCAGGGTATTCTTCAGATGTTTCAAAGAAAAGGATGCTATTTTCCCAATATTCTTTTGCTGGCCAGATCTCGGTTCCTTTAGCAAACTCTAAAGCTTCAATACTACCACCTATCAAATGTCCTTGTGCTACGCTTGATCCTTGAAGTACTTCATAACCTGAATTTTTCTGCATTTTCCTGCGAAGATTTTTATTCTCTTCTGCCCATTCCAAACGCTCGCTCGTCCATTCATTAGCCGGTTGAATATTACCAATAATCTCATTTGAAAATAGCGTTCGATTTATCATCTCAATTGTATAAGGGTCCATCTCCACATTTTCTGCAAAATCAGTTAAAATTGCTGGACCATAAAATGAAGAAATACCTGCTTTGTGACAAAATAAATGAGAAATGGTCACATCGGAATAACCCATCAATATTTTGGGGTTGTTACGTATAACATCAAAATCAATATAAGGGAGTAAGCGAATACTATCGTCTCCACCAATATTTGCAATGATTCCCTTGATACGTTCATCCTTAAATGCCGTCATTAAATCTTCAGCTCGTGCTTGTGGATTTTCATAAAGATATTCTCCACCTTTCAAACTATTCGGCATTGGGATAACCTCTAGTTCAAAAACTTCCTCCAACCGCTTTACACCTTGTTCATATCGCCATTTAAGTGCTGGTTCACCTGCCCCACCCCAAGAAGGACTTACTGTAGCAACCCGATCTCCCCGCTGCAATTTTTGTGGCTTCATTAACACATTAACTCCCCCTAACATTTTCAATTCATTATGAAACTGGAAAAGTACTCTTCTTCCTTATTTCGTGAGATTTGCATTATTCCAAATATTAACACATCAATACATATCTTTTCCAATAATCTCTTGACATTGAATCCGTATGTATTTGCTTAAAAATAAAAAAGCATCGAACACAGTTGGAAATCTGTAATCCGATACCTTTTTGGGTGAATTTTTATCTTTCTAACATATGGCTTTCTCTTGCTTTTCGTTTCTTTATAATGAATGTGTAAATATTTAAAATAACTCCTATGACAAACATAAGAATTGCATTGAGAGCTAAGATTATTGCTATTACACCTACCCCAAAAGACGCATCACTATACCCAACTGCGTTATTTTTTTTACTATTGACTTGCACCCCTTTGTTTTAGTGCCTACACCCCCTAATAATTTCAAATACTTCTGAAGCCTTCATTATTTGAAATAAAATTTATGGTTTATTCAATAAACAGCGCTCGATTGTTATGTCTTATTAGCTAGTTAACTGAATTTAAAAAACAATGCAATAGCCATTAGACCACTTAAAATAATTAACCCTAATATTACTACTAAAAAAATCAGTAAAGACTTTTTCATATTACTTCCCCCTTAAGGTACATAACGATATATCTTTTTCATTCTTCATTTTTTATCTTTTTACTTTAATACGTTTATGACGACTAGAGTTTTAATCAAATAGCGTTTCCTTTGTAGGCGTCCGCGCAAATTCAAAGAGTGTTTTAATTTGAGACTCGGTATTTCTATTAGTAGAAAGCTGTGGTAAATTGTATTCAGAAAAAAATCGAATGTCTTTCGTTTCAATACCTACAGCAGCTTCTCCTCCAATGATCTCGCATAATATAAATATCTTATAGTAATGATATGGTTCTGGAGGATGTGGGTGTTTATTATTATCCATTAAGGCAAGTAATCTAATTGGGAGAACATCATAGCCCGATTCTTCTTTAATTTCCTTTACGACGTTTTCTGAAGCGGATAATCCGATATCACAAAACCCACCCGGCAATGCCCATTTATCATCAATATTTTCTTTTACCATTAAAATCTGCTCGTTTCTAAAAACAACACCACGAACATCAACTTTGGGAGTTAGGTAACCCGTTTCATTTGCAAATAAATTCTTAATTTTTTTCATTTCAAGTTCAGTGTATTCGGACATAATCTCTACACTAATCTTACGTAATTCCTCATAACGCTCGATATCATAGCTGTCTTTAGAAAATGTTAATCCAGCCTGAGATAATGCTTGAATTCTTTTTGCCCATTCCAACCATTGATGACTCATAAAGCACCTACTTTAAAGGAGCTTTTGAATTCCTTTATACTTTTTATAATTAAGTCGGGTTGTACACTAAATTCAGACGTTTGGTATTCAGGTAACCACTGAACACCGATTGTATAGACGTTAGCTTGTGCACCAGCAATAATATCCGCATCACTATCTCCAATATAAATCGCCTCAGAATTCTCAACTTTTAAAAGAGACAAGGCTTTCAGTAAACCCTCTGGATCAGGTTTCGGTTTTATAACATCATCACCAGTTATAATGACATCAAACAAACCTTCCATCCCTAATGCTTTTAGAGAGATATCTAAACTTCTTTTTGCCTTTCCTGTAAAAATACCTAATTTTATTTCTGCATCTTTTAACGACTTCAATAAGTCTAGGATTTCAGTATTGTCTAATACCAAACTTTTATGTACTTCCGAATATTTTTTGTAGAAATATTCAATTGCATCTTCCTTATTTGGACTTGAACAATTATTCATAATAATGCCTATTTCAGAAGGACCAAACATTTCTTTAATTTCATTTGTAGTAAGTTCCCTTTTATCAAATTCTTTAAATACCGTTTGAAAAGCATAAAAACAAATTGGTAAAGTATTCGCCAATGTTCCATCAAAATCAAACACTACAGCTTTCATGAATAACTCCTTTTGTTAGCATAAAGAACGCAATCTTTACACATACATTTATAGTCTAAAACAATAGTCTTCCGTTTCTTAAATACTTCTATATTTTTCCATTAAGTCCTTCTTTCTTAACTACATGCTGTATTAGTTGAACAAAAAAGTTAGCAAAGTGTCGTTTAGTAACTTGTTATTTCAAATGAAAATGGACGTATTCATAATTAAAGAAATGCGCCCGATTGCGAAATAACTAGGAGCATTAAATCTATGCGTTCGCAAAGTACGATTTATGGTAAAATTTTGAAGAGGTGTTTTATGAAAAGAATATTATTCAATTTATTTATTTTGTTTTGTTTAGCTTCACTTGCTGGGTGTAGGGAACAGGTCAAAGAGGTTGACGGTGAATTTTTATTAGGGCAATTTGGTGCTGATTGGAAAAAAGAAACTTTTTATATGGTAGCGCCCATTAAATGGACAGGTGAATCACCTATAACACTAAAATCGATTGAGTTCGTTAAAGATTATCCCGACCCTCTTACTACATACGAAGAAGATGGCATAAAGTATGAGATTTTCGGAGCAGAACCATCAAGGAAAACTGGTTTACGTGACGAATCTTATGACAGAGAATTAAAAGACATAAATGGTTTAGAAATTAATGGCGAAGGAAAAATTGTGATTAAATTTTCATTGGGTGATATAAAAGTAGATAATTCGCGCAGATTAAAAATTACATTCGATAGTGACGGACAAGAAGTTGAAAAAATCGTTGTATGGAAAACACTTGAACAATTAACAACTGAGACTCGTTAAAATATTGCATGGAAATATTAGGAGGCAATGTAAATGAAAAAAAGACTCATATTATTCTTAAAGGGGGCGTAATTGGTGGGTATGAATTTCGTAGAAGCAGTCGTTTACAGCTTTTGCTGGCTGCTAATTTTTGTCATCGGTTTTAAGTTATATAAAAAGCAAGAAATAAAGCCGATTATTTGGAAAGCAGTCATTGTATATTTTGTCGGTAAATTTGCATTTTCGTTAAATTATCCAATTGAGCAACAGGCAATTCACTTCGCGCTTATTCCATTAGGTGTGATAGCCATCTATTTATTTTTTTCAAAGCGGCCTAATTTTAATACATATTTAAAATTTGCATGGTTTGGATTTTTTTCGAATTATTTATTTTTAGTAGGTACGTTATTAATTATGCCATTCTATTCTTTTCTTTATGATAAAAATGATATCCATACGTATATAGCTCATTCGGAAAACATAGAAATTTTGAGCATTCATCCGTCAGCAAATGACAATATAGCTGTTCGTGCATCTATCCTCGAGCAAGTAAAAGCTGCAAAAGAGCAACCTGTGAATACGGATTGGTACTACGAAAGTGTTGGTGATGACCGAGTTGAGGTTGAACGATTCCCCTACATTTTAGCAAATATAGCGCCGAAATGGGGTAGTCAGGCGAAGGCAACGATTTATGTGGAGAAGGATGGAAAGGGCCTGCTGATCGCATCACCGACTAAACATTTGTATTACCGCCTCGATGAATCGATTTTACAGGAGGTGACGGCAAATGGGGAAAAATAAATTTATCATTGGAATCGTTGTAGTCATAGTGGTCGCTATAGCAGGCATTCTTTTATGGCTAAACTTTAAACAGCCAACGTCATTTTTGTCTGAAGCAGCAATGATCGAGGAAATGAATAGCTACACAAGTTCCCTTAACGTAAAAGAAATACAAGATGTGCTCCAATTAGATGAACACCATTACTTCGTGCCGTTTGTAAATTATGACGGAACGAAAGCGATGTCGTTTTGGAAATGGGATAAGGCAAAGTGGAAATTAGTTAATTTAACAACCCATCAAAAAATGCGCTGGCAATTAGATGAAAAAGATTTATCATCAAGTTTTATCGTGTGGAATCGAAGCTCCGCTGAAGACGCAACGATGACGTTACTATTTTACCGTGAGCGTAACTTCCTTTCATCTGGGGATAATCATTTCTTTACGCCACAGGTACTATTAACGGAGGAAATAACATTGTCGGAATACGGCATTACAAAAGTGCCAGAACAATGGTCTAAACTAATGGCTGAGCTTGATAAGTCCGCTGGCGTAACAAATAATTCTATGTTCTCATTTTTCAATTACAATCCGAATTATTTAATTGCGGCCGAATATAATTTAGAAGATTTCGAGACAAATGGCACAGAAAGTTATTGGACAGGGAAAGCGGATACGACATTAGAGTTTATCATGTATTATGATTTGGATAGGATTCAATAATTGACATGAAGTGTGGAAAAGAAGAATTCCATACTTCATGTTTAAGTGCGTCGCAAAAAAGGACTTTCCTTCTTCAAGGAAAGCGCCCGATTGTTGAATAAAAGTAGTCTTAAATAATTTAATCTTTTTGATCTTCTATATGCTCAATTTGTTCTAAAACCCAGGATTTATCTCCTTCTTTTGAATACAAAGAAAAATACTCTTTATCTTCCTCAATTAAGTTCCATACCATTTCTTCTTGAACTACAATCTTAAATGCTTCTTCTTTAGTTTGATTATTCGGATCGTATGCTTTAACCCAATACTCTTTATAGTCACTTGAACGCCCCTTTTCAATAACAATCAACATCGAAGTAGTTGATATGAAAGGTCCTCCACAAGATGCGAGAACTAATAAAACGACTGTAATCATTAAAATTGAAGCTTTTTTCATTGTATTCCCCCAATATTTAAATTTCTCATTTTAATTCCAATATATTTACCCGTCAATTTAAGAATACTTTTTAACAATATCTTCTAAATTGTAACCTAGATAACTAGGTGGTGTTCAATTATATTGCCCTTTAAAGGAAAAGGCGAAAAAGGACCCTCTCCTTATTCAAGGAAAGCGCCCGATTGTTGAAGTTTGTATTTATTTTAAAACTTTTTATTTTTTATAAAATTCAATATCTACACCAAGATTTGCAACCGAAGAAAATTTGTTGAAATCACTTAACAGTTTTAATAAGAATTCAGAGTCGATTTTAAATCCTCCCTCTATAAATGTTGATATATCAATGGCTCACGCCATTTTTGAGTGCCAAAAAATTTTTTTCGAAATGTATAT
>NZ_JACSPW010000006.1:191348-199401 GCF_014836935.1 Solibacillus merdavium | reverse complement strand
TTGATACTCAAGCATCATACAGGAGGGCTTTTTTGTTTTCAAGTCCCCGAAAATCCTTCTAACAGGAATGCTCCCTATATTCAAAAATATTTGTTATTTCCTTTTCGAGTGCCGTGGCAATTTTAAAAGCTAACACTAAAGAAGGGTTGTACTTATTTTGTTCCAGAGCCACAATAGTTTGACGACTAACACCGACTGCATCTGCTAATTGCTGCTGTGTCCATTTTTTTTCAGCTCTACCGATTAAAATTCTATTTTTTAGCATATTTCCCCCCTTCTTAGCACGTTTATTATAAAAAGAAATTTCCCTGTTGTAATATATTTTATACATATTGTAAGAAAAATACTACATTATTTTAATAAAATTTTGAAGAAATTTACATCTCATCAAAATTTAGCCTAAATAAAATTAGAGTAAACAAGTGTGTAACCCCAATTGAATAGGACGAGCCAAAATAAACGGAGAAATTCCCCTTATTTTAAAAATGAAGTAAAAAATCACTAAAATAAGGGTAGTAATTCCTTCTATTGATTAAATAAACATAAAATTTAACGATTTAAACGTAAATAAGGGAAAATTCTTCCCTTATTTTCATCGAATTGAGCAAAGTTCTGCAAATAACGGTAAAACCTCCGCTTATTTTAATCTCAGCAAGTGGATATTTCCGTCGCTTTGCGGATGAGTATTTTTGTAACTTTTTAGGAACTAATCCGTAGAAATAATAAGTAACTTAATTTAAGGAGATGGTAAAATGAAACCTATTAATTACAATAATCCCGTTATTGCGGGCTATTTATTACTTGGTGTTATTTTCACTCTAATAGGCTTCTCTAAAGGGTTTGTGTTCTTTTTGTTGGGGGCATTATTTATTATTTACGGAATTAAAGAAAATAATAAGATTATTTAGTCACGTAAAGATTCATCATGGTTTATACTAATTAACAATTAATTAGGATTTAATTATTCAAAGTATCCTTACTAAATGACACGGAAATTTTGGTTAGTAAATAAAGGTTTATCATTTTATGGGGAGATGGGGTAACTATTATGAGCGTAAAAGAAATAAATGAAGAAAATAGAGAAAAGGTTGTTTCTTTTTTTAGGGAGCATTGGGGAAGTTCTGAAATGGTCATTTCCTCTGGTGTTTATCAGTGCGACAAATTGGCTGGTTTCATTTTTGAAGAAAATAACCAGATTATTGGTTTAGTTACATATGTTATTAAAAATTATGAAAATGAAATAGAAATTATATCACTCGATAGCCTTTCAGAAGGGAAGGGTATTGGTTCTGCATTAATCCAAAAAGTTGAAAGCATAGCAAAACAAAAACGAATAGAGATTGTAAGTTTAGTAACTACAAATGATAATTTAAATGCCTTGAAATTTTACCAAAAAAGAGGTTACAGAATTATTTCAATTATCTCTGATGCTGTAAACAATGCACGAAAAATAAAACCTTCTATTCCTTTAATCGGTAATGAGGGCATCCCATTAAAGGATGAATTAATACTAAAGAAAATAGTTTCAGAAAATTAGCTATTAAATGAGCTCATAACGAACAGAAGGTATTAATGGTAGTGGTTCAATTCTACCGAGAGTAACACTAGAACGTTTAGAAGGAAATCTAGAACTTCTGAATGAAACCGTACAAAACGAAGATGTGTTATTTACACGTGCCATGAATCGATTTGCGATTTAGATGAGATGACGACATTTTGGAGAGAGTTAAGAGTAGCGAGTGACGCGGTTAAATCAACTTTAATAGAAAATGCAATAGAGTCCTTCAAGCTAGAAAATAACAGAAATCCCAATGATGATGAGATATTTTTCATAAAAGCATTTGTAAATAACCATATATTACAATCACAATAACAATCTATTACTACCAAAAGTCACTTCATTGAATGAGGTGACTTTGGTTATTTTTATTATAAATGGTTTCAACAAAATGTTTTAGTAGCCAATGTAATAACCTTGTTTAACTTTTAGGGGTTACGTTACTTCATTCATTGTTGGCATTTGCATTAAATGTAGCTCTAGATTTGTCATTTAAAGGGGGAAGAATGGTTATGCAGACAAGTCCAACAATTAATAAATATGCCGATATAATAAAGCCTAAGGATAACGCACCTACCATGTCTATTAGATAACCGAATAATAAATAACCTGGAATACCTCCCCCAACACAAATGATATTATATACGCTAAATACTCTAGCGAGGTGTGTACTTTCCACATGTGTTTGTAAATAGCTAACTACAAAAATATTTAAAATCCCCTGTGAAACTCCGCCTATAACTAAAAGACATTGTAGTAATGGGAGGGGCAAATGCAAAGCAAAACATAAAATTGCAAAGCTGAAGGCAAATAGAGACAATAGAACACCGTATTTTCTATTTATTTTTTTGTACAAGATGGGGCTTATTAGTGAGCCGATGATAATACCAACGAATGTCGGTGTTGTAAATAGGAATAGGCTTTCAGCACCTTTATTTAGCACTAATTTCAAATAATTGATTAAATATAGATCAATTGATGAGCCGACCAGCCAGCCTAAGAAAAATACAATAAACAGTCTATAAATAACTTTATCATTTTTAATATAGGATAGACCTTCTTTAATCGAATCAATTAATAAGGGATTTTTAATAGATGGATGTATATTACGAAAAGATGGTCGAATAAACATAATTGCAAAAAAAGAAGCACAATAAAAACTAATGACAATTACTACGCTTGTATTTGTACCTAGATTCAAATTAAAGAGTAGAGCAGCAAACGAATACGATAGTAGTTTTGCTGTCATAGTGATAATTCGGAAGAAACTATTAGCTGTCGGTATATGTGATTGTTCGACAATATGAGGCATTAAAGTATTACTAGCAGTTGTAAAAAAGATGTTACTAATTGTTACTAAAAATATTAGTAGAAAAACGGTGAGTAAAGACTCGCTATAAAGAAAATTGAATAAAGAGAAAAGAAGCAATAATAGAATCTTGATAATATCAGAAAAAACCATCACTTTTTGTAATGATTTATTTTCTACAAATGCACCTATATGTAAACCGAATAATAATACAGGAAGAGCAGAAAATATGAAATATAATGAAGTACTTACTCCATTCCCGCCCAGTGATTGCAATATGCTTAATAGAATGACAAATAAGGTTGCATCTCCAAAGGCACTAAAAAAAGTAGCTGAAAACAATAAAAGAAATTTTCTGTTTTTAAACATTATTCACCTCATAGTGTATTTATAAAAACCCATTTAATTAACCAGTGGTCAATTCTTCTTTTAAAAAAACTCTAGATAACTAGAGCTTTTAAAAGAAAGTCAGCATGTGCATTCGCTGCTATTTTTGCGTCATCATAGCGTTCAATTCTACCTTTGTAATAAAGAACAAAGCCATGTAAAGAAATAAATGTAGAGTGAATATTATCTTCCTTTAATCTATTTTGATGAAGCTCCTGAATAGTATCGATAAATTTTTTGAGACTTTTTCTTGGAGCAGGCTGCTGAAGAGGATCTTCTAATCCGTGGTGTTGTACAAACATAAAATCGTATTGACTTTGATTATTTAAACCAAATTGCATATAGTTGATAAATATTTGTTTTGTACCTTCAATAGCATCAAGATTTAAACTGTTTTCAAGCATTTGATTAAGCATAGTAAAATATTTTTCGATTACGGCATTAAAAAGTTCTTCTTTATTTTGGAAGTGGTAATAGATGGAACCATGAGTACAACCTAAAGCACTCGCAATAGAGCGCATAGATACTTTATTGAAATCTAATTCTAAAAACTGACGATCTGCTTCTTCTACAATCAATTCTTTTGATAATGTATCTTTGATTTGCTTCCGTCCCATAAAAGACCTCCTATTAAATTGACCGGTGGTTAATTTAATATTAAAGGAGGATTTTAATTAATGCAAGATAAATTTCGTAAGAACTAAAAAAACCTCAGTCTTAGTATTGCCTGCTGTTTTTGAATGATGGGATAAAGGGGAAAGGGAACATCATCATTTGGAAAGATGAGAATGACATCATTCAAAATGATGCTTATTATATTGGGTCTCTATTTTAATAAACATGGGCAAAGGATATTCAACCCCCTGGAAGATACTTGCGAAAGAGGAACTCTATAAAGAGAGGGGGCATCTGAGAAATGTGAAGTATCGCCAATTTATTATAGGTTTGGTGGTATATTGAAAAAAGACATGTTAAGCGACCAAAATAGACGGAGAAATTACCCTTATTTTAAAAATGAAGTAAAAATTCACTAAAATAAGGGTAGTAATTCCCTCTATTGATTAAAAATCCATAAAAATTAACGATTTAAACGTAAATAAGGGGAAATTCTTCCCTTATTTTCATCGAAATGAGCAAAGTTCTGCAAATAACGGTAAATCCTCCGCTTATTGCTTGGTCTGGAGTATATTTTTAATCATCCAGTACCTTCTTCTAAATCTGCCTTCAAATCTTTAAACCATTTTAAGTTCACTAAATGGTGAGAACGGGAATTTTCGTTCATGCGGCGAAAATAATCAATATTACCTGGTGATTCTTTAATAGCTAAGTATTCATCAAGAAGAGCAATTCTGGCCTCAGTTTGATCAATTTGTGATTGGATTAATTCTAATAATTTATTTTTATCGAATTCATTTGCAAAGAGTAGTGCCCCATAGAATTGTAAGTTTACATACTCAGATTTAGTCCCATATTTGACCATTAATTTATCGAATTCTTCTTTGCCTAAAGATGTGATTTTAAAGCTGTGAACTTCACGACCATTGTTTGGACGTATTTGATGTGTTTGTTCAATTAATCCTTTTTCTTCAAGCTGTTGCAAATTGTAATAGAAGGATCCTTTAGTAAAGTTCACGATATATTTATAATGTCGTTTTTCCATTAGACTTAAAAGTTCGTATCCATGAGCGCCAGGCTTTTGAATAAGTAAGCCAAGGATAAGTAAGGGGATCAAGGTTGCATCACCTTCGCCATTTGTACTTCATATTCAGCGTATGTGATTTTACCAAGAGCTAAATTCATACTATGAATATATATTTGTTCAGTTTTAGAATGGTGAGTATTTACTTTTATTGATTGATTTTCATCCGAAAGAGGCTCTAGGATATGACACTTTTCCGAAAATGCTTTGAAGTACCGATAACCAAATTTCCGTTGGGAAACGGCATTTAAATGAATACCATCCGGATTGGCAGTTAGACCTTCTGCCGTTACAAAATAACAATTTTGCTGCTCATGAGTGAATCGGCGTAATTGTTCGTTGATTTCCTGAAACTCTGATGAGTATTTTCCGAAACCTGTTTTTCCTAAAAAATCACCAAGCTCACCAATGATTAATGGGATTTCTTGGAGGTTTAATTCTTTACGTAAAGTATCAATGATAAGAGATAGCTTTTCATAGTACGTTTCATGTAGAGAATTTTGGCTATCACTTTCACCTTGATGCCAAAGTATGCCACAAATTTCACTAGTTTCAAGAGCAAATTGAGCTTCGGACAAAGCATGTTTAAAAAGAGTACCTTGAGGATGCCAATCGTTTAAGGAACTTCCACCTTCCGCACATGGAATCAAACCAATTTCTTCATCCGGGTTGGCTTTCGACCATGCTTCTGCAAAAGAGGCTGCTAGGCTTATACCAGCAACAGGGCGGTCATAATTAATCGGCTCTGTCATCATTTGCCATTGACCATTGCGAAGCATTTTTATTTTTTCATTATAAATGGGTTCAACCTCATGTAAGAAACCACGCCCTGCCATATTTGATTGCCCCAACATTAAAAAAGATTTTATCATTTAATTTTCATTCCTTTACTTAATAGTCTAATTAGACTTCAATATTATAGAGTCTAATTAGACTATCGTCAATTCGATATTGCTAGTAAATTCCACAATTTTTGAATCAACAACCCCCTTGTCAAATGTATTAGGCTTTCTCAACCGATTTCAACTCACTTTAATTTGAGATTCAGGAAAAATTAATTTATTAAATAAAATCTCTTTAATAAGCATAACTAATCTTGATCTTCTCTAAAATGCTATCAAACGTACTCTTAAATACCACATAAAAGTCACCGCAAAGTATATTACCTGATGCAAATAATTGTGATGGTTCTAAAGTTTATCTTTAATAGTAAAAATTAAAATTAATATTTACCACTTTTAAATCATATAACTAATTATCTGGATAATACTGAGCGGTCAGTATTTGAAGAATTGGGTGAGGGAAGAGAGTACTTTGTTGCTTAAGTAACGTAAGTAGAGAGAAAGGATTTGTTACTTGATGAAAGAAAAAATCACAGAACAGAGCGTTAAACTTTTTCAGGAAAAAGGATTTAAGGAAACTTCAATACAAGACATTGTGGATTTACTAGGCGTTACGAAAGGTACTTTTTACTATTATTTTACGAGTAAAGAGATTCTACTGATGGAAATTCACCTAAGATACATTGATGACTTATTGATCAGACAAAAAGTCATCATGGATAGTACGAAAAATTGCCGCGAAAAGATTATTGGAATCGTATCACTTGTTATTCTAGATATTAAGAAGCAAAGAGCAAATGGTCGTGTTTATTTTCGAGAAATGCGGAATTTAACACCAGAGAATGCAAAAAAGGTTAAGAAAAAAAGAGAAGAATTTCGGGTCAATATTGTAGATGTACTAAGTGAAGGGATTAAATCTGGAGAGTTTCGAGAAAATTTAGATCCGAAATTGATCGCCTTGGCCATTTTAGGTGTTACCAATTGGAGCTATAACTGGTTTAATCCTGATGGAGAGGTGTCTGTTGAAGAGTTAGCGGAGAAGTATGTGGACTTTGTTTTATACGGAATAAGTCAAAAAGGGGAATGAAGTATCTTCTGTAATTTTATTTAAATATCAATCTATAAAAGGGGGCATTATATGACGACAGTTCCAACCAAAACAATGAAAGCCATTCAATTCACAGAATATGGGGGCCCAGATGTTTTAAATTTGATAGACATTGAAAGACCTGAAATTGGTGACCAAGAGGTATTAATCGAAGTAAAGGCTATCGGAGTAAACTATGCAGATACTGCTAGAAGAGAAGGGAAGTACGTTGTTCCGACAAAACTGCCGTTTATACCGGGTGCAGAGGTAGCAGGTGAAGTAGTTGCGATTGGGAAAGATGTAAAAAGATTAAAGCCTGGTATGCGCGTTGTGTCACTTATAGAGTCAGGGGCTTACGCACAATTTGTTAGCGTGCATGAAATGGCGCTTACAGAAATACCAAATGGTGTTGAATATTCGGATGCTGTAGCGCTGCCTTTACAAGGACAAACGGCGTACCACATTTTAAAGACAATGGGACGTCTAGAAAAAGGTGAAACTGTTCTTGTCCATGCAGCTGCGGGTGGTGTCGGGGCACTTGCGGTACAATTAGCAAAATTATTTGGAGCGGGCAAAGTTATTGCAACAGCTAGTAATGAGGAAAAACTTTTACATGCAAAGAGTTTAGGTGCAGATTACCTTGTGAATTATACGGAACCAGGATGGGAAGAAAAAGTACGAGAATTTACTGGAGGAAAAGGTGTCGATATAGCACTTGAAATGGTTGGTGGAGATATTTTTGAAAAGACATTTAAATGCCTAGCACCATTCGGGCGTTTGGTGATATTTGGTAGAGCGAGTGGTGAAATGTCAACACTTGATGCTAGTCAGCTTATGCGCCGTAACCATTCCGTTATCGGATTCTTTTTACCACTAATAATGAGTCAGCCTGAATTATACCGACGGAGCTTTACTGAATTACTGAATTTTGTGGATAGCGGAGAGCTTAAATTAACAATCGGAGGTATTTATCGATTAGAAGATGCGCCCCTAGTTCACCAATTACTCCAAGGGAGAAAAACAATTGGAAAGTTAATTCTTACACCCTGAAAAAGTTTAAAAATTATCTTTATTTACGCACGACATACTGACCGATTAGTATTTATTTTTATGAGATAGGAGCGAATATATGGATCAATCTTTATTTGACTTAAGTGGACGTACAGCTCTT
>NZ_JACSPW010000006.1:0-191248 GCF_014836935.1 Solibacillus merdavium | reverse complement strand
GGGATATTGCAGAAGCATTTGCAGAGCATGGTGCCAATATTGCGATTTGTTCCCGTAAATTAAGCAATTGCCAAGAATTAGTATTTATTTTTATGAGATAGGAGCGAATATATGGATCAATCTTTATTTGACTTAAGTGGACGTACAGCTCTTATTACAGGTGGAGGAAGAGGATTAGGAAGGGATATTGCAGAAGCATTTGCAGAGCATGGTGCCAATATTGCGATTTGTTCCCGTAAATTAAGCAATTGCCAAGAAACAGTCGACTATATTCAGAATAAGTTTTCAGTGCAAGCAAGAGCTTATATTTGTGATGTAGGCAATGAGGAAAATGTGGTCAATACAGTAAATGAAGTTATATCGGATTTTGGTCAAATTGATATTTTAGTAAATAATAGCGGGGCTACTTGGGGAGAAAAGGCTGAGAAGATGCCCCTTGAAGCATGGCAAAAGGTGATGAACGTCAATGTTACCGGCACCTTCCTTATGTCGAAAGCAGTCGGCAATCACATGATTGAAAAGGGATACGGGAAAATCATTAATATTGGCTCTGTCGCAGGTATAAAAGCAGAGCCTGCTGAAGTTTTAAATGCCATTGGTTACAGCACGAGTAAAGCTGCAATACACCATTTCACAAAGGATTTGGCACGTAAATGGGCGGAGTATGGTTTGACTGTTAATGCTATTGCTCCAGGATTTTTCGAAACTACGATGACAAAACATATTCTTGAAAAAAGCGGTGATCGTATTAGGCAAAAAAATCCAATGAATAAACTTGGTGATACGAATTCGTTAAAGGCTGCAGCATTACTGTTTGCTGGAAAGGCAAGTGATTATATTACAGGGCAAGTATTAGCTATTGATGGGGGTGGATCATTATGACGCAAAGCAAAACAAATGTGGAAAGACCTTGGTTAAAGCATGTTGTACCCGGAAATCCGAAAGAAGTTGAAATACCGGAAATTTCGCTTCCGCAGCTGATAGATGAGTCTATAGCAACATATCCAAATCACACGGCTATAACGTTTTATGGGAAAACTTTCTCTTATAAGGAACTGAGCAATAACATTAAAAAGGCTACGAAAGGTCTATCAAAAATTGGTGTTGGCAAAGGTGATCGGGTTGCAATTATGCTTCCGAATTGTCCTCAATACCCTGTGAGTTTTTACAGCATACTAGCATGTGGTGGAATTGTAGTTCAAGTAAATCCAATGTATCAGGCTTCAGAATTAATCCATATTTTAAATGATTCTGGGGCGAAGGCAATCATTGTAATGGATCAATTACTTCCTTTAATTGAGGCGATTAGAGCGCAAACACCGATTCAGGAGGTTTTCCCGGTTTCTGTAGAAAGCGCTTACTTGCCAGATGAATTATTAATAGAGGATGAGGGCGAACTGCAAAGGGTAGATATAAATCCAGTTGAAGATGTAGCAGTTTTGCAATATACAGGAGGAACAACCGGAACACCAAAAGGGGCAATGTTAACCCACTTTAATATAGTTGCTAACACCCTTCAAAGTGAAGCGACTTCCACTGTTAAGGTAAAAAAAGGGGAAGAGCGTGTTTTAACTATTTCGCCATTGTTTCATGTATATGGAATGACGAGTGCTATGTCTGTCACGTTCTATCTCGGTGGAAATTTGATTTTGGTACCTAAATTTGATGTGGAGCAAGTCATTGACATAATTGAAAAAACAAAGCCAACCTCATTTCCGGGCGTTCCAACGATGTATATTGCACTCGTAAATTATTACAATGTCAGAAAGTTTGATCTGAGCTGTTTTAATATATGTTCGAGTGGATCGGCACCCTTACCAATAGAGATTATTAATCAATTCAACGAGATAAGTGGTACTTCGGTTGCTGAAGGATATGGGCTATCAGAAGCTTCACCTGTGACGCATCGGAATCCTGTTGATGGATTGCAGAAAAAGGGGAGTATTGGTATTCCAATTCCAAATACAGATGCGAGAATAGTAGATATTGCAACTGGAGAGCAAAGCCTTGCTGTTGGTGAAGTTGGAGAATTGGTTATTAAAGGGCCTCAGGTGATGAAAGGTTATTGGAACAGACCTGAAGAAACAAATATCGCTATACGGAATGGTTGGCTGTATACAGGAGATTTAGCAAAAATGGATGAGGACGGCTTCTTCTTTATTGTTGGACGTAAAAAAGAAATGATTATCGCAAGCGGATATAACGTTTATCCTATCGAGGTTGAAAACATTCTTTATAAACATCCAGCTGTACTTGAAGTCGCGGTAATTGGTATTCCACATGAGTATCGCGGCGAGACAATTAAAGCAATTGTAGTACTGAAGGATGGGCAGGATGTGACGTCTGACCAACTTATTGATTTCTGTCGTACCCAATTGTCTGCATATAAGGTTCCTAGAGAAATTCAATTCGTCAAAGAGTTACCTAAAACGGCTGTTGGTAAAATACTGAAAAGAAATTTAATAACGCAATTCAATGCTCAAAGTGATCAAGTTTAATATAAATCTAATGGAAACGGAAGTGTGTCTAGATGTATTTACGTTTAACTGATGAACAAAAAATGGTGCAGGAAACAATCCGCAAATTTGTGAAAGAGGAATTAATTCCTCTTGAAAATGAAGTGCTGAAAAACGAGCGTGAAGGGAAACCGGGTATCTCAAATGAAAAATTAAAAGAGCTACGCTTAAAGGCGAAAGAATTTGGATTTTGGGGTATTAACACGCCAGAAGAGTATGGTGGTGCTGACCTTGGCCAAATGATGATGGCGCTCGTTTTAATGGAGATTTCGAAAACATTTGTACCTTTTAGTTTTGGCGGTTCAGCAGACAATATTCTTTATTATGGAAACGACTACCAAAAGGAAAAGTACTTAATTCCTACGATAAATGGTGACAAAAAATCGTGCTTTGCTATGACAGAGCCGGATGCAGGGTCCGACACAAGAAACATTAAAATGACTGCAGTGAAAGATGGCAGTGAGTGGATATTAAATGGAGAGAAAACTTTTATTACAGGTGGCAATGAAGCGGATTTTGTAATGGTCATTGCGATAACTGATAGAGAGCTCCATAAAAAAACTGGTAGAGATGGGGTAACTTGCTTCATCGTAGACCGTGATATGGGCTGGAAATCAGAGTATATCGACACTATGGGTGAATGGGGACCGGCTGGTTTAGTCTTTGATAATGTGCGTGTTCCAGAAGAAAATATTTTAGGTGAGATTAACGGTGGTTATAAATTGGGATTAGAATGGATTGGCTTTGCACGATGGGTTGTAGGTGCTCGTGCAGTTGGAATGGCGGAACGACTACTGCAAATGGCCATCGATTACTCGAAGGAGCGCAAAACATTTGGAAAACCAATTGCAGATAATCAAGCGATCCAGTGGCCGATTGCAGATTCAGCAGTTGAAATTGAAGCAGCAAGATGGCTTGTGCTTAATGCAGCCTTTACCCTCGATCAAGGAGAAGATAATCGCCATTTAGCATCAATGGCTAAATTATATGGTGCCAATATGGGCAATAGAGTAGTAGACCGAGTACTCCAAATTCATGGTGGGATGGGCTATACAAGAGAGTTACCGATTGAACGATGGTATCGTGAAGCAAGACTTTGGAGAATTTATGATGGTACTGACGAAATACAACGTATGATCATTTCAAGAAATCTCTTAAAAGGTAACGTTAAGATTGGGCAATATGTTTAACTCTATTAATGAGCGATGAAATCAAAAAATTTTTTAGAGAAAGAAGGAATAGTGGTGGGACAAAGATTTGAAGGAAAAACAGCATTTGTAACAGGTGGCAGCAGAGGAATTGGTAGAGCGATCGTAGAGCAATTCGCACAAGAAGGGGCTAATGTCGCAATTATTGATGTTAATGAAGAAGCGTTAGAAGATGCAGCTAGTGAATTAAGAGAAGCGGGTTATTCAGTTTATACAAAAGTCGGAAGTGTAGCTAATCGTGAAGACATTGAATTGGCGATGAAAGAAGTCTATGAAATGTTCGGTTCGATTGATATTTTAGTAAACAATGCGGGAGTTATTCGAGATAATTTAGTATTTAAAATGACGGATGAAGATTGGTTAACCGTTATGAATGTTCATTTAACAGGTGCATTCTACGCCTCTCGAGCTGCTCAAGCTTATATGACGAAGCAAAATTACGGCCGAATTATTAACTTGTCATCCACTTCTGCTTTAGGTAATCGCGGACAGGCGAATTATTCGACGGCGAAAGCAGGATTACAAGGATTAACTAAAACGCTAGCAATTGAGCTAGGTCGATATGGTGTAACCGTAAATGCTGTTGCGCCAGGCTTTATTGAAACAGATATGACAAAAGCAACTGCTGAAAGAATGGGCGTTCCTTTTGATCAGTTTGTTGAATTCACTACTAAGGCAATTCCGGTTGGACGAAGCGGAAAACCAGAAGATATTGCAAATGCAGTCTTATTTTTTGCAGATGAAAAATCATCTTTTGTAAGTGGGCAAATTATTTATGTTGCTGGAGGACCTAGAACTTAAAGAAAAGAGGGATTAAGTGTTTAAAGAAGCAATTGGAACACGCTCAACTGTAATTAAAAATACAGTTGAGCGAGGTGCTGTTAAAAAATTTGCAGTGGCCATTAATGATCTTGCTCCGATTTATTATGACGAAGAAGCAGGGAAAAATTCAAGATATCAACGAAATATTGCGCCACCTACCTTTCCAGTTACACTTGATTTTGGTACGATTCCAAATTTAAATCTACCGGCAAAGGGACTCATTCATGGAGAGCAAATCTTTCATTATGAACGGCCAATTTTTGTTGGAGAAGAAGTATATTGCTATACAGAAGTGAAAGATTACTATGAGAAAACTGGGAGTAATGGAAGAATGGGCTTTTTAGTCATTCGTCGTGAGGGCTTAGATATAGATCAAAACCTAATTTTCAGCGAAGATCGTATTCTCATCATTAATGAAGCAGTGAGAAAGGGGATGGGCTTTTGACATATATTGCTGATTTGCAGCCAGGCGATTCATTATCCACTATTGAATTGCAACCGGTAAGTAGAATTGACCTGATTAAATACGCAGGAGCATCTGGTGACTTCAATCCCATTCATACAATTGATGATGAGGCGAAGAAAGCAGGTTTACCAGGCATTATAGCGCATGGAATGTGGACGATGGGTAATTTAGCAAAGTTATTTACACCTTATGTTGAGGAAGGTTTTATTCAAGATTTCGCCATCCGCTTTAAAGGCATGGTATTTATAGATGACCGCATTACACTAAAGGCAACTTTACTGGACCATAATTCAAGTGAAATGATGTTTGAAGTTGCAGCAATCAATCAACACCAAAAGGAAGTTATGAATGGATCAGTAAAATTTTTACGTCATAAGATTTCTGAATTTTCAGATGAATCAATAGGGAGGATGAATGTGTGAGAGAGGCTGTAATTGTTTCCGCAGTAAGAACAGCAATCGGTCGACAGGGTGGCGCACTTGCATCTATTCCAGCTCATGTTTTTGGAGCAGAGGTGATGAAAGAGGCACTAAAGCGTGCAAATGTTACGGCTGATATGGTTGATGACGTTATTTTAGGCAATGTACTAAGTGGTGGTGGGAATATTGCTAGATTAACAGCTTTGCAAACAGGTTTATTCCTAGGAATCCCTGGTTTAACTGTAGATCGTCAATGTGGTTCTGGTATAAATGCAATTAATCTAGCAGCACAGGCAATCTGGGCAGGCGACGGTGATATTTTTGTAGCAGGTGGAGTAGAGAGTATGAGCCGTGCTCCTTATTTACTGGACCGTCCAGAAAAAGCTTATAGTCCAACGCCCCCTCGCTTCCGTAAGTCTCAATTAGCTCCAAAAGAAATAGGCGATCCACCTATGGGGATTACAGCAGAAAACTTAGTTGAGAAATATAACATTAGTAGGGAAGAACAGGATGCATTTTCTCTACAAAGCCAACAAAAGATGGCTAGAGCTATGGAAGAAGGCCGTTTTGAAGAGCAAATTGTACCGATTTATATACCTACTCGAAAAGGTGAACCAATTGAGTTTAAAGTGGATGAACATCCTCGTCCAGAAACGACCAAAGAAGGATTAGAAAAATTACCGGCAGTATTTTTGAATGGTGGTACTGTTACTGCAGGTAGTAGTTCAGGTTTAAATGATGCTGCTTCAGTCGTTGTTATAATGTCTCGTGAAAAAGCAAATCAGTTAGGAATAACTCCTTTAGCAGTCGTTCGAGCACAGGCAGTTGCCGGGGTTGACCCAAATATTATGGGAATCGGACCAGTACCTGCAACAAAAAAAGTATTAGAGAAGGCTGGCTTAGCTTTAGAGGATATGGATTTAATAGAAATAAACGAAGCGTTTGCTTCACAAGTTCTTGCTTGTGATAAGGAACTAAACATGGACGCGCAAAAAGTAAATGTTAACGGTGGGGCAATTGCACATGGACATCCTCTAGGTGCCACGGGTGCTATTTTAATGACAAAAGCAATTTACGAATTAAAGCGGTCAGGCGGAAGATATGCACTCATTACTGCATGTATCGGTGGCGGGCAAGGAATTGCGACGATCATTGAACGAGAGGGGTAGTCAATTTTTCCCCAAAATTAAGGTCATATATGAAGGAGAAGAAAATATATGAAAACTATCCCGGAAGTTGATATTTATGTACGGTATTGTGAGACGGATGCTGGAGGTCATGTAAGTAATACGAGTTATTTTCTCTATTATGAAGAAGCACGTACTAAATTTTTTGAAGCGATTAATTTTAGCGGGAAGGATCGAAAGAGTTTTAATTTTATCGTTGCGCGTCTTGAAAGTAACTTCATTAAGCAATCATATGCAAGTCAAATACTGAGAGTATCAACAGGCGTATCAAATATCGGAACAAAAAGCTATACACTTGAACATGAAATTAAAGATGCACATACTGGTGCTCTTATAGCAAATGGAAGTTCAGTTATTGTTTGTTATAACTTTCAAGATCAGCATTCAATTGAAATACCAATGGAATTAAGGAAGGCCCTTGAAGAATATTTAATTACCACACGTTAGAGTAAGCCAAATTTCATCTTACAATACGAAGGGGGATAAATATGGAATTATTACTGCAGCAATTGTTTAATGGACTCACCCTTGGAAGCGTTTACATTCTTGTTGCGATTGGACTTACTCTCGTATTTGGTATTTTACATGTTCCAAATTTTGCCCATGGAGCGCTGTACTTAATTGGTGGGTATCTCACTTTAATGGCAATGAAAGGGCTAGGCGTCCATTATTTTGTAGCTATCATCATCTCTATGATTAGCGTTGCATTAATAGCGATTTTAATGGAACGATTGGTTTTTAATCCATTAAGGAATGCTCCTGCTATTCATGACAAAATAGCAGCCATTGGTATGGTATTGTTTTTCGATGCACTTGTTAGTCTTATATGGGGCAACGACTACCAAAGAATGATTACCCCATATGGTGACTCTGTTACAATTTTTGGCATAGCGACATCGTATCAAAGAATTTTGGTTATTGTAGTGGCGGTCGTTGTGGTGATTTTATTGCAGCTTTTTTTAAAGAAAACAATGATTGGAGCGTCGATTATTGCGATGGCGCAAAATCGTGAAGGAGCCTTTTTAGTAGGGATCAATGCGAATGCAGTTGCGATGATGACATTTGCTATCTCAGGAGCATTAGCTGCAATTGCGGCATCTATTTCTTCTCCGATTAATCTTGTATTCCCGGCCATGGGACATATTGTTATTTTGAAAGCATTTGTCGTCGTTATTATAGGAGGGATGGGTAGCGTTCCAGGCGCTATCATTGGTGGATTAATCCTTGGTATTACAGAGAGCTTGGGAGCTACGTATATTTCGAATGATTACAAGGATATGATAGCCTTTTTACTACTAATAATTATTATGACGGTGCGCCCTAAAGGTCTGTTTGCGAAGGGGGTTTATTAATGAGTAAAGTACTGAATAAACGAAATGGAATTATCGCAGTACTCATTTTATCCCTTCTTTTTCCTCTGGCCTTTTCAGATAATAAATATGTTTTATATATTATGACGCTCGCCTTTATTTATATTATCGCCATTTATGGAATGAACATTTTAGCTGGTTATACGGGGCAGCTCTCCTTGGCACACGCAGGTTTTTTTGCCATTGGAGCCTATTCTGTAGGGGTTTTAACTACTAAAGCGGGTCTTAATTTTTGGTTGGCATTATTATTAGCTGTTCTTATTACAATGGGAATTGGTTTTGCTTTAGGCATCATTGCTCTTCGAACGAAAGAGCACTTCTTTGCCATCTATACGTTAATAGCAGGTTATTTAATCTATTTATTAATTTATAAATGGGAAGGTTTAACGGGTGGCGTAAGGGGATTAATTGGCATACCAATCCCAAATGCAATTGGTCCCATTAAATTCGAATCACCGATCGCCATGTATTATTTAGTGTTATTGTTTCTTCTCCTTTCTATCTTTGTCACTGTAAGAATTGTTTATTCTTTAACTGGAAGAACGTATAATGCGATTCGTAATAGTGAGGAGCTAGCACAAACTCTAGGAATTAATACAAAAATAAATAAACTAGTATCTTTTGTCATTTCGGTATCTTTTGCAGGACTGGCAGGTGGATTATACGCTTCACTTGTTCGATTTATTGGACCTGAAATTGCAGGGACTACAATGGTATTTACATTTTTGATGTATTTAATCGTTGGTGGAATTGGAACACTTGCGGGACCGATTATAGGGACGCTGCTGTTTATATGGCTAGAGCAATATTTACAAAGTTTCCAAGAACATAAGATGTTAATTTTTGGACCAATATTAACATTAATCGTTATTTTCTACCCTAGAGGGATCGTAGGAGCTATTCAGTCCTTAATGGGATATTTTCGGACTAGGAAAAAAGAGAGTAGCAAGTCATATAAAACAAATAGTGAATCAACAGATATGAAAAGTAGGGAGGTTTAATGATGACATTTATTAAACTAGAAGGCCTCACGAAAAAATTTGGTGGTTTAACTGCAGTCGATGAAGTTGATTTTGAGATTGAAAAAGGGAAGATTACCGCAATTATCGGACCAAATGGAGCCGGTAAATCAACCTTTTTTAATTTGATTAGTGGCTTCCATCGACCAACATCCGGGTCAATTACGTTTGAAGGAAAGGATATTACTAAAACACCGCCACATATTGTAGCGCGATTAGGTATTGCTCGTACTTTCCAAACTACTCATCTATTTGATACGTCGTCTGTCATTGACAATATTATAGTAGGCTATCGCTTACGTACTAAATCGAAGCTGTTTGATGCCATTCTTCGGACGAAAAGAGAAAAGCGTGAGGAAAAGGAAGCATTTGAAAGAGCAATTGAAGTACTGGATTTCGTTGGCTTAGCAAATTTAGCTGACAGTCCTGTATCGACAATTTCACAGGAGTCAAAAAAACGGGTGGCCATTGCACTTGCGCTTGCAACTGGTCCAAAAGTTATTTTTCTTGATGAGCCTGCAGCAGGAATCAATCCTGGTGAAACAGAAGGCTTGGCAGAATTAATGAAGAAAATCGTTGATAGCGGCATTACTGTATGTACGATTGAACATAAGATGCAGATGATTATGGGACTCGCAGATAATATTATGGTGCTAAATCATGGTGCGAAAATAGCACAAGGTACACCAGAGGAAATTCAAAATAACCCAACTGTAATTGAAGCGTATTTAGGGGGTGAATCATCTGCTGAAGTTATCTGATGTAACGATAAAGTTTGGTGGTTTTGAAGCATTAAAAAACATTAATTTAGAAGTGCATGAGGGCGAGTTAGTTGTATTACTGGGAGCGAATGGGGCAGGGAAAAGCACGCTATTTAAAACAATTAGCGGCTTGAACAAAATGACTTCAGGCGACATTCAATTTAATGGAAACAGTATAAGCGGTGCTGCCCCGGATCGGATCGTAAAGACCGGTATTGTTCAATGTGCCGAAGGAAAAAAGCTGTTTTCTGAGATGTCTGTTCAGGAAAATTTAATGATGGGTGGCTTTGTCCATCGACGGAAAAAAGCACAATTAAAACAGTCTTTGGAAGAAACTTATGATTTATTCCCAATTTTAAAAGAGAAAAAAGATGATGCAGCTGGTTCCTTAAGTGGAGGACAGCAGCAAATGTTGGCGATTGGTAGAGCTTTAATGGCAAAGCCAAAACTAATTATGCTCGATGAACCTTCCATAGGGCTTGCTCCGTTAATAGTCGAGCAAATGTTTTCTGTCATACAGTCGATTAATAGAAATGGAACGACCGTGTTACTTGCTGAACAAAATGCCAACGCTGCACTGAAAATTGCTAACCGTGGCTACGTAATAGAGAACGGCATACTGGTTCTTCAAGGGAATAGTAAAGAACTATTTAATAATGATGAAATTCGCAAAGCTTATATTGGTGCATAGCCATGGGAATGTAGTAAAGGTGAGGAAATGGAACAAAAAATGTATTGTCGCACTAAAAATATAAAAAACAAAGGAGATAAACATGAACACATTCAAGAGGGGATTATTTCTTAGTTTGCTTTTTATTTTGGCTATAGTACTAGTTGCTTGTTCTGAAGATGGGAAAGAAACAAAAAATGATGAAGAAAAAGCACCAGTCAGTACAGAGGGCAGTAAAGTAGAAGAGCTTACAATCGGCTATACCGGTCCTTTAAGTGGTCCAGCAGCATTTTATGGCGAAGAAACGTTAAAAGGATTAAGAATGGCTGCGGAAGAAATTAATGATAGTGGTGGATTTGAAGTGGATGGTCAGAAGTATACGATTAACTTATCGACTTTAGATGACAAATATTTACCGAATGAAGCTGCAGCGAATGCGAAAAGATTAGTACAGGAACAAGATACTAAGTTTATTTATACACCACATAGTGGCGGTGTATATGCAATGCAAGTGTTTAATGAAATGGAAGATTTTATTGTTATGGCTTATACGAGTGAGCCAGGTGTTACCGAAACAGGAAATAAAATGACTGTTCGTATTCCACCTCGCTATGACAGATATATTGAGCCATTTACAAAATACGAAATGGAGCGTTTCGGAAAGAAAATAGCATTCTTACCAACAGCAACTCAGTACGGTAAGGATTGGGCAGACTCATTACGCCCAGTGTGGGAAGCAAATGGTGGGGAAGTTGTCTTTGATGAGTCAATTGATTTTAGTAAGGATACGGACTTCCAAACAATTATGACCAATGCATTAGCGAAAAACCCAGATGTCTTATTCATCGGTGGCCCTTCACAACCGACTGCCCTTGTATTAAAGCAAGCACGTGATTTAGGTTTCGAAGGTGGATTTATTATTATGGACCAAGCAAAGCTGGATGAGATTGCAGCAGTTTTAGGCGGAAGTTATGATTTACTTGAAGGCGTAATTTCGACACCACCACTAGTTACATCGCGTTATGGTGGTACAGAAGCCTTCATTGAAAAATACCGTAGCGAAAATGATAAAGATCCAGGCTCTGAATCAGGATTCCATTATATTTCATTGTATATTCTAGTTGAGGCAATGAAAGCAGCTGGAACTGTGGATGATACTGAAAAAATTATGGCAGCAATGGATCAGGGAGCAAAAAACCTGCCAGAAGACAAAGAAGTTTATTACATTCAAGGTGTAGACGATGATGGTGGATTCCTTCCATTACTACGCATGGCTTACGTAGAAAATGGAGAAATTGTTCAGATGGGTGAAGAAAAGTAAATATTAGTGAAGGTATTTACAGATAGAAATAATCATATTTTACGAATTATATCCCGTACTTAGTGCTGGGGGAAACATTTCAAAAGAGTAAACAGTTAGACTGTATTACTCTTTTTTTTGTTCTGTTCAAACTGTGCTCAGTTGAATTAATCTCATAAAAAGATTTCAAGTCGAATAGATTGGATATCAGTGTGAAAAAAGGGGATGTAAATTGCGTGGGAAATTATTTGAAGAGTGCTGTTTTTGAACATCAGCTTTGGCTTCAAGTACTTGGTGATCATTCAAGATTTATTTACGATTCGCTATATCCTTCTCAAATAGAGGATATTTCTAACAGTACTATCTAATGAAATTAGCAGAGTCACCTAACATTTAAGCGAAAACCGCAGGGACTATAACCACTTTCATATATTTTGGTGGTTATATTCATCTGCGGTTTTTTAATTAGGAATAACACATATATTTTCCGTGAAATGAAGCCAATTCCGCAGATAAGGGGAAATCCTCCGGTTATTTTACTCTCAATTCATTATTCTTTAGAAGTATTATCTTTGGATAAAAACCAACCAGCTACTGCAATAGCAATTAATACGCTATAGAAAGTTAGTTTCCACTCAAAGGAATGGGCAAACGTATAAGAAATAATATTCACATCAGGATGGCTTAAAGTTAAAACAGCGAGTTTAACACCTACCCATCCAACGATTACAAATGCAGCAATTTCTAAGCCTGGTTTTGCTCCAAGAAGTTTTACAAAAAAGTTTGCTGCAAAACGCATGATGATTAACCCGATTAAACCACCTGTGAATATGACTAGGAACTTTCCTCCATCCATGCCACCAATTGTAGGTAAGTCTGTATTAGGAAGTGTCATTGCAAGAGCTACAGCTGCTAAAATGGAATCAACCGCAAATGCAATATCCGCCAATTCCACTTTAATAACCGTTCCCCAAAAACCAGATTTCTTCTTCTCATTCACTTTCACATGTACTTTGTTTTTAAAATATATCTTTCTAGCAATATGATTAATTGCAATAAATAGTAAATAGAGAGCTCCAATAGCCTGAACCTGCCATACATCTACTAGGAAGGAAATAATAAATAACGAAGCGAAACGGAATATGAAGGCACCTGCTAGACCATAAAAAAGAGCCCTCCGTCTTTCTTTTTCAGGTAAATGTTTAACCATGATAGCTAAAACGAGGGCATTATCTGCCGCAAGCAATCCTTCTAAGCCAATTAATAATAATAGTACCCAACCATACTCTAATAATAATGATATATCCAATTATATTCCTCCTAGCTACATTTAAGATTAATGGTAAGTAAGAATAATATTCCCATTTCCATTAACTATAATCATATAGCGAGGCATCACTAAAAATGCTTTTTAAGAATACATTTAATTTTCTTCGAGAACATATATTTATCAGTATTTAAAAAAGTTGATATTAAGAGGTGGCCTCCGTGTATTTTCTTAAAAAAAGTTTGGCGCTAATTTTAGGCAGTATTATTCTATCTTTAGGTATAAATCTGTTTTTAGTACCGCATAAAATTTTAGATGGAGGGACAGTTGGTATTGGATTAATAGCAAATTACTTATGGGGGTTTAATACAGGAATTATAATAATCATATTAAGTATTCCCATCTTTATATACGCATGGTTTCATTATAGAAACTATTTCTATAATAGTTTACATGGCATGATTCTATCTGCTTTTTTTATTGATTATCTTTCACCTCTTAGTAAGCTAATAAAAATTGAAGCGGTATACAGCTCTATTCTAGGTGGCATCTTGGTAGGCGTAGGAATCGGGATGATGTTATGTTTTCAAACAAGTACAGGAGGCACGGATTTTATTGCCCAGTTTTTGTGTGAGAAGACAGGTATTAATGTAGGGATTTTTATTTTGATGATTGATTCAATTGTTATAATTATTGGGGGGTTATTATTATCTCAAGAAACATTTTATCTCTCCATTTTAACGATAATATTTATTGGTATAACAACTAGTCTTATTACAAGTATGAGAGGGCATATAGTAGCTTATTAATGAGTTAGCGTATAATCATTCATTTGTACTGTGTCTTTTTGTAACCACGAACACTCTTTGAACACTATTGTCACAATTGTAAGGTTTGTTATACAAATGCAAAAGAGGCGCCATTGATTCCCTAATGATTTTAGGGTTACTTTCTAGCTTTTCCTGCTCTACAAGTTGCATCACCAAAAGTTGAGGATGACAAAATTAAAAAAATAAGATTTTCTAATGAATTCCGTTCTGCTGCGCTACGGGAAAACGCGTTGAAGCAAGTGTTTTGAAGCTCGCGTCCGTTGTACTCCATTCCGGGCGGTGTGGATTCAAAGCTTTTGTAGATTGAATTGCGTAATGAGGTAAATAGGGGAATGAATTTCCGTTATTTTTAAAATAACATAAAAAATAGAGAAAATAACGGAAGGGATTTCCGTTATTGACCTAAAAAATATGAAATTTAAGGATTTTATTCAAAATAACAGTAAAACGTTCCTTTATTTATCCTAAGAATGGGCTACATCATTCAAATAACGGTAAAATCTCCCCTTATTTTAAGAGGGCAATGAAAAACTTATTTTTTGATGGCTAATTAGTTATTTAAATAAAAATATTGGTGGACCTCGTAAACAGCAATAAAGGCAGTGATAAAGACACGTATCACATGGCTTTAGCGCTGTCTTGCCGTATCCCACCAATCAATTAAGAGAGATTTTATTAGAAAAGCAACCCCATATTATGGTGATGATAAATTTATCCATTACAAATGTTCAAATATTCCATTTAATTATATTGTAATTAAGTATAGGTGAAATAACTAGTGGAATTGGGAACGAAACTTCAATATAAATTTGCCTTTTTCAGAATAACTCTTTTATTGGTGGGGGTGCCCAAAAGGAAATCTGCCTTTTTTATCTTCAAAAGGTGCGCCGTGGAAACGAGTGGAAAGTCTGCTTGAACAAGAAGTCCATTTTTTACAACTTTGAATAATATACATTTAATATTAAATGTAAAAGAGGTTTTAATTTTGAAGGTGCATGGGAGAGTCAGTTTGATTGTTGGCTGGATTACTTTGTTTTTAATCGGCATTGACTTATTTGTAGTTTCTCCTTTAATGCCATTTATTTCTGAAGCGTATAATACAAGTTCGGCGATGACTGGCTGGATGATTACCGTTTTTGCAATCACCTATGCTATTTTCGCTCCTTTTTTTGGGTGGCTGTCAGATAAACATGGACGGGGAGCGTATATTACATTTGGGTTAGTGTTGTTCGTCATTTCTAACATACTAACCGCTTTCGCACCTACATTTTTTTGGTTAATTGTTAGTCGTATTTTAGTTGGTTTATCAGTTGCTTCAATTGCTCCGTTGCTTTATGCAATTATTGGCGATGTTGCACCTCCAAATCGGACAGGGACATGGCTTTCGATTCTTGCCTCAGGTCACTTAACAGCTCTTTGGGCAGGAGCTCCAATCGGTATTTTGTTAGAGCATTTTCTTGGTTGGCGTTCAGTATTTGTTGCACTGGCTCTTATGGGCACTATATTGGCAGTAGTAAATCATAAAACATGGAAAAATAATTCGAAAAGCCATTCAACGAGGAATCTACTTGGGGGAAATTTATTACGAATATTTGGTTCAGTAAGTGTGACTACTAGTTGGGCGATTTCAATGTATGCTTTATATGTTTACTTAGGCGCGGCCCTTTATTCCGAGAATAGTTTTTCATCATTAGAAATCGCTACAGCTATAACATTTTATGGTATTGGTGCTGTCATAGGTAGCCTTACGGGTGGACAGTTAACAGATCGATTTGGAGAAAAGAAAATTTCAAAACTTACACTCATTTTCTTAGTGCTAATACTCGTTTGTTTAGGCATATTCTTTACATCAAGTATTTGGATTTATTTCTGCTTATTCTTATGGGCTTTAATTGGATATGCAGGATTTACATCTTACACCGCTAGGTTAGCGGGGGAATATCCAAATGAACGAGGTAGTGTTATGGCGTGGAATATGACAGCTTTGTATGTGGGTATTACGTTAGGATCAATGCTTGGCGGTTACGTCATTTCTAATTGGGGCTACACTTTACTTCCATATGTTTGTAGCAGTGCAGCAATTTTAAGCTTTGCCCTTAGTTGCCAACAAGTTAAAGAAACCAATACTAAACCTGCTGAAACAGGGCGCGGTTAAAGGTGAATTAGAGACACAATTCTCAGAGGATTTGTGTCTCCTTTTTTATTACATAAATCCTAATTGGCTATACCTTATTTGAAGAGTAACTATGTTTTTACAGCAATTAGACCGTTTGACTGAGCAACGCTTATCAAGTAATTTAGTATTTATGTTAAAATTTATGCAATGTATTTATTGAACGAATGAAAGGATGAAAAGATATGAAAAGAGAGGGAATAGTTAAGTGGTATAAAGTTGAAAAGGGGTACGGTCGTATAATGCTTGATGGTGAAGATTCTAATCATGTTTTCGTTCACTTTAGTTCGATCTTACCTGATAACAAAAGATTTCCGGATGGATTTAGTTTTCTTAAAGAAGGTCAAGAAGTATCATTCGATTTAATTGAAAGCCCAAATTCTACAGATCAGAAACAAGTAGCTGAAAATTTAATTGTTATTTCTGATTAAAAAATACTTATTCAGTAATCTGGTGCATTTCTTTAATAAGAAATGTGCCTTTTTAAATTGAGCCAATTTGGAAATACCCTTTACAAAATAAATGGGTATTTATGTTAGAATAGTGTGGATATTACATTTAACTGAACGCAGTAAAAGGGGGAGAATACGTGTCGATTTACCATAAAGTAATTGGAGAAGGATATCCTATCGTTATGTTGCATGGTTGGACGCTTGACCATCAAGTAATGTTACATGCATTGGAACCGTTATTTGAGAAACGGAGCGGATGGAAAAGAATATACATAGATATGCCGGGAATGGGGCAATCCGAGCCACAACCATCTATTCATAATTCTGATGATATGTTAGAAGCAATATTACAACTTTTAGACCAGCTTATCCCTGGCGAAGAGTTTATTATTTGTGGTAATTCATATGGAGGGTACATTGCAAGAGGGATAGCCAGTTTACGACAGAATACAGTTCGTGGATTATTACTGATTGCGCCATTGACAGTACCTGAATTCAATGACAGGGAAGTACCAAAGCAGACCACTATAAAAAGAGATAGCAACTTCATATCTCTTTTGTCTCCAGAAGATGCTGAGGAATTTTGCTCCATGGGGGTAGTACAAGGTCAAACTGAATGGGAAAGGTTTAGAAATGAAATTTTACTTCCTTCTAAACAAACAAATGAGGAATTCCTGAACTATATCCGTCAAAACGGATATGGCTTTACTTTCGATATTTCGTCTAAAATGGAATATCCCACACTAATTATAACAGGTCGCCAAGATCATATAGTTGGATATCACGATGTCTGGCGACTTATAGAGGATTATCCAAGGGCAACTTTTTCAGTTCTTGATATGGCTGGTCACAACCTTCAAATCGAACAAACCGATGTATTTAATGCATTAGTTCATAACTGGTTAGACAGACTTGAATCAGAAAAATTTTGACTTGTGTAGCTGGTAAAAAGTAAGAATGACCTTACTCGAATCGAATTTAAAATAATTGAAAGGGTGATAAAAATAGAAATCGATTTTTTAAAAAAACATCCTGATAAAATAAATGAAGTTTCGAAAATGATTTTCAAGGAATTTGTTGAGAAAACTGGTAGTAGTAAGAAATTTGAAGATGTAGTGAATTATATTTCAAATGAAAAGGATACTACTTTTCCAATAACTCTCGTTGCTTTTGAGAACGGAGAATGTATAGGTACAGTTTCAATTTTTGAAAACGATCTAAAGATAAGGGAAAGGTACAAACCTTGGCTGGCATCTTTATATACGAAACCTGAATATCGAGGTAGAAGTGTTGGGAAAGCGTTAATAGACAAAACCATCGAAGTAGTTAAGGAATTAGGTTTCAATGAACTATATTTAAGAACAGAGGATGCATCTGAATATTACAGAAAAAGAGGGTGGATCTATGTTGAAACTGTTTCTGATGAAAAATACGAAAAGATTGATGTATTTAAGAAAGTGATTTATTGAAACGGCAAGATTTGATAGATAAAGTCAAAATTTCAGGGGGAAATTTTATGTTTGTAGTAAATGTAGAAGGAGCAATTCGTCGCAATGAGAAATGGCTATTAATCCATAGAAGTGAAAAGGAGGAGCATGCTGGTGGAGGCCTCTCCTTAGTAGGTGGAAAGTGTGAGATTGAAGGTAATTCATCTGATATTTTGGAAAGAACGTTAAAACGAGAAGTTTTTGAAGAAGTAGGTTGTGAAATTACAGGCATTAAATATGTAAATAGTTCCTCCTTCGTGACAGAATCAGGGATAAATGTGATAGATATCGTTTTTCTATGTCAGCATAAATCTGGGGAACCTTACGCTAAAAGTACGGATGAAGTGGATGATGTTGTTTGGATGACTACTTCAGAGATTCTTACTCATACAGAATTACCTATATTTTTAAAAGAAAACATTAAACTTGCAGAGAAACTACTACAGGATAATTTGCATGTGTAATATTAGTTTTAAGGCGCGATTCTATAATAAGAATTAGCGCCTTTTTTCTTTCTGCATATTACTAAATAAGAGTTTGGGAGGGCGGAATCTTGTTTAATATCATTTCATTTTACGAATAAATCTGATTCCAGTAAAAAATATCTCTGAATATTATCGCAATATATTTCTACTATTATCGAGAGGTTAACAATGTTAAACTATGTTAGCATTCTTTTTGAGTGAACAATATGTAATGATTATAGGAGAGTCCTAAAAAATGAAGAATAAAATGAACGTGTTATTCTTACTTTTAACAGCTATCTTTATGGTTGGTTGTACTGAAGTAGAAAATGCATCCATTACAGATGGAGAAACAGATACACAAGAAGTAACAACAGTTGATACAAATGAAAATAGTGAAGGTGAAGAAACTGCCACTACGGTTGTTGATGAACCTATAGTAGAGGAAACTCCAGCTCAATCAAATAAAGACCAGTTTTCAGGATATAAACTTATAGAAGTGGATGGCGGTAATTTATCTGGTCATCGTGAACCTAACGTGGTAGTTAACATTGGTTTCGGGGACCGTGATTATTGGGCATTTACAAATGAATACGGGCAATTAGTACGTGTCATTGCGGACAAAATTATACTACAAGATGACGATAACGAACCGGTATTATCGTCTGGTAGATACTACGCTGATGAAGCAAAGGTTCCTGGTGTCGAAAGTTCCGTTTTAGATGAAGGACATGTCATTGCTGATTCACTCGGAGGGGTATCGAACGCATACAATATTACCCCACAAAATAGTACGCTCAACCGACATGGTGATCAAGCTTATATGGAAGACGCAATCCGTAAAGCTGATGGTGCCACTATGTTTGAAGCCATTATCAAATATCCGAATACAAAAACGCAGATTCCTTCAAGTTATCAGTATACGTATACTTTAAAGGGTAAAAAGATCGTTGATACATTTGACAACGTGAACCCTGATGAAGTAAACGAATCACTCGGTTTAACTAATAGTGAACCTCCCAAATCGACTAATTCAAACACTAAAGGTGATATTTCTAGTGTTGATACAAATGGTAACGGACAGGTGACAATTAAAGAAGCCAAAGCAGCTGGGTTCAGTATGCCAATAACGAGTGATCATTGGTTATATCCTTATATGCACGATGCTGATAAGGATGGTTTGGTAGGGGAGTAGGAACACTTTCACTAATTTTGTATTCTCTCTAAAAGTAAAAGTAAATCTTCAAGAATCATTAAATGCATTATTAGATAAAATTTTAGAATTTGGTAACTACGAATTATACTTATCAATAAACGAAATTAAGCAAACGCATCTGATGAATGCAATGTTAGAGGGTTAAAACAAGACCTATTTCCATAACAGCAATAACCTCTAAAGGAGGGGACCTTAGGGTAAAGGTGAGTCCAAAATAGAGGAACAAATTTCCGTTATTTAAAAAATAAAGTGAATAATGGTCAAAATAAAGGAAGAAATTCCGGCTATTTATTAAAAAAACATAAAATTTAAAGCTTTTAACGTAAATAAGCGGAAATACTCCCCTTATTTTCATCAAAATGAGCACAATTCTGCAAATAAGGGTAAATCCTCCGCTTATTTTCCTCTCAGCTAATTGCTATTTTCACATCATGGGCTTAAAAGTTCTGGGTAGTTATGAGCTAAGTAACAAATTGAATCATTCTCGGTCCACGAAGCTTCAATTAAAGAGCTATCGGATCTCCATTGCACAGGACCATCAAGGTAATTCTTTAGGAATTGATTAAGATCAATATCACGTATTACATTGCAAAATGAATAACGGCAAATTTAAAACTGAGTCCGGTATAATACCGAACTCAGTTTTATTTTGCTAAATTGGGTGAACCCTATATCACTTAAAGGGGAAACTCAAAATTAGGTGCTAATTATGTTTATTACGGTGTTACTGTGAAATCATCACCATTAAAAGATTCTTCTTTAGATTCTTCTTTAGATTCTTCTTTTGGCTCTTCTTTAGTTGGTTCTACAGAAGGAGCAATGCTAGGAGCTGCAGTAGGTGCTGATACATTAATAAATAATTTACCGGCAGCTTTTTGACGAGTTTCGTTATTGAAGCCATCGATTGCGATTACTTCAATTACTGCACCGTTTGCAACAGTATCAGCAGGAACTGTCCAATAACCAACGTAATGACCATTTCCTTGTTCCATCATTGGTAATTCAGTTGCATTTTGAACTAAGTTTGTTAAAGGCATATGGATTACAAAAGTAGGCTTTAATCCTGGCTCACTATCAAACTCAATTTTAACTGTTCTACCAGTTGTGATTGTAATGTCTGTAGCTGGTTTTAAGTTTGAAATGATTGGTGCATCGAAATCTGCAGTAACAGTAACTGTTTTAGAAGTACTGTTGCCAGCTTTGTCTGTAGCTACTACAGTGATTTCATTCGTTCCATTATCAAGAATAACTCGGTGTGAATATTTTCCATCGCTAATCTTTGCGTTAAAGCCATTCACAGTTACTGTGTCAATGTTTTCATCAGTAATTAAACCTTCTACAGTTACTGTTTCGCGATTAATTTTTTCACCATTAGTTGGTTTGTCGATCGTTAGTTCAGGAGACATAGTGTCTAAAGTTACTAAAATAGGAGTCGATTCACCTGTTACTCGACCATCTAACTTCGAAAGAACAGAAAATTCATTAGCCCCTTCAACTAAGTTTGCTTCAATTGAAAATTTGCCATCGTTTCCAACTACTGCTGTAGTTACCACTTCACCATTTTGTTTTAACTCAATTGTTGTTGTTGGAGATGCTGTTCCAGTAATTGTTGTTACAGCTTCATTTGTAATTGAGTTTGTAGCTGGGGAAGTGATTACTGGACCGACTACCTCATAGCTAACGCGTGCGCGAATCATATAGTTTCCTTCAGCGGCAGGGGCTGTAGACCAAGCACCTGATACATGCTGATAGCTTCTTGCTGCATTTTTGCCATCTTCATCCGTTGCTAGACCTGGCGTATTCGGGTTTGCAACTGTTTGACGGTAAACCATATAGAAGTCACCATTTACAACGATATTGTGTTCTGTTAAATCTACGATTGTCCATTGACCATTTCGAAGAGCTGTTGCATTAACTGGGCCAGCTAATTGTTTACCTGGTGTACCGTCTGCTCCGGTAGCATCCCAAACTTCCACTGCAAATGCAGTTCCACCTGGGTTTGGCCATTCATTTGTCCAGAAGCGGAATACACCATCTGTTACAATTCCGTTTTCTTTTCCTTCAGGAAGAGACATTTTTACTGCCCATGCATTTCCGGCAGCATTGAATGCACGCGCATTTTCCGCAGTGCCATCATCATAGCCGATTTCTCCACCTGGATATGTGTAGAAAGGTTCAAGAGAAATGCTTAGAGGTGATAATTCACCTGTAAGAGATACAGGAATTTCCTTTCCATGGTATCCACGAGCAATTACTTTAAGTGTGTACGTTCCTACATATGCTGTAAGGGCAAAGTTACCGTTAGCATCTGTTTCAACAGGTGTGATATTTGCGTCTTCAACTAGAATAACTGTTGCACCTTCGATCGCTTCTCCTGTTGATTCATCAGTAATTGAACCGCTTATTGTATTTTGTTCAATTTCATCTAATGTGAAATTCGCAGTAGAAGTGCCATCCGCCTCAATAGTGACTGATTGTACTTCAGATGTGAAACCGTAAGCCTCTGCTTTTACATTAAATGTTCCCGTACCATGTGTCAGTTTGTATGATCCATCTGCTGGGCTTGAATAAACTGAACGTCCTGATTCTAGAACACTTACTTGAGCTCCTAATGGTAGAAGTGTTGGATTGTTGATTACTTCAATCTCAGGTGCCTCATCTTTTTTTAGTACTTCAGGTTTAATTGTCTTTGGATCTACAGCTTCTTTTAGTGCCTCTTTATCTTTTCCGTTTCCTTTATTCCCATTGTTTCCATTGTTCCCATTGTTATTTCCTTTATTTCCATTTTCATTTCCTTTACCGTTTCCATTATTATTGTTTTTACCTTTAGAGACTTTACCAGTTTGAGATACGCTAGCTAACGCCACATCATCAATATACCAGCCATCTCGTTGTACACTAGAATCTGAGAATGCATTGAAGCCGATATAGATACGTTGTCCAGCATAGTCTGATAAATCAACCTCTGCATCTACCCAACTATTTGATAGACCTTGAACCATTAATAATTGTGTCCAGTTTTCTTGGTCTGTTGAAACAAATACATGTCCATAATCATATGCTCTACCAGTACTAGCTTGTTCGAAGTTATGCCAATGTTTAAATTGTAGGTAAGAGTTTCCTTCAGGTAGATCAATTGGAGGTGCAACAAGTGTAGCATTCATACTGTTTGCATATGTGCCAGATAAGTTTGTTGCATAAACCTTTTCACCTGAGGCTGCATTTCCTGGGCCAGATGTTGGTACACCCCAATCCCAGCTATCATTAGTACCAAATGAGTACCAACCAATTGGTTGTGTTTCAAAGTTTTCGAAATAACCAACAGTGATGCCTGGTTTTACTTCTACAACGTACTCGTCACTGATTACTTCATTGTTACCAAAGTCATTAATTGTCCATTTATACGTAAATGAATTACCAGAGATTAATTCACCCGGAATAACTACAGCGAATTCACCAGCTTTATGATCTCCTGATTTACGACCAGCCGGGATTTGTTGCCATGCATTATTTGCATCTTTGTAGTTAAGTACAACTGATGAAACACTAATGTTATCATTAACTGAAACGGTTAATTTTAGATCCATTCCGGCATATGTTTCATGTGGTGCAGTATGATCGAAATTAGGTGCTTCATTATCCGTTCCTTCTTGTGTAACTTGGCCCTCTAGTGTACCAAGTCCAGTAATAATAGAGGAAACAGCTTCATAAGCATCCACTAATCCATAACCATAAGCTTGGTTAGGTGTAGTAGGGTATTGACTGTCAGTTAGTGGATTTGCAGTGTCTAGAAGAATCTGTTCCATTTCATCTACTGTTAAATTTGCATTTACTTGGCGAAGGAGAGCAGCTACGCCTGATACAGCAGGACCAGCCATCGATGTACCATTCCAACCACCTTCATAACCTCCTCCAGGGACAGATGAACGAATGTTCACACCTGGTGCAGAAATATCTGGTTTAATTTCAGAGTAAGGTGATGGGCCACGTAGAGAGAAATTTCCTACTAAGTTATTGATGTCTGTTGCGCCTGTTGCAAACGACTCCGGATAGTTTGCTGGTGCAGCAACAGATCCAGCACCCCCTGGGTTAGTGAAAGTTGTATTACCTGCAGAGAATTCAGGGAAGATTTCTGCTGCACGCCAGTTAATAACAACATCACGGTACCACTCGTCTAATCCAGGACCACCGCCCCAAGAGTTATTCACGACATCTGGTGCCATATCAACACGTGGGTTTCCGTTAGCATCTGTTGGTGCTAAAATCCACTGAGCTGCCTCTAATAGGTCCGCATCTGATCCGCCGCTAGCAGTGAATGCTTTTACTGCAATATACTTTGCTCCAGGTGCAACACCTATTTGATTTGAGCCATTTGGTTCACTACCAACCATAGTACCTGTAACGTGTGTTCCGTGGTCTTGGTCATCATATGGAGTAGCTCGTCCAGCAGAAGTTGAATCATACCAACTATAATCATGAGAAACTTCACCAGTTGCTGCGTTATAGCCACGGTATTTTTCTTTTAATGCTGGGTGATCCCATTGAACGCCCGTGTCGATACTTGCAACTACTGTACCTGAACCATCAATGCCCATGTCCCATACTTCTGGTGCATTAACGCGTTCGATATTCCATTCAACGTTTGCAACTTCCGCATTTGGTGTTACGGCATTTTCAGTTTTGGTTGTAAAGAGTTGACGTGTTTCATTTGGTAAAACTTTCTCTACTTCTTCGAATGTGGCGATTTTTTCCGCAACTTCTTGGGTTGCTGTGACAGCAATTGCATTTACGATATAAAAGGATGTAATATCTGTTGCATTGCCAAGTGCTGCTTCTTTATCAAGGAATTGCATTACAGATTCTTGAGATTCAATAGAAGTTGCCTTTAATTCAGAAACAACAGCAGAACGTTGCATCAACTTTGCGTTATGAGCGGATAAGTTTGAATCTTCCGCTTTTTGACGAGCAGCCGTAGCAACTTGAGCAGAATTCGCTTTCTCTTTAAATTTCACTAAAAATGTTACTTTGTTATCTTCTTTGAAATTTTCCAGTAAGCGCGCATTCAATTTTTCGCGTGCAGAACTAAAAGTACTAATAGAATTGGAATCTCTAAAAGATTCATAGAGTTGACTGGAAGTTGTTTGTGCGCTAGCAACACTTGGTGTCAATAAAGAAAACGTCATCGCAGCCGTAGCGAAGATACTAAGTGCTTTTCTAGAATTTTTTTTCTTCTTCAATTTCATTCCTCCCTCGATTTTTAATTCACTTTGTACTTTTAAATGTAGAGTTGAAGCATGTAGGTTGTGCTTAAAGATCAACCTTTCCTCCTTCCTTCGATTTTTTGGGTGGAAATTACTAAATTGTGAATTTAAATTCTCTAGATGTAAGTACTATGTTAGATTATGGAAAATCATTTGTTTGTCGTGTTATGTCGAATATATTATATGAAAAACACATTTGGAATTAATTAACTATTTTTTTGAGGGTAAAGAGAGTAATGAGACATAGTGCGTCAATGGTGGAACTCAGTAATACTAGGGTTTAGCTGATATTTTAGATTTCGCAAATATATTGAACTTATCATCCAAGTCAAAAAAAGAATATTTTAACCTATAAAAAGGGCAATAGGTCTAAAGGTCAATTTATTTTTTGAGGTTGTAAGTGAGTCTTTTTATTCACCTTTGTAATATGTAATTATTATTCTCAATATAGAAAAATGGTAAGTGCCCTTGTGACATAATTAGACGGTAAATTCAGTAATAACAGCGAGTTAGAGAATTAGTGTTTTTGCAAATAAACAATTAAGTATTCATAATGTTATTTTCAACTAAATTTATCAATAAATTAGAGGGGTAAAAAGGCATGTAAAATTACTGTGTATATTTAACTAGTTCGCAATTTTTTATTTAACTTTCGTTCTTTCTTAATAATGTTCTTTTTAAAAATGTCGAAATTTCGCTTAGATCTAGGTGGTGTAAAATTTGAAGAAAATGAAAAAAATATATTTTTCCTAAAATTATTGTGCCATAATGAAGGGGATAGGAGGACTCAGTATGAAGAACGAATTAATATTGATACTTACATATGTAGTTACAATTACTTTAGTGACGTTGACACCATTTAATCCAGAAGAATACATAATTCAGGATGCCTATATGGCGGCTTTAACGGGTCTTATTTATATTGTCTTTACAATTGCATGGGTAAGACTTGTGCAGCAAACAAAATTTAACGCATTTCATAAATGGCTTTTTGTTTTAATTACTTGGTATACCTTATTAACGATTGGAGATATTCTATTTCTTCAGAAAACGCCAAGTGTATTGATTATGCTTGGGATGCTACTTTTTATACTTGGATGCCTTTATGTTTATCGAGCAAATGGCACGATAGTAGATGTTTTAACAGCCGCTATACTTTTGTTGATACTATACATTGCGATGCGAATTGAACATACTATTATTCCAGGAGGGGTACTTGGTGGCATCTTCATTTCAATGCCATTTTTAATAATTGCGGCAAAGAAATCCCTTCGTGCAACACAAATTGTAGCGCGCCTTGTATTTTTCTTAATGGCTTTTACCGTTTTATTTTTATCTCCTGGAATGCCTATTTTCGCAGAGGGCGGCTATTTGTTGTATTTAGTAATCATTATCATTGTTGTAGCTTTTGTCATTAGACGTAAAATTGAGCTGCTATTACCACAGGAAGCTATGCCTGTATTATTAATAGTTACTTTGGTTATGTATGGTGTAAAATTTATTTAATATGTTATAAAAAAGAGGGCTGACGAGAAAATAATACTTTCTCGTCAGCCTATATTTTTGTGTTTTAGTTGAGAAACCTATGAACTGCTTTTTTACAACATTGTAATCCATGTCATGTGTAGAAAGAATACCCCCGTATATAAGAACACGACGAAAGAAAGAACCACACGCCAAACATTCGTTAACCTTGTAGGGAAATCTGATTTCCATAAAAACCAAACTAGACCAGATAAGATAAATTTTATTCCGAGGATCATTAAAGGTGAAAGCGAGCTCAACAGGGGGTTCGCTTCTTCAATCCATTCGTTGCTGAGTCCCCAGGCCGTAAAAATGCCATCAATAAGGTTTAACACCAAAATGACCAACAACATCCGTTTAATATCAAACAAACGTCTCATAATATATCACTCTTCGCTGAATCGCAATCTCTCCTTTTATAATTTTTCCATAGATATATTTTTTCTGCTTTTTGATTTTTTTCAATCTCTTCATCTTTAGATAAGCGTTTACCAAAGTGTACTTATTTTATACTGCCTATATAACCGAAATTAAAGTAGAAATTGATTTAATTATCTTGAACTGTCGGCTGTCGGGCCCTTAGTACATAGAATGGGAAAAAGAGACAAAAGAATTTACTGGAAAATGGTTGAAAGAGCATGAATCAGATTCAAAATATAAAGAAGTTTTTTCTGCATATTAAGAGAAGCTAGATGAATATAATTTAAATGAGATGCTAAAACGATAGTAACATTTAAGATCATTATTATTTTTTAATAGAAAGGTGATGGGTATGGTTCAGAAAGTATTATCGATGTCCCAACAGCTGCTAATTGGGGAAGCACTTAAATATGCTGCACATAATGTTCCTGATCGGGAAGCATTTATTGATGGAAATCATCGAATAACGTATCGGGAACTTTTGACGCGTTCACTACATTTAGCGGGATGGCTACAGGCTCAAGGGGTTGGGATAGATGACAAGGTAGGCTGCTTGTTGAAGAATGGCCTGCCTTTTGTCGAGTTATATTTTGGGGTTTCTTTAAGTGGTGGTGTTTTTGTTCCTGTCAATTTCCGTTTAGCTTCAAAGGAAATGGAATATATCCTGAACCAATCTGATGTAAAGATATTATTTGTTGAAGAAGAATTTATAGATAGCGTTCGTTCTATTAACCTATCACAAGTTAAAATCATCGTGCCAATTAAAGCCGAGAATTTAGAATTTGAGACAAACACAATCCCATATGAAGCATTATTTAGTACAACTAATGAATACAAGCCTGTAAACCTCACTGACGATGATGCACATGCCATTATATATACATCAGGTACAACAGGAAAACCAAAAGGGGCAGTCTTAACCCATAAAAATTTTTATATGAATGCAATGAATAAACTTTATCACTCTCAACCTAGAAAGGGCTCTAGGCAATTGATTATTTCTCCACTTTTCCATGTTGCTGCTCTGTCCTCTCTTTTACAGAATTGTCTAATAGAAGGGACGATTATTATCCACCGTGAATTCCAACCAGATGTCGTTCTGAAGACAGTTCAAGATGAGAAAATTGAAACAATGTTTATGGTTCCGGCTATGTGGAACTTTCTATTCCAAGTGCCGAATATATCTGATTATGATTTAAGTTCAATGACGAATTGTTCTTTAGGGGGAGCAATCTGTCCTATTGAAATTAAAAAAAGAATTTTAGAAGTGTTTAAAAATGCAACTATATTAGAAGCTTTTGGGCAAACAGAAATGAGTCCCTCCACAACGTATTTAGCCGGTGAAGATGCACTTAGGAAGACTGAATCTGTTGGAAAACCTTCTATTAATGTAAGGGTACGAATTGTGGATAATGAAATGAATGATGTGCCTGTTGGAGAAGTGGGGGAAATTGTCTATCAGGGACCAACTACAATGAAGGAATATTATAAAAATGAGGCGGCAACAGAAGAAGCATTCAAAGGGGGCTGGTTTCATAGTGGCGATCTAGTACGAATGGATGAAGAGGGCTATATTTATGTGGTAGACCGAAAAAAGGACATGATTATTAGTGGCGGTGAAAATATTTTCCCAAAAGAATTGGAAGATGTTTTATATTCTCATCCCGATATTTTAGAAGCTGCAGTAGTGGGAATTCCGGATCCTAAATGGGGTGAGACTGTGAAAGCTTATATTGTCTTAAAGTCAGGTAGACAGATGACGGAAGAACAGGTAATACAATTTTGTCAAAGTAGTATTGCTTCATATAAAAAACCGCGGACTATTGAATTTATGGAGTCGTTGCCTAGAAATGCTGCGGGAAAGGTACTTAAAATGGTTTTGCGTACGGGAGCTTACCATTGAGTCCAGCAACATGCTATCGAATATCACGTCTACTAGAATAAGAGAGAGGAGCATGAGGCATGGGAGTACTTAAAGGGGTTAAGGTTTTGGATTTATCAAGGTTACTGCCCGGTCCATATTGTACATTAATGATGGCAGATTATGGAGCAGAAGTCATTAAAATTGAGGAACCAGGACAAGGAGATTACATCCGATGGAGAAAGCCGGCAATTGAAGGTATTGGAGCAAGACATTTAACAATTAACCGCAATAAAAAGAGTATCGAAATAAATCTAAAAACCGATGAAGGTAAAGAAATATTTAAAAAAATGGCTGCTGATGCCGATGTGATTTTGGAAAGTTTTCGTCCGGGTGTAATGAATCGCTTAGGGTTAGGTTATGAAGAAATCTCGAAGATTAATGAAGGAATTGTCTACTGCTCATTGACTGGGTATGGACAAACAGGACCATACCGATACTTGCCTGGGCATGATATTAATTACATAGGGTACAGTGGTATCCTTGGCCTTATAGGTGAAAAAGATGGAAAACCTATTGTACCGGGCGTGCAAATAGCTGATATTGGGGAGGAGCACTAATGGCGTTATCTGGTATTTGTATGGCTCTTTTCCATAAAGAACGCACAGGAAAGGGGCAGTATATTGATGTTTCTATGATGGATGGTGCGGTGACATGGCTATATGCGGCGGCATCTGATTATTTTGCCTCAGGTAAAGTTCCTGAAAGAGGCAGTAATCGTTTGGATGGTCAATTTGCATTTTATAACGTATACAAAACTAAGGATAAGAAATATCTTACAGTCGGAGCGTCCGAATTCAAATTTTGGAAAAGGATTTGCGAACTAATTGAAAAACCTGAGTGGATATCATTACATGAGGGATCAGAGGAAGTTCAAGAGAAATTAAAACAGAAATTAACACAATTATTCAAGCAAGAAAATCAAGCATATTGGATAGAATTATTAGCTTCTGAAGAAACATGTGTAAGTCCTGTTAATGATATTGACCAAATATTTAAAGATCCTCAAGTCATAGAGCGTGAATTGTTTAAAGAAATGAACCATCCACTTGCTGGTACCATTAAGCAAATTGGTTTCCCGATTAAATTTTCTGAAACACAAGGGGAAATTTACTCTCATGCTCCTATTCTCGGGGAACATACGGAAGAAATTCTTTCCAAATTAAATTATTCAAATGACCATATTGAACAATTTAGAAAAAATGGAGTTATTGGTCAAAAATTGTCTTTAAATATCTAAAAATTTAAAATAGTCAATATTATGAAATTGTAATCCGAAAAGAAGGGAAGATCATACGTAATGACCTACCAAAGTATACAAGTGACATTAGCAGAAAATGGTGTTTGTACCGTCAAATTAAATCGCCCTCAGGTGAGAAATGCACTTGGCCTTCAAATGCGCGAGGAATTAAAAGATTTCTTTACTGAAGTTCAAAACAATGATGACGTAAAAGTGATTGTGTTGACAGGTGAAGGAAATGCGTTTTCTGCAGGCGGTGATTTAAGTGCTTTAAAAGATGTAGAAGCGGCTTCGGGTCGCAAGAGATTGCAATCGGGACATGAAATGATTTCTTCCATTGTAGATCTTGAGAAACCGGTTATTGCGGCTGTTAATGGAGCTGCAGCCGGAGCAGGATTTAGCCTAGCATTAGCTTGCGACATAATTATTGCGAATCAATCTGCCGTATTCATTCAAAGTTTTTCAAAAGTTGGGTTAATTCCTGATTTAGGCTCCATATATTTTTTACCAAGACTTATAGGAAGGCATCGTGCACTAGAAATGATGTTCTTGGGAGAAAAAATTTCTAGCGAGCAGGCTCATGAACTTGGAATTGTTAATCGAGTATTTGAAGATGATTTGTTTACAGACGAAGTGTATAAACTAGCAAATCAGCTTACAGAAGGTCCGCAAATGGCTTTGGGGTTAATGAAGAAACTAGTAAATAGAAGCATTCTTGATGATCTGTCCCAGTCTTTGGAATTAGAAGGGTTTGCACAAGCAATGTGTTTTGAATCAGCAAACTTTAAAGAAGGTGTCGAAGCCTTTTTTGAAAAGCGAAAACCTGTTTTCAACCAATTATAGTCGACTGAATATATGTATGTTGAATTTTTATAAAAGTGGAAAGGTGGATTTTATGGAGCATTTACCAAATAGTTTAGAAAATTTAAGACTACCAGTTATCGGTTCCCCATTGTTTATTATTAGTAATCCGAAACTTGTGATTGAGCAATGTAAAGCAGGGATTGTAGGATCTATTCCAGCTCTGAATGCACGACAAACTAGTTTGCTTGATGAATGGTTAGCAGAAATAACTGAGGAATTAAATACGTATAACAAAAATAACCCTGAAAAACCTGCTGCCCCGTTCGCAATTAATCAAATTGTGCATAAAACTAATACTAGATTAGAGCAAGACATGGAGCTTTGTATGAAATATAAAGTGCCAATTATTATTTCTTCGCTAGGAGCACGTGAAGAGATATTCGAAATGGCTCATAGCTATGGAGGTATAGTTTTTCATGATGTAATAACAAATAATTTTGCTAAGAAGGCGATTAGTAAAGGGGCAGATGGATTAGTTGCCGTTGCTGCTGGTGCGGGTGGACATGCTGGAAGACAAAGTCCATTTGCTCTTATACAGGAAATTCGGGAATGGTTTCATGGACCATTAGCCTTGTCAGGTTCGATTGCAAATGGTAGAGCTATTTTAGCGGCACAGGCGATGGGTGCTGACTTCGCCTATATTGGATCACCATTTATTGCAACAACGGAAGCAAATGCTAGTGAAGAATACAAGCAAATGATTGTAGACAGTACGGCAGACGATATTATTTATAGTAATTTATTTACAGGTGTGCATGGTAATTATTTGAAAGGTTCTATTAAAAATGTAGGGCTTGATCCAGATAACCTAGAGCAAGGTGACCTTTCAACTATGAATTTTAAAGAGGGAGATAAAAAAGCTTGGAAGGATGTCTGGGGAAGTGGACAAGGTATTGGTGCAATTAAAGAAGTAGTGCCAACGAGAGAGCTAATTAATCGGTTTGAGGAAGAGTATAAAGAAGCGCATATGAAAATGGTAATGCAAAAGCTCCCTGTATAGGATGGGTACGATGAATTTAGGGTTAGGGTGCAAATATGATTTGTTAGATCAAAGCCTCTCCATGCTTTATAAATATGTGAATTATATTTTTAACAGACTTCTCTCTATAGGGAAGTCTTTTTTTTGAGCCGATAAAGCACGTAATATTATAAACTTAGATAAACAAACTATGTTTTGTGATGAGTTTTAAAAATGTTTTACAAAATGAAACCTTTAAACTAAATCCGTACTCTAAGTTAGTAGGAGGGAATAAGATGGATCAGTACTTACAACAAGCACTTGCTGGGGATGAAAATGCAATCCGGCATATAACATCGATGCATAAGCCTAGATTACTAGTTAAAGCATATACATATATGAAAAATAAGCAGGATGCGGAAGATATTGTGCAAGAAACGTTCATAAAAGCGTTCGGTGCACTGGCTCAGCTAAAGGAGCCGAAATATTTTGCGACATGGCTATACAAAATATTGATTCGTGAAAGCTTTTTTGCATTGAAAAAGAAGAAGCGTACGGAGCTGTTAGAGCTAGAAATTATGGAACAGCTTCAGTTACTAGACCAGGAAAACAGCGAGGATTACAGCGAGTTGCATAACGCAATTGAAAGCCTTAAAAAAGACTATCAAATAGCGATTGTAATGCATTATTTTTATGATTTTAAAGTGTTTGAAATTGCAGAAATGTTAGGGAAGCCAAACAACACGATTAAAATGCATCTACACCGCGGCAGAAAAGCAATACGTCAAAAGCTAGAGGAGACAATGCACAAGCCATTACAACAAAAGGAGATAAAGCGCATGTTAAAAGAACAATTATTAAATTTAGCACAGCAATATGCAAATGTGCCTGCACATTATGAGCTAGAACTTGAAGATTATCATGAGGAAGGAATTGCTTCGTTCATGTGGAAAGGGCAAAGTAAAGATGAAGGAGTTTTTATTCGATTAGATGATAAAGGCCGACTTGATGATTTTGCGAAAACCCCTACAAAAGAAGGTACACCGATTACTGAAGAGATGAAGCTTGAAATAGCCGAGCGACTGCTACGTGAACAATACCCTGAAGCACTTTCGTATTATAAACTAATAGAACAAAATAAAAAGGAATCGAGTACAAGCTTTAAGTATGGACAAGTTGTTGGCGGGTTTCCATTAGACGGTTTTTATTGTCTTATAGAAGTAACCGATCCAGGTGAAGTCATTCATTTCACCTATACAGGTTATATGGAAAATCCTCCTGAAATGCCAAAGGAGCTTTACCCTACGGAACGTATCATAAATGCATTGTATGAAGGTGACTGGTCAATTTGTGCTGAAAGCTTTAATGAACAATATGATTCCGTTCCAGAGTCAGGTATATATACGATCTATGAATCAAAGCTTTTAAGGCAGGCTTATGATGCGGTAACAGGCAAACCGTTATTTGATTCTAGTGATGAGAGAAAGCAAAGTTATGTTCCGTTTCCAAACGTAGAAGCGTTGCCTAAAAAGGACAAAATTGAAGAAATCGTTGGCATCAATGAGGAATGGGAGCAATATGAAGAAGAAAGCATGGATGATGCGTATGAAGAGCTCCACTGGCGTCCTAAAGTCTGGAGAGATTCTGATGGGAAATCATATGATCATTACATGCAGCGTACGTTTGAGAATAGGGTAAAGGCAAAAGTGGACAAACATACAAAGCGCTTGAATCGTTTCATATGGTTCGTTGAAATCGAAGGTGAGGCGAAGCTTTCTGAAGAGGAATGTTTACATATTGCCGCACAGTTTATTCAAACGTACTATCCGGAGTATACACCATATTTACGTGTTGAAATGAAGGATGCAGAGGACATAGAGGAAAACCGCGCATTCTTCCGATTTGTAGTGCACAAGGATGGTTATTATATTGAAAATGAATTTTTCCATATGAATATTAGTAAAAAAACGGGTGGCATTTTGATGTTTTTAACACCGAATATATCGGTTGAAGATATTGAAAAGTTTGAACGAAAAGAGATTAAGACGATTAAAGAATTATTGCCACTAAAAGACTTAAAAGTACAACTGGAGTGGGACAGGGTGTACGGGAAAACAGAGCAGGATGCGGACGAAATGCGTTTAATTTACCGTATTCGGATGACGGACGGTGCTTTTATAAGAGGAGTTAATGCGGAAAGTGGAGATGTAATTTATAGTTTAATTTAATGAAAAGCCTGTGCGGAACAACTAGCGAGGTCTACCAATATTCTTAAACTAATTCGCCATCAGTGCCCATCTAAAATAAGGGGAGATTTTACCGTTATTTGAATGATGTAGTTCATTTTTAGGATAAATAAGGGAACGTTTTACCGTTATTTTAAATAAAATCATGAAAATTCATGTTTTTTTGGTCAATAACGGAAATTTCTTCCCTTATTTTCAACATTTTTTAAGTTATTTTAAAAATAACGGAAATTCCTTCCTCTATTTATCTCGTTACTTAATTCAATTTACAAATATTGGTGAGGGACCAAAAATTACATTAAAACATAGAAATTGTTAAATAAATATGAGCATTTTGTGAATTAGTATGCAATAATTGACGTGCTTAAACCGTCACGTTATAGTCAGATTACAACTAAATATTATTTTTCTTGGAATAATATTTTTTCGATTGGATTACTGATAACGTAAAAATATACTAATAGGAGACCTATATGCTACATTACACAAAACTATTTTCATGTCATCAAAAGGAATGGCTCGTGCTGCTACATGGTCTAGGAGGCAAGAGCACCCTTTTTTATAAACAAGCTGATTATTTATCGCAACATTATAATTTACTATTAATCGATTTACCGGGTCATGGCGATTCGAATGGGTTAGATGTAAATTATTATGTCGCAGCAGATGTAGTACCGAAGATTACGGAGGTGCTCGAAAAATTAAAGATTAAACACGCACACTTTTTAACATTTTCGGTTGGGACAATTATCGGCAATGAGCTTATGTATCGTGCGAAGCAGTACATTAAAACGATGACGCTAGCTGGTCCCGTGCTCAAGTTTAATAGATGGTCGTCACTGTTAATTCAGAGCGCATGGATATTCCGCCATTTCGCACCATATATGCTCTTTTATAAAACATTTGCATACTTAATTATGCCGAAACAATCGCATGCTAAATCACGTTTTTATTTTGTGCAGGAGGCAGCGAAGTTAGGGCGTAAAGAGTTTGTGAAATGGACGTATTTATTGAAAAATGCGAAGAAGCCCTATGAGCAGCTAAAGCAAAGTGAGTGTACAATTCCGAAGTTTTATCTAATTGGCAAGGAAGATCATTTATTCATAGATGAAGCGAAGCGTGCAGTAGAGAATAATCCATACGCATCATTACAAATCCTCGATGACTGCGGGCATGTATGCGTCATTGAAAAAAGCGCGGAGTCAAATGAAGCGATTCACCAGTTTATATCGTCCAATCAGGTGTATGCAAAAGCTAGTTCACTCTGAGAAGAGGGGTGGCTTAATAGATAGCCTGCTGTAAATTCGTATCTTTGATTGCCTAGGGGGTTAGGTCACGCCAACCGATTTTTATGGTCATCTATTGCCGAATGCAGATAATGGCATTGACACTAAATAATTGATAAAAACTTAAAATCTGAGTATAGGGTAGGGAATCTTATGAAAATGAAAAGCTCGTAAACGTTGGTATATAAACGTTTACGGGCTTTTCATTTTATAGTCACGACAAGTCGCATTAAATACAAATTCTACTTTTTTGGAGTCACTTCAAAACAAGAAAAGCATATTTTTTTCATAGAGAGCTATTGAACCAAAACTAATAATTTGAAATAATTGGTATTATTAAGTGAGTATATGTTAATTGAATAATTTTATTTGGAGTTGATAATGTGATTCAGACAATTATTAATGAGATTCAGCAACAATTTAGTCAGCATTTCGAACCGTTTTTAAACCCTCCCGCTACTGTGCAAAAAATTGAAGAAGTCGAGCAAAAGATGGGAATTACGTTTCCAGACGATGTAAAAACACTTTATCTTACACATGATGGTGAAAATGATGAGGGACCAGGGCTTTTTTTCGGACTTTCGTTTCTGTCATTAGAAAGTATGCTTGCTGAATGGAAAAACTGTTTTGAGCTAAGTGACGACGAGGAGCTGCAACAGATTGAATCGTACTCCGTTCCCGAAGGCGCGATTAAAGAGCAGTATCTCAATCGCTATTGGATTCCCATTGCGCATGATCATGGAGGTAACTTCTTAGGAATCGATTTAGAACCTGATTCAAATGGAATTTATGGACAGCTAATAAATTTTGGACGAGATGAAACGGTTAAACATGTAATTGCGTACAACATCACAGATTTTATAACATTTATTGCACAAACACTTAAAAACGGAGCATATACGATCGATGAAGAAACTTTTTGGAGCTACGGTTATAGGGAGGAAGCTCATTTTTTTGATGAACTAAAGAATATGGAATTGCCTGTTTTTCAAGTAGAGGCGTCTAACCAGCAACAGGTTATAGGAGAAGAATGGTTTGAACAGCTAAGTGATAAATGGAAAGAAATAATTCAAAGCTTATCAGAACATCCAAAACAGTTAGTGAAAAGTAAGATATTGTACCTTATGGGAAAACAGATTTTTGATATTACACCGCTTACTGTCTGTACGGATGTTAGAGAGCTCGTACTTAGTGGGAATCATATTACAGATATTAGGCCTTTACAATCATTATTAGCACTTAAAAAATTATATTTAGGCGGAAATCCGATTACGGACATCGTACCTTTATCTCGATTAAATAAACTTCAATATTTAAATTTAAGTAGAACTCAAGTGAAGGACATAAGAGCACTCGAATCTTTAATTAATTTAAAGGAACTTTCTATTGAGCACACACAAATCAATAACTATCGCCCTTTAAAGGATGTAAAGCTAAATAAATTATCTGTCTCCATTTTAAATTTTGAACAGCTTGTCTCAATTTCAGATATTAGCCATTTGAAGGAGCTGCACATTCATCTATTGGAGGGTGTAGCAGAAGCCGACTTAATGTTACTCGCAAAATTGAATAAGTTAGAAGCCTTAACGATTGAAAAATTTATTTTCAACGACTTAGATTTTCTAACCCAAAATCAAAAGCTGAAAAACTTAACATTCATAGATTCATCTATTCGAGATGCTTCCTCTATTAAGAAAATGACGGCACTCACTCATTTAGAATGTAATTACACACCTGTTGAAAATATTGAAGTAATTGCGGAGTCCACTTCATTGAAATCTTTTACAGGAAGTTTTAATCAATTTTATAAGTTAAAAAAACTGATGTCTCAAGATGTTGATTTTTCTGAAATTGTAGGTGAAATGACGACAGAAGAAGAAAACATTTGGTCTAGCAGCTTCAATGATTAAATCGGAAAACAGATTAAATAGATAAGAGAATAATAGATTTTGTAAGTGGAGGATTACTACTAACCACAAGTACACTCGCTTTTGCATTTTATATTTGGAGGGGAAATCATGGATTTAGTAAACAAATTTTTAAATGGCTTGAGATCAGCATTAACAACAGATGAACTTGAGGAATTAAATACTGCGTACGGTGCCACAAAAAAAGATATTGAAGTATTAAGGTCAGAATATCCAAATTGTCCAGCATCATTAATCTCTTTATTAGAAAATATTGATGGTACTTATTGGCGGAAATATGGAGAAAAAGAAATTGCGGTTTGTATTCTTGGATCAGATATTGAAGAATACCCATATTATTTACTGTCTACCCAGCAGATGCTCGAAAGTTCAAAAGAAGAGGAAGACGTCTCTTATCTTTTAGAATACGAAGATGACGAGGATGCTGTTGACCCTAGGATTAATCCAGAGGGACTTTTTCCGGGGAAGTATCTTCATTTTTCAGACTGTATGAATAATGGTGGAACATCAAGACTTTTTATTGATTTTAATCCATCTGATGAAGGAGTATGCGGTCAAATTGTTCGCTTTTTGCACGACCCTGACCAATATGAAGTGATTGCAAATAGCTTTGACGAATATTTACAGAATCTTATTGACAATGGTTTTAATTTTCTAGATGAGGAAGAATAAACGCGATAGTTCTTAGAGAGTCTTTAAAGAATCGTTAAATCTCCAGTTGGGTGCAATAATGGAATCTTGAGGTAAATCCATTTGTAAGGAACCTGACTCTACTACCTACTTCTGAAATTATTAATAACTGGTGTTTCTTACAAGAGGAATTTGATCCAGAACTTAAGCCATTTAAATTTCTTTGGAATTCAAAATGGATACCAATTGCAAATAATGGTGGCGGTGATTACCTTTGCATTGATAATAATCTGTATGAAGCTGGGGCAGTAGGGCAAGTATTATACTTTTGGCATGATTGGGAAGATCGTTCTATTGAGAAAGAATATCTTTAAGATATGTTGAAATCTATTTTTTTAATCAATTTTGGAAATTGGCTAGAATTCGGTTTGCAGAGTAATTCTAAAATAGGAGGGACATTGATGAAATACGAAATTCCTAAACTTTTGAAAGAACATGAAAACCTAATTAAAGGTACTTTTAGATATAGTAATGAGATAAGTTTTAAGCGTGAAGAAACAAAACCTTATGATAGTAAATTAGGGGGATGCCCCTATTTGGAAAATAGTAAAGATTATCCGATAGATGAAAATGGAAAACCTATGTTGTTTTTAGCACAAATCAATCTGGCAGACATTGAAAATATTGTTGAATTACCAGAAAAGGGATTACTGCAATTTTTTGTTACAAACGAAGACTTGTACGGTTTGGAAGACCCCATTCTAGTAAGATACATTGAAAGTTATGAAGAAAATGAAGAACGTTTAGTAAAGGAACATCCTTATGAAAATGAAGAATATAACATGAATCTCCCATTTTCACATAGTGGTAAAATGTATTTTAAATCAAGGGAAATGCCTATGTCTTCCTCATTAGATCTATTTCAAGAAACTTTTATGAATAAGTTATCAGAAGAAGAATATGAGAAACTGAGCGATGATTGCTATAGTAGCGAGAGCAGAATTGGCGGTTATCCTTATTTTGTTCAGAATGATTATATTGGATTTGGTGATGACGATTTTCTTTTATTGCAACTGGATATTGATGACGAATGCGGCATTATGTTTGGGGATTCTGGGAATTGTGTTTTCTCTATTCCAAAAGACGCTTTGAAAAATAGGGATTTTTCTAAAGTCGTGTATGAATGGCAATGTTGCTAGTGAGATACCAAATCTGTCTAAAGCTTATAATAAAGCCGCCACTGATAAGCGAAAGAGAGGTTTAAAGTTTATATGGATAAACAATCTTATGCAAGATATTTACTTCAATTGATGGATGAAGATATGAATTCCGGGGAAGCAGATATTGATGAAGCACGATTCTATGGTTACTTTCAAATGTTTATGCCAGATGGAAAAGGTGTAGAGGCTACTTTTGAACCTCTTGAAGATGGGCATGTTTATTTAGAGAGGATATTACAAATCTATGAAATGCTAAATCCTGTGGATTATAGTGGGCCTACAGTGTCAGCCTATTTTATTAGTAAAGATAGTAATTTACCCATTGAGATACTAGTAGATTATGGCAGGCAGTTTATTCTAGGCTTAAAGGATTTATTGTTGGGATCTTCTGAGAAGTTCGATACGAAAGATTCTGCCGAGTACCTACATGGAATCGAAGAGGTTAGAATTGTACCTCCTGGATCGATAGATGGAATTCGTCAGCAATATGATCCTGAAATATATGAGACGATTTTTGATATCATCAGCGAACAGATTGAATACGATGAACCGATTGAAGTTTTGGACGAGGCATATTACTCGATTGCTTGTGATTACTGGATTTCATATTATCTTCAGTGGCCCCGTTATAGATTAAATGGTGACCCGTTCGTAGCCTATTTTGAGCTGTACAGACATGGATACTCAGCAGTCTTCTCAGAAAATAAACTGTATATTGGTTTATAATTTTGGAGGTGAATGGAATTGACGGAACGAATACCATGCATGATGGAAGGATGCAGCGCAACTATTCTACCGAGTACAGCAGCCAAAACAAACGGTATTTGCATGCCTTGTCATCAGGAGCAGGAACGAAAAAAACGGGTAGCTTATATTGAGAAAAACCGCAAAACGGTGAATCTCTATGAGGGATTAGCAGATCAAGTGGACATTCTCAAGGTTATGCATGCACCGAGAAAGTATGATCCGCTTATTCAATACGTACCTTTTCCGATAAGAAAGGAGCAAATCTACGTATCTTTATCATACCAAGATGCGCAGCGTATGCTGAAATATGCAATGGAATTACTCGCTGTTAACAATGAAAGTGAAGCACAAGATATTCTATTATCTTTGGTGTGCTACCGAGATGATAATATATCCGTTGCTTTACCTGAGCTTATACAGCGCGGATTGTTTCAGGATCCGATTCTTTTTAAAGATGCACCACAAGACATTCGAAATCAGCTAATAGTGCGGGTGTTATGGGATGAGGACAACCGAAATCATCTTCTCCTTGCACTCGGCTGGATTGGTGATGCTAAGGTCATAAACCAGTACCGCGAATGGCAAATGCATCAACCAAAATGGGCGGAACAGTTATATGTAACGCCTGAAACTTATGCTGTTGATGGAGGATGGGAGCTTACTTCGAATGGGGAAAGGCGTAATCTGGTAAATCCATTATGTTACGCTATTAGGCAAACTGACCAACAAGATGATGATGAAGTTGTACTTAAAGAAGATCCTGCCCATTTTCTTGAGACGAGCCATTCAACATGCCCATGGTGCAATAGGAAGTTAACGAAGTTGATGGTCGCAGCTACCTCTCATCCGGCTTTACAATATCTCGACCTGCAAATTGAGAACCTACAGGTGATAACCTGTGAATTATGTGGGAGCTTTAGCACGATATACATGGAGCTGGACAATGATGGCATGCCTGTCTGGAGCCGCTATAATCAAGAACCTGTTTATCTCTCGGATATGGATGACGTAAACAGCAGTATTGAAACCTCACCTAATTTAGTTCTTTCACAAGAGCCGCAATCACCGTATTATGCTGCAGTTTGGACCATGTCACAATTGAATTCTCAGATTGGCGGTCATCCAAGCTGGGTCCAGGATCCGGAGTATCCGGTTTGTCCTTGTTGTGAACGAAGAATGCGGTTTATAGGGCAGATCGATTATGCTGATTATGACGAATATGCTGAAGGCATCTATTATATGTTTATTTGTCCTAAAGACTATATTACAGCAACGATCTATCAGCAAAGCTGAATGTCATTCATGTTTATAATAGTACTGTGTCAAAGGGGGGAGTACGCTTGAATTGGAAGGAAGTTAGCAAGATAGAGGATCTTTCACTTGTACAGAAGGCAGTAACGGAACTGGATGTGAATGAACGGGACGAGCGAGGGAGAACACCGCTGATGCTTTTTTTGACCAATCGAATGCCAGTTCAAGCGATAGAAATATTAATCGAACATGGAGCAGACCTCGAGGCACAGGATAAACTTGGTGATACGCCACTAAAAAAAGCTGTAAAGTTCAACCAAATTGAAGCCCTGTTAAAGCTCATCGAAGCTGGGGCTAAACTGGACTCCCCATTGGGCATATTAGCTACAGCTTGGAATGAAGCACGTAAAGATAAAAAGATTGCTGACCTTCTGCTCGAAACTAAAGGAGCCGTTCGCCTTTCTCTAACACTTGAAGAGCAAAGGTTTGTTGATGAGGTTTTGTATGAGGAGTCTCAGTGCAAGATGTGCGATAAGATTGAACGAATAAATTCGCCGGAACTATTACATGCGATTGTGAACGAATACAACTGGGATGATGGCCCGGAACCGATGTTGTCTGTTTTTCAAAATCCAGTCACTCTAAAAATTACACTTCTTGACATGTATGAATTGTTAGATGGAGATTATTGGCTGGATAGGGGGAATTCGGGTGATCCGCTGAGCACGGAAGAGGAGAAACGCTTTAAAGAACTTGCGGTTGCCCTCAATGAAAGATTGGAGCGGGCCCACAGCTAAAAAAAAGGAAGAGTCTGCTTTGATGTGCTGCACCTAGAGTTAGAGTGAACAGCACCTTCGATTGTTAGACAGATCAAGGTTCAGTCTTTTAAGTTGATTTATACACCAGAAGAAAAATTACAAGCTGCTCCTCACCATCCATTGATGTGCAGGAATAATATAGTGAAAAAGTGAGCTAGGTGTTATCATCTAGCTCACTTTTTATTATTTATTATCAGTGCACTGGCTCAACTGAAGTAACCAAAATAAGACATGTCTATACAAAATTTGGAGGAATTTTTAAGGTATTGTAGAATATTTTATTAAAATATAAAAAGAAACGGTAGTTTAAACCTTAATACACATTTGATTGAGGCTTTATAGGAGGAATTTGTGTTGCGTCATATACTATTTATTTTCTTATCACTTAGTACAATTGTATCTTTTTATTTTCTGCTAGATTTCCTTACTACAACATCCATTATTAAGTTATTCTTGTTCACTTTAATTGGTGTATTGGGTTTTTTAATTCAAAAAAGAGTATACCATTTTTTTGTTTTAGAATTTAAGTTTATATATAAGGAAAGTGAAATTCAACTACCAAAAGCTTTAAAAATAGTAAGAGACACAGGTATGGACTTAGCTTTCATATTAATTTTAGCTGCGTTTGGTGTTAATCCAATTCTCGATATTATTGAAGCGAAAAAACCATCGTTTTCCATCAATTTCTTCTATATTGAACTAGCAATGACTTCTGTTGTAAGTGTACTCTTGCCCTTGTTTCTTTATTGTTATTATTACATTTGGCAGCATATGCATGATAATTAAAAAGGGGGAGTAGTTAAAAAAATAGTTGATATAAAAACATTTACTGGCTTTTTAAATAATGGGCCTAACCGGACTCTAACCAGCACCCCTACGTTGTCGAATATCACCGAATTGAGACAAGTAAGATTATTTCATTTCAATAAAATAAGCAAAAAAAAAATTCTGCGGACAAAAGAGTAAACAAGTGGTTTGTGTTACTCTTTTTTGTTTATCTGTACACAGGTTTAAAAACTTTACGACAACCATATTAGTAATTGCTAAAACAGGGTATATGTTAGATGTAATACTAGGGGGAGTAAAGATGAAACTTGAATTTTTAAAAGTAGAAAAAATCGTAGAAACAGATAAAGGTAAAGTTATATATATTCCAGCTGGTGGCATCCAGTTTGGATTTAAAAATAAGATCATTTCTCTAAAGGATCCATTACGAATTGGTATGACACATGGGGGCAGCTTCCTCAATGTTGTTCGCTACATCGATTTCGTGGTTTACGATGACCTATCAATATATACGACAGGTGAGATTAAGCGAGAGAGCTTATTTGGGATTGTATCGCATGATGAAGTGCTATTAGCTATTCATAAAGCGTTGGAAAAAAGTTGCAAGGATGTTCCGTCTTTCAGGCAATTGGATTATAATGAAATGTTTAGCCGTGAATTTGAAGATAATTATGAAAAATTGAGTTAAATTCAAGATTTAATTACTCCATAATATGAGCATACTAGGTAATAAAACATTTGCTTAGAGAGGTAAACGGAGTGATTGAATTAGAAAAATATGAGAAGTTAAGATCATACATTGAACAACAGATAATGGAGGAACAAAATAATCTTAATTCGGTTGGATTGGCAGAAAAATTAGCTAAACAAATGCAACTTCATTTTTTATTTCAGATGAAAGATAAAATGAATCAGTTAGATGAAGAAGATTGATGGTTTTTGGAAATTTTGTTAAAAGAGTTATCGAGGAGCACGGAATGTCGGTGCTCCTTTTTCTATACTCAAATTTAGAGTAAATATAGATGGATGAAGTGAAATTATTTGAGTGTTAAAAAGATATATACGTGTATATGTCCTTATAGGGAGCAAACAAGACTATGATGGAGTAGTGCTTTGTAATATTGACAGAGACTTATTCTATTTTCGAAGGATAATGGGTATTTCTATCGAAATTATAAAAGAGTCAAAATTAAGATGTATTGTATATTATTGGTAATGTATTTATTGGTTTACTTTCATGCGTACAAAAATAATAAAATTAGTTGGGAAGGAGTTTATTGCAAAATGTCAATTACTCTAACGGCAGTTTTAGAATCAGAAAAATCTATTTTAAGAAACCTTTACTCTTTGTATCTGCACGACCTTTCAAAGTTCACTTCAATGATTGACCTTGGAGCAGACGGTTCTTTTTATTATGAAAGCCTGGATAAATTCTGGTGCATAGAGGGGCTTTCACCGTACTTTATTAAATTGGATGGTAGTATTATAGGTTTTATATTACTATTGGAACGGCCATTTTTGAAGGAGGAAAATGATTTAGGAATAAATGATTTTTTTATAATTAATAAGTACAAGGGTAAAGGTTTAGCAGCAAAAGCCGTAGTAAAATTATTTGAAGCGAAACAAGGGCAATATTTTGTGATACAAGTTATTGATAATAAACGTGCTGTTTCATTTTGGAGAAAGCTATATCTTGAATTAAATATTGAGTTTAATGAAAGACAAGAATTAATTGATGATGAGCAGTGTTTAATTCAAACATTTAAGATATGATTTCTAATCGTATTACTCAAGATTAACTTACTTGTCTAAACAGTGAATACGCGGAAGGAAAAGTTTAGCGATGTTTCTCCACTTGAATGGGCTATTATTGCCGTTTCTATAATAGAAGGAACAGGGAGCTATATTAATTATGTAAAAGAATCAAAAAAGAGAAAAGGGGGAAAGGGAATGAAAATCCTTAAGATATCGCCTCATATTCATAAAGTTGAAGCTTGGTTATTTATGAAAATAAGTGCATGGATTGTAACGGTCGATGATGGTGTATACATAATTGATACCGGTATGTCCTTTATGGGGAAAAGAATTTTAAATGAAGCAGAAAAGCTGGGTACATTAAAAGGAATTCTGTTAACACATGGCCATTCTGATCATGTGGGGGGATTGAAAAAAATTCTTGAAATAAAAAAAGTGCCCGTATTTGCCCATGAAGCTGATATTCCATACATGGAAGGTAAAGAGCCTTTCCCTGGTAGGAAAAAGGTAGAATTTCTTGTGAAGCCAGGTCTTGTACAGCCGTTAAAAATGACGAATGGAAATTTAGATAATATGGAAGCGTTAATACCTATTCACACACCGGGTCATTCCCCAGGTCATGTGGTGTACTATCATAAAGAGGACCGTGTGTTGATTGGTGGAGATTTATTTACCTCGAAAAATGGTCAACTGCAAAAACCTATGGCTATGTTTACATCTGATATGGAGGAGGCTATCAAAAGTGGCCGACACGTTATTGAAGAAATGAAGCCAGATATTGTAAGCATTTGTCATGGAAATGACGTAAAAGAGCCTCATAAACAAATTGAAAACTATTTGGTGAATTAATCTACAATGTAATCAATCATATATTTATTTCTTCACGCAACTGTGAAAATAAATTGTTTTTAACTGTAATTTAATAAATAAAAAAACCGAAACCCTTATAAATAAAGGCTTTCGGAATTATAGTCCCGATTGTTCTCAAATCGGCTACCCACACCTTGTCAATCCGGATAAATAAACAGAGTTTAATTAAATTCGATTAAGTTGGTTATTGGGACATGCTAAATCAATCCTGTTAAATAAAATCAGAACAAAAAATAATTATAATTATGCGGACAAATAAATTGCAGACAAAAGAGTAATCAGGTGGTCTGTATTACTCTTTTTTGTTTTCCGTTATAACTGTAACCGCAAGCATCATTTACCCAAGATTTGATATTGGGTAAATTTAGAGGGGAAGATTCAGTGCTGAGAATTGCTATCAGGGATAATCGTCACAGCTATTGTACGAGTACGAGCACTACTACTATTATTATTTTTTTGGTAGTACTTATGCATTAGAGCATTTAAATCATGTTGAAAGCTTTCAAATTCTTCTTCATCAATGGTCAATTCTAAAAGTGAGAATGTCGCACGATCCTCTGAATCGCTCTTATTCTCTATTGAAGAAAGGTAACTTTGATATTGGGATAATAAGGATAATTGATAATAGGATATATAACTAAGCTTCTCGTCCATTTTTGTTGTTTTCCAATCGTTTGAATCAAGACGCGCAGCATCTTCATTAAGAGCATAGTATTTTTCCGTGACAGACCTTACCTTTTTTTCTTTAATAACTTTGATAACCCCTGCATCTAGCAAGATTTGAATATGCCGATAAAGAGTAGCCTGCGGAACATCTTGTATGATTTTTACCATTTCTAGAGGCGTTAGACCACTTTCATTGTGGCGCATAAGTGCTTGGCTAATTTTAATTCTTACCGGATGCATTAAAATTTCTGCTTTATTCACCGCATTATCTCCTTTTTTAAATAGTATTGTACCTTATTTAGATGCAAAGTACATTATTTATAATGATAATATTATCACAAAAATAAAAAGATTATTATCTTTATTAAAAAAACAAGTGCAATTCAAAAAAACGTATGTTATATTATCGTTATCGGTAATGATAATAAATGATGGGAGTGTTATAAATGAAACTTCACTATGGGTTAAATGATTTCAAGGATATTGATTGGTTAGCTGTATTACAGATTGCCGCGCCGTTTATCGTTGTTGGTCTCATTCTTATTCTTATTGCTTTGTTTGATTTGTATAGACATCGAAATGAGAGGTCAAATGTACTTTTATGGACAATAGTAATTCTATTTTTTAATACAATTGGTCCAATTCTGTATTTCACAATTGGAAGAAAAGGAGAAAAGCCTAATGAAGTTAGAAATTAAAAATGTTACAAAAAAATTTAAATCTAAGACAGCTGTCAATAATTTCTCTATGGTAGTTGAACATGGGCAATGTGTTGGGCTTATTGGACCAAATGGTGCTGGAAAATCTACATTAATAAAAATCATTTCAGACATTTTATATGCGGATAAAGGGGAAGTTCTTCTAGATGGGAAGAAAATTTCAAATATGAAAAGAGAGATTGGTTATCTCCCACAATACCCTGATTTCTTTCATTGGATGACTGCCAAAGAAACACTCTTTTTTATGGGCCAGCTATCAGGAATATCAAAAGAAAAGCTTATTGATGAAGTACCAGCCATTTTAACAAAAGTGGGACTAATTAATGAACAGAATGAAAAGGTGCAGACTTTTTCTGGAGGAATGAAGCAGAGATTAGGTATTGCTCAAACTCTTTTGCACAAGCCATCTTTTATCGTCATGGATGAACCGGTATCAGCGCTAGACCCAATAGGTAGGAGAGAAGTGTTAAATTTAATCCAAGAAATTAAACATGACACAACTATCCTATTATCTACTCATATTTTAGGCGATGCAGAAGAAATATGTGAACGATTTGTCATTATGAAACAAGGAAAAAAAATTGAAGATACAACAATTAATAAATTAATAACTAATAATCAAGAATCAGTAGTACATCTTGAAATTGCATCGAGTGATTTGAAATGGGTTGAATTAATTGAAAAGCTTCCATATGTAAAAAATGTTGAATTAATTGGAAAAAGAGCAAAAGTTAGACTAGATAATGTTCAGTTAAATAAAAATAGGCTACTCAGAGATGCCCTCGAAAGCAATATAGATATAGTTAAATTTGAAGTTGGAAGCAGTGATACGTTAGAAGAAATATTTTTAAAAATGGTGGTGAGTGTATGACTCCTTTATATATTTTAACTAAAAAGGAATATGTACAGATGTTCCGTGAGTTTAAAATTATTTGGTTACCTCTTGTTTTTATGTTTTTAGGAGCAACACAACCTGTTGTCACATATTACTTACCATCAATTTTAGCAGCACTTGGTGGAAATCAGGGGATTACAATTGATCCAAGTATGACACAACAGGATGGAGCACAAGTAATAGCTGCAACACTTGGGTCACAATTCGACCAGTTAGGTATTATGATTATTGTAATTTCGATGATGGGTATTATTCAGTCAGATAAAGCGAATGGTATGCTGGATTTTATTTTAACAAGACCCGTAAAAGTAGGGGCTTACATTGGTGGGAAACTACTATCTAACTTTTCATTTATTGCTATTAGTGTAATGTTGGGATATTTTGTATCTTACGTATATGTAAATTTCTTATTTAATAATATTCCATTTCTTGAAATGATTCTAGCAATTGTATTCTACTTAATATGGGTATTATTTATTCTTTGTTTTACTTTTATGATTAGTACGATATTTAATGGTCAGGGCGTTATAGCTTTAATCAGTATCGTGTGCTTGCTTATTTTTAAGATTTTTAGTGGTTTACATCCTATAATTGACTTATTAAATCCTGCAGGAATGAGTCAGCATGCAATGATGGTATTAATAACTGGTTCAATCGATTCGCATTTATACGGAAATATGTTTATTACACTTGTCTGGATCACTTTAACTGTAACTTTTTCGCATTATTGGATTTCTGAAAAGAAATATCATAAAAATTAATAAGTATGGACGGAGGGGGAAAGATGTTAAAAATAACTAATTTAAAAAAAGGTTATGGTAGTAAACAAATTTTAAACGGAGTAGAATTACACGTTAAAAAAGGTGAGATATTAGGGTTTGTGGGTTCAAATGGTGCAGGTAAAACTACAACTTTAAATAGTATTACTGGCATTTTAGAACCTGACGAAGGAACTATCACTATTAACGGTATTATCAAATCAGGATCAACTAAATATAAAAAGCAATTCTTTTTTATCCCAGATACTATCCATGTTTTTAAAAATATCTCTGGCTTTGATTGGATACGGTTTGTGATGAAACTATATGATAATGATCAAACTGAGCGAATGAAGCACTTTATTACGCAGTTTGATATGGAAGAGGCAATGTATAAACCAATGGGTACCTATTCTTATGGTATGTTACATAAAATGATGCTCATTGTTGGATTTACAATAAACCCGCCAATCATTATTATGGATGAGCCACTAAATGGTTTAGATCCTAAGTCCGTTCTAACATTTAAAAAAGCGATTAAGTTATATATTGAAGAAGGGGGTACAGTATTTTTTTCTACCCACCTACTAGATATAGCTGAAAAAATTTGTAACACGGTTGCGATTTTAAAAGATGGTAAAATCATTCTCCATGAAGAAATTGATAAGGTAGTTGGAGAAAATACATTAGAAACCATTTTTATGGAGAAACAAAATGTTTAATAATGGATTTCAATTAACAAAGTTTTTTATTTCATCTTTTTATTCAAAGCCTAAACAACCAATGCTAAAAGTGGTATTAATAATAGCCTTCTTCTATTTATTTTTGCAACTAATGACTATAAATATTGCCATTTTTTATTTGGGAGATACTAAAGAATTTATTTTTTACAATTACCTAATTTCAAATCTGTTAGTATATTTACTTGTAATTTATTTTTCCATTTCATTAGTTTTTCATTACTATGAATACGGTATTTTAACTCACTTACCAATTGCGCCGAGAAAAATTATTATATCAAAAATTTTGAGTATTATTTTTGTACTGACAGTAGTATCTGCAGTTATACAAATTCCATCGATATTGTTATTAGGTTTTAAGACTAAATTTACGGAATTAATAAAGTTAGTCCTATTAGTTCCAATATCAAACATATTAACAATACTACTTATATTATTTATCCTATCGCTGATAAATAGTTTTAGACATTATTTTGTTAATAAGACGGCGTACTTGGTGGTGAATATTACCATAACCTTTTTAATTACAGCAATGGTTTGTTATTCTGTTCTACACTATGTAGGGAAACATCTAACTTTCAATAATTTAAAATTAGATTTTACAACATTAATTACTTTAAAGAATTCATTAAGCAATGTGATTAATCAAATATATGAACTCGTACTGAAAACACCATTTATTGGTAATGTATTGACTACTTTTACTTCAGGAGACTTTTCGTACCTTTTTGTAATCGATTTACTTGGGATGATCGGGTTAAGCGCGCTATTATTCATTCTCATTGTGAAAATCAATTCCATTCATTACTTTAAAAATGGCACAATTGAAGTAAACCAATCAAGCAGTAAAAAAACTAAAGTCTACCATGTGGAAAGTGTATGGGCTAACTATTTTCAAAGAGAATTATGGGTAATTAATACTGAAGCGTATTTCAAAATGCAACTCGTACTTGGAACTGTTTTAAGTCCAATCCTTACCTTGATTTTGCTATTTAGTTTTCAAGCGGGGTGGATATCAGAGATTATTAATATTACAAAACCTGGCTATTTTGAAATTTACTTTGCTTATGCTGTTTTAATAATGAGCTGTATTAATAACACAAGTGGAACGCCATTTTCAAGGGAAGGTAAATACTATTATCTAATCAACAGTCTGCCATTAAATAAAAAGAAAATCTATTTCTCTAAAGTTTTCTTGGCATCTATTCCAAGTGGCATTGCTGTTATAGTAAGCTTTATAATATTTATGTTGTTTGGTTATATGAATATGGGTGCATTCTTAATGATGATTATAATTCTAATGCTTGTTTACTGTTATAATCTACTTACTCCAGTTTTTGATATGTTAAATCCAAGCACAGAATGGGAAAACCCATCAGTAGCTGTAAAATCGAATCCAAATGTATTAGTTAGTTTGCTCTTTGGATTACCCATATTAGTTGTCGTGATATTAACGCATTTTATCTTATTATGGGCAGGTTTTTCGATAGGTGTGTCAACGATAACAATCTTTCTCATAACAGTTCTCATAACTTTTTGTGTATACACATGGTTTACTAAATTGTATTTCAGCATAAAATGACAATCGTTAAGCTAATAAAAAATTAAATAATAAAAAAGTCAGTTTATCATTTTTTAATGATAAACTGGCTTTTTTTATTATTTTTAGAATAACAAATGAGGAATATTAAATAAATAAACTGTAAATATATTATTTTATATGTTTTTTTATGATTATTTAAGTACAATAATTTACATTATATGTAAATATTACATAATGAATTAACGAGAAAAATTCCTTTTTTTAGAAATAATAAATAAAAATGTAATTGACGTATAATTTTACCTGTGTTAAATTGTTATCATTAATGATAATGAATTAAAGGGGGTGATTTTATGATTGAAAGTTATATAAATGATGGTCAATTATTTAGATCGTGTATTCGATTCTTCGATATGGATTCGATTGAAGTTAGCTTAGAAGAAGGCTTGTTGAGTGAAGAAGAAAAAGAAACATTACAAAAGAAAAAAACAGAAAAATCTTTAATTCGTTCAAAAAAGAGTCTAATATGTACAAAATTAACGATTAAGGATTTTTGTTTATTAGATACACATGAATTACAAGACATTACCATGGTGAAAGGTGTATTTGGACAACCTCTTTTATCTAGTAATCGATCATTCATAAGTAACTTAGGGGTTTCATTATCTTATACAAATAATACAATCGGTATATTATTATTTGACCTACGACATCCTATGGGGTTGGATATTGAATTAAAGACTGTGGAGGATGCTCCTTTTTTAAGAGATTTCTTTACGGAGGATGAATTGAAACTAATTCAAATGAACAAAGATATTTTGACAAAAGAAATGTTTTTTAGTGCTAAAGAAAGTTTATCGAAAATACTAAAAACAGGACTCACATCTCCACTTTGTATCTATGAGATTTCTAATTTCAAAGTAACAGATACTAGCATTTTCTTGTATTTTAAAAACTTCACTCAGTATCATACTGAAGTAACTAATAATGAATATGAGTTTAGAAGTATTACGTTTCCTATTAATTCAAAAAAGCTAAAGGAGTGTATTAAATGACTACAAATACAATGCAGCAAGTTAAATCGAAGGAATATAAAAATTCAAAGAAACTATTAATTGTTACTTTTTTACTATGTACAATCGCAGGTTTTGAAACAACCTTATTATTATACTCAGCTGATTTAAAAAATATGGAAGTTATGAATAATTTATCACTCTCACAACTAGGCTTAACGAACTTTATCATTCAAACATCTTTAATGGGCTTGGTAGGGTTATTGGTAACATTTTTAATACAAATTATTCTTACAGGACTTTTGTTTGTATTATTTAAAAAACGACCTGTCCCAATTCATGGAATATGGCGTGCTGTTTTAAACATGGGTGCTTGGTTAGTAATTGGTTCTGGTGTTAATGCAATTATTGCTATTTTAGTTAATACACCTGAAACAACTTTTACGAGTTTAGCAATTTTTATAGAAAACAAGCAATCTCTTGTTCATACCTTGTTGGCTGAACTAGAACTATTTTATATTATTAGTTTATTTACTTTTTCAATATCTTTGAAAAAATATTCGAATATTGGTCATAAAAAATCTATTTTAATCACAGTTATTATTGCGTTATTTTCACTTATTTTCCATATAATCACTGTTTCTTCGGGGACTTATTTAAAATAAATGGGGGAGGATAAAATTGATATGAATTCTTTAGGTAATTTATTTGAACAATCTTTTTTAAAATATAAAGATAGAGTAGCTGTTCGAAGTGGATTAAAAGTTTTTACATATCAAGATATGCATGATATTTCGAACAATATCGCTTCATATTTAACGCAATATGGTGTAAAAAAGGGGCAACATGTCGGTATCTATACTGAAAAATCCGAGTTTACTTTATTTTATATTTTAGCTTTGATTAAAATGGGGGTTCCTTATGTACCTATCGACCCCAATAGTCCCAAAGAAAGAACAACTCACATTATTCTTAAATCGAATATAGTTCTATTGTTGGGGGATAAAAGTAGTGATGATGAGGTTGTGACATCATTACCATGCATGTATTTAAACATATTCGATGTGATGGAAAATTCAAAGGAAACAAAACCTGAGATTCTAGAAAATGTTCAATCAGATGATCCAGCATATATTATTTTTACTTCCGGTTCTACAGGGGAACCAAAAGGTGTATGTGTGACACATGGCAATGTAATTAGTTTATTTGATGGCTGCCATGACTTATTTGAGTTCTCACATCAAGATAAATGGACATTTTTCCATTCTCACGCATTTGACTTTTCAGTGTGGGAAATCTGGGGAGCTTGGTTATATGGAGGACAAGTCACTGTTGTAAAATTTGAAGAAAGTCGGAATCCTCTGGCCTTAGTGGAATTAATGGTACAGACTAAGACGACCGTCTTTAATTGTACGCCAAGTGCATTTTTTGAAGTGAAAGAAGAACTCATAAAACGCCAAAATGAACTTCAATTGCGCTATATTATTTTTGGCGGAGAAGCACTAAACTTTAGAAAATTACAATCATGGTTTGAAGAGGTTGATGAAGATCTTCCAAAACTAATAAATATGTATGGTATTACTGAAACAACAATTCACGTAACTTTTAAAGAAATCAGTTATAAAGATGTTGAAACAGGTATAACGAACATTGGTCAAGTGCTTCCTCATCTAGACAGTATGGTGATCAAAGAGAATGGTTCCTCTGCTAAAGTAGGGGAGGAAGGTGAACTGTACATTAGTGGGAAAGGCCTATCACTAGGCTATTACAAGAATAATGTAATGAACGATCAGAGGTTTATTCATATTTCAGGGGTGAGATATTATAAAACAGGAGACATTGTAAAAGTTCTTCCAAATAGAGAATTTCAATATATTTCTCGTAATGACCATCAAGTTCAAGTACGTGGATTTAGAATAGAATTAGGAGAGATTGAAAGTGCTTTTAATGAAGTAGATACAATAAAAAATGTTGTGGCAGTTGCAGATAAAATATTTAATGATGATATTCATATCATTCTGTACTATGTTGAAAAAGAAAAAACAGAAGTAGATAGATTAAAAAAGGCAGTAATTGATAAATTACCTAGTTACATGATGCCAAGTTACTTTGTATCTGTTGAAGCAATACCTATGACAGAGAATGGGAAATTAGATAAAAGTAGATTACCAAGTATACAGAACCTAAAGCCACAAAAAAATGTAAATGTTCCATTAATTGTGACATCATTACAAGACATAATTGAAGAAGTATTAGGTAATGGCTTGATAAATGATGAGGAATCGCTTCTTGAGAATGGAATGAACTCATTATCGATAATGAGATTGATTTTGCGTATTAGCCAGCAATTTCAAGTTGAACTATCTCCAGCAACTATTCTAATGAACGATTCAATTTGCCGTTTGTCTAAAGTAATCCAAGGTTTAGAAGCTCCTAAAAAAAATAATGTTTCTACTTTAGAACCGATTAAATTACATCAGCAAAATATTTCACCTTTATCATTTGAGCAAGAAAACTTATGGTTTATTGATCAAACATGTAGTGATAAATCACTATATAATTTAATTTTTTCATACGAGATTATAGGTAATCTTCAATTAGATAAACTTGAAGTTGCTTTCAATCAATTAGCTAAGCAACAAAAAGTTTTGAATTCTATTATTCAAGAAAAAGATGGGAAGGGTTATTTAACATATCATGACGCCATTTACCATTCTATCCATTACACTGATCTTACAAAGTTGGGTGCTTTAGAACAACAAAAGGAAATGGAACATTTAATTGAAAAAGAATGTAATCGTGTATTTAATCTTGAAAAAGATGCACTTCTCAAAATCCATTTACAAAAATTGACTGAAAATAAATATCTTTTAATTGGAAATATTCATCATATTATTTTTGATGGATGGTCCCTGCCACTATTAATAAATGCCTGGTTCTCTTTATATGAAACATTGATTTCCGACAAAAATAAAGAAACTGATATTCAGGTTGTGCAATATAGTGATTATGCTATTTGGCAAAGAAAGTCTGAGTATTTTATTGAGAAAAAGGATCTTTTATTTTGGCAAAATGAAATAGAAACCGAGTTTAAACCACTTCTACAATATGATTATCCAAAAGTTAATGACCTTCCATTGGACTCTCAAGTAATTCATATTACGCTAACAGATGAGCTTTTTGAAAAAATAAAACAATTTAATAAACAAACAAATTCAACATTATTTATTAGTTTATTAAGCGCTTTTCAGACGTTTTTGTCAGTATATTACGATGAAGAAAAAATTGTAATTGGTAGTCCAGTAGCAAAAAGGAATCATCCAAATATCGAAAAAACAATAGGCTATTTTGTGAATACACTGCCTTTTAAAGCGGCTGTAGAAAAAAACGAATCCTTTATATCCTTCGTGAATAGAAATATTAAAGCAGTTTCAGACGTATTAGCTCATCAACATGTCCCTACAGAACAAATCTTAAAACAAGTAAAACTGGATCGTATAATGGATTCTGCCATATTCTTTGATTCAGTTTTTGTACTTCAAAACAATGATCAGGTTCATACAAATTATAATTCGATTAAATTAAAACCAAAAAGAGTTAATACCTCTAAGGCAAAATTTGATTTAGTTGTCCAGGCAGAAGTGTGGGATGGAAAATTGGCGATAGCATTTGAGTATAATAAATCCCTCTTTAAAGAAGAAAAGATGCAACGAATGGCACATAACTTTATATACTGGTTAAATCAAATCTTTAGTGAAAGCACGCAAAAACTACTTGACCTAGATTATATTGAACCTAGTCAACAAGAAGAATTACTAAAGATTAGCACTCATCAAGGGGATGAGGAATTTAATAAAGTTTTTGAAGATGTTATAACGAAATTTAAAAAATCTGTTAAAAAGATGCCAACTAAAATTGCCGCTGTGCATAATGAAAACAAAATTACTTATAGCGAATTGGATAGTAAATCTAATCAGATTGCCCAATTTTTAAGGGAGAAAGGTGTCCGTTCTCAGCAAAAAATAGGTGTGTTTATGGATCGTTCTATTGAAATGATTGCATCTGTACTAAGTATTATGAAGCTCGGAGCTGTTTATGTACCTATTGACCCTACTCAACCAACATCACGTTTAGAATATATGGTCGAAGATGCATCGCTCTCATTTTGTTTGATTGATACGGCTTCATTGTCGAAGTACCCTGCCAAGCAAGATAACCTTATAATAGTCAATGATATTGTGCAAAAGAATAGTTTTATTTCTGTACAATTTGAATGTGAAAAGATTACAGAAAATCAATTGGCTTATATTATTTATACCTCTGGAACTACAGGAAATCCTAAAGGGGTCATGATTGAACACGCAAGTTTATCTAATTTATGTGATTGGCATATTGACTACTATCAAGTGAAAGATAGTGATGCAGCATTGCTTGTATCAAGTATCTCATTTGATGCATCAGTGTGGGAGCTATTCCCTTACATTACAAATGGTAATAAGATAGTCGTCGTTGATTACTTTACTTTGTTAGACGTTGACTTACTTGCAGAGAAGTTGGAAGAAGAACAGGTGACAATGGCATTCTTTTCAACTGGGCTTTTGGAACAATTATTTATTAATGAAATGATGTTCCCATCATCGATTAGAGCTATCTTAACAGGTGGAGATCAGTTAAAGAAACTGCCAGAAAAACTATCATTTGATTTATTTAATAATTATGGTCCGACAGAAGGAACAGTTGTATCAACAGTTTATAAGATTGAAAACATAGAAGAACGAATTATTCCCATTGGAATGCCCATTACGAATGTAGAAGCTTTAGTTCTTAATTCTAATTATAAGCTTGTGCCGAAGGGGCAAATAGGTGAACTATTTATTGGTGGAAAAGGCCTAGCACGTGGATATATAGGGCAAACTCACAAAAACTCAGAAAACTTTATTCCTCATCCATTTGATGCGGAGCGGAAATTATATAAAACGGGAGATTTGGTGAAATATAACGAAAACAATGAACTTATCTTCTCTGGTAGACAAGATGACCAAGTGAAGATTAGAGGATATAGAGTAGAGTTAGGAGAAATCAATGCTGTATTAAAACAATACGACGGTATTAAGGATTGTGTAATAGCAGTAAATGATGAATCAAATGAGCGGAAATTTATCACTGCTTATTATTTATCTGATCAAGCAATTAAACAATCAGATTTAGAGGAATTTTTAGAGAGTCGTCTCCCAGCGTATATGATTCCATCCTACTTTATTCACATGGATTATTTTCCACTTACTCAAAATGGAAAAATTGAGCTGAAAAAAATGCCTAATCCAATGAACCATATCCAAAAGGAAACTCAAACAGTTGAGACAAATGACATTGAGCAAACGCTCCTTATGATTTGGAAGAGTGTTTTGAAGAACGAGAATATCACCATACTTGATAATTATTTTGAATGTGGTGGGGATTCAATTTTAAGTATACAAATTTGTTCCAAGGCAAAAACATATGGTCTTTTCATTACATCTAGAGACATCTTTGAAAAACAAACAATTCAAAGAATTTCGAAAGTAGCAAAAGTGACGAAGGAAACTCATCATACACAAGCAGAAGTTACTGGAGAAATGCCTTTAACTCCTATTCAGAAATGGTTCTTCCAACAAGATATAGAACAATATCATCACTGGAACCAATCTATTGTGATGACAGGATATCCATTGTTGAATAAGCAGCGTTTAGAGCAATTGGTGAATCGACTAGTTGAACATCATGATGCTTTAAGAACAATCTATGATATGGAACATAGAAGGGCAATTATTCAACCAACGAAACAAGTAAGAAAACTTTGGGATGCTAAATATATCGATTTGTCTCATGAGAATGTAGATAAGCAACAGGTGGAGATTGATCGACTTGAGCTAGAGGCGCAGCAATCACTCAATATATACAATGGTCCTCTTTCTCAAATTCTTTGTATCAAAATAAATGAACATGTTCATAAAATCATTTGGATTATACATCATTTAAACGTAGATGGTGTCTCTTGGAGAATCTTAATTGAAGACTTTGAAAAGTTATATAGTCAAAGTATCAAAGATAGCCCATTGCGCTTGGGCAATAAAACATCATCCTTTAAAACATGGGCAGAAAAATTAGCAACTTACCAAAATTGTATCGATAAAGATATTCAAAACTTTTGGCTAGATGTTTGTAGTAAATCTTATAAGGACAAATTAAAGAAATCTAATAACAGTAATAAATATGATGAATCCGCATTTGAAATTACTCTTACTAGTGAGATTACTCAAAACATAACTAAAGAATTAACTAGAAGACAGATAACAACAGATGAATTATATATCTCCATCTTCACAAAAATAATAGGTGAGTTTTTTGGGAAAAAGGATATTCACTTTAATCTTGAAGGTCACGGCCGAGAAGAATTGTTTAGTGATGTGGATTTGTCCAGAACAATTGGTTGGTTTACATCTATGTATCCAATATATTTAAGAAATGAATCTTCTTTAGAAAATACTATTAGTTTCACTAAAAAACAAACTAAAGACATTCCTAACAAAGGACTAGAATATGGGCTATTAAAGGATTTAGAAGGCATGGAGGCATTGAGGGGAAATATACCAGTCATTAGCTTTAATAATCTGGGGAAATACTATTCTTCCAATGATGAGCAATCTGAGATTACCTTCTTTAGTCAAAATGATATACCGCAAAACATTTATACAGATCATGAGATAAATATAGAATTGATAACAGTAAACAATAAACAAAAAATCACTGTTCACTTTAATACCCAATTTACAGGTAAGGAGTTTGAATCATATTTTACAAAGCGACTCTATCAATTATTTGATGAGATTGTATACGTAACAAATGGTGAAGCAGAAGGTCTTGGCACAATCGTAGATACCTATGAATTAACAGAAGTACAAAAAGGAATGTTATATCATAGTTTAGTTGATGAAGATAGTGATCAATATAAAGTGCAACTTACTTTTAATATTCAGGGAGATTTAGATGTTGATAAGATGAAACAAGCTATTTTAAAAACCGTTGAAAAACATGAAATATTAAGAACTTTCTTTATTTCTGATAAAAATGGTTTATTTCATCAAAATATTATGCGATATATTCTTACGCCAATTAACGTTGAAGACCTAAAGGAAGTTAATTCCCAAGAACAACTAAAACGCTTGAAAGCCTATGAATATCAACAAATCAATATAGAAAATAATGAGCTTAATCGTTTCCTCATTGTGAAAAGTAAAGAAGCCTATAAACTAATTTGGACATTCCATCATATTCTGATGGATGGATGGAGTTATTCAACGGTCATTCAAGATATTTCCTTATATTATGATGGTCAAAATGCATTAACTGAAGCACCAACTCCGTTTAAATCTTATGTCGAATATATGAAACATTATATAAAACAGCCTAAGATCAAAGCGTTTTGGAATGATTATTTAAAAAATGCACAACTCATTTCGACACCATTTTTCAGCAATTCAAGTGAAACATATAGTGAAACAATCTTTACTATGACGTTGGAAGAGAGTCGAAAGCAAGACATAAACCAAATTTGTATAGAACATAAATTGACGCTCAATACATTCTTCTTAACTATTTGGTTAATGACATTAAAAAAAGTGAAACAGTCGGATTATGTAAGTTGCGGGATCGTGACATCTGGTAGAGGAGTGTCAATACCAAAAATCGAGAAGATGGTAGGGCCTTTTATCAATACAGTCCCATTTGTCTATTCTTTGGAGGATGAATCACCTCACGAAAGCATGAAAAAAATTCAACAATCGACTTTTGAACTAATGGAGTATAGTAATTCACCATTATCAGTTATTCAAGAAGTAACGGGGATCGCCCATCCACTTTTTGATTCTCTATATGCATTTGAAAACTATCCAATGTCTTTACCTAGTATGGATCATTTGCAAGTAACACTACAAGAAAGCAAAGAAATTTCCCATTATCCAATTGTAGTAACTGTAATACCTGGAAGTTCAATAGAGATTAAATTTAACGATGCATTAGTAGATGAAGAATTAAGGAAATCTATTATTTCAGTTTATGAAAACACGATGGAAACAGTTTTAGCAGGGATTTATGAAAAAACGATAAATGAGGGATAAAAATGAGAACAACGACAGTAATCGACAGTGAATTATTGGAATATTTAAGAAATATTTTAGGGAAAGAAGATATCAATATTAATCATAATTTTTTTGAATCAGGTGGAAATTCTTTGTTAGCAATGCAATTTATTCAAATGATAAAGAATAATATGGGGATTAAACTACCTGTAAAAGTAATTTTCGAAAAGCCAACAATACACGAGTTATCAATATTAATTAGTCAATTAAAGTTAATGAATCAAAGTAGCTGATTGGAGTGATTAGAAAATGACAGGTGCTATTAGTATGACAGAGGAGAAGCTATTACAGTTTCCAGTCTTAAAGAGTTTTGACTTAATGACAAAGGATGAATTAGACAAGTTAATTAGTTTTATTCACCAAGAATTTTCTGTTCCACTATCAATCGAAACTATTTATGCGCAAAAAGATTTGGTCGGTTTAGCCGATTTCTTAGATTTATTGAAAAGTTTGAATAATGACAATAATGTTAAACCAATTAAGACAAACAAAAGTACAGAAGTACTATCGCATAATCAAGATCGAATGTATTTAGCGCATCGTCTAGGAAATCAGCAACTATATAATATGCCATTTAAATTTAATGTAAAAGGTAAAGTTGATCAGGAAGTATTAAAAAATGCTTTGACCGGAATGGTACAGAAGCATTCTATTTTGAGAACCGTCTTTGTTGAAGAACCATATGTTCATCAAGTGGTTAAAGATGTTTTTGAAGTACCTTTTATATATGAAGATTTACGTTATTTAAATAGGTATGAAGCGGAGCAGTACATTGAAAATCGTTTACAGCATGAAGTTGATAGGCATTTTTCATTAGTCAATGGTCCATTATTTAATGTTGCATTATACCAAATTGAAGAGTGTGTATTTGTTTTAATTTGTAATTTTCATCATATTATCTTTGATGGCGTATCTTTTGATTTGTTCTTTAAAGAACTCTTAAAAAGTTATGAATGTGACCAACTTGATATACCAACTGATGATTCTGCTTTCCCTATGCAATATGTTGATTTTGCGTATTGGCAAAAAGAGCTAATGGAAACCAACGATACTTATCAAGAAAGTTTTTGGAAAGGTTTTTTAAATCAGGAAGAAGAGATTTTAGCTCTTCCTCTTGATTTTCGGAGAACGAATTACCCAACATTTGCAGGCAGCAGGTTAGAGACAATTTTACCTAAATCATTACAAAAATTAATAAACAAAGCATTAAAAAATAGTAAAACTACTTTATTTATTTATATGATGACAGCGTATCAAGTATTTTTAACTCGTTACACAGGAAAAAGTGATGTTGTTATTGGAAGTACAGCAGCAAATAGAACAGAGGAGGCTTTTGCAAATACAATTGGTTGTTTTGTAAATACACTTCCCTATAAATTATCAGTTAGTGAAGAGGACTCTTTTGCAAATATTCTAATAAAGAATCGTAAGACTATATTAGATGTATTAGACAACCAATATTATCCGTTTGATAAAATTGTTGAAATGATTAACCCGAATCGGGAGCTAAGCTCTTCCCCGTTATTCCAAACTGTATTGGCTATGGAAGATCATTTTAATGATAAGTATATGAATTCTTTCTTTACGCTGGAAAGCGAGAAGGTAGATATACCGTTTTCTAATTATGAGCTAACTTTAAAAGTAAAGAAAACTGAGGACAATCTTATTTTAGAGTTTGAATATTCGAACGAGCTATTTAAAGAAAAGACAATTGAACGATTAATGCATAGTTTTACAGAGTGGTTATTCCAAATATGTTTATATCCGAATAATGCTATCAACGAGCTTGACTATTTAGATAACTATCAAAAAGATCAAGTTTTAAATAGTTTTCACGGAGAAAAGATGCATATTCCATCAGATGAATCAATAATTTCTTTGTTCCAAAAGATGGTGAAAAAATACGGAAATAATATTGCTGTTCGTGATGAGGAGAAAACTATCACATATTTGGAATTGGAGAAAAGAAGTGATTTAATAGCCTATGCTATTCGTGGTCGTGGTCTTAAATCAGATAGTGTGGATAAAGTTGGGTTGCATATAGATCGATCCATCGACATGGTGGCTAGTATGTTGGGTATTATGAAAGCCGGCTGTGCGTATGTTCCACTTGATCCATTACTCCCACGGGAACGACTATCTTATATTATAGAAAAATCAGCATTATCGATGTGTATTACTACGTCAAAATATTTAAGTGCAGTGGAATCAGATTTTGCCCATACAATCAATCTAGATCAACTTGATAACCATTATACTGCTATAACACTTGAAAAAATTAAACCAACTCAAACAGCGTACGTTATTTATACGTCGGGGACAACTGGAAAACCAAAAGGAGTTATGTTAAATCACCAAGGAATTGTAAATTTAGTTTTGAGTCAGCGATTATATTTACAGATAAATGATACATCGAAAGTATTGCAATTTGCTACTTTTAACTTTGATGCATCAGTATATGAAATATTCGGAAGCCTTTTAAATGGGGCAGAGTTGCACATTGGAAATAATAAACAAGAAATGTTCGACATGTTTACCCTTGAAAGACAAATACGTGAACAAGAAATTACACATATTGTGCTTCCACCTGCTGTTTTACAGGAATTAGATTTGTCATCCTCAAACATCAAATTTGTTGGTTCAGCAGGTTCGGAATGCTCGGCTGAACTTGTAGAAAAATATCGTAATATTTATTTCTATAATGCTTATGGACCTACGGAGTATTCAGTATGGACAACATTTAAAATGTTCCCTCCTACTCTACAGTATGAAAAAGAAAAACAGCAACCAGTGCCAATTGGAAGACCAATACTAAATACGAATATCTATGTATTAAATGATCACTTAAAGCCATTACCGATTGGTGGAATAGGGGAGCTTTACATAGGAGGATTGGGTATTGCAACTGGTTATTGCAATATGGAAGAGCTGACGGCTGAAAAATTTGTGGCCAATCCATTTCTAGAAGGTGAAATGCTATACAAAAGTGGTGACCTTGTAAAATTTACGGACGATGGAGATTTGTTGTTTTTAGGGCGCCAAGATCAACAAGTTAAAATTAGAGGCTTTAGAATTGAGTTAAGTGAAGTAGCGCAGCATATTGAAAGCTGTCAGTATATGACAGGTGTACATTTGAAAATTCATGAAGTAACACCATTAGTAAAGAAATTAGTAGCTTATTTTACAGCTGAAAAACCAATGGATATACGTTTACTCAATCAAACATTAAGAGAAAAGTTGCCAAGTTATATGATACCTTCTTATTTAATGCAGGTTGATGAATTTCCTTTAAATGCAAATGGGAAAATTGATACCTCAAAGCTGCCTTTACCAACTGTAGGGGATGATAAGAACATAGAGAAGCCCAGAACAGAAAATGAAAAAATCCTTCTTACTGTTTTTCAAAAGGTAATTGGGACAACTAAAATTGGCATCACGGATAATTTTTTTGAATTGGGTGGTGACTCTATTCAAAGTATACAAATATGTTCTCTTGCAAGAAATATGGGGTTACTTATTACGCCAAGAACTATATTTGAACACCAAACAATTGCAGAATTAGCCTCTCATGCAAACACTGAAAATGTTGTTAGGGTAGGACCTGTTGAAACGAGAGGCGAAGTGGCTATTACGCCAATTCAAAGTTGGTTTTTTGAAAATCATCATACACATCTTCATCATTGGAACCAATCGATTGTGTTTTATAAAGAAAAATGTGGCGACATAGAGACCATTAGAAATATAGTAGCCAAGCTCGTTCAGCATCACTCCGGATTAATGACGCTCTTTAAAAAACATTCATTAACATATGTAGGTAATATTGACTCTCAAAATGTAACATGGTCTGTCACGTATAAAGAACTCGATAATCTTGAAGAGTCAGTACGACAACGTGAAATTGATAGACTTGAAGAACAAGCTCAAACGACTTTAAATATTTTAGATGGTCCAATTATGAAGTTAGTCATTATAAAAGAAAAAACAAATCTATATCGTTTTTTCTGGGTGATTCATCATTTATTAATAGATACGGTATCCTGGCATATTCTTTTAGAAGATTTTCACACACTTTTTGATCATATGACTGAAAATCACACCATCGCTTTACCAACACAAACCTCAAGTTATAAAGACTGGTCTATTTTCTTGAATAATTATAGTAAAAAAATTGAAAAAGACATTATTTATTACTGGAAAAATGCAATTGAAAGTAAGGGAAATGAAGCGCTTTTAAAAACCCATTTAACAGAAGATAGTGAGACGTTAGTAGAGAAATCGTTCTCCAAAGAATTGACGAACCAATTTTTAAGGATATTAATGGATGATTCTAAATCTACTGTTGAAGAAATACTATTGGCCCTTATTAAACAAAGTGTAAATGAAGTATTCAATATTGATCGTTTATGGATTAATGTCGAAGGTCACGGTAGAGAAATCGTAAATGAATTTATTGATGTAACAAGAACAGTTGGTTGGTTTACGAGCATATATCCACTATTTATTTGTTCAAGTACTAAATTTAACGAAACGTTGTTAAATAGTAAAAGAGCTATTCGTGAAGTGCCAAATAAAGGGTTTGACTACGGCATATTGCGATATATGAGCGATGAAAAAATAACTACACCAGATGTCTTCATGACCTTTAATTATTTAGGTAAAATCGACAATATTGCCCTTTCTTCTAACAGTCAAGATTTCGTTGAAGTAGAGCAAGAACCAAAAATTCATTTCCTCACATTTATTCATAATGAACAATTGACTGTTCGTATTGTTTCTAAATTACCAAAAGATAAAAGTTTCCAATTACTTCATTCTATAAATGACATCATCGAGTATGTCATAAATAGCAAGTCTTTAGGTCCACTCTATATTGAAAGTGATTTTCCAGATGCAGAAATCACAGAAGATGATTTAATGCTAATTATTAATGCAAGTTATGAGAATGGAGAGAGATAAATTGAATAAATCAGTGCAAAATATTTACTCGTTAACCCCTCTACAAGAAGGAGTTCTTTATGAAATTCAAATGAACTCTTCTCAAGAAAATTTGTATATATCTCAAGTTGAAGTAAAAATAAATGGATTATTAGATATAGATGTACTATCGGAAGTTTGGGAAAAAGTCGTTGAGCGACATGATGCATTACGGACGAAGATTTTCTGTAAAGGTGTAGAAAATAATGTTCAGGTTGTCTTTAAAGAAATCGATTATGAATTACCCTACATTGATCTTACTCGTGTACCTTTAGTAAAACAGCATGACGTAAAAGATCAAAAGAAAAGAGAAAGCATGAATATCGGCATTCATAATGAAAAGCTTATGAACGTCCAAGTATTTAAAATGAGGGAAGATGAACATTACTTTGTTTGGACACATCATCACATTTTATTAGATGGTTGGAGCTCTAGTAATGTACTTAATGAAATATTTGAAGGTTATAATGCGATAAAAATGGGGGTAGAGCTTTCGTGGCAAAAACCAACATGTCAGTTTGGCGATTATATTCGTTATATTCGTAAAACAAATGATGAAGAAATGAATAAAGTTTGGAGTAAATTACTAAAAGATGTAGAGCAGCCTACACTCTCATTTAATAAAAAACAATCAAATCTGAGTCAAGACAATTGTGTTCTCTATTGGGAGTTTTCCCATAATGAAAGCAAAGAACTAAGATCGCTAGCAGTAAAACATCAAACGACGTTAAATAATGTTTTGCAATTAGCGTGGGCATTGCTATTAAAAGTTTGGTCAGGTAAAGACCAATCCGTTTTTGGCATAATCAGCTCGGGAAGAACCCCCCAGCTAATTAATTCTGAAAAAATTGTGGGACTTCTTATCAATACGATACCTATGGTAGTTCAATTTAAAGAAGGCGATACACTATCCGATACTTTAAAAAATACCCAAAGCACATTCAATGAGATTTTAGATTACGCTCATTGTCCTTTGGTTGAGTTAAAGAAAAAGACGCAATTACAAAGTGATGAAAAGTTGTTTGAAACATTATTCGTTTTTGAGAATTTTCCGGAAGCAAAAGGAAAAAATCATTCACCTATTGAATGGCATGTGACAAATGGTACTGAATCTCATAGTTACCCAATATCTCTACAAGTACAGGAAATAGAGGGCGAATTAAGATGTAAATTAGTTTATGATCCACATTTTATTCATAAGTCTCTTGCTGTATCTGTTCAAAACATGTTTACAAATATTGCTATTCAAATTCCTTCTATTCATTCCATTAATGAGCTTGACGTGAACGTAAATAATTTAACTCTTCCTACACAAGAAAGCGAAAAAAACATTGCCGAATTGAAAGAAATAAGCTGGAATAGTCGTTCACTTCATTCGCCCTTAAAAGAGATTTGGAAAGATTTTTTCCCTGGGCGGGAGCCACAGGGCAGTGATAATTTTTTTGAACTAGGTGGTCACTCTATTACTGCAATGAAATTTGTCGCAACAGTTAATAAAAAACTAGAGAAAGAATTAACATTAAAGGACTTATTTGAGTCAAAAAATTTACAAGTGTTGAACGAACTTTTATTTCCTAAGGCTGATATTTCTTTATCACACGTAAACAGTATTATAGAAAAAGCTTATAAAGATGTATTGGGGCTCGAATATATTAAGTATGACGCTGATTTTTTCGAGTTAGGTGGTCACTCAATATTAGCGATGAAATTATTAGGGAAATTGAATAAGGAATTTTCAGGCAAAATAGAATTAAAGGCGATTTATCAACATCGAACTATTGAATTATTAAGTAGATATGTTGAAAGCTTAAAGGTAGAGCAACAGATGCCATATATAGAATCGGAAGAAGTACAACGATATCGATTATCTAGTAATCAGGAATCATTATGGTTTAACGAAAAACTTACGGGTAAATCTACTGACTATAATATTCCACAAAAATATAATATACATGGTCAGTTAAATATTGAAAAGTTGGAAAGTGCATTAAATAAAGTAAGTGAACGGCATGAAATTTTGAAATGTGTAATTAAAGAAGAAAAAGGAGTAGGCTATCAATCTATTCAGCCTAACTTACTCCATACAATAAAGACCGTTGATCTTGTCAATCTTTCAGATGACGAACAAAAAAGTATGCTTCAACAGATTGAAAATGAAATGAGGGCAGAAACATTTGATTTGGAAAGTGGCCCGTTACTTACTGTAAAACTAGCAATCATCAGTGAAACTCAATATATTTTGTTTTTAAACATTCATCACCTTATTTTTGATGGATGGTCTACAGAAATATTCTTTAATGAATGGCTTTCGTTTTATGAAGATGAAATGATGGGGAAAAGGTCTTTCAAACCTGAGAAAGTTCCACAGTATAAAGATTTTGTATATAAGCAACAAAAATGGTTAGAAGAATCGTATGAAAAAGACATTCAATTTTGGAAAGATCATTTGTCAGGGGATTTACCGAAATTGAACTTACCATATGATACATTGACACCGCAAACTAAAAATAATGGTGGAAGAAGTTTTATTGTCAAGCTTGACAAAGAAAACTTAGAACGTTTAAAAGCAGTAGCTATGGATCATCATTCTACCTTGTTTATTTCTTTGTTAACAATGTATCAAAGCTTTCTTGCGAATTATACTGGGCAGCATGACATTATTGTAGGAAGTTCATTAGCCAATCGAATGATTCCTGGTACAGAGCAAATGATTGGATATTTTATTAATACACTTCCTTTCCGTTTAACTCTTAACAAACAAGAAACGTTTACAGAGATTTTGAAAAAAAATACGAAACATGTCATTGACATTTATGATCGACAGCAAATGCCACTTGAGAAAATTGTGGATGCCATTAATCCTGAACGTAATAGTAAGGGGTCGTCTCTATTTGAAACGGTATTTGTGCTACAAAATAATGAACAAGCCTTGTTTTCAAATCAGTTTATGAAAGTAAAGCCAGAAATTTTACTATCAAATATCGCTAAGTTTGATTTAAGTTTAGTAACTGAAGAACATGAACAAGAATTGCTTTTAGCATTTGAATATAATACGAGTGTATTTCAGGAAAAGACCGTACGCCATTTAGCAGAAAACTTTATCGACTGGGTAAGAAAAAATATTGCAAATCCACAACAAGAGCTATGTTCGGTTCCGATATTGAATAGTCAACAACAAGAAAAACTTCTAAAAGAATGGCAAGGGAAATCGGAAAATTTTGAAGGGGAGAACGACACTATCGCTGAGGCATTCTATAAAATTGCCGAACAGTATCCAGGAAACAAAGCTGTTGTAGATAAAGAACAATTTATAACCTTCTCAGAATTAAACAAAAAAAGTAATCAGCTTGCACGCTATTTAATTAACCAAGGGCTTCAGAGTGAAGAAAAAGTAGGTATTTATATGAATCGCTCTATAGATATGGTCATTAGTATGCTAGCCGTGATAAAGGCTGGAGGAGCCTATGTTCCTCTTGATCCGAATTACCCTACCAATCGGTTAGTTTACATTGCACAAGATGCATCCCTTACTTATTGTTTAACTCAAATTGAACTTAAAGAAGATGAATGGATTCAAGATTTGAATTTAATTTGTACAAGTGATTGGCCTTTAACGATGGATGATTCAAATTTATATAGATCTGAACCAAATAATTTAGCATATGTGATTTATACATCAGGAACAACTGGGATGCCAAAAGGCGTATTACTTGAACATCGAGGGTTAATTAATCTTGTTGCTAATCAGAAAAAAATGATGCGACTTAATTCTTTATCGAGAGTACTCCAATTTGCAACATTTAATTTTGATTCATCTGTAATTGAAATTTTTAGCAGCCTATTATTTGGAGCAGCACTGCATATTAGTACGGATAAAGATAACCATTTTGACCTTGAAAAGTTAATTGCTCAAATTAAAGAAGAAAATATAACACATATTATCCTACCACCAGTTGTTTTAAAAGAATTACCTATCCAAGAACTGAAAAGTTTAGAGGTAGTTGGATCTGCGGGTTCTGAGTGTCCAGTAGAACTTATATCTAAATATCGGGACGTTGTCTTTTTTAATGGATATGGTCCTTCTGAGTATACAGTATGTACAAGCTATAAATCATTTGAAAAAGGTGAAGAATTACTAGAAGAATCTGCTGTACCTATAGGAAAACCAATTACCAATACTTCAGTACTTATTTTGGATGAGAATAATAAGTTAGTACCAATAGGAGTGGCTGGAGAATTACATGTAGGTGGCATAGGAATTGCTAGGGGATACTTAAATATGCCTGCTTTAACAGCAGAAAAATTTATTATAAACCCTTACAATGTAGCTCAAAAAATTTATAAAACCGGTGACATGGTTAAATTTAATCATAGAGGTGAACTAATATATGTTGGTCGTAAAGATGATCAATTTAAAATTAGAGGTTATCGAGTAGAGCTTTCTGAAGTGGAAGGAGCTATTAGGAAGTTAAATGAGGTTCAAGGCTGTTTTGTAAGTGTTATCGAAAATCAATCAGGGCATAAACAAATAATAGCTTTTTATAAATTGGATCAAAAAATATCAGCTCTAGAACTAAGATCTAAAATAAAAGAATTACTACCTCATTTTATGGTTCCATCTTATTTGGTAGAAGTAGATGAGTTTCCTTTAAATACAAACGGAAAAGTGGATAAAAAAATATTATTAGAGCATTTCGAAAAGATGGAAGCTAACAAAAATAAAGAGCACACTGAAGAACCTTTATCACAAATTGAATTAGCTGTATTAACAATCTGGCGTAATTGTTTAAATGATTCTTCTATTGGACCGGATGATAACTTTTTCGATTTCGGTGGAGATTCAATCATTAGTATTCAAGTATGTTCAGCTGCGAAAGAACAAAATATTTATTTTACACCAAAGGATTTATTCGAATATCAAACTGTTCGCGAGCTTGCTAAAATTGTAAAACATTTGAGCCCAACCATTACTGAACAAAATACAGTGGAAGGGGAAGTTTCTTTAACACCAATTCAACAGTGGTTTTTCAAAGAAAACCATCACAATATTAATTATTGGAATCAGTCAATTGTATTAATAGAGGAACCTTTATTTTCTTTAGCACAATACCAAATGTTAATCAATCAACTTGTAGACCATCATGATGGTTTAAAAACAGTATTTAAACAAATAAAAAATAATATTGTTGGTGAAGTTCAAACAACGCATCCAGCTTGTACATTTGAAGAGCACGTGGTCATGGACTTTACTAATGAACAAACTATGCAACATATCGATAAAGTAGAAGCAAAGGCACAACAAAGTTTAAATATTTATACAGGTCCGTTAATGAAATTTGTTGTATTTAGAAGTGGAAAGCAAGTTAGAATTTTCTGGGTGATTCACCACTTACTTGTTGATGGTGTTTCATGGCGAATTCTTCTTGAGGATTTTGAAAAAGGTAAACAACAAATACTACAAAATGAACCACTATCTTTCCCTACAAAAACAACTTCCTATCAAAAATGGGGAGAATTATTAAAGCAATATGCTGAAAAGGAAATATCAAATGAAATCATGCACTATTGGGAAAAAGAATTGAAACAACCTGTCCCGACATACTCACAAAAGTTAAGCGAGATAACTCAAGGAACAGACATCTATCAATTTAAATACAATCAAACTTGTACGGAACATCTTATAAAGAATATTACAAAAAAGTATAAAACAACTGTAGATGAAGTTTTATTGTCAATCATTGCACATGTTATCTCAAAACAATGGGATGTCTCAGAACTTTGGATTGATCTTGAAGGACACGGGCGTGAGGACATAATGGATAATGTGGATATTATGAGAACTGTAGGTTGGTTTACAACTATGTATCCAGTACGTTTAAATGGCAGTGAAACAATGGATAATGTGTTACGAAACACTAAGCAAAGACTTCGTTCCGTTCCAAATAAAGGGTTCGACTATTCGGTTCTAAAATATTTATCTGAACAATCTATGCCAATTATAAAAAGTTATATTAGTTATAACAATTTAGGCCAATTTAATGTACAAAACGATTCAATGCAGACGTCTAGTAATAATATTGACCCACAATATGTGTTTCCTTACAAATTGAATTTTACAGTAAGCATAATCAACGGAGAGTTGAACATGATGCTTATTGCAGATGCTAAAAATAGCAAAATTCAAAAGGTTGCCGAGGCAATCAATACGAATTTAGAAAATTTATTTATAGATGATAGTATATTAGAAAAATCTATTCGGGTTGAGGATTTTAATGAAGCGGCATTAGTAGATGAAGAAACGGTAACCTATTTCTTAAATAAATATCATAATATCGAAGAAATATATCCTGTTACACTACTGCAAGAAGGTATGTTATTCCATAGTGAGAAAAATAAAGGAACAGAGTATATTTCACAACTTGTTTTTGATCTGAAAGGTAACTTAGATGTTGAAAAGCTTGAAATTGCTTGGAATAAAGTCTGCCAAAAATATGGCGTTTTAAGATCTGTTTTTAAACGAAATATATGGGGAGACCAATTTCAAATTGTTCTAAATGACGTTTATTATCAATTTAATCAAATTGATTTAAGCGCTTCTAATAAACTTGAACAAGAGATTAATTTAAAGCACTTGGCGAATAATGCTAGAGAAAACTCAATAGATTTAGAAAATGGTCCAATAATGAATATTATGCTTGTCAAACTATCTGAATGCCAATATCAATTTATTTGGACGCATCATCATGTTATTCTCGATGGCTGGAGCCTTCAAATTGTGATGCATCAATTTATGAATAATTATCATAATCCTATGACTAATGACAACGATGAAAAAGAAAGAGTTGCCTACCATGAAATTATGCAGCATTTATTAACAAATAAACCTAATAATGAATCTGAATTTTGGTCTCAGCAACTACAACATATTAACCAATTAATTATTCCTTCTAAAAATCAACAAGTCGAACGACACGCTGCAGTGGATAATATATTGGAATTTTCTTTATCTGAAGAATTAACTAAACAACTAATCGACTTATCCAAAAAATATAGAAATACAATGAATTCGGTAGTACAAGCAATCTGGAGCTTAGCACAGACTGCTTTAACGGGAAATAAGTATATCTGTTATGGTGTAACAAGCTCTGGAAGGAATGTAAGCATACCAAATATCGATTCGGTTGTAGGGCTGTTTATTAATACTTTGCCGTTTTTAATCGAAATAGATGAAGAAATGAATTTATCCGAACTGTTGCAAATGATCCAAACAAAGCAACTAGAGTTAAGAGAATATGAGTATTCTACATTAGCAGATATTAAACGCTTTGCAAAAGTCCCTTGGAATCAGGAATTGTTTAATCAAATTTATGTATATGAAAATTATCCTTCAAGAGAAATGGCGAATGACAAAGAAATCGTCATTGAAAATTCAATAGGAATTGAATCAACAAACTTTGACTTAACATTCTCCGCTGCTCTATTTGATTCTAAGTTACACTGTAAATTTATATATAAAGACCATTTCATGTCAGAAACTGAAATTTTACAATACCAAAAAGCAATATGTCAAGTTACTCAAAGTATTGTACAAGATGATAACGATTCTTTAAAAACTATAATAGAAAATTTTAAAGTAGAGGTGTAATAATGACGAAATTAATGACAATAGTAGAAGGTTTTCAAACAATAACAGAGCAATATCCAACAAAAGTAGCCCTTTGTGAAAAAGAAAGGAAAATGACATATCAAGAACTAGATTCTTTATCGAATCAATTGGCTAATAGAATCTTGGCACTAGGTGTTAAACAAGAAGAAATGATTGGTATTCCAAATAAAAAATCTATCGAATTTGTTGTCGGAATTTTGGCTATTTTAAAAGCTGGATGTAGCTATGTACCGATGGATCAAAACTATCCAGAAAAAAGGCTTCAATTCATGGTGAACGATACTGAAATGAATTATTACTTAAATTTTTCATCAGACAAAAGCGTTTTTCCTTATTTGCCTATTTCTCCTATCGCATTTTCAATAGATGATGTTAAGGAAGATAATCCAATAAGATTTGCAAATATTTCACCGAGCAGTTTAGCGTACGCTATATATACTTCTGGTTCAACTGGTAACCCAAAAGGAGTCTTGATTGAGCATTCAAGTGTTGTAAATATAGCACTTGCATCTAAAATGATTAAAATAAACAATGATAATATCGTTGCACAATTCTCAAATCTATGTTTTGATGCAGCAACCTATGAAATTTGGGGATCATTATTAAATGGCGCTTGCTTATATATACTGGCCAATGAATATACATCGTTTGATGATTGGAAATTAGCTATTAAGGAGGGGCGCGTCGATATTGCTTTCTTTACGACAGGGCTCTTTAATGCCATCGTTGATCAGGACCCATCCATTTTCTCTGGACTACAGAAAATGATTATCGGAGGAGAAACGATTTCTTATTATCATGTGAACATTTTCAAGGAACATAATGAAGACATTACATTAATACACGCTTACGGTCCAACTGAATGTACTACCTTTTCACTTTGTTATGAAGTCGTTGAGAAAAATCAAGAAATCATTCCAATTGGATTTCCATTAGATAATGTAGAAGTGAAGATTATTACGGAAAATGGAGATGAAGCATCCGTTGGTGAAGTCGGTGAAATTAATATTGCTGGTTCAGGTGTAATGAGAGGATATCTAAATCAACCTACCTTAACAAGTGAAGTGCTCGTTGTTAATAGTGAAAATGGGAATCTGTATTATAAAACGGGCGACTATGGTATCCGTTTAAAGAATAATGCTATTCTTTATAAAGGAAGAAAGGATAACCAAGTAAAAATTCGAGGTTTTAGAATAGAATTACATGAAATACAAGAAAAATTAGATCAATATTCTCAAATTAAACAGGCTGTAGTTACAGTTAAAACAATCAACAATGAAAAGTACATTGTTGTATATTACACTCATCCTGAAAATATTGAAGAAGAGCTAAGAACTTATTTAAAAAATGAACTTCCACATTTTATGATTCCGCACTTTTTTGTAAAGATTGAAAAGTTTCCACTAAATCAGAATGGAAAAGTAGACAAAAAAGAGTTACTGAAAATCGATGTATCACATAATTCTTTATCCGAAGCATCTGAAGAAAATGAACAGAAAAAAGAAATACTATCTGTTTGGCAAAAAATTTTAGGAAATGAAAAATTTAGTATGGATGATAATTTTTTTGAATGTGGTGGTCATTCTATACTCGCAACAAAATTAGTTTATGTATTAAAAGAAAGGTTTTATCCAGAAGCATCGCTTCAAATATTCTTAGAGAATAGTACGGTGAACTCTTTTGTAGATGCTATGGAAAGTCAAAATGACCTTGTCATGCAAACGGTATTGGAAAATGACGCTCAGCTCTCCAATCAGCTTATCAAGCAAATTAAAGAAATTAAGCAACAACGAATATATGATGGCAATATTTTATTAACTGGGGCAACAGGCTTTTTGGGCGCGCATCTTTTATATAAATTACTATCTGAAAGTCAAGATGAAAAAGTTCATTGTCTAGTACGCTTCCCTTCAAAAGGTCGTATAGAAACCGTATTGAAAAAATATCAACTTTGGAAAGATGAATTTAAAAGTCGTATTATAACAATTGAAGGCGACTTAAGTAAAGAGAATTTTGGGTTAGATATTTATTCATATAAAAAGTTAAGTGAAGATATTTCAACAATTTATCATATTGGAGCAGAGACAAATTTCTTTGAACCTTATTCTAAATCTAAAAAAGCTAATCTCCATGGAATAAAAGAAATTATTAGTTTTGCGTCTTCCAGTAAACAAAAGCATATTTATTATGCTTCAACACTGTCTGTCCTAACTGGCGAAAAAACTTGGGATGAGAAAACAGAATTAGAATATACAGATGACTTAATTATTGGGTATAGCCAATCAAAGTGGGCAGCTGAAAAAATGCTTTTACAAGCTAAAGATGTTGGTTTAACAGTCGATATTTTCCGTTTAGGTAGAATTTCTTCCAATGCATCTAATGGAATTTGGAATGATCATGATATGCTATATAAAGTTTTTGAAACATTTATAGAACAAAGAATTTTACCTTTTGAAGAGGAAATATTTTTTGAATTAATGCCTGTAGACTTTGTGAGTGATTTTATTTACAAATTATCGATTCATCATAAAGAAAATAAAATAGGCCAAGGAGAAATTTACCATATTTATAATGATAATAAAGTTTCCAGTAATTTTATTATTGAATTTTTGGAAAATAATAATTTAACTTATACTAATATGTCATTTGAAGAATGGTTAAAAACTTTAAAAATTAAAACTCAAAAAGATGAAATTCATTCACTTAGTGCACTATCTCAACTAATTGATGAATCAACTCAATTAAAAGATACAAAGATTAAACAGGATCTTACTTTGTTAAAAATGGAAGAAATATCACTAAAAATGCCTGAAATTGATTATCAATATATTGAGCTGTTTTTATCATTAATCCTAAATAAATCAGCTATTAAATCTTGATAATTCAGAAAGCGGTGAAATAATTGACTCATGTTTTATTCTGTTTTCCTCATGCTGGGGGAAGTGCTTCGTTTTTTAAAAATTGGATTATAAACGATAAGATTAAAATCGTACCAATAGAATATCCAGGACATGGAAGTAAGTACTGTGTGCCTTTTTGTGAAAGTATGGATCAACTAATAGATTATCTTATAGAAGAGCTTATATATAAATATCAACTATTATCTACTCACTCATTTTCTTTTTTTGGACACAGTATGGGGGCCACTGTTGCCTACGAAGTATCAAAACATTTGGAAGAACGTTATCAAATAGTTACTGATCACTTGTTTATTTCTAGCAAATCCTCACCAGAATATCGATTAGAACAAAGTCAACTTACTGAAATTCAACTAAAGGAAATGTTGCTTCAAATGGGAGGTGTATCAAAAAATCTTCTCGAATTAGAAGAAGTGACTGAGGTTTTCTTCCCAATTATCCGTGCTGATTTAAAATTATTGGAAGAATATCAGGGGAATAACGATTTAAAATTAAGGACGAATGCTACTCTTTTTAGAGGTTTAAATGATTCCGTTACAAGAGAGTCAATGGAAAGTTGGAAAAGCTATATTAATCAGATTAATAGCTTCCATACGTTTAATGGAAATCATTTTTATCTTCTTAATAATAAAAATGAGCTTTTAGACATTATCCAATCAGTAATTGCATGCGATGTGTCCACACAATTAACCCAAATATAACCTTTTTTAGATGCGCAGCTAAAAGTACCTAATATTGGTTTTCATGATATAGGGCACACACATGCATCCATCCTTAGTTCACAAGGTGTAGACATCGTTAAAATTTCAAGCAATTAAATCACGCCAACCCTAAAATCACATTGCAGACATTTTTCACAAAGCTATCCAAGGTAACACTAAATAATTGAAAAAATCTTGCGAACAAATGCGGACAAATCCAAAAACTCAGGTGTGATTTAAAAAAGAAAAGCCCGTAAACGTTGATATAACAACGTTTGCGGGCTTATTGGATGTTGGCCACCCATCTTATCGATAGAATTGACCAAATTAAGCTAGTTTAGCTCAGTTAAATCAGTATGGGGAACGTTGATTTAATAAGATTTTAATTAATCTTAAAATTAACGACGGTATCGTCTCAAGAAGGATTAATACTCTTTTAATTTTAAAATGTAGAAAAAAGAAAAGATTGTCAGACACAAAAAGATGATAAAGATCCGTGTCAAAAATTTAAAGATTATTGAATTTCCAAACGTAAATCACCTGTCTTAGCTAGTCCTCTAGCTTTTAGTAAATGATAAACAGTAAGAGAAATGACCACTGGTAAAATGATGCCTAGTACAATATACATTATTAGAACCATCACACCTTGGTTTGCAAGAATATTTAAAGGTGCAATAAATGAGTTTAGACCAAGTCCAGCTAATGTATAAGGAACTTCAAAGTTAAACATAAATATCGCGATTGGCGCACAAATGACGGAAGATAGAAATGGCCCTATAACAAGAAGTGGGTTTTTAACGAGATTTGGCAACTGTACTTTTGGTGTTAAAAATGATTGGGCAATATTGGCACCAAAATCGTTTTGTTTAAAAGACATCGCCGTAAATCCGGCAAACTGAGCCGTACATCCAATCAGTGCAGCGGCACTCGAAACTGGGTCAAGTTGTAAGGCAATGGCAATCGCTGCAGAAGAGGCCGGAGACATAAGGAAAATACTCCAGACTAGTGCGATAACTATGGACCCTATCACAGGAGATCCTGAAACAGAGTTTGCGATAAATCTACTTAACTGCTCCAAAAGTGGGGTAGTAACTGCTGCTAATCCTACACCTGCGACACCACCGATCAATATAGCTGAAAATGGAATAGCGAGCATATCTAACTTCGTTTTACCAGCAATACGTTTTCCTACCCAAACAGCAATAATGGTAGCTAATACGGCACTTATCGGTTGCCCTGTAGTAAGAATCCAGGCTCCATCCTGATTCATATGAAGGGCATTTGCACCGATCGTACTAGATGCCATCGCACTGAAAATAACTAATGTATTTCCACCTAGTTGATAAGCTATACCAGCACCAATTGCAGGCGCAAGCATAAGTTGTGCTGCCTTACCGATAGTTGTAAAGCCTTCCCAACCAGTAAAAGTTCCGAACGTTTCAATCAGTAGGCCAATACCTAGTGTGACAAGAACAGCGTTTGCAAGTCCTTGAGACCCTTTATACATCCTATCAATAATGTATTGTTTTGTCGTTTGTTTCATTTTCAAATACCTCCTAAAATATAACATTAATTATATTATGAATTTTCCGAAAATAACAAACCCATGAATGGATACGTTACTTACGAATAGAAATAAGCTCTGTTTGCTTGATTAACTACTTTGTTTAAATCCTTTCCTCTAGTAAATTGTTATAATATTAATATAATTTAAAAAAGTAGTCAATATTATTCTGGTATAATAATGATGAAGTAAAGCAAAGATCTAATGACATCTTGGGATTTAGCATTTTGGTTAGCAAGCGTAAATTTATAATGTTAAGGATAAATCGGTACTCTTATACTCTATATATAAATCAAGGCCTAATCACAAATAGGGACATCAGTTGATAATGAGTTAGCTAAAGTATTTGGTGAATCATTACAATTTTTTGGGAAGTATTGGTCGTGGGAAGAAGTGATTTATGGTAGCTTAAGAACAAGGCTAACAATGAATGTGCTTACAGGTTTATACAAAGAATAGGAGGAGACGAATTAATGCTTGAGGAGAAGCAAAAACAACATACTAAATGGTTCTTAGATGGAGATTTAAAATTACGACAACAAGATCTTGAAGATGGAAGAATAGGTATTTGGGTTTCAGTTCATAAATTTAACGTTTGTTTTACCATGATTATGTATGATTTTATTGATTGGTGTAGGGAGTTGGATATAAATTTAGAAGTTGATATGGGTTGGAATAACCATAGGGGCTTTGTAATTGAGAGTAAGGATTTAGTGTTGTTAAGGTCAGAAATAAAAAGGTTCATAGACATATACAATATAAAGCCTACTGAAGATGGCGAGAAATTTTCTGACGATGAGTGGTATTCATAATATAATGTGAATGTTTTTAAGAGATAATCAATAGTTACTAAGGATATAGGTAAAGACTTAAGAAATGCACCAAAATATTTTAGGCCCTGCTTATCATTTTGGGGAGAAATAGAAGTGGAGAAGGTGGAAAAAATGAGAAAAAAGTTATCTAAAGATGAATTAGTTGGACTAGTAAATAAAATATGTAATCCTAAGCTGTCTGATGAAGAAGTAAGCGGATATATAGAAATTTTAGAAGACAATGTTCCTCATCCAGCCCCTAGTGACTTAATTTTTTGGAATGAAGAGGATTTATCACCAGAAGAAGTAGTGGAGATTGCCTTAGCGTATGAAGAAGAAAAATAATTATATTTAGAACATGTATCAGGAGAACCTTGAATGGCTATATGCCTTCAAGGGTTCTTTTTTGTAGGTTTGAAACCCCTCTGCTGTACAGGGGATTCCGGAAAGCTTTTAGCTATGGACAATAAAAAAACTCCAATCGTACAATATAGTTAGGTCTGGACAACCGACTACATACGAAAGGAGCTATAAAAAAGGGTTTTGTTTAGTGTACTCAAATGGATGTTAATTTTCATGCATTTTTGCATTATGTAATACGAATAGCCAAATATCCGGAAGTATTCTGGATAGTTAGCTATATTGCACACGTAGTAAAAAATCGCAATTAAAAAAATTGTAAAAGCTGTCCACAAGAGCAGTCAGTCTATTTTAGAAATAGGATTAGTCTACTATCTATAATACAGTATATTTTTTGTAATCATATTAATCCCGTACCCTAAAATCAACTGAAATAGATGGTTTAAGCCTTTGCATTATGATTGCCAAGAATATTGATTTCAATCGGTTCGCTATCAACGTAGACTAATAACGGTTTATTTCCTATGATGTAACCTGAAACAACTTTAATTCCATCTTTTCTTAGTGTAATCTTTATTTCGCAATTAATATCTATTTCGTTTTCGCTAATAAAAGTAGCGTGTAATATCAGGTCTAAATTTTCAAAATCAAATATGTGCGATTTAAATAAATTTAATAATTTACTCGGGATATTGAATTTATTTAACATCTTTCCATCAATGTAGTACTTACCTTCACCACAAACCTCAAAGTTATTCAGATTACCCTCATATATTAAGTCTTGTTTTTCGTCAAAAACAACCATTTTTCGGTTATTCTATTGGTAATATATGTTAAAATTATTTTTATGAAATGTGAAGGGGTTGGTGTCATGGTGCATAAAAAGAAGTATTTTATTATCTTCGTACCAGTGTTAATAATAGGCTTACTTTTAATATACTATTTTACGGCAAATGAGCTTACTTATCTAATGTTAATTCCTCTGATTGCTTGGTTCATTTATTATGCTTGGATATATATCGAAAAAAGATTAAAAAACAAAACTTAATTATTTTATTTGATTGATAAAGCATAAATAATAACGTTCCCAAATGTCACTTAGGGAACCAATCCCCCTTATTCAATTGAATAGGGAAATTTTGGCTGTTTGTGAACAATAAGTACACAAACTATGCTTTGGGTGCGTTTATATATTCAACAACTTTTATTAAGAAATAATGTCTATGTAGGAAATAGTATAAGTTGAGGTGATATTATGCGGTATTTATTCCATAAAACAACGCTTTTCATTATGGGTTTTTTATCATTCTGTTTAATAGTGATTGGGTTTCTATTACAAACGATTCTTATACCTTTACAAGATTTCGATTCTATAAGTAAACCAGAGCTATTAGAACTTCAAAAAGAACTTGCATTAAACTATCCTTTAGGAACAGGTTTGCTTTATCTTGGAATATTTCTGATGATTTTAGTTATTATTCTTTTCATTATGAAGTTTATAAATAAAAAATAACAATTAAAAATCAGACGCATAACTATTCAGACTCAATGAAATAAACGTTCCCAAATCAAAGTTTGGGAATACATCAGAAAGCCAGAGATATTGTTAAATCAACGTTTATGGCTTTTTGTATGTAATATTGTTTATACGCGGTTTTATGTATTTTTCTACAAACCTAGTTCCAATAACAGTTTGAGCGTGTTTTTGGAAATGCTGCGTCATGGGTTTTCTTGCATAAAATCATGCATATCCTTATCGTTGTAAATCCGCATTTTTCGAAGTAACCCCATTTAGAGTAAAATATTTCATAAAAAAACGCTTAGAAATAATCTGAGCATTTTTAATCACCATTTATATAGAGAATTTACTGTCTAAATATAATGCTAAATTAGAGTTACATTTACATTATTTTTAATATTTTTCTCCTCATCAACCGAACCCGTTAGGTGAGATGTTTACTTTAGAATTCGGCAACAATTTTGTGGTCACGACTACAGGTATTTTTAGAATAACTTACTCTATCAAAAATAATTAAAAAAAGTACTTAGAATAGGAAAAATATTAGGATATAATCTTTTCAAATTAAATATTAAATTCCATTACTAAGCGAAAACCGCAGGGAATATAACCACTTCATTTATGTTGGTGGTTATGTTCATCTGCGGTTTTTTCTTTTTCGAAAGGAGTGACATGTAAACAATGCATAAAAGTCTTGAAGATTATCCAGTGATTTTGACTGCTGAACATATAGCCGAAATTTTAATGGTTTCCAAACCAACTGCTTATGAATTGATGGAACAGACTTCATTTCCATTGATTCGAATTGGTCGTTGCAAACGAGTTTTAAAGGATAAATTTTTTGATTGGCTTTCACAGCAACAGGCGTGTGGCTTATAAAACAGGAAGCAAGTGGTCAAAATGAAAGTAGATCACTTGCTTACCTTTATTAATACACAAGATTAAATGGAGGTTAGCAATAATAATGCAAGGCAGTGTGAAAAAGAGAGGAAATACCGATCAGTATGTAGTTGATATTGGAAGAGATCCTTTTACTGGTAAGCGTAAACAAAAAACAAAAGGTGGTTTCAAACGCAAAAAAGATGCACAAGCAGCTCTTAACAAAGTGCTTCAGGAAATTGATGCACAAGGTTATGTAGAACCAAGTAAGGAAATTTTCGCTTCTTTTATTGAAAGTTGGTTTAAATCTCACTTTGAAAAACGGATTAAAGAAACAACGGCATCTAATGCTCAATCTTTAATCAATAAACATTTAATAAGAGAGAACCCGTTTGCAAATAAACCTTTATCGAAAATTACGACAGAGGATATTGATGCTTTTTATAATTTTAAAATTAATGAAGAGTATAGTTCGAGTTATATTCATAAGATGCATCAAATTTTAAATCAAGCATTCAATCAAGCGGTTAAATGGAAGAGAATTAAATACAATCCAGTTAACGACGCTGATCCGCCTGCTGTGAAAAAAGAAGAAATGAAAATTTGGTCTTATGATGAAATCAATACGTTTCTTGAACACTGTAAAGGAGAAAGACATTATTTAACTTTCTTACTTGCCATTTATACTGGATTGAGAAGAGGCGAGATTTTAGGATTAAAATGGAGCGATGTTGATTTTATTAATAAAACGATTCATGTCCAACGTTCGTTAGCTTATATTCCGAAAAAGGGTTATATTTTAACGTCAACTAAGACGCGAAAATCGAATCGAATCATTCCAATTTCAGATATGGTTGTGAAAGCCTTAGTTAACCATCGCAAACAACAAGAAATTTGGAAAGAACAACTTGGTGAACAATATCAGGAGGAAGATCTTGTGATATGTACGGAAACTGGATCAAAACAAGATCCACGAAATGTGTTACGAGCATTAAAAAGACTGATTACCACTTCTGGCGTAACACAAATTCGCTTCCATGATTTTCGTCATACACACGCATCCATTTTAATTTCTAATAGTATTGATGTTGTGAAGGTGTCAAAACGCTTAGGTCATCCGAATGCTAGAATCACGTTAGAAACATATGCTCATCTCGTTCCAAATGAAGATAATGATTTAGCAGATGTTTTTGAAAAAGCACTGGAAAAAATCTCGTGAGCATTTTGTGAGCATGGCTTGAAATTCGTGGTTCTGGACTGAAACTGTTCCAAAAGAAAAAGCCAACAAACGCTGTTATAACAACGTTTGTTGGCTTACTAAACTGATGGTCCCGACTGGTCTCGAACCAGCGACCCCCACCTTGTCGAATTTATCCGGCTAAATAAAACGAGTTAAATTAAATTCAATTAAGTTAAATAAGCCTGATTTAATAAGGTTTTTAAGAGAGGATAAATTAATTCATTTAAATAAATAAGCACAAAAAAATAATTCTGCGGACAAATTGCGGATGAGTAAACAAGTGGTTTGTATTACTCTTTTTTTATTTATCTGTATTATCTGTTTTAGAAAATTGTGTTGTCATATCAAACCAACAGGGATTTTTTAACATCAGTAACTATTTATAAATGTAAAAAAGCTGATTTGTTTTACGTTAGTCCTAGGGCATTCACATCCTAGTTAATTTAGTTTCGTTGCTTAAATTATGCCGAATTGGGTAAGTGCTCATTCTTATTGTTTGAAATCCTAGATATCGAAGTGATTGAAATTAACGTGAATAGGACTAAACAAAAATAATATTATACAGTAATAATATTGGCTATTAATGTTAGATGATGTATTATAATGGAAATGTAAAATTGCAACTTGAGAATTGAACAGAAGATTAGTAAGTTTTTATTGAAATATTGGAAAGGAGGAATAGAAATGAACGATAAGGCATTAAAGAAAATAACTTTGCTACTAGTAGTTTTATTCTTAACGTTTGGTACCATGATTCCAAATAAGAATTGGGTACAAGCAGCTAGTGGTACTCCACCAAAGGTAATCAATATTAATCGAAATTTACCTCTTGATGAAAAAACAAATGCAACAAGTATTACTTATCTAGTAACATTCAGTGAAAGTGTAACGGGAGTTGATTCCGATGACTTCATATTAACAACAACAGGGAATGCATCTGGTCGTATCGCATCAGTGGTTGGAGGCGGAACAATCTTTCAAGTAATGGTTAACGACATAACAGGTGTGGGAACACTTCGATTGGATTTAAAACCTTCTGGAACAGGGATAGTTAATGGAGATGGACTTGCGATTGCAACAGGTTATACAGTGGGACAAGTCTATACCGTAGGAACAGCACCAACAATTATAACGCAGCCAAGTAATCAAACGATAACAGCAGGAGGCAGTGCAACCTTTACGGTTACAGCAACTGGCGATGCAACATTAAGCTATCAATGGCAAAAAGGTGGAATAAATATTGTAGGAGCAACAAGTGCTAGTTTAACAATTAATAATTTACAGACAAGTGACGCTGGTGACTATACGGTAGTAGTGACAAACGAAATAGGAAACGTAACATCGAATGCGGCAACATTATCTATCAAGCCCGCGACAGTCGCACCAACAATTACAACGCAACCAAGTGATAAAACAATAACTGTGGGAGGCGGTGCAATATTTACTGTTACAGCAACTGGCGATGCACCATTAAACTATCAATGGAAAAAAGGTGGAGTGGATATCGCAGGGGGAGCAAGCGCAAGCTTGACAATTAACAATGTGCAAATAAGTGATGCAGGCAGTTATACGGTAGTCGTAACAAACGCAGTAGGAAATGTAACGTCGAATACGGCAACATTAACAGTTACGCCAGTCCCAGTCGCACTGGAAATTACAACACAGCCAAGTAATCAAATGATAATAGCAGGAGGCAGTGCAACATTTACTGTTACAGCAACAAGTGATACATCTTTAAGCTATCAGTGGAAAAAAGATGGAGCAGATATTGTAGGGGCAACAAGGGCGAGCTTGACAATTAACAATGTGCAAGCGGGTGATGCAGGCATTTATGCGGTCGTAGTAACAAACGCAGTTGGAAATGCAACATCGAATGCGGCAACATTAACTGTTATGCCAGCCCCGACACCAGTTGATCCAACACCGGGTAATGGTGACGTGGAAGTAGAGCCAACGCAACCAGCGCCAGTTAATCCGACACCAACAGTGCCGACACAACCAACACCATCTGTTCCAGCACCAACAGATACAGTAACACCACCGGCTGATAACACTGAAACAACACCGCCTTTAGAAGTACCTACTGAAACGCCAAGTGTGGAACAAGACATTTTAAAATTAGTCAAGTTAGATTTACCGGTTGGATTAGTTGAAGGTTCAGTAACGATAACAATTAATAAAGAAACAGGGAATTTAGTCATTACCAGTACAGAATTAAATAATACGAGAGCAGCTACAATTACAATTCCGGTTCTTACTGAAAATGCTAATAAGATATTAAAAATCCGTACTGCAAATGGTTTAGAAGCTGTAGCCTATACAATTAAAGACGGTAAGATCGTTGTGCAATTGCATAAAGCTGGTGAATTAGTATTCGTTGATGCGAACATAGATTTAACTGATATTAGCAACAATCAATTCCGTTCAGACATTGAAATGTTAGCACAACGCGGTATCTTCACAGGAGATAACGGCAAATTTAATCCAACTGCAAACATGACACGTGCTCAGTTTGCAGGAACATTAGTCCGCGCACTAGGTTTAAATGAAACAGCTACAAGCTTTGCTGATGTTAATTCAAGTACTTGGTATGCGGGAAGTGCAGGTGCATTAGCTGATTTAGGTTTGATGAATGGTGAAAGTGGTGCATTCAATCCGGGCGGAAAAATCACACGTCAACAAATGTTTGCGGTATTAAGTAACCTTTTAGAAGCAAAAGGTATTGAAGCGTCTAATGATTTAACAGGTGATTTCAAGGATGCTTCAAAAGTATCTGATTATGCGAAACCACATGTATCAATTCTGATTGAAATTGGTGCAGTAAGTGGCGATAATGGCTTATTAAAGCCACAAGAAAACGTAACAAAAGGTCAAATGGCCAAAGTGTTAGCGAAAGTTCTAGCAAAAGTAGAAGCACTTTAATAAACAAAAAATGCGAGCTCTTTATAGGGTTCGCATTTCCTTATATTAGCAGACTTTTTTCACAACACTATCCCAAGTAACACTAAATAATTTGAAAAAAACTGCGGACAAATCCAAGTACCTCCGTCCTTCCTACTATAGTATTGATTCTCTCCACAATGTATTTGACTATTTCCTTATGTTTTATTAATTTCAAATAATTTATAATATGAAGACGTAATAAAATCTAGTTGAAAAAGGAGCTAAATGGATTGAAATTCTTTCGCAATAATTTGTATGAAAAACTTCTCGTACAATGCAAGCCTCAACTCATTCTTTTTCTAATGTTGACTTTATTTTTATTATCAGCTTGTAACTCAGAAAACGGCACAACAGCACCTGAAGAAAATAGCGAGCCAAACACTACTGAAACATCTCCAGAAAACACCGAATCGACAAAACCTACGAATGATGAAACATCAACAAATTTTGAAACACCACAACAGTGCAACACGATTAAATTTGAGAAGGATGCTCTTATTAACGGCGGTGAGCTCGCCCATTGTATGATGGAAACAATGCTGGCAGTAAAAACCGGATCACAATTTGCACAAACTTCTACCGAATCCTCAAATGTCGATTTTAAATTTGATCCACAATATTCGATGCATGTGGAAAATGAAGATATGAGTATTATTATTCATGAAAATACAGGTTGGTTGAAACAGGAAGGGCAATGGATTGAAGAGGATGATACATCTGAAGATATGGATGTCATACTTGCAACAAATACAATCAAATTGACAAGAGTTTTTTCTCATCCGTACATGATTACGCAATATTTAGCAGCTGTATCGCAATGGAAAGTGATTGAGTTTGGAGAAGTACCTGATAATAAGGCATTTGTTAAAACAGCTTGGCAACTTGTCCCAGAAGGCCCTGTCAACTTAGAAGGCATGACACTTTCAGATGTTGAGCTATGGATTACTGATGAATATTTAGGTGCATACTACGTTTCTACTGGTAATATTGCAGGCATTTCTGAAACAACTAGTAATACATTCACACAATGGGGTGAGCCCATTACAATTCCAGAACCATTTTAATTCATAGTTTAGACCACTCACTAAAAAGCCCTAAACATTTGCATTGACCTAAAAAAGTGAGACAAATAAAAACACCTTACGTTGAAAAACGGGTATTAAACCTATATGACAACGTGGAGGTGTTTTTTCTATGGGAACAAGAGTGAGTTATCCAGTAGAAGTTAAAATGAAGGCAATAAAAATGAGATTAGCAGAGTGAGGAACCGTATCATAAGTATTGGCGGTTAATAACCATAAAACAGAAATCTTCAAAAATACTCTATATTTAAAATGACTTACTTGTATGGTGAGTTATTTTTTTATCTAATTCTTCTTTACAGTCAAGTTACTTTAATGTTTAACATTAGATTTAATGGGTGTGGTAATTTAACCTTACTATCAATTCCAAGCGTCTCAAACCTCTCCATCCATAATTCTATTATTCTGTATACTATTGCTGCCTTCTTAGGAACTTGCTTTATCTTCTATACATCAAAGTTGGATTAAAGTCCTATAGCCTAATGGGTATGTTTACATATGGTAGGAACGTAATTAAATCTTGTAAACTTATTGTGACACCAAGATATAAAAAAAAGACAATTTGTTTTACTGATAATCGTCAATTAAGGTGGTGAGTGTATGAAGGTATTAGATGCTGAAGAATTACATGCAGGGTTAAAAAGGAATATGGAGATGCTCCATCGTCTTGAAGTAGAAATGCAAAGGATAAAAAAAGCAATTAAAGAACTTACCCAGTTGGAGGAATCATTGAAAGGGCGAGGAGGGAATGCCATTCGTTCGTTTTATGAAGAATGTCACTTACCATTTCTTCAATTTTTTCAGTTGTTTTCTGAACATTTTAAACATGTTCTTCAACAGATGCAGACTGCTCTTTACTCACTCGAACCTGATTCGGCAGGCTACATATTGGAACAGTTCCTTGAGGGTGAACTTGAACAGGGACTTACGTTGGTTAGCCGATTAACATCTAATTTAACAGATGAGACAAATAGCATTATGGATCAAGTGAATGACATTATTAGGCTACCACGTCTTGATGATAGTGGACTGCAAGAGGGAGTCATTTATTCGAAAAAGAGACGTGATGACACGGTCACGCAGCTTTACGAATTTGATGCTACTCAGACGAACGCACTATATCCTGTTGAACAAGATATACAGACAATGAAAACCTGGCTTACTGATTTAGAAGGATTGTTTAAAGACGGGCTAACTGATATCCAATTTCAATCTAATCAATGGGCAGCCTTAACCTCGTGCAACCCACTTTTGACCAATTTGGCAACTTCCACAATATCCGGAGTTAATTCCATGGATATGGAGGGTAACGATACCATAATAGACACGGGGATAGAAGTTGTTAAAGGAGTTGGAACAGGTCTTTTTGATGCAGGAAAAGATTTCGTGACAGGTCTGTGGGATACAATCACAAATCCAAAAGCAACTGTCGATGGCATAGTGAATGCAGTCTCAAATCCAATAGCCACTTTTAACACCATTAAAACGGCTATCTCGGAATCCTATGAGCAAGATATGGTCAATGGGGATGCCAATTCGCGTGCCCATTGGGTTGCTTACGCTTCAGGGACGGTGGTAACTTCTATTGTAGGAACAAAAGGTGCCAACGCCCTCGTAAAGACAGGTACCACTACAGCTAAATCAGCTGTTCCAACAATCATTTCCGCTACTAATCATGCGAGTGCTTCACTTGCCAATCTCTTGCCATATGCTCCACGTCCTCAGTTGGCTATACCAGGAGGAATACCTTATAATGTGGTAAATGGTGTGCAGTTGAAGGATCAACTGATTACAATGGCGAAAGCTGAAAGTGGAGTAACAGAGAAAGCTGTTACTAAGGGTATTGTTAAACCTGTTTCAAATATGAATGAGTTTTTTGATATGGAATTTGGAAAATTAATAAGTAAATCCTTATCAAAATCAAAAGTAAAGTACGATGGACAATCAATATATAAGATAGAAAAGAAAACTGATAACCAATATCTGAAAAAGGGTTATGGAGTTTATCTTGACGCATTACACAAAGACCATTTAGAAGTAATAGATAAGACAGGGAATGTGAAATACGTTTTGAATTTAGATGGTACTTTAAACCCTGATAAGACTAAAAAAGCACTTGGACGAGTAGTTAAGGGGTGGAAATAATAGTGGAGGAATTTATATGGATAAAAAGTTAGAAGGAATATTGGACATACTAGATAAACTTAATTCAAGTATTAATATTGTAAATAAAGAAGATTTAGATGAACAATACGAGAACCTTGAGGATTTTAGAATGTTAACTAGAGATTTAGATACTATATTAAACAATTTTGGTTCATTGGATATGAATGATGCTGATGAAATAGAAAAAATGTTATTTGAACTTCATAGAATTATAACTACCTTTGAATGGCATTTCTCAGAAATCAGTGATTTAAACACAACAATTTTAAAAGTTTATAAAGACAAAATCAATAACGTCTAGTAATGAGAAGCCTTAAAAGAGTTTTATTTTCTTTTAAGGCTTTTTTAGTGGGGGGAGTGCCGAATAAATTGGTTTTTATTTAGAGAGTAGAGGTAATACTTATAAGCCTTATATGATGTTTCCCCAAATTATAGAGTGCGTACAAATTACTTTAAAATGTATGTCCTAAGTAACGCTTATTACTTTCAGCAAATAACCACAATATCATCAGTTACCAACATTTCTATTATCCTTAGGCATATCTTCGCTTTCTTCTACCTGCCTTTAAATTTAGAAGGATTTTCAGGGACTTGAAAACAAAAAAGCCAACCTATATGATGCTTGAGTATCAACGTCTAAATTGACTCATTCATCTACGAGAGGACTATCTAATAAATTAAATAAATCAAGTTTCTGAAAATACACTAGTAATCGGTATCGACATTGCGAAGCACAAATATTCGCTTGTGCCATTGATGATCGAGGCCGGATGCTCCAAAAATCATTTCCTATTGATTTAAAAAAATTCGACACACATCCGTCACGCAACAATAAAATTGATTCATTTTCAGGAGTAATTTATAAAATAAAAAAAGCTGAAAACCCTTATAAATAAAGGCTTTCAGGGAAATTGTATCCTGAAAAACATTAGGAGGTTTAAAAAAATGTGGAAAATCAAATTAGAAGAAATAATAGAAGAGAAAAAATTATACGGTGAGCAAATAAATTCAGGTGCTAGTGAAGTAGAGTTAGCTAAATTTAAATTAAGTGTTAAGGAGGAGTTGCAAAAAGATTTACCAACTGAATATAGTAATGTTTTAAAGATGGTAAATGGTTTAGAGTTTAATGGATTTATTCTATATGGAATTGATGAAGTATTATTAGAAAAAAAACCAAACGGCAATATTAGCTTTATTTGAGAGCCGTCGCTTCGATGGCTGGACTGTCTATGAGGAGCCAAAAATTAATTCGATGAAGCCGGATTTTATCGCGTTCCATCCGAAAAAGGGGATTGTTATTATTGAGGTGAAGGATTACGACTTGAATTCGTCTACGTATTTGCCGAACGGTTATGTAAGGGGGACAAACGGACAGCGAATCAAGAAAAACCCGGTGCAGCAAGTGGTTCATTACCGCGAGTCGCTATTAAAAAATGAGCTACGCGCGAGCATTGAATTTTCTGAAGCATTTCAAGCGAATGATGCCTATTTTGGTTGTATTGAAACGGTTGTGTATTTTCATAATGCGACAAACCAACAAGCGCGCACATTTTGCGGTAACCCAACCTATACCAAAATTTGGACACGTAAAGATGTCGCGTATATAGCTGAGCCAACAAATCGCTTATCCGCAAAGACTCATACATTTGCGTTTTCATGCGATCGTTCGAATTTTGCGGAAGGCAATCAATTGCAGCGATTAACAGATGACCTCCATCGCGTCCTTAGCTATTCCGATTATGATTTAGAACGTGCAAATAAAGTGCAGTTATCAAATCAACAGGCGAAATATTCTGAGCTTCAGCCAGCTAAGCAGCTGCTTTATAAGGGAGTTGCCGGTGCAGGCAAAACGTTAATGCTAACGGAAAAGGCATTGCAGGCTGCTACCAGGGGTGAAAATGTCCTTATTTTAACGTATAACATTACGCTGCGCCATTATATACGTGATATGTGCAGCCAACAAAGCGATGAAACGAACTATAAAAAGGCAAAGCCGCATTTAACGATTTTACATTTTCATGATTTATTAAAAAACTTGTTAGCAAGTGCAGATATTGAACGTAATGCTGATGAAGAGGAGGAAGAGCAAGATTTTACTGCAGGCTGGATTTCCCAGATTAAACAATATATACTGCCTCAGCATGATGTTGATTTTTTATACGATACGATACTAATTGATGAGGGGCAGGACTTTCAAGCTGGCTGGCTTGACTTTTTACAAAAGCTCTATACACAAGAGGGCGAATTTGCTGTTTTTTATGATCCAGCACAAAATTTATACGGGCACGGGCAATGGCTAGAGCAATCTGAAGAACGAAAGTCGCTTGGCTTTAAGAAAAAGCCAATTGAGCTTAAGCAATCATACCGTCTGCCGAAAAAAATTATTGAAAAAATTGAAACAGCAAAGGCAATGTTCCATATACAGGGGGAAGAAATTGAGGTTGCACAAATTAATGAGCAAGGCAGCTTTTTTGATGAAATTGAATTTTTAAATCATCAAGCAATTTGGCGCAATGAAAAATTACAGCAAATTGAACAAGTCGTATTAACGCTGCTTCAAACGAATCCAATAGAGGATATTACGATTTTAACAACGAACGAAGAGACAGGCGCTGAAATTGTTCGTTTCTTTCAACACCGTGGTGCGCGTGTATCACACGTCTATGATTTACAGAAGAAAAAATCAGTCGATGCGCGCCGTGCTGAAAAATGGCGCTTTCAAGGTGGAACAGGGCGCCTAAAAGTATGCTCTTATCATAGCTATAAAGGATGGGAAACACCGAATGTTGTATTAGTATTAGATGCTCCGTCTACAACGTATCGCGAAGATGGACTGATTGAACAGCGTGATACGCCGTCTCTAAAAACGGTACAGCATGCATTATTTATCGCCATGTCGCGTGTGAAAGGAAAGCAAGCAGACGGTTCGTTCCATTTTACATGTTTAAACTATATTGGTCAGTACATACCGGAGTTTGCATCGTTAAATGAACCGGTCTATACGTTTCCTGATTGGTAGTTAAGATAGAAATAAACAGTATATCTTTCGTCTATATCGTAAAAGGGTGGGATGGTGCCGCTAAATCTGAATTCCTTTTAAGGAATTCAAAATTATCGAGCAATTTAATGAATTAATACCACAATAAAGAATCAAGGCAAATTTAAAATTGAGTACGGTACAGTACCGAACTCAGTTTAGCCAAGCTGCCTAGTTGAAATAACCGTGTCTAGCTTTTAGGGGTCACTTCAAGAATGAGTGACCCCGATGCTAAATACAGCATGGCTTTGCCAGATATGAAGCGATACTTAATATTAGAAAAACTACCTAATATTCCGTTTTAATGGAAGAGCAGTCAGGGGTTTTGCTGGCGGCCCTTCTTTATTTTCGTATTATACCAATCAGTTAAATAATACTGTAGTTTATCCACGTTACGCATCCGATCCAATGATTTTCTAGTTTATAATTCAAACCTAGAATAAAACAAAAATATACACAAAGAGTTAAGGGGAATAAACAGATGAAAAGCAATAGCAAACGAAAAATATTATTAATGGCCATGAGTATGGCTATAGCAACCCCCATAATCGTTACTTCAATTCCTTTAAATGCCCAAGCAAATGTAGAAAAAGGAGAATTTAAGGACGTACCAAAGAGCAATCCTTACCATGGAATCATAAAAGAAATGACTAAACAAGGAATTATCAGTGGGTATGAAGACGGTACATTTAAACCGACACAGCAAATCTCACGTAAACACGCATCTGCATTAATTAATCGTGTAGTGGATTTATCGGCGGTAAAGGTATTCAGTAGACCTAATGACCTTAGAATAGAAAACCCATATTATGATGATATTAAAAAATTAATGCAAGCAGGAGTTTTAGAGTCAGATGATAAGGGTCTTATACACCCTGATAAACCTCTAACACGTGGGGAAATGGCAAAAATATTATCCCTTTCTTTTGGCTTGTATCCTAATGAAGATACGAAGTCTTTAAATGATGTATCTAAAGAATTAGAGTTTTATGTAAAATCATTAATTAATAATGGGATAACAACTGGTTTTGAAGATAGAACTTTTCGAGAAAATGAATCCCTTTCACGTGCACATTTTGCAGTATTCATGCATAGAGCATTGAAAACTTCAGAAGCTAAGGATTGGGAATTAGTTACTGAGGAAGAGGTTAGAGCAATGGATGGGGAACAGTTGCTGAAATATCTTGAACCCTTCAAATATAGTGATGGTGAATACGTCCCACAGGGTTATGCAAATGCAGAAGAATTTAGTGAAAAAATGAAGCCGGAATTTAACAAGATTGCAGTGTTAGTTCGTAACTCTATATATACCGGAACAAGAATGTCTAGGGAAATGAAACAAATTTATCAGTTTGATTTGAAAAAAAGAATTGCTCAGTTAGCAGATAGTACCTTTGGTTTGCCCATGAAACAAACTATAGACATTATTAATGAATCATTCTTAGAGGGTAAACCAATATCTTCTCTTGATGTTCAAGGTGAAAAAAGAGCATTTGTAATAATGTTCGACTATAAGACAGTAACTCAAATGCAGTACTCTGATAGCATGTATGGGGAAAAGCTTTCTCCATGGTATGTTGGAGCATACATAAAAACTAATAACCTAAAGGATTTAAGTGAAATTAAAGTACCCAACAAGAAACTAGGTGCAACCGGTTTAACCCAATCTTTAAAAACACAATATGAAAAAGCAGTTAAAAGTAATGAACTGAATATCGAAGGAGTAGCTAAAATTGTTAATAACCGAGGAGAACTTTTTGACTTAGTTATGGGTATTTCAGATAAAATTGAAAAATCAGGAGAAGAAGTTATTACTTTAATTAATTTAGCATACCAAACTGGAATATTACTAGAGAGTAAGGGGGGTGACCCTGTTCAGTATGCATTATATTTTGACTTTTTAACTGGAGAATTAAAGTATGCGTATAAAGGAGAAGCAATGACGTCAGTGGTTCCTGATTCATTAAAAACCCTATTACCGACACAGTATAATTCGGTTAATGAAATCATGTTACCTAAGGGTCAAGAGAATGTAACTGAATTAACAAGAAATTTAACTATCAATCATTATAAAATCGCATATGATAACAATCTTTATAATGATGTTCCAGTGTATACTATTAAATTCTTGGGAAACACTGAAAAAGGAATAAAGAGACATGCTGAGGCACTTAAGAAATCAAGAGAAGAGGTTATAGAACTTTACAACAAAGCTTTTACATCTGCTAATGTAATAACAAGTAATCCGAATGATAAAGTTAAATTTTCTTTATATTACAATTACGAAAATGGGGGAGTTTTCTTAGCATATGATAAGAAATAGATAATCAAATACCCTTTGTTCTGCTCATATGCTTTATATTAATAAATCTAAAATTAAAACCCATTAACTATCGGGTGCGTTAGTTTAATTCTTACTCAACATTATATGTGTTATTTAATTTCTTGAAAATATTTATTCAATAAAATAACAATGAAAAACAATCATCCTAGTTGAATTATGACCTGGACCCCAAATGGTGGACACTTTATAAAAAGTGACCCCGTTCGGGGTTTAAGTCAGTGTTGTTACATCAACCCTTTTTCCTTTAATGAAAGACCTTCGTTGTCATAACTAACGATGATGGAATCAAGCACCTCGATGCCGATATAGTTACCGGCGTCCTTCAGCCGTCTACTGACTTCGATGTCTACCGGTGGATACTGGCAGTCAGCTAAACGAACATTCGATTTGAAAGTTTCTATTTCTTTAATTAATGGTTTCATGTATTTTCTTTTGTGATAATTTCACTAAGCAAATTTTCAAATGGGAATGGAAATTTTTCTGTAATTAATTCTTTTAAATCTTTGTCGTATAGTTGAGTATAAATCATAGTCGTTTTAGGATTTGAATGGCCTAATATAAGAGTTAGTTGATGTAGGCTAATACCTAATTTAAGACATTTTACTGCAAAAGTATGTCTAAAAATATGAGGTGTTAAATAATTAATTTCTGGTAGCTTATATCTTATACGTTCTACTAATTGTTCAATTGTTCTAACAGGAAATTTCCTTGACCTTACTATGCCTTCATCTCTTGCAAATAAATATCCATTGCAATTAGGATCCCAATTTACCATCCCACTTTTGTTCAAATAATTCAATATTTCTTCTCTTACTTCTTTAAACATTGGTATTACTCGATCTTTTTTTCCTTTGGAGTTCATTATATATATAACTTCATTTTGAATATCAAAATCCCTAACTCTAATTTTTGAGACTTCGCTAACTCGACAGCCTGTTCTTAAAAGAAATATTACTATAGATCTACACCTATATGCCTTTGGTAACGATTCTGCAACCTTGATAATTTTGGGGATATAATTATCTGCTATATGTCTAGGGATTAAAATTTCTTCAACAATGTTGAATTTGTTACTTAAGTTTTTTGGAGTGTAATTCATATCATAGGCAAACGTCATAATACTTTTGGCAATAGCGGTGTATTTATTTAAAGTTTTAGGCGAATACTTTTTGACTTCGGATTTTTGATGAGAAAATATTATTTCATTGAAGTCTGTTATTTGTAAGTCAGGGCAATTTGAGGTTATATAATTTTTTATTCTTATTAAAAAGTTATTATAAGTTTTCCATGTTTCATTAGATCTTTTACCCATTTCTACTAATGCTCTTAAATTTTCGTGATACTCTTTTATGACAAATAGGGCAGTATATTGTTGTGCCTGATTAGAATGAATAGGAGTCTGGTGCAGGAAACTTCTTAAATGGTTTATTGAGACTCCAAGTTGCTTACTAATTTCATCAAGAGAAAAAGAGGTGTGTGATCGTGGACTGAAGCGTGCTAACTTTGCGGTATTACGAGAGACAAGCATTCCTGCCGTCTTAATTGAGTACGGCTTTATTAAGTAATTTGAATGACGAAAAAGTCATTGCTTTTGAGATTGAAAAGCAAGCACAGCTGAGATTTGAGGGGATTAACAGCTATCTTGGTGTAACGATCAAGCCTGTCAACCCAGCACCAAATATAGAGGAGAGTGAAAAAGATATGTTAACTGAAACAGGACGTAATGCAATTCGTGAGCTTACAAAGGCATTATCAGTAAAACAGCTCATACAGATGCTAAAATCGCTCAGTATACGGATAAGCAATTACTAAGCTATCAGGCAGCGATTGTAAATAATATTTTTAATTAAAAAGATAAGCCCGTTACAACTGGAAACCCAGTAGTAACGGGCTTTTTCACTTTTATTAATCAATTTTTTTACTTCGTTCAATACATTCATGTTAAAATATTCTCTTTAATTATTAGATTCATAAAAGTCCCTAAGTTGAGTGCTTGGTTTAATTTAAATTTTAATTTATATATAATATAGTAAAAATATACTAATTTTAGTAAAAAGTTTACTTTTCCGGTTTTAGCTGTTATTATTGCTATTGTAAAAAAATTAGGAGGGAATATAATGAAAAAAGGGTTAATACTAACATTAGTTTTTACAATGGCATTTTTTAATTTTTTCCAATTCAATAATGCAGTAGTAAAAGCAGAAAGTTTAGTAGAAAATGATATTCATTTAGATACACAATTTTTAGATGGCTATGTTGAAAATAATGTGGAATACAACATTTCTGGTAATTTAGAAACATATAAGTTAACTTTAAATGGAGTAGTATATGAAGTATCGTATAATACTGAAACAGAAACATTTTTACCAAAAGCTAGCGATTTAGATAGTGGCGAAGAATTAAATATTGAACAATTAAAAGAACAACAAATACAAAATGGGGAAGTTGTTAGTGGTAATAGTAATTCATCAGAAATTTCACTTATGATTGCTTTACCATTAGTTCCAATTGCAACTTGGGCGTTTGAACATTTAATTGCTATGATTATTGCAGCGTCATTAATTTCAATAGTTGTCGTAGCAAAAGATGAAGTAAAGTCTGAACTTATTTCAAGATTTAAGGATAAAAATCCAACATTTATTTATCGTACTGGTAGTGGAAATGGAACTAATATGACTCCAAGAGTTACTGATCTTGATGGACTATCTTATACTTTAACTATGCCTAGTAAGTCATTTACAGCGACGACTATGGAAGCGGTAAATAAAACAAAAGTTTTAAAAGCTATTAAAGATAAGCCTGGTCATGTTGCTGTTTACCCAACTAACAAATCAGAATTAAAAAGCTGGGCTGCTACTCGAGAAAATGCACTTAATAAGCCACATAAATATACTAAAATGATGCAAGGTATTTCTGTAAAAGTGAAATAATTTAAAAAGGGTGTTTTTATGGAAGTAAAAGATGATGTAGTTGTCTATTATTCATATAAATTAAATTGGCATTTACCTGAAGAGATTCAAAATGATGCTAAGGAATTTCTTTCTCAAGTTTCGAAGGAACAATTGCCATTATTATTTCAAACTTATGCGAAAGAATGCTGGGAAAACGCTGTAGATGTTGTAGTATCAGTGGGATATCCAGAAAACGAATTAGCATTACCAAAATTATATGAGTTATTTAAGGATTTAAATTGGCCGGGAGCATTAAAAGCCTTGGAGTATCTTAAGGGATTAGAACGCTCCGTTAACTGTTTATATTTGGAGAAAGCTTGTTCAGAGGCTATTGAAGAAAATGATTTGGAGTGGTTGTATTTTTTACACGAAGTAAGTGAGCAACTTCATATTAATAAGCAAGATTTTAATAATAAAGATTTATATAATCAAATGAAAAAAGCTTATGAAGAAGCTTAATTGAGTATATATATTATTAATAAGAAAAAGACCCTAAGATTGTAAAATACTAATAATCTTGCTATTGCCTTCCACACAATATTGTGGAGGGTATTTTTTTATTTCCAAAAATTATACATTGCCAAAATGCAAACATTCATTTTATTATATATACAAACAAGTGTTCGTGTATAGAATAAAGTTAAGATATAATATTAATCAATTACTAAAATTAAGAAAAATGATGGGAGTTAAATAAAATGAGGGAGAAACTCATTATAGCAATGCAGCACAACCAAATTATAGATATTATGTACATAGCAAAAGACGATGCAATTACTAAGCGTCGTATTAAATTAATTAAAATTTCAGGCAATACAGTGCAAGCTTACTGTTTTACACTACATGCCAAACGAACATTTACCATAGACAATGTTTTAGCGGTATATCCCGTAATCAGTAAAGCGAGTGGGCTAAATGCATAAAGAATTTATGGAGCAAAGCAATGATATTCACCGGTACATCATTCTGGAATTATTCTTGAAAACACTTGAACGCGACAGAGATCACATATCCCAATTAAAAATGAAAGACATATTTTACGCATGGTACGAATCCAAAATTAATGAGACCTTTCAGGAATTTAAAAAGTTAAGGGACTTTTTATATAAGAAGGTATGTAAAATTGAAAAGCAAAAATCGGATGAAATGATGACCTATTATTTTATATTGTTTAGGGGATACGATGAAACAAGAAGTTACAGTAATATTGCCCTGAGAAACTGGGTGAGTGAAGAGATGAAACGTGTATTAGAGATAAAGTATCTTACACCAGCAGACAGAAATAATGCTTGTCGAATTTTGCGAAAATACCCTAAAAAGAAAGTTTCGGACATTAGGCTTCCTTTTATCAAGTTCTTATTGTAGATTGATTGATAATAGGAGGAGAGTAATATGTATAAATACCAGTTAAAATTAAAAAATAAATAAGTTGTGGAATTTGAAAGTGCTATTCATATTTCTCTAGCTAAAATGTATATTTTTGAATATGGAACGTTTATCTATTTCTCAGATTCAGAGTATGCTATTAATTTAAACACAGTAAAGGATGTAAAAATTAATGGAATTAAGCATCGAGTTAGACCATACGTAATGCGTTAAAGAATAAAGCCTTCCACTATAATTCTGGAAGGCTCATTTTTATAAATTATTAATCACTTTATCAATTTGAACCTCATTAGCTTTTACAGCCACACTTTCAGGGCCATCTACTCCACGATATACATATTTCACATTTTGATGAAAATCAAAGGCGAAATCTTTCCAAGCGTCAGTCTCATTTTGTTCCACGATATATGATTTAAAAATAAAGTTTAACATTACAGAATCATTTGTTGGATCTGCCAAATAAGTTTTATCTTTATATCCTGGTAAAATGTCTTGTTTAAACGAATCAACATCGGCTTCAGTTACTTCAGCATCCATCATTACTTTTTCTAAAGCATAAAATTTATCTGCCGGAGCATCTGAACTACTGATGATTTCTTCTAATGATTCATTCCATGTTTTAGTTTCTTCAACAGCCTCTACCCCTTCTTTTTCATCTACTGCTTCAATTGGTTCTGATTTTTCTGGAGTTGCTTCTTCATCACTACAAGCAGCTAAAAACAAGGCTGATAAAAGCGCTGCACTAAATATTGCTTTTTTCATTGCAGTAAATCCTCCTTAAAGTTATGGTTATATTTTACAGTAACTCCATAGTAATTACACTGACAAAAACAGTTTTTTTGATATCCGTCACACATCCGTCACGCAACTATAAAAAGACTTCTATTTTAAGTGTTGTTTATGGAATAAAAAAAGCCGAAAACCCTTATAAATAAAGGCTTTCGACGTTATGGTCCCGACTGGTCTCGAACCAGCGACCCCCACCTTGTCGAGGTGGTGCTCTCCCAGCTGAGCTACAAGACCTTAATAAGATACAAAAAACAATTATATCGATGTACTTGTAAATTATACCATAAAATTCTGTTGGAGGTATTAAAAGGAGGCTTATTTTGTGATTTTTTATTACTATCTGAAGAGTTAGGTGATAAAAGTACATACCAACTGTTACATAATCGTATCCCTTCATGCTCAATGATCGCTAAATTCCAAACGTCTCAACCGCCATTGAAATCAGTTTATTCTGAATACATAGTGCCATTTTTTCCGACACGAACGAATGTTAAATCAATGACAATGTCATACGAGATGTCCAATAGCAATGGAACAATTTAGTAAAGTGAATCCAGGACTGAAATTTATTTCTGAGCATAATATGAAGGCTTGTCTACTTTTTGATAATAAATCATATATTGAATAGTCGACATTAGAAATTTCAGTTTTGTAGCTAATGGAAAGAGATTAAAAAATGAGATGAAGGGTGATTGAAATATGGATACTTTTCAGAAATTAAAAGATTTTATGGATACTGTACCGCAACTAGGGCTTTCTGGTATTGATTGCATCATTTATCGTGAACATGAGGAGATTTTTCGATATGATGCTGGTTATTCGGATATTGAGAATCAAGTTCCTATGCAACCCAATGCATTGTATAACATCTATTCGGCAACTAAAATAGTCACATGTATTGCGACATTACAATTAGTTGAAGACGGGAAAATATTATTGACTGATCCCTTGTATATGTATCTACCTGAATTTAAAGAGATGTATGTTAAAAGTGGAACATTTATTATTACACCTGCAACAAAGCATATAAGAATAGTTGATTTATTAACGATGACAGCGGGCTTAAGTTATGAAAGGGATACGCCGCAAATTCGAAAACTTTTTGAAGAGAAAGGGTTGGATTTTAATACTAGAGAGTTTGTAGAGACACTTGCAAAAGAACCTCTGTTATTTGAACCAGGCGAAGGTTGGAATTATAGTTTTTGTCATGATGTTTTAGCTGCGGTTATTGAAGTTGTAACAGGTAAAAGCTTCGGAGCGTATTTAGAAGAAAAGATTTTTAAGCCATTAGGGATGAAGACGACTGGTTTTTCTGTTGCAGAAGAAAAGAAAATTAATATTGCTCCACAATATGAGTATAATCCAATAACTGAAAAGTTAAGACGGATTAGCAGCGATTGTGTAGGCGTAATTGGTTTGAGGCATGAGAGTGGAGGCGGTGGGCTAATTACTACTCTTGAAGATTACATTTTATTTGCAGATGCATTGGCCTGTGGGGGAATTGGCAAATATGGGGAACGCATTATTAGTGAAAATTCCATTAATTTAATGAGAACAAATCAATTAGAAGGCAAAAGTTATTTAGACTACAAAAAAATGATACCAGCTGAAGGAGTTGGTTATGGTCTAGGTGTATCAGTAGTAATGGATGCGGCCAAGGCATTTCGTTTAGTACCTGACAATTCTTTTTCTTGGGGTGGGTTAGGAGGAGTTCATGTTTTTATAGATCCTACAAACAAAATTTCTTATTTTGTTGCCCAACATTGTCTTCGTAGCCCTAAACATTTAATAGAACCAAAAATGCTAAATATTTTATATGGAGCGCTTTGAGATATTCTGATTGGATATACGGGGGAATATGTTGAATTGCATAAAGAAGATATAATTCATATTCATGAAATAGTAAAGCTACAATTTGTTGACTACGATGTATGGGCGCACAATCATTTAAAATAATATTTAGTGTTGGGAGTAATGACTCAGGATGTATAAACTACATGAACCCGACGGAGGCGTTAGTAAAACAAGCACAGTAAATTACAAAAAACGCTCAGAATAAACTATTGAGCGTTTATGCTTGCCTTCTATATTGCCTATTTACTATTAAAAAGTATGTTTATTGTTTTGTTATTTACATTGTTTTTGGGGTTTTCTCCTCATCGACCGAACCCGTTATCTTTTTTCTGCTATTTTTTAGAATGACCTAAAGATGATTGTATATAGTGATAAGAATTAAAGTGTACATAATAAATACGCTCAGACGATTTTTTTAACGAGATGGCGGTTAATCTCATCTCGATTCGTCTGAGCGATTTAAGATTATAGAGTTTCTTCTATTTTATATAATGCTTCTATTACTGATGCTTACCTTTCGCAAGCCCAGCCATCTTTATCGTAATAGCATGCAGGTATTTATCCGCGCTATTTCCTACATATTAACGTTTTTTCTTCTTATCGTCTTTTAGCATTAGCGGTGTTTTATCTATCTTTTCCAGGGCTACATGGACTTGATATTTATTGTCTTCGAGTTGAACAACGTTGACTACTTTTCCTTTACGACCTTTGATCTTGAGATTTTCATCAACCTCGGGGATACGCTCTAAACATTGACTTAGTACAGGTGTGTTGTTTTCTAAATAATGAATAGCAAATTGCATGATTATGGGCTCCTTGTAAACTCAACTATAAGTTTGAGTGAATTTTTTTCAATTTATGATGATTTCGAAGCGTATAGAACTGACTAAAAAGGAGATAGACAAACTATTTAGAAATGATTTCTCCACTTCAATAATAAGATAGTGTAACGAATGAATTGAGGTGTGAAGAAATGACGAAAAAATGGGGTTTAATGGCTGTTGCTGCATTTGGTCTGTATGCGGTCGCGATGTATTTTTATATTTTTCATGGTCCAAATAGCGGAATACCAGATGCTCTTCAAGGATCGGCAGCGGATCCAAGTACTTTTCTTACAACGCAGGAGTTGTTATTAAGTGAAGATTTATCAAAGATAAGAAATTTCCTGTTCTTTGTAGCAGGGCCGTTGGAATGGCTGCTTTATTTTGCTATTTTGATTACTGGAATGTCACGGGTGTTTGAAAAATGGAGTTCTGTACATTTTAAATGGTCCCTATTTAGAACAGGCATGTATGTATTTTTGCTCTCGTTAGTATTGTTCATCCTACGATTCCCACTGGACTTTTATCAGTATACGGTGAGTAAAAGCTATGGCATTAGTACTCAGCTTTTTTCCTCCTGGATGCGGGATAATGTCATTGATTTTTGGCTTGATTTTGGGATGTCGGTAATTACGGTGTCGGTTCTCTATTGGCTTATTAAAAAAAGTCCGAAGAGATGGTGGTTTTATACTTGGGCGTTAACTGTTCCATTTTCAATTTTCCTTATGTTCATCCAACCCGTTGTGATTGACCCTATCTATAATGATTTTTATCCGTTAAAGGATAAGGAATTGGAGACGAAGATTCTTTCACTTGCAGAGCAGGCGGACATTCCTTCAGACCATGTTTATGAAGTGAATATGTCGGAAAAGACGAATGCTTTAAATGCTTATGTGACAGGGATCGGCGAAAATTCTAGAATTGTGCTGTGGGATACGACATTAGACCGGTTAACGCATGATGAGATTCTCTTTATAATGGCGCATGAGATGGGGCATTACTTGTTAAAAGATATTTATATTAACATCGCTGTCTATTTGTTCATGACGCTTATTGGGCTTTGGTTAATTGCAAAAATAATGCCTCGGATGATTAATCGCTATGGATCGATTTTAAAAGTTAAGAAATTAAGTAATATTAGTTCGCTGCCACTGTTTTTAATGATTTCATCTTTCCTGTTATTCTTCTCAAATCCATTGTCAAATGCGGTTTCCCGGTATCAGGAGGTTCGGGCCGATGAATATGCAATGGAGCTCGTGGGAAATCCCGAAGCAGCGATTTCGACGTTTCAACAGTTGACGAAAGCTGGACTTGGCGAAGTAAATCCGTCCACACTGGTCAAATGGTTCCGCTACTCCCATCCGCCGATGTTAGAAAGAATCAATAAAGTAGCCGAACAGGCTGACGAAGAATAGAAAGTAGAATAAGTTAGGCGCTTCAAATCCTTGTAAATCAAGGGTTTGAGGCATTTTTTATTTTTCTGAGGAATCGGTGCGAAGGATTCATTTTATTGAACAAAACCAATAATCATAAAATGGTTATGTTATTATTTACATATTAGTCCTAATAATTGGAATAGAATAAAAATTACTGCGGGGGATAGCTCTTATGGAACAAAAAATACTAGAATTGCTCAACGGGATTTATCGAGTGGATTTGATAAAAGTGGAAGCCGTTACAAATGAAATGTATCGGTGTACCGGAGTACAAGGCGAATATTTTGCAAGGGTTACAAACTACAAAGGGTATGATGAACAAGTAGAAGAGGTTGCCTATACTAACTACCTACATAAAGCAGGACTAGGTGTATCCCCAACAATCCTTTCAATAAATGGTCAAGAGGTAGAAAAGATCATTATTAATAATAAGGAAGTGCTAACAGTTCTTTATGAAGCGGCTCCTGGTAAGCACTTATCAAGAAAAGAATGGAATGCCGATGTATTAAAAGCGTTAGGCCGGCAAATCGGCAAATTACATCGTTTTTCCAGAAAGTTTGAAGAGACTTATCCGACACGCTATATCAATGATTGGCATCAAAATGAGGAGTACGCTTTCCTAAAGTATATACCTGAGGAAGAAACTGCGATTAGAGAGGTTGCACACGAGGTTTTAACAAAGATTAAAAACCTTCCGAAAGACAAAGCCAATTATGGGTTGTTACACGGTGATTTATGGTTGGAGAATGTAGTAGTAGATCGTGATTTAAAACTGACAATGGTTGATTTTCAAGATTGTGAGAAGCATTTTTATGCTTTTGATTTAGCTGTTCCTATTTATAGTGCGATCGAGTATTCATTTGTCGGTGGTGGCAACATCCTGGAATATGGAAGGAGTATAACAAAAGCAATCATCGAGGGCTACAAAGAGGAAAATGATATCGCGAACGAAATGCTAGAAAAAATCCCTTTATTTATAAAGCTTAAAGAAGTATTTGAATATAGTTTAATGCATATGTACTGGAACAAAGAGAAGTTAACGGAAGAACAGATTCGAATCATGAACCATTTTAGGATTCGAATTGAAAATAACTACAATTTGTTGGATATAGAGGGTTTATTTTAAACAGCTTTGTTAGAAAATTATTTTGAATTTGAGGGACTTCTATGTCATTTGAACAATGCAAAAATGTGAATGCTTTAATGATGAAATACTTATTAGAAAATAATCATTAATTTAGCGTGAAAGTTAGAGAAAAATTTTAAACGATCCTTGGGGAAAAGGAGACAACCATAGTGAAAAAAACAGCCATCATATTGTATCCACAATTTAGCGAATATGAGTTAAGTGTAACGTTATCTATTTTAATGCAAGGAAACAAGCCCATTGTTACCGTGGGGCTGGATAACCAACCTATTAGGGGAGAGTCTGGATTAACTTGTGTAGCTGACACCACGATTAGTGAAATTAACATTGAAGAGATTGATAGTATCGTGTTACCGGGTTGTTTGGATATTGAACCGCTTCTAGATGAAGAGGACTTAGTTGAGTTTTTAAAGCAGGTCTTTTCAACAGAAACAATCGTTGCCAGTATATCAAGTTCTCCGTATTTTTTGGCAAATGCGGGTTTGCTGACAGGGAAGAAATATACGGTGGGGTTACCGATGGAAGCGATTGAAAAATTAGGCGTTTTTGAGAAGGAAAATTACTGTCCTGATTTAGTCGTACAAGATGGCAATATGATTACAGCAAGAGGATGTGGATTTATTAAATTCGGCATATGTTTAGGAAAGGCATTAAACCTCGAATTTGATGAAAGTTGGTATCAAGGAACGTAGAAAATACATAATGATTTGGTGATGATGAAATGGATATTTCCAAGGTGGTAGAAAGTATTGATGATATTATAAAAAATGCGAAAATGATTGGTATCGGCTCAACAAGAAAAGTTTATCGTAATGAAAACCTTGTCATTAAAACATTTTTACATCCTATTGGATACGCTCAAAGTAAAAATGAATATGAAATGTATCAATCATTAGAAATGCAGCGATTAGAAAAGCATATCGCCCCCATTCTTTTTATGAACGAAAAATATGTCGTTCAGCCTTTTTATGAGCAACTCCCTTTAAACAATTACTGCTCATACGATATTGATTTAGAATCGGATTCAAGAATGACGGAAGATTTAAAAGCTGCCCTCGATGTAATTGATAAAGAACTGGATGGCTTTGATTTTAAAGATAGCGGAAATTACGGATTGAATGAGGAAGGTCATCTAGTTTTAATTGACTACGGCATGACTAAAACATTATATGAAGAACAGTGGGTTCCATTAGCTGAAGCGGGTACACTTCCTCAAATTCGATTTGAAAAATGTCAGGTGTGTAATATCGAAAAGGAACTTCGAATGTATGGAGAAAATGACACCGATCTGCGTTGTGTAGCTTGTGGTAAAGATCATTAATAAAAAGTAGATTTTTGATGGAGGTGTACTGAGTGGATAAAAATAATGAAACTCCCGAAGCACGAAGAGAGCGATTGAGACAGGAAGAATTAAAGCGAAATCCAGCTGCTAGTATGCATGGTGGAGGTATTCAGGATTTGATTGGGGATTTGGGTTGGAAAGGGACAGGAATACTCTTTCTTATAATAGTAATTGCTGTTGTTATCTATTTAGCATTTTTCAATTAAAGGGAGTATAAACAGGGAGGGGAATATGACCAAACGTTCTAAAGTAGTTATATTTATCGCTATTTTAGTTTTAGGATTAATACTAGCACGGTTTCTTTATATTGAAGTGAATAAAAGTATTTATAAAAATAGGGTATCGGATTATTTGATTACGGAAATGGGATACGATGAAAGTGAAATAGCCAAAGTTGAAGGGGTTTATGGATTCAAAATGCCTGAATTTTATGTAGCTGTGGTCTTTAAAAATGAACCGTACGTTGAATATCTTTATTTTGCACATGGCCGCGTATCACAGTACGAGTATCAGATTATTGATTCTCAGTACAAGAATTTATCTCAGGATGAATTGAAAAATTATGAACCGAGATTCTAACGCCAATCTTTTATGTGAAATAAATAACGGAAGTTTTTACCCTTAAATGCAAAACTGGCGGGATTTGAGCGGAAATAAGGGGAGAAATTACCGTTATTTCATTAAAAAGCACGTTTTTTTATGATTTTAGACATGATAAGGGAAAATTCTTCCGTTATTTTTAAGGATTTTCTGATTATTTTTGAAATAAGGGAAATTATTACCGCTATTTTAAAATTTCTTTACTCAAATAACAAAATACATATCATAACGGAGTGATCATTTGTATACGAAAACTGAAATTTTTAATGACATTGTGTCAAATTTTAAAAATGACTATGCTGGCATAAGACTGGGGTGAGAATTTTTGAGAAATAAATCTGTTACTTTGTTTTCCGCCTTACTTTTAATTTTAATAGTAAGCTCTGGATGCGCTACTATTTCAGGTGAGGAGAAAATAACAATCGAGGTTAATTCGGAATCAGAATATGTGGATACATTCGATGATTTAAATTTAGGCGTCCTGTTTGATTTTAATATTAAATTACCGAATGCTGATAAAAGCTGGGTGAATCTATGGGTGGAGCGATATATTGACGGTGAGTTAGAGTCAGAACCATTAACGCAATTGTCCTACGGGAACAGTCCTAATAAAGTTCAAGAAGGGCATTTGGGTTTTGGTATGATTAATACGAGCTCAGAAGAAGACACACTTGTTTTCCTTTATGGACCTAGTGTTAGAACCCATCCAGAAAGAATTGAAAAAGAAGCTAAGTCGGGTGTTTTTAGAGGATCGGAATATGCCATTGGTAATGACAAAGTAGAATTGGAATTAGGTCAAACAAAAATTTTAGGAATCTATAGAGAAACGGAAGGCGGCTCAATACGTACGTTCGATTTCCAAGATGAGGATTCCATTAATCAAATCATTCAACAGGATGATGAGGTACTACTACTTAAGATAAAGGTTGAAGAAAGAATTATTAATTATTAACAGAGGGCGTGATTCAGTAATTAGAATCAACGCCCTTTTCATTACTGATTAAGCATCTCACAATAAAGTCCTTTTTTAGCTAACAACTGCTGATGTGAACCACATTCGACAATTTGTCCCCGGAGCATAACGCAGATGCGATCAAACCGGTCCAAATCTGCTAGGGAATGGGTGACCATAACAACGGTTTTGTTAGCGGCTTCCTCGTGTAAGGTGTTGAACAATATTTTTTCTGTTTGAACATCCAGGCTCGTAAATGGTTCATCCACAATCCATAAGTCACTGTCTTTTAATAAAAGTCGGGCAAAAGCTAACCGCTGTTTTTCTCCGCCTGACAAATTCCCACCTTTTTCAAAAACAGGATCTTCCAGGTTTTTGTTTAACTGAGCTTTTTGGAGTACTTTCTGTATCGCTTCGTCTGATGCTTCATCGTTTGCCATTAGCAGATTGCTTTTGATTGTTCCCGAAAAGAAATGGTTGTGCTGCAGCATCGTACTCATATGCGCATACATCGACTGTGAACTGATGGCATTAATATCAGTAGTATTGACGTAAATTTCACCGGACGTTCTTTTTATTTCCTTCATTAAAAGTTGCAACAGCGTAGTTTTTCCGCAGCCACTTGGACCAATAATGGCTATTTTCTCACCAGCCTGAATGTTTAACGAGAGCTGTTCAAGAGCAGGGCGGGCAGCAGAAGGATACCAATAGGAGACGTCGTGCAATTGAATATTTTGGATAACACCCTTTAAATGGAGTGTTCCATCTGATTCATTTTTAGATGTAATTTCCTCAAGCCGGTCAACGGCATTTTTCGTGTGTCTTGCAAAAATAGGAACGAGGGCGAGCGGGACAGCCGATTCAAAAACCGTAAGCGAGATTAGCACAATTAACGCAAGATACAGGCCATCCAGCTGTCCGACTGCAGTTAAATAAGCTCCGACAAATACTACCGAAAAACTTGTAAACAAAGCGATGAGCTGATTCCATAAATAAGAAGTCTGCTCCTGATCAAGCTCTTTTCTGCGGGAATTCCCGTATGCTTTGTATAAGGCTGATAACTCCTCGGCTTTTGATTCATTTTGATGATGCAGTATTAAATCCCTGTAGCCGTAAAAGTATTCTGTAGCCAAAATCGTGAGTTCCTTTTTTTCTAATGTACTTGTAGAATATGGACGGCGGCGAAATAATATATATGGAACGACAATGCTTGTCAGAACAATGCCAATGAGCAAAAGCAGTGAAATCCATGGAGAAAAAAACAGTGAAAATAATATGACAACGATAAATACAAAAAAGGCGATAAATGGTGGGTACAGTACGCGTAAAAAGAAGTTTTGCAACTGCTCCACATCGCCTGTTATACGGGTTAGCAGATCACCGCTTTTATAATTGTTAAGGACATGTGCTTGAGGCAATAGTTTTTTGAAAAAATTCATCCGCACAATGCTAATAAACTTAAAGGTAACGCGGTGTGAAATATAGCGTTCGGCATATTTACTCGCGGACTTTGTTACACCGAATAATTTAAGAAAGGCAGTTAAAATTAATATGATGTAAAAAGGCGGCATGAGGGCAGCTTTTGAAATGAGCAGACCGCTTTGTGCAAATAAAGCCACCGCTGTTAATCCGCTTATTGTGCCAGCTAGTAAAGCAAGAAGCACATCTTTTTTATCCTGCCAAATCATTGCGACCAGTTCCTGCATTACGTAACCCTCCTTTCGACCATTTCCTTATAATACGGGTGATCTTTCAGTGTATCGGGTGTGCCGGCTTTGACGATTTGCCCGTCTTCAACGATAAAAATGACATCTGCAAAACGGATGCTTTTATACTTATGAGCAGCAATAATAACGGTTGCCTGTTCACTTAGCTTTTCAATGGATGTACTGAGCAAATGTTCTGTTGCGACATCTAATCCAGCTGTTGGCTCATCAAAGAAAACAATAGAGGGTTCTTTCAAGAAAGCTCGTGCAATGGCCACACGCTGTTTCTCGCCTCCTGATAGTCCGATACCACCTTCACCGATCACGGCAGCAAGTCCATCAGGTAACGAGGCAACCCATTCTGTTAATTGTGCTTGTTTTAATGCGGTATAAATTTGCGTATCTGAAACTTGAATGCCCATACATATATTGTCGCGAAGTGTTCCTGCAAAAATGTACGGATGCTGTGAAATATAGCTTGTTTGTGCATACCAGTCATTTGCACGGTACGATTTGCGCGGTTCACCGTTTAAATAGATGGCCCCTGAATCCAGTTCGGTTAAACTTGATAAAAGATTTAATATCGTCGTTTTTCCATGACCTGTTTTCCCGATAAATGCGGCGGTTTGTCCAGGCTGGATTGTGAATGACAGGGGGCCGATAGTAAAGCCGCTGTTATAGCGAAATGTCACACTTTCAACAGATAGCACCGGTCCGTTTGCTAATTTTTGATTTCCCCACTGTACAGGTTTTTCATCTTCCTTCAGCTGTTCTTCCAGTAATGCGGCAGCACCTAAACTTCCTCTGCCTGTATGAAATGCCGTGCCTAATTCTTTCAACGAATTATAGTATTCAGGAGCCAATGTCAAAATAAAAAATGCCGGCGCGAAGGTTAATGTTTTAAAAACAATCATTTGAAAGCCGATTTCCAGTGCGATTAAACCAATGCCAAGTGTTGTAATGAGCTCAATAAAAAGTGTTGAGGCGAATGCAATTTTTAATACGCCAAGTGTCCGGCTCATAAATGCTTCATTGCTCTTGGCTAAAATCTGCTCCTGCTGTTTGCTTTGCCCGAACAAGCGAATCGTTTGCAGCCCTTGAAGCAAGTCTAGAAATTTACCAGAAAATCGATTCAGTGCATCCAATTGCTCCTCGGATTTTTTCTTCGTTTGCATTCCGATGATGATATAAGTAATGGGTACAAATGGTGCAGTAATGAGCATGATCCAACCACTATTTGGATGAATGAGAAACACAGCAGTCAAAATCATAATAGGGACTACGACAGTCTTAATAAGCTGAGGTGTATATTCTCTATAATAACTTTCCAGTTGGTCCACAGTGTCTACCAGTAGTGTGACCTTCTCGCCGGTTTGGTAAGAGACGTGTTTTTCCATTGTCGTTGAAGACCAATGCTGCATTAACTTTTCCCGAACTGTCACCTTTACATCTTCCGCCAGCTTTCCGCCGATCCGCCCTAAAGAATATTGAGAAGCCAGTCTAACAACAATGGCTAATAGTAAGAGTGAAAAGAATACATACGTATACGAAAAAGGCTTCTTTTCCATAAAAACAAGGTTGACCGTTTCTACAATGCTGTAGCTTTGCAAAATAATACTTCCTCCCAAAAATAATGAGATGAAAATTAAAATAACAATTTTGGATCGGTTAGCGCGCATGAAATGCTGCAGAAATGGCATAATATCAACTCCTCATTAGCTATACTAGTCAAATTTTGTTAAAAGCAACCATCCACTACGCATTTTTTACTTCTGAGGAGCAGAGAATCTTTGCGAGCGGTGAATATTAATAAACTGGATGTGAATACTGATGTGAGGATATTTAGTAGAACTTGCACATGGTTTACAGATTCTTAGATGTTGGAGGTAAAACAATGGACAACTCGGCGGTGTTTTGGAGCAGGGCGCTAACAGAGCTTACATTAACTTTTCACATTATATTTGCGACGCTCGGTGTCGGGGTGCCGCTCATCATTTTAATTGCTCAATATGTAGGCTATAAGAAAAACGATGAACATTATACATTGCTGGCACGGAGAGTAGCGCGGGGCTTTACGATTACAGTAGCGGTAGGGGTTGTGACTGGAACCATTATTGGCTTGCAGCTATCCCTTTTATGGCCTCAGTTTATGGAGTTAGCAGGACAAACGATTGCTCTGCCGTTATTTATGGAGACGTTCGCCTTTTTCTTTGAAGCAATCTTTTTAGGAATTTATTTGTATACTTGGGATCGATTTAAAAATCCGAAATATCATATGTTGCTTCTCATTCCGGTAGCAATCGGCGCTTTCATGTCGGCAATTTTCATTACGATTGTCAATGCGTTTATGAATGCACCGAGGGGCTTTGATCTCATTGGCGGAGAAATCGTTAATATTCAACCGATTTTAGCGATGTTTACACCTGCTATGCCAACTAAAGTCGGACATGTGTTAACCTCGAGTTTTATGACCGTAGCATTTACACTAGCGGCGATTGCAGCTTATAAACTGCTGAAAGGTGAGGACCACATTTATCATAAAAAATCGCTGAACCTGATGATGAAGTTAGGACTCATTTTCTCGATTGCGACAGCAGTGGTAGGGGACTTTTCTGCCAAGTATTTAGCGGAATATCAACCTGAAAAACTAGCAGCAGCCGAGTGGCATTTTGAAACAGAAGCCGGGGCAGATTTAATATTTTTCGGGATACTCGACGGGGATGAAGTAAAGTATGAAATTCGTATGCCGAAAGTATTGAGTTTCTTAATAAGTAATAATTTCAATGCAGAAGTAACAGGGTTAAATGATTTCCCTGAAGATGAAAGGCCACCGCTTATTACCCATTATTATTTTAATATTATGGTGGCAATCGGCAGTTTAATGATTTTCTTAGCAATGGGCTATGTAGTCGGAAAATGGAGAGGTTGGCAGTGGATTACTTCCCGGTGGTTCAGGTGGCTTATCGTATTAGGCGGACCTTTATCATTTATAGCAATTGAAACAGGCTGGTGGTTAGCAGAACAGGGACGGCAGCCATGGATTTTATACGGGATTATGCGCACAGAGCAAGGCGCAACAACAGCAACCGGTGTCGAATGGCTGTTTATCGCATTTGCTGTTGTTTATTTAATATTAGGGATCGGAAGCGTTGTCGTATTACGAAGAATGTTTAAAAATAATCCCGTTTCCAAAGAATTAGCGCTTCGTAAAGGCGGTGAACAATAATGTCGTTAGAAATCGTCGGGATTTTTGTTTTATGGATTTTCTTGTTTGGCTACGTTATTGTCGCCTCGATTGATTTTGGGGCAGGGTTTTTCAATGCGTATAGTCTTTTAACGGGGAAAAATAATATTTTATCAAAAATAATTAAACGCTATTTATCACCGGTGTGGGAAATTACCAATGTGTTTTTAGTATTTTTCTTTGTTGGCATCGTTGGCTTCTTTCCGCAGACGGCATATTATTATGGCACAATTTTGTTAGTTCCGGTATCGATTGCTTTAATCTTGCTGGCAATCCGAGGGAGCTACTATGCGTTTGAATCCTACAGTGGGTTAAGAGGACATAAAGGATATGCGACGGCATACGGCATAGCAGGTTTATTGATCCCGGCGTCATTATCAGTCGTACTGGCGATTTCAGAGGGTGGCTTTGTCACAATGCATGAAAATGGTCCGAAACTTGACTATAGCGCGTTATTCACAAGTACTCTAGCATGGTCAATTGTCGTATTGAGTCTTACCGCTGTTCTCTATATTTCCGCAGTCTTTTTAAATTGGTATGCCAATAAAGCAGGCGATTTAAAGGCAAGTGATTTGATGCGTAAATATGCACTGATTTGGGCTATTCCTTTAATCGTCAGTGCCATGGGGATTATTTTAGAAATGCGTAATACAAATAGCTGGCACTATCAAAATATTCTAGATCTTACATGGCTATTTATCGTATCCGGCATTTTATTTATAATAACGATTTGGCTCATTTGGAGAAAGAAAAGCTATGGTCTATCGGTAGTTGTGATGATTTTACAATTTGCCACAGCTTTCTTTGCTTACGGCATTTCTCATTACCCTTATTTGCTTTATCCTTATTTAACGATTCACGATAGTTTTACAAATGAATCGATGGCCATCGCACTTGTATTAGCCTTTATTGCTGGACTATTTTTACTCATTCCATCAATGTATTTAGTATTTAAATTATTTATTTTTCATAAAGGCTATATTTCTGGAGAAGACGAAACACATGTATAGGGAGTGGATTTTATGATGGATTTTTTAATTTTCTACGCACCGTTTATTGTCGTGTTCCTCTCTGTACTTGCAGCATTTGTAGTAGCGGTAAAGACGGAGACACATTGATTGCAGTATCTTTATGTAGCGCATGATATTAAATTAAAAAACAAACACTATTTTTCCTTAAGAGAAAAATGGTGTTTTTTGCTGTGCTCCAAATGAATTCCAATACGGTTCGACCTATTATGCTAAAATATGGTTATTATGTAAGGGGGTCTATCGATGAAAGCGATTATTCAAAATGAATTTGGGGATGCAAATGTTCTTACTTACACGGAGATTAAACAACCGAAAATAGGAGATGGAGAATGTGTAATTAAAGTTTCCTATACAAGTGTCAATTATGCAGATATAAAACAGCGAATCGGCAATAAAGGTCAGGGGAAGTTTCCTTTAACATTAGGCTTAGATACTGCCGGGACCATTGTAGAAACTGCTCCCGATTCAAAATTTTCAATTGGGGACCGAGTCATTGCTTTTCCTATAGGGGGAGCCTATGCAGAATATGTTCGTGCTAATGAAAAATTAGTGTTTAAAATTCCTGACACGCTTTCATTTGAACAAGCTGCTGCCATGCCGACTGTTTCCATCTTATCGTATATGCTTTTACATGAAATTGGACAAGTAAAAATGACTGATACAATTGTAATACATAGTGCTGCGGGTGGCGTAGGTTCGATGCTTATACAGTTAGCAAAAATAGCAGGTGTTGAACGCATCATTGGAACGGTTGGTAACATCGGCAAAGCAAGTTATGTAAAAAAACTTGGGGCTAACATGGTTTGTACATATGAAACATTTACAGAGGAAGTTTTGAACGTAACAAATAATCAAGGGGCAAACATTATATTCGATTCGGTTGCAGGTGATATAACAAGCAAGAGTTTAGATTGCTTAGCATTATATGGCACCCTTGTACAATTTGGAAACAGCAGTGGAAAAATTGGCCAATTGAAAACAAGTGATGTCCACAGCAGTTGCAGAAACATTAAAGGGTTTAGCTTAGGCACTACAAGAGTGCATGATCCATTACGACTGGCACCTGTTGCAGAAAAAGTAATTGAACTTTTTAATACGAAACAGCTTTCACTTCCAATCGCACAAGTTTTTAATTTAGAAGATGCTGCAGCAGCACATCAATTAATTGAAAGCCGGAATTATGAAGGAAAAGTATTGCTGAAAGTTTGAAGGAACGATTAATACCTCACAAACGGTAAAGGGGGGACCATTCAATGACATCCATCTTCGTTCATGGTTTAGGGCAAAATTCCTCAAGCTGGGAGGAAACGATTACATTCATGGGGGAATCAAATCAAATGTATCATCCGGATTTGTTTGATCTTGTGAAGGGTCAAGAATTAACTTATAAAAATCTATACGCTGCTTTCTCGGAATATATTGAGAAATTACTAGAACCCGTCAATCTTGTTGGCCTTTCGCTTGGAGCAATTTTGGCATTGAATTATACGATAGATCATCCGGAAAAAGTGCAATCTCTTGTTTTAATAGCCCCACAATATAAAATGCCGAAATTATTATTGAAAGTACAAAATATTGTTTTTCGGTTTATACCAAAATCGTCTTTTCAGAAACTTGGCTCCAGCAAGAGCGATTTCATTCGATTGACTGAATCTATGACAGACTTGGATTTCAGTCAAGGTTTGAAGAGGATTGGATGCAATACGTTAGTTGTATGTGGGGAAAAGGATAAAGCGAATAAAAGGGCAGCGGAGCAGTTGGCGGCACAACTACCGAATGCAGATATAAGCATAGTTAAAGGTGCTGGTCATGAAGTAAATACGGATGCTCCCGAAAAATTGGCGTCCTTACTTACGATATTTTTGAAAGAAACAGTAAAGGGGTGATTCATTATAGAAACGTTTGCAATTATTGTGGCTTTATGGATATTTTTATGGTCAATAACAACAACAATACAAAAATCAACAGATAAAATTGTAGAGAAGCAAGTTGAGCAAAATAAATTGTTAGAAGAAATAAAAACGAAATTGAATGATCGATAGAAAACATAAAAACGAATGAGAACTGAAAATTGAAAGATAATAAAGTAATATGACGTCGTTTTGGCCTTGAAGTAAAGGTGAAGCAGTTAGTCAATTATTAATGTAAATATTTATGATGATTACGACTTTTTTGTGCTGCAATTAGCATTGATTTAATTTTTCGTTTTACTTGCCGTTTTTTATAATAAAAATTTCGGCGATGAAACATATAAGTTCCCAAATTTAAAATTTATAAAAATATAGTTTCTAAATTTTCAGTTTAATATGTTAAAATTAATTTGCCAAGTTTTGTTATTCTGAAAATATCATTCAGAAAATCTATGTAAACCAGTTTTTATCTTACATCATTCAATATGAAGGGGAATAAGATGAAAATGAATAAGGTTAATGAAAAAGTGCAAGCAGTTATAGAAGAAATTGATTTTTCGGGTACAGTTTTAGTAAAAAGAAATGATGAAGTAATACAGCAGTTCAGTAATGGCTATGCCAATCGATCATACGCAGTATTGAATAAGGAGTATACGCGCTTTGGGATTGCTTCTGGCTGCAAAATCTTTACAGCCGTTGCTATTTGTCAGCTTGTTGAAAAAGGTCAGCTGTCTTTTGAATCGAAGTTATCGGATGTACTGGATACTGCATTTCCTCATTTTGACCCAGACATTACGATTCATCATTTACTCACACATACAGCAGGTATACCGGATTATTTTGACGAAGAAGTGATGGATGATTTTGAACAATTATGGGTGAATTACCCGATGTATTTAATGCGTAACGGGCATGATTTTTTACCGTTATTTCAGCACGAACCAATGAAGCTAGGTGTCGGCGAGCGATTCCATTATAATAACGCCGGCTATATACTGCTTGGGCTGGTCGTTGAGAAAATTAGCAGTATGCGTTTTGAGGAGTATATAGTAGAATCAATTTTTAACAAGGCCGGTATGGGACAATCAGGATATTTTGCAATGGATGCCTTACCGGAAAATACTGCACTAGGTTATATTGACAATGAAGATGGATCATCGAGATCAAATATCTATTCCGTGCCTGCTAAAGGCGGGGCAGACGGTGGGGCATTTATAACAGTTAAAGATATGGCCCATTTTTGGAAATCGCTTTTTGACTTTGAGTTATTGAGCGAGCAGGTTACAAAGCAGTTGCTTAAACCATATATCCACACAGATGAAGATTATGACAGATTTTACGGCTATGGCGTTTGGATTGACATACACGACTCAATCATTACAAAATACCACGTAATGGGCTATGATCCGGGGGTAAGCTTCCATTCTGCCTATTATCCGGAAAGCAATGAAATGACAGTAGTTTGTTCGAACAAAAGTGAAGGGGCTTTTGACGTCTTTAAGGCAATTGAAAATTTATAAAAGAAAAAACCAACTAGCTTTATTTTGTCTAGTTGGTTTTTATCTTTCTAATATCTGGGTTGAATCTTCTAATGAATAATGAAAAGTTAAGATTTTCTAATATATCGTTTTCATGTGCTAATAAGGTATCGAAATGATCAAATATCACCCGGAAATTTTCTGATATCGTGGTTAAAGTTTCTAATATAATGATAAAAGTTCTAAAATAATCTCGGTAAAGAAAAAATGCTAATAACTTAGTTCAACCTTCTAATATATGTTTAAAAGTTCTAATAAATTCGCGGTTTTCTAATATATAGGTCGCATTTGCTAATAAACTGCTGAAATCTTCAAATATCACCCGTAAATCTTCTAATATCCAGTCCAAAGTTTCTAATATCGGATCATATTGTTCTAATAAAATTTCTCTAGCGACTTCATTCCGAGATGGTATCCCGTGTCTGATCCGCTCTTAACGCAATATAAATCATCATAGCCAAAATGAGCGAAGTACCAAACCATTGGAAGCTGCCAAACGGTTCCTTTAGCCATAATACAGTTGCCAACACGGCAGTCAATGGTTCAATATTGCCAAGCAAGCTTGTTTCTTTAGCAGTAAGGGTTTGCAGGCTTTCGATATAAAACCAGAATGCGAGCATTGTGCCGAAAATAATGACGATAATTAAATAAAAGACTGTCGATCCAGTCCAATTCGAAATATCAACATCCCAAGGTGGCTGCACAAAACTCATCGTAACTCCGGCAAGCAGCATACCCCAACCAACCACAACAAGTGAATCAAACCGCTGCAGCAGAGGGATAGCATAAAGTGTATAAAAAGCAAGCGACAAACCTGACAGCAATCCCCAGATAATAGCTGGAAGAGGTACGGCAAATGCTGATAGCGAGCCGTTTGTTAGTAAAAGGAAGCTCCCGCTCAGGGCCAGCACAATGGTTACCGCATCTTTTCTTGTGAATACTGAATGACCGCGAAGTGTAACCCATACAATAATCATGACAGGTGCCAAATACTGCAGTAATGTGGCGACCGCTGCATTTCCTTCTTTAATCGATGCCATATAAGTGTATTGCACAGCGAGCATACCAACAATTGCAAATATAATTAATCGGAATGCTGTGTATTTTTGACGCCAAATATCAAGTATTTGACGGCGATCTTTAAATATTGCCTGGGTAATTAAAAGTAATATACCTGCAATAACTAGTCGTGTTGATACAAGCCAGCTCACTTCAATTCCTTGAGAAAACAGTAGTTGTGACATCGTTCCGCCAATACCCCAGAAAAAACAGCCACTTACAACTAATAAAAACCCAATCATTCTTTTGTTTTTCATGCCTAACCCTCACAGTATATATAATTACTTCATTGTAACGAACTTTTATACAAAACTCTATGATCGTTTTAACATAGCCGTGTAACAACATCATATGTATATAACTATTTTAATATAATTAATGAAATCGCTGTCCCTTTTCTCAAATTATTAGGACATATATATGAAAAAAGAGGTGAAATATCATGTTAACAATTAGTGCAGGTCATTATGGAAAAGGTACGGGGGCAGTGGGTTTTCTTGATGAAGGGGAGGAAACGTTCGAAGTTGTAAAGCAGCTCGAGAGGAAATTGAATGAAAAAGGCATTTTGGTCCATACAATCCTTGATAACCAATCGAAAAACCAACAGCAAAATTTAACGTATTTAATCCGAAAGCATAACGCCACACAACGGCATTTGGATGTGAGTATTCATTTTAATGCAACTAAAAATAAACAAAAAGCAGGAATCGGCACGGAAGTATTGTATATAAACCAGGCAATTTTGCCGTTTGCACAAAAATTAAGTGGACAAATTGCCAAAGCGGGGAAGTTTAAAAATAGGGGAGCCAAGTTACGTACAGATCTAGCCTTTTTAAAAGGAACAGTAAAAAAAGCTATCCTTATTGAAATATGCTTTGTCAGCTCCGAGGAGGATGTACGATTATACCAAGCAAATAAAGAACAGATTATTGAAGCCATTGCCGAAACTTTAAAAAGCTTCGTGTCAGTAACTGCACCGGTACAAAAGCAAATGACGATAATTTCCAGTCCTGCATTGCAGCAAGCGGTGGAAGTTTTATTTAAAGATAAACAAGCGGTTCGCCAACAGCTGGAACATGGTATTCAGACAGGTGTTTATCAAAGGATATGGTTGGATAATTTTGAACAGGGTAAATTAACAATATACGAATATTTAGCCCTCACCGCACTGCAATTTCAAAAAAATAAAATTTCTTTGTAACCTTTATGGAAATGAATCGACTAATGTAATGAACTTACCGAAAGGGTGGAATAGTATGAAAAAAATAGTACCGTTAGCATTATCTGCATTTTTATTAGGAACGATGACTGCCGGAGCAGAGCAGCCACTGAACAAAGAAGGGGCTGAGCAGGTCGTGAAGGAAGCGGCATTTGCTAAGTTTTCAGGAGAAATTACGGAAGTTAAACAACTAGAAACATCAAAGCTTTATACAGTTGAAGTAGATGGAAATATGTTCTATTTCCATGTTACTGACAAAACACTCGTTTTTGATCAACAAGGTAATGAGGCGGAGTTAAAGGTCGGGGATACAACTTCAATTTATATCTATGCCGACCAGCCAATGATTTTAATTTATCCTCCTCAATACTCACCGGCAGTGGTGATTGTGGAAAAAGAAGATGCAGCTGGCTCAGTAAAGGTTGCGCAATTTGATGACAATGGGTTAAGTGATGATGGCGATTTAAAGCTGAACTTAAACGAAAAATCTGTCATCGTAAATACAAAAGGTGAAAAAGTAGATGCGAAAGATTTAAAAAAATATAGTGCCGCTGTCTTTTACGGACCGACAACGAGAAGTATTCCTGCACAAACTTCACCTGAAAAAATTGTCGTATTTCCAAAGCTTGATGATGCTGAGGAAGTAGAAACACCTGAAATCGCACCGGAAATCCAGGCTATTATTGGAGGGGATTATAAGGAAGTCGATGGAAAAATCATGGTACCTTTACGTCTTGTGGCAGAAGAACTTGGCTTTAAAGTTACTTCTACAGGAAAAGGGGCAATTCTTTCAAAAGGCGCATTATCTTACACAGTAACGCGCGGTGAAAAAGCATATGGCCACAATCGTGCGCTGCATTATTTTGAAGTAGCACCAGTATTACTGGAAGAAAATAAAACCTATGTAGAACTTAGCTTTGCACAGGATTTACTTCAATAGAATAATGATTCAGGCTGAAATTCACTAATAAGGTGGATTTCAGCCTTTTTCTTAGAAAAGTACATAAAAAAATCCTCTACTAAAAGAGGAATTTGGTGATTTTAGTTTAGGTTCTTTCTTTTAAATACCAAGAAGTTTGGAAATAAAAATAGGGTAACTCCAATTATCAAATACCATCCCTTGCCGTCGTGTGAAATCATAAGAATTAATTCCCAAACATTTGATGGACCTGAATGAGGACCATTGTTGAAGGGATAGGAAAAAATGAACGGTAATACGCCTATAAACGTAAAAATGATTCCTAATAGCAGTGAGCAAGTAGCAAAGGTTTTCATTGAACAGCCTCCTTACTGTTAATAATATTCTGATAAATGGTCAAATTCAATAAAAAGTTCTTTCTATATAAAGGTGGGCGAGGTATGTGAAAAAAATAGTTATAGGATTAACTATAGTGATTTGTCTACTAACAGCTTGCTCACAAAAACCGAATAGTGAGCCTACACCTTTTGTGACTGTTAATAGTCTGGATGGTGTAACGATGAGTACAATATCCGGAACTGTTACACCTACTGGATTAACAGTAATAATTGAGAATCGTTCAAGTGAGCGATTTCTGTATGGGCAATATTTTTCAGTTGAAAAGAAAATCGGGGACAATTGGTATGAGGTTCCAATACTTGAGGACGCTTACAGTTTTATTGATTTAGGACACAATGTAGCACCGTTACAATCAGTAGAATGGGTAGTGGATTGGGAAGGATATTACGGTGTTCTAGATAACGTGAATATCGTATTTTAAAGGATTTTCGTAATTCCAAAGAGACGGATGAAATCTATCATTTGGCAGCTGAGTTTATCGTTCAATAAGGAAAAGCTGAAAGGTGGATGTGCCCATACTTTCAGCTTCTATCTATCCTTTAAACATACGAGTGATGGCTTCTCTATCATAATCCAAAATCCAATCATTGTACTGCTCATACAATGGTCTGAGCGTTTCAACATTACTACCTAAAACATCACAACCCCGGTCATCATATACATGGAAAATGGTCTGGGTGCGTTTATTCAGTATGTATACACGGTGAGGGATATTCGGTTTCACGCCTAAATCTGAATTAACAACCGCCCGCAATAATTTTAAAACTGCAATCTCATCAGCTTTGCATGCTATTTCAAAGCGGTAAATTAAAATCTCTTCCATTTCATATGTAGTCATATCGATACGAAAGTGTTGGCTTCTATTTAAAAAAGGGGTTAAATTTTTTCGTTTCAAATCTACTTCTAATACATCCATGACTATGATGCATTCGTCATCGGGTCTATGCAAATTGTTATATAACGTTGCGGCACGTTCATTACTTCCTGCTATGTATTTCTTGTTATCGTGTTCATTTGGATCTCCCAGCTCAAAGCGAATTGCAGGTTCCCATGAATATAATAACCCGGGCATTAGCTTCAAATTTGAAAAATAACGCTCTAAAAATAACGAATTCTCCAATCGAATCTTCCTTTCTAGTAACAATGATGAAAAAATTCTTTTTCGTCTATACTATCACAATGATATTTTTGGGTTTATTTTTAGATTGCAGAAACAATCGTAGGAAAATTGGAATCCTAGGATTGACTTTCTAAAATAGCTAAAAAACGGCGGAAATACCTAATTTTAGAGGATGCGAAATGTACTTTTTACCCGTTTATTTTCCTTTATAAACATAAATTTTATAGGATGTAATCATTTTGTAACTATACTGTAACAAGATTTTGATATTAAATATGGTTTTACCTCTATTTATTTCCTTATTTCTACTATACAATGATGGAGACAGCTTATGAAAGGATAGGGAAACAATGAATCAAAAATTGATTACATTGGTTGTTGCAATCTTCCTCGTTTGTACACTAGCTGTTACACCGACATCAGCTAAAGTAGTATTTGCAGATGTTGCGACAACCGATGCCACTTACGAAGAGATCCAATACTTAATTAGCTTAGGCGCAATTAAAGGATATCAGGAAAAGGGCAAAACATACTACAAACCAAACATGAGTGTGACTCGTGCACAAGCTGCGAAAATGGCAGTGATTGCTGCAGGTAAGAGTCCACTGAAAGTAAGTAAATCTTCTTACTCGGATGTTAAGGTCGGTACAGAGCAATCCACTTATATTGAACGAGCTAAACAGCTTGGATTGTTTTCTGCAAAGTCTGGAAAATTTTCTCCTAATGCACCCCTGTCACGTGAAGAAATGAGCCATGTATTAGCAGTGGCTTTCAATTTAAATGTCAATGACTACAAGGACTTAGCGATTGTTTTCCCAGATGTAACGACATCGAATACATATGCTTCGTATATAAAAGCAATTTATTATAACGGGATTACAAAAGGAAATGATGGCAAATATATGCCAAAAAGCTCAGTTACTCGAGCACAGTTTGCGTCATTTGTCGCGCGGGCAAAAAGTGATAAATACCGTCTTGCATTACCGGAACAACTGGATGCAGTCGATGTAACACAAGTAATCGGTCTAGTATCTGTAACGACTGATGGCTTAAATGTCCGTACAGGTCCGAATACGTCAAGTACAGTTATTGGAAGAGTTAATACGGGCGGTAAATTATCTGTTTATGCAGTAGAAGGAAACTGGTTGAAAGTATCTTATCAAGGCTATTACGGCTATATTAGTAAATCATATGCCAAATTCCTTGAACAAGATGGTAATTCAATAGGTCCATCAATTAAGGCTGTCACAGCAAATGCAACATTGAACCTGTATTACAAACCAACTTCTTCTTCAAAAAAAATTACGCAAATTTCAGCTGGAACAGCATTGTCTGTTTATAAAGAAATCGGCGGCTATTATTTAACGACTGTCGACGGAGTACCTGGCTATATTGTAAAAGAAAGTACGACGGTTGTAGGGGGATCTGTTGTAGAACCTCCAAAAACGGATGTAGATGATCATCCAATCGCGACAACAAATACAATTGGTAAAGTGACAGTTGTGGGCTTAAATATGCGTCAAACAGCATCAGGCTCATCCAAGACAATAAAAAAATTATCAAAAGGCTCAGTTATTGCGGTTCATTCGATTAACGGTTATTGGGCAAAGGTAACAGCAGGTAAAGATACAGGCTATGTTCATAAATCATATATCAAATTGATGAATGAAAAAGGCAGTGCTGTAAAAGACCGTATTATCATTCTGGATCCAGGTCACGGCGGTAAGGATCCAGGTGCCGTTAACTCAGGTCATACGGAAAAAGCGATTGTATTAAAAGTTTCTAATCTTGTAAAACAGAAGCTTGAAGCAGACGGTGCGAAAGTACACATGACACGTACAGGCGATACGTATCCATCATTACAAGAGCGTGTGAAATATACGCAGGACAAGTTTGGTGAAATTTATGTAAGCCTTCATGTAAATGCTGCAACATCTTCAAGTGCAAAAGGAACAGAAACGTACTATAGCATTACAACGGGTGACCAGTATGAAGAAGATAAAAAGCTTGCCACATATATTAATACAGAAATTGTAAACAATGCGAATATGAAAAATCGCGGCGTTAAAGAAGCGCAATACTATGTAACGCGCAATATGATTATCCCTTCTGTATTAGTTGAGCTTGGATTCATTTCAAATGCTGAAGACCGCAAAAAATTAGTAGATGATAAGTATGTAGAAATCTATGCACAATCCATTTATAACGGGATTGTCGATTACTATAAAAAATAGCAGTATAGTGAAAAACCGGTTTCCTTAACAGGGAATCGGTTTTTTTGGTTATAAAGATTGACAAATTTATGGGGATTATTAAACTGAAAATAGTTATCTCCGTATTACCCCTGGAACGAGCCTCAAACAGCTTCCACATTCATCCTTTACTTTTTATCTACATTAAAATTTATACTGGAGGGAAATTTCTATGAGTTTTGAAGAAGAATATCAAGTTTTTTTGAATACACACATACAGTCGAGAACGGGAGAAAGGCTGCGCCGATTAAAAGAAGGTCACAATCAGGCGGAAATGCTGTTTTTAAAACAAGTGTGGTGGCCGATTTATTACCATTTTAATTACCTTCATCCTGAATATGAAGTGGATGATTTTAAAGACGGCAAAAGGTATTTAGATTTTGCCTATATCCGTCCCGGTATCCGGATATGCTTTGAAATTGACGGGTATGGTCCCCACTTAAAGAATATAAGTAGATGGCAATTTGCAGACAATCTCGAACGCCAAAATCAATTAGTAATTGACGGATGGAAGGTAATTCGTTTTTCTTATGACCAAGTGAAAGAGAAGCCTCGGCGATGTCAACAGATTGTGCAGCAAGTAATTGGACAATGGCTGGGTGATGAACTGGACCGGACAGAATTGACCTATTACGAAAAGGAAGTTCTTCGGCTGGCAGTTCGAAAAGGGGAAGCCATTTTCCCGAAAGAAGTCTTCGCATGTTTGAAGCTAAGTGACAAAACCGCAAGAAAAGTTTTATCTCAACTAGTCGCGAAGAAAATGCTTATCCCCGCATCTGGCACGAAGAGAGTCCGTTCATACCGATTGGGAAATCACATTAAGCACCCAATCTAAAAAATAAAGGGAGAAATTCCGCTTATTCAGTAAAAAACTTAAAAATGTGTCCAAATAACGGAAGAAATTTCCCTTATTCATTCAAAAATCGCAAAAATGAACGCTTAAAACTAAAATAACGGAAAAACCTTCCCTTATTTACCGCATAAAACGGTTCAAGTCAGCAAATAGCGGTAGAAACTCCGCATATTTTTTAAACAGTTCATTCTTAAAGGTTGGGAAATCACATTAAGCACCCAATCTAAAAAATAAGGGGAGAAATTCCGCTTATTCAGTAAAAAACTTAAAAATGTGCCCAAATAACGGAAGAAATTTCCCTTATTCATTCAAAAAACGCAAAAATGAACGCTTAAAACTAAAATAACGGAAAAACCTTCCCTTATTTTCCGCATAAAACGGTCCAAGTCAGCAAATAGCGGTAAAATCTCCGCTTATTTTTTAAAACAGTTCATTCTTAACGATTGGGAAATCACATTAAGCACCCAATCTAAAAAATAAGGGGAGAAATTCCGCTTATTCAGAAAAAAACTGAAAAATGTGCCCAAATAACGGAAGAAATTTCCCTTATTCATTCAAAATACGCAATAATGAACGCTTAAAACTGAAATAACGGAAAAACCTTCCCTTATTTTCCGCATAAAAGAGCCCAAGTCATCAAATAGCGGTAAAATCTCCGCTTATTTTGCGTGATGCGATGCTATTGTTCGCTACCGATTCTAACGATCACGCTGTCAAATGAACCAAGTATTGAACCTGGAAAACGTATATGAAAAAAATGGATTTATCGGGAAATAAAGGGGCAGCTGGTGCTTCCCTCAACGATACATGTCCCCACTGGATGTTTCCGCAAGTAACTTTCTGCTGGTATATCAGTTTTTATCTTTATTTCCAAAATTTTGTTGACACACTATATCAGCGTCCGATATATTATATATCAAGAGCCGATATATCAGATGTCGATAGAACGGGGGGATTTTGTTGCAACAACCTTTAACAGAGGGGGTTTATTATATTTTGTTGGCACTATATGAACCACGCCACGGCTACGGTATTATGCAGATCGTTGAGGAATGGAGCGATGGGCGTGTAAAGTTAGGCGCGGGAACAACGTACGGTGCACTGAAAAATTTACAGGAAAAGAAATTTATTGAAACTTTAGCGGGGGAAGGACGGAAAAAAGAGTATGTCATTACATCGCTTGGCAAACAGATTGTTGAAGCTGAAGTTACCCGCATTAAAGAGCTCTATAACAATGGGAGAAAAATTATAAAAGCGGAAGGGGATTTGTGATGCGCAAGTTTAAGATTTTTATGGATGATGCAAAAGAAGAGCAGTGGATTAATGACATGGCAAGTCAGGGTTGGCATTTCAAAAGTTTCAACTTTCCGCTTTATTCCTTTGACAAGGGTGAACCAGCAGAATATGAGTATCGTACAGAAATGCTTGAAGGATTTGGCTACGGTAAAGCGGCAAATGAGTATTTAGACTTTGTTCAAAGTACAGGGATAGAGGTTGTGCAAAAAAGATTTAACTGGGTGTATTTCCGTCAGCATAAAAGTAAAGGGAATTTTGAGCTGTATAGCGATCAAAGCTCGAAGCTGTCATATATAAATCGCATTTTTACTATATATAGCACTTTGGCGGTATTAAATTTAATTGCCGCTATCATAAATGGATCAGTTTTGCTGCTTGATGAAAGCCTACGCTTTAATAGCTTTATAGCCGGCCTAAACACAGGGGTTTTCATTGCACTTTTATACCCGCTAGCAAAAACAGTTTACCGTAAACAAAATTTAAAAAGAGAAATAGCAATGTATGAAAAATAATAGGGTCGCTACTTTACCTGATCCGGGAGAAAATTTTTACAAAATATTGAAACTTTAACGAGGGAAGCACGTAAAAAGGAGTATGTCATCACATCTTGGCGAATTGGAAACTTCCCGCATTAAAGTGCTTTATGAAACGATATAAGCAAAGGGGATATGTGATGCGTATATTTAAGTTTTTCTTTGATGATTCGAAAGAAGAGCAATGGATTAATGACATGGCAAGTAAGGGCTGGCATCTTAAAAAAATACGATTTTCATTTTATTATTTTGAGCAGGGAGAGGAAGGTGAATACGAGTACCGTCTAGAAGTACTTGATCACTTTCTTAAAGGAAAAGATGTGAAAGAATACTTGGACTTTACGGAAAGCGCTGGAATCGAGCTTGTTCAGAAACGTTTAAACTGGCTATATTTTCGCCGGCATAAAAGTAAAGGACCATTTGAATTATATAGTGATGCGTCTTCCAAGTTAACGTATTTCAATCGAATGCTGTCGATATATTATCTATTAATATTTATTAATTTCCTGGCGGTCTGTACTAATGGTGCGTTTGCGTTGGTGGAACTTACGTATGATTTAAATTTCTTCATCAGTGTTATGAATTTACTCGCTGTGCTCTTACTAATCGTTCCGACAATCAATGTTATAAAGCGAAAACGTATTTTAAAAAAAGAAATGGCTATGTTTGAAAATTAAGGAGGGAAATGAGAATGGTGTTACAACTAAAAGATGTTACAAAGAGATACAGAGATTTTGTGGCAGTCGACCGGCTTAATTTTACAATTGAAAAAGGTGAAATTTTCGGGTTAATCGGTCAAAATGGAGCTGGAAAAACGACGACATTCCGTATGATTTTGGATTTGCAGGATACGACGGAAGGCTTAATTACGTGGGACGGGCAACCGATTAAATCCGTCGATCGTGATATTTTAGGCTATTTACCGGAAGAGCGCGGCATTTTCCCACAAATGAAAGTTGAAGAGCAATTGTACTTCTTCGGTGAGCTTCACGGTATGGATAAAGCGGTAATTAAAAAGGATATCGATTTCTGGATTCAACGCTTTGATCTGGAAGAAAAGCGCAATGTAAAAGCAGAAACACTTTCAAAAGGTAATAAACAAAAGGTACAGCTTATTGCAAGCTTTATCCATAAACCGAAGTTTTTAATTTTGGATGAGCCGTTTAGTGGGCTGGACCCAGTTAATATGGAGTTGCTGAAAGATGCGATTCTTTATTTACGTGATCAAGGAATGACGATTTTATTTTCAAGTCACCAAATGGATAATGTCGAGGAGCTGTGTGATCATCTATGTTTATTAAAACGTGGTGAATCATTGTTCTCCGGCTCATTGCTCGATTTGAAAAAGCAATACGGCAAAACGAAATTAACAGTGCGAACAGACAAATCGTTTGAAGAGTTAAGCAAGTTCCCTGGTGTAGTTCATGTGAAAATGGAGCGTGACTCACAGGCAGTACTGACTTTGGAAGACGAATCTTATGCACCTGCTATTTTCGATTTACTTTCCAATGGAGGCTATATGGAAAAGTTCAGTTTGGATTATTTATCATTGCATGAGATTTTCAAAGAGAAAGTAGGTGCTGGTCTTGTCTAAATTTATGGTACTTGTCAAACAACTGTATAAACAAAAAGTATCAGCTAAATCATTTATATTAACTACATTACTTTATTTAGTCGTCCTTGCGGGGATTATGTACTGGTCTGAAATAAGAGACTTGATTTTCTCTGGCGATGCTGACACGATTGCAGTTGTAAATGAAACAAATTTTGATGTATCGGAAGTACTGCAAAATACAGATGATTACGAATACGAATATGTAACAGCAGGTGAAGTCGCCGAGAAATTAAAAGACGGGGACTATTATGCGGCCTTTACATTAACGGATGCAGACGGAAAACTGGCAGCAAAAATTGAATCCTATGACCCGTTACCGTTAAATGATCAGCAAAGCTTTCAAGGTATGCTAAGCCAAGCAGGTCAAATTTATGCGATGAGTCAATTAGATTTATCACCGGAGCAACAGCAACTTTTATTATCATCTGAACCAATTATTACATTAAATTCGATTAATGAAGCAGCAGCAGATGGGAAGTCCGCTGATGAAAAAATGGCTGGTGTATGGATTTCATATGCAATCGGTATTATTATTTATATTTTTGTCGCAACCTATTTATCAATTATTACGACAGACGTGGCTTCAGAAAAAGGGTCACGTGCACTAGAAATGTTACTTGTAAGTGTAAAGCCTGAAATCCACTTCCGTTCGAAAATCGTTGGTGTATTTTTAGTAGCACTTACACAGTTTATCATCCTATTTGGTGGCTTGCTGTTACTGCTCCGCTTCTCGGACGGGGGTAATAAATGGTCCATCGTAACGAACTTGCTTGATTCGATGTCAATCGGCTATTTCCTGTATGTTATGGGATTCTTATTCTTAACAATCTTTATGTATTTAATCATCGGGGCACTATTCGGTTCACTTGTTTCAAAGGTAGAGGAAGCAGGTCAAGTGATGATGCCGGCAATGATGCTGACTCTTGTAGGGTTCTATGTAATGCTTACAGGTATGGGCAATCCAGATACGATGCTAATTAAAGTATTCTCGTACATTCCATTTACTTCGGGAATGGTTATGCCGATGCGTTTAGGTGCAACAGATATAAGTGCGATCGAACCAATTATTAGCTTCGGCTTGTTGTTGGGTACTGTATTAGCGTTATATTTCCTGAGCCTATCATTCTACAAACGAAGTGTTTTAACATATTCTTCGGGTGGTATTATTGAAAAAATGAAAACAGTATTTAAAGTGACGACTTAATGGTGTGAGTAGCTATTGTCCGTCATTCGTAGTAAACTAAAGAAGTACGGAGAGATTTGTATACACAAATCTCTCTTTTTTTGAACGAAAAACAGTAGTAAGGATGAAAACATGAGAAAAAAAGTAGAACTACAAGTAGATGCAAAAGCAATTAAAGATTTAACTAACGGCTATCCACTCATTTTAAAAGATGCGATTGTAACTAATGAAGTATCAATTGAAGAAGGCAGCCTACTGCATTTAGTCGATAAAAATGGCGGCTATATTGCAACAGGCTATTACGGTGAACAAAATAAAGGGATTGGCTGGGTTCTTTCCCGTAAAGAAAAAGAGCAGATTGATGTTAAGTTTTTCACGAAAAAAATTCGAGAAGCTGCTGAAAAGCGCGCAGATTTCTTTGCATCAGAGGATACAAGCGCATTCCGTGTATTCAATGGTGAAGGCGATGGTATTGGTGGCTTGACGATAGATTTCTTTAACGGTTTTTACATGGTGAGCTGGTATAGTGAAGGCATTTATTCATTCCGCGAAGAAATTTATGAAGCATTAAAGCAAGCAGTCAATACGCGCGGTGTGTATGAAAAACTACGCTTCAATACGAACGGCCAATATATCGATCAAGATGATTATGTAACTGGCGAAAAAGGTGAGTTCCCGTTAATTGTGCAGGAAAATGGCATGAATTTTGCGGTCGATTTAAATGATGGCGCAATGACAGGTATTTTCCTTGATCAGCGTAATGTACGCAAAGCTTTAAGAGACAGCTATTCTCTAGAGAAAACGGTATTAAATACATTCTCTTATACAGGTGCGTTTTCTGTAGCAGCAGCACTTGGTGGCGCGGCTGGCACAACGAGCGTAGATTTGGCTAAACGAAGCTTGCCGAAAACAATCGAGCAATTTAGTGTGAATGGAATTGACTTTGAATCACAAGATATAAAAGTAATGAACGTATTTGATTACTTTAGCTATGCGGCTCGTAAAGGCTTGAAGTTTGATGTTGTGGTCCTTGATCCACCAAGCTTTGCCCGTACGAAAAAGATGACATTCAGCACGGCTAAGGATTATCCGAAGTTGTTGAAGGATGCATTAGCTATTACAAATGACAATGGGGTTATCATTGCCTCAACAAATAACGCAAGCTTTAATATGAAAAAGTTCAAAACGTTTATCGACAAAGCGTTTAAAGATGCCGGTACTCGCTATAAAATTCTGGAAGAGCATCAATTACCGGAAGATTTTACGGTGCCACACAACTTCCCGGAATTCAATTATTTAAAAGTTGTCATCATACAAGTGATCAACTAAATGGAGTGATTTTATATGAAATATAATAAAACGATAATGCTAAAACTTATAAATGAACATCGCGAGCTACATGATGAATTAAAGAAATTAAAATCAGAAATGGGTCTTGAGAAGAACTTTGCTGTTAAAGCATTATATCATTCAGCTGTGGCAGAAGATGGCCCATACATGAAAGATTATCAGGATTTAGAAAGACTACGTTAATATTTACATCGCAACGATTTACTATAATTGTTGCGGTGTTTTTTTATGTTGTTTTATATAAATAAAATTTTATTTTTTATTCCGAGTAACGGCTCTCAAATAAAAGAGCATCATCATGTTAAAATAAGGCTATAATAAGCTTATTGAGGGGAATACCATTGAATAAAAGAGAACTAATGAAGCAACAACGCCGAGAACAAATCATCGAGGTAGCTAAAGAAATGATATTAAAAAATGATGTGCAGCAAGTTCAATTACAAGACGTAGCTAAAGAGGTAGGGATTGGCATAGCAACCTTCTATCGTTATTTTGCGAATAAAGAACTTCTAATATTAGCTGTTCATAATGAAATAATTTCGCAAATGAATCTCGAGTTAGAACGGATTGTTAGCGAATCTTCGTCTGCGTATGAACAAATTGAACGTATTTTAACGTATTATATTGATTTAATTGATGATCCACAGCATCAGTTTATAAAGTTTTTCAAGGCAATCGAAGCATATAAACAAATGCCGCAGGATTCGAACGAATATCATGATTATATTAAAGTTCGAAGAAAAATGGCACATGTGTTATATCTTATTGCAAAGAAGGGAGAGAAAGATCAGTCTATTCGAGAAGGTATAGACATTCCTGAATATGTTTTTACGGTTGTTCAAAATATAAGTTACTTTACGGTAGAATCTTTTTTAACTGAACACGACCCAGAACTACCGGTAAAACTTGATCCAAAAAAGCAATTACAATTAATTAAAGAAATGTTTTTAAATTTTATTAAATCTTAAGTTTGACGTGTGTGTGAAATATTGTTATTGTAAAGATGATAAAGTGATAGTCGACTATCACTTATTTAGAGGAGGAAATTTATATGTCTCGTTTATCAGGTAAAGTAGCTATAATCACAGGTGCAGCACAAGGTATGGGTGCAGCACACGCAAAAGCATTTGTAGAACAAGGTGCAAAAGTAGTGTTAACAGATTTAAATGAAGAAAAAGGTAACGCATTTGCATCAGAACTAGGTGAAAATGCCATCTTCGTAAAACAGAATGTTACTTCTGAGGAAGATTGGGCAAATGTAATAAAGAAAGCAGAAGAAGCTTTTGGCCCTATTAATGTATTAGTAAACAACGCTGGAATTTCAATGGCTAAAAACATGTTAGAAATGTCTTTAGATGAATACATGAAAATCGTAAATATTAACCAAGTATCTGTTTTCCTAGGCATGAAAGCAGTAGCTGCTTCAATGATGAAAGCTGGCGGCGGCTCTATTGTCAACATTTCATCGATCAACGGCTTAGTTGGTGGTGCAGTAGGTTATACAGATACTAAGTTTGCTGTTCGTGGTATGTCAAAAGCTGCTGCATTAAACTTAGCGCCGATGGGCATTCGTGTAAACTCAGTACACCCAGGAGTAATTGCCACTCCAATGATTATGCAGGAAGATTCTAAAGCGGCTATCGAAGAGTTTGCAAAACATATTCCTCTAAAACGCGTATCTCAACCAGAAGAAGTGTCGCAATTAGTAGTATTCTTAGCTTCGGACGAGTCTAGCTACTCAACAGGTTCTGAATTTGTTGTAGATGGCGGAATTACAGCTCAATAAAATGTACAAAAGTTCTGCATTCCAATGTTTGGAATGCAGTTTTTTTATGGGAAAATAATTGACTTCCTCCTAAATTCCATTAAATATTTTAGAATTTTATTTTATTTTTTTATGATTCGGTAATGATAAATTTTCTACCTATAGCAATAATATCTGCGAAACGAACCATTTTACATTGAATAATTATGCAAAGAGTGTCAGGTGCCGTATAGGTGTCTGGCACTTTTTGTTTGAGTGGACACCTAAAGGGGTATTCACTTTTATTGTAAGGTACTTAGCAAAAGATCTTATAAATTTATGAAAGGGAATGGTAGGAAATATGCAGTTTAATAAAAGAATCATATTCATTTTCAGTTTACTCGCGGTTTGCTTCTTATCTGCTTGTGCCGAGAAAGAGAAGCTTGCCGATGGATCTGAACTGATACATAAAGGTCAGTTTGTTTTTGCTGCTTCTGGCGAATTTAAGCCATTTAGTTTTGTAAATAATGAAGATCTTAGCATGTCAGGCTTTGATATTGAAGTTGGCGAAGCAATCGCAAAGGAACTAGGTCTTGAGCCTGTTCAAAAGCGGATCAAATTTAAAGGAATTGTAGAAGGAGTCAAAACTGGCCGTGCAGATGTAGCTGTTGCCAGCCACACGATTAATCCTCAGCGAAGTAAACATGTTTCATTCAGTACCCCCTATTACTATTCCGGACCGCAAATTTTCACCAGACCAGAAAGTGAAATTGAGACTGTTGACGATTTAGCGGGAAAGGAAGTAGCAGTAGCAAAAGGTTCAACCTATTCTGATACTGCCTCCAAGTATACAGACAATATAAAAACCTATGACAGCGATATCACAGCTTTGCAAGCATTAAACAGCGGACGTCATGATGCGGTAATTACCGATTTTGTTACCGGTAAAAATGCTGCAAAAGAAGGCTTTAAAATTGAGGGTAGACAGTTAATTGAGCGAAGTGAACAAGCGATTGTACTGCCACAGGATAACCCGAACCTTTTGAAGCGAGTTAACGAGGCGCTGGAAAATCTCCGGGAAGATGGAACACTCACAAAAATCAGTATGAAATATTTTGGTGAGGACATTACAAAAAAACCGGAATAATTCAATTTATTAAAGAAGAAAGGACGTATGTACAGTGCCAAGTTTTTCACATTTTTTTGAAGTATTAATAGACACAAAAGATGTTTTTCTTAAAGCCATGCTCCTAACATTAGAGCTGACGGTTGTATCCATCCTGATAGGGATCGTAATTGGACTTTTCTTTGCTTTAATGAAAATTTCTAAAATAAAAGTATTAGAACTCATTTCAGATGTATATGTTTTTTTAGTTCGAGGAACACCGTTGATTGTTCAAATCTTTATTCTATACTTCGGACTTAGCGGGATTTTCCTGATTCCAGATTTCTGGGCTGCTTCACTTGCTTTGGCATTACATAATGGCGCTTATATTTCTGAAATCCTTCGTGGGACAATCCAAGGAGTCGACAAAGGTCAGATGGAGGCAGGACGCTCTTTAGGGATGACCAAAGTTCTGACATTAAGAAGAATTATTCTTCCGCAGGCATTCCGCCGAGCGCTACCTCCTCTTGGTAACCAATTTATTATCGGTTTGAAAGATTCTTCGTTGGCCGCATTTATCTCCATGAATGAACTCTTTAATGTAGCGACAACACTAGGGTCCAATAATTTTGATGAAATGACTTATTTACTCATTGTAGCAGTCTACTATTTAGTACTGGTAGCATTGTTAACATTCATAGTAAACCGATTAGAAAAGAAATTAGCAATTAGCGATAGGTAGGAGGCAAGACCGATGGAAGCAAAGGAAATGATTAAAGTAAACCAATTGAATAAGTCATTTGGTGAGTTGCATGTATTAAAAAATATCGACATGACCGTTTACGAAAGCGATGTTGTTTGTTTAATAGGATCAAGTGGTTCAGGGAAAAGTACTCTTCTTCGCTGTCTAAACTTTTTAGAAAGAAAAGATAGTGGCAGTATTATTATAGAAGGTAAAGAAGTCGATCCTAGCAACGACGATTTGAATAAGATTAGAGAAAAGGTCGGAATGGTGTTTCAGCATTTCAACCTATTCCCTCATAAAACCGTTTTGGAAAATATTATTGAAGCTCCGGTTATGGTAAAGGGCGTTGACAAAAAAGTCGCAACGTCTAAAGCAAAAGAATTACTAGAAAAAGTAGGCTTGGAAGATAAGGCCGATGTCTTCCCTAATAAACTATCAGGCGGGCAAAAGCAACGGGTAGCCATTGCAAGAGCACTTGCAATGGAACCAGACATCATGCTTTTCGATGAGCCGACTTCAGCACTTGACCCAGAGCTTGTGGGAGAGGTTTTAACTACGATGAAAGAACTGGCTAATGAAGGAATGACGATGGTTGTTGTTACGCATGAAATGGGATTTGCTAGAGAAGTAGCCGATTGGATTGTGTATATGAACGATGGGGAAATTATCGAGCGCGGCGATCCTGAGCAATTTTTCGAACATCCGAAAGAGGAGCGAACTCAAGAGTTTTTAAAAACAACAATGTTGAAATAAACATCGAGGGTCCTGTCTAAATATTTAGGCAGGATCTTCTTTTGTAATTCTGCGGATCATGTTTACTTAAAGTTAAAAATAAAAACCAAATAATAATAATCAAAATAGCCAATACTAAGAAAAGTTTGGTTTTAAATTATTTTTACTAAGGGAGCTAAGTACATGAAAGCATTAAGATGGCACGGTGTAAAAGATATACGAGTAGAGGACATTGAAGAACCAAAGGCAGAGAAGGGTAAAGTTAAGGTTAAAGTGGAGTGGTGCGGAATTTGTGGGAGCGATTTACACGAATATACGGCAGGGCCAATCTTTATTCCAATAGAAACACACCCGTTAAGTGGCGACAAGGCACCGATTGTATTGGGACACGAATTTTCCGGACATGTGGTAGAAGTCGGTGAGGGTGTAACAAAAGTCCAGGTTGGTGATCGTGTTGTCGTCGAACCGATTTATGCTTGTGGTGAATGTCAGTCCTGTAAACAGGGTAAATATAACCTTTGTGTAAAAATGGGGTTCTTTGGCTTAGCTGGAGGAGGCGGCGGATTTTCAGAATATGCGAATGTTCCTGAAGTCATGCTTCATAAAATTCCTGATAGCGTTTCCTTTGAACAGGGAGCACTCGTAGAACCATCTGCCGTTGCGTTATACGCGGTAAAGCAAAGTACTTTTAAAGTAGGAGATAAAGCGGCTGTATTCGGGGCAGGACCAATTGGCTTATTAATAATAGAAGCATTAAGAGCTGCGGGGGCATCCGAAGTTTTTGTAAGTGAAGTTTCTGAGGAACGAAAGCAGAAGGCAGCGGAATTTGGCGCAACTGTCATAGATCCAAAAGAAGTCGACGTAGTAGAGGAAATCCGTAAACGTACCAATGGTGGAGTAGATGTATCCTTTGAGGTTTCCGGCGTCGATCCAGTATTAACGCAGTCCATTAATGCCGTGAAAGTTGGTGGAGAAGCGATGATTGTAAGTATTTTTGAAAATAGAGCTTCTGTTGATCCAAAAGATATTGTACTAAACGAACGCAATGTAACAGGAATTATCGGATACCGCGATGTATTTCCAGCGGTAATTAGTTTAATGGCACAAGGATATTTTTCAGCTGAGAAAATTATTACGAAAAAAATTAAACTAGATCAAGTCGTTGAAGAAGGATTTGATGCTTTGTTAAAAGAACGAAATCAAGTAAAAATTCTTGTTAAGCCAAATTAAATAATTGAGGAAACATTGACTTTCCAGTTTAACGGAATTCGTCTAAAGGAGCATTTTCGATATTCGAAATGCTCCTTTTTAATTTATTTAGTTCATCAATGTCTTACAAAATAATTTGATTAGTCATTTTGTCATTGTCTAATCTGATAAAAAACTAAACTAACTGATGGTTTTATTTTTTCAGTTATATTATATAATAGATTGTAAAGCAACTTAATTTAAATGTTAAGTTGTTACTTTTGAGCAATATATTAATTATCCCGTTCGATTGTACGAAACATTTGTAATGGTTTGTAATCTGCTTGTAATGGGTATTTTAATGCAGGTTGCTTAAGCAATATAAGAATTATGTGAAATCCTTAAGGGGTTTTAAAATTCTAATTTTGATGAAAAGGAGTGGTATTGTATGCTATCCATACAAAATTTAACGAAAACTTACCGTGGTAACAAAAAGGCGGTAGACAATTTAAGTATTGATATTGAACAAGGCGAATTTATCGTCTTTATCGGAACAAGCGGCAGTGGTAAAACAACCGCACTCCGTATGATTAATCGCATGATTGAGCCGACCAGTGGCAAAATCATGATGGATGGAATGGATTTATCCAAAATGAATCCAGTGCAGCTTCGCAGACAAATTGGCTATGTTATTCAGCAAATAGGTTTAATGCCACATATGACCATCCGAGAGAATATTACCCTCGTACCAAAACTCCTAAAATGGGATAAACAAGAAAAGGACAAAGTAGCTGAACGTTTAATCGGACTTGTAAACCTACCTACCTCATACTTGGATATGTATCCTGCCCAATTATCCGGTGGTCAGCAGCAGCGAATCGGTGTTATACGTGCATTGGCGGCAAATCAGGACATCATTTTAATGGATGAACCATTTGGTGCATTAGATCCAATCACACGTGACACACTTCAGGACCTAATGAAAGATTTGCAAGTGCGCCTTGGCAAAACCGTTATTTTTGTAACACATGATATGGATGAAGCGATCAAGCTGGCTGACCGAATTTGCATTATGCACGAAGGGAAAGTAGTTCAGTTTGATACACCAGACAATATATTAGCAAACCCCGCAAATGATTTCGTACGCGATTTTATTGGCTCCCACCGCCTAATTCAAAATAAACCAAGCGTCAAAATAGTAGATGAAGTAATGATACAGCCTATCTCCATTACAATTGAAAAAAGTCTAGACGATGCACTTCGTCTGATGGTATCAAAACGGGTTGATACGTTATTCGTGACAGATGCTGACAAACGTTTGATAGGTTATTTAAACGTTGATAGTTTTACAGGTCCGCAACGAACACAGCAAAGTATTAATGAAGTATTGCAACGAGAGGTTATATACGTTAAAACCGGGACAAAACTTCAGGATTCTGTCCGCCGTATTTTAAAACGGAACCTTCAAAACATCCCGATAGTCGACAACGACCACAAACTAATCGGATTAATTACCCGTGCTAATATTGTTGATACGATTTATGACACGATTTGGGGCGACGAGGAAGAAAATAAAAATGCTCTTCTTGTAACTCGAGAGGAGAATGTTCAATGATAGCCTTTTTTACTGAAAACAGCAGTGACATACTATTAAAAACATGGGAACACTTTTATATTTCCATTATTGCATTATTTCTTGGTGTAATCTTCGCGATTCCTCTTGGTATATTTTTATCTAAAACCAAAACAATAGCAAAAATTGTATTAGCCATTACAAGTGTTTTCCAAACATTACCTTCTTTAGCCATTTTAGCTATTATGATTCCATTTTTAGGTGTTGGGAAAGTACCGGCAATTGTTGCTTTGTTTATTTATACTTTACTTCCAATTCTCAACAATACTTATATCGGACTGAAATCTGTCAATGCCGATTTGCGTAAAACGGGCATTAGTATGGGGATGACGCCATTGCAGTCTATATGGATGGTGGAATTGCCTCTAGCAATCCCGGTCATTATGGCAGGTGTACGACTATCTGCTGTTTACGTCATTGCTTGGGCAACACTTGCATCGTATATCGGGGCTGGTGGTTTAGGTGATTTCATTTTTAACGGTTTAAACCTCTATCAAACAGAACTAATTATTGGCGGTGCAGTACTTGTTACGGCATTGGCACTGCTCACTGATTTTATATTGTCTAAAGTAGAGATTTGGACAACACCAAAAGGACTAAAAGTAGAGAAATGAGGCTAACAGGATGAAAAAAACGATTCTTTTATTCGGGAGTATACTGCTGGCATTAAGTTTTCTTGCTGGCTGTTCGATTGGCGGTGATCAGGCAAGCAATACTGAGAAAATTAAGATTGCAAGTGTTGTCACAACTGAATCACAAATTATGGGCTATATGCTCAAACATATGATTGAATATTATTCAGATGAACAAGTAGAAATTATTAATAACCTTGGTTCCAGTACTGTTGTACACCAAGCAATGATCAAAGGTGACGCAAACATCTCTGCAACACGTTATACAGGTACAGACATAACGGGTGCTTTAAATGCGGAACTTATAAAAGACCCAGCCGAGGCATTGGCCTTTGTGCAAAAAGCGTTTCAGGAAAGATACAATCAAACTTTCTTTGACTCGTATGGCTTCGAAAACACATATGCGTTTATGGTAACGCAAGAAACAGCGCAACAATATAACCTCAATAAAATCAGTGACTTGGCTGCAATCGCTGCTGATATTGAAGCAGGTGTTGATACATCTTGGCTAAGTCGTGAAGGTGATGGCTTTAAGGCTTTTGTCCGGGAATACGGATTTCAGTTTAAACGTACATATCCAATGCAAATTGGTTTAGTGTATGATGCTGTACAAGCAGGTGAAATCGACACTGTCCTTGGGTATACAACAGATGGCCGTATTGCGTCATATGACTTAAAGGTTCTTGAAGATGATTTGAACTTCTTCCCACCTTATGAAACAAGCGTGCTTGCAACGAATGAAATTTTAGAGGCAAAGCCAGAACTAAAAGGCATTCTCCAGCGTTTAGTTGGCAAAATTTCTACAGATAAAATGCAGGAATTAAACTATTTATCAGATAATAATTTATTAGAACCCTCTGTAGTAGCAGAAAATTTCCTGATCGCAAATAATTATTTCAGTAATGAGGAGGGTGACTAATGGAAGATTTATCGCAATTAAATACATTTGAACAGCTTTTCTATTATTTCAAGGAAAATGGTCTATATGTACTTGAATTATTTTTTACGCATTTTTACATTTCAGTATACGGTGTATTGCTTGCTGCAATTATTGGAATTCCAATCGGCATTTTTATCGCCAAGAATATGAAGCTAGCAGGGTTTATCATTACATTGGCAAATATTATTCAAACGATTCCGGCACTAGCTTTAATGGCCATGATTATGCTGGTACTCGGTTTAGGAAAATCAACGGTTATCGCAACGGTATTCCTTTATTCATTGCTACCGATTATTAAAAATACGTATACTGGCATTACTACCATTAATAAAAGTTTAACGGATGCGGGGCGCGGTATGGGGATGACACGTAGACAAATTCTCTATATGATCGAACTGCCGTTATCTTTATCGATAATTATTACAGGTATCCGTATTGCACTAGTTATAGCAATAGGGATTACGGCAATTGGCGCATTCATCGGTGCGGGCGGATTAGGAGATATCATTATCCGCGGTACGAACGCAACGGATGGTACAGCTATAATATTGGCCGGTGCAATTCCGACGGCGTTAATGGCGGTCATTGTAGATATAGGTTTGGGCTGGCTGGAGCGCCGTTTCGACCCAGCAAAACGTCAAGAGCGGCTTAATAAAGCCTCTATTTCTAATGCAGGAGTGGAGTAATCCATCTTTTTACTTTTCGCTAGTTTTATTTTGAATTAATTAAAGAGCGCTTTAAATCCTTGAATCATAGGATTTAAAGCGCTTTTTCATTTTTGTGAAATTTCTCTTGTATTAAACGTGGGAAATTGTAAGCCCTTAAGAGGAAAACAATGTATGGAGTGAGGATTATTACTAATACTAATCGGGAAGAAGTGTTGAAGTAAAAGATAAGTTTAAGTTATGCAGCAAAAGGCTTTGGAAAGGATGGTACTTATGTATAAAAAATTTAATAAACAATATATTGGTGGCGAATGGATAGAAGGAAATAGCGACAGAGTGTATGTAGATCAGAATCCTTATAACGAGGAAACGATTTCGGAAATTCGATTGGCAAATGAAAAGGATATAGATAAGGCATATCAAGCTGCCAAAGAAGCCCAAAAAGAGTGGGAACAGGTTAATCCTTATCAAAGACAAGCTATTATAGAAAAGGCTGCACAAATAGTAGAAAGACGAAGAGATGAAATTGTAAAGGTATTAGTAGAGGAGAATGGGGCTTCCTATACGAAAGCAAACATTGAAGTTTCTGCCGCAATAGGAATTATGAAAGAATCCGCTACATTCCCTCTTCGAATGCACGGGCAAATCATGCCATCTATCATTCCTGGGAAGGAAAATCGAGTATTTCACAATCCTGCAGGGGTAGTGGGTATTATTAGTCCATTCAATTTCCCATTTCATTTAACAATGCGTTCCCTTGCGCCAGCTTTGGCAACTGGTAATGGGGTAGTGCTTAAGCCAGACTTGCAAACAATGATTTCAGGGGGTCTCATTCTAGGGGAAATTTTTGAGGAGGCTGGAATTCCAAAAGGCTTATTTAATATTACGGTTTGTAGCTCTTCTGAAATTAAAGATGCTTTTATTGAACATCCCATTCCGCAGATTATTTCTTTTACTGGTTCTACTCCTGTAGGGCGGCATATTGGGGAGCTTTGCGGAAGACATCTTAAGCGGGTAGCTTTAGAGCTTGGTGGGAACAATGTCATGATTGTACTAAAAGATGCCGATGTACAACGAGCAGCAGCTTCTGCAGCCTTTGGGAAATTCCTGAATAGCGGACAAATTTGTATGTCGCTGAATCGAATTGTTGTCGAGCGCCCAGCATACGAAGCGTTTATGAAGGCCTTTGTGGATAAGGCATCCCAGATTAAATATGGAGATCCCAAAAATGAGGATGTTGTTGTTGGTCCTCTAATCAACAATAAACAAATCAAACGAATACAAAATTTAATCGACAAAAGTATTGCATTAGGAGCAGAATATGCTTTGAAAGGTGAAGTTGAGGGAAATGTATTAGCTCCTACAATCTTGACGAATGTCACGAATGATATGCCGATTGCACAGGAAGAAATCTTTGGTCCGGCGGTAGGCGTAATCGTTGTAGATAGCGAAGAAGAAGCAATTCGCGTTGCAAATGACAGTGACTATGGACTAAGCGGTGCCGTTCATGCCGGTACAACTGAACGTGGTGTTGAAGTCGCGAAACAAATTGTAACGGGAATGATTCACGTCAACGATCAGGGGGTAAATGACGAACCAATTGTTGCCTTTGGCGGAGAAAAAGCTTCAGGCTTAGGTCGATATGGCGGGGAATGGGCAATTCATGAATTTACAACAACGAAATGGATTTCCGTTCAGACAGACCCAAGGGAGTATCCGTTTTAATAGGTAAAAATAAAGCGTCGGATAGAGAGAGTTAATCAAATGTTAAAATAGAGATAATTGGTATAGTTAAATAATGATTGCTATTTGTAAAATTAGGTGGTATTATCGAGAGTACTAGGTCCTAATCGCGTTTCGCGGTTAGGGCTTTTTTATATTTATTAGAGAAAATTGCGCTTTCAATTAAAGTTTTTTATCGATTTAAACGGGTTCTTATAAACTCTCGTTTAAAAGGTAAAATAAGAATTGGGTGGGTTTGTAATAAAAGTAGTATTGTAATATAAGATTCCCTTTCAATGGAAATAAAATGGGTTCTTTTACTTATCCATTTAACGAATACATATTAATAGATTAAATTAATGAAATATTGGAAAAATAGTATTTAGACATATAGAACTAAATTCTAAAATCATGTTATAATTGGGCTATGCAACATAAGGTCTATTGATTGGTAAAAAAATTGCGAGGTAAAATATGAAGAAAACATCTTTGTTACAAGAAGAAAAACGTTCAACAATCCTTTTTTTATTTCTATTTTATACTGTGTTTTATATATATGATATTTTTTATTATAAATTATTCCCAACATTTCCATGGCTCGATGTAGGTACTGCCAGTACGATATGGTACGAGTTTATGTATGTGAAATATGGAGTTATTACTGGGATTATACCTTTGTCCATCTATTTGATTAAAAAAAATAAAATAGAATATGTGAAATATATAGTGTTTTTTGGTTATTTTTCTACTAATCTAATCTCTGATATATTTTATTATAAAGATAGTGCTCTTGTGTATACGAGTGGAAACTTAGTTGAAATTATTATAATTCTGTTCTCACCTATATTTGTAAATAAAAAATTTACATATTTTGTATCATACGGTCTAATTCTTAAATATATTTTAGTTGGTATATTTACACAAGAACCAGTTGTTATTTTTCCGATTATTATTATGATGGTGTGTTCATTTATTGCTTTTCTTCTACTTTATCGTATTTTAAATTATATTAAAGCATTGAAATATTCGTATGACGAACAACTAGAAGGTATTGTGAAAGGGGTAATTGCAACGCTTGAATTAAAAGACCCATACACACGAGGGCATAGTGAACGGGTTGCTGCATACGCGATGAGCATGGCAGAGTCGACGGGAAAATTTAAACCTTCTGAATTAAATTATTTTTATTATGCTTGTCTATTACACGATATTGGAAAAGTTAATATACCGGATTCTATTTTGACAAAATCTGGTGGATTAACAGACGAGGAATATGCTATTATTAAAACACACCCGGTTGTTGGAGCTGAAGCTATTCGTGATGTTGAGGGGATTGCTGATAATATTGACGTAATCTATCATCATCATGAAAGATGGGACGGGAAAGGTTATCCAGATGGACTGGCTGGGGAAGATATTCCGTTTCTTGCCAGAATTACAGCGGTTGCCGATGCGTTTGATGCGATGACTTCTTCCAGATCCTATCGTCCTGCACTTCCATTTGAAGTTGCATATGAACGAATAGTTGATGGACAGGGGAGTCAATTCGATCCACAACTTACAGAATTATTTAAACAGATATACCCTGATTGGTTACAAATTTCTAAAACGTATTCTAAGGGTGTGGACTTGAGAGGAGGAAAAAAGAGTGAAAATTCGCAAACTAAATAAAATTAAAGTTACTTGCTTCTGGTGTTTCCTTATACCGAGAGGATAAGTACGGTATGACCCTAGGATGCTATAATTTTAGCATCCTATTTTAATTTATAAAGGAGGTTATCCGTTGAAGGTATCCTTGGAATCCGAAATAACATTATATCCATTATCCATTCAAAAAGATAAAAAAAATTACATCGTGGAGGAGCCGATTTCCGGTGACTTCTTTGAATTGCCTGAGATAAGTGTTGATGCAATCAGACGTTTGGATAAAGGTGAAGGGATGGCCGAGATTGAAAAAGTTTTAAAAGAATTTTATCCTGAGGAAGAAGTAGATATTATAGAATTTGTGGAACAATTGGTCGAGTTAGGCCTTGTTCAAGAAGTAGATGGGGTGCAAGTACATAGAGGAAAAGAGAAGCAGGCTAAATCTGAAGGTGGTTTTTTATGGATTCCACAATGGGTTGGACGTTTGTTTTTTAATCGAAAAATAAACAAGGTATACTTACTTCTGCTAGCAGCGAACATATTTATTCTTATACTGAATCCAGAACTTTTCCCTCATTACAAAGATATATTCCTGTTCGACTCTATGGTGCTAAATGTCCTTACATATCTATTGATTTCTTTAGTGTTAATTGTAATTCATGAATTCGGGCATATCCTTGCCATTAGGTCGCATGATTTACCGGCTAATTTAAGTATCGGGAATCGGCTCATATTTATTGTATTTGAAACTGACTTGACTCAAGCTTGGAAGCTCGACCCTAAAAAGAGGAATATCTTATATCTTGCTGGCATGTCTTTTGAACAGGTCATTCTTTTCCTTTCATTTGTCTTTATGCTTCTTTTTCCGGATGCATATTTTGTAGGAATCCTTAGCATCATCGTGTTGGACATTTTTATTAAGACCGTATATCAATGCTGCTTCTATATGAAAACAGATGTATATTATGTAGTAGAAAATGCAACGGGGTGCTATAACCTAATGGAGAGCGGCGAAATCTATTTAAGTTCATTCTTTAAGAAATCAAAGATGGACCATAAAAAGATGTTCGAGGATGAATGGAATTTAATTCGTATATATAGTGTGTTTTACATAATTGGAGTTTTTTTAACGTTATTTTTGACAGTTTTGTATTTTATACCACAGCTTTATTATATGTTTACTACCATTTATTTGAATATTATGGGGGCAGGGGATCGTGCGGCGTTTTGGGATGCAATTGCATTTTTAGTTCAAACGATGTTGCTGCTTATCCTGCTCGTATATTTGGCAAGGAAAAAAAGACGAGAAAACTAAATGAAACGCTAAACTTGTATGAACTCAGGTTTAGCTTTTTTTTGTGCTCAAAAAATTTTGGTTTTTTTTCAAAAGCATGTCCCTTTTCACCAATTTTTTTGACATATGTATGGTGAAGGGAGATGCAAATGATGGTATTCGATTATTTAAAAAATTATGAAACATTCAACACAGTAGCGGAAATGGATGAGGCAGTGGCACAGCACCTTGCAGCGAATGATTTAACGGATAGTGAGCGCAATATCATTTTACGCATCGCGCAGTCGGCACTTGCATATCCAGGGGCGGCTCATTTAAAGGCTAAGACAATTGCTGATAGTGTGGGAATCAGTACGAAAACGGTTTATCGCGCGGTTAAAAAAGCAGCCGAACTTGGGATAATAAGAGTCGTTGCTAGCACGAAATTGAACGGGATAAAAGGGGCGAATATTTATCAAATCTTACATGTCCCATCGGAAATGTCCGAACGGGTCCCAGCTGAAGAAGTAAATGAAATAGCGGGAATTGACAATTTTTCAGAACAACAAACTATTTCTTTTAATCTTTTTAAAACAAGCTCTTTACATGAAATATATAAATATACAGTTGATCAAATGAACGAGTGGCAAAAAATATTATATGAATTCATGAAGAGCTTGCCAATAAATGACGAGTTAAAAGATGGGTTACGAGCAGCAATTTTAGCGACACCGATACAAAACAAACGGGAGTTTACAATCGCAAAGGATGCAATGTGGCGAATAATTCAAGATATTCATGAGGGGAAATTATCGATTCGTACAACATTACGGGCGATTTATAAAGGAGCATATGAAAAGGCCATTACACGTCCTGTTATAAGAGAAGTGGTGGAACAGCAGCAAAGTACTCGACCAGTGCCTTTTTATGATTGGTTGACAGAGCGGTGAAGGGGAAATAATTTATGCGGAACTAGTGGAAGCGCCCCAGTAGAACTCCTGGGGCACATTACCCTTACTATAAAGGACGCAAAGCAGTCGTTTGATCAATATAAATAAATGCATCGTACCTGCTACCTACTCTCGAAGGAACGTAATTACCGTATGCCTCGTAAGCAGGATCATAAACAACGCCAATTGCACGGTGACCCATCCATTCATTAAATAACTGTCTGTTTTCATTCGTAAATAAAAGTACTTTATCGTCCGGACTTGCTGCGTGAAGTTGGCCTTCCCATTTGTTTAAACTTGCCGGTGGGACTGTGATGATTTCAAAAGGGTCTCCCCAACGGTCAGCAGCAATTACTGTGCCTTCATATGTGCCAAAGCCAATTGCATAGGTATTTTCCTTTCCATATTGCTCACGGATAACTTGACCGACATTGATGAGTTGCTCATCCTTCATCGATGTTTCGGAAGCATCACCGATATGTGTGTTATGCTCCCAAACAATGATTTTCGTTTCTTCTCCGTGATATTTGTGCAGCTCATGAATTGCTTCCACCATATGATAGTCGCGTGTATTCCACGATTTTTCATCCGACATCATTTCCCTATAGTACGATTCTGCATTTTTTGCGACGAGGGCATTCATCACGACATTTAAATCTGATTCTTGCAGACTGGAAAAATGATCTTGGTGGTTACGCAATGAGCTTAACAAGCCCGTCACTTCATGAATACATGCATCAGAAAATTGAACGGCAGAAATGGCATAGTGCTCATGGCTCCTGTTGTATGGTTCGAAGCAGGAAAAAGCCTTTTTGGCATGTTCCAGATCAACCTGATGCTGCGGATTATTCGATAAAAATTTCAGTACTTCATCAATTGATTCAAACAGGCTGTACATATCGATACCATAAAAGCCTACTTTATGTTCGCGATGGGTATTAATCTCTTTTAACCATTCTGTAAATTCTGCGACTTCTTCATTGGCCCACATCCATGTCGGCCAGCGATGGAAGGCTTTCATTAAAACCTCTTTTGCTGTCCCATTTTCTGTACTGTAGCCCTTTACATATCGATTCACTGCTTGGGCGGATGGCCAGTCTCCTTCTACTGCAATGAGTTGAAAGCCTTTTTGTTCAATTAACTTTTTCGAGAGCTCAGCACGCACAGTATAAAATTCCGATGTTCCATGGGATGCCTCGCCGATCATTACAATTTTGGCATTTCCAACAGCCTCTACTATTTTATTTAAACTTGCATTGTCCAGTGGCATGGAATGTTCTGAAATAGCCTGGATTAATTTGTCTGTCATAAGAAACTCCTTTTTATAAAGTAATGTAGTTATGGAACAAATTTTGGAGCATTCTATATAAAGAAAGCGTGTGAATTGATAAAAGAAGCGCGACAAATAGGAATGCCCAATTGAAAAGGCATTCCTCCAATAGGAAAAATAATTAACTATTTCCTTTGCGCTTAACTAACCATCTTTTATAGCTGTACATCGTAATAACAACTAATACAAGAACAATAATGGCAACAACGATGATAAGAGTCCAGATGGAATTGTCGCCCTCGGAATCGGTTTCATCTTTTAATGTATCGACAATGGAGTCTACATTGGAATCCAATTTTTCCACTGTATCTGCCGCAGTCTCTTGATTATTAGGATTTTTTGCCGTATTTACTGTAAAGGAAAATGTACCTGTCAACGGGTGTCCGTCCTCACTAATACTATTCCATTCAACTATATAAGTGTCGTTAGGAAGAGGTGAAGCTAATGTACCTGTTAAGACCCCATCATTTAAAGTGATCGAAGTTATGGGCATTTCGGAGCCGTCACTGGACAGTACTTTAAAAATACTGCCTTCTTCAATTTCCCCTGAATACTTTAATTCAATCTTTCGCAAATCCTCTGTAACAGTCGCGCCTTTAGCCGGATTTGTTGAATCCAAGTACGTGTGTGCGTTAGCTCCAGGTACAAATAGTAAAAATGTAGCTGCAAGCGCGAGTAATAGTTGTTTCATCATTTAACTAAACTTCCTTTCATAATCGTATTAACCCGTTCCCAATCGCAGTGGAGAACATCCTATATACACTTGGATTTAAAATTGCTGAGAATGGAGTGATAAATTTAGTATGGACAAAAAGCTGTGGAAATATCTAAATATACAAGGATAGAAATGAAGTGTTTCTTATGTTTTTCATGTTTAAAAGAAAGCTTAGCTTGGTGGAAAATCGGCTAATTCTATATTTAATTTCGTTGCACTAAAAAAATAATTCGGAATCCGAAAAAATATTTCTTTTTAATATATCCGAAAATTATAAAATTTGTTAAAATAGTGGAACTTGAGTAAAAAAAGAAGGTGAAAAAATGAAGGTGTTTTTGAAATTAGGCTGGTTTTTTAAAGAGCGGAAGTTTCAGTATACAGTCGGGTTGCTGATGCTTATATTTGTAGCGATTCTACAGCTCGTACCACCAAAAATTATTGGATATACTATCGATGAAATTGGGGATCAAACATTAACGAAATCAGGCCTATTCAAATGGCTTGCCATCATTGCAGTTGTAGCGATCGCAATGTATGTGTTGCGCTATTACTGGCGTCAAATGATTTTCGGTTCTTCCAACTTATTGGCACGTACATTGCGTGAAAAGCTACATCGTCATTTTACGCAAATGTCCCCGTCATTTTATCAAAAAAATCGTGTCGGCGATTTAATGGCCCATGCGACAAATGATATTAGTGCAGTACAGCAAACAGCTGGCGGTGGAGTTTTAACGTTATTTGACTCGATTACAACAGGCGGGTTTGTTATTTTAGCAATGGCGATTACCATTGATTGGCGTTTGACGTTAATTGCATTAATTCCGATGCCATTAGTTGCGCTATCGACGAGTTATTATGGCAAACTATTGCATGAACGTTTCCGCCATGCCCAGGCTGCGTTTTCGGATTTGAATGACAAAACACAGGAAAGTATTAGCGGCATGAAAGTGTTAAAAACGTTCGGTCAGCAATCTGAAGATGTAGCTGATTTTACTAAGCTTTCGGATGAAGTAGTAGAGAAAAATATGCGTGTGGCGAAGGTCGATTCTTTATTCGATCCGACAATCAGCTTTGTCGTAGGCTTAAGCTTTATGCTAAGTCTCGGCTTCGGAACAAAATTTATTCTAGAAGAGGCAATGACTGTCGGGGATTTAGTTACGTTCACTACGTATTTAAGCATTCTTATTTGGCCGATGCTGGCGATTGGGATGCTGTTTAATATTGTCGAGCGAGGTAGTGTTTCCTATGACCGTATCGAAAAAATATTAAATACACCGTTTGATATTGACGACAAGCCTAATGCCATTATGGAAAATCCTTCAGGGGATCTTGTTTTTAACGTTCAATCATTTACTTTCCCAGGAGATGCGTCCCCAACGATACGGGATATGCACTTTGAATTAAAGCGTGGAGAAACGCTAGGTATTGTAGGGAAAACAGGTGCAGGGAAAACGTCGATATTAAAGCTGTTGCTTCGTGAATTTGAAGGATATGAAGGTACGATTCAATTTGGCGACCACAATATAAACGATTACAAGAAAGAATATTTACGACAGTCAATTGGCTATGTCCCTCAGGATCATTTCTTATTTTCTGCAACACTATACTCCAATATTGCATTTGCCAATCCGAATGCTAGTTTGGAAGAAGTGCGTGCTGCAGCGAGACTGGCAAATATAGATGAAGATATTTTGAGCTTCACAGATGGTTATAACACCCTTGTTGGTGAACGTGGTGTCTCACTTTCCGGTGGGCAGAAGCAACGAATTTCAATAGCCCGTGCACTATTAATGAAACCAGAGCTTCTAATTTTAGATGATTCTCTGTCTGCAGTGGATGCACGGACAGAGGAAGCAATTTTACATGCCTTAAAGGAAGAGCGTAAAGATGCGACAACGATTATTACATCCCACCGTCTAAGTGCGATTCAACAAGCGCATGTCATTATCGTTGTAGAAGATGGTACGATAATCGAAAAAGGTACGCATGAAGATTTAATGGCTCTACAAGGAACCTATTATGAGATGTATCAGCTACAGCAACTAGAGCAATTAGTCGAGCAAGGAGGCGATCGTCATGGCGAATGATACAAATACCATTTCAAGTAAAGAACAGCAAATTGTTTTGAAACGGCTGTTTACATATTTAAAGCCTCATAAAAAGTTATTGGCGATTGCGCTGTTCCTGCTTGTGCTTACTGTAATAGGGGATATAATCGGTCCGTATTTAATCAAAGTATATATTGATGACCATTTAATGATCGGTAATTTTGATATGACACCGATTTTAATTTTGGGGATTAGTTATTTCATGATCCAGTTATTAAACGTCTTCATTACTTATTATCAAAACATTAAATTTCAGCAGCTTGCGTTAAAGGTCATACAGCAACTTCGGATAGATGTATTTTCGAAAATCCATAGGCTTGGAATGCGTTATTTTGACAAAGTACCAGCAGGTTCCATTGTATCAAGAGCGACAAATGATACCGAAGCGATTAAGGATATGTTCGTATCGGTATTAATTAGCTTTGTACAGGCAGCATTTTTAATTGTCGGTGTATACAGTGCGATGTTTTTCCTTAATGCAAAGCTTGCGCTATATATGCTGCTACTATTGCCGGTCATTATTTATATTATTTGGCTGTACCGCAAAATGAGTGCGGTCGTGTATATGCGTATGCGCGAAAAATTGAGTGAGCTTAATGCGAAACTATCAGAAACACTGTCAGGCATGAGCATTGTGCAGGCTTTCCGTCAAGAGAAGCGCTTTAATGACGAATTTGACCGTGTCAATGAAGAGCATTTCCAATCGATGATGGCGAATACGAAAATGAATAGTCTACTGCTTAGACCGATTATTGATTTAGTATACTTCACGGCTATAATTGTTTTACTGTTTTACTTTGGGTGGACATCGTTTGAAACAGCGGTTGAAGTAGGGGTTGTGTATGCGTTTATTACTTATATGAACCGTTTTTTTGATCCGATTAATCAAGTGATGGAACGGTTGGCATTGTTCCAACAGGCAATTGTTGCTGCTTCACGTGTATTTGAACTCCTTGATAACGAAGAGCTGGAGCCAGCACAGGAAAATAAGGCTGTTACCGTGTCACAAGGTCATATTGAGTTTAAAAATGTGTCGTTCAGCTATGATGGGAAACAGGATGTACTGAAAAATATATCGTTTACAGTCAATCCTGGTGAAACGGTTGCACTCGTCGGTCATACAGGCAGCGGGAAAAGCTCGATTATCAATTTACTTATGCGCTTTTATGAGTTTGAGCGCGGCGATATTTTAATAGATGGCCAATCGATTAAAGATTTTGAACAACAGGAGCTTCGTGACAAAATGGGCTTAGTGTTGCAAGATCCATTTTTATTCTACGGGACGATCGATTCGAATATCCGTTTGTACAATGAAAAGTTGACTTTACAAAAGGTGAAGGAAGCAGCTGAATTTGTGCAGGCGAACGACTTTATCGAAGCCCTTCCAGATGGTTATGAAAGCCGTGTGACGGAGCGTGGATCTACATTTTCAAGCGGGCAGCGTCAATTAGTTGCCTTTGCACGAACGATTGCAACGAACCCGAAAATTTTAGTATTGGACGAAGCGACTGCAGCGATCGATACGGAAACAGAGGTCGGCATTCAGCAATCATTGGAGAAAATGCGAAAAGGCCGTACGACTATCGCCATCGCGCACCGACTCTCGACAATTCAAGATGCAGAGCAGATTTTAGTGTTGCATAAAGGTGAAATTATCGAGCGGGGTACACATCAGCAGCTTATTGCACAAAAAGGCTTATATCAGAAAATGTATTTGCTGCAAAATGGGATAGTAGAGTAGCTAGTTGAATTGAAAAGTCATATTCATTCCTAAGATGTACGGGGGTGGATATGACTTTATTCCATTAGTGGAGCGGTGTTGGAGATGGATAGGGGCGAATATGTAGTGTTAAGTGACGAATATCGGGCTTGAAATGACGAATAAGTGCTTAGGAGTGGCGAATATAGGGTGCTAGGTGACGAATATCAGTGTTGAATTGACGATTAAGTTAGAGTGATTGACGATTAAGTTAGACGAATTGACTAATATCATAGAATAAGTGACGAATAATTTCTCCCGCAATTCAAAAGGGCATATATGTAGTGTTAAGTGACGAATATAGGTGTTGATCTGACGAATAAGTCCGCTGAAGTGGCTAATAAAAATGAAAGTGGCGAATAAAAGGTGCTAGGTGACGAATATCGAAGTTGAATTGACGATTAAGTTGAAGTGATTGGCTAATATGTGGGAAGAACTGGCGATTATCACAAAATAAGTGGCGAATAATTTCCCCAGCATTCAAAAGGGTGAATATGTAGTGTTAAGTGACGAATATCGGGTTTGAAATGACGAATAAGTGCGCTGAAGTGGCTAATAAAAATGAAAGTGGCGAATATAAGGTGCTAGGTGACGAATATCGATGTTGAATTGACGATAAAGTTAGAGTGATTGGCTAATATGTAGGAAGAACTGGCGATTATCACAAAATAAGTGGCGAATAAAAGCACCTGCCCCACACATCAACATTTACTTCCTTAATTCCGACATCTATAATTGAAATATAAAAATACTAGAAGGTGCAATAATGTCAGAACAAAAAAAGGGTATCCTGTTTGCAATGGGTGCCTATTTCATGTGGGGGATTGTCCCACTTTATTGGAAGCAAATCGATCATGTTGGCAGCATGGAAATATTGGTAGGGCGAGTTATTTGGTCATTCGTGTTTACAGCGCTCTTTATATTAATTATCCGCCAATATAAAGAAACGATTTCCGATATAAAGATACTATGGAAGAATAAGAAGAATTTTATTTTACTATTTATCGCGTCTGTTGTGGTTTCCATCAATTGGGGAATTTTCATCTGGGCAGTAAATAACAATCATCTACTACAGGCGAGTTTAGGTTATTATATTAATCCGCTCATTTCCGTATTGTTCGGGCTGATTTTCTTTAAAGAAAAAATTTCTAAAGCTACTACTGTTGCTGTACTGATTGCTGCAGTTGGCGTTGGCTACCAGGCATTTTTAGGTGGTACAATTCCATGGGTTTCATTAGCACTGGCCTTATCATTTGCCTCTTACGGTGTCATCAAAAAGAAAATTCCGCTTGATGCAACGCGAGGTTTAGCGATTGAAACTTTATTTATATTACCTATCGCAATTATCAGCTATATTTACTTAATGCAAACGACGGAAATTGCTTTTATGCACATCGATTGGAAGACGAATTTATTCTTAATCGGTAGTGGTATTGTTACAGCCATTCCGCTTATCTTCTTTGCGAAGGGCGCACAAAAAATTCCGCTTTACTTAATGGGCTTCATCCAGTTTTTATCGCCGACAATCAGTTTGTTACTGGGGATTTTTCTATACAAAGAGCCCTTTACTACAACAGAATTTGTAACATTCCTCTGCATCTGGCTCGCGGTATTTATCTTTTCTGCATCAAAGGTTCACGAAGCAAGAAAACAGCATATCGCTTATGCGAAAAGTGTCTAACTAAAAGAAATCGGCCACATTGCTTAAATGCAAATGGCCGATTTTTAATTCCAAAAATTATTCTATAATAGATGTAATGATAAATCCGCTTTCATTATCGCCGGATACTCTATAGTTTGCAGTATCGGGTATGTTAACCGTTGTCTCATTGTCGGTATATTGGATGAAATAAGTAGTATCATTTACTTCCGTCGTAAAAAACTGCTCTTTTTTAAGAAAAGTAATATATTCCTCCAGCACGAAATTTTGCTTCTTCATGATCAAACTATGGGGCAGGCCAACATAGCGGAAATGCCATGGTTCGTAGTTGATACCAGTCACATCAACTTTGTCTTCCGGGTAACGTAAGATGAAGCCAAAATCCGCTGCATGTTCTTCCAACCATTTACCTTCATCGACATTCTCCATTTTTCCGGCAGTTGAACCAATATCAAGTGATAAGCCAGTCTGATGTTCACTATAGCCGGATGGCAACGCATAGTCAGCTCCATGCTTTTCATAAAGCTGCTGCTGCAGTTTACCGCTGCGATACGCACTATTTATGATAAAATGTTCAATTCGATCATTCGTTGCTGCATCGAAAAGTAGCTTGAGCGGCTTTATTGCCTGATTCTCGAGTAGAAATTCTGAATTAACAATAACATTTTCCGCGATATCAGCTGGGATTGGCGCTAAATTGGTCGGGTCCTGCTTTAGCTGAATGTCCCGATTGACGAGTACAAGATTTCCGCTCGAAATTGCATAAGGTTCTAGGGATAACTGCTGTGGTAAATCTGGAGCAGCTACTTGTTTACCCATAAAAAATTGATAGCCTATAACGGCAACTATAAGTACAAAAATTAGTTTTTTCATATAATAATTCTCCTTTAAACCAAGCATAGCGCATAAAACTTAATAAAAACTGATAAGAATTCTTAAGAATATCTTAAGAATTCTAAACTTACCACATAAACTTAACCAAATCTAAAGGTTTAAAACAGTTTTATATTAGATTTTTTCGCAATAAAATTGAGGAATATAAATAATATGTTCACGTAGGAATCGGAAAATGGAATAATGGTTGAAAAAGGGGGAATCGACATTGATTATAAGAAAACTGGAGAAACAAGATATAATTCCAATGGAGTTACTGTTATTGGCGGATCCTTCAGAAAGTATAGTTAAAGAATATGTTACGAGAGGCGAATGTTATATAGCCGAAATCGAAAAACAAGTTGTTGGAGTATATGTATTATTACCAACAAGACCTAAAACCGTTGAATTAGTAAATGTAGCAGTGGCTGAAGAACATCAAGGTAAAGGTATGGGGAAATTATTGGTCACTGATGCAATACGTGTTGCAAAGAGTAAAGGATATAAAACAATCGAAATCGGGACAGGAAATTCAAGTTTAAGTCAATTAGCTTTATATCAGAAATGTGGTTTTCGAATTATCGCTATTGATTTTGATTTTTTTATTAAGCATTACGAGGAAGAAATTTTTGAGAACGGTATACAATGCAGAGATATGATTCGTTTATCCATAGATTTTTAAATTTGTTATTGTGACATACATTTTACACTCCTACTATATAATGTTATATAATTTATGGAAGGGAGTGGTATAAATGGATGGGATTGATACAAGTAAAGAAGCAATCAAAATGGATTTGGCCTTTATTAAATCTTGTTTGAGACTGGTCAATCAAACGGTGATTTTAAATATACGAAGAGGTGAAACTTTTACCGCTTCAGAAAATGAAGAGATACATATGCTTATTTCTAAAATAGAAAAGGATCTTAACAAAATTAAAAAGAATATCGACTATGAACCTAATCATATTACGAAACGTTAAGCACATGCATTATTTCAAGAAATTATTAGAATTTGTTCTTTTATCCTTAGCTATGTACCTGTCATTTTCACAGTTTTTAATGAGGGAACACACTGTCTCAAAATTATTTGCTCTAACATTTTTTTCATTTCGTTATATATAGGAATTGAAATATTTAAAACGTTTATTAAATCTCAAAGAAAAAGTAAACTATAAAACTGAAACCGCTATTTGGCCACTTTGGAATCATTACTGAAAATGCTTATTGCCAATGTCATTCCTGCAACAATGCCAACTACGTTTGGGGAAGGCATCGCTACTTTAAAGAACCAAGCTGTAATAAAGCTGTAAGAAAAGCTTTCCGGTATAAGTTTATTTACTGCCAGCGTTACAACCGTTGGATAGATTAATAAAATTATTAAACAAGGAACCGCTACACACCATAATAAAGCATGATTAACGTTTACTGACCACTTTTGTACTAGCAGTATAGAAATATACCAGCCCAACAATAGTGAAATCATTACATCATACCAAAGAACAGGTACAATATTGAACTCCATTTGTGCCGTTTGTTGCAGATGAATTTTGAAATCGAAACTTAATTTTACTAATATTATTAATCCTATAACCCAAATTATTTTTTTAAAATAGTTAGAAACGTTGCTCATTCAGACACCCCTTTTATTAATTTTAACATATAATCCCAGTGTAGCGATGAAAATAACGATATATTTGACAAATCGACCTTTCATAACAGGTTTAAATCATCTTCCCTCTATAACTTTTCTTAGAGGAGAGATGATTTTTTTGTGGGAAATATATATTAAAATAACTATAAAGATTTTTTGGGAAATTGAACCTAATATAAATTGGTAATCGTCTAATAGCAGAATTTGAAGAAGGTTGTAAAGGGAGGGGGAGTCAATTGGACAGGGAGGAAAAGGATTTTCTATTAGAAAAAATAATGATTGAATATGGCAATGAGCTGGTTCGGCTGGCATTTTCTTATGTAAAGGATGTAGAAACTGCGAAGGATCTTGTACAAAATACGTTTATCAAATGCTATAAAAACATTGATTCGTTTCGGTACGATGCTCATATCAAAACATGGCTCTATCGAATTACGATTAACGAATGTAAGGATTATTTAAAAAGCTGGAATTATAAAATGGTGCAGGTAAAAAGCTTTATCAATGAAACTGCGAAGTCTATATTACCATCAACTGAAAAAAAGGTAATCGACAAATACAATAATGAAGAAATAAAAGATACGATTTATTCTCTTCCAAAGGTGTATCGGGAAGTAGTTTATCTTTATTATTATGATTCTTTATCGACAGAGGAAATTGCCAATGTATTAGATATTCCGGTTAATACCGTAAAGACCAGGTTAAGAAGAGCGAAGCATCGATTAGAATCAATGTTAAAGGAGGCAGAACTTCATGGAAGATAAACGATTACGAGAAAAAATTCATAATTCGTCTCATCAACACCTGACATTTACGAAGGAAGAACGTAATGCAGTATTTGAAGAAATCCGTAAACAGGACGAGAATTCTCATACTCAAAAGAATGTTTTTTCAAAAAAATTCGTTCCCATAACAGTATCTTTATTGGTAGTCGGTTTATGTATGATTCTGTTTTTTCCATCAATGCTTTCCGGGGATTTTATTGAAAGATCTAATAGTAGCAATTTGAGTCAAGAATCGAACAAAGGTGTTGCAAGCGAATCAAACGCCTTGGAAGCCGAGTTTTCTACCTCGTTGATTACGGTAAAGTCCGAAGTTATGGATAATCGAATATACCTTAATCTTTTACTTACTTATAGTAAAGATAAAAAGTTGATAAAAGTTGTCTCGCTTCCTAATGATACTTATGCCCCGATATCGGAGAATGAGGATGGAACATTTTATTATGATAAATTATTGTTTGCCTATTCTTTTGGCGATGCTGAAAATGTAAAAAAGACGGCTTCAAAGTTTTTTGATATACCAATTGATTATTATGCAGTGCTTGATTTAAAAACCGTTTCAGAGTTAATTGAATCGATGAATGGGATTGAGTATGAAATACAAAAAGATATTCGATTAAGAGGAGTAACACAGGCGGCTTTTGATTTCGAAAAGGGTACACATTATTTTAACGGGGAGCAGGTGTTATCATTAATGATGGCTGCGACAGATGGGGTATACCTGGATCATGAAAACTTAATAAATCTAATAAACGCTGTAATGAATAAGGCAGAAAACGAAATTCCAAAAGCAAAATTAAAAGAGTTGTTTTCTCAAATAGAAACCAATACACCCCTGGATCATTTAGTAGATTATCCTAGAGAGATTAATTCTATAAAATCGTTGCCTTTAAATGAAGGAATGTTTTCGGACGTCATACCATTAGGGAAGACAGTAGGTAAACACATTTATAGATTTGAGGAAGACTTTTTGCAAGCTGTTAAACAAGAGTTAACTACATTTAACTGAATAAGGATTGTATGAGGATAAGCATAAGTAATAGGCTTATCCTTTTTAGCAATTCTAAGTCATTAAGGAGATTGGATAATTTTCTATATAAAGGAATCAGCCTCTTCTTAATCTCAACGATTAGGAAGAGGCTGATTCATAAATACTTACAATGTGAAAATATCTTAAAGCATCGGTGTTCACTCGATGGTTTTTGTCACTGTCACTGTAACGGTTGTCCCAACTCCTGGTTTACTTGTAAAATGTATGGTTCCATTATGCAGTGTTAATACACTCTTTACTATTGATAACCCTAATCCTATACCTTCAATCGTACGTGTACGCGATGAATCAGCCCGATAAAAGCGTTCAAAAATTTGCTGTTGGTCGTGTTCACTAATCCCAATGCCGTTATCTTCAAATGTAATAGTAACAGTTTCTGGCTGTTCAATAAGCTCAATATCAATGGACCCAAACTCATTTGTATATTTTATCGCATTTGATAGTAAATTATCCCACACCGCATTTAACAATTCTGCATCTGCATAGATTTGTACTTCAGGTAGAGAATAGCTAAGCATTAAATTTTTTTGTTGAATTTGCCATTCATAATGCTGGAGCAGCTGTTTGATTTGTTTACTTACTGAAAATAATTTAGGTTTTAAAGGCAGGTCTTGCTGATCGAGCGTTGTGAGCTGTAAAAGTTGATTCGTCATAGTCGACAGTCGAGTAATTTCATGATGGATTGTATTAATATATTTTTGATTTATTGGATGCTCTTTTTCAATTAATGTGACATAGCCTTTAATATTTGAGAGAGGTGATTGGAAATCATGCGAAATATTTGCGATGAATTCTTTACGCTTCTCTTCAACTTGTGAAAGCTGTTTTGACATTTGCATAAAGCTTTGTGATAATCGTCCGAGTTCATCAAGTCTTTTAATATCTAGCTTAATATCGTATTTTCCCTTTGCAATACAAGTGGTAGCTTCGGTTAACTTTGTAATAGGTTTAACAATTAACTTCGTACATAATAAAACAAGTAATATGCTAAGGATAATCATTAATAATAATATTGTGGCAAATAAAAAGTGCATTTCATTAAATAACAACTTTATATTCGTTCTTACAAATAATGCGTAAGTCTCACTTTGATACTGAAGCGGAACACCTATTGAGTTTTTTAATTCATTTGCAAAAAAACCAGTCACAAATGTTTGATGGGGAAATTGTAAAATCCCATGATAAATAGTACCATCTAGAACCTGCTGAATTGTTGCATCTTCAATAGATGTGTCACGAAATGGATCCTGAAATGTAGTAGATTGCAATTCACGGTTAAAAACCATAATATGGTAACCGAGTGATGCCGAGTGCTGTAAATACTCGTGTAACTCAAGTTCTGGATGAGTTTCAATATAATTTGCCAATTCAACAGCAAGTAGTGTTGTCTTCTCATCATTTTGAGGCTTTAAGGACTGTTGATAATACAGGTTGGAAAAAAAGAAGGCCACTATGCTGCTGAATACCATAATGACAACCGTTGTTATGACAAATTTTGCATATAATGATTTCATTGAATTTCCTCTATGGAGTAGCCAATACCACGAACGGTTTTAATTTGAATTCGCGGTGTTAATTTTAAGAGTCGTGCACGTAATCGCTTAATATGTACATCAACCGTCCGTTCATCACCACTATAATCAATACCCCATACTTCCTCAATTATTTGTTCGCGTGTTAGCACTTGTGTAGCATGTTTGACTAAAAAGGCCAATAGCTCAAATTCCTTTAAAGGTAGCAATAATGTCCGTTCATTTATAATGACTTCATAGCTTTTATATAAAATTGTAAGTGGACCTAAATGGTAAGTAGCTGAAGGTGTAGTTGCTTCGTAACGACGAAGGAGCGCTTCTACACGAAACTGTAATTCTTTTGGATCAACAGGCTTTACGACATAATCATCCGTTCCAGCTACATACCCCTTTTCCTTATCCTCAAGTTGTCCCTTGGCTGTTAATAAAATGACAGGAAGATTATAGTAATTACGAATAGCTTTAGTAAGCTCATAGCCGTCTAAATAGGGCATCATCACATCAACAATTGCAATTGTAATCGTATGCGTCTTCAACCGCTGAAGTGCCTCCATACCATTCTTTGCATTCAGGACTTGATAGCCTATCTTGGAAAAGTAAATTGTAATGACGTCGCGTACATGCGGATCATCATCAACAACTAAAATGGTAGTCATCGTCTAAACTCCTAACCTCTATTTAAAATAGCCCAGCATAAGCTGCGCTATTTTAAATAAGTTACAGTATTTTTGAAATCTATTTTATGAAAGCTGTTCATCCAGAATTTTACCATCTCTCATGTGTACAGTTTTATCAACATAACGAAGCATTTCTTCATCATGTGTTACAAGTAAGGTTGTTAAGTTTAATGTTTTTGTTAAACTTTGAAGAAGCATCATAACTTCACTGGAACGTTTTGAATCAAGACTAGCTGTCGGTTCATCTGCAAATAATATTTTTGGTTCATGAATGATGGCACGAGCAATTGCTATTCTTTGTTTTTCACCACCAGAAAGTGAAGAAGGATACGCAGTTTTTCGATGTGTCATTCCTACAAGTTCTAGTACACGAGCGACATCCTTTTTATTTTTTTTCTTATTTGCAACATCCAACATTAATAATAACTGCTCTTCTGCTGTAAGAAACGGTACTAAGTGTGCAAACTGAAAAACGAAGCCAAATTGCTCGGCCCGCATTTGGCGAAGCTGTTCCTGGGAAAGGCTTGTTAGGTCTTGCTCATTAAAATAAATATGTCCATTTGACGCAGATTGTAACCCAGCGGCAATTGTTAATAAAGTACTTTTCCCTGACCCAGAAGCTCCGACAAGTGCTGTGATTTCACCTTTATGAAGGGGCAGGTCAATGCCTTTTAAAATCATTTCATTTGTTTCTCCGACAGTGAATGATTTTTCTAATTGTTGTATAGTAAAAAAACTCATATTATATCTCTCCTTGCTGTATTGCTTGTAAAGGTTGAACTTTTTTAATTTGAAGCCCTGATAATGTTGCTCCGAAAAAGCCAATGACTAAAAATATTGCAGCAAATAATAAGGTCGTATTCAGTGTTAAATGGAAGGGCATACCTTGTGGAGCAAAGTTTTGAAATAGTTGGCTTAACAAAAGGGAAATGCTTAAAGCAATTGCTGAAATTAGGAGCATTTGCGTCCACATCATGATAAATAATGTGCTTGTTTTTACTCCAATTGCTTTCAAAATTCCATATAAACCTATTTTTTGCACGTTCATCATATAAAAGAAAATTGCAAATAGCATGCCACTAATCACAACTAAAAACCAAATAATCATGTTAAGCGAAAGCTGTTCAGCAGAATAACTAGGAATCGTATTTAAAAAATCTTTGTTCGAATACATAGTTAAGCCATCAATTGTTTTTACCTCTTCATCTGCTAAATACAGTAGTTGAAGATCAGTTGTTCGGTACATTTCTGTGAAATCCTCTTGATGAATAAAGGCTACAGCTGCGTGATTAAATTTGGTTTGATCGGAGAAACCAACAATTTCCCACTGACCGCTAAATTGATTACTCGTTAAAATATCACCAATTTTAAACCCTTCTTCTTTTAAAGAAATATCTACAATCATTTCACCTGCAGCGACCTTAGGGAAGATATCGGATTCGGTTGTTGTTACAAAGGCCACACTCTGCTGATTACCTTCAGCATTGTGGAACATACCCATTTGAATAGAAAGGGCCGTAGCATCTGGATACTTTAGAAGAAGCTCCTTTTGCTGTGTACTTGATATTCTTGATAGGGCGTAGTTATCTTCTGCCTCGGTTGTCATATAAAACTGTCCATCTGGTAGCTCTTTAATTAGTGCTGCATTATCTTGAGATAATCCGTTTGCTAACCCTGCTATCATAAATGTCAGTAAGCTAATTAAAAGGACAATTAGTCCAAAAATGAAAAATTTACTTTTATTTTTCTTCATCTCTTTCCATGCTAAGTTCATAAAATTGCCTCCTAATATTGTTGATAGCGTTAGTATATAGACTAATTATGAACACACGATGAACGGGGTATTAAATACTGTCGTCAGCATAGTTTGCACTTAAGAATTATTTGATTTAGTTAATAACTCTATTTCGAATAATTAGCAGCTGCATGTGGAATAATGCCAATTAAATAATAATGTTCTTCAAGCCTGCCCAATATTATTAGAGCATTTTGTGTGAGGAGATAAAGTAAATGAAGGATAAAACGAAAAGGTGGTACTCATTAGCACCTAATTCTTTAGTTATGGGTATGATACTGGCTCTAGTCGGGGGATATTTGGATGCTTATACGTATATCACCAGAGACGGGGTATTTGCGACAGCACAGACCGGAAATACAGTCTTGTTTGCGGTGCGGGCTGCGAGTCCGGAATATAACGGAGCACTTCAAAATATCCCACCATTCGTGGCTTTTATAGCGGGCGTTTTAGTTGCCGAGCATATGAAAGATCGACTGGATATGCACAGACGATTCGTTTTGGCTTTAGAATGTGTGATTTTATTTATCGTCGGTTGGTTACCAGGAAGTGTTCCTAATATGATCATTACAATAAGCGTGGCATTTGTGTCTTCGTTACAGATTGCAACATTTAACAAACTGGGGAAATGGAGCTATAACTCAACCATTACGACAGGGAATTTACGAACAGCATCTTCAGCTTCCTATGAGGCGTTTGCCAATCAGAATAAAGAAGCCATGAAAAAATTTATAAGTTTTTCAGCCATCATCCTTTCTTTTATCGGTGGAGCCTTAATTGGAACCTACTTCAGTACGACATTGGAATACAAAGCAATATGGATTGCCTCGGGAATTATCCTCGTTATAACAATCCTTTATCATAAAACGAGAGAACAGGAAGGCACAGATGAACCAATTGAGGTAAAAGAAAGCCCGTAATTTACAGCGCTCACTTGATCAACAGGTGAGCGTTTTTTAGCGTTAAGAAGTGATTACACTGGTTTTAGTATTAAAACCATTATGCTACAATTGTAAAATATTACATAGCAATTTGGAGGTCACAATGTTTTTTATTTTTATGGCTGTATATGGTACACCAGTTTTAGCGATTATTTTTTGCTTAAACTTGGCCCTAATAATCGATAAATCCCGTAACGATAAGGATTTTCAGGTAAATGTCTACTTAATGACGGGAGCATTTACAATAATGATGTCCTGTATAACAATTGCGCTGTTAACTGTTTTAGATGGCGTTTGATCAAAAAGATGCTTAGGACAACATAAAATAAGGGGAGATTTTACCGTTATTTGATTGATGTAGCTCATTTTAAGATAAATAAGGGAACATTTTACCGCTATTGTAAATAAAATCATAAATTTTCATGTTTTTTAGGTCAATAACGGAAATCCCTTCCCTTATTTTTACTGTATTTTATGTTATTTTAAAAATAACGGAAATTCATTCCTCTATTTATCTCATTACGTAATTCAATCGCCCTCCCCAACCACTCCAACTCAAAGTAATACACTACGTTAAAATCTATAATTACTTTAACAGTAAAACATTCTATTATGCCGCTTGCGCTATCTCGAGGAGGCAGAGAGCGGAACTAATATATTTTATATCTTCATTTTTGCAGAAATTCACTTTATATCAAAGCAGAGCGGACTTCATAAGAAAATCTTATTTTTCAAATTTGTCTTCCCCAACTTATGGTGTTGGACCAAGAAAAGATAATAAATGGTATAATGTGGAATGTAGCGGGATTTCTCTTCAATTCATAAGTGTAAGAACAAATTTATAAGAAAAGAGGAAATTTAACTTGTATAAAGATCAAAACTTAATCATTCGACCGATAGAAGAAATGGATTTACCTCGTATTTGGGAATTGGAATACAAAGAAGAAAAGCCAGAGTGGAAAAAATGGAATGCTCCTTATTATCCCCATGAAACACAATCTTTTGATAAATTTTTACCCATCGGTAGAGATTGGATAGATCAATCGAATGTGTGGGTAGTAGAAGTTGATGATGTGTTGTGCGGAACGGTGTCATATTACTGGGAACATGAACCATCAAAATGGCTAGAGATGGGTATTCTTTTTTACGAAGGTGGAAACTGGGGGAAGGGGCTGGGAACCCGTACTTTAAAACTATGGATTGATCATTTATTTAACACAATGCCTTTAGTTCGCGTTGGCTTTACTACATGGTCAGGAAATGAACGGATGATCCGCGTAGGTGAAAAATTAGGGATGCAATTAGAAGCGCGCATTCGTAAAGTTCGTTATTATGAAGGAAATTACTATGATTCGATTAAAATGGGCATCTTGCGAGAAGAATGGGCAGCACAGAAATTTAATCATGAAAATAAAATAACGTCCCCAAATTAAACATTAGTAGTTATGTAATTACATAGAGAGCAACATCGCTTGTTTTCATTTAAGGATAGGGATTTTTTTAGAATTGAATGAAAAGAGGTTACGGATATGCGGGATAGAGGTTCAGTAGTAATAATAGAAAATGATAAAGTTGGGTTAATTAAAAGAATTAGAGATAGCTCTGTTTATTATGTTTTTCCCGGTGGTGGAATAGAATTTTAGAAACATCTATTAGTTTTAAGGAGGAAGCTTATTTATGGATTTATTGCACCCTATATTCGGAGAGTTAGAGTTAAATGAATTTGAGGAATACGAAGCAATTAGACTTATAAAGTTTTCAGGATTAGAAAAAAAAGTGAAAATAACTTTTGATGATGAAATCAACGAGGAACATTGTCGAGCATATCAATCTTTTATAGAAAATTTAGATAGAATAACCCCAGATATAATACATTCTATCATTGAATATCAGAATGAATGTCATGATGACACTGACTATACAGCGAGTTTTAAATATTTCGAAAATACTAATGATATCATAGAAAGTACCGAACTTTTTGAAATTGCTCTTCAAACAGAACTTCATGGGGGAGTTACGGATTCAAACCTCTATCATAAAGTAATGAAAGAAGAACTAGATGGTATTGAAGAAGAAAGATACGTAGTACTATTGTTTGAAGCGAATTGGGTTAATGATGATTATCGTATCTTAAGTGTTGCTTTGGCGAATGAAAAGGTGATTTACGTCACAGATGAAAATATTACAGTTTAATTTGCAGATTATGAGTATAATACGAAGTCTATCATCTTAAAGATTTACATTCGATGTCGGTGAAATGCTTTTCCACAATATTGTATTCAAAAAAACGTTTTCAATAAGACTTGCTGACTAAATAAAATGCATCCATATGACGATTGATTTAGTTAATCATTTTCGAACATCACTCAACAACAATCATGCGCTTTCCTTGAAATAAGGAAAGTGTTTTTTTATTAAAGGCTCATATTATGCTCGATATCTCTCATCTTTTATGTTTTAGCGTTTCCATAAATAAAAAAATTAGAATAATGAGAATTATTTTAGGTTTATACGATGTATTAAGTGTAGGGCCCTTACAAAGACAAAGGAGTTAATTGTATGAAGATTACGAGTGAGAACTTTATCAAGTATTTTAAGAAGGGAAGAGAAGATGCACTTGTATTTGTAATTGACCAATATATTGGGATTGTGAAAGCAATTATATATAATGCGTTAATATCCTTCCAGGACTCGCAGCTTATTGAGGAATGTATAAGCGATACGTTTCTAGGAGCATTTGAAAATGCAAAGCAGTTTCAAGGAAACCAAGAGGACTTCAGTAAGTGGATTTGTACGATTGCCAAATTTAAAGCGATTGATATACAAAGGAGATCGGTAAATTCACCAAAGGTTGTCGAATTAACCGTGAATGGCTCCGAAGTGAAATCGGCAGAGGATGAATTTTTCTCTAAGTACATGATGGATGAATTATTAATACTCATGGAAAAATTGGATCAGATAGATCATGACATTTTCATTATGAAATATTTTTTAAATATGAAAAATGAAGAAATTGCTCATCAACTAGGCTTAACAAAGGCAGCAGTTGATAATCGCTTATATCGTGGTAAAAAAAGACTTCAACAATTACGTTTAGGAGGCGTTTTCTCTTGAAAAAATTTTATCGTAAATTAAACGATTTAAAAATCGAAATGGACATTGAACCTATGGATGTAGACGAATTGGAAAAGGCTAGAATTAAAAAAAATGTTCTGAAAGGCAAAAAGAAAAATAACTTATTCAGAAATATAGCCGTTGCTGCATCCCTTTTGTTAGCTTCTAGTTTCACTTTAAGTATTGCATTTCCAACCTATGCTGCCAAGTTGCCAATTATCGGTAGTGTTTTTGAATTGTTTAATGAAGATGATCGTTATGTTTTTGGAGAGTATAGCAATTATTCGACTGATATCGGTATTTCAAAAGAAAGTAATGGTATAAATATTACCTTAACAGATGCAGTTTATGACGGTGAAAATGTTGCAATAGCATATACAATTGAAAGTGAAAAGGATCTAGGAGAAAGACCAATTTTAGAAGGAGATTTCATAGTAGAAGAATTTAATGGAGCGTATGAACATAATGGATACTCTGAAAACTATTTAACTAAAAAAATTGGTGAGAATGAGTATGCCGTTCTTTATGTAAATGAATTAATCAAAGGTCCTAAGCCTAGTAAAATAAATGTTTCATGGGAAGGGAACTCAGTTAGAAATTTGAATAATGGGAAACAACAAAATTCTGGAGAATGGTCTTATCAATTCGCTTTACAGGCTTTAGAAAGCGAAACGGAAAATTTAATCGGAACCGGTTACAACACTGAAGACACTGGGGTAGCAATAACACTTATAAAAAAGACTGAAACGCCTATCTCGAGTACATTTTATTTATCGGAATTGGTAGACGAACGTCTGGTTTCGAAGGAAGATGATGAATTCCGAGGTGTACTTATTGAATATAATGTAACAGATGATTTAGGAAATAAACAAAACTTCATTCACTATCGAGATACTGGTCATAGTACTGATTTTCTCGGTAATGTAAGCTTTCCTAGATTAACTCTAGGTGATTTTGATAATAGAGCAAAGTCCATCACTATTACACCAACAGTTCATGTTTTAACAGTTGGTAAATCAGACAGCGATGGAAATAGACCATTGGTACCTGTAATGGCACCATACGAAATTGACCCAATTGTATTTCCCCTAAATAAGTAGCTTTTGCCTGAAATTAAAGGTTCCAGAATGATAATTCTTATCCAATATGCGGGTGCGATTCTGTAACAAGGACTCGCGCTCGTTTTCATGATTGGTCGAATAAGTGGAATAAAAGAAGGAATTATTCGTAAGTGAATCGAAACAACTAAAGATTATTGATTAATAATTTGGAGGATTACAATGAAAAAAGGAATAATAAGAGCACTGGTTATTTGTATATTTCAAAAAGACGACTCCATTCTTGTTGCAGAGGGCTATGATTCAGTAAAAGGTGAGTATTTTTACCGTCCTATAGGAGGCGGAATTGAATACGGAGAAAAAAGCACAGAAGCATTAATGAGAGAGGTACGAGAAGAAATTGAAACCGAAATTTTTAATCTTACATATTTAGGGACGGTTGAAAATATTTTCACTTTTAACGAAGAAGTAGGTCATGAGATTGTCCAAGTATATGATGCCGACTTTGTTGATTCAACTTTTTATACAGAGGCATTGTTTGAAGGTAAGGAAAGTGACGGGAACACCTTCAAAATTATGCGATTACCTATAAGTAGGTTTCAAAACGATGAACTACGACTTGTTCCTAAAGGTCTTTTAGATTTAATTAAAGAACAACAAAATTGTTAAGGCCTCTAATTGGCACGATTCTTGAAGCAAAATTGCGTTTTTTTCAGCAATAGGGCTAGATCAACTATTCATAAGGGATTGCCTATTTTCTTCAAAAACTGGGTATGGTATAGAAACGGTTTATAATTGCTCTATCAAATTAACAATGCAATAACATCAAATTTTGAAAGGTATTGCAGAGCTATTAAAAAGCATATGATATACCTTAAATGCAATTCTGTAATAAGGATTACGGTAGTTTTTATTATGAACCATTTGCGAAGACGCCTAGTCTGCTAAAGAAAGTAATTGTTGAAACTGAACAAGAAATGGGGGAACTAGCCATGTTGATACTAAATATGTTGCAAGTAAATGATTTTGTTGATAGTCGGATGTTGAATAAGTTAGGGTATCAATTAGATATTTATAAAAATGCTTATATTAGTAAGTGTGGTTCTACACTCGTTTATCTGTATCGAAAACCGTATTTCGGAGAAGTAGTAATAGCGAAAGAAGGAAATGAGCAAAAGCACCAAGAGAATTTAAATGCCCTATTCGCGGCTGGTTATTTGGTCGAAGGGTGAAGTGGAAAACAAAGGAACATAATAATTTCATGCTCCTTTGTTTAAAATTGTATGAAGTTTTTTCCTCAACTAGTAAGAAAATAAAATTAATTAGTAGTCGATACAGGGCGCGATTCTCTTACAAGAATCGGCTCTTTTTTCATTAAAAGTGCCTTTTATATAGGGAGATAAATTGTATACTTAAGCAAATGGGGTGTTGATAAAAGAAGGATTAATGCTCATTTTGTTGAAATTATTACTATCGAGGAATCAAAGCAAAGGGGAATAAGAATGGACTTCGTGAAGGATTTGTTAAATAGTTATTTTAAGGCTTGGAATGATGGTTTTGTTAGTAAGAACAGTGATGGGATTAGAGATTATATGTCAAAGAGCTTTGTAGGGTATTGGGCACATTCAAATTTAGATAAGCCGGATGTATATTACTATGACTATGATCTTAACAGCGTACTAAGACAAATGGATAATGCCGAGAAAAGCTTTGAAGCTGTGTCAATTACTAAACGCAATAATGAAAATGAAATATTAGTTTTGGGCAGGGAAACCAATTTAATAAATGGAGTGCCTTATTATGCTCAATGTATGTTTGTATGGAGAAAAGAAAGTAATGAGTGGAAATTACTAAGAGAATATATTGAGTTGGAAAGGTAAGAAAGGATAGTAGAGTATAGAAATCAACTTTATCTATCCTTTTCAGTTTAATAATAAAGCTCCCAGCCGAAAATTAAGATGATAATTAGCAGTGAGGAGAAACAACAAAGTGCAATGCGAATTTTTTGACCACGTAGTATCGTCTTTTTTCGCCACTCTAGTAACTGTGCTGCTATACAAACTGCAACTACGAACACATATGCATAATTAATCAAAAAATGAATTCTTAGTTGGGCATAAGGAGTGTAATTTAGTGTTCTATAAAATAAAATGATTACATTTATAACAGGTATGATATTCGCTAAAAGTAGTATCGTTTCCCATTTTTTCGAAATTGCAGTGTGAGCTGTTTTATTTCTGTTTTTTATGGATTGGATGAAACTGATTAGGAGTGTAATAACTGAATAAAGAATACTAAAAGTTATAGCTACGATACTGAGCAGCTTAAAGATTTTTGAACTTTGAGAGATCGGTAACATATCACTTGTTAGCGTTGAGATTTTTTCAAATTGACCACTGTTCAACGTTACATGAAGATAATCATTAGAACCATCTGTAGATTGATAGAGAGAAGGGGAAATTTGTTTATACGTCCCTCCAAAAGCATTCATTTTGTTTGGACCTGGTACTTCAAATCTATTAAGGGTGAATACTCCATATAGTTTGCCAAAACCTTTATAAGGTTGCCTCGCCCAATAGTAACCTTCCTTATGATTCTCTACATTGGGCATGGATTGAGTTACGTTTGTTGGTGAATATTCTCCAAATAGGAGTGTTGGTAAGCCATAACTAAGCTCTACTTCATTCTGTTGATTGGTCATGATAATTAAACCTAAGTTGTTTTCATTGGAAAAGATAAAATTGCTAGAAAAACTATCAGTATTTCCTGCATGCCCTAATACATCTACTGCATAAAGACCTCTCCAAAAACCATGGGCATTTCGTGGTAAACCATTGTTATAGAAATCACTCGTCGTTAACATTTCATCCAATGTACTGTTACTTTGAAATAACGCGCTATTCTCACCATCTCCTGGCATAAGGGCCATCATAAATTTAGCTAAATCCCCTATAGTACCAATTGCACTACCTGCTGGATACAAACCAATAAAGATACGCTCGTTTTTTGAAATACTTAACTCACCTTCACTACTACGATATCCAAGAACTGCATCTCTTTTTGTAGCTATATTTAGGTTATCTTGCTGTTTAGGGTGAATCGATGTGTCGTTCATATTTAAAATAGAAAATATATGTTCATTTACATATTCATAAAATGGCTGTCCAGTGAGGTGTTCGACAATGAAAGCGGCCAGTGCTACACCATAGTTGGAATAGGCAACTATAGTTCCTGGTTCATGAATTTGATAAGGCGTAACAATGTGAAGCATTTCCTCCAAAGGTTTTATTTCATCTGCTGATTTATAGAATAAATCGATAAAACGATCCTCCCACCCGGCATTATGGTGCATAAGATTTAACATCGTAATAGGTGCATTATATTGTAGTTTAGTTAAAAATCCCTCTGGTAAATACGTGCGAATATCTTCATTTAATTCTAATTTTCCCTGCTCTACAAGCTGCATGACACTGGTCCATACAAGAAGCTTCGTAACAGAACCCCACTCAAACACAGTATTTGGTGTAACTTTAATTTGATTTTCAATATTTGCGAAGCCATAGGACGTGTTCATGATAATTTCGTCGTCCTTAATAATTAATACATTAGCTCCAGCAGAAGATGTCCCAATATATTCAGAAACATATTCATCCACCCGGTCCTTCAGTTCAGAATAAGGAATTCCTGAAGGTGTTAACACATCCTCATTTGCAGACACAACTGATGCACAACAAAACAGAAGTACTAATACTATTAAAGTTAATTTTCGCATTAACGCGCTCCTTTTTACATCATTCTATAAATGTTTAAATCTTCCATTTTGTTATATTGTAATTTAGAAAAGGCAAAATAACTAGGAGAATTATTGTTTCATTTAAATGAGAGCGAAATTTGTATAATGACGAGGGTTGGTGATTTTTTACTACTAATGCAGCAGATGAGTGGAAGAAGGAATTTTCCTTATAAAAAAGAATTGTAATATATGGAAAATGCTATAGAATTGGAGTACTGAAGTTGTACTATATTGAATTAGGGGGAAGTTTATGAAATTGATACATATATTTGGACCACAGGCGGTTGGTAAAATGACAGTTGGGCAGGAGCTAGCTAAAATAACAGATTTAAAACTGTTTCATAACCATATGACAATTGATTTAGTTACTCATTTTTTTGATTACAGTACAAAAGAAGGGAAAAGATTAGTAAATTTATTTCGTCAGGAGATTTTTGAAGAGGTTTCAAAAAGTAATCTGTATGGAATGATCTTTACTTACGTCTGGATGTTTGATCAGGAGTCGGATTGGGATTATGTAAAGCAACTTTCCCAGCTTTTCGAGTCCAGAGGAGGCACTGTTTATTATGTAGAATTGGAAGCTGACTTAGACGAGAGACTTGAGCGGAATAAAACCCAAAATAGGCTGGAGCATAAACCTAAAAAAAGAGATATTGAATGGTCTGAAAATGACTTGAGAAGCACAATGGAGAAACATAGACTAAATTCTTTAGAAGATGAAATTTTATTCCAAAATTACATCAAGATTAACAATACGAACTTAAGTGCTGAAGAAGTTGCCAAGATAGTAAAGTTGAAATTCGATTTATAGCATTTTCTTTGGGAGTATTATGTAAGTGTTAACTAACGTAATTTTAAAAATTTGAACTGAGGAGATGCTGGGATGGGGAAGAAGAAAAAAACTTTACCGAAAAATTTCAGTGAACTAATTGAAGCGGGTGATATTTCAGCATTAAAAGAAGTATTTGTGCATTGCGAATTAGATGCCCGTGGCGGTTACAGTAAATCAACTGCTTTAAGCTTTTTCAATATACCGGATGAATTTGTTCGCTGGCTTGTGGAACAGGGTGCGGATATAAATGCTAGTGACAGTTACGGAAAAACAGCTCTACATAATCATGCAAAAAGTTGGCGCGGTAATACGGAATTGCTTCTTGAGTTAGGTGCAAATATAGAAGCAAATGATTATCAAAACGAAACACCTTTATTTGCCGCAGCAGGTTCATTTAATCCAAATGCAGTATCCATATTAGTTGCCAAAGGTGCAAATATCAGTGCAGAAAATAAAAAGAAACAGACGCCTTTAGAAAAAGCTTTGTCGTTTTGTAGAAACATAGATATCGTCAATATGGCGAAAGTTGCTGACATCTTGCTTAAAGCTGGAGCAACTAAAACGCAGAAAATGAAAGACTCTATTAAGCGAATTGGAAATGAGTTTGAATTTTACAGAGAAGGCTTTAATCCAGAATTTTTGAATCAAACAGATGAGGCACTTTTACATCTATATGAACTATTTGATGTTCCTCCAGTAGAGAAACGGATAACTCACGATGACTCCTCTCCAATAACAGTTAAAACAAAAGGATGGCAGGCGCAACATAATGAACTATGGAATTTATTAATTCCTTCACAAGGGCATGCGAAAACTGTACAGGGTGAAGTGATTCGTATTACCGGTAAAGTATCCTATGAAATATTGGATAATGGTGGTGTCAACTGGGATAATCAATTTCGTAAAATGCTTAACAGCTTAGATCAATACTTTAGCATGGGTACGCCTTTACATCCCGCAACTCTTCAGGAGGTCAAAACATTAGTGAAAGAACTGCATAACGGTAATAATGATCCTACGAGACTTTGCGAACTGGCAGTGCAATGGGTACTCAGTAATCCAAATCCTATTAGTTTGGAACAGCCAGGCTATAAGCGATAACTAAGAATTTAATTATCCATAACGTAAGGAGACGGAACTTGGTATTATTTCTTTTAGCCCCTATAGTAATCTTTTAAGTGCGTTGATCCAAAAAGGATTCAGCGCTTTTTTTGTTGAAGTATTATACAAACAGAGCGGAGAAATAAAAGACAAGGGGGATTTATAGTGGGAATTGATTTTCATAATGAAAAAAACAGATATTCTTATTCAACTCGAAAGGCAGATAGTTCATGGATTCATGCTATGAAGGAGTTAGTAAATTTCAACAATATTCCTAAAGCATTGGATATAGGCTGCGGTGGGGGGATTTACTCGAAAGCGTTATCTGACATGGGCGTAATGTCTGTTACAGGGGTCGACTATTCCGAGGAAATACTGAAAGCTGCTAGAGAAAATTGTAACGAGTATCCAAACATATCATTCAAATTAGGGAATGCGCTACAAACTGATTTAGAAAGTAACGAATACAATTTAATTTTGGAAAGAGCGTTAATCCATCATATACAGGATTTGCAAATGTGCTTCAAAGAGGCCTATAGACTGTTGCTAGAAAAAGGAATTTATATCGTCCAGGACCGGACACCGGAAGATTGTTTATTAAAAGGTGATGCGAATCATATTAGGGGATATTTTTTTGAACGCTTTCCACAATTAATTGAGAGCGAGACGAAACGGAGATACAGCAGTGAATTTGTCATAGAAACACTTACTGATGTTGGATTTACAGAGATTCAGGAAATTAAGTTATGGGAAACTAGAAAAGAATATACAAATAAAGCGCAATTACTAAAAGATTTAAGTGAGAGAACAGGAAGAAGTATATTACACGAGCTAACGGATGAGGAATTAAAATTATTAATTGAGTATATAGATGAAGCAATCTCGTCTGATCAAAACATCGTGGAAAAAGACAGATGGACAATTTGGATAGCGGTTAAATAATTTATAAGCGGTAGTGGGATGATCTGACCCGGATGCATCTACGGGTAGGGCAGGTAACTGATGAAATAGACGGAGAAATTTCCCTTATTCAGAAAATAAATTAAAAAAAGGCCAAAATAACGGTAGAAATTACCGTTATTCGTTCAAAAAACATAAAAATGAAAGCTTTTAATTCAAATAAACGGAAAATCTCCCCTTATTTCTGCAAGATAACGGCTCCAGTCAACAAATAACGGTAAAATCTCCGCTTATTTTGCTTAATTAAAAAACATTTCAACAAGCGTCTACAGGGGAGTAGCCGTTGTTGAAATGTAAAAATCCGCGGTAAATTTATTAATGCCCAGTTATACTGCTGCTTACGATCTCCTTACAATGATTAAACCGTTTATTTCGATCTATTTCATCGACAATTTTCAGTTTAATGCCATACATTTCATATATCGATTTCAGGAGATTATTACGCTTCTGTCTCTCAACATCCGTAACCGGTCTGCGTGTGCCGTCCAGCTCATGGAAGTTGTGGGGTTCGATAAAGATATATTCATCGATTTTCTCTACTTTCAAGTTCAGCATCGTATCAACCAATTCGTGATACTCACCGGTCTCCATGAAATGGAAAAATTGTGTATAAACTAAATCGGTATCTACCATCAACACCTTGTTGGATTTTTTGCTGGCCTCATTCATCAGATGTACATGACCTGCTGCAATGTCTGCATAGTCCGATGGCTCCGATATATCGGCGTACCCATTGATTTCGTCATAATATAACCGACCATACTCTTCCAAATGGTTAGTTTCGAAGTGCTTCGCTAACATTTTAGTAAGATGCGACTTACCGACCGATTCTATGCCGCAAATAGCAATACGTTTTACATAATGTTCACGAACAGCGGGCGGTAAGAAATTCCAAGAATGAAAAATACCGTTTTTTCTAATTTCTGTTGCAGAAATGTTGAATGCTGATCTTGCGGTATCAATAATGTGATGCTTTGCCTGCGGTAAGTATTTTGCGAAATATTCTTCATATTCGGGCTCACTGCTGAACACTACATCCACTTTGCCGCCAATTTTAGATAGCAGCTCTTTGTGCGAATCAAAAATGGAATCATCATTCATGTAATCATCCGAGCGCTTTTCATATTGCGAAAGCACACGTATATTCTTAAAATTCTTCAATTCCTTCGTAATCCAGCGTTCACGGACACGACTCGATACCCATTCAAAGCCTGTATTTTCACATAAACTTTTATCATAGACATCATCATAACCAACGACAACGAACAAAATATCTACGAGAGACTGTGCTTCAAAAATACAGTTTAAATGTCCTTTGTGGAATGGTAGGAACTTACCGCCATATAATCCGATTTTTTTATTTTTATATTCGCTGATTGGTACTCCAAAGTTCAATTTTATACAGCTCCTTGCGCCTTGCTAATTTTAATCCAGTTAATATATCCGTAAATTGAGTTAACTAAAAATGCACACCACATGACAAATACTGTCCAATCATTGCCGCCTTGCTGAACTAAAATAATCGCCCATAAGGCAATCGTAATGACATTGACAATAATCCATAAAATCCATTGTTCAGCGTACCGCATAATCATTAAAATTTGAGCTACTACCGATAAAACAACGGCCAAACCATCAAGCCCCGCCAAGTTTGCGCCTATTCTTGATAAAAATAGCGAATATGAAATATATGCAACTAGTATTCCGGCACCCGTATATAGCCATTGTTTCGTTGTTAGTCTTTTTGCATAAATTTCTTCCCCGTAAGCAGCTTCATCAGGGGATTTCTTATTTTTAAACCATAAGTAAAATCCGATAAATTGAATAGGTAAATAGAATAACAAATTCAGCATGGATTCACCATATAATCCATAGCCATATGCAATGTAACCGTATGTCGTACATTGAACTACCCCGACTACATATGTTCCGATTTTCCCTTTAGCTGCTAATACAACACAAATAATGCCGGCTATAGATGAAATCGTTCCTAGGAGCGTATCGTCCCATAATATACTAAGAATGAGGATGATAGCTGTTGAAACGATTAACCAAGCCTTTTCGAATAACGTCCAATTTTTGAACATAACTACTGTACCTTCTTTCTCCATGATGAATGGCTAAAACGAATATTTATAATGCATCCTAGCAATGGGTAATATTGGTTTAACCGCTAATATTTTAACATTAATTGGAATTAAATGAACTAATTATTCTATTATATTAACGAGGAATTTTTATGTTTTAAGAGAATTATTTATACGTTATATAGGAATTATATGTAATTGTGGGGTGATGGTGATGCTTATAGGTATGGGAATCTGCTGATTAAAAGAGAATGGTCTCGAGCTAATATAAATTCGTGGTTAGCTGCATATGTTATGAATGAATAATAGCAGGGGATGTGGTTCCATTTATTGAAAAGGCGCTTCTTATTATCATTATTTTAAGACTTATTTCAGGAAGTATTGAATTGACGGCTGCCGCTTTAATGTTTAAATTCAATGATTTGGAAAAGGCCTTTTATATCAATACAATGTTAGCCTTAGTAGGTCCGGTTGTTCTAATCGTTACAACTGGACTAGCTCTATTAGGTCTGGCAGAGAAAATTTCAATGACTAGAATAATATGTCTTTTTGCCGGCATTTCCCTTATTCTGTTCAGTTTGAAAGCTCAATAATTTTAAGGACCGTTCCAGCCGCAAAAGCTGTCAGGTCCTTATTTTTTATGCTGTTTCTTTGGATTTTTCAATTTCCTCGACATTAATGCATTTAAATACAACAAATAATAGGATAAATCCTAATACACCTGCCACAATATAACTGACATTGAGATAGTCTTTCATGACGAGTGACATAATAGGGGGACCGGCTGCAACACCGATAAATCTCGCTGAGCTATAAAAAGAAGAAACTGTGCCTCTTAGTTCTTTTCTGATGTTATCTGTAATAATTGTATCAAGTGCAGGCAAGAGTGCTCCAATGGCGATGCCGACTATACTTGTTACTATGAGCAAAAGAATGAGGTTTTTGCTTGTATAACCTACGAAAACAATGCTTGTAGACATAGCAATTAACGAAATAATAATTATTTTTTTCATTCTTTTCAAGTCGCCTTTAATTTTACGACCAGAAATAAAAGAAGAAATACACAATAGTAAAAGTGGGATAGCTAGTACAAAACCCTTTTTAACACCTTTTATATCATGAACTTTTTCGAGGTTGTCGGATAAGAAGAATAACATACTGAATAATATCAGCATAACGAGTACACCATTTAAAAATATGGTATACAACCATTTGCCTTTCTCTTTGAAAACTTCTTTCGTATTACTTAAAAATTTCTTGAATTTTACGGGTTCATCTTTTTCTTTAGGGACTTTAACAAAGAAAAAAATAAGTGCAATAGAAATTAAACTAAGCGCTGAAATAGAGAAGAAGGGCAGAAACCATAAAATAGCTGCAAATATTGAACCTAAAATGGGGCTTAACACTTTCCCGAACGTATTGGACGTTTCAATAATTCCTAAGGTGGAGCTTATTTTTTCATCATCATCCTGGTATAGGTCACCTACAAGTGGCATTACGATCGGCATTGCTCCGGCCGCACCTATTCCTTGAATAACCCTACCAATAATGATCATCATGTACGGGTCATCCATTTTCCAGGAAGCAAACCCGGCAATAAGACCACCGATTAAAGCGAGGATTAAACTAGGTAATATTACCATTTTCCTTCCAAATCGGTCTGATAAATAACCTGCTACAGGTATAAGGAAAATTGCCGCAATAGAATAGCTTGTAATAATCATGCTTGACTGAAATGATGTGATCCCGACCTTGTCTTCGAGTATCGGGAGCACTGGTATAAGCATGGAATTTCCCAGCGTCATGATTAGAGGAATTGAAGTTAAACTGACAATGCACCAGACACTTACTTGAACCTTACTTTTGTCCATTACCACACCTCGACTAATTTGATTATTTATTAAGGTATGGTTACATTTCGGGCATTTTATGCGCCTTAATTATTTGACAAGATTTTCATATAACAATTTAAGTGTTGTCCGTATGCATTAAAATAACAAATGAAAAGCCATTTTGCCGAAGTAAAGTCCAAATCCGATCATTAATATGGCTGAAACGAAGGAAACGATTTTCAAAAGCCTCGTGGATAATAATTTTCGCGCGAAACTGGAGAAAAAGGACATAAGGAAATCCACTAAAATAATACCAACTAAAATGGCGATACTAAGTATAATGATTTGATAGATTGTAGTTGTACCAGCATTTTTTGCAAGGATGGAGCCATATATCCCAAGCCAGAAAAGAATCGTTAGCGGGTTTAGCAGCGACATGAAGAAACCGGACATAATCGATTGTCTAAGACGTGTTCTTTTTTTGGTATTTGAATCCATCTCAATTTTATGTAGCGATAGAAGATTTTCTATACCTGTATACAAAAGGACAAAACAGCCGAAAGACCAAAGTATCGTTTTCAATAATTCCGAATCAATAAATTGTCCAATCCCGAAATAAACAACAAACATATAAATGACGTCAGTTGTTAAGGCACCGAGACTGAAAAACCAGGCATGAAAAAAGCCATTTTTCAAACCCGTATTTAATAAAACGGTTTTTACAGGTCCAATTGTTGCAGCCATAGATATGCCTAAAAAGACATACGTCAAAATAGAATTCATGAATAGCCCCCCAAGAAAATGATTTCCTTGCATTTTATTCCGAGCCAACGACTTCTAGGACTAGTTAAAGGGAAAATCAAATAGAAAATATAACTAATAAATGAATAAGGTAAACTGTAATGTTATAATTTTCTATAAGGGGGAATTAAATGGATATTTTGATGTTGGATGGATGGACGCCTTTATTGCTAATCGGAATTGTGGCTGCAATAGGGATATTTATTACATCCCGTAAAGTTTCAAGAAAATCTATATTTTCTATCTCTACTGTAATAAGTCTAATATGTATTGTAGTATTTATTTATAGCATTATTGGCGTTGGTGGCTGGGAAGGAATGGGACTTGGAATTATATCGTTTATTATTTTAGCGGGTATATGGATAGGTACTTTTATTGGAGTAGCCTCCAAGGTATAGAGCTTCCGAGAGATTTTATTGATTACGAAATTAAATATGAAAATTCATTTCAGGCACATTTCTTCAATGGAGATGTGTCTATTTTTTATTTAGTAGGAATTAGTAGTTATATATAATTTGCATAAAAATAAGATTTTCTAATGAAGTCTGTACTGCTTGGTGATAGGGTAGGGAGATTGAATTGTGTAATGAGATAAATAGCGGAATGAATTTCCCTTATTTCGAAAATAAAATAAAAAATAGTAAAAATAAGGGAAGGGATTTCCGTTATTGATCTAAAAAACAAGAAATTCCACGATTTTATTTGAAATAACGGTAAAACGTTCCCTTATTTAACCTGAAAATGAGCTACATCATTTAAATAACGGAACAATCTCCCCTTATTTTAGGACGGCATTCATACTTCAATAAGAAATACTTATGGATTTTCATAAATAACCCATAATTTTATTTATATACCATATAACATATAATAAAATTACAGTCTTAATATTTAGGGGGATATATATGATTCTTGGATTACATCATGCTCAAATTACGATACCAAAAGGTGCCGAAGAAGAAGGAAAAAATTTTTATTGCCATGTCTTACGGTTAGAAGAAATTAAAAAGCCAGATTCACTTCAAGGAAGAGGGGGCTTTTGGTTACAAGTTGGTAGTACACAGGTGCATGTAGGAACAGAAGATGGATTTAACAGATTATCAACGAAAGCCCATTTAGCATATGAGGTAGAAGATGTATCCTATTGGAAAGAATTATTAGTTGAAAATGATATAAAAATATTAGATTCAGTACCTATTCCCAATTTTGAACGTTTTGAGTTTAGAGACCCTTTTGGAAACAGAGTAGAGATTATAAGTAACACTCAAAAATAGCTCAAGTAATAAACCTATTTAAACGGATTTCTCCATTCCATTAAAACACCGTAATTACAGGATTCTTCATCCTGCAAATAATTGGGTATGACCTGAACAGGTATACGTCCACAGTGCAGCAAAAAAGAGATGACAGAGTCCTTTATATCGCCGTTAACTACTGACTGAACGTATAATTCTGGTGTAAGCTCTTTTTCATAACGATGGTAGCCGGGCATCCGACTTCCTCCTAATAATCTTTCCAACTTGAGATGGACGACTATATCATACATCGATAACATGAGCCATTTTCCTAAGCCTAACTTACGATAGCCAGGACTTACACAAATATCAACTACATAAAGTGTATTGCCGTTTTGATTATGAGTTCTAATATAACCGTTGTCTGTTATTTCCTCCCATGTATGGTGCGGTTCATTCATATCAAAGTCGACAAGCAAGGCTGTCATAGAGCCAACCAGTTTTCCTTCCACTTCAATACACAATGCACCTTCTGGAAATAGTTCAGTATGATTTTTTAATTGCTCCGTATTCCACCATAATTCTTCGGGGAATGGAGGGGGGAAACACTCCTTTTGAATGCGGATTAATTCAGCGAAATCCTCTTCCCGATAGTTTCGAATCGTCGCAGGAAACGGTTTACTTTCAGTGGTTACATATAACTCTTTATAATACATTGCTCCGCCTCATTTCCGGTTTGGATTAAGATCTTTGCGCAAGTATTTCTAAGTTGTTGCACTCCGCATTTATAAGTTTCTTCTTATTAATTACAGCATAAATTTATTTACCTCAAAAAAATTATCGCAAAAAAATACTTCATGAAAATAAAATATAAAAGAATAATTCAACCCGAAAAAACCAAGAATATCTCTTAAAATACATAAAAATAAAATTTTTTAATCGGATTAAATTACAGAATATTCGATTAATTAACTTTTCCTAATTTTATTTCATTTTTCTAATTGTAACAAGCGATTCTTTGTGCTATCGTTGCTTAATGAATGGGAATGTGAAAGTAATTACAATTAAGTATGAACTTTCGTTAGAAAAAATATTGGTGTTGGCAAAGGAGAGTTATTATGTCAGAAATGAACAATCAGCAGGTAGAAAAAGTGTCTGTTACGCAAGAACAATTAGACGTATTAGACCAACTATTAAAGCCAGAGGTACAGGCTTCATTAACTACGTTGGTAGATAATTTACCGAAATTAGCTGAAATGACAACTTTATTAACAAAAGCGTATGACTTCGCAACAAGTGTTGCAACAGATGAAACGCTGAAAAATGATACAGTAGCTGCAGTTACTGAAATGGCAAGTCCAGTAGTAGGAACGGCAAAATCTATTGCTCAAACTGCAATTGAAGCGAAAGACCGTGCTGAAGTAAGCAATGAAACAGTAGGTGTTTTTGGCTTATTAAAAATGTTGAAAGACCCTCAAGTACAAGGGGCATTACGTTTTGCAAACGCATTTTTACAAGTAGCTGCTGAACGTAAAGAAACAAAATAAATTGCATAATCTATTTATTGGAGGATATTGATCATGGTAACTAAAGAAATCGTTATTTTAGGTGCTGGGTTTGCCGGTGTATTAGCTGCACAAACAGCTCGCAAATTTTTAACAACTAATGAAGCGCGTATTACAGTCGTAAACCAATTCCCAACACATCAAATTATTACAGAATTACACCGTCTTGCTGGTGGAACAATTAAAGAAGGTGCTGTATCTTTATCACTTGAAAAAATCTTCAAAGGCTTGGATATTAACCTTGAAATCGCAAAAGTTAACAGCTTCAATGTAGATAATAAAGAAGTTGCACTTTCTAACGGCAAAACTTTACAATATGATACGTTAGTAGTTGCCTTAGGTAGCCAAACTGGATTCTTCGGTATCCCAGGCTTAGAGGAAAACTCTTTCGTATTAAAATCAGTAGATGAAGCAAACGCTATTCGCGAGCATATCGAAGCTCGTATTAAAGCATACGCTAAAACTAAAGATGAAGCAGACGCGACAATCGTTATCGGCGGTGGCGGTTTAACAGGTGTTGAGCTTGTTGGTGAAATCGTTGACCACTTCCCGAAAGTAGCTGAGAAATACGGCGTGAAATTCGAAGACCTAAAAATCAAGCTAGTTGAAGCAGGTCCAAAAATTTTACCAGTATTCCCGGATAACTTAATCGAGCGTGCGACAACTTCATTACAAAAACGTGGTGTTGAATTTATCACATCAACTCCTGTTACAGGTGTAGAAGGCAATGTTATTCAGTTAAAAGACCGTGAACCAATCGTGGCAAACACATTGGTATGGACAGGTGGGGTAGCACCACTTCCAATCGTAGGTGAATCTGGTTTAGCGGCAGACCGCGGTAAAGCGACAATCAACGATTTCCTACAATCAACTTCTCACCCAGAAGTATTTGTAATCGGTGATGCATCAGCACACATTCCTAACCCGGGCGACCGTCCAACTTATGCACCAACTGCACAAGTAGCATGGCAGCAAGGTGAAGTAGCAGGCTATAACATCTTCGCTCAAATTAAAGGTGCGGATTTAAAAGAATTCAAATTCACAAACTCAGGTACTTTAGGTTCTTTAGGACGTAAAGACGGTATCGCTACAATTGGTGCTAACAATACTCAATTAGTAGGATTACCTGCTTCACTAATGAAAGAAGCTTCAAATGTTCGTTATATGACGCATATTAAAGCGCTATTCGGTTTAGCGTATTAATTATATAGGGCATACTAGAAAGTTTATTACTTTCTGGTATGTCCTTTTGTTTTCGAATATTTTTTATATTTTTGTTAAAAAACTATTATAATGGAATAAAATGATTGATGAGGTGATATATAGTTGAAATATTTTGAAGCATCCAACTCTTTATTTCTTTTAAACGAGCAACAGCATAACCAATTTTCAAAACTTGAATACTATGATTACTTTTATCACTTAATCCATCCAGACTTCCATTCATTATCATTCGCGAATTTTAGTTTAAGTGACATTTGGGTTTACTATTATTTCGAGGAAGTACCTATTATAAATTCCGAGCATGCGCTACTCTTTTTATTGCGGAATTTTATGATGAATGAAGTCCTGATCAGTTCAAAATTTAAACGATTGAAGAAAACGACAATCGGGTCATATACAAATGCCTTAATGGCTGCTGTTCTCACAGTGAATCTGTTTTTGGACTTTTTGAGTGAGTTGCTCGATGTACTGCCAAAAGAGGAATGCGACTTATACATGAAATTTGAAAACAGCTCGAAGCAACTTTTCAATGATCGGTTTTCATCTTATGAACATTACCCTAAGAAACTGGTACTAATCGAAACAATGATTATTAAAAGTATGCGCCAATACTTGGAACAGAATGAAGCGACCTATACAGAACGGAAATTAAAAGTAATACGTTTTATGGATCAATTTACAATTACAAAAAGAGAGCTATTTGAATTAGTAGCTATAAAGGAGTAGGAGGTCCGCGAATCCATGGTAGAACGATTGAATACAATACATCAGCTTGAATTTTATCGATCACAACAATTTCCATCGTGTGAAGCCCAATTTGAGGCGTTTGAGTCAATTTTTACATACATCATTCAAGAGGGCGATATCGAAACAATCAATGACTTCATACTCTTGGATAGTCAGCCGTTTATATTGTCGAACCATAATATGAAGTTGCTACAATGTCTAATAGATCAGGAACCTTATTTCAAGGACAACTTAAAAGATTGTTTAACCATATTCTATTTGGTTATTGGTCATTGCTATTATTTTAGTCTGAATTTCGAACAGGCGAAAAACTTTTATAAAATTGCGAGTAGCTATGCACTCCAATCTGAAAATTACTCCTTGCTGTCAATTGCTATGAATAACTACACTTCAGCACAGAAGGAAGTTTTGCCGAGTGATATATTATGGCAAATGAGTAAACTCCCAGCAGTCTTTTTTAAGATGGGATCAGTAGATGATGAGCGATACTTCATAACACGATTTATTGCTCATATTGAAATATCGCTCCATCTTAATAAAGTTCAGTATGCTGAAAGTGTATATAATAGCTATTTTACCGGATATGAAGTGGAAAAGGATTCCCGCATTGATTTACATATCCGTGTACTTCGGGGGAAAATACATTATCAAAAAGGTGAATATGAAACAGCAATAGAGTTGCTGCATGAAGTGCTAGTCGTCTGCATGAATTTAAAAAGAAATAAAGATTTAGTTCAGGAATGCTATACGTTCATTACCGACTCATATAGAATGCTGAATGAGGATAGCATCTCTCGGGAAATGGAGCAGTTTCATGCGCGGTTTTACCGAAAAATCGAAACTGACAAGCGCTATATGGAAAAGTATATTAAAGCTGCCTATAACAATGAGTATGAACAGGATGAACATTTCCTTTCTCCGTTATCGCGATTTAAACTTGCAGGAAAGTGTCTATTGAGTAATATAGACAATGATGGGCATACACTAGTATTGGTGGATTGCAAAATACTAACATGCGAAGAGGATAGCATTAATGACATTCTTTATTTAATTAATGAAGAAATGATGAAGGAAATGAAACAGGCGATTATTACCAGCACAAGAATTGACGCCTCCACAATCGGCTATATTATCCAATTATCTGAACAGGTTACCGATGAGCTGTGTGCGAAGGTGTTTTCAAGAATCCGAGAGCAATATCCAAGGAACGGCAGCGCATTGGAGGCCATCTATTTTGCCTCGGTCAATAATAAGGAAAACAACCTGACAAACTATCAGAAATGTCTCGATTTAGCATATGCGTATATATATTATGAACTTTATAAATAACGTATCGTTTTATTTTACAAAATATTCAAAAAATAACTTTCGTAATTAGGAATCTACTATTAAAATAATAGATAGAACACCAAAGGAGGTAACACAATGCTTGTTAAACAAAAGTATGTTAAAAAGAAAGACGTAAGCTATGTTAAAGAAACTGACCTGATTTCAGATGTACTTGGTCAATTAAATGAGAATGGCTACCGATGCATTCCCGTGCTGGACGAAGCCGGCGAAAAATTTATCGGCAATATCTATAAAGTAGAATTGCTCGAACATAAATTAAAAGATGGCGATATGAAGTCACCGGTAAAGGTACTAACAGAAGAAGCCGATGCTTTCATTCATGAAAACAGTTCGTTTTTTGAAGTGTTTCACTCCATTAAGCAACTACCATACCTAGCCGTAGTTGATACAAAAGGCAATTTTTCAGGCATTTTACCTCATTCTAAAGTATTCGAGCTATTGGAAGAAGCATGGGGTTACAGAACAGGCAGCTGTGCGATTACAGTTGCGCTACCGGATACGGATGGCATATTAATTAAAGTGCTAACGGCAGTTAAAAAGGTATGGCCATTACATTGTGTGTTCTCGATGGATGACGATACTACCTATTTGCGCCGTGTTATCATGACTTTGACTAAAGGTGCTAAACAGTCTACAGTTGATGAGCTGGAAGCCGCTATTACAAAGCAAGGTGCGCGCATTATAGATCTTGAAATATTCGATAAAGAGAATTTTTAATGAAAAAGCGATTCGTTCAAATAGAGCGAGTCGCTTTTTTATTGTACTAATACAGTAGAAATTAAATATTTAGAGGATTTTGTAAATTTATATAGAAATTAAAGTAAATGGGGGATTTATATAGAAAGGGGAGCTAATATGCATATTCAAGTAAAAGGGCAAAAGATTAAATTTAATAAAGTTGAATTGCTTGTACTAGAACAGGGGATTGAAAATTTATTCGTAAGTTTCGATAAAAAAACGTTGAATGAACTTACTTTGCAAAAAAAATACGAACATCTACAGGAGGAAGCGAGCCGGCATGCACAGCATGTTATAGATTGGCCAGCTGGAAAGGCGTTAAAGCAATTAAAAGATGAGGGGAACATCTTTTATAAGCAATTTCTAAACAATTATGGAGATCTTACATATACACGCTTTATCGTCAACGGGGAAGATGAATTACTGAAGCAGAAAGGGATATATACAATTATCGTCAATAATGAGCTTAAATTTTGCGGGGTTTGCGCACGGACCTTTAAAGAGCGCTTTAATCAACATATAGGTAATATATATGCGAAAGGCTGCTTCAGAGACGGCACGGCTACTCATTGTCATGTGAATGCGAATATTACGTTAATGCTGCCGGACAATGACGTCCATTTTGCTATTTATCCAATGGAGGATGAAAAGGAAATGAATAGCTTGAAAAATGCAATTATTAATCGATTTGAGCCGGAATGGAATTTACGTTCTAACAGAGATTTATACGAATTAACCTCAGTTTTTTAGTTCTTTTCAACTCTCATCGATGAATTGTAGAGGTAATTTTTCACATGAATATAAAAATCAATCACTTTTCTCGTTTCATTTGCCTATATTAGTGGGAATAGTAAATGAAAAAGAATAGGATTGGTGATGAATGTGGAAGCAGCATTAAAATATTACAGGCAAGTTCATAGTGAATATTTATGGCTCCATTTAGTAGTAGCAATTGTATTATTATTTACATCCGTTTTTTGGTTTGTACTTCCTTATTTCGTGATTAGTTACGGGAAATATACGACGACAACGTTCCAGCAAGTGGGGATTTTAATGGGGTTATATACTTTCCCTTCATTGATCGTTACTTTACATTGCTGGTTTATCAATTTTAAAGCGGCACTTCGATGGAAAAAAGAAAATCCACATGAATGTGTTTGGCGTTGGTCGATTAAATTTCAAACAATTACGATCTTCATCGTTATACTATTTACATCAGTCATTTATTCAAGTTTGCTGGTCATTGATATGATTCGGTAGGGATAAACCATTTCATTTTTCGTTTCACATATACCTCACACAGCTGTCAAAAAAAGTTCACATTAAAAAAGTGAGTAATGTATTGGAAAATTTGGTACGATTGAGGCATCAATGTGAAGGAGATTGAATGCAGCATGAATACAGATTTAAATATCTTCTTAGCGTTCGGTGCTGGGTTTCTAAGTTTTATCTCACCATGCACCTTACCGCTTTACCCGGCGTTTTTGTCATACATTACCGGCATGACACTCGATGAGCTCAAAACCGAAAAAGGAATGATGCAAAAGCGTGCCATATTACATACTTTATTTTTCTTGCTCGGATTTTCGATCATATTCATTGCAATAGGGTTTGGAACGTCTTTAGCAAAAGACTTCTTCTTCCAGTATCAGGATTTACTGCGTCAAGTAGGTGCGATTTTAATTGTTGCGTTTGGTTTAATGATTGTCGGCTTATTGCAAGTTGACTTTTTAATGAAAGACCGTAAGTTCCAATTCAAAAACCGACCATCCGGCTATTTTGGTTCCGTGCTGATTGGCCTTGCTTTTGCAGCGGGTTGGACGCCATGTACAGGACCAATACTCGCATCAATTATTGCCCTCGGAGGAGCAAATCCCGATTCGGCGATTTGGTATATGCTCGCATATTATTTAGGGTTTGCTATTCCATTCTTTACATTGTCGTTCTTTATTTCACGATTAAACTGGATTCGCAAACATAGTCAAAAAATTATTAAAATTGGCGGATATATTATGATAGCGGTCGGAATTTTATTGTTCTTTGATGGGTTGACGTACATTATTAATATTCTCTTGCCGATTTTCGATGGCTTTAAGGGATTCTAACAGTACCATGCTTGGAAATAGCATGCTATACTATGGAAAGTGATGTGATCGTTAAATGCCGACTGTTTTGATTGTGGATGATTCGCTTTTCATGCGTGTTACAATCGGAAATATATTAAAGGAATACGGCTTTGAAGTGGTGGGAGAGGCCGCCAATGGAAAAGAGGCAGTTCTGCTTTATGACCAGCTATTGCCTGATCTGGTAACGATGGATATTACAATGCCGGTTATGACAGGCATCGAAGCGGTCCGAAGAATAACTGCTAAACATTCGGATGCAAATATTATCATGATTACGGCACTTGGTCAGCAGAGTAAAATTAAATCCGCCATTGAAAGTGGTGCCAAAGATTTTATTACAAAGCCTTTTCAGCCTGAGCAGTTAAAAGAGGTCGCATCAAATGTTCTCAACTTAACATAATATTTATTTGTCAGCATAAGAGGAGGAATATGATGTTTGACAGTATACCTTCTCACTATTTATTAATTGGTTCGACGATTATGGCCGTCATCATGGGTTCGTTTGTCATGGTTATACGCCTGCGCGCACAAAAAAAACCGGTATCTACAAAAAAAATCCTCATTCCTCCATTTGCCATGTCAACAGGGGCATTGATGTTTATTTTTGAGGAATTTCGTGTGGCGCCTATTCAAATAGCGGAAGCGGCGGCTCTAGGCTTATTGTTTTCCGTAGTGTTAATACTTACGTCGAAATTTGAAATACGGGATGACTCAGTATATATGAAGCAATCCAAGGCATTTCCTTTTATATTAGTGGGATTATTGGTTTTACGGATTATTTTAAAATTATTGTTTGCAGAAAGCTTTGATATAGGCGAGCTTGCGGGAATGTTCTTCATTTTGGCGTTCTCCATGATTTTACCGTGGCGTATCGGTATGCTCATCAAGTACAAAAAGCTTGAAAAGTCTCGAATCATTGCATAAATAAAGGCTGTCCATGAAAGTTATTTACTTTCAAGGGCAGCCTTTTTACGCATTAAACCTCAAATAAATGGTCGTAATGGGTTGTATCAATTTCCATTTCCTTCAGTTTTTTACGCAGAAATTTATGGTCGCGTTTAGGAGAGGCGATAATATAACCACGGATAATTAAATCCAAATCAATTTTCGTAGCATGCTCCTCAATAGCAATTTCCCCGATTTTCCCTGCAATTTTCTCCTTAGCTACTTGACGAAATAGCTCAGGTACGGGACTTACAAGTTCAGAAAGCAGCTCTTTTTCTTCATCACCCCATAAATGGATCGTTTTATCTAAATAAATGGCTTGCCAGTCCAAATCCGATTTTCCATCCTGTTTTGGAAGCGCCTTTAAAAATTTGCGGAACATAAAGAAGCCACCGATCCCCATAAGCGAAACTAGCACGACAACCCAAAATAATATAAACCATAAAAACCAGCCTTCTAAGCCCACAATGTTCACCTCAATTTTACTCAATATTGTCTATTATATAAGGTTTTGTAAATTTTTTCATCGTCATTGTCCCTTTTTTCGAAAAATCGTGACATATATAGGGCAAGGAGGTGATAAACATGAATGAATTCGGATTCCTTTCCGCAACATTGACAGTATTCTATCAAACGGGCGTCGATGAATTTAATGAGCCGGTTATTAAAAGCTCAACTTTCAGAAATGTGGCGTTGAATGCAACAGCACAGCAACTTCACAATGTCGCAACAACAATCGTTGGGTTAACAGATTATGATTATATCGAATCTGTGAAGACGCAAAAAGAAAGTGTAACAGCCTAAACAAACAAAAACTAATGGATCGGAGGTGAGCATATGGCACAAGTATTACAATTAACATTTGCGAATGCTGCTGGAAGTACAATGACTATTAATATTAATGACCCAAAACCAAATTTAACGGAAGCTGAAGTAAATGCAGCAATGCAAACAATTATTGATCAGGCAGCATTCTCAAAAGAAGGATTTTTATTCAACGTGAAGAAGTCCGCAAAAATTGTCGAGCGTCATGTGACAGCTATAGAACTGATCAACTAAAAGGAAGGCCGGTGAAGTGCAATGCTTTACCGGCTTTTTATATAGTGGAAGGAGTGATTATGATGGACCAGTGGATTGCAATCATTCAGGAAGTAACGTTTCCAATCTTTATTTCATTTTATTTGCTATATCGAATTGAAACAAAGCTTGAAGCGATTCATACTGCACTCGTCTCTCTTAGTAACCCGTTAGAACGCCATTAGTTGTGAAGCGCGGTTTCACAATTTTGACACATAACCTTTCGCACGATAACTATTGAGAATGTGGACAACATTCGATAAGATGAAGGTAATGTTTGGGAAGTGGAGAGAGATAAATGAAAAAGAAAAACATCGCATTAGCATTTGTACTCGTAATCGCTACAGTACTTTCTGCTTGCAGTAATTATCAATTTAAACCAACGACAAGTTTCGAAATTTCTAATTTTACAGTAACCGACCATCGTAATGAGGAAGTATCGCTAGATAGCTTAAAAGGGGAACCATGGCTTGCAATGTTCATCTTTACAAGCTGCACGACAATTTGTTCACCTATGACGCAAAATATGAAACTAGTACAGGATGAGATCGAAAAGAAGGGGCTTGAGCAATATAAAATTGTCGCCTTCTCCGTAGACCCTGACTACGATACACCAGAGCGCTTAACGGAATACTTAAGCCGCCACAATCCATCAAATGAATCGAAATGGCATATGCTTACAGGCTACGACCAGAAATTTATCGAGCAGCTCGCAGTCAATTCGTTCAAAACACCGGTTAGAGCAATTGAAGGCAATGATCAAGTTATTCACGCAGATACATTTTTCCTAGTCGATGAAAAAGGAGTAGCCGTTAAAAACTATTCCGGCACAGCCCAAGGAACAGACGGTGTTCAATACGAGACAATTGCCAGCGATATGGAAGCATTAATTAAAGAACGGTTAAAATAATAACGTAGGTTTGAGTTTGAGCTCACTAAAGGTGGAAGTGCTTTTAGTGAGTTTTTTTGTAGTTTTTGAGCGGGGTATGGGGCTGGGCAGGGGATAAGGTCGCGGTTATTAGAAGGTTTTTGTTTTTTTTAGAAAATCAGGTGGAGATATTCGAAATAGCTGAACCCATTTTATAGGAGATCTGAGATATTAGAAGATTTTTAGTTTTATTAGCAAATTGAAGGGATATATTAGAACAATTGTAACGGATATTAGAAAAAGCCGTACCCATTTCAATGGCGATCTGAGATATTAGAAGATTTTTCATTTTATTAGCAAATCGGAGGGATATATTAGAACAATTGCAACAGATATTAAAAATAGCTGAACCCATTTCAGCGGTGATCTAAGATATTAGAAGATTTTTCATTTTATTAGCAAATCGCATGAACTTATTAGCAAATCAGGTAACTTTATTTGCGGATTTCGCAGTATATTAGAAGAACTCCAGAATATATTAGCAAATCCTCATTTTATTAGAACATTTTAAAATTTATTAGAACATTTCGGTAAGATATTAGAAAAACTTTTCGATCGAGAATAAATGAGAGCCTTCTAATACTGCGAATGAATGAAAAGAATCAGGCAGTTGAATTATTTATTTAACTCCTCGGTAAGATTGCGGATTGCTTCCATAACTTTTTCAACATTGCCTTTATCATTCATTTTATTTCTAGCGTGAAGTAATACCGGTCGAACTGACTCTACTGAACGTCCGAATTCATACATCCATTCATATCTCGGAACCATCCATGTATGGAAATGGTGGGTAGTGTCTTCGTTATAAAAATAATAGACATATTCGATTCCTAAAACGTCTCTTTGTGCTTTTCTTATCCTTGATAAAATATTTATGTAATCTAATCTTTCGGACTCGGTTAATTCATCTAAACATTTAATATGTCTTTTAGAAGCTAAAATTATTAACCCTCTAATTGGATAAGCTACATCTTGATGGGCATGAAAATACGGTGTTTCAACAACCACACCGCCCTCAGGTTCAACTAACCCGCTTGTAATTGCACAACTTAGACACTCAACTTCTACTGTTTCCCCATTTGATAAGGTGATTTTTCTCAAGTATTTTTCCCCCGAACGAATTTGTTTTTTAATACCAGCTTTATCCATTATAAAATTAAATCCAATTTTCCCACAAATAAATTACGAAAGTTTTAAAAATATAATCCCAATATAAGGTAAAATAAATGTAAACAGGAGCATTCCTGTTAGAAGGATTTTCGGGGACTTGAAAACAAAAAAGCCCTCTTGTATGATGCTTGAGTGTCAACCA
>NZ_JACSPW010000005.1 GCF_014836935.1 Solibacillus merdavium | reverse complement strand
ATGTATGTGTCGAAAAATATTTTTTGGACACTCAAAAATGGCGTAAGCCATTGATATATCAACATTTATAGAGGGAGGATTATTATGCTTAATAAGCTACCAGATCAAATGACAGCTTTAAAACAGTGGGTATGTTATAAAGCCATACCACGAAATGGAAAAATAACAAAAGTACCCGTAAACCCTCATAATGCAACACCTATTGATTGTAACAATGAACGTAATTGGCTCACATTCAATGATGCTGTATCAGCAGTTGCAATTAATGAAGCAATTTCGGGAATTGGCTTCGTATTCACAGAAAATGATAACTTTGTAGGTATTGATATTGACGGTTGCGTTGATGAAAATGGTAATTTATCAAGTGTGGCAGAAGATATTGTTAATCTGTTTTCAGAAAAGGCATATATTGAATTTTCTCCAAGTGGAAAAGGGCTTCATATTATTACGCTGGGTAACAAATGTGGTACAAGTTCGAAAAATGCAACGCTTGGACTTGAAATGTATGATAGAAAACGCTATTTCACAGTAACTGGAGATGCATTGTTTAATTCAGCAACCTTAGAGGATTGTAGCGATGAAATTGAAACGATTTATCATAAATATTTTGTGAAAAAGGAGGAACAACAAAGTATGGTTTCAATTATCGAGAATGACATTTTAGAATTAATGTTTGCAGGCAAAAATGGTGATCGCTTACGAAGTTTGTATGATGGACAATGGGAATCTTATTATCCTTCTCAAAGTGAAGCGGACTTAGCCTTGTGCAATGCCTTGGCATTTTATACAGGGAAAGATGCCAATGAAATGGACATGATCTTCCGAAAATCAGGTTTATTTCGTCCAAAGTGGGATCAAATTCACTACGCAGATGGTAGAACGTATGGTGATTCTGTAATTGAAAATGCCATTGATCAGACGGCGGTAGTATTTGAAAAAAATAATAGTGCAAGCAATAAGAAATCAAAGAATAAAGTGAAAACAGAAGAGATTCCAATATGGTATGAAAAATCGAAAAGTTCCTTAATCTTAAAATCGGGTATTCTTGCAGAGTATTTGGCTGAAAATATGGACTTCATTTTTACAAGAGGGACTGTTTATCAATATTGTAATGGCGTGTATAAAGCGTTAAAAGATGAAGAGATAAAAGCAATCATTTATAGTAAGTTGAATAGAAATTATAGTAAATCGACACAAGTAAAAGATGTATTAGAACAATTGAAAATCCAAATCTTATTTGACTCTTCATTATTAGATAGTCCGCAACATTTACGAACCATAAACTTTAAAAACGGTCTTTTTGATATAGAAAATCGTAAATTGACTCCTCATGCGCTTGATTTTTATACAACCTTCCAAGTAAATGCTGAATATAATCCATCGGCAGACTGCCCACATTTCAAGAAATTTATTGCACAATCAATGGACTCTGATGACATTTTAATTGCTCAAGAACTATTAGGCTATTTGCTAATTCCAACGACTATTGCTGAAAAAGCATTTATTTTATACGGTCCAGGTAGAAGTGGTAAATCAACATTCTTGAAGTTGATTGAATTCATTTTGGGGAAAGAGCATTACTCCAGCATTTCTATGCAGGATTTGTCAGATAAATTCAAACCAGCGTTATTAGTAGATAAATTAGCAAATATTTTCGCTGATTTACCCAACAAGCGTTTAGACGATACAGGGATCTTTAAAGCTATTGTGTCAGGCGATACGATAGTCGTTGAAGATAAGTATGGTAAACCATTTCCTTTCAATAATAAAGCACGCCTTATTTTCTCCTGCAACGAACTCCCAGCAAACTATATTGACCGCACTGATGGTTTCTTCCGAAGATTAATTATTCTCCCATTCTTAAATCAAGTTCCAGAGTCAGAAATCGATCCTTTTTTATTATCAAAATTGCAAAGCGAAGTAGAAGGAATTATTCTGTGGGCTCTTGAAGGACTTGAACGCCTCATTAAAAATAAATTCCAGTTCACTAAGAGTGAATCGACTAAAAAATTATTAGATGAATATCGCAAAGAATCGAATAACGTAATTTGGTTCATTGAGGAATATTGCGAATTCATCCCTGGTGAAAAGGAATACAGCCAATCACTTTATCAAGCCTATAAACGTAAATGCGAAGAGAATGGAAAACAGCCAATCTCACAAATGAAATTTAATAAATCGATTGAGAATGAATATAAAGGCAAAATTATAAGACAAGAAGATCCAAGCAACCGCAGAATAATTTATAAGGGAATTACTATCAATCCGATGAAATAGACTAAACCAGCATAAAGTAAATTTAAACAATTCACAGGGAATCGAAAGGGTTTTTTCTATTAAATAGTAAATTTTAAAATATAGTAGATGATATAAAAAATATAGAAGATAGACTAAACCCTTTCATCCTCCTCTTCTTTGTGGTTGTCGTTAATAAAGAGATGTCGTCCAACACATTTCTACTTTCAAGAAGGCGCAGTGTAACGCGTAATTGTTGTTTTATCGTATGAGATGACAATACAGATTTAGTTGATTTTCAAGTTGATTCATAATCAATTTGTCCAAATATAATATTAATCAATAACGATAAAAGGCATTGTAACTTATAGTGACAAGATACAATGCCTAATTTTATTAAGGGAATGTTAAAGATTTTGGAGAGGTTTTTTCTTTTAATCTGTATACTGCTTTAATATTATTCGTGTCATCAAACTCTACTTGAAGATCGACTGGTCCGCTTATAGCAGGTTTATCGGGATTTTTTAATTGAACAATGTGCTGATTGATAGCTGTCATGTTACTGTTAATTGTTTCATAGTGATGGGATAAGTGTTTTGTAAGTTCTTCTTTTTTAGAATCAATTGTCTTATTTCTTCTAAAAGTTGCATTTAAAGACTGATTTTTTTCTTTTAGTATATTTTCAAATTGTTTATGGTAATCGTTAAATTGTTTAAAATAATGTTCAATATCTTTAACTCTATTCATGCTAACTTCTGTGTTATTGCCAATATCGTTGGAAAGTTTCAAGCAAATAGACATTACTTCTAAATTGCCATATCCAATCAGTATTTTTTGCTCAAAAGCAGAAGTAAGGTCTTGCACGGTTGGTAAAATCTTATTTACTTCAAACTTTGTTTTTTCCTTGATCTTAGATGCATCTTCTAATAAGTGAGGAAGCTCCTTAAGGATTGATTCCATTTCTGTATATGATGTTAGCGAAATATCTTCAATTTTAGTTAGATAAATAGATAATTTTTCATCTGTGCTTTGCAGACTTGGCAAAATGGATTTGAGATAGCGTATATTGCCTTGGATATTTCCGACTTTATCATTATTATATTGCCTTATTAACGTATCAATTTTTTTATCGATTTTATTCAATTGTTTGTTTATCTTATCTAAATGTTCTTGAGCAGTTATAATTGTCATTACTCCAAAAACAGCGTTTCCTAATTGAGCAGGATTAATTTTTTTAATATCTTTCGTTTCAACCCATCCATGTCCTCTAATACGGTGTTTGCCATCAACTACAATTGTTCTAAGTTGTCCGTGAGCGCCTTTTTTCTGCATTACCTTAAGCTCGCCTGACACCAGCTTTTTTTGTATTTCTTCGCTAAATTTAACAATAACTTTTTTCTCAGTAGCTATAATATCTTTAGCTTGGGAAGAGATTTTGAAAACATCTCCAAGATTAGCTTTTAAAGAATTGGTTAATGGCAATGATTCAACTTGAGTATATGAACCTATGTCAGGTGAATTAGAACTTTGAATTTCTAACAGAGGTCTTGAAGTAGTCAGAACTGGTGCATCAATTGTTTGCGATTTGCCATTAGTTACAGACTTCTTTCTTGTGAAGTATGCATAAATAGCTACTGCTAAAATAGCGGTAACTACTATTAAATAACTTTCCATAATAAATCCTCCCTGCGCTTCCCCTAAACTTTATTAACGGCACTTCAGATGTAAAATAATATTTGAATTAAATACATTGTATCTTATATATCAGCTCATATGGAATCAGTTTTAATTTATAAATGTGAGAGTATGTTTTGAATTTTTAATGCATCAAGGTGTTATAATTAGTAATAATATGGGAATTGAGAGGGCTGTGGATATATGGAGTTGATTAGTGTAGAAGGAACATTAAATTTCAGTAATAATGAGTTTGGCTTTCAGGAAGTAATCGATGATTTACCTAATGCTAAAAATGTTTATATAGTTACATACAATGTTTCTAAAAATGAAGACACTTTATTAAATGCTATTAGGAATTTAAATGGTATACCTGTAACTATTATAACAAACATACCTGGCAGATTTATGAGATATACATCTCCAACAGCTCGAACTAATGCTTTTAGAAATATCTCGAATTATTTAGATCGATTAGATACAGAAAATTATAATTGTGACTTGAAAAGTTACTTTAATTTTAGAAATCATTCCAAAATAATAATGACAGATAATGTTTGTTATATTGGGTCGGGAAACTTTTCTGATGAAAGCTTTAATAACTATGAGTCGGGAATTATTATTAGAAATGTGGAAACTATAAATAAAATTAAGACTCAATTTATTGAAACCATAATTAAAGAATCTATTTTATTTTCAACTTCTTATTATTCAATTTTTAAGGAAATAGCATTAGATGTTATTAAAAGATGTCAACAGGAGTTGGAAAAGTTAGAACAAGGATTATTTACTTCTATGGAAGTAGGATATTGTAAAGATGAAATCGTCTTAGATAGATATACTGCATTTTTACCAGATGATATTTTTGATAATTTTTATTCTATGTATGAAGAATGTAATGGAATGTGTTATGAAATCCAAGAAATGTTTAATGATGAAATTAATATGGAGAAATTAGCAAAAATATTAAGATTGATAGAAACCCAGGTAGAAAAAATGCATAGCATTTTAGAGGACTTAGCTAACTTCGATTTCCAAAACTATCAAATGAGAAATGCGCAGGAATCTTACTATTATTCAACTGGAGATCCAGATGATTTACAAATAGCAATTGAATTTGGTCAAACTAAAGCACAAGAACGTTTAGAACAAATCATTGAAGAATATTATGATCAAAAAGGATTTATTGAGAGGTGGGTATTGCGAGTTCCAAAACTTTTTGAACTATTGATTGATGAATTAGAAACATTAAGTGATGATATGAGATGTGAAATTGTTTATCAGAACCAGGATGTTATAAATAATACAGGATTATAATTAAAATTTTATAAAACAAAAAGATGCTTGCCAGACTAACAATTTATTTGGTTCCATTAAATTGGGAATTATGAATAATTAACAAATTAATTATAAATTGAGCTGTCCTTGTATAGTTTCTACATTTACAGCTCTACAATTTATACTTTTCTAATGATTTAGGTTTAACCATCACTAAACCCCAGAAATCAAGGTGGGCTGGGTAGGTAAATAGAGAGGAAGGTTATATAATGAATATGAAAAGAGCATACGAATTATCTGAAATTGGAAAAATGAAATTTACAGAATTACTAACTTTTTTAATTGTTTTTATATTTACGCCTTTGATAATTAAAATAGTAAATAATCTATTTAATGATGCCTTGCTAATTTTAATTCTAATACCTATTATAAGTGTAGTGATTTTCTTAATAATAATTTGGAAAAGGGAAAAAGGGACAAAAAAATATCCTACTAACTATTGGCTAATACTTTTTTTGCTACTATTTTCATATATGGACCTTTTGATTATTATTCTTATAAATAATCCTAATTTAACAATATATGGATTAGTTATAGCGTCTTTTTTATATTTATACATATTTGGTATATTGTTTTATTATTTTATGAACTTTTTATTTATGTTCCGAATAAAAAAGATGTTTCCTTCTGAAGCAGATATAGAGAAAAATCAAGTAGATGACATGAGCTTGAAGAAATTATCTAAATATATAGATATTGATAATCAAAAAATGTATTATAGTCTGTCTTTAATAAATTTTGCAATATATATGGGTGTTGTGTATTTTGGCATGTTGCTCTTAATTAAGAATTTTACTGATGAAAAGGGTAGTGTTTTTGAGCAATTTTCTTCTTGGGTAAAAGAGCAAGAATATGTAACTCTATTTAACGGTATTGCTATATTTTCATTATTAATAACGATTTATAATATAACTATACCTATTCAAAAAAGAATTATTAAAAATGCGAGAGAGAAAGTTATAGAAAAAAATAAAGAATATTTTAATGACTCTTCTCGAATTAAATAATTGTATTTAATTGTTTAACATAATTACTATTCAAAATCAGAATATGTCCCCGTAATTTTAATGTATAAGGTCAAAACCATGGTCAAAATGGTTTGAATGGCTATAAACCCTTGATATTACTGCATTCCTCGACGACAGGGCATAGCCCCGCCGTCTCCATATACTGGAAATCATATAGCGTCATATAAACGCATATGAGTCCTCAAAACCCTTGTATATCAAGGGTTTTTTATTTTGTCTGCGCATAGACACTCATCTAAGCACAGTTTAAAAGTTGCCAAAATAGTTGCCAAAAAGTTGTCACGGTTTTTGACAACTTTTATTCGTTATCATCATTTTTAATAAAGCTTAAATAATTTTTTGTACTGCTCGCGAGCGATTGACGAGTCACGTGCGTATAGATCTTCATCGTTGTTTCTAAATCAGTATGGCCTAATCGCTCCATTACTTGTGCTGGGGTAAAGAAGCCGGATTCGAATAATAGTGAGCAATGTGTATGACGTAGCCCATGCGTCGAAATCTCGCGTAAGTTGTGTTTCTTTTGCACAGAGCGAATCCACTGACTTGTCTTAGAGGGATGCATCAACTCGTTCTGAATGTTTGGGAATAATAACTGCTTGTTATCCGCTTTCACCTTCAGCCGCGCTTTAGAAAGCTCTAAACGCTGCATTTCAGCCCATTGTTGCAACAAGCTAAGGGTTTCTTCATCTAAATCCACAACGCGCGGTTTTGACGTCTTTGTGTTCTTAATATGCAGCCCTCGCGTCGTAGAATAACCGACTGCCTTGTTAACCCGTAATACAGCCGCTTCGAAATTAACATCCGCCCATGTTAGTGCAAAAAGCTCACCTTTACGTAGGCCTGTATGTGCTAAAACGTGAAAAACAATGTATTTTAACTGTGATAAATCTGCCTTGCAGCAAGCTAGAAATTCCGCCAATTCCTCACGAGTATAATAGTTCTCTTTAAAAACCTCATTTTCATGCTCAAACTGCTCTTTCTTTTCTGAAGGAAGCTCGATGCCTGTCATCGGATTTTTAGCAATGAGATCCATCTGTACCGCTTCTTTCAATATACGACTAAAGTAAAACAAAATTTTACGACTCGATTTTAGCTTCTTCGTCATCTTCGTTACGAACTGTTTACAGTCAAGGTACGTAATTGAATCAACTGGACGTGTAGCGAAAGCAGGTAAAATATGATTGTTGAAATAGCCAATTGTTTTATCTAACGTTGTTGATTCAACTTTTAGTTCATAGCCTTCTTTCCAAATGTTAAAGACTTCCTGGTAAGTCATTGATTTATTTGATGTAGAAGCGGAGGTGGCTAGTGCTTGTAAGCTCATAGATTCATTGCTTCCGAGCTTTTTCTTTTCAGGGTAGATGCCCAGTGCAGCTTGAGCTTGTAGTTTTTTTAACTCTTGCTTTGCTTCTTTTGTAGATGTGAAGCCTCGTCGAGTAACGATTCGAGGTTTAGTTTCACCTTCAGGAATTCCTAAATTAACTACGAATTTATATGATGTAGTACCGTTTTTTAATATTTCTTTTTTGATTGTAATTGCCATGTTGTCCTCCATATGTGCTTGTGGAGCAGTTTGGAGACTTTAAAATTATACCGTATTTAAGATAATTAATCTTATTGTAAATAAGTATTATTTTTAATATAAAATTAATTATTATGAATTTTATTTCTTTTCATTTGAGGTTAGAAATGTTTTCTTGCTATTATGTAATTACTTGAAATTTAGGAGGACTATAGTTTGAGAATATTATTGCCTAATATTGTGAGTTCGATTACAAGTATTGATAGTTTTAATCAGCAAGTTTATGCATCAATTAATAAGAATTATAAAACTATAGTAATTGATGCTTCAAATTTAGCTTTTATAACACCTCTAGGTATGATTAGTTTAGTTTTAGGAATTCAAAATTTAAATAGATATATGAAAGTTTACTTAGATTTAGAACATTGTGAAATTGTTTCTTATCTTGAAAGGTTAAATTTTTTTGAATACTTACCTGAGGGTGTTTTTTGTAATTGTAGTTTAGAAGAATATAAGTCAAGAAATAGAAATGATACAAGTTCTATTTTATTGGAAATATTACCTTTGAGAAATGACGATGATTTAGAGTGTATGACAGACTCCATTTTAAAGATATTTTCAGAAAATAATTTCTCCTCTAAGATTACAAATAATATTATCAACATTACAACGGAGTTAGGAACAAATATTTATAATCATAGTGAAGGAAATGGTTTTGTAACTATCCAACTTTATAAGTCTTCAAATAAAATACGTATAGGTCTTGCTGATGATGGAGTAGGTATTATTAATAGATTTAAAGTTAAGGCAGATGAAACTGATACCCAACATGATATTTTAAAAAAAGCTTTCATGGTTAATGAAAGTACAAGGGAATCGTCAGGTGGGTTAGGGTTAAATACAATGAGAAAGAATTCTTTTTCGGATAATTTTAAAGAAAGTAGAATTCTACTTAAAACAGGGAATAATATATATAATATTCTTACTAAGGATATTCAAATTTTTAAAACTACCTCCATTTATCCAGGGACTTACTATGATTTTTGTATTGAAATTGCTTGACATAAATTTGAATATGTAATAGTTTTAAATTATCGTTTTCAAATTTATAATTGAAATCAGGAGGTGATTATTATTGCTACGGTGCTTTGTCCAGAATTAATTAGTAATAAACACCTTATTAGTAGAGTTAAAGTAGCGCCAATTAAGGATGAAATTTTAGATATTATCTCTAAAGCTGATATTGGTACTATATTTTATTATGACTTTAAGGATGTACAAGCTATTAATAGTTCTGGTGTAGATGAAGTAATTAGTAAAGTAATTCGGTACTTGTGTGATTGTGAGAATGATAAATTTTTATATTTCATCAATTTGAATAATGAAGTTCATGAACACACATACAATATTGAAACCACTTTAGCTGGCACAAAGTTGGCAATTGTTGAGAAGCTCTCTGATGGTAAAGCAAATTTTATAGGTGATATTTCAGGAACTCATCAAAAAATTTTAGAAAAAGTGTACTTATTAAAAAAAACTACAGCTAGAGAGGTTGCCGAACTTTTAAACAAGCAGCCAAATTTAATGAGTACTCATTTAAACTCGCTATATAAACAAAGACTAATCAGAAGAGTAGAGGAGCCACTTATAGAGGGTGGTAGACAATATATATACCAAAGTATTTTTTAAGGAAGGAAACTTCCTTAAAAAAATAAATGGTTTTCAAAAAAAAAATTGAAAACCAAAGAGTGGGAACATAAATTTTTGAAAGGAGGTGGTAAAGTGAGTATAAATGTTAAATCATATTTTGCTTTGGCGCTGGTATTGCTAGGCTTATTGATAATTTTTATATCTAATAATTATTTTGTAGATGTACATGTAGAAAATATTGATAAAGCTATAGAAATTTTATTTAGTTCAAATGCTAATAGTTTATTGATTTTTTGGATTTTATCTATGACTGGGATTACTATACAAATGTCGGCATCGTTGGTTATGTTGAAAATTACATGGGAGTCAATTAAATACACTTATTATGAATATAGTGTAGGTATTCATATTATTTTATCAGTTATAATCTTGGGAATATCAATAGCAACTATACTTTATGCACTTAAGGCCGTTATAGGTGTATTTTTAATCGCGGTTATAGTATTTGGATTGTTATTCTTAGATGATAAAAGAAAATAAACTTATAAAGGAGGCTTGAAGATGGCGAAGCATTCAGGAGGAAAAGTTGGAAAAGCAGGTAAAACATTAAGTAGTAAGGGCAGTTCTAAGAAGGAAAAAAGTAAAGCTGCAAAAATATTGAAAAAGCATCAAGATGAAAAACATTGAAAGTATAAAGGCGGCAACCAGTTATACTTTCAATGACAAGTAATTGAACTTTAATTAACGGCAATTAATTAAAATTAAATACTCTAGGTCTTCGTTGACTACAGCATTATTTTATATTTCTTTTAAAATAAAATCAATGTAGTACTTAGAGTATTATCTTATAAAAAATTTAATAACAAAAGAAAAGTATAAGGCGGTAAGATAATGCGATTTTCTAAGTATTTTAATCTAAAAGAATATTCTCAGAAAGATTTTGAATTTATAGATATTAGAATCGATTGGGATAATAAATTATTTATTGACCCAACACGTATTGAAGCTGAAAATGACGAATTAGCTATTGAATGTGATCAAATAATTTTAGACTTTTTTAACACGGTATTAGATTTGTATGAGAATAAGCAAATTGAAGAAGCAAGAAGCAACTTAGTTTATTCGGGCGAATCAAATGAAATTTATTTGGGATATACGGAAGGGTTTCCACAAGGAACTGGAAATAGTGAAGAAGAGTTAAATGAAATTTTTAATTTTATTCATATAAAAGAATTAATTTCAAAAGGTTTAATTGGAAGAATCGAAGACTTACATGTCTTTATAGACAAATTTGGCTGTGATAAAATGTCAGATTTAATCGCAAGCCTAATAAAAAAGAAGCTTGTAGAATTTACTATACAACAATGTGAAATATATAACATTAAAAGAGATTTTAAATTAGAAAGAAAATTTTGGAACCATATGAATAATAAATGGGAAGAGTTTGTTGAATATGTTCCAAGTATTAAAGGTGTAGGTAAAAGAGATTTTCCAATTGTTCTAGTACCGAAAAAGTTTGTTGTAAGTAGTTATCTATATGATGCTGAAAAATATTGGGGGAAAATTGTAAGTATTAGAAGACAAGAGTACCACAGACAAGAGCAAACACTTTTATATCTTAATAAGGCTAATAATAGAGGCCAATTGAATAAAAAAGAAATTTGGGATTATGAGTCTAAAGGTAGAAGTTTGAAAGAGTACCTTATTGATTACACAGAAAATGATTTAACAGCAATAGATAGTTTTAGAGAGGGCATAAAAAACACACAGAGGTCTAATGAGAACAATGCTTTATCTGATGAAGATATTGATCAAATTATAAATGATTCAATGAATGAGCAGTCAATAGATAAAGAAATTAGAGGTTAATAAAAGTAGAAATAAAAGAAGCTACCGATAAAAATTTTGTTTATCGGTAGTTTTTGTGCCTAATTTTACTGTACTTAATAGAGTTTATTAAATAAATATAGGAATAATAAGATTGTTACTACATCTAGGGAAGTTATTATTTTCTTAAACATAACAATTAATATATTTTATATATATCCCAGGATTCCTTTCCATCGTTTCCTCAGTCACATGCGTATAAACTTGCATCGTTACTTTCACATCACTATGTCCCAGCCTATGCATCATTTCTTCTACACTATAAGCGCGGCTTTGCAATCCTACTGTACAGTGCGTATGACGTAACCCATGTACGGTAATGTTTTTTATATTGCATTTACTATACAGTTCCTTTAACCAGCGACCGGTTTGAGACGGGTTTGTTAAGTCATTGAACTTGTTCTGAAAAATGTATTGTTGATTGTTGCTTTTTACATATTGATTTTTCATTTTTAATTGTTGCTGCTGTAAAGTTTTCCAATGTTTTAATTCAGAAAGTGTTCCATCATCAATATTTACTTTGCGTGATAAATAGTTTTTAGTTTCTTTAATGTGTAATTTCTTTTCATTAGAATATGCTGCGGATTTATTTACACGAATTATTTTTTTATCAAAATCAATATCGTCCCAACGTAGAGCAATTGCTTCGCCGCGCCTTAAACCTGTATGTGCGAGCAACACGAAGAACATATTTTTCATCTGAGGACAGTGCATTTTACTAAAAGATAAAAATTCTTTTAGTTCTCCTAGCGTATAGTAATTTGCAAAAAATACATCTTCCTCTCCAGCAATCTGTTTCTGCCGATTTACAGATGTTTTTGTTGGAATTGAGACGTGTTCCATTGGATTTTCCTTAAGGAGCTTCATATTCGTTAAATCTTTTAAGAAGCTTTTAAAATAAATCAAAATTTGTCTTGCGGAACGTAAAGAATTAATGAGTTGAGTCGCAAATGTTTTACACATGAGTGGTGTAAGATCTTTTAATGCAACTGTTCCGAAGTACGGTAAAATATGATTTTTAAAATAATTTAATGTTTTATCATGTGTTGTTGATGCATTCCCTTTGGCGAGATAACTATCCCAATATAGAGGAAAGTATTCCGCTACTGTAGAGTTTTCTGTAATTGTATTTTTTTTAGAAATACATTCGATATTAGACTGTAAAATCGTTTTTTTACGTTCGGGAAATAGACCTTTAGCAGCTCTTGCTTTTAATAACATATATTCAGCCCAAGCAGCTTTTTTCGTTTTAAAGCCGCGCCTACGTGTTTTAAAAGGCTTGTCCTCGCCAGGTCGAACCCCTAAATTTATCGCGAATTCATACGTTACCTTTCCTGTTTTTTTATGGACTTTTTCTTTAATTGGATCTTTCATTATGATTGCCTCTCTTTACTTGGAATGTTTTTTCATAAAACGATCTAGCTCTGTTTTGCTAACACGTTTGACGTTATCAATTTCTACAACTTTTAATCCGCGCACACGAAAGTTATAAAACGTGTTTGGACTAACTCCTAAATACTTCGCTGCTGTTTTTAAATCCATCCACTCATTCCATTCTTCCGTCGAACTTGCAACTTCTCTAGAAAGCTTTTCATTTAACACTTTTAAAATGGCTGCTAGCAGTCGTTGCTCGAATTGCACATATAGTTGATTAAAAAATTTATCCACTTCATTTCACCTCTATTAAAAATTTCGAAGGGATTATATATTCGTGGATTTTTGTTTTTCAATATAACGAAGTGAAGTTTTATAGAATATTGGAATGAGGTAGAAATTATACGGGAATAAAAAGGTTAATTGGTGTTATTTCTTGTGCTGAAATAAATCTCTCTCTTTTCTTGCACTGTAAAAGGATTTAGTTATAGTGATAGAGCTCAAAGAAAGGAGCTGGGGAAAAATGATAATAGAATATAAATATTTAGCAGATGAAGTGATATACAGAAGAGACCTTGATGTAAGGATAGTTTCTACATTATTAGAATTTATCGAGGAAAAAGAATTTGAACTAGTAGATGAGTATTATGAATGTAGACTTCAAAGAAAGGAACTAGAACAATTAATTACGGATTTAGAGGAAGATATACGCTATGCAGGATTGCGTAATAAATCCTTTGATTTTTGTATTTTAGATGAAATTACTAGTAGACGAGATGAAGATATAGAAATACTCGTAAAGCTATTTGATAGTATAGCGAATGATCCTCGAGCGTTAGGCTATGTTGCACATTACCATACCCCAAACAATCATATACTTCTTTAATCGTAGCACCAGCTTCAAACAGCAATGAACAGTGGGTATGACGCAATCCATATGTAGTAATTTCCTTCAGCCCGTATTTATTCTGAACATGCAGCATCCATTTACGCGTTTTCATTGGCTACATTAGTCTATTTTCACGACTGCTAAAGACCGGCTGCTTCGGTTGTAGTGTGTTAAAGCCGATTTTAATAAGGAAATTTACTGGGGATGTATTTTGCTTTGGAATAGTGTAAGGGAGTTGTAATTTTTTCGCATCTTAACCTAAAGTTTAAAGATGGTATAATTAGCCTAATAAAAAAGACAAGAGGGTGTTGGAATGGCTAGATTTCCATACGAAAGTGAGATTCAACAAGCAGTAAGTTTATTAATCAATCAGTATAAAATACCATATAAAATTTTAATGGATTTAGTAGGTACAGAGCATTATAGTCAACTAACTTCTATTTTAGATACATTAGGAGAAAACAAGCTGACAGAGGAAGAACTTGCAAAAATTTTAGTTGTACAAAAAGGCTCTGAATTATTTATGGGTTCAAGTGAGGCAGTGCGAGAATTAAGACTACATCTATTAAGAAGGTTAGATGTAAAAGATTTAGTAGCACTTTATGAAAGAAATCCAGATAGTAAAAGAAAGATTACTTCACCTGGTTATATGGCCACTCCGCTCTCAACTAAGAAATGGTCACCAGGAAAACGTTGGGCAAGAGATTTCGTTACTACATTAAAATTCCCACTAGTTTTTGCCGGTATTGAAAATGATCGCACTGAACGTGCAGCAGCTGTTACAGATATCGAGCCAAGAAAAATAATTCCACCATTAGTTCCTTACCAAGAAAGTTTAAAGCAAAAGATGCTAGAAGTATTGAATCAACAACAAGAGAAAACACGTTGTATCGTGACATTACCTACAGGTGGTGGTAAAACACGAATTGCTGTAGAAAGCTTTATCGATTGGTTACAGCCACGCTTTGCAGAAGGGAAATATATGATCTGGATTGCACAAGGGGAGGAACTTTGTGAACAGGCGATAGCTTGTATATCAGATATGTGGCAAGAACGTGAATTTGCTTATGCGTTGAGAGTTTATCGCTATTTTGGAGGTTCAACTGTTGAATTGGATGATTTAGTAGGTGGGGTTGTTGTAGGAAGCATCCAACAAATAGTATCAAGAATTAATTCCGGTGATAGTGCTTTTGAAGAAATAATTAGAAATTGTGGCGCTATGATTATTGATGAAGCACATCATGCAACAGCGGCTAGTTATAATGATTTAATCGATTATGCAAAGAGAATTGTAGGAGAGGATTTATTCCCGATTTGTGGACTAACAGCTACACCTGGTCGAAATATGGATCAGACAAGTATTTTAGTCGAGCAGTTTCAGGCTAACTTAATACGCCCCAAATTACCTGAAAAGAATGAGTATAAATTAAATCCATTATTGTATTTCCAGGAACAGGGCTATTTAGCGAAGCCACAATATCTATTATTCAAAGATGAACCGATTGAATGGCATGAAGATCTGTTTATAGATGGCGAGGTTTCTAGTGAATTTTTAAGGGATCTGTCTAATAACAGAGAAAGAAATCTGAAAATAATAGATTATATGTTGGGTTTACCATTAGATAGCTCAGTATTAGTTTATGCATGTACAGTTGAACACGCTGAATTTTTAACTACAGTTTTAAATGCAATAGGAAAGAAAGCAGCATGTATTTCTGCCAAAACACCAAAAGCAATCCGTCGTATGCATATCCAGGCATTTAAGAAAAAAGAAATTCAGTATTTATTTAATTATGGCGTATTAACAACGGGTTTTGACGCCCCAAAAGTTGATCATTTATTAATTTGTAGACCTACCTCGAGTATGGTTCTATATGAGCAAATGGTGGGTCGTGGTCTTCGAGGACCAAAATTTGGTGGAACAGAAAATTGTAAGATTGTTGATTTTTCAGCCAATATTCATACACATGGTAAACCACTAGCATATTCACGCTTTACAAAGGAATGGCTATTATTAGAGGAGGTTAGCAGTAAATGATGAAACCAGGAGCTAAAAAGCTTTTTGATTACTTACAGCAGCATCAAGAACTGTTTGTAAAAGATTTTAAAATATTATTTGAAGTGAAATCTACAATGCTTAGGATCGTCAAGGAGTATTCTGATGTTTTTGTTGTGACAGACGATAAAATTACACTTAAGGCCATAGCGAATAATGAATCCGCCGATTATATTGGAGCGCGTAAAACTGTACATAATGAACTCAGTCGCTATTTAGTTGGACCATTTGAGGAAAATGAAGAGCTAGGGAGCTTTAAACGACCGATGCAGCTTTACTTAACGGGAAAGCTTGTACCATTTGGTTCTACTGGTAGTGTTGAGGATGAAAGAAAGCTAGGAATAGAAACAGCCGTTATCATAGAGGAAGATTCGGTTGAAGATCGTTTAAGCTCTAGACAAATGTTCCGTCCTTCAAGCATGGGCTTTAGCTTCAAAATGAATAATTTAAATCCTATTAAGATTGATGCTAGTTGGGCGACGTATGAAGGGAAAACGCATGCGAGAACACCTCATCAGCTTGAATGGGAGATTGATTTGCAAGAAACTGTGCAGAAAGGTGAACTAAATTACTACAAGAAGAAAGCGGACTCTAATGAACAATTCCCGGGTCAAATACATTATTCATGGACTAAACGTAATGGTCTTTACCATATTAGTATTTTCTTATTAAATAACTACACTCGTGAAAGTTATCCTGAGCAATTCGAGATTATGTTTCAAACGGCATTGAAAGTAACTGTAAATAAACAGGATGTAGCAACATTCCATTCGGTAGCAGACCGATTTAATGTGGCGGATGAACTTTTGTACCGTGAGTATAAAGAGGTAGCAATAGGACATGGTGTTGGCGTAGATTGGCATGAGTCATCTAAAACGATGGAAATTATGACGACGTGGTTACCATTTTATGAGCTTCCAGTTGTAGAGCATACGACTATTCATGACGAAGCGTTTGAGATGGAGGCATTAAGTAAATTACCTTTAAATGAGCTTAAAGAAAAATTAGAAAAATTACCTTATTTTTACGAGCGATGGCTAGTTTTACAAAAAGAGCATATTGAAGGTTTAGATTTACATTTGAAGCAAGAAGCTGAGCGCAATGTTGAACAGATCGAGAAAATTATTGCACGCTTAAAAGAAGGTATTACACTTGTCGTAGCTGGTGATGATACTTTAGAAAATAAGGCATTTCGATTTGCGAATGAGGCAATGTCTAAACAGCGTGCGATGTCAGCTGTTGCAGTTCAATATAGAACATCTGGTAAGAGAGTAGCACCTGTCTATAATGGTAGCTGGCGTTTATTCCAAATTATTTTCGTATTAATGAATGTAGCAGGCATATCAGATGAAAATCATGAGGACCGTGAAGTTGTTGATTTAATTTGGTTCCCTACAGGTGGGGGGAAAACAGAGGCCTACTTGGGCGTTGCAGCATATGCTATGGCGCACCGTCGATTAGCCGGTGATGTAAATGATGTTAGTAGCTACGCAGGTATTACAATTTTTATGCGATACACATTACGTTTGCTGACTACACAGCAATTCCAACGCGCGGCAGCTCTAATTTGTGCTGCGGAGGATATTCGTTTAAAAAATGTACAGTTATATGGTGAGCTACCGTTTAGTATTGGTTTATGGATAGGTGGAGAATCATCACCCAATAAACTAGAAGAAGCGAAAGAAAAGCTCGAAATGTTAATGGACGGTCAAGAAGTTAAAAGTGGCAATCCAATGCAATTATTGAACTGTCCGTGGTGTGGCACTGAGCTAACACCTGGGGATTATTTGATTAGTGATAGTGAAACACAGCATATTGGTTGCCATGAGCCATCTTGTTTATTTTATAAAAAGTTGCCGATTTATACGGTAGATGAAGCGATTTATCAACATGTTCCTACATTATTAATCGGTACCGTGGATAAAATAGCACAGTTACCATGGAAGAAAGATATGCACGAATTATTTGGACGAAAGAACTTATATCATCCAGAGAAGGGCTTTGCTTATAAAATGGAAGGCTCTAAACGTGGGTATAAAAAAGTATCAAGATTAAAACCACCTTTATTGATTATTCAAGATGAGTTACACCTTATTTCGGGTCCACTAGGGTCTTTAACAGGTCTGTATGAAGTGGCAGTAGATTTACTAACGTCAAATGGCGGAAAACGTGCAAAAGTCATTGCATCTACAGCCACAATTAGAGGTGCAAAGGAACAAATTTTACATCTCTACGGAAGGGATTATTTACAATTCCCATTAGCTGTTCAAAAGCAAAACGATACATTTGTTGCTCATGAGGTCGCTACAACTGAAAAGCCTGGTCGTTTATATGTAGGTGTGTGTTCTCCGGGTGTAAGTAATAAAATCCAAGCTATTCAATTATTCGCAGCTTTGACGACGATTACTCGTTCAAGATTGTCTAAACAGATGGATCCTTACTATACAATGCTGGGGTATTTTAATACGGTAAAAGAGCTTTCAGGCATGTTAACAACATTCCAGGATGAAATTGTAAGTAGATTAGATTTATTAGATCCTAAAAAAGAATTTAACCATGAATTAGTAGTAGAAGAAATGACGAGTCGTAAAAAAGCGTATGAAATTCCATTACTATTAGCTCAAATGGAAAAAGAGTATGCGGAGAAGGATGCATTAGATGCCGTTCTTGCAACAAACATGATTTCAGTAGGTGTCGATGTGGATCGTCTTGGTGTTATGGTCGTACAGGGCCAGCCGAAAACGACATCTGAATATATCCAAGCCACAAGTCGTGTAGGACGTAAATATCCAGGATTGGTTATTACAACTTTGAATTCAATGCGCTCACGAGATTTATCGCACTTTGAACAATTCCGTGCATATCATCAGGCATTGTACCGTCATGTAGAAGCAATGAGTGTGACACCTTTTGCAAGTGGTGCACTATATAAAGGCTTAAGAGGGGCGTTAGTAGGGTTGCTACGTCAAATGATTCCGGAATTAGGAGCAGAAAATGCGGTTAATAAATTTTCGAGAACGGAAGAAGTAGAGGCGCTAATTGATCAATTTTTAAAACGTGCAGACGCAACGGAAATTGATACGACTGAATTAAAGCAGGCCACTGAGAAATTACTTGAATGGTGGGAGCAGGTAGTAGATGCATATCCTGATGCGAACACAATAAGTTATAAGAAAAACCTAAAAAATAGAAAACCGTCACTTTTACGCCAATTTGGTGAAGAAGGTAGAAGTCCAGTTACCCAACCAGCCATGATGGCACTACGAAATGTAGAAGGAACAATTGAAATAGAGGTGAAGAAATAATGCTAGATAATGAAGAAAAGATTCGCCCATCTCAGCTAATATATCATTCCGGGCCAGGTGCTATTCTCGACCTATTAGATGAGAGCGTCATGGTTTTAGCAGCAGATTTATGGGCTACTCATGGAGCACTAAAGGATTTTGATAAGCGTATTACAAAATATTTAAAAGTCGATCATGTACGTATATTGAATGAACAAACAGATAAAATTAAAGTTAAAACCGTAAGATTCCCACGTTGGAAAATCTGCCCTAAATGTGGGAAAATGACGACATTTAATAATTCGCACTGTTGGTCATGTGAAAAAGCAGGTAGGGGCGATGTAAAGCTTTATCCAAGTCGTTTTGTAACAGTATGTAATTTTGGCCATATTAGTGATTTTCCTTATGATAAATGGGTGCATAAAGGGGAGAGCTGCGAAAAACCAAGTCTACAATTATTACGTAATAGTGAAAGTGGCTCATTATCTGATTTAGCTGTTAAATGTAATCACTGCCAGCAAATTCGTTCACTAGGGAAAATTATGAAACCAGATGATGAGGATAAGCATTTGTTTGATTGTACGAATGAATCACCTTGGTTAGAGAAGAAGCATACTCAAGAACTAGAGGATGAACAACCAAAGTTGTGTAAAAACACTATGCGAACTTTTTTACGAGGAGCATCGAATATTTATTCGCCGCATGTACTAAGCTTTTTAAAAGTTCCATTAACAGAAACTACAGGAGACAATCCATTGGCCACTATCTTACCAGAACTTGAAGTTAGTAGAGAGGAATATTTAGACGCAGGTAATAAGGAAAAGGCCTTGGATAGAATAGCAAAGCGCTACCATATTAACCAAAATGCATATGCTGATCTTGAAAGATTATTAATGGGTGATGAGTTAAATGTAGAGCAAAGCTACGAATCTATTCGAAAGCAAGAATGGAATACACTGTCACAGCCATATTTTAATGAAACTAATATTCAATTTAAGTCAGAGAAAATTGATATTCATCCAAAGCTACAATCTTATTTTACGGCTATTCATCGTGTAGATTCAGTTCCTGAAATACAGGTACTTAAAGGGTTTAGTCGTATAGATTATATCGATCGTTTTGAAGAGGGTGATGTACATATGAATCGTATTATGCAGAACCCAAAACAAAATTGGCTACCAGCTGTGCAAAATTTTGGTGAAGGCATTTTCTTTGTATTTGATGTAAGAAAGTTAGCTTTATGGGAACAAAATGAAACCATCACAGCTACCATTATTGAAAGATATAATCATCAGCGTGCTGAATTTGGTAACGAGCCATTGCCATTGATGGGGCGCCATATCTTACTACACACGTTTAGCCATGCATTACTTAAGGAATTAGCTGCCCATTCGGGATATGGCACTACATCGTTAAAAGAACGATTATATGTAGATAGCTCAATGCACGGCGTATTTATTTATACAGCATCAGGTGATTCAGAAGGTAGTCTAGGAGGTTTAACAGCTCTATCTAAGCCAGAGTTGCTATACCCAATTGTTTTAAGAGCAATTGAACGAATGCAATATTGTTCGTCTGATCCGAATTGTTCTGACGGTAAATTCCAATTTAACCTGTCTGCAAATGCAGCGGCATGTCATAGCTGCTCACATGTTTCAGAAACATCATGTGAGTGGGGGAATCAATTACTAGACCGTCGTACATTGCTAAATATTAACCCACATGAAAACTTTGGATTTTTCGATAATTTACTGGATGAAGAATAATACAAAATCTTTCTACAGCGGTAAGATTCGATATTGCCTCCTACAATATCTTCGAAAGAGATGGATTTTTGAAAAAGGCTAATCGTAAAATAGAAAAAGCAGTGGGGGCTGTTAATCAGACTACAGGTGAAAAGCTAACTAAGCTTAATGAGAGAACTGAGAACAGTTACGAGCGCAAGTGAATTGTCATTGGGCGATCATTTATTTGACAAAGAGCGGGCTATACGCATCACGGGGTTTATATTGGAAATAAGGAAGTCGTCCATTATTTAATGGACGAGGGCGTGACGATTTATTCATATGATGATTTTGCAAGAGGTGCAAAAATTCATATTAAAGATAGTCCAAAAACGTATTAGTCTGCTGAGGTGTTAATGAGAGCAAGAAGCAGAATCGGAGAAATGGACTACAATTTAGCTATGAACAACTGCGAAAACTTTGTGCGCTGGTGCCGAATTGGACGTTAAGCGCGGCTGCACAAAAATATAGAGAGATTTTACCTGAAGTCCTTTTGAGGACTTCATTTTTTTATTGCTTTGAAATGAATTTTGAGAATTAAACTAATTTGTATATAATGGAAATAAAAGTGAAATTGATTTTGTGTGCTTAAGAAAGGCGAGATTACCTATGCATTTTTACAATTCAGGATATGCGAAATTGAATAATCACTTCATTATTAAAAATATCCCACCAAAAAAATTTGAAAGTAATGACAATCCAATTTTCTCAATCATACAAAATATTATTATGCGCGGAACCCCTTCTTTTGCGACACCCTATATATTAGATAGATTAGGTTTAAGTAGAAATTACTTAATTGATATGAAAAATATACGCATTATCCACCCAGAACATACAAATTGGAATAAAAGTATTAAGGGGGATGATGAAAAATTAAATTATCCTGCCAAAGTCTTTTATGAAGATTTGAGAAAAAATTTTGGGAAAACTCCTTTTTTAGCAGATTTATTTATTGCAGAATGTCCAATAACTGCAATTGTTAATAATTCTGATTTAGAAAAGCAAAGTGTGGATTTTTATAATCCTTTTTTAAAAGTTGTAATAGAAATTGATGGGAAAAGTCATATAGATAATAATCAAAAAAAGTTAGATAAATTTCGAGATAAACATTTAAAAGCAGCAGGGGTAGAAGTAGTACGTTTAACAACTAAACAAGTTGCTGATAAAGATTATAAAGGTTTAATGAGTATTTTACGTTCTCAATATAAATTGTACAGAGGAAATATATCAATGTTTGAGACATATTTACAAAATCCTAATGAGTATCAACTTCATACTCAATTAACGGAGATATACCGTTTTCAAATGGTATTAATTGAGCTTTTAAAAAATGAGGTTATTAGTTTAAACGACGATGATTGGTCATTTACTGTAAATAAAGATCAACAAATTGAGTCGTTTACCATTGCTTTAGAAGATTTACAAAAATGGATGATTGAAATTGCGTTTTTATTAAATCTAGAGATTTCATTCCCTAAAATTAATATTGGTGTTAAGAGAACAAAAAGTGCTCTTCACATTGATCTACTTGTCGGGAAATATTGGGATGATTTATTAGTAGATTCCTCAATAATTTATGTTAGAGAAGATTATTTTGAAGAAGTAAATAATAGAGTGATCAATACTAACTATATTATTGAGTATCATTTAGAAGAAGAAAAACATAAACGTTCGTTACAATATGTATTGGAAGTTCTTTATGGGTATAAAGAATTCAATTCTGGTCAACTATCAATAATTATCAATACTTTAAATCGAAATCATACAGTTGGATTACTACCAACAGGCGGAGGCAAATCATTAACGTATCAAATGTGTACGTTCCTTCAACCAGCCATTAGCTTTGTAGTAGCACCAATTAAGTCATTAATGGTAGACCAAATCCAAAATTTAAAGTTTAAACATTATATTGATTGTGCTGAATATATCAATGGAGATCTTCCAGTTGAAATCAGTTCTAAAAGATTAGATGACTATACTGAAGGGAAATATTTATTTTTAATAATTTCTCCAGAAAGATTTCAACAGCAGAATTTCAGAGAAAGATTGCAAATGATTCAAGTAAAGAAACAAATTGCTTACGCAGTAATAGACGAGGCACACTGCATTTCAGAATGGGGTCACGACTTCAGAACATCCTATTTAGCCTTGGCAAACACTGTTAGAAGATATGCACCAACTGCTATTTTTATGGCATTAACGGCAACTGCTTCTTCTAAAGTTTTATTAGATATTAGAAATGAGCTTAGTATAGAGAATAAAGATGTAATAACAATAAGTGATTTTACGAGAAAAGAGCTATCGTTTGAAGTGATTGAGGCAAGTAAATTTGAAAAACAGCAAAAGTTAACGGAAATTGTTTACCAAAACCTAGACAATAATCAGCCACTGTTAGTATTCACTCCTTTTGCAGGAGGTAATGAAGGCTGTTATAAGCTTAGTAACCAACTACGTACACAGTTGAAAGTTAATAGTGGATTTTATTCAGGAAGTGCTCCTAAAGACTTTAAAGAAACAGATTTTCAAAGCTACAAAGACTCGATGCAACGGGCATTTATGAATAACGAGTTAGATGTGCTCGTTGCAACTAAAGCATTTGGAATGGGAATAGATAAACCAGATATACGGACAGTAATCCATTATGGAATTCCATCTTCATTAGAATCTTATTATCAAGAAGCTGGACGTGCTGGACGTGATCGAGGAGATTCAAAGTGTATTATTTTGTTTACAAAAGATACATTAACGACTTTTCAGCATCAAGTTTTATTTGGAATAGATACGAAACTAGAAGAAGTTGAATCTACTACAAGGGTTTTGCAAGGTGATTTAAATAAAGTTATGTTTTTAATGAAGAAAGGGTTAAAGAATATTGATGAGGAAACTAATTCGATTTGTGAATTTTATGAGCAATTTTTAGCAGGCCATTCCGCTGTTCAAATTGCAAATCGCGGAGATAATGAAAAAATTGTATATCGTTTAGCACTTTTGGGTCTAGTGAATGATTGGATGATTGATTGGAAAACTAGCAAAATAATCGTTTCACTAAATCCCTTTGATGAAGATACTATTCAAAGTAGTGTTTTTAAACATATACAAAAATACGATGCTTTATTTACATTAGAAGCAATATACAAAAACTCTGAACTTAAAGAGTATTTGACAGTTTATTCGATTGATAATGTAACAACACTTTATAAATTTAGTTATATTTTATTGAAATGGTATAACGATAATGTTATTTATTCACGAAAGCAATCTTTAAAAAATATGTATAAAAACGTGTTGGACTTTGAGAGTTCTGATGATTTTCAACATAAATTAGAAGTCTATTTCAAACGGAATGATGACGTATACTTCTTAGAGAATACGATATCTAAGCCTAAGAAAATTCAAGATTGGTGGCGTATTTATTACGTTGAAACTAACGATAATTTAAGTAAAAAAAACGAACCAGAAATAAAGGATCTTTCGATAACAATCAGTCGTTTTTTAGAAAGTTATAAAAATGATCCTACTTTAAATCTAATTGAAGGCATTACATCGTTAATTAATACAGGGGCATTAACTAATGATTCAAAAAAGCGTTTATCACAAGCAATTTCTTATATTAATGAATTGGAACCTGAATGGAGAAGAGAACTTTTAGTTTCTATTTTAAATATTGGCAATGACTTTTTAAAGCCAAATGAAAAAACGGATTTAAGTGAACTATTAATATTAAATGGATTTAATACGTATGAGGAAATAAAAATCATTTATAAAGAGTTTAAAGACGGAATGTCTTATGGGGAACTAATTAATGATTTAAGTTCGCAAATTAAAGAAGTAAGAGTTGGAGGTGAGTACCCATGGGAGAATTAAAGCAGATAGAAAAGATGGAAACGTATATTAATGAATTAGGACAAGAAATAAAAAGTGTAAAAAAAGCATCGGTATTCTTAAATGAGATTGAACAACAGCACGCTTTGGTAGAACAGCAATTAAATCGTGTGAAAGAAACGGCCAATATTTTAGGTGGGTTACAAAAACAATTTGAAACGCAAGAAAAGAATTTTAAAGAACAATTTAAAGCTAATGAGAAAAGATTGGAAGAAATTAATACAACGGTTGAGGACAATTTTTCGGGAACAGAACAATTTTTGAAAGAAAATGTGGGCCAATTCAATAATTTAACGACACTAATTAATCAAGAAATCAAAGTTCTTGAATCTAAGGTGGCGTTATTAGAAGAACGACAAAATACCACATCGTCTAATATTCAGTTTCTGCAACAAAGTATTGAAGGAAATAGCGAAAAAATCGAAAAATTAAACACTTCAAATGAACTATTACAAAAACAAAATTCTACATTTGAGAAGCTACAAAATGGATTGATTACGGATGTGAATACACTAACTGCGCAACATCATAAATCATCGAAAAGATTAGAATACATTTTATATAGTTTATTTGGAGTAGGCATAGTACTCTTAGTAATATTAAAACTAACTTAATAGGAAGAATAAGAAGTGTTATAAAAACTGCCAAATATGAACTGCCTCGTAAAAGCAATAGGGGTCTTATAAAGCTGACCCTCTCTTTGACAAAAGGTTAATAATAATCGCTCCACAAGCACTTTTATTAAAAAGTTGCCAAAAAAGTTGCCACGCGCATTTTCAATGGAAAATAAGTGTAGATAACCTTGATATGGCGGGCTTTTGAAGTTTTACCTTCTATGTCCCGCCGTCTCCATACATATGATTTCATTTAGCCCTAAATAGGCGCAAATGAACGTTCAAAACCCTTGTATATCAGGGTTTTTTATTTTGTACACGAAACGTATAATTCCTGATTTAAATGAGCTAGGGTACGAATTAGAAGGATACGAAGAGTGTATTCCTAAGCCAAATAAAGTAACAGGACAAATTGGTTCTTCGAAAGTGACATTTGACTCCTTGGAGGATGACAAAAAGGATGTTCGAAAGTCCAAAATGACAGCAGCAATACCAGAGATTACTAACAAAGAATACAATTCAAAAAATGAAATAAAGAAAGAAATGGGTGATTCAGTAGATGACATGTTTTTGAAACAAATCAAAAATCTGTATTTGAAGTTAAGTATTCATAACTATTTAACACAAAAAGATGAAGCAGCAATAAATAGTTTTTTATCAACAGGAGTAAACACTGACACAGTTCTTAAGCTTATGAACGATTGTTATCAAACAGCTCTTAAGATAAAAAAGGCCCCAGTTATCCAATTGTTTGCATACTTTCAAAATTTTATCGAAGGAACATTAAAAGAGCAGAAAGTCTCTAAAGAGATGAAAGATACTACACATTCAAAAGTGATATTTGTTGGAGATACAACTGCAGACTTTTAAATTAATTTAGAAAAGGAGCGCTAATTGTGAAAAAGATAGATTTAAGCTTATTACCAGAGAAAATGGTTGAACGATTATTGGAGAAAGGAATTAACTTATCTGATATTTCTTCGGAAGAGAAGGTCTTAACAGAAGGATCTATAATCATGAATACAATCTCAACGAAATGTCCGCTTCAAAAATGTGACTTGTGACGGAACTGGCTGGTTATATTTAAGAAAGCCAAATGGTTACGAATTTGCCCGTTATTGTGATTGTGCAGCAAATATTAAGATTCAACGATTAATTCAATCAGCTAAAGTACCAAAAGATTATGAAGCAGTAACGATTAATTCATTTGATATTAATATTTATGAATATAAGAAGGATCAAAATATAGCTGCAATGGCAAAACGTCTATGCATTAACTATGTAAGAGATTTTGAGCGTTTTAAAATGGAGGAAAAAGGGCTTTATCTGCATAGCGAGAAGCGTGGGTCAGATAAAACAAGACTCGCAATTAGTCTTCTAAATGCTTTAATTAAGCAGACTAAAGTTGAAGGTTTTTATATAACAACTAAAAACCTATTTGACGAGCTGCGTGCTTCGTTTAATGAAGGGACTACACAAACTATCCTTAACAAATTTATGAGCGTTAATGTGCTAGTCTTAGATGATTTAGGAGTAGAGAAAACCTCAGAGTGGATTGAATCAACATTTACACAAATTTTAGATACTCGTATGAATCAAAAGCTTGTAACAATAATTACTTCGAATTTAACACAAGATCAGTTAGATGAAATATATATTAGTGGGCGTATCTCAAGTCGTATTAAAAAGATGACGGTACCAATTCAAATGCCAAGTGAGGACATTCGTGCAAAATTGGCGAAGAATGCTAATGATGATATTTTAAGGGACTTATTATTTTGAGCCTTTAAATCATTATGGGCGACCCGAATATCGTGAAGAATATGTAATGGTAGAAATGAATTTTGTAATTCAAAAAGAACGCTGTTTTCACCTTTTAAACCAAGTTCTATTAGCTTTATTTTTTCATTAAGGGATTTATGAGCTTTTACATCTTTTGTATATTCTAATTCTTTTTTATATTGATCAATTATCTGAACACTTTCTGTCGATTCTTTTATAAGGATGGGGGTCTTTAAGTTTTCTTTATCCGTAAAAGCATTTGCAACTCTTTTCAGAAAGCCAACCTGTTTAAATTCCATGCAATTTTAACCTCCGAGTATTGCTAAAATAAAATGTATATAATTTACATTTTAGCACAAATATTCAATGTATATTAGGTGGCATAGAAATCTACAGTAAATGTTGAGGCTTTCTCTGTTTTTAGGAGGGAAGGTGGTGATGGTGAGGGGGGCTCTTCACAGAATAAGATAAAAAGGGGGATTGCAGGGTGCATTTTCACTTTTTGTCTTAACTGAACTAATTATATCCAGGCCTCTTCTTCAGCCGCTTCGTGAGATAAAAAAAGGGCTATATCGTAGATTCAATTAAAGATTTAATACCTGTTTGCCCAAATTGCCACTCGATGCTTCATCGCAAAGAAAATGGATCACTTCACCTGTCGATAATTCATGCAACAGACAAAATTCTAATTCTTACGGCAGTTCATCATCATGTTCATACGATCGTAGTTCTTCATCTGATTCTGTTTCATCTCCCTATGATTAATCTGTGGAAGGCGAAGGGGGGAATGCTCTATTAATTAATAGAAAAAACAGCCAAAGTTTCATTGGCTGTCAGAACTGCTTGGTTATTAAATATAAACAATACTAAGGTCTTTCTTGATGAGGTTTAGAAGCTGGAGTACCACTACCACCGCCATTATCATAGGCACTAGCAGACAATGTAGTTCCACCTACTAATATTGCTGAAAGACATAGAGCGGAGACGATAATTTTAAAAGTTTTTTTCATATTCTTCCTCCTTTCTAATTGTTTAAATAAATACTACCATGTAATAAATGTTAAATATATGGTCAATTAGGAATATTCTTCCAACAATGTTCGACATAGAAAAGTCGATTCAATACACCTTCTTCCCTAGAAAAAGAAGTGAAACCGTCTTGGGCTCTAGATAGTAGAATATTTTACTTTCATTAATATGGAAGAGATATATAGTGTAGAAACTGAATGATGCAGAAATAACAGAATTAAATGAACAAGTTTTCCAAGCAATGGGAAAAATTGTTGAAATTCTTTCTCATCTTACATCAGAAGTACAAAATTAAATTTTTTAGAAATTAAAAGGATATTTAACAAATAATGGAGAATTAAGCGGTTGTAAGATGAATTATTGAATAGAGGAGGAGATTATTGATGAAAAAGAAAAAATCGTTATGGTCAGTTTTTGCTGGGGCTCTTCTGCTTATGAGTTTGTCATTTGGTACGGGAGCTAGTGCTATGGATGAAGATGTAGGAGGAGGCGGTGGTTGGAAAGAACCGCCATATTGTATTAAGGGCAAGGGCTGTGCACATTAAATTTAAATTCTCATCAAGGCACTCATTTACGTGGGTGTCTTTTCTTATGCATTGAAAACTGTACATCACGCAGTTATGTGAATGATTATTTGTCATTTTGTAATAAATAGAAATTAGTTACTCGAATAGATAATTAATACTCCTATGAAGGAAAAGTAGATAATAATGTGTGTATAAATTTTGATATATTGTTTAAAATTAGTATAAACAAAGGACAATTTGACTAATCTTGTGTTAATTAGTGAGGAAAAGTACTTAGTTGTGAGGTAATATAGTAAATGATTTGGAAAATCTACAAAATAATACATATTTAAAACAATCTATTGATGCCGCATGGAAATACTTAAATACATACACACACAAACTTTGAAAATAAAAAGGTGAAAAAATGAGACTAGTATTAAAAGATAAAAATATGAGTATAAAATACAATCAGATAAAAAACACCTACCAAATATCTATTGGTTTTCAGAAATTTACGAATCAGTTGAAAGGTTTAAGTAAAAGTAATATATTCTTTTCAACCTATAAACAGAATGTAACTGTGGATGGCTTTATAGCTTTAAGTGATTCATTATATATCAGGATATTGATTATTCATAAATTGGGCTCCATCGCGAAAGTTGATAAGGATATTAGTAATAGAAACTTAGTGAAGATCAAAATTGATGCTCAAAAAAAGAATATAATAATCAGTATTTTTCCGGAAATTTTCAAAGAGTTGTCGCTTGAATATTTTGAAAGTAAGGTTAACTTTAAATCTACTTTACTTAATAATTTCTATATGGATTTATCCTTAGCTTCAAGCCAAGAAATTATCATGGAAAGGTGGGATAAAGTCTCTACACCGAATAAAAATGCTTTAAATAAGGATCTCAAAGTATCAGACATTAATAGATTCAGTAATAGTCAGAACACTGATGGAAATCGAAAGAAAAATGAATTTCTTACGGACTCTTTTTTGTACTAAGTTAAATATATTATAGAAGCAACGGATTTCTATCATTTCTAAAACCCTTGTACACTCAAGGGTTTTTAATTTTGTGAGTCATTGAAGCATAATTTCCAATTTTGAAATAGGTAAAAAAATACAAAAAATCCCTATCATTTATGAAGGGTTTTAGATAGGATTAAATTAGTGATTAAGGAATTTTTAAAATGACAAATTTATTAAAATTATAAAGTGATGGAGATGTTTATTTTGACTAAATGGTGGATGGTTAGAGCTGGAGATAATAACGAATTAATACCTGTTTGGTTGAGACAAAAAATTGTATCAATAGGATGGCCTGACCTAGAAAACCCAAAGCTATTTACAACTAAAGAACAGCTGTTATCAAAGGCAGATTTAGTGTATTCGGAAGAAAAGCCACAAACGAGAAATAGCTGGGTGAGCCAAGTTTGGCGCTTTAGTCGTGAAATTGAAATAGGTGATAGAATTATTTCTTATTCAAAAGAAAAACGTGAATATATCATTGGAAGTGTTACAGAAGCTCATTATTATGATTATGCTAATGAGAATCCTTATCCAAATACTTTAAAAGTTAAATGGGAAGCAAATACCGTAGCACGTGATCAGTTATCTCAATCTGCTAAGAATAGTTTGGGTTCAGTATTAACTGTTTTTAGAGTAGATCAATGGGGATCTGAAATTGAAGGACTATTAGCTAATCCATCAATAGTTAAAAATCCTGATGTTCCTCCAGAAGATGATGAAACAGTAATCATAGAAGATTTAAAAAGTAAGGCACGTCTAATGATTGAAGATAAGGTAGACAAGCTAGATCCATGGCAATTGCAGGATTTAGTTGGCGGGTTATTACAAGCGATGAAATATAATGTCAAAATAAGTCCGAAGGGGCCAGATGGTGGTGTTGATATTCTAGCTTATAAAGATGCATTTGGCTTTGAGCAGCCTATCATTAAAGTGCAAGTAAAGCATCGGAAATCAACAGCTGGTTCACCTGAAATTCAGCAATTATTAGGAGCAAATCCGTTAAAAGCAAATTGCTTATTTGTCTCTACGGGTGGATTTACTTCACAAGCTATGATTGTAGCGAAGCAAAATTCGGTTAAATTGGTTGATTTGGAGGAACTCGTGCAATTAATTATTGAATGGTACGAATTGATGCCAAATGATACAAGGGCATTGCTGCCATTGCAAAAAATGTATGTGCCTGAATAGTTGAAATGACAGGTGACTAGTGTAATTACTTTAGGGGAGTTTTCCGTTGTTATAGGAGAGGTTGGACAAAACTAAAACTATCATTTTCTTCTCACAGAGAAAAATAATGGTTTTTGCTATAGTAAAATTGATTTGCATTCTGGGTATGCTTTCCACGGGCGTGGCCTTACACGAAAGTTTCAGGCGTCACGCTATTCCCATAGGAAGCTATGCTTATAGTGAAAGTCGTCTGCCGTCAGCTACTCTGGCCCCCTCCGATTCCAATCTTTTAACCCGGCCTCTTTTCTTAATTAGATGACTTGTTAATGCAATAAAAGCCAGTCCCGACAAAACCGGCAACTGGCTGTTTCTTCATATTATATAAGGGTTTTGCAATAACTTAAGCCGTCTTCTTAATCTGCAATGCCATCGCAGCACCGAAGAACTCATAGTGAATTTTATCTCCAGGTACACCTAGCTCGACTAAGTATTGAATGACTGTTTCCATGAATGCAGTTGGACCACATACATACACTTCCATACCTGGTACAAGGAATTCCTCGATTTGAGCTTTTGTTACATAGCCATCTAGATCCGAATAAACTGCTTTGTATTTACCGTCTGTAGCTGCTACATTTTGTTCGATTGATTCTTTAAACGCTGCTACATTTTCGTTGCGGGCACATTGGATGAATGATGCTTGGCGGCCTTCCATTGTTTTAAGCATGCCTTGTAGTGGTGTTACACCAACACCGCCGCTAATAAATAGAACAGGGCTATCATTTTGTACTAATGTGAACACACCTGCTGGAGCACTTACATCGACTTTCGTGCCGATTTCTGCGTTATGCAGGAAGTTTGAAACAATGCCGTTTGGTGTTACATCGTCTTCACGTTTAACAGAAATGCGGAAATAGTCTTCCGTTCCATCAGTAAGTGTGTATTGACGGTTCATTAAGAACTCTTCACCCGGTACTTGCGTACGTAATGTAATGAATTGACCCGCTTTGAATACAGGTAATTTCTCTCCGTCAGCAGGTTTTAAATAGAAGGATTTCACTGCTTCGCTTTCTTCCACAACTTTTTCAATCGTAAAATCTTTGAATAAGCGCCATCCTCCAGCGTTTTCTGTAGCTTGGTATAAATCTTCCTCCACTGAAATAAATACATCCGCAATGACGCCGTATGCTTTTGCCCATGCATCGATAATGTCATCAGTAGCTGCGTCTCCAAGTACTTCTTTAATTGCTGCTAATAAATATTTACCTACAATTGGATAATGCTCTGGTAAAATACCTAAGCTTACGTGTTTATGTGCAATTTGAACAACAGCTGGAACGATTGCCTCCAGGTTATCGATGTGAACTGCTGCTGCATACACTGTGTTTGCTAAAGCTGTTTGCTGACGATCTTTCTTTTGGTTTGTATGGTTAAAAATGTTCAGTAATTGTGGATTGTCTTTAAATAGATTTGAATAGAAAGTTTTTGTAATAGCTAATCCGTGTACCTCCAATACTGGTACTGTAGATTTAATTGTATCAATTGTTTGTTGTGCTAACATAAAGCGCACGTCCCCTCAAAATTTGGTTAGTTTCTTTCTTGCACACTCAATATACTGCTGAGTAAAGTTTAAAGCAATATGAAAAATACATCTTTAACAAATCTGTCACAAACATATATCTAAAATACATCTTTTAAAATTAAGTCGTTCTAGTCGACCAAACCTTATAAAATGTTATACTGAAAGTGAAGAAAGATGGTGAACAGCGTGCGCTTAACAGTATATACAGATTATTCTTTACGTACGCTCATGTATTTAGGTGTACGTGGTAGAGAACATTTAGTGACAATCCAGGAAATTGCAGATGCGTATCAAATTTCCAAAAATCATTTAATGAAAGTTACTTATGATTTAGGACAGCACGGATATATTGAAACAATACGTGGACGCGGAGGCGGGATCCGTCTGGCACTAGATCCGGCACAAATTAATATCGGTGAGGTTGTCCGTAAAACGGAAGAGGATTTCCACATAGTTGAATGTTTTAATCCTGAAAGCAATCTTTGCAAAATATCACCCGAGTGTAGGTTGAAATTTGCATTGGCTGAAGCATTAAAAGCTTATTTAGCTGTACTTGATTCCTATACATTGGCAGATGTTCTCGTATCGACAGACATTTTAAGTGAATTATTTGGTATAAACGAAACTAGTAAATAACTGTTTACTAGTTTTTTAATATAAAAAAACAATGGTAAAAAAGGGGAAATTATGAAAAAAACAATCTTTATAACGGGTGCTACAAGCGGCATCGGACGAATTACGACGGAAATGCTTGTAAAGGCGGGGCATACGGTCTATGCAACCGGACGAAACGAAAGTGCATTAAAATATTTGGAAAGTATCGGGGCAATCGCATTTAAAGCGGATTTACGGATTCCTACTGATATAGATTATGTAATATCCAAATTACCGGCGATAGATGTAGCGATATTAAATGCGGGACTGGGCTATTTTGAGAGCGCGGTGAATCTATCCGATCAGGAAATCGATACAATGCTCGATGTCAATGTGCGTGCACCTATCCATTTAACGAAAAGATTGGCACCTGTCATGATTGAAAAAAACAGCGGTCATTTTATATTTGTTGGTTCGCAGGCAGGGAAGGTTGCAACAACAAAAGCGAGTGTATATGCAGCGAGTAAACATGCAATAACAGGTTTTGTGAATGGCCTTCGATTGGAGCTTAGCGATCACAACATATTTGTTACAGGAATTTATCCTGGTCCAATTGATACGCCTTTTCTTCAAAAAGCGGATGCATCCAACGTTTACCGTGATGCAATTGAGAAGTTTTTAATTCAACCGGAAAAGGTTGCTTTTGAAATAGTGCGTGCCATTGAGAAAAAACCACGTGAAGTGAACTTACCTCGTATCATGGGGGTAACGAGTAAGCTGTATGCAGTAGCACCTGTACTCGTCGAATTATTAGGAAAAGGATTTTTTAATAAGAAATAAGGAAGTTATGTGAATTCTATTGAATGTATTTTTATAGAATTCACTTTTTAAATTCATGCAAATATTAGCATTTTTATGCAAAAACGAGTAAGTACTGAAACCATGAAAATAAATGTTTTTTGATAGTACAAAAAACTCTAAAATTTTATATAAATGCAGTTGCGTTTATTTTTATAACATGGTACTATTCGTGTATAAACTTTTATTACATTGTATAAACATACATCATTTGGAGGCAATTAACATGGCAAACAAGAAAGTCGTATTAGCATACTCAGGTGGTCTTGATACATCAGTAGCAATTCCATGGTTAAAAGAACAAGGTTGGGACGTAATTGCAGTATGCCTAGATGTAGGTGAAGGAAAAGATCTTGAATTTATTAAAAACAAGGCACTTCAAGTGGGTGCTGTTGAATCATATATGATTGATGCAAAAGATGAATTTGCGGAAGAATATGCACTAATCTCATTACAAGGTCATACATGGTACGAGCAAAAATATCCATTAGTATCTGCATTATCTCGTCCATTAATTTCTAAAAAATTAGTTGAAATTGCAACTGAAACAAACGCAGACGCTGTTGCACACGGTTGTACAGGTAAAGGGAATGACCAAGTACGTTTTGAAGTATCGATTAAAGCGTTAAATCCTGATTTAGAAGTTTTAGCACCTGTACGTGAGTGGGGCTGGAGCCGTGATGAGGAAATCGAATACGCTGCAAAACATGGTGTGCCAATCCCGGCAACAATCGATTCACCATTCTCAATCGACCAAAACTTATGGGGTCGTGCCAACGAAGCAGGCGTAATGGAAGATCCTTGGGTAGCACCACCTGAAGAAGCATATGGCTTAACAGTATCGGTAGAAAATGCGCCGGATACTGCAGAATATGTGGAAATTGAGTTCGTTGAAGGTAAACCAGTTTCTATTAATGGTAAAGAAATGAAACTAGCGGATTTAATTGAAGAATTAAATAAAGTTGCAGGTAAACATGGTGTTGGCCGTATTGACCACGTTGAAAACCGTTTAGTTGGTATTAAATCTCGTGAAGTATACGAAATTCCAGGTGCAAAAGTGTTACTTACTGCGCATAAAGAGTTGGAAGATATCACATTAGTAAAAGAGCTTGCACATTTTAAGCCAATCATTGAACATAAATTATCAGAAATCATTTATAACGGTCTTTGGTTCAACCCGATCCGTACAGCGTTGGTAGCATTCTTGAAGGAAACGCAAAAGTACGTAAATGGTACAGTACGTGTGAAATTATACAAAGGCCATGCAATTGTTGAAGGCCGTAAATCAGCAAATTCTTTATACTCTGAAGAATTAGCTACGTATTCTAAGCACGATAAATTCAACCATGCATCGGCTGTTGGCTTCATCGAACTATGGGGTATGCCAACTGTTGTTGCTTCTGAAATTGCAAAAAATACGAAACAAACAGTAAAATAATCAAAATATATTGAAGTGAGCGATTCGGTTCCCGAGTCGCTTCTTCTTTTAACTTCAATTAATAAGAGCTATTGCTCATATCGGAGGTTAAAGCCTCTATTAAATACAATGATATCGAGGCAAAACGGATAAGGAGAGAAATCATTATGGCAAAATTATGGGGCGGACGTTTCCAAAAGTCAGCGGAAAGCTGGGTAGACGAGTTCGGAGCATCAATTGGCTTTGATCAGCAATTAGTATTGGAAGATATTGAAGGTTCTGTAGCACATGTAACAATGCTCGGTGCACAAAATATTTTACCTGCTGAAGATGTAACGAAAATTTTGGCCGGTTTAGCACAATTAAAAGTAAAAGCAGAAGCTGGCGAATTGGAATTCTTAGTTGCGAATGAAGATATCCATTTGAATTTAGAAAAAATGCTAATCGATTTAATTGGACCAGTAGGAGGAAAACTACATACTGGGCGTTCTCGAAATGACCAAGTTGCAACAGATATGCATTTGTTTTTAAAGAAACGTGTACCTGAAGTTGTTGGATTAATTGAGAATTTCCAAAAAACAATCATTGCGCAAGCCGAAGACAATATCGAGACAATCGCACCTGGCTATACGCATTTACAGCGTGCACAGCCGATAAGCTTTGCTCATCATTTAATGGTATACTTCTGGCAATTAGAGCGTGATAAAGAACGCTTTATCGAATCGATGAAGCGCATTGATATTTTGCCTTTAGGTGCCGGTGCGATGGCAGGAACGACTTTCCCGATTGATCGTCTTAAATCAGCGGAACTACTAGGTTTTTCTCAAGTTTATGCCAACTCAATGGATGCGGTAAGTGACCGTGATTTCATCGTGGAGTTTTTATCGAATTCGGCATTATTAATGACACACTTATCTCGTTTTGCTGAGGAAATTATTATTTGGTCAACAGATGAATTTAAATTCATTGAGCTGGATGATGCGTTTTCAACAGGCTCATCCATTATGCCTCAAAAGAAAAATCCGGATATGGCAGAACTGATTCGTGGTAAAGCAGGACGTGCATTCGGTAATTTAGTCGGTCTTTTAACGGTTTTAAAAGGAACGCCATTAACGTACAACAAAGATATGCAGGAAGATAAAGAAGGCATGTTTGATACGATGGAAACGGTACTTGGCTCTCTTAAAATATTTGAAGGAATGGTACGCACAATGGTCGTGAATAAACCACGTCTTCATAGTGCAGTTCATTCAGACTTCTCCAATGCGACAGAGCTGGCTGATTACTTAGCGACAAAAGGGATGCCATTCCGTGAAGCGCATGAAGTAACTGGTAAACTCGTATTTACATGCATCCAACAAGGGATTTATCTATTAGATTTACCTTTAACTGAAATGCAAAAGGAATCTGCTTTAATAGAAGAGGATATTTATGAAGTGCTAGCTCCAGAAGCAGCAGTACGTCGTCGTAATTCACTTGGTGGCACAGGCTTTGAGCAAGTTGCCAATCAAATTGAAATTGCTAAAACACACTTAAAATAATGCATAAAAGATGCTCTGTAATCATAAAAATTATGGAGCATCTTTTTGCTATCTCCAGCTCTCAATTTAAATCTTTTGCCTACATTAAGTTTTTTTTAGAAAGTAGGTTTTTTTTGAGTTATAATATTAGTCATCTTAACAAGAAAGGTGAATGAAAGTGACCAATTCTAAATCTTCTCAAACCTGGGCAATTACGTTGTTTGCCATAGGTGTTTTTATGGCCGCTCTTGATAATGGAATAATTAGCGCGGCTTTAACGACAATTAATCAGTCTTTCAATGTGGAAGCAAACTGGGGAGCATGGGGGATAACGTTATATACACTCGGATTGGCAATTAGTGTACCAATTGTAGGTAAGCTTTCAGATCGTTACGGTCGGAAAAAGTTATTTATCGTGGAGATTGCACTATTTGGTCTCGGTTCGTTACTTGTAGCGCTTAGTCCTAACTTTACATTTTATTTAATTGCCCGGTTTATTCAGGCTATGGGCGGCGGTGGTATTTTCATTATCGGTACCTCTTATGTTGTTAGTACATTGCCTGCTGAAAAACAAGGGAAAGCTCTCGGTATGCTTGGCGGGATGAATGGTATTGCTGCCGTTTTAGGTCCGAATATCGGAAGTGTTATTTTGGATTTAACAGGTAGCTGGCACTGGTTATTTTTAATCAATGTTCCGATAGCTGTATTCCTTGTCATTATGGGCATCACAAAGCTAGAGGAAATTAAAGATCCTACACCTGGAAAGCTCGATATGACAGGCACCGTGCTATTATCGATTGCTATTTTAGGAATCATGTACGGGTTAACAAATATTACAGGGCTTAATTTCTTTAAATCGTTATTGGCGACAGACGTATATCCGTTTTTATTAGCTGGAATTATTATATTAATTATTCTTTATTTCTATGAAACCCGCTTGGAACGAAAGGGTGGCGACCCGATATTACCGGTGTCATTAATGCGTCAGCCAACGTATTTACTAACATTATTACTTGGGCTTTTATCTGGAGCAATGCTTGCTGCGATGATCTTCATTCCCGCATTCTCAGAGCAGGTTATGGGCATTAAATCCGAGCATGCCGGTTATTGGATGACACCACTCGCAATAGCAGCAGGTATTGGAGCGGCAGTTGGTGGTATATTAGTCGATAAACGCGGTCCGATTTTAGCTGTATTATTTTCAGGAATTGTTGCTGCAATAGGGTTTTTCCTGTTCCCGGCATGGATTGATGCAAAATGGCAGTTTGTCATCGCATCGATCATTGGCGGTGTAGGTATGGGGGTTCTATTAGGTGCACCTTTAAATATTTTGGCGACTGAGAAATTGCAAACAAATAAAGGGACTGCACTTGCCTCGTTATCATTAATCCGTACGATCGGGATGACAATTGCTCCAACGATCTATGCAGGCTTCATTGCACGAGGGTTTAGTGAAATCCCAACAATCTTTAAAACAGATTTCCAATCGATTTTACAAAATAATGTTCAACAAGCCAATTTAACCGAGGAAGCGACAGCCGAGCTTGCGCAAATTGGTAGCCAGTTTGCAGGTAGTGCAGAGTTTTCTGAACAGCAGATGATGGGCATTGTACAAAATATTCAGGATCCCGCATTAAAGAATGCTGTTTTGAACTCGGTGAATGAAGTGACTACAATGGCTGCGCAGAGCGGTTATAGTGGATTGTTTTATTCGGCTGTTGTTATCGCAATATGCATTTTTGTGACGGGTCTAATTTTAAAGCCGATACGAAATAAATCTTTACAACATTAAAATAATTGGTTTACATTAATGACTTTAGGGTAATTTAATTATAGACTCATGCAAAGCCTGTATGGGTGTGAAGTCTCTCCCCCAATAGTAGACTTGAAAAAATGTCCTTTTTGTATAAAAGGGCATTTTTTTCGTCATTTTAAGTAGGGGTGCTAAAATCACTGATAAATTATAGATAATAAAAGTTCGTTTCAGTTATAATTACCAGTAAGAGGATGAAACTTTTCACTTGTTTTGACGTAAATACTAATAGTACATAGAACGGGGGAGTTAACGATGAACGAAAATCCATTATTTGAAGATTTAAATAAGCGTACAGAGCAGGACACAACGCAAACGACGGATTTAGTGGAACAACCGCAAAAACAGCTTGTATCCGAACAGGAGCTTTCACAGATTCGCCAGCGTCAGGAGCATTTAAAACAACAGCCGCAAGTTCAGCAGCTGGCTCAGAAAATTGATGTAAAAAATCAAATTGCGGTGTTGGAATTTGGGAAAGAAACAGCACAGGGCATTTCTAAGTTTTCGGACCGTATGCTTGCAACGATTAAACAAAGCAATTTAGAAAAATCAACGACATTACTGAATAATTTAAATAAAATTATGGACCGCTTTGACCCACAGGATTTCCAGGAAGAACAGAAAAAAGGCTTCCTAAAAAAACTGTTTTCAAAAAGTAAAGAGCAGCTGGAACGCATCCTGTCAAAATACGATTCGATGAATAAAGAAGTGGATGTTGTCTACAACGAAATTCAAAAATACGAAGTTGAAATGAAAAGAAATACAATTCAACTCGAGCAAATGTATGATGAAAACTTAAATTATTTCCATTCTTTAAGTGAGCATATTGCTGCAATTGATATAAAGGTAAATGATTTGCGTCAACAAGTACCCGCTTTATCGGCTAAAGCGGATGCAGGGGATCATGAAGCTATTATGGAGCTTGAGACGATTACACGTGGAATTGAGCTGTTAGAGCAGCGTGTCTATGATTTGGAAATGGCTCAGCAAGTATCGTTCCAGTCCGCTCCACAGATCCGCTTGATGCAGCAAGGCAATAATCATCTGATCGGGAAAATCAACTCGGCATTTGTTACAACGATTCCAATTTTTAAGCAAGGGCTCATTCATGCTGTTACAATGCAGCGTCAAAAGCTCGTATCTGATTCCATGGCTGAATTAGACCGCCGTACAAATGAGATGCTTGTACGGAATGCAGAAAATGTTCGTCAAAATTCAGTGAACATTGCCCGACAAGCTGGAAGTCCAAGCATTAAAGTGGAAACAATCGAAACAACTTGGCGTACAATTATTGCCGGAATTGAAGAAACGAAGCAAATTCAGGCAGAAACAGTCCGAAATCGTGAAGAGGGCCGTAAAAGAATCGAGCAGCTGCAACTTGAATATGAAAAATTAAAAACGCTTTAAAAAGTATTTGGAAATCGGTTATTTTGCTGGCAAGCAAAGTAACCGATTTTTTTTATCACCGCCCTTTGCAAAATGTTACAATTTAGTTTATTCTTATAACATAGTAAGTTTATCGGAATAAAAGGATTGGAGATGGGATAAAATGAATGCCTTATATGAACATACGAAACAATATTTGAATCAACTTAATGAAATACCTTCTTTAGCATCCCTTACGTACAAAGAAGCGAGAGAAATACGCGCTAAATTGCCGAAGAAAGAAGCGAAACTTGCCGATTTAGCAAAGATTGAAGATCGCTCTATCTCTATGCGTGATGGTGCAGAAATTGGCATTCGTATTTACACACCTCATGGAAACGGGCCATTTAATATCATAATGTATTACCATGGCGGCGGGTGGGTTTTAAATGACTTGAGTACGTGTCATGAAAGTTGTTCACGCTTAGCTTTTACTACTGGTCAGATTGTCGTATCAGTCGAATATCGATTGGCACCTGAGCATCCATTTCCGATACCTGTCTATGACTCATTTGATAGTTATTTATGGGTGGTGCAGCACGCTGAATCTTTCAATGGCAATGCGCGGAAAATCTCGGTAGCAGGGGATAGCGCTGGGGGAAATTTAGCAATTGCGGTTTGTCAATTAGTTTCACAATCTAGCGAGCTTCAGCCGATTCATGCACAAATTTTATTATATCCTGTTACTGACTTGAGCTTTCATTCGAACTCCTATAAACTGTTTGAGAAAGGATTTGGTCTTGATAAAGATGTAATGCAATGGTTTAGCCGTTATTATATTTCATCTAGTCATGATGCTCAAAATCCACTTGCTGCACCATTGCTATTAAAGGACTTTTCAAACTTTCCGGAGACTTTAATTTTTGCTGCTGAGTATGATGTTCTTCGAGATGAAGCTTTACTATTTGGTGAGAAGTTATCAGTAATGGGAACGCCTACGAAAAGCATTATAATGGAAGGAATTGTTCATAGTTATTTCACACAAAATCATGTTTTTCATGAAGAAATTGCCTGTACAATTCAACATATAGAAGCCTTTTTGAATGATTTATAGGGGGAATATTGTGCAAGCTTTAAGTCGCAAATTTACTATTGCACTCATTACAACATTTTTATTTAGCTTTGCATTGGCGGTTGTCAATTATTTTACAGCTTCAGAAAAAGATTTATCATTTAGCACGCTAATATTAACCTTTATCGTGTTAAGCGCACCGATGTTTTTGCTCGTGGGTGTAATGACATCGTTCGTTTTTGAAAAGTTTATTCGTTCGCTGAAAATGAAATGGTTTAGTTATATCATCATAGGTGCTACTTTTACTATGCCATATGCGATTTATCTTTTTGAAGGAGCCGATTTGTTTCGTTTCTCCGTAATCGGTGCAATAGGAGCTGCTTTATTTTGTGGAATCCATATTATTTTTAATAAATATTTTTATAAAATTTAATAGATATAGACTAGTAAATAGTCGAGTAGTGTAAGGGTATAATAAAGGTTTTTGGACTTTTGTTATACCCTTTTTTTAATTTTCTGAACTTGTTTAATAAGGGGTTAATTTGGTGAAATTGGGTAAATAACATAATAAATTACTCAATACTTTAAGAAGCTAAAATTTTAAAAACAGCAAGTATCGGCTTGACGGAAAGGAAGACAAAAATGGAATTAAATTTAATGAAAATTGATGAGTTTCTAAAAATGTCAAAAAGTGTAATACGTAGAGCAAATGAGAGGGACGTATTAAGTATAAAAAATGAGCTGCTTATTTTATTGAATGAAAAAACGGAATTAGTAGATAAAATGCATATTCGGAAATTAATAAATGAAATTCAATTTTTAAATGTATTTGTCGTAAAAGACGACTATGAAAAAACTGTATTTTCCTATGAACCCCCAAAATACTATTCACCCCGAGTTACAATCAAGGAAAGCGGCTGGATTGAGCTAATTAAATAATAAATCTTATATTCATATAACTTTTATAATGATAAAATTTCCTTATGCAACGTTTAAGGAAAGAAGGTTTTATTTTGGAACGATTGAAAGGCATAGCTATGATTATTTTCGGATCAATGTTTTGGGGAGCAACAGGTCCGATGATGGAATGGATGCTGGATGAAACGGCCATGACTGCTGATTTTATGCTGGCCATTCGTTTAATAATTGCCGGCATTTTTATTTTAAGTATTATAGCTATGCAAAAAAAATCGATTTTTTCGATATGGAAAAGTAAATACTGGTCAACTCAGCTAATCATTTTTAGTTTAGTGGGGATGGCGGGGTTACAATATACTTTCGTCAAATCCATTGAAGTGAGCAATGCGATTATTGCTACGTTGCTACAATTTTTAGCCCCTATTTTCATTATTGTGTATACCTCAATTATATTTAAAGCATTCCCTGCACGAAGCCAGGTAATCGGCATAACGGGTACATTATTTGGCTTATTCTTACTGCTTACAAACGGTTCTGTGTCGAATTTGCTTGTTAGTGGTGAAGCGCTGATATGGGGGTTGTTTTTAGGCTTTACGTATGCATTTTATACACTGTATCCAGCGAGGTTAATGGCTGAAGTTGGCGTTATTGTCATTATTGGATGGGGAATGATTGTGAGCGGTCTAATTTTTACCGTAAAGGCACAGCTTTGGAAAAGTGATGAATGGGGTTTATTATTGGATCCTAATATCGTTTTACTGATTATTTCCATGAGTATTTTTGGGTCGTTAGCCTATATTTTATTTTTAACAAGTCTAAAATACATAACACCTGTTGAAACGAGTATTTTATCCAGTTTCGAGCCTTTAACAACGATGGCAATTTCCGTTGTTTGGCTTGGTTCTACATTATATAAATGGCAGTATTTCGGAATTTTATTAATGCTCCTATTTATTACTTATTTATCCATTGCGGGGACAAAAAAATCATCATCCACGAATGTCTAAGTGTATAACGCTTAGGCATTTTTGGGTATAGGTAAGGAAATGTGAGGTGTATTTATGGAAGCGAAGGACTATTTTAGCCTGCACGAACAGGATATTAAGGATGATATTAAACGCTTAGTATTGGCAGATTCTCCCTCTCAAAACAAAGAGCTTTTAGATATTTGCAAGGAAGTGATCCAGTCGAAATTTTTTAAATATTTTCATATTAAAGCGACTGAATTTGCGATGGAGCATAATGGGAATCATTTGCGTTTTGAAATAGGCGAAGGGACAGAACAAGTCTTAATGATTGGTCATTATGATACTGTATGGGATGCGGGCTCCTTACCATACCGAGAAGAGGATGATAAGATTTTCGGACCTGGTATTCTCGATATGAAATCTGGTTTAGTAAGCGCCATCTGGTTTTTCAAATATGTTCAAAAAATGAATTTCCCGTTAAAACGCCGGGTTGTATTTTTTCTGAACAGTGATGAGGAAATCGGCAGTCCTACTTCAAGAGCCTTAATTGAAGAAGAGGCTAAAAAGTCCGTTGCGGCATTTGTTTTAGAGCCGGCTGTTGCTGTGTCAGGCGAATTGAAAATTGCACGTAAAGGGACATCCCGATATTTAATTAATATAAAAGGACTCGCATCGCATGCAGGGAATAATCCTCGTGATGGGGTTAGTGCAATTACAGAGGCTGCACGGCAAATTTTAAATATTGAGGCATTAAACGATTTCGAAAAAGGAACGACATTAAATGTCGGAATGGTACAGGGCGGAGGGAAATTAAATGTCATTCCGGATGAGGCACATCTTGGAGTGGACGTTCGATCGGTTACAAAATCCGAACAGGAAAGAATAGACGATTACTTCGAAAAATTAGAGCCTTATAATAGCCGCACACAGATCGATATCGACGGGGGCATTAATCGTCCGCCAATGGAACGGGATAAGGAAAGTGAAGAGCTTTTTGAAATTGCGCAAGGTGAGGCAGAGGAACTAGGATTTGAAGTAGAGGACGCAGAAGTCGGCGGAGCAAGTGATGGCAACTTCACATCGGTTCATACCCCGACATTAGACGGTCTCGGACTTGTCGGTGATGGCATTCATGCAGAACATGAACATATTATTAAGGACAAGATTGTTGAACGGTTTGCACTGTTAACAAACACTTTACTGGAAGTAGTAAATGAATGATTGGAAATATGTAGTTTGTAATAAGCGAATTTGATAAGCTATGAATAGATGCAGAAGTTTATACACTATAAGCTTTTGCTTTTTTTATACGAGTAAAGGAGGGTATTCATGCATTATATAAAAAAAGAACAGGCAATTTATGCAATGGATAAAAACAATGAGCCCGCTATGACTGTTAACAATGGCGACCGTATCGTGTTCGAAACTTATGACTGCTTTACAAATCAAATACAAAGTGAAACGCAGTCTGTAAGTAAATTGGACTGGAATCAAATTAACCCCGCAACCGGCCCGGTCTATGTAAATGAGGCAATGCCTGGTGATGTGCTAGAGGTATTCATTGAAAAAATTGATATTGGTGATACCGTTACATTAATGACGGGACCTGAACTCGGTGTTCTAGGTGATGAATTAACGGAAATGACGATTAAACAGGTGAAGATTCAGAATAATCTAATTAAATTTACGGAAAATATAGAGATTCCTTTAAACAAAATGATTGGTGTTATCGGTACAGCACCTATTGGCGAAGCAATCAGTTGCGGTGTTCCTGATGTACATGGCGGGAATATGGATACGACAGCTATTACGGAAGGCACGACACTGTATTTACCTGTCTATGTAGAGGGGGCATTGTTGGCCCTTGGAGACTGCCATGCGGCAATGGGAGATGGAGAAGTGTCGGTTTGTGGTGGAGAAGTGCCGGCAGAAGTAACGGTCCGTGTGCGTGTGTTAAAAAACTGTCCAGTTCCGACGCCGTTTTTAATTCGAGACGGGCATTTATCGACAATCGCATCTAAGCACACACTGGATGAAGCAGCAGTCGATGCAACAAAAAATATGGTGAAGGCTGTCTTGGCGTATACTTCATTGAAAAAAGATGAAGCGATCCATTTACTATCATTAGCAGGTAATTTAAAAATTAGTCAAATAGTGGACCCAAATAAAACGGCGCGTATGGAGTTGCCGATCCGTTATTTAGCATCGCTTAATACTGAGGAATGGCTATGACTGTAGAATTATTGGCGCAGTGGATGAAGCAATCGAATAGTACAGTGGTGCTGACTGGAGCTGGAATGTCTACGGAGTCGGGTATACCGGATTTCCGTTCCCAATCGGGGTGGTGGCAAAATATTGACCCTCGTACAGTCGCAACAACAGATAGCCTCCAAAAAAATTACACATTATTTCGGGAATTTTACCAAATGAGGATTCAGGCGCTGAGAGAGTGTTCCCCGCATAAAGGACATCACATTTTAGCGGATTTGGAAAAGCGCGCTCTTATTTCATTAATTGCTACACAAAATGTTGACCAGCTCCATCAGCAAGCGGGGAGTAAAAAAGTAGCGGAACTGCACGGAAATATTATGACGGCACGTTGCCAAAAGTGCAACAAGCCACATGCTAAAGAGCAGTTTTTAAATAATGCGATTTGCACATATTGCTCAGGTAAATTGCGTCCGAATGTTGTGTTGTTTGGGGAAACATTGCCGATGGAGGCATGGAATCGCTCATTAAACGAAATTCAAAATGCCAAGCTAGTCATTGTAATAGGGACAAGCTTAGAGGTATACCCTGTTAATCAGTTACCGCAGATGGCTAAAGGAAGGCTTGTGTATATTAATCTGGATCAATCCTCTGACAGTGGACAGTTTGATTTAGTATTGGAAGGTACAGCGGGCGAAATTTTAGCGGAATTGGATCAAGCGTTGGAAGGTTATTGGAAGGGGTAAAAACAGGCTTGTAATATTTGAAGAGGGTGGAACAGAAGTAGAAATTTAATGGAGAAGCCTCTTATTAAGAAACGGATATTTTATAAAATTGATTGGAATGGAGGGCGACTCCAGCGGGAACAGCACGACGCCTGAGACTACAGGCTCAGGCCGTGCCCGCGGAAAGCGTCCCGGAATGGAAATCAATTTTTACACATAGCAAAATAATGCCGTTTTTCTCTCAGAGAAAAATGGCATTATTGGTTTTGCCTCAACCTCTATATTTTTATAAATCTAGATTAAGCATCTGCACATAATACAAAGCTATTTAATGACAAAACAGCTTCTTGCTGTTCATTCATTAAGTAAGCAAAGCTTTCTACTAATGTTTGAATTTTGGCAGGAACTTGCGGGAATTCATTGAGAAGGTAATTGCTATAATCCACTTCCCATTGACCATCTTGCAAGTAGCTCGCATCAACCATCTGTTCATTCGTAATCGTGAACTCTGTACTTTCTAGTATTTTTTTGATATGTGATTTATGAAATAGATTCTGGATATTGCCATCATCTTCAATAAACGCTGTATATAATGCTAAAATATTTGCTGCGCAGAAATGTGCCCGCTGACTAGGCATCGTATAATCAATGTCCCACTCCGCAAAACATACTCGTTTCGCTACAGTCCGTATTTTCTGCATGTAAGCTTCCAATATTTCAGTACTTTGAAAATACCAAGAACAATGAGATAAAACAACGACATCAAATTGTTCTTCAATATGAAACTGTAGAAAATCTGTTTCGTAATAAAAATCGATAATCTGTCCTAGAGGAGATTTTGCGATCGTTTCCGATGCTTCTCCTAATGTAATGGGCGCACCGTATTCTTTAGTTGCAATATCAATGGCTGTAACTTGCCCGGCAGGTCCAACGGCATCAGCAAGTACAACGGTTGTATCCCCTTGACCACATCCGATTTCTAATATCCTCATACCTTTTTCCAATTGAAAAGCTCGTACAAGTTCAAGACGATGCGTTAATTGAGTCCGTTGAATTGTATCGTCTCCAATAATTTTCATGCAGTTTAGTATATGTTCCATTTTTTCCAGCTCCAATTATCTTTAATGATATTGAGCTATTAGTTGAAAGCTCAATATTGAACTACGTTAACTTTCATAAACTTGACTACCATCAATTCATCGACTCCTTTTCCTCTGTTCATTAAATCATTTTCCTGTCTATTGGAGCAATGTTTATTTGAAGAAAGTATAAAAATCAGGGGAAAAAGACATAAAACCGAACAATTCTGATAAACATTAAAAAATAATTCGTTTTTAGTTGACATCGCTTTCATTATTTTGTAAAGTAACAAATGACGAATGATTATGTAAAAACAAATAAAAATGTTCGTGTTTAGGAGTGTTGAAAATGGTAGATACAGTTTTCGATTATGAGGATATTCAATTAATACCAGCAAAGTGTATAGTAAAAAGTCGCACAGAGTGTGATACTGCTATTACATTAGGAAACCATACATTTAAAATTCCAGTTGTACCTGCAAATATGCAGACGATTATTGATGAATCATTAGCTGAGAAGCTTGCTGCTGAAGGTTATTTTTACATAATGCACCGCTTCCAGCCGGAAAAGCGTGCAGAATTTATTCGCAGCATGCAGAAGCAGGGCTATATTGCTTCGATTTCGGTTGGCGTAAAAGATGAAGAATATACATTTATTGAAGAATTGAAAGATGCCCAGCTTGTACCGGAATACATTACAATTGATATTGCCCATGGTCATTCAAATCAAGTAATCGAAATGATTGGACATATTAAAAAGCATTTACCGAATAGCTTTGTTATTGCAGGAAATGTTGGGACGCCTGAAGCTGTTCGTGAGCTTGAAAATGCAGGCGCGGATGCTACTAAGGTAGGTATTGGACCAGGTAAAGTTTGTATTACTAAGATTAAAACAGGATTTGGTACAGGTGGCTGGCAATTAGCCGCACTTCGTTGGTGTTCAAAAGCTGCTACGAAGCCAATTATTGCTGACGGCGGAATTCGTACACATGGTGATATTGCAAAATCGATACGTTTCGGTGCATCAATGGTTATGATTGGTTCACTGTTTGCAGGTCATGAGGAATCACCAGGTCAAACGGTTGAAATTGATGGCAAGCAAATGAAAGAATATTTCGGTTCGGCATCGGAGTTCCAAAAAGGTGAGCGCAAAAATGTAGAAGGCAAGAAAATGTATGTCGATTCTAAAGGGTCTATTTTTGATACATTAACAGAAATGGAGCAGGATCTGCAGTCTTCCATCTCTTATTCAGGCGGTAAAACATTGGCGGCGATTCGCACGGTTGATTATGCAGTAGTAAAAAACTCAATTTTCAATGGCGATCGCATTTAATATTAATTAAATTTTCAGATAACTATTGACTTCTTTGGAAATTGTCGTTAAACTACATTTCAAGACAATAGTTAAGCAATGAATGGAAATAGTAAATAGCCTGTATACTTTTAGAGAGCCAGTGTGTGGTGGAAACTGGCAGATACAACTATTGAACTCGTCCATGAGCTACGACCTGAAAATGAGTAGGGAAGTCGGCAGTCACCGTTAAAAGACTAGACATCAATTGTCGTTAAGTGGAACGTTTCAGCAATGAGCGTTCAATTTAGAGTGGTACCGCGAGTTCAACCTCGTCTCTATCGTAGTGGATAGAGGCGGGGTTTTTTATTTTGAGCTCCTGTTTGTTGCATTGAAATGAATAAAAGATGAAAAGGGGAAATGAAAATGAGCAGAAAAATTTGGGTTTTTGATACGACATTACGTGATGGCGAGCAAGTGCCTGGGGCTAAACTGAATTTATACGAAAAAGTTGAGATTGCCCAGCAATTAAAAAAGCTTGGTGTTGATATTATTGAAGCCGGTTTCCCAGCATCTTCACAAGGCGATTTTGATGCAGTACAGGCAGTTGCAAAAAAAGTAGGAAACAGTTCAGACATCATGATTACTGCATTGGCACGGGCTGTAAAAGATGATATTGATTCGGTATACAATGCGGTGAAATATGCACACAATCCGATGATTCATATGGTGCTTGGCACATCGGACATACACGTAGAAAAGAAATTCAGTAAATCAAAAGATCAAATTCTGCAAATTGGTATCGATGCAGTGAAATATGCAAAAACACTTTTACCACAAGTTCAATATTCCACAGAAGATGCATCCCGTTCGGATTTTGAGTATCTTTGGAAGACGATTGAAGCCGTCATGAAAGCTGGAGCGACGATGATTAACGTACCCGATACAGTCGGTTATGCAGAACCGGAACAGTGGGGTGAAATGATTGCGAAATTAAATTACCGCATGAAAAATTTAGACGACTCGGTACTACTTTCTGTACACTGTCATAATGACCTTGGAATGGCTACGGCCAATACATTGGCAGCCATTAAAAATGGCGCGGATAAAGTGGAAGTAACGATGAATGGTATTGGGGAACGCGCAGGTAATGCTGCGCTGGAAGAAGTAGTGATGGCCATTAAAACGCGCGGTGATGTTTATGATGTGTTTACCGATATTAATACGAAAGAAATTATGAATACATCCCGCATAGTTTCAAGCTTTATGGGTCTTGATGTGCAAGTAAACAAAGCAATCACGGGAGACAATGCATTTGCACATTCTTCCGGTATTCACCAGGATGGTCTGTTAAAATCCCGTGATGCGTATGAAATCGTGCATCCGGAAGATGTTGGACTGGAAGATATGGAATTAATATTAACGGCAAGATCAGGACGTCACGCTGTTAAAAATTCACTTTCCAAATTAGGGTTTAATGATTTTAACGATGAAGAATTTGAAGGGGTATTTGCGGATTTCCTAAAGCTGGCTGACTCGAAAAAAGAAGTTTATGACCATGATTTATATGTCATTGTTGAAAATTACTATGAGAAATCGGAAAAGAATAATCCGAGTAAAGAAACATTCTCAGATCAATTTTATGATATTGAAGATCTGCAGATTATTTCAAATTCGACATTCCCTTCTGCCAGTGTGAAAATTCGACGTGGGGAGGATGTATTCAAATCAAGCGCAGTCGGTTCTGGACCGGTTGATGCACTGTACTCAGCCATTGCGGATGTAACAGGCATTCAAGTGAAGCTTATTGAATACAATATCAGCTCTGTATCGCGCGGACAGGAGGCGTTAGGAAAAGTAAAAATCATTGTCGAGCATAATGGTGAAAAATACATCGCAAAAGCGGCAGATACAGACATACTAAAAGCCTCTGCATTAGCCTATATTAATGCGATTAATAGTATCATCGTAGCAAGAATAGCACCGCAGCCTCAAGTGACGATCGCGACGGTATAATATATATTATTGGAAAAAAGTGGATTTTTTATTATATAAAGTAAGAGTTATTAAAAAGCTGATACTCTATGAATTGATTGGAGTAAAGGGGCGAGTGTAGCTGACGGCTATCGCCTTTCGCTACAATCAAAGCTTCCTACGGGAATAGCGAAATTATTTATGCGACGAGTAATCGCAGGAGCACCGACAACTGAGACTACAGGCTCAGGCCACGCCCGTGGAAAGCATCCCCGGATTGAAAAGCAATTCTAGCAAATCAAGAAAAATATCCATTTTCTCTGTGAGAAAATGGATATTTTTCGTTATGTCCCAGGTTGGTTCTTATTTATTAAACTGCTCCATCAACAAACGATAACTGTTTAAACGTTGGTCAATTGTATAGAGATTACAGTTAATCATCGCTTCATCAAAGCCGAAATACTCCTGCTCCTCTTTTATCTGATTGGCAACTTCCTCTGCTGAACCGATTAACATAAGAGGACGGTTTTGTTGAAGAATCATTTTATCCATTTCCGTTAATGCGTAGTCATTCGCTTCTTCAGGAGAAAGTACGTTCAGCAGTTTGCCCCGCATTAAATTCAACCGGGTGATTTGCATTGGCATAGATAAGTATTCAGCTTCTTCTGTCGTTTCGGCAACACTGACAGCATATGTCGTAATGATATTAGGTTGTTCCATAAAATATGAAGGTTGGAAACTATTTCGATAGACATCAAAAATAGATTTCGACATTTGTCCATTGAAAAATTGAGCAAAAGAATAGCCAACACCGGCTTCTCCTGCCTGTTTCGCACTTTGTCCACTAGAGCCGAGCAGCCAACTTTGAGGGAGCTCTACTTTAAATGGGACAGCGACCACATTATCATAAACAGCTTCACCAGTCCGTTGTTCATTCATTAAACGTAAAATAATCTCAAGCTTATCATATTGCTCCGTTAAATCGGGTCTGCGTCCGCTAGCAAGGGCAGTCATAGCAGGCATATCCCCACCAGGTGCGCGTCCTGCACCGAAATCAATTCGCCCAGGCGCTAATGCAGCCAATGTTTTAAATACTTCCGCTACCTTAAATGGAGAATAATGCATCATCATAATGCCGCCTGTTCCAACGCGAATACGGTCAGTCTTCGCAGCAACATAAGCAGCAGTTACTTCAGGTGCTGAGCTTGCAAGCGATGTTGTATTGTGATGTTCAGCAAACCAAATTCGCTCATAGCCTAGCTCATCGCCAAGCTGAGCGAGTTTTACTGCATTTGCAAGGGCTTCTGTTGAAGACATCCCTTTGGATATAGGTACTTGATCTAATATACTAAGTTTCATTCAGTTCACCTCAACTATTCGATACTATTTACGATAACGAAATAGAGGCGGAATGTAAAATTATTGGCCTTTAACATATGCTTTTATTAATGCTAAACGCTCTCGTATACGAGATTTCGTGTTGACTACTTTCGGAGTGGGCGCTGCCAAAACATCTGCTTGCAGGCCGACTTTTTCTGCAAGTATGACAGCTCGCTTTAAATGGAAATCATTTGAGATAATCGTAATGTTTGTCACTTCGTCAGGCAAAAGTTCCTTCGCGTACAATAAGTTTTCGTAAGTCGAGGTGGATTGGTCTTCAAGCATAATTCTATTCTGATCAATACCATGTTCTATTAAATAAGCAGCCATGACAGATGCTTCTGTTCGATCCTCATCTGCACCTTGACCCCCAGTAACAATCGCTTTAACAGAGGGGTGCTTTTGTAAATAGTCCAAGGCCACATCCAGTCGATTCTTTAAAGAGAGGGAAGGTATACCACCTGGCTTAACTTTTGCGCCTAATATTACGACATACTCATTTGAACCGTCTGCCTCGTTTTTCAGTGCAGCGTCCATTTCGTTCCCAAGCCAGAAATAAATCAGGATTAATATTAAGATAATAATTAATAGTGCAAAAATGACTCTTTTCAAAAAAATCCCCCCTTTCAATATAATACGACGCCTAAAGGGGGAATGTTTCAATATTTGGATTTTATTATGAAATTGCCTCTTTTTTCTCAGCGGCAATAGCCCGTTTCTGGTGAAGTTGTACAGTTAAATAATTGATATAGCGTATCAAAACATAAAGCACTATAACGGATGAGAAGGTTAGCTGGAAATAGAAATAAGACGTTAACCATTGACTCGCAGTTTCTTTTTGTTCGAAGTAATGAATGACTGCATTGGTCGCGGTAGCCGAAATGACCAATGGGAAAGTGAAGGCTGCATAGCTCGGATAAAATGGGAGCTTAAGAGCACTCGGCAATTTCGTTAATACTAAAAGATACAACAGCTGAGCGACGATAAAGAAAGTGACGACAATAAATAATTGCGCTTCAAACTGCTTAAAGTAGGCTGCTAAACAAAGCGATGCTGGAGCGGTTAAAATCGTCAGCATCGGAATAGTAGGTTCAGGGAGATCTTTGCGAATAAAGCCACGTAAAATGATGATTGGTACTAAAATAACAATGGCACATACAGCAAAAATTAAAACGCCCTTAGTGAACGTTCCTGACAGATTACCTGCTGTTAAAGGCATTACAGCCGTACCGACAAATAAAATTAGCCAGCTTGGAAAGACCTGCGAAATCGTTACTTTATTTTTCCAAACAAACGTTTTAATGAAGTATAGAATAATTCCAATTTGCAAAGTAGCAGCAGCAATCCATAGCGTATGTATGAAAACTTCCTGAACGCCGTAGTAGTGTAACCCATTACTGATGGATAAAGTCCCCATTGTAAAGGTGGGGGATACGGATGCAATAATCGGATTTTGCATTTCCTTAACTACAGAAGAGAAAGCAAAAAGAATTTTCCCCACGATTAAAATAAACAGTAGTATGCCAATAAAAAAGAAAAAATGTCCTGTTAAGGATTGATTCATACTCAATAATAAATTTCCCAATGAAATGAAAGCGAGCATAAGACCGCTTATCGGAATAGGGATAACCTGCAATAAATTTCTCACGATGTTCCTCCAAAATATAAAAAATAGGTGAAATGTCTCTATGAAACATTTCATAAAATGTACACATTTGTCCAACATACCCTATTCTACTGCTTAATTTTTAATCCCACAACCGCAAACGTAAAATAGAATCATCTATCGTTACTGTTTTAATTGACACTGTTTCCGAAAATCCCTTACAGTGGAAAATAAAAGAAAGGGACGGTGATGAAATGGAGCGATGCAGTTGGGTGAAACTGGATGAGCCGGTTTATGTGAAATACCATGATGAGGAGTGGGGAGTACCGGTTTTTGATGACCGGAAATTGTTTGAAATGCTCTGTCTGGAAGGTGCACAGGCAGGATTGAGCTGGCTAACAATTTTAAAGCGCAGGGAAGGATACATAGAAGCATTCGATCAATTTGATGCCAATAAGATCGTCCATTACGATGAAGCAAAATTAACCGCATTAAAAAATGACGAGCGCATTATACGCAATCAGTTGAAAATCAATAGTGTTGTTACAAACGCGAAAAGCTACCTTGCCATTCAAAAGGAATATGGCTCTTTTTCAAATTATATATGGTCCTTTGTTGATGGCAAGCCAATTATCAACGAGTGGGAAAGCCCGCAAGAGGTTCCAATTACAACCGAAATAAGTGATCGGATGAGTAAACAGTTAAAAAAAGACGGATTTAAATTTGTCGGAAGTATCATTTGCTATTCTTATATGCAGGCTGTCGGTATGGTAAATGATCATACAATTAATTGCCATTGTTATAAAAACTTATCATGAGGTGAGTGTTTTGCACTTTCACCTCTTTGATTAAATAACCTTTATTAAAAAGGATAAACTAAGTTGATTGGAATGGAGGGAGCGACTTCAGCGGGAATAGCGGGACTGCCGATACACCGCAGGAAATTTATTTGCGACGAAAGCGTATGCGACAGAAGCAGCAAAGCGACGAGGAGGATTGGCACCCTCCCGCGAAACGCGTCCTCCGGAATGGGAATCAACGGTTTGCATTAGTTCACTCTATTTAAAACAAAAAAGACTGTTGGCAAACTCAAAGTGAGTTTGTCTACAGTCTTTTATTTTACAATCATCGCCGGGCATTGAACACGTTTCATCACTTTATGGGAAACACTACCTAAAACCATTTCCTGCAAACTATTTAATCCACGGCTGCCGATTACAACTAAATCTACATTTTGTGTATTGGCATATTTAATAATCTCTGGTCCGGGTGATCCATGAATCATTTCAACTTGGCATTTGATTTGCTCATCTTGGAATAGTTGTTCAATCGGTACAATCTTTTGGCGACGTTCCATATAAAGACCTTCATTGGAACTCGCATGCAATACTTCTGTTTTTACTTTAACCATATCAATGACAAAAATAATCGTTACCATTGTCTCGGCATTTATTTTCGCTATTTTTACAGCTTCCTTTGCTGCACGTAATGAGTTTTCTGAACCATCTGCGGCCAATAAAATATGTTGATACATAAAACCACTCCTAATCGGTTAATGTAGAACCTGTTAATTTTTTCATAAGCTGCTTGCTTGATTCATCAATATTTAAGAACGTTACTGTTATATTATTCGCTTTAAGTTGGTCCTTTACCTTCATTAAAGCCCCAATTGCTGAATCATCCCATACTTTACATTGTGTAAAATCAATTTGGATGGAAGGTTGCTCCATTGAGATCGATTTGAAATAGTTCATAAAGCTTTCCGTTGACGCAAAGAATAACTGACCTTTTACGAAATAAGTCGTACCTTGCTGTGAAACCGAGACACGCGAAATCTCATTTACAAAGAATAGGGCACTTACAACAATACCAGCCACAACACCGAGTGCTAAATTGTGTGTATACAGTACGACGCCTATTGTAAGGAGCATAACAAAAACGTCTTTCTTTGGTGCTGTCGTTGCATATTTAAATGAATGCCAGTCAAATTGTGTAATACACACAACAACCATAACACCAGCGAGTACAGGCATTGGAATCTGCACGACATAATCCCCTAAAACCAATATTAAAAACATTAAAAATACCCCAGCCACAAATGTAGACAGACGACCTCTTGCGCCGGACTTTACATTAATAACAGACTGTCCGATCATGGCACAGCCGGCCATACCACCGAAAAATCCATTGATGACATTGGCAATCCCTTGTCCGCGGGCTTCTTTGTTTTTATCACTTTCTGAAGTAGTCATATCATCGAGAATAGAAGCCGTTAATAAAGATTCCACCAAGCCGACAACAGCTAAAGCTAAAGAATAAGGTAAAATAATCATCAATGTTTCAAAAGTAAACGGAATATCGGGAATGAAAAAAGAAGGTAATGATTGCGTAATTGTTCCCATATCTCCAACTGTATTTAAATTAAACCCAGAATAAATTGCTACTATTGTTAAGATGACAACAGCAATTAAAGGCGCAGGAATCCCTTTTATGAAAAGAGGAATTAAGTAAATGAGCGCTATTGTTCCGAGTAAAAATAACCATGTCATGAGGTTCCCGCCAATAAAGTGGGGTGTTTGAGCGATAAAGACTAAAATGGCTAGTGAGTTTACAAAGCCAATCATGACCGCATTCGGAATAAACTTCATTAGTCTAGCAATTTTTAAAGCGCCAAAAATAATTTGAATAATTCCAGTTAGGATAGTGGCAGCCAATAAATATTGTAATCCATGGTCCTTTACAAGTGACACGATGACAAGGGCCATCGCACCTGTTGCTGCAGAGATCATCGCTGGGCGTCCGCCAACAAAGCTGATTGTTACAGCGATAACAAAGGAGGCATACAGTCCGACCATCGGATCTACTCCTGCTAAAATAGAAAAAGCAATTGCTTCCGGAATGAGTGCCAATGCAACAACTAAACCTGCCAGTACATCCGCACGTATATTTCCAAACCATTGCTCGCGTAAATTGTCCATATTTGGTATAGCTCCTTTAAATAATCTTCTACTATAATATCATGCGACCAAGATGGTGCGATAGCTTTTAAAAGCTCAACTGAGTTAATAAGCATTTGGACACAACGAAAATATCCATTTCCAAAAAAGGAAATGGATATTTTTCTGCATTTATTCCCAAATTGATTTCCGTTATTAACTCGGTTATTTTACTGAACCACTAATAAATTGTTCGTCCTGATAATACATGTTTTTAACGAGCACATTGGGGCCGAGGCATTTTACGGCAGGGCAGTGACAGTTTAGGCTTTTTGCTAAATCCGTTTCGAGCCATTTATCAAAGATTGCTGGTAAAGAATCAGTGCTAATGTTACCTAAAGCCGGTGTATCGCCAAAGTCTGTCACGATAACATCACCTGTGAAAATATTAATATTTAAACGTGAACGGCCATCCGGGTCATTACGCATCGTTACATTCGGAGCGTTGCGTAATCGTTCTAGTAATTTTTGGTCTTCCTCAGTTTTACTGCAAGGATAAAAGGGAAGAGTACCAAAAAGCATCCAAGTATTTTCATCACGATTATCCAATAAATGATGAATCGCTTCACGCGTTTCCTCAAGTGATAATGATGTTAAGGCACTGGCGAAATCTGATGGATACATCGGGTGAATTTCATGACGCGCACATTTCATTTCCTCTACAATTTGCTTATGGATATGGTCTAAATAAGGCAATGTTTTTTTGTTCAACATTGTTTCAGCCGATACCATTACACCATTTTCAGCAAGCATTTTAGAGTTGTCAATCATCCGTTGAAATAAAGCAGCACGTTGATCAAATGTCGGTTTTCGTTCCATCATGGCAAAGCCCGTTTCAACGAATTCTTCAATCGTACCCCAGTTATGGGAGATATGCATTACGTCCAGATATGGTGCGATTTCGAGGTAGCGTTCACCATCAATTGTTAAATTGGAGTTCATTTGTGTACGGACACCGCGACTATGCGCATATTTTAAAAGCGGTAAAACATATTCACGCACAGATTTGCGTGACATCATTGGTTCTCCGCCTGTAATCGAGATTGTTTGAAGATGAGGAATTTCATCTAACCGCTTTAAAATTAAGTCGATTGGTAAAGCATCGGGATCTTTTGTCTGTAATGTATAGCCAACAGCGCAGTGTGCACAGCGCATATTGCATAATGTAGTTGTAGTAAATTCAATATTTGATAAAGTCAACTTACCATGTTTTTCTATATCCATATAGGCTTCCCATGGGTCGTAGCTTGTCGTAATATTTTGTTTTTCTAATGTAGTCATTTTAGTTCGATACTTCCTTTCCAACAATTTATTTTCTCATAAATTGGTTGAGATGCAACCTAAAACCTTATTTAACTTGGATTTATTATGAAGGAGAGAGCACCTGGAAACGAATCAACAAAAAAACTACCTGACGTTTTTTAACATACAGGTAGCATGCTATTTAGCTTATTTCATCCATGTTGTAAGTAATCTGACTGTTGTTCTCGCTGTAAAATTTCGAGCCAAACGAATTGTCTACCATTGTTTCAGCGAGATAAATTTTAGAAAAATTGACTGCCTGAATATTAAAATTGAACTTTGCATTTTGAATGATGCAGTTAGTCGCATGCAAAACAGAGTTGTTCTGCACATAAATATCCGATTCGCGACCTTCTGTTAACTGTGTTGCTTTAAGTTCCACGGTAGATTCCGAATCAATCCATATTTGCGGATAGCCGTGATTGGAAATGAATGAATCCTGAATAAGTGCCTCGGCATGATTTTTGATAATAAAGCCATTCCGTTCGCCTTCCAAGAGTTCACTGTTTTTAAAAATTATTGAACTATCATTGACGATTATCTGTGGCATTTTATGCGAGGAAATTTGACTTTCCATAATATGCACCGATGTATCTTTCATCGCTATTATGCCGTTCGTTTGCCCGTCAATGATTTTGGAATTTTGAATATTAGCATTTATATGATCAATCATTTCTATTTGAGCGCCTGTTCCATCCTTAATAATGGAATCGATAATGTCCAGTTGGCAATGGTCAATAACAAAAATACTTTTTCCTCCGATCAATTCACTATGACTAATATGAATCGAACTATTGTTTTTTCCTGCAATATGCGCCAAGTCATTATGATTGAATTGGCAGTTATCTACTGTCGTCTTAGCATTATTAACCGCAAATAATCCATTCCCATTATTGTGATGAATTGTTGTATTCAATAAAAAAAGTTCTGCGTCGATTACTGTAAGTGCAGCATTTTTATGGCCTGTAATTGTACTGGATACAATGGAGCACGATGCCCCTTTCTCCGTAAAGACACCAATTTGCTTACCATCCTCAATCGTTACACTTTTTAATGTACATATTGAATTTTCTGTGATGAATAGTTGTGGTAGTACATTGTGCGCGAAAACTGTATCGATAAAGTTTGCAATCGATTTTTCCTTTAATTGAATTCCTACACCCTGGCAATTGAATATTTCGCTATTTGTCATATTCAGCAAAGATTCGAAAGTGAGCTGTACATTTGCTATTTTATGAAAAGATACTAAAGTATCGGAAATCGTTGCTTCCGCATATTCTCGCAGCATAATACCCGATTCACTTCCATGCTGTATTTGACTCTCGCTTACGTTCAATGTGCTTTTTTGAATCCATAGTTGAGGAAGGGTATGATGATGAACGATAGTTTGAGCGAGATGAATTTTCGAATGTTCCGATGCATATATACCATTACCTTCGCCTTGCTTTATCTCACATTCTTTCAAATCCAGTAGCGAATGGTCCTGTACGACAATTTGCGTACCTGTATGGTGATGGACTTTTACATTATTTAAAAAGGCATTGGATTTCGATTTAGCCCAAATGGCTTGATTTCCTTTAGATAGCTCACAATTTTCCAGATGGACAGTGGAGTTTTCTACGAGTAGATGCACTTTTTTGTTTCGTTCAAAATGGCAGTATTCAAAATTTGCTTTACTGTCTGAAATAAGTGTTATGCCAATATCTGTGGCATCTCTGAAATGAGTTTTTTCACATTGCGCGGTGCCACCATTCATTGCGATTAGGACATTTGTTAGCCCCCCTTGAACGACACAGTTTTTTAAAATCAATTGACCTTCCACAAAAATTTGAGACGTAGGTTGAATGGTCATGTTTTCAAAAGTAACGACAGCCCCTTTAGCAATGAGTATCGCACCTTCAATGACAACGGTTCCTGCACTTTTAGCAGTAATCGTTTTACTGTCGAGAAAAGTTAACGTCTCTTTATATTTGCCGGCATTAACGACGATTATATCGTCATTCGTTGCCTTTTGAACTGCTCGGCTGATTGTTTTAACCTTTGAAAAAAATGAAGTAGACACTTTTACTATCACCATACGATTCCTCCTGCAAAACATGCTATATGTAATATGTTCACGTAAAATAACGAAAATAATCATTTAGTTTTAAATTTACATTAAAAAATTGTTTCAGTTGCTACTATTTAAAGTAGTATGAAACGAACTGAATTATTCCTCCAATTAAATGAAAGACATGTCAAATTCAAGAAAATAGGTTTAAAAATCAGTTAGGAAGTGAAATTTATTATGTAGAGTAATACATAAAATCCATACATTGCAGATTTCTTAGTAGAAGAAAAGGGAGTGTAATATGGTAAAAAGATTACAAATAATACAACAACAATTAAATGAGTGTTTTTATGATAGAGAGGAAGAAATCGAAGCGTTATTAATTGCGTTATTATCTAAACAACATGTGTTATTTATAGGTCCAGCGGGTACAGGTAAGAGTGTCTTATCGTCCATGCTTGGCTCCATTGTCGATGAAAGTCGCTACTTTCAGCATTTGCTCACACCTTTCAGTACACCCGAAGAGTTATTTGGTGTGCTGTCATTGAAAGATTTGGAACAGGGAATTTATAGGCGGAATGTAACAAATATGCTTCCGGAAGCGCATTTTGCTTTTATCGATGAAATTTTCAAAGCGAATTCAGCTATATTAAATTCATTGCTAACACTGATTAATGAGCGGGTATATTATAACAACGGGGTGCCCGTTCCTTCTCCTCTTTTAACGATGGTAGGCTCCTCCAATGAATATATAGAAGAAGGGGAAGGACTGGAAGCGTTATTTGACCGCTTCTTACTTCGCTATGAGGTGGATTATATTCGTGATGAGGATTCATTCATCTCCATGCTAAAGGATCAAACTGATAAGACCGTTTCAAAAATGTCGCTGGAAGAGCTGTATGAACATCAGGAAAGAGCAGCCCAAATTGTTGTTTCGGATGGAATCTTAAAAATAATTGCTAAAATTCGTAAAGCATTGCAGGATGAGGGGATTAGACCTTCTGATCGCCGGTTTAAACAGTCTCTTTCCATTTTAAAGGCTAAAGCTTACTTAGCTGAAAGAACCGAAGTTGTTAGAGAAGATTTAGCGATTATGGCGAATGTTTTATGGGAAACAATTGATCAAAAAAACACTGCTAAAGAAATTATTCATGAAGTTGCTTTCGATACAGTCGATGCATTTATTCACCGTACGACAACTGAATTCGAAATGATTATGATGACTGCACAGACTACATTACTTCATAGGACACCATTAGCAAAAACAGAACTTAGCCAATTATTATTACAGGGGAAAACATTATTTATGGAAGTTCAAAATATGAATCGCCAAATGCCTAACCGTCCGGAATTACAAAGTTTAAAAACGGAAATGCATAAACAATTACTCCGAATTACGTCGGATGTTATCGGCTTTTAATCAAAGCTTTAAGGTGGTGAACGGTGTTTGAGTAACGTACTTGTTTTGTATAATCGTTCGGTTTTCGAAATAGGTGGGAGCTATAAAGTACGGTTTAATGAGCTTTTAAAAATGGCTGCAAGGTTAAATGACTGCTGTATAGCAGGAGAAAAGAAGATAGCTGGCTTTACGAATTTAATTGGGGATTGCTGGTATGCCTTTTATCATAAAGAGCCTATCTTAAAAGGGAATATAAATCGTGTCGGTGATACACAATATGAATTTATCCAACATTTACTGAAAAATGACGAATATGCAAAATGGCACACTTTGACACAAGGAGACGATTTATTAAGCGTCCTTACATCAATCAGTATTGCGGAACAGCTACTTCAAAATTTAGAGCTTTTAAATAATAAAACGTATGCAAAAAATTCCCAACAGAGCGGCCAGGATATTACCGTCAATACTGCACAAATGAAAGCGCATATTCAACAGCTTGGAAAAACTTCGATTAGTATGATGCTTCAGGAAAATAAAAAGAAAATCCGCAATACAAAAAAAGCGGTTCGAACAGTCGGTACAATGGACGGCAAAAAAATCGAAAATATACCTTTGTCGGAACAATTTAAGCTAGCATCACTTATTGGTCAGCGAAAGGAACTGCAACGAATTGCCGACTTAGTTGGTCGTTTTAAAAAAATCGCCATGAAAAAACAAAAGATGAAAAATCAGCAAAATATGGAATTTCGAAATATTTCAATTGGACATGAAGTGTCGCGAATACTACCGCTCGAATTAGCCAATTATATGATGAGGCCAAGTAAGCTGGATTTTTTAAAACGACTAAGTGAACAGCAGACCTTCGTATTTGGTACGAAAGGGAAAGCACGTAAAGGGAAGGGACCCATTATTGTCTGTATTGATGAAAGCAGTTCCATGACATCGATAAAAGAGCAAAGCAAAGCATTTTGTATTGCACTATTAACAATCGCCAAAAAGCAAAAAAGAGACTTTGCCATTGTTCCATTTGCAACCAATTTAGGAGAAGTCGTATTTTTTAGAAAAGGTCAAGCGACTACCGACGATTTAATCCAATTCAGCAATAGCTTCCTAGGTGGCGGTACGAATTACGAGTTACCACTTCGTGAATCGTTAAATATTTTATTGAAAAGTGAGTTCAATAAAGCGGATCTATTGTTTGTTACGGATGGTTCGAGTTTTCTGCCAACAAGATTTGTCGAAGAATTTAATCAATTAAAAAAGAAAAAACAATTCGAATGTACAGCTGTTGTTTTAACAAATTTATATAATGCAATTGATTTAAATGTCGTCCAAAAATTTTCAGATCGTGTCATTGAAGTAAATGAACTATTTGAAGCTGGTGATGCGTTCGTTCTATAGGTGCGAATTGGTGTTATAAAATCATCCCTTTCCAAATTTGCGTATGTTCTCCTAGTAAAAAAGCTTACCGTCTCTTACAATGGTATAGATAATAATGGGTATATGATTTAGGGGGCGTTTTTTTGTTAGTGGAAGATTATGATGAATTATTTGAAATGTCGGTAGATGAACGAAAACATTATATTCAGTTGAATCCTACCATTGTGGAAAATTTACTGGACGGAGTTGGCAAAGAAGATGCTGCCATTCGAGACAAGTTAAATTATCGTTTGTTTATCCAACTTTTAACGGAAAATGCGCTAAGCGAAAAGATGATTAATCAATTTGTCGATCATCTTTTTGCGGATAAAGGACTACTTGCCAATATTGGTGAAAGTGGAACAGGCGCGGTTTTTCAACGGTCATATTCTGCCCTGTATTTAGCGGCAATTGTAAATGCTGATCGACAACTTTCTTATTTAAATAAGGAACAATTGGAACAGATTACACAAAATGCGATTGATTTATTATTGAAGGAACAGGATCTACGCAGCTATGTTAATTTACAGTCCGGTTGGGCGCATAGTGTTGCAAATGCTTGTGAGCTCTTATGTGCAATTATCGAACACCCCGAGTATTCAATTCGCTTCACTTTCCAAATATTGCAGGCGATCCGTGCAAATCTATGGAAAGACTATGTATTCATTGATGATGAAGACGAACGTTTTTGCAATGTCATTAACGCCATGATAGTAAAGGGTATTGAGGAAGACTTATTCATTGAATGGTTTGAACAGCTTTTTGACCAGCTGGAAGCAGCTGCTTACTCGCAGGGGTACAGTGCACTTTGGTATAAAGCAAGAACTAATCAATTAAATTTAAGCAAAACACTTTACTTCTATTTGAAATTTGCAAATCGACATGAAAAGTTACGGAGTATCGTATCAATATTCATACAGCGGTGGATAAAGTTAGGTTAACTTTTGTTTTACTGCTATAATGAATTTTGTGAAAAAAGTGTTATGAAGCAATCAAAACCTTCCATATAAATAGGATTTAATTTTGGTAAGGAAATTGTTGGTAAGTATAGTGTGAGGCTAACTTTCTAACGACATAGGATTTCTAAATAATATTGTAGAATAAATATGTATTTCCGATAGGTCATAATTAAAACTTATTGTAAAAGATAATAATAATGCAATTTACTTATGTATAAAAATGCGCTATTATTGAGTGTGGAGAAAAGAGCTTTATAACCTTTTCGATTATAAAAACTAGGGGGAACACAAAAAATGGCAAACTTACACAACAGTCGTGCTTCATTTGAAGTGAACGGTAAGACTTACAACTACTACCGTTTAGCTGCTCTTGAAGAAGCTGGTATCGCAAAAATTTCACGCCTACCTTACTCAATTAAAGTATTATTAGAATCAGTATTACGTCAATATGACAACTATGTAATTAAAGAAGAGCATGTAAACGAATTAGCAAAATTCGGTTCTCACAACAAAGAAGCTGAAGTACCATTCAAGCCTTCACGCGTTGTATTACAAGATTTCACTGGTGTACCAGTAGTAGTTGACTTAGCTTCATTACGTTCTGCAATGAAAGAAATGGGTGGAGACCCAGCTAAAATCAACCCAGCTATCCCAGTTGACCTTGTAATTGACCACTCAGTACAAGTAGACAAATACGGTAACGCTGCAGCTTTACAAGCGAACATGGATTTAGAGTTCGAACGTAACGCTGAACGTTATAACTTCTTAAAATGGGCTCAAACTGCTTATGATAACTTCCGTGCTGTACCACCTGCAACAGGTATCGTACACCAAGTTAACTTAGAGTATTTAGCTCCAATCGTACACGTTAACGAAACAGAAGAAGGTTTAGTAGCATTCCCTGACTCAGTAGTAGGTACTGACTCTCACACAACTATGATCAACGGTATCGGTGTTCTAGGTTGGGGTGTTGGTGGTATCGAAGCTGAAGCTGGTATGTTAGGTCAACCATCTTACTTCCCAATTCCTGATGTTATCGGTGTTAAATTAGTTGGCGAATTACCAAACGGTACAACTGCTACTGACTTAGCATTAAAAGTAACACAAGTATTACGTGCTCGTGGCGTAGTAAACAAATTCGTTGAGTTCTTCGGACCTGGCGTACCTGCTTTACCACTTGCTGACCGTGCAACAATCTCTAACATGGCTCCAGAATATGGTGCTACTTGTGGTTTCTTCGCAGTTGACGAAGAATCATTAAAATACATGCGTTTAACTGGCCGTGACGAAGAGCATATTGCTGTTGTTGAAGCTTACTTAAAAGCTAACGACATGTTCTTTGATGCTGACATTGAGCCAGTATACACAGACGTAATAGAAATTAACCTTGGGGACATCGAAGCAAACCTTTCTGGTCCTAAACGTCCACAAGATTTAATTCCTTTAACTGAAATGAAACGTGTTTACCGTGAATCAGTAGTAGCTCCACAAGGTACTCAAGGTTTCGGTTTAACAGAAGAAGAATTCTCTAAAACATCAACTGCTAAATTTGCAGAAGGTGATTTAGAAATTCCAGCAGGTGCTGTAGCAATCGCTGCCATCACTTCTTGTACAAACACTTCTAACCCATACGTATTATTAGCTGCTGGTTTAGTTGCTAAAAAAGCGGTTGAGTTAGGAATCAAACCTGCTAAGTGGGTTAAAACTTCTTTAGCACCAGGTTCTAAAGTAGTAACTGGTTACCTAGAAGAGTCAGGTTTACAAGACTACTTCGACCAAATCGGTTTCAACACTGTAGGTTACGGTTGTACAACATGTATCGGTAACTCAGGTCCTTTATTACCAGAATTAGAAGAAGCAATCAAATCAAACGATTTATTCGTAACTTCTGTATTATCAGGTAACCGTAACTTTGAAGGCCGTGTACACCCATTAGTAAAAGCTAACTTCTTAGCTTCACCACCATTAGTTGTTGCTTACGCTTTAGCTGGTACTGTAGATATCGACTTACAAAAAGACGCTATCGCACAAACTCCAGACGGTAAAGATGTATTCTTCGCTGACATCTGGCCATCAACTGAAGAAGTTAATGAAGTATTAAATAGAGTTGTTACTCGTGAATTATTCCAAAAAGAATACGAAACAGTATTCACTGCTAACGAAGCTTGGAATGCAATCGAAACTTCAACTGAAAACTTATATACTTTCGATGAAAAATCAACTTACATCCAAAACCCACCATTCTTCACTGGTCTTTCTAAAGAGCCAGATGCTATCCAAACATTAGCTGGAATGCGTGTAATGGCTAAGTTCGGTGACTCTATCACTACTGACCATATCTCTCCTGCAGGTGCGATTGGTAAAGATACACCAGCTGGTAAGTATTTAATCGAAAACGGTGTTGCAATCCGTGACTTCAACTCTTACGGATCTCGTCGTGGTAACCACGAAGTTATGATGCGCGGTACATTCGCGAACATCCGTATCCGTAACCAAATCGCTCCAGGTACAGAAGGTGGTTTCACTACTTACTGGCCAACAGGCGAAGTTGAGTACATTTACGATGCTTGCATGAAGTACCAAGAGCAAGGTACTGGCTTAGTAGTATTAGCTGGTAACGACTACGGTATGGGTTCATCTCGTGACTGGGCTGCTAAAGGTACATTCTTATTAGGCGTTAAAACTGTAATCGCACAATCTTATGAGCGTATTCACCGTTCTAACCTAGTAATGATGGGCGTATTACCACTACAATTTATGGATGGCGATTCTGCTGATTCATTAGGATTAAAAGGTGACGAAATCATCGACGTTAACTTAACTGATGATGTTAAACCACGCGATATCCTAACTGTTACTGCAACTTCTCCAGAAGGTAAAGTAACTGAGTTCAAAGCGTTAGCTCGTTTCGACTCAGAAGTAGAAGTAGACTACTACCGTCACGGTGGTATCCTACAAATGGTATTACGTGCTAAAGCTGCACAACAATAATACTGTTCAATAAATAAACAGATTAACAAAAGTAGCACAAACCATTAACCTGGTTTGTGCTACTTTTTTTATGAAGAAAAGTCTCGATCGACCAGCTTTTGGGAGTGTATATATAAAATTATACTAACAGTCTTTAAGTGCCGAATACTGGAGCTGTACTGTCGAATAAGTACTCTGAAGTGTCGAATAAAAATAAAAGTGGCGAAAAAAGGATGTTAAGTGACGAATATCTTGGTTGTATTGACGATTAAGCTGTGCGAAGTGGCGATTAAGTGGAATGAACTGTCTAATATCTCAAAACGAATGGAGAATAAATCGCCCAACACTCAAAATTGGCGAATATATTATTTTAAGTGTCGAATACCGGAGTTGTACTGGCGAATAAGTGCTTTGAAGTGACGAAAAAAATAAAGGTGGCGAAAAAAGGATGTTAAGTGGCGAATATCTCGGTTGCCTTGACTATTAAGCTAGAGTAATTGAGTGACAATAATGGAAAGCTAAAAATTTTTCTTACAAAAAAACTCAATATTTTGTTAATTCTACGTTAATTTTCCGGAAAATGTAGAAATTTTTATAATATTCAGCTACTATCAAAAGGTAGGTAAAAAATTATTGGGGGTTTTTTAATGAAGAAGAAGAGAATGTATTCAGCAACAGCTTTAGCGGCATTTACCGCAGTAGCTGTAGGCGCAACAGGTATTTTAGCAGAAGTGGCAATTTTTACAGATGTAAGTGCGAATCATCCATATGCTGAGGGCATTAATGCATTAACAGCTGCCGGCGTCGTAAAAGGGTTTGGAGATGGTACATTCAAGCCAGATACAACTGTTACGCGTGGACAAGCAGCTAAGATGATTACAGGTGCATTGAAACTAGATACTACAAACGTAAAAAATCCAAACTTCAAAGATATCGAAACTTCGAATCAATACTACAGCCAAATCGCAGCATTAGTCGCAACAGGCTTTGTAAATGGCTATGAAGACGGTACATTCCGTACAGCAGATAAAATTACACATAGTCAATTCGCAAAAATTCTAACAAATGTTTCTGCCGTTTATCCAGTTGATGCTACAGCATTATTAACTGAAGCAAAAGTAGTGTTCAATCCAACAAAACAGCTTACGCGTGGAGAACTTTCAAGCGTATTAGCAACGATGTTAGCAGGTGCTACACCGGCTCCAGAACCACAGCCAGAGCCAACTCCAGAACCAGAAACAAATAATTATAAATTATCAATTATGCATGTTAACGATACACATGGACGTGTTGAAGAGTTCCCTAAACTAATGACAGCAGTCAATGAGCAACGTGCTAAAAATCCAGATGCATTGCTTTTACATGCAGGGGATATTTTTAGTGGGACATTATACTCCAATGAATTTGAAGGACAAGCTGATCTACCTTTCATTAATGCATTGAAGTTTGATGCCATTACATTAGGGAATCATGAATTTGATTTAGGCTCTTCACCTGAAGGACATAAAGCGCTAGTTGACTTTATTAAAGCGGCACAATTCCCGGTTTTAACTGCAAATGTTGATTTTTCAAAAGATGCATTATTTACTGGTATGTTCTCAGATTTAGTATCAAGTGAGCCAGAAAACGGCAAAATATACAGCGGTATGATTAAAGAAGTGAATGGCGAAAAAGTTGGTATTTTCGGCTTAACAACTGCTGAAACAAAGGATATTTCATCTCCAGGTAGTATCGTATTCGAAGATTACATCGAAGAAGCGACAAAAGCGGTAAAAGCGTTTGAAGACAAAGGTGTAAATAAAATTATCGCGCTTACACATATTGGTTTCGATGACAATGCAGCATATGATAATGACCAAATTCTAGCAAAATCTGTGCCAGGAATTGATATTATCGTAGGTGGTCACACACATACAGAATTAAAAGAACCATTTATTGTTGATACAAATACTGTTGGCGAGAAAAAGGATGCTACATTAATCGTACAGGCTAAAGAGTATGCAGGTTTCCTAGGTACATTAAATGTTGATTTTGATGAAAAGGGTGTCATCGTTAAGCATGATGGACAATTAATTGAGGTAGGCAAACTTGCGGATGATGCGGAAGGCTTAAAAATGTTAGCACCATTTAAAGAAAAAGTGGATGCTATTTCTGCAACTGAAATTGGGGTTACATTAACGGAAGAGTTAGTAAGTCCACGTACTTCAGAAACTGTTACAGTAGGAGTACGTAACAGCGAAACAGTTTTAGGAAACATTATTACAGACGGTATGCTTACTAAAGCGAAACAGTTTACTGATAAAAAAGTAGTAATGGCAATGCAAAATGGCGGTGGAATTCGTGCTGCTATCCCAGCAGGCAATATTACGACAGGTCAAGTAATTACTGTGTTGCCATTTGGTAATACGCTAGCATTAATGGACGTTACAGGTGCAGAATTAAAAGAGGCATTTGAACATTCTGTAAAAGATGCTCCTAAAGAAAGTGGTGGTTTCCTGCACATTTCTGGTGCTAAGCTAGAATACGATTCTTCTAAGGAAGTAGGATCTCGTGTCGTTTCATTGAAATACTATGACGAAGCAACAAAAGCGTATGTAGATGTAGCGGATAACGAAACATATACAGTTGCAACAAATGCCTTTACAGCTAAAGGTGGCGACGGATTTAATATGTTTAAAAAGGCATACGAAGCCGGCCGTGTAACAGACTTAGGCTTATCTGATTGGGAAAACTTAAAAGAACAACTGTTATCAATGAAAGAAATTAAGTTTACAACAGAAGGTCGCATCGTAGACACAGCTGCAACACAAGAAAAATAATAAACACTTTAAAAACCACTAATTTAGGCGACTATTTTAGTGGTTTTTTTATTTTTTTTTTTAGCAATATTATTATGTAAAATGAATCATTATTTTATCGTTAAATAATGATTGCAGATAGAATATTCTGAAAAATGGACGAATATACTATGATAGATTGTTATATAACAATTACTTTGTCCTATTTTTTGAATATTAATATGAACAAAATTCACGTACCATAGAGAAAATATTTACATTTTATAGTAGAAATATGTAAAAACTTAGAATATATTTATGTATATACGTAATGAGTCTTAATTCATTCGTATATTAGTAATAGTTCAAAAAGGGGGGATTTTATGGGGTCATTTCAGTTGTTCGGAAAAGAGCTAAGTTCGCTCAAAAATCGCAAAGGATTACTTTTTACATTGATTGGCGTTATGTTAATTCCAATTGTTTATGTAGCTGTATTGCTTTCTGCTACATGGGGGCCATATGACAATTTGGATAATTTGCCGGTCGCATTCGTCAATAAAGATGCAGGCGGTGTATCAAGTGGTCAACCGATCAATGTCGGCAATGATTTAATGGAAACATTGAAGGAAAGTAAATCATTGGGGTGGCATTTCGTTACAGAAAAAGAGGCAATGGATGGGCTCGAAAAGCAGGAATTTTATTTAGTAGTGGAAGTACCTGAGGACTTTTCACAAAAGGTAACTACAGTACTTGATGCAAATCCGCAAGTACCAGAGCTTCGATACATCCAAAATGAAGGCTTAAATTTCATGGGTGCCCAAGTGACGAATAGTGCGGTGGAAAAGCTTCGTGAACAACTAGGGGACAAGATTACTGCAACTTATGCCAGAACAGTATTTGCTAGATTTACAGATATTGAGACTGGATTTGCAAGTGGTGCAGATGGGTCGAAGCAAATTCTAACTGGTACAGAACAGCTAGCTGAAGGCACGAACACATTGCTATCATCATTAACTGATAAATCAGCCGATATTAATCAACTAGCTGTTGGTGCAAAAACTGCCGATGATGGTGCAGGTCAAATTTTATCTGCTATTAATGGCGGGACAAGTAATATTAACCGTTTAGCTAGTGGAGCGAAAGAAGTAGCAAACGGGGCAGGTCAACTAAAGAACGGTTCTGAACAAGTTTTAGCTGGCTTAACTTCAATCCAAGGGGCAACGAATCAGGTTTATAATGGTCTGCAACAATTACAGCCGGGTTCGGAAAATTTATTAAATGGTTTACAACAACTATCAACTGGTGCGAATCAGTTATATGCAGGAATTGCTATAGGTGATGGAACTGCAGCTAATCCGGGGTTAGCTAATGGCTTAGCTCAATTGGCTACAGTTCTTCAATCAAAACAAGCGGATATTGAGCAATTAGGTCAAGGCGCACAACTTCTGCAAGGGTTGGCACAAGCACCAGGCCTGGAAACATATCGTGCTAATTTATTGGCTTTAAGTGAAGGCTTAACAGAATTAGCGACAATTTATCCGGTTGCTGTTCAAAGTGCAAGCGCTTTAAATAATGGTGCCCAACAAATCGCACAATCGATGCCAAGCTTAACGACAGGATTGGAAAGTGCAATCGTTGGTCAAAAAACAATTGTAGGCGGCATTGATGCACTCGTAACAGGTCAAGGCCAGACAGTAGCAGGAGTGGGTCAGTTAGTAAACGGACAAAAAGCGGTAGTATCAGGTGCCACTCAATTAGCTAGTGGTGCTTCACAAGTAGCCAATGGTAACCAAACGTTAACAAGCTCTTGGAATCAGTTGGGCGCAGGTGTTTCTAACCTGAAAAACGGCCTAACACAAATAAGTACTGGAAATGAAACGGTAGCTGTAGGCTGGCAAACGATGACAGAGGGCGTTACTTCAATCAATGATGGAGTTAATCGTCTTCAAGCAGGTTCATCTGATTTAGCTACTGGTTTAGAAGGTGGACGTGATCAAGTGGCGTCATTACGAATTACCGATGAAAATATTGCGATGTTCTCTTCACCAGTAGTACTAGCTGGTGAGAAGGTGAATCCATATGAATATTACCGTGATTCAACAGCACCGTATATTTTATCGTTAGCATTATTCGTAGGTATGCTTGTATTATCACTATTTGTTGATTTCAAGAAGCCAGCAGTACTGCCAAAATCAGCGGTAAGCTGGTTCGTTAGTAAATGGATGCAATTAGCAATGTTTGCAACAATACAGGCGGTGCTCGTTACTGTATTTACGCTACTAGTATTACAGTTATCGGTAGATAATGTATTGTTATTCATTCTATTCGCTATTTTTGTAAGTATTGTATTCATGTCAATTATCTTCTTCCTAGTATCGGTTGCAGGTCATATCGGACGCTTTGTCGCACTTGTGTTAGTAGTAGCGCAATTATCGATTACAGGTTCGAATTTACCAATTCCGATGTTGCCGGAAAACTTACAGGCAGTAAGTTCGTTCTTACCATTTACGTATTCGATATCAGGCTTTAAATCGGTTATTTCATTAGGAGATGTTTCGTTACTATCTTCTAATGCCGCAATCCTTGCCATCTATTTAGTAGGGGCGTCGGTGTTGGCTTTCATCGCATTTATCGTAAGCTACAAAACTCTTACGACAAAGTATACACCGGAAGTGGAAGCTCAACCGACTGTTTAAAACAGCCATTATGTAAATATGAAAGCTCCGAAATTTGTCGCGAACAAGTTTCGGGGCTTTCTGTATATTCGGTAAAAATCCAATAAAAAAAGTGCTGAAACGTTATGTTTCAACACTAATAATTTATCTAATTAAAACTCTACGTTTGCAACCATGCCTTCTTCATCATCAATGTCGAGTGAAATACGTGCTGACATTGAGTCGCGGCCTAGTTGCTCGTCGATGTATAGACGAAGTGCCATAATGAAATTGACTGAGTTGTATACATCCAACTGACCATTATAGAATGCTTCTGCTGAATAGCCTGCTACATCATCGTACATAAGCTCGACTTCAACTTCATCAGGTGTTACATTTTTGAATTTTGCATGGAATAAACATACGGCATTAATTAAATCTTGTTCAAGTAATGTTAGCTTTTCCAAGTATCTGTTACCTCATTATCTTTTTTGCGTTTAATGATCTGATAAATTTTAACTAGGAAGAATACGATTGCTGCAATTGCTGCAACGTTTATAAGTAAGCCTAAAATGTTGCCTAACATTCCCATACCGGCAAATAAACTACCGAATAATAGTCCAGCTAAACCACCAAGCATAAGACCTTTCATAAGACCGCCTTTATTAGAAGATGCTGTATTTGTATCTTTTTTTGCAGTTGTGCCGTTATTTTGTTTGGCAGTTGTTGGGTTTGTAGCATCATTATTATTTTTTTGAATATTTGTGTTGTTATTGTTGTTATTGCTGAAACCTTTTTTCCCTGATTTATAAGACTTTGCTTCAACTGTCTGTGCATCGCTAGCGAATAGAATTGTCGAACCTACACTTGAAAACACTAGTGCAAACGCTAACATTATTGCTGATAATTTTTTCATGTCTTTCCCCCATATAATCTTTTTTATTTACTTTAGTAGTATACCAAAATAAGAACTAAATAGAAAATGAAAACTCTCTCAAGAAATAGAACGTGCATTACTTAAAAGATGACATTTACTTGTTGAATAATCGAAAAATATTGTATTCACAATATTGAAAATGTATGATGGATAGAATATTCAGTGGAAAATTCTGAATTCACATAACTATGTAAATTATAGGGTAAAAGCTAGGGGGAAGTAATGATGAGTAAAATTCGTATTGGTATTGTAGGTTACGGAAATTTAGGGAGAGGGGTAGAAGCAGCGATTAGTCAGAATGATGACATGGAATTGGTAGCTGTTTTCACGCGTCGAGACCCTAGTACAGTTGCCATAAAGTCAGCGAATGTACCGGTCTATTTAGTGAAAGATGCACCGAAATATAAAGAACAAATTGATGTCATGATTTTATGTGGAGGTTCTGCTACAGATTTACCGGAGCAAGTACCTCATTTTGCACAATGGTTTAACACAATTGATAGCTATGACACACATGCCAATATTCCGTCGTTTTATGAGGCGGCAGATGCAGTTGCGCAAAAGAATAATACTGTATCGATTATTTCAGTTGGATGGGATCCGGGTTTATTTTCTTTAAATCGTTTGTTGGGAGAAGCAGTGCTGCCGGCAGGTCATACATATACATTTTGGGGTGACGGCTTAAGTCAAGGTCACTCGGATGCTGTCCGTCGCATTAAGGGTGTGAAAAAAGCAGTCCAATATACTTTACCTATTAAAGAAGCGGTGAATCGTGTCCGTAATGGTGAAAATCCAGAGCTGACAACGAGAGAAAAGCATGCTCGTGAATGCTATGTTGTAATGGAAGAAGGCGCAGATGCAAACGTCATTGAAACAGAAATTAAAGAAATGCCGAATTATTTTGCAGATTATGATACGTCTGTAAATTTCATTACAGAAACTGAATTTGATGAAAATCATCAAGGTATGCCACATGGAGGTTTCGTAATTCGTTCTGGTCAGTCAGGTGAAGGGGATAAACAAATTTTAGAGTTTTCATTAAATCTAGAATCAAATCCTATGTTTACATCGAGTGTTTTAGTTGCCTATGCACGTGCAGCCTATAAACTGCATGCTAAAGGAGATAAAGGAGCTAAAACGGTATTCGATATTCCGTTTGGCTTACTATCACCTAAATCTCCAGCAGACTTGCGAAAAGAATTACTTTAATTGGAAGAAAAAACGACGTCTATTTATAATTAGAAGTCGTTTTTTTGATGAAATTAATAATATTGTTTGCGAATTTCGTGAGATTTGTACATTTCTATATAGAAAGTCTTTTCTTCTAACGCTTTGCCACGTATGATAGAGAAGATTATTCAACTTCTTTTGTAGAAGGATTGAAGTAGGGCATCTCAGCAAGTTGCCAATGTAAAATTGATTTTTAAAGAAAGGATGTTTACTGTGCAGGATAAGCGTTTTAAAATCGCACATAAAGAAGCATTAATCGGAGTTGTTCTTGTCATAATAAACTTTTCGATTTGGTATGGTTTTGCTTATGGACTCGGTTCAGGCAATCCGCTTCAATATAAATATGTTTTAGGGTTCCCGGCCTGGTTTTTCTATAGCTGTATTGCTGGAACAGTTTTTATGATTATTTGTATTTGGCTTGCGATGAAGCTTTTCTTCAAAGATATTTCACTTGAAGAGGAGGACAAGCATCAATGATTCACTGGCAAGTAATAGTACCACTTTTCATATTTTTGATCGTAATATTCGGAATAGGAATTTGGTCAAATAAACAAGTTCGGACTTCGACTTCTTTTATGCAGGAATATTTTTTAGGCGGCCGTGAAATGGGTGGCTTCCTGCTTGCAATGACTATGATGGCTACATACGGAAGTGCATCAAGCTTTATCGGGGGGCCAGGTGTTGCTTATAACACGGGTCTAGGTTGGGTATTGCTCGCAATGGCGCAGCTTCCTGCCGGCTATTTTGTACTGATGGTTCTTGGAAAGAAATTTGCAATTGTATCACGTCGTATTGAGGCAATTACATTAATCGACTTTTTAAAGAAACGCTATAACAGTCATACGATTGTTATTTTATCGGCGATAAGTATCATTATTTTCCTGTTTGCTTCGATGACAGCACAATGGGTAGGTGGGGCGCGGTTAATTGAATCGTTGACTGGGCTTTCCTATACGAACGCATTATTGATTTTTGCAGTGGCTGTTTTAGCATATGTAATCATAGGAGGTTTCCGTGCCGTGGCATTAACAGATGCCTTGCAAGGGTCGATTATGATTATCGGCACAGTTATTTTATTGATTGCTACTGTAATTGCCGGTGGCGGTGTAGAAAATATAATGCAAGGCCTGGTTGCGGAAAATCCGAATTTAGTTTCACCATTTGGAGCAACAGGAAACTTAACTCCTTTATATGTTTCAACGTTCTGGATTTTAATCGGGTTAGGTGTAATCGGTTTACCTCAAATTGCGGTGCGTGCAATGAGCTATAAAGATTCAAAAAGCTTACATCGTGCAATTTCAATTGGTACTATAGGAATTGGAACAATTATGTTCGGAATGCATTTAATCGGTGTATTTGCGCGTCCTGTAATGCCAGGGATTGAAGTTGGCGATAAGGTGATGCCTTTATTAACGCTTGAAGTACTACCACCTCTTTTAGCAGGAATTGTTCTTGCTGCTCCAATGGCGGCCATTATGTCGACGGTTAATGCATTGTTGATATTAGTAAGCTCTACTGTTGTGAAAGATATTTATTTAAATTATATCAATCCAAAAGCTAGTGATACACAAATTAAAAATCGCAGCTTCTGGGTAACGACAATTATTGGAATTACAGTCGTTATTTTTGCGGTAAAACCGCCTGAACTATTAATTATGCTGAACTTATTTGCGTTTGGCGGATTGGAATCAGCATTCCTATGGAGCGTTGTGTTTGGACTCTATTGGAAAAAGGCGAATAAATATGGAGCAATTAGTTCGATGATTGTTGGTATAGTGCTGTATATTGTTATTTATAGCTTTGCAGAAAATATATACGGCATGCATTCGGTGACAATTCCTATTTTTGCATCTTTATTTACATTTGTAGTTGTAAGTTTAATTGCAAATAAAGTAAAGAAAATAGAGGATTATCATTTTTAAGAGCCCTTTCAAAAAAGCCGAAGCAATCATATGATAGATTGCTTCGGTTTATTTGACGTTATTAACTTATTATTATAAACTAGGTTACGTAAAGTAACTTAAAGGAAACAAGGTGATAATATATGGAAAATATAATGGCAATTTTAAAAGATAAAATTCAGCTTATCCGTCGAGACGATTTGCAAAATATTGCACTTGTTGGACCGGTAAAGCTACCAATAAAACAAGGTGATTTTGAAGCGACTTTCCAATGGTATTCGTGGACTACTGTCGGGAAGGATTTAACGAAAGAGCAGGTAGTACAGTCAATACCATCGATGAATTTAGCTTTCGGGCAGCAATCATCGGTATTAGTATATGGCGATTTTACACATCATGAGAATGCTTTAATTCGCATGCACAGCATTTGTCATACAGGTGATATTTTCGGGTCACAACGCTGTGATTGCGGCTACCAATTGCATGAATCTATGAAAATGATAGTCGATCATGGCTGTGGAGCAATATTATATTTGGCAGATCATGAAGGGCGCGGCATTGGTTTGTTTTCAAAATCACTCGCGTATTTATTACAAGAGGAAGCATTTGATACAGTAGAGGCAAATCATGCACTAGGCTTTGAAGATGACACTCGTTCATATGACGATGCCATCCGTGTATTACAAGTACTCCGTGCAAAACCAGTGACACTTATTACAAATAACCCGAAAAAGCTGGACGCCTTGCAAAAAAGCGGGCTTCTAGTGGCTGGTCATATACCTTTATGGGGTGGCCTAACCGAAACAAATGAACAGTATTTGCAAACGAAAGTACAAAAGTCTGGACACATGGGTTTAGTTGAAAAGCTAACAGTTTAAGGGGAATGAATTATATGAAAACAGATCAGGACTATATGCAACTGGCACTCCAATTAGCGGCAAGTGCAAAAGGGAATACGAATCCGAATCCACTAGTCGGAGCTGTCATTGTGAAAGATGGTGTCATTGTAGGTACAGGGCTTCATCGAAAAGCAGGAGAGCCACACGCTGAAGTTCATGCAGTGAAAATGGCAGGCGACCATGCAAAAGGAGCTACTATTTATGTGACGTTAGAACCATGTTCCCACTATGGTAAAACACCACCTTGTGCAAATCTAGTAAAAGAAAGTGGAGTTGCCCGTGTTGTTGTTGCCACAGAAGATCCGAACCCTGAAGTAGCAGGACGCGGAATTAAACTTTTACGGGAAGCAGGGATTGAGGTAGAAGTAGGCATTTTACAGCAGGAAGCTCAAAAATTAAATGAACGCTTTATCCATAATATGCTGACAGAGCGGCCGTTTGTTGTGGCAAAATTTGCAATGACTTTGGACGGCAAAATCGCTACATATAATGGACATTCCCAGTGGATTACGAACGAAGAAGCACGTGCTGATGTTCATGAACTGCGACATGAAGTGGATGGGATACTCGTAGGCGTCCAAACCGTGATCAATGATAACCCGAAACTGACAACCCGTCTTGCAGATCGCCAAGGTCGCAATCCAATCCGTGTTGTGTTGGATCGTACATTGAGAACACCTTTGAATGGTCATATAGTCAATACGACCGAAGCACGTACTATTATCGTGACGTCACACGATGCAAACGAAAATGACATTAAGCAATATGAAAAGCAAGGTGTTGAAATTATACAAGTAACGGCAAATTCAACGGGTCTTAATTTGGAGGAAACTTTAAAAGCATTATATAAAAAGGGAATTACGCATTTATTGGTTGAAGGTGGCGGTACTGTAAATGCTTCATTTTTACGGAATAATTTCATCGATCAATTTATTGTCTATATCGCCCCGAAAGTCTTAGGCGGCAAACATTCGATAACACCATTTACCGGAGACGATGTTGAAACAATTGATTTTGCTTCACTCGTTGAGTTTGATGAAGTGACACGAATTGGGGAAGATTTACGCATTATCGCTTATCCTAAAAAGGTGAAGTCCGATGAATAGAAAAGTGGATGTATGCATTGTGGGCGGTGGTCCAGGTGGGACGTTACTTGCAAGCATTTTAGCAGAGCATAATATTTCAGTCCTTTTACTGGAACGTACAAATGGCTTTGCGAAAGCATTTAGGGGAGAGCACTTAAATGAAGAAGGAGAGCAAGTTTTAAAGCAGTATGGATTATTCGAGCGGATTGAAGAGCTCGGGTTACTTCGAATGGAAACATTGGAATATTGGATGGATGGGCAAAAATTCAATACAGTTTACCCTGATCCAGCGATTGGACATTTAGGCATTCATGTACCGCAAGCGCACCTTTTACAGGCGATTGTCGAACAAGCTCAAAAATATACTAGTTTTGAATATCTATTAAATACGACGGTTAAAGAGCTTATACAGGATGAACACGGTCATTATACAGCTGTAAAGGCGCTTCAAGACGATCAAGTCATACAAATAGATGCACAGCTTATTATTGGGGCAGATGGACGCCATTCAACAATTCGCAAATTGGCAAATTTGGACGTGACGATTCATAATCATGGCTATGATTTACTATGGGCAAGAATACCGGCACCGGAAAACTGGACTCCGTCAATTAAGATGGCGCTCGTAGATGGCATGCAAATATCGCTTTTTACCCAAACAAACGGTTTTGTACAAATCGGATGGAATATAGAAAAGGGAAGCTATCCGTCTTTACGAACACAGCTATTCCATCCATTTATTGAAAAATTAATAGAAGCATTTCCGCAATTAGCCGATTCAGTCAACGAGCATATACAGTCTTGGCGTGACTTTGTACTGCTTGATGTTTTTAGTACAACAACAGAACAATGGGAAAAAAACGGTGTGATATTGATTGGGGATGCAGTCCATACAATGACCCCAACCGGAGCATTCGGTTTAAACAGTTCACTAATGGATGCTCATATATTAGCGCAATGGGTTCTTCAAAAGAATCCATTTGATTATAGCTGTGCTATCGAACGCCAGAAACAAATTGCAGAAATTCAAGCATTACAAATCGAAAAAGAACAAAAGTTTCAAGATGCTTTTGTTATTTTAAGTTAGGTGAGAAAAATGAAATTTGGTTTTGATATTGATGATACACTAATTGATTTACGTCGACATGCGTTTCATTTATATAATAAGAAGTTAAACAAATCGATTGGTGAGGACCTGTTCGATAAGATTCTGACAGTTGAAATTCATGAAGCATTTGGAATGACGAATGAAGAAGGCAGTAAAATGTGGAATGATTCGATGGAAGATATCTATTTTACAGATTGCCCAAGCTATGAAGGGGCGAAAGAGGTTTTACAAGCCTTAGCAGAAGAAGGGCATGAAATTTACTATATTACATCACGTCCGAAAGGCTATTGTGAACAAACGCGTGAGTGGGTAAAGGCACAAGGATTTCCTGTTGTAAATGAGCGCTTTTTTTGTGGTATGAAAGATCATGAGAAAATTGATATTATAAAAAAATTACAGCTTGATGTCTATGTTGATGATAAGCCGGCCGTTTTAAATACGCTAACAGGGACAAAAACGAAAGTCATCGTTAAAAATCAGTCATATAATCAAGGGATTGAATGTACACGACTATTAAACTGGCGGGAATTTCATGCATTAATCGAGCAATTTTCATCGTAATTGTATAAGGGTGAAACTTAAAAAATCTATCAGAATCCCATATTATCGCTAAATAAAGTTATAATAGTTTGAATTTTTTACTTTCAACTCGTAAAATCTATGGTATTGTTATGAGTATATTGTTAAGGGTTGGGGGATAAATAAAACTATGATTACAGAACAACATTACGAAGCAAGCATAAATTATAATGGGATTATTTTGCTATCGGCCTACTTGCAGCGCCAGTATGTGTACCGTACCATTCAAGTCCGTTTAAATGGTGCGAGTGAAGAGCCTTTAAATAAAGTGAAAAATATGCTTGATCATACAGAGGCTATGCTAAACGTCTTTGAAGAAGCGAAAAGTCTATTGGATGGTCAACGAAATAAATTGAAGTCCTTTGCAGATGAAGTGAGCTTAATGATGCAAAATTATATAAAGGAAAATCCGGATTTTAATGAACGTCTAGCGGTTGTTGGTTCTACACTTTATTCGGAACAATTGATGAATAATGGGATTATTAAACTAGGCTATATTTTCAAGCAAAACATCGGAAAAGATTTCCCGGCTCGAGTTAAATTTTATGAAGAGCGAACAAAGGTTATCGATGTGATGGTTCAATTAGTGTCTGATGGAAAAGAGATTGAGCAAGGTATGCAGGACATTTTAAACAAATGGTATGAAGGCATTGCCAATCAGAAAAAAGGTATTATGGACGATCTATCGAAAATCAATGAAATGCTTGATTATAAAATACCGCGATAAAAAACCTTGCCATTTAAAATAAATGGCAAGGCTTTTTTGAGATTATAGACGTTCGAAGAATACTTTATCGATATTGTATTTAGCTTGGAATTGGTTAATCGCGTATGTTTCGTAAATTTCACGTTCCATTGGATCCTCAATTTCATATACTTCAATTTTATTGATTTCTTCACGATGGTTTTTCATTGGTGATACATTGTCTTCAAAGTGCTTTTTAATGCGTTGACGAATTTTACGTGCTTTCCCAACGAATAAAAGTTCATTTTTCTCATTATAGAAGAAGAAAATTCCGCCTTTATCACGCGTAATTTTGTGGAAATCAATAAAGCCGAAATAAGGTGTAATTTCCACTTCTCCTTGTTTTAAAACTTGCTCACGCTGACGAATTACTAAATCAGGTTTTGGCATTTCAATTTTAATCAATTTGTTCACGTCCCTAAAGTATTATAAAGGCTTATTTTACATGAAATTCACATAAATAGCTATCTATATAGATAATACCCATTTTTTATTGTATAAATCATATAAAAAACATTCATTACTTTACATATTATCCGACACTAAATAGTGAAGATATTAAAGTATCTCTTCGAACAAAATACTTTTAATACATTATCATTTCTCCTTTTTGTTAATAAAAAACCAATTATCAATGCTCTAGTCAAGCAATAAATATGAAATTTATTCAATATTTCCTTATATTTTGGAATTTTCACTTTCTTTTTTATGCAATATTGATTATTGTATATCTAATTGTGTTTAAAGAGAGAGAAGGAATAATTATGCAAAAATATAAAGGCGAACTGTTAATGCTTATTACCGCAGTTATGTGGGGAAGCGGATTTGTTGGAATGGCGAAAGGTTTGGAGCATTGGACCGTATTTCAATTAATGGCGGGACGTTTTTTGTTGGCTTCTATTTTATTAAGTATGATTTTCTATAAAAAAATTCGGTTAATAACGAAAGCCGTCTTGTGGAAGGGCGCAGTGCTGGGAGCTATTTTGTTTACTGCTTTTGCATTACAGACTATGGGATTGGAATATACGACTCCATCCAAAAATGCATTTTTAACGGCGATTAATGTTATTATCGTGCCTATTATCGCCTATGTCATCTACAAAAGACGCATCGATCGCTTTGAATTTATCGCTGCCGGAATTGCGGTTGTCGGGATTGGCTTCTTATCGCTGCAGGATTCATTGATTATTAATGTTGGGGATTTCTTATCGATACTTTGTGCGGTAGGGTTTGCATTTGATATTTTTTATACAAATGTATTTGTAAAGACAGAGGACGCATTGGCTTTAACGATCGTTCAATTTTATACTGCAGCCGTGTTAAGTGTGATCGCTGTCTTAATATTAGGTGAAGTACCGACTAGCTATAGTTCTGAAGGACTTGGGATCATTGTGTATTTAGCCGTTTTTTGTACCGGCGTTGCGTATGTTTGCCAAAATATTGGGATGCAATATGCGAATCCTACAAAATCAGCGATCATTTTATCAACCGAATCATTGTTCGGTACGATGTTCTCTGTACTGATTTTACATGAAATTTTAACGGGACGTATGCTTGTAGGATGTGTGCTTATTTTTATCGCCATTCTTTTTGCCGAAGTGAAACCTACATTTAGACGGAAAAAGTCCTTTATTTAAATAAGTAGAGAGCTGTATTTAAAGTCTTTGAAACTTTAATACAGCTCTTTGTTTATGTTTACGTAAATACGGAAAAAGATAAGAGAAGAAAAAAGGGGAGGACTGATATTAATGTTAAATTATACGCGAAAAGGATCTGGAGAAGTGGTCGTGTTGGTCCACGGCTTCTTAGGTTCAACATCAATTTTTGATAAAATTATCGAACCATTAACAAAGTGCTTCGATGTCATTGCAATTGATTTACCCGGACATGGAAAGAGTGAGGCTCCTGAAGGGGAATACACTGTGTACCAGTATGCAGAAGATATTATCGATATTTTAACGTTAGAAAAAGTTGAAAGGTCATATTGGATTGGCCATTCAATGGGCGGGTACATTACGCTGGCAGCCATCGAAAAGCAATATACGAACATTGAAAAGGCTGTTTTATTGTATTCATCTGATGCACCTGATACCCCAGAAGCGATCGAAAAACGAGCGAAACAACAGGAAGAAATATTATTGCATGGAGTCGGACCGTTTGTAGATGGCATTATCCATAACTTCTTGGCACCAAATGCAGATGCAGAAGATGTACTGTTTGCAAAAGAAGTCGCCTATGAAGCGAATGCGGAAGGACTCGTAACGGCACTTGGTGCAATGAAATCACGTCCAAATCAAAAGGATTTAATGGATACAACATCTACACCAATTTTAGTCATTGAAGGTGAACAGGACAAAGCTGTTACACCAATTGTGACATCAAACCCTCATGTTAAAAAAGTGAAAACAAATACAGGGCATCTCGGTATGCTGGAAGATTCCAAATCCGTAACCCGCGAAATATTAAATTTCTTGAATGAAGAAAATTAATAGATGTAGCATGTCCTTGGAGAACAACGGCTACGAGGAAGAAACCAAAAATAAAGCAGTTCAAACTTTACTCATCGTAAAATTTGAACTGCTTTTGTTTTGAGAAGGGTTTAGTCATAGCCTTTTTAATTGAAACGATCTTTTAAATATATTGTAATCCAATTAAAATTCTCGTTTTTTTCTAAATTGGAAATAAGACCAACGATGATGGCAGGTCTTGGCATTTCCATCATTAGCTCTTCCTTCAGCAATTGGATGGATTCCAGCTCTAGCCGATCATTTGTTTGTTGCTGTAAATAATCCAATTCCTCAACGATATGTTCAATTGAATAGTTCTTTATCCGACTGTAAAGCTGTGATGAATCCTGTAAAAAAACAATTTCACTTTTCGTAGCTAATAGCGTCGTTTTCTCTACGAGTGAATCAGCAAGTTTTATGACATCGAACGGTTTGCACGATTCGAAGAAATTTTGTAAATACGCCTGTACCATCCCGTTAACAACGAGCACTAAATCGTATTGCTTCCCTTCAATCTGATCTCCAAATACTTCGAATAATAACTTCTCCAAACTTTTCTTGGCCAAATCAACATAATATTGAATTCGTTCAATCAACGTCTCATTAATCGCAGAAACCTTTTCCTTCATCAATATTTCCGCAAAGCCTGTATATTGTGACATAACTTTAAATGTATGAACAAAATAAATGTGGAGCTTTTCTGATGGTGTGGAGCCTTCTTTGACTGCTCGGTCAACTTCTCTTATTATATTGTTCATAAAATGTTCAATTATTGAATAAATAAGTTCATCTTTTGATTTAAATGAAAGATAGAAAGCACCTTTAGAAATGCCGCAGTGATCAGTGATTTGTTGAACTGACGTAGCTTCTATCCCTTTTTCTGCAAAAAGCTGTAGGGCAGAATCCATTATTAATTGTTTTCTTGTCATAATAATTTTGAGCCCCTTTCAATTGACACGTGACCGGCTAGTCATTATTATAGAATGGTGGTTACATATAGTCAAGAAAGGTAAGGTGGAACCGTGAAAGGCTTAGTAAATTTCGTATTGAAAAATAAGCTTGCCGTATGGTTACTAACAATCATAATCGTGTTCTCAGGTATTTATTCATCTACACGTATGAAAATGGAATCGATTCCAGACATATCGATCCCGTTCTTAATCGTTATGGGTGTTTATCCTGGTGCAACACCAGAGCAAGTAATGGATGACCTTTCAATTCCTTATGAAAAGGCAGTTGAAAGTTTAGAAGATGTTAAGGCTGTATACTCTACATCGAGTTCGAATGTTTCACAAGTTCAAGTGGAATATGAATATGGCGTAGATATGGATGAAAAGAAACGTCAATTAGAAGCTGCTTTAGATGATATTGCACTTCCTGAAGGTGCTCAAGAGCCTTCTATTATGGCAATCAGTATGAATATGATGCCAGTTATTGCGTTATCAGTAAGTAGTTCAGATGAGGATATTGTCGAATTAACATCTACAGTAGAACAAATTATCCTTCCAAAGTTAAACAAAATTGACGGTGTAGCATCAGCTACGGTTACTGGTCAGCATTTGGAAGAAGTAGCTTTCACATATGATGAAGCAAAAATGAATGAATTAGGCCTAACAGAAGATTCCGTTAAGCAAATGATTCAAGCAAGCGACTTAGCTGTTTCTTTAGGTTTATATAAATTTGAAGAGGGCGAGCAGGCTGTTGCAGTTGATGGTAAGTTCAAAACAGTGGAAGATTTAAAAGAAATGTTAATCCCTGTTACACCATCTGAAACAAATCCAGTACCGTTTGTGAAGCTAGGCGATATTGCTGAGATTGAAAAGGTTGGTAAAGTTCAATCAGTTTCTCGTACAAATGGTAAAGATGCTATTGCCATTCAAGTTATTAAAGGTCAGGATGCAAATACAGTAACAGTTGTAAATGCAGTAAAAGAATTAATTGAAGAAGAGCAGGAGTTAATTTCCGGTCTTCAAATCGATATTTCTTTAGACCAAGGTAAGCCGATTGAAGACTCTGTTTTCACAATGGTTGAAAAGGCAGTATTCGGGGGATTAATTGCGATTTTAATTATCCTATTATTCCTACGTGACTTTAAATCAACAATCATTTCGATTATTTCGATTCCAGTTTCAGTATTTATGGCATTAATGCTATTGCACTGGATGGATATTACATTAAATATTATGACGTTAGGTGCCATTACCGTTGCAATCGGTCGTGTAATTGATGACTCGATTGTAGTAGTGGAAAACATATACCGTCGAATGCACTTAAAAGAAGAAAAATTACAAGGCCGTGCATTAATTCGTGAAGCAACGATTGAAATGTTTAAGCCAATTATGTCTTCAACATTAGTAACAATTGCGGTATTCGCACCATTAGTATTTGTAGGTGGTATGGTTGGAGAATTATTCGTACCATTCGCTCTTACAATGTCATTTGCATTAATCGCTTCATTAATCGTTGCGGTTACAATTGTACCAGCACTTTCTCATACATTATTCCGTAAGAAAATTTACGGTGAAAAATCAGAAAGTCAACATAAAGAAGTTGGTAAATTAGCATTAACTTACCGTGGATTCTTAGAAAAATGTTTAAATCACAAATGGATTACTTCTATTATTGCGATTGTAATGTTAGTAGGTTCATTAGCGTTAACGCCATTAATCGGCTTCAGCTTCATGGGTTCTCAAGAAGAGAAGGTAATGTATTTAACATATACACCTAAAACGGGTGAGTTAATGGAAGATACATTAGCTAACATTGAAGAAGTTGAACAAGAATTAATTAAGCGTAAAGATATCGATATTTTACAATTATCGGTGAATACTGAACCTTCAACAGATGCAGCCTCAATGATGACTGGCGGCGGTGCTGGCGGTGGTTTAATTTATGCGATTTTCGATCCGGATATGGATGATTTCCCTGGAGCGAAAAAAGAAGTAGAAGACTATATCTTCAACGTTGGCCAATCAGGTGAATGGAAAACACAAAACTTCGCGATGGGTATGTCATCGAATGAAGTAAGCTATACGTTATACAGTGAAGACTTAGATAAGTTAAACGAAGCTGTAGCTCAAGTGGAAGAAGTATTAGTGGATATCGACGGACTAGATGAAGTTGAATCAAATGCTTCTGAGCCTTATGTAGAAAATGTCATCAAAGTAGATCAACAAAACGTATTACAATACGGTTTAACTACTGGACAAATTTTAATGGCTTTACAAACAAATACAGCAAAAGAAGTATTAACAACTGTTGAGAGTGATGGTAGTGATATTAATGTTGTTGTACAACGTGAAGCAAGATCTGCAGCTGCTGACATTGATGAACTATTGGAAACACCAATTCAAACTGCAACAGGTCAAACAATGAAACTTGGTGACATTGTTGAACTTGAAGAAGGTACTACATTAAATTCTTTATCTCGTCAAAAAGGCGAATACTTTGCGACAGTATCTGCAACGATTACAGATAAAGATATTTCGAAGGCTACATCTGCAGCAGACGAAAAGATTGCTGATTTAGAATTACCTAAAGGTGTTACGACTGGTGTAGGTGGTGTTGCGGCTGATATGACTGAAACATTCACTCAATTAGGGGTAGCGATGATTGCAGCAATTGCCATTGTATACTTCATCTTAGTTGTAACATTCGGTGAAGGTTTGGCACCATTTGCGATTTTATTCTCATTACCATTTACTGTGATCGGTTCATGGATTGGGCTATTCGCGACAGGCCAAACAATTTCTGTATCGGTTATGATGGGATTACTGATGTTAATCGGTATTGTTGTCACGAACGCTATCGTACTTGTTGACCGTATTATCCGTATGGAACATGAAGGTATGAATATGCGTGAAGCAATATTGGAAGCTGGGGCAACCCGTTTACGACCAATTTTAATGACCGCGATTGCAACAATTGGTGCGATGTTACCAATGGCATTCGGTGGTGCTGGTGGCGGACTAATATCTCAGGACTTAGCCGTAACAGTAATTGGTGGTTTATTATCATCAACAGTATTAACATTAGTCATCGTTCCGATTGTATATGAAGTATTATCGAAAATGCTGAAGAAAAATCGTAAAGATGTAAAAGACAATTAATATGGGCGGCCTGTAGGAATAATATTCTTACAGGCTGTTTTTTATTGTACAGTTAAGGGTAAAGAAGTTAAGTTTTAAAGACCTAAGCGGGAGGGATTTCATGAGAAAAATATTGCTTTTTAGTTTTATATTTTTTGCAACAGCCATTTTTCATCCAATGACTACAAATGCTGCTACAGAAAAGATTGACCTTGGTAAGTACCCAGTACAAGTAATCGCAAAAAAGGATACGGAACTAAAGGATAAGAATGGGGCTGTTTTAAAAAGAGTAGCAAAAGGGGAAAAGCTTTTATTAACCGGGATACAAGGGAAGCAAGGTATCGTAAGAAATTCTTCTAAAACAGCTTTCCTTACTTTAACTGATGTTCACTATGCTCAATTAGTTGACGGTTCAAAAATGTTAACATTTGATGAAATAGCCTCTAAGTTAAAAATGATTTCCCTGATGTATCCTTCACTTACGCAATTACAGGAAATTGGACAATCTGTTGAAGGGCGCTCTATCTATTCAATAAAGCTCGGAACTGGTAAAAAGGAAGTTTTATTTGATGCGGCATTTCATGGCCGGGAACATATGACGACGAATGTGCTGATGGAAATGATTGATACATATTTAAAGGCCTACGTGAATGGCACGAAGATAGAAAAATATGATGTGAAAACGATATTAAGTGAGGTAAGTATTGTGTTTGTACCAATGGTTAACCCAGATGGTGTAACACTTTCACAAGGTGGAAAAGTGAAAACATCTATGGCCAAGTTGAGAGCGATGAATGGGAGCTCCAATTTTAATCGTTGGAAAGCAAATATAAATGGTGTCGATTTAAACCGTCAATTCAATGTGAACTGGCAATTAATTAAAATGACAAAGCCTTCGTATAAAGAATATAAAGGAAAAGCGCCGAATACAGAGCCTGAAGCACTTGCAATGAAAAGACTGATTGATCGCGGCAATCACTTAGCCTATGTATCTTATCATTCATCCGGTCAAATTATATATTGGAGTCGAGCGAAGAACCAATTTGAACGTACGAAAAAGCTAGTAAAGGGAGTTTCTTCAATTACAGGCTATAAAATGATGCCTGTAACAACAAAAAACGAACCAATTGCAGCTTCTGAGGACTACTTCACAAAAGTTAAAGACCGACCTGCGATGACGGTTGAAATAGCACCATATGCCGGTGAAGCTTCGGTACCACTGAAACGCTGGAACAATGTTTGGAAGCAAAATAAAACTGTCGCACTATACGTAGCGAATGAAGCGAGAAAATGGTAGGTAGTAGGAAATAATTTAAAATACCATTGCATTTATTCAGAATTATCAGTAGACTAGTAGTAATTAAATGAATTTGCAGGGGGACACGTAAGTGTTGAGAAGGTAAAACCTGACCCTTAGAACCTGTTCCGTTAACACGGGCGTAGGGAGCAAAATGTACAAGCTAATAATCGTACGTGGCGCTCTCCATCTTTTTGGAGAGCTTTTCTTTTGCAAATTTTTTAATTGCGGGGGGACACAATTGTGTTGAGAAGGTTAAAACCTGACCCTTAGAACCTGACAGTTAATACTGGCGTAGGGAGCAATAAGTGCGTACATATGCACTTTTTTAGGCATCTCTACTTTTCGTAGAGGTGCCTTTTTTGCTTACGCCTCCAAGGAGGAATTAGGATGGATTTTTGTGGAGAAGTAAGAAAGCAAACGGAATATTATTGGGAGGCCAGTTTGAAGCATCCATTTGTACAAGGTATTGCTGATGGAACATTGGAGCTGGAAAAGTTTAAATTTTATATGCTGCAGGACTCATATTATTTAAAGCATTATATGAAACTACTTGCGATGCTGGCGGCAAAAGCTAATGAGGATGAGGATGTAGCTTATTTCCTGGAAACCGCGAACTTTATCCGGGAAGCAGAGTTAGAGCTACACCGTTCGACTTTTAATGAGTTGCAGGTTACGCCTGAAGAAATCAGTAATTTTGAACCAGCACCTGCAGCGTACAATTATGTCAGTCACATGTATCAAGCATTTTATACAGGGATGATTGCCGACGCATACGCTGCGATACTACCTTGCCCGTGGTTATATCAGGAAATCGGAGCCGCATTACGAAAAGCAACACCGGGTGTTAAGTTGTATCAGCAGTGGATTGATTTATATGCCTCCGCTGAGATGGAACAAACAATTGAAAAACAAAAGGAAATGATGAATCGATTTGCACAGATGCCAGGAAATGATGAACGTGAATTGACAGCCCATTTCAAGCGCAGTTGCTATTATGAGTGGCAGTTTTGGGAAATGTCCTGGACTTGTCAGGATTGGCAACAGGAAGTGTATAGGAATGAGCATGTTACGAACTTGTAAACATCCTGGAGGGGCGTAGTTATATGAAGTTAATGGCAGTAACAGATGATAGTCAGCCAATTTTAGTATTAGCACAAAAAATCATTCAAATTCAGCAAATCGTGGATTATATCCAAATACGTGAAAAAACAAAAACAGCAAAAGAAGTGGTGACTTTACTGGAATATTTGGATAAGGGAGCTGTCCCGAAAGACAAAATCATCGTAAATAGTCATTTGGATATTGCCTTGAGCAACGGTATTCAAACGATTCATTTACCGGAGAGAGGCTTATCGGGACAACAGGTTAAAGATCAATATCCACAACTTCGAATAGGTAGATCGATTCATGATTATGTGGGCGCCATGGAGGCAGAGCGGCAAGGGGCTGATTATGTTCTTTATGGACATTGCTTTGAAACAAACAGTAAAAAAGGAAAGGTTCCAAACGGTCTTTCTCCCATACATGAAATGAAAAAGAACTTAAAAATTCCCGTCTTCGCGATTGGTGGGATTCATGTGGATCGAGTACAGGCACTCCTAGATGTTAAGGCAGATGGGATAGCGGTTATGTCCGGTATTTTTTCGGCAACGCATCCATTTGCAGCAGCACACCAATATAGGGAGGCCATTAAAGATGCAATCAAGCTATGACGTAGTCGTAATTGGCGGAGGGATTATTGGAAGTGCGATTGCCTATTATTTAGCAAAGGATCAAGTCGAGGTAGCCGTCCTTGAGGAAAGTCGAATTGGTCTAAAAGCGACAAGTGCAGCGGCGGGTATGCTTGGTGCACATTCGGAATATGAGGGCGATGGAAAGGACTTCTTCACTTTTGCGAGATACAGTCAGGCGCTCTATTCGAAGATACAGGATGAACTATACGGGCTAAGTGGCATTGATATTGGCTGCAAAAAGGGAGGGATTTTAAAGCTGGCCTTTTCTGAACGTGACAAGAAAGAATTAGGGACAATACTCGCACTGCCTACTGTGACATGGCTTGAAGCAAATGAAGTAAAAAATCTAGAACCCGATGTTTCCCCGCATATAATAGGGGCTGCCTATATTGAAGAGGATACTAGTGTACTGCCGTATCGTGTATGCCAGGCTTTTTTTAAAGGGGCACAAGTTTACGGTGCATCCATTTTTGAGCATACAAAGGTGTTAAAGATTCAAAAGCAGCAGGATACTTTTCAAATAGATACAACACTAGGAATGATCAAAGCAAAACGAGTTGTCATTGCTACGGGTGCTTGGAGTAATCCCTTTTTTCAGCAGCTAGGTATAGAGCAGCAAATAACACCGGTCAAAGGGGAATGTATTGCTGTTGAAGGGAGAAGCACTTTATTAAAACATACTATTTTTCATGATAAATACTATATCGTTCCTAGAAATAATGGGGAGCTAGTTATTGGCGCTACTATGAAGGGAAATGATTGGTCAGAACACGTAAGCCTGGATGGCATGGAAACATTAATTCAAAAAGCGAAGGAACTCTTTCCTGCAGTTGGTCAGATGAAGATTAATGCTGCCTGGTCAGGATTGCGTCCACAAACATTCGATCAAAAACCATTTATAGGCTTTCATCCACATGATGATGCGATATTATTTGCAACAGGACATTATAGAAACGGGATTTTATTAGCACCAGCAACAGGTGAGATGATTGCGAGCTTCATATTAAAAAAAGCTGTAAAAAAAGAATGGGTCGAGGCTTTTCAAATGAATCGACCGAACAGGAGATGAGTAAGCGATGTCTATTACAGTGAATGGGAGAAAGCAACTCGAGCTTTTTCAAAATGTTCAGCAATTACTGAAACATTATGGCTTAGAAAATCGCATTGTTGTCGTAGAGGTTAATCAGGAAATTGTTATGAAAGAAAACTATGAAATGACGAGCTTATCAAAAGGTGATGTGGTAGAGATTGTTCATTTTGTTGGAGGAGGATGAAATATGTTAAAAATTGCAGATCGCACGTTTCAATCCAGATTGCTGTTAGGGACAGGGAAATATCCGTCGTTTGAGGTGCAGAAAAAAGCAGTAGAAGTATCACAGGCAGAAATTTTAACGTTTGCCGTAAGAAGAATGAATATTTTTTCAGAAGAGCAGCCTAACTTTTTGGAGCAGCTCGATCTGACGAAATATACGCTGCTGCCTAATACAGCAGGGGCAAAAAATGCTGAGGAAGCAGTTCGTATTGCTAAACTCGCTAGGGCATCCGGATTGTGTGACATGATAAAAGTCGAAGTCATTGGAGACTGGCATACATTACTGCCGGATCCCCTTGAAACTTTAAAGGCGTCAGAAATGCTGTTAGAAGAAGGATTTATCGTTTTACCGTATACATCGGATGACGTCGTTCTAGCAAAACGCCTTGAAAGCTTGGGTGTTCATGCGATTATGCCAGGTGCTTCACCAATCGGCTCAGGCAAAGGTATTATAAATCCAATGAATTTAAAGTTTATTATAGAGCAGTCAACTATTCCGATTATTGTAGATGCAGGAATTGGCTCTCCTAAAGATGCTGCCTATGCGATGGAGTTAGGGGCAGATGCGGTATTACTGAATACAGCTGTAGCTGGAGCAAAGGATCCTGTAAGAATGGCTGAGGCAATGAAGCTCGCAATAGATGCTGGCAGATTAGGCTTTGAGGCAGGCAGAATAGAAGAAAAAGAGTATGCAACTCCGAGCAGCCCGACAGCAGGAATGGTGACGCCTTGAACAATCGTTATGCAAGACAATCCTTATTTTTAGGGCAAAACACGCAACAGCGTATCCAGCAGGCAAAAGTCTTAATTATTGGGGTAGGGGCACTTGGTTCAGCGAGTTCTGAAATGCTGGCGAGAGCAGGAATTGGGCATTTGACGATTGTTGATAGAGACTATGTTGAATGGAGCAATTTGCAACGCCAGCAGCTCTACGTCGAGACGGATGTCCATCACAAATTACCAAAGGCTATCGCTGCTAAACAAAGGCTGGAGCAAATAAACAGTGAAATTATTGTTGAAGGTATTGTGAAGGATGTGCACGGACTAAATATAGAAACGTTAATGCAAGGACATATGATTGTTGTCGATGCAACGGATAATTTTGAAACAAGCTTAATCATTAATGATGCGGCAAATAAGAAAGGGATTCCGTATATATTTGGTGCCTGTGTCGGGAGCTATGGTCTCACATTACCTATCGTCCCAGGAGAAACCCCATGCTTACATTGTTTGCTGCATCATTTACCAATGGACACGATGACCTGTGATACAGTCGGTGTCATTAGCCCAATTGTTCAAGTTACGGCTGCGTACCAAGTAACATCCGTAATGAAATGGCTTTCAGGGATTCCATTGGAACCAATTGTTCAATCGGTCGATCTATGGAAGGAAGAGCAGGCAAAAATTCATGTATCGAAGCTTAAAAATCCACATTGCCTTACTTGCGGAGAACAACCAATTTACCCTTTTCTACAATTAAATCAGCAAATGAAGGTAGGGGTGCTTTGCGGGAGGGATGCCGTTCAGCTAAGACCTGGCCAATCTTATAAGTATTCGTTAGAACAAATTGCAGAAAACATAAGTAAGCAAGTGAAACATCTAATAGTAAATCCATATTTACTATCATGTCAGTTTGAGACATACCGCATCGTTTTCTTTGAAGATGGTCGCGCCATTATACATGGTGTTTCAGATCCGATGTTAGCAAGAGTTGTTTATAACCAATTTATACAAATAGGCGGAAGCGGTCAAAGAGTGCAAGTGTAAATATTTAAAATGAAATGTGGTGAACAAAAGGGTACGAAACATAAAATCGTACCCTTATCCTATTTGGTCTGATCAATTGCCCTCCTAAAATAAGGGGAGCTTTTACCGTTATTTGAATGATGTAGCTCATTTTAGGATAAATAAGGGAACGTTTTACCGTTATTTTCAATAAAATCATGAAACTTCATACTTTTTAGGTCAATAACGGAAATCTCTTCCCTTATTTTCACTATTTTTTATGTTATTTTAGAAATAACGGAAATTCATTCCTCTATTTATCTCGTTACGCAATTCAATTTACAAAAGCTTTGGAGCCACGCCGCCGCCCGGAAAGCCTGCCTCGGAATGGATTACAACGGACGACAGCTTCAAAAACACTTGCTTCAACGCCTTTTCCCGTAGCGCAGCAGAACGGACTTCATTAGAAAATCTTATTTTCAATTTTGTCTTCCCTAACTTATTGTTATTAAATGTAATATTTCCACAAAAGATATTAGTTATTGCAAATGGAAATAAGTTCCTGTATAGTAATGGACAACTTTAGAAGGAGGAATGTTTATGCTGAAATTGAAGGCATCCATATTTTCTACAACACATCATCATACAAAGTAGTCTTGCTATCTTTATTAATTTATTAATATTGAATAGGAAGACTATTTTTCGTGGAATCGTATACATAAAGCCGTTTTAGGAGCTTTATATAGACGATTTTTTTTATTGCCAAAAATAAAGGAGGAATCACTATGAAAAAAATGGATTATCAAAATGTACGAGGTACACAGGATTTTTTACCAGAGCAAGAGGTAGTACGACGTAAAATTCGCCGTACGTTGGAGGATACTTTTATTTTATATGGCTGTAAACCAATAGAAACTCCGATGATTAATTATACCGATTTAATGGCATCCAAATATGGAGGTGGGGCAGAAATTTTGCAGGAAATGTACACATTAACAGATCGTGGCGAACGTGAATTGGCACTTCGTTATGATTTAACCATTCCATTCGCAAAAGTGGTAGCGATGAATCCAGGGCTTGCGATGCCATTTAAGCGTTATGAAATCGGGAAAGTGTTTCGTGATGGTCCGATTAAAGCTGGACGATTCCGTGAGTTTACACAATGTGATGTCGATATCGTCGGTGTAAAGTCACAAGCTGCGGAAGCTGAACTGATGATGATGGCAGTCAATGCTTTTGAAAAATTAGACGTAAACATCTTTATTCAATATAATAACCGCAAGCTTTTGTACGGGATACTGCAAGTGCTTGAAGTGGATGAACAAAAAATGAATCGGGTTATTTTAGTTTTAGACAAGATGGAAAAAATCGACCGTATGACATTAGCGAAGGAATTAACGGAGTTGGGGATAAGTCAAAAGTCGCTAAAAAATATAGAAAGCTTTTTAGACGCAGCACCGACACTTTCGTATTTTGAAACATTTCAAGACGAAAACAACTTCATAAAGCAAGGTGTAGCTGAAGTACATGAATTAATGGATTATTTAAACGCGCTTAATATTGCCCAAACCTGTATTTTCAATCCGTTTTTAGCACGAGGTCTGGAAATTTATACAGGAACTATTTATGAAATCTTCTTAGCAGACGGTGTAATTAAATCAAGTATTGGCAGTGGCGGTCGCTATGATAATGCGATTGGTGGACTGATTGGCACAGATGAGGAATTTGCAACGGTTGGTATTTCATTCGGCCTTGATGTTATTTATACAGCGCTTGAATTAGCTGGTAAAATTGAAGGAAAGCCTACAGAGATCGATATTTATATTATTCCCATTGGTACAGAAAAGCAGGCACTACAACTTGCATCAAGCTTACGCAAAGAAGGTAATCGGGTTGAAGTAGAACTCGGTGGCAAAAAGGTACGTAAGGCAATGGAAAAGGCTAATCGTGAAAATGTATCAAAGATTATTGTGCTGGGGGAAGATGAAATAGCTAAAGGGAAGTATGGATTGAGGGATATGAAGACAGGGGATATTGAAGAAAAATCATTGACGTACTAAATAAGAAGTAGGAAATTACATCACCTTCGATCCTTAGTTAGTATTAATAAGAGGTGATGTAATTTCTACTGCATAATGTTAGAGTAATACGTTCCTTACTAAATGGACCGGATAGGGAAGGTTTAATTAAATGCGCAATAAAGAGTGTAGTAGGCTATGCACTAGACAAATTCATTTTTATGGTATATACTAGGTTTAATAAGAGTTACACAAGACAACAATAAATTCACCTATTACAAAAAGTATTTGGATTTTGTTTGGTACTTTTTGTAATATGTGAATTTTTTTCTTTTAAAGAAATTGTCATCTTATTAATACGAATAATGGAGGTCATTTAAATGACACAAGGTACAGTAAAATGGTTTAACGCAGAAAAAGGTTTTGGATTTATCGAAGTTGAAGGCGGAAACGACGTATTCGCTCACTTCTCAGCAATCCAAGGCGACGGATTCAAATCTTTAGACGAAGGTCAAAAAGTTGAATTCGGTATTGAAGACGGTCAACGTGGCCCACAAGCTACAAACATCGTAAAACTTTAATTTTAATGATGTAACCATACAAAAGAGGTATCCTTTAATTAGGATGCCTTTTTTTGCGTTTATTTTTTTGTTATAGCGTTTTAGAAGATGAAGATTCGAGAGGTAATATAAAATCAGATTCCTCAATATTAAAATTACTTTTTATGGGATTTAAAAAGTTAATCACTTAATGTTACCAAACGTCGCTTTGGGTGCGTTTTTTTATTCAACTACCGAGGTAGGTTTATTGAATAAAAATTAACAAGATACGAAGAATAAGGAGTAAACGTAAACCTGGGGTGAGTGTTGATGGTTAAGCATTACTTAGTCTTATTAGGATTTATATTAATTGTTCTTACTTCTATGCAAGTAGCAAAATCAGAAACAATACCAAAAGCAGAAGAAATGTATGTCACAACGGAGGATATTATTTCTGACATTATCTTCCCAACTATTGATAAAAGAGTTATCAAAGAGTATGGAGGAGATAATCGTCTTATTTGGCAATGGAAAAGGATTGTTGGTATTACTTACAACGAGAATCATTCCTATGATGTTACTGTAAGAATTGAGATTCCTTCAAAAAAGCCTAACGGGAATGTTAAAGAAGATTTGGTTAAGGTAAGAATATCCCCGTCCTGTGATAGTGAGAAGATTAATAAGCAGAAATGTAATCACGGTTTCGAAATTGAAATATTAGACTACAAACATTTATCTCAATAAGAAATATTACCTTTAACTAAACGCAACAGTGATTTATAAAGTATACAAAGTAAACCTAATAAACATTCACATTTGGGAACCAATACCTCCTATTCAATTGAATAGGGGGTATTTTGGCTGCTCGTGAACGATAAATTCCCAAACAATGCTTTACGTGCATTTTCGTTATTCAACAATCGGTCCATATCATTTAATTAAAGAAGGGTTTTCCTTTTATTAATCGAACCTAATTGTATGAAGTTTATTTAGTAATTAAGCAACACATTACAACTAATTAAAGGGGGGGTACTACTAATGAATTTGGGAAAGGAATATTTAAAAGTTGTCTTAGAACGGTTTAAAAGTGTCAAAAATCTTGGAGATAAGACAATAAATCTATTATCAGAAGACGAGATTCATTGGAAATTAAATGATGAATCTAATAATGTTGCTGTTATTGTAAAACATTTAAGTGGAAATATGGTGTCTAGATGGTCTGATTTTTTAACTTCAGATGGAGAAAAATCTTATAGGAATCGAGATCAAGAATTCGAAGAGTCTAGAGTATCAAAGGAAGAATTGTTTGGAATTTGGGAAAAAGGTTGGCAGATACTTTTTGAGGCATTAACTAATTTGGAAGAGCAGGATTTATTAAAAAATATTTATATCCGTAGTGAAAAGCATCTAGTAATTGATGCAATAGAAAGACAAATGGTTCATTATTCTTATCATATAGGACAAGTTGTTTACATTGGAAAACAAGTAAAGGATAAAGATTGGAAAAACCTTAGTATTCCAAAAGGACAATCAAAGGAATACTTAGAATATATGGAGAAAAAACATAAAGGATAATAAGTTAAGACACCTTAGTTCATTAAGGATTTATAAAGCATATAAAAATTAACCTAATAACGTTCCCAAATGCAAGTTTGGCAAGAAGCGAAAAGGGCAGAAATGTTATTAAATCAACGTTTCTGCTTACTCTATTGGTACATTGTTTATGCGTTGTTTTATACACTTTTACTAAAACTCAATGCGGACAACGGTTTGAGCGTATTTTGGGGAATGTTGCGTCATTGGTTTTCTTGTATAAAATCATGCATATCCTTATGGTTTGTAAATCCGCATTTTTCGAAGTAACCTCAATTAGATTTAAATATTTCATCAAAAAACGCACAGAAATAATCTGAGCATTTTTAATCGCCATTTATATAATTAGCGTGTCATTTACATTGTTTTTAATATTATTCTTCCCATCAACCGAACCCGTTATTTAATTAGGAAGCTTTTTTTATGAAGTGAATACACCCTTACTCCCATCCTTAAAACGTCAGCTCAAACCGTTTTCGTAAATTTCGTTTTAAATAGAATGAAAACATTAATGGAAATAATGATTGCACTTATAAGAAATATCGGCGGAATGGCAAAGTGATCTGCCCAGTAACCTCCAACAAGTAGGCCAAAAGGTAAAGCGAGTTTCATAATCATCGAAGTTGTACCAGCAACACGACCTAATAGATGATTGGGCGTTGTTTCTTGACGTAGTGCAAGGTAGACAATATTTGTCATCGTTGAAATTGCTGTACGCAAGGCTAATAAAATCCCTAATAGCCACCAAGTTTGTGCAAACATAAAAGTAATTAAAATAAGAACTTCCACTGCCATTGAATATGTATAAATTTGTCCTCTTCGATATTTATTACGAAGCGGTCTAATTATTTTTGCTCCCAATATGCCACCAAAAGCTGATAGTGTTAGCATGAAGCCAAGCTCCTCTTTAGTAAACTGCAGCGTATCTAGCGCATAAAACGTTAGCACACCGATAATTAGGCTTGAGGCGAAATTTGAAAAGAAAATTGTCCATGTTTGTATAAACAGCGACTTATTTCTGATCAGCTCATCATAGCCTTCTTTTAAATCCTGCCAAAGTGATTGAGAAGACCGTTTTGGATTAGGTACCTTCTGTAGTAGGGCTGTTACGAAAACAATGAGCAGATTACAACCTACAAAAAGCCATAAAAATACAGCATTTGAACTCCAAAGCAGAAGCATACCTAATAGTCCAGGTCCGATAATGGAAATTAGGGTACTTTGTAACGACAATCTTGTTTGAATCTCTGTCATTTGCGAACGCTCAAACAGCTGCGGCATAATCGCATTTGTCGCGCTGCCGATCATATAGCCGAGCGAAGAAATAACAAAACCGAGCACATATACAGACCAAAGTGAAAACTCGGTTGTCGTTAGCACTACTGTTAAAGTAAATGCAAATAGTGTACGGATGACATTTCCCCAAAGCATAGTTAGGCGACGATTCATACGGTCTACAAGCACCCCAATGAACATTCCTAATAGCACATTAGGTAAGAAATCCATTAAGCGCATTGTACTCATAGCAATGGCTGATTTTGTATATTCATACAAGATAAGCGGTAATATAAAGGAAAATGTTGTCATTGAAATATTCACTAATAATGAAATTACATACAGCTTCTGGAAATTTGGATTTTTAAGTAAATTCATATAGCACCTCCACTTAAAGAAGTTTAGAATAAAATAACTGGAACAAAAAGTGATTGGAAAAATAGACTTGTTCACCTTTTAAGGAGGAATTATGGAATACGAGTTTACGTTAAGCAAATTTTTTATGAAAGATCAACGTATGGAAACGTCTATTGCGGAAATAGCCGAGCTTTTAAATTGTTCTACACGCTACGCCAAAACGATAGTACATCAGCTTGAGAAAAATCAGAAAATCCGATGGGAAACCGCGCGTGGTCGGGGAAAGAAGCCGTTTATTACGATGCTGAGAAATTCAGATACCATTTTACTAGAATGGATATCTCAGCTTTGGGAAATCGGGAATTATGAAGTCGCATTGGAAATTATAAAACGTTATGACATGACCCAAAATTTAAATATTCAGGCGTGGTTAAATTCAAAATTAGGTCTGCAATCCATTGAAGATGAGCATATATTTGTTCAGCAAATGTATGAAGTTGAACTTTTTCTAGATCCTTTAGAATCAATTTCAAGACATGATTCCCATATGATGGAGCAAATTCATGAAACACTTTTTGGGATTGATGAAAATGGCAATATATTTAATAATTTAGTATTTGCCTATGATACACAGGATTATCGCACATGGTCTTTCGTATTAAAGAAAGGCGTCAAGTTTCATGATGGTACAATACTGACGGCGGAGGAGGTCGTAGCTTCGATTGCCTATATTAGTGAGCGTTACAAAGAAATTTATGAAATTGAACAAATGAATGTCCTTAGTAAATACGAACTTCTTGTACAGCTGAAAAAGCCATTTTCCTTACTGCCAACCTTTTTTGCTAGTCCGAGATTAGTCATGCTAACCAAATCCCTCAATCCAGAAATCGGCTGTGGACCCTTTCAGCTTAAGCAGCTTTCAAATGACAAAATTATTTTGGAGGCGTTTCATTCTTATTTTAAAGAACGTCCTTGGATTGACCGAGTGGAGCTGTTTATAACGGAAAGCGATGTCGCAAGTCCTATTTCCCATATGCCGATTGAGGACGAACCTTATCGTGTCATTGAACAGCAGGAGGAAGGTGCAACATATTTATTTTTTAATAGTAACCGTGAAGCCTTCTCAAGTGTAGAGGCAAGAGCCTATATATGGCATAACATCTTACCTGAGCAATTTGTATTAAATCCGTATTACGAGCAACCTGCGTACGGCTGGCTGACTTCATCAAATAAAGTACAAGTAGAAACCCCACAGCTAATAAAACCCGACTTGAAAGAGCCGATTATTATTGGGTATCAGCAAATTCGTGAAGGGGTGAACCATCTTCCACAGGCAGAAAAGCTTCAGGAGATTTTAGCAGAGCATAATATTGAAGCGAAACTCGAATGTATTAATTTTCAACAGCCAACAGCAGAACGATTTAATAAGATGGACCTATTTGTTGGTGGTATGGCTATTTTAAGGAATCTAAATCTATCCTTTTATAATTATTACACTACATACGGAAAAAACTTAATTGCTACAATGAATGCACAGGATTGTAGTAAGGCATTCAATATATTTGAAGAAGCGAAAACGTCACATAATCCATTGCTTCAATTTGAGGAACTTGAGCAATTTCTGCAAACGTCATACCATCTGAAATTTTTAAAACACCGTAAGCATTACTATTATGTTCGGGATAATTCTAACTTTGATCATGTGGTGTTTGATAGCCATGGACGAATTGATTATCGGAAACTTTATATTTCGGCAAATGAACATAAAAAATGATAAATACCTAAAATATAAGCCCCTCACTCTTTTTCAGAAGTAAGGGGCTTATGAATTTTTAGGCGAATGTAATTGACAATTCTGCCAATAAATAATAAGTTATATATGAGTATATGTTCATATATATAAAATTAATTGTGGAGGGGTTTTAAATGGGGGATCACGATCACCATCATCATCATTCTCATAGCACGAACAAGAAAGTATTGTTCATTTCCTTTTTAATCATTACAAGCTTTATGATTGTCGAAGCGATTGGAGGTTTCTTGACAAATAGTCTTGCTCTTCTTTCAGATGCAGGTCATATGTTAAGTGACGCCGTATCGCTTGGTATTGCATTGTTGGCCATCATTTTGGCTGAAAGGGTCGCTAATGGCAGTAAAACATTCGGCTATAAACGTATTGAAATATTGGCCGCTACTTTAAATGGATTAACTTTAATCGTTATTGCATTGTTTATTTTCTATGAAGCAATCCAAAGGTTCATGAATCCACCGGAAGTCGCATCAATAGGGATGCTAATCATTAGTAGTATTGGGTTAGCGGTAAATATACTAGTGGCATGGATTATGCTACGCGGTGCAGATACGAAAGAGAATTTAAATATGCGTGGAGCCTATTTACATGTAATTAGCGACATGATTGGTTCAATCGGTGCCATTGTGGCAGCTTTACTTATTTTGATTTTTGATTGGGGTTGGGCAGATCCATTAGCCAGCATATTTGTAGCGGCACTTGTTATTCGTAGCGGTTACCACTTAACGAAAGCTTCTTTGCATATTTTAATGGAAGGAACACCTTCAGATATAAATGTGGAGGATATCATTCATACGATTGAACAGCATAGTGAAATTAAAGCGATTCATGATTTGCATATATGGACAATTACTAGTGGGTTAAATGCCATGTCGTGCCATGTAGTAGTGAATGAAAATTTAACGATAAAAGAAAGCGAGCAGCTTCTCGATAAAATAGAACACGACTTACTTCATCAAAATATTCACCATGTGACAATACAAGTTGAAACTAATACACATAAACATGACAGTTCCATTTATTGCACAGTCAAGCAGGATACGAATGCACATCACCACCACCATCATCATTAATACTTTTAATTTAATAAGAAATGAGTGTTAATATTATGTCGATAGAAAAGAGAACACAACACGAACTGGATGACGAAACTTTATTTGTCGTATCGCAAACATTTAAAGCATTAAGTGACCCTACGCGGATACGTATTTTAAATATGCTATGCTGTGAGGAACATTCAGTAAATGATATAGCGGAAACGCTAGATTTAAATCAATCCGCTGTTTCCCATCAATTGCGTTTTTTGAAAAATCTGCGCTTAGTAAAGTTTCGCCGGGAAGGAACGACATTGTATTATTCAAGCGACGATGATCATATTATCAACCTGCTTCATCAGGCAATTGATCATGCAAAACATTAAAGTCAGAGTTCATTTCGTTGCTTAAAATTGCATAGTCTTTAGCCTTTGTAAGTACCAGATATAAAAAATAGCACACGCTAAATTATTCATAAATATATATTATGATTTCGATATAATGTGCAAGAGTAAATTAAGTATGCTTTATATCGTTAAACGATCGGATTAAAGGGATTCAACAATTCCTTAATCCGATTTTTTATATGAATCCCTTTACTAGGATAATAGATTATTTCTATCATTATGATAGGTATGATGTAATAGACGAACGGGAATGCTCTCATTACAATATAGATAAGGCAATTAAAAAATATAGTGTCTTGGATTTTTTAATTGGCAATAAGAATTTCTTATGATTCATCGTAACAACGAATTAAAAAACTATTTTGGGGTGATTGTTAATGGAAAAAGATTTAAGTCAATTCATCAGAAATGAAGCGTTTTTAAGTAAAGTTGTTTCGGCAGAAGAAGCCGCTTCTTGGATTGAGGACGGTATGAACCTTGGAATGAGTGGCTTTACACTTTTCGGGGAGCCAAAAGAATTTCCACTTGCACTATCTAGACGTGGTGAGAAAGAAAATTTCAAAGTCAATTTATATACTGGCGCATCTTTAGGTCCAACTGCAGATCAATCGATGGCAGAGGCGGATATCGTTAGCTTACGTGTTCCTTATCAAGGAAATGCCGTTATGCGCGGGAAAATCAATGCAGGAGAAATATTCTATATTGATCAGCATTTATCACATACAGCAGAAGAAGTGAGAAAAGGATCGTTAGGGAAAATCGATTATGCTATTATCGAAGCAGCAGCTATTACGGAAGATGGGCTGATTATCCCAACTGGATCTGTAGGTAATTCGCCTATTTTTGTAGAAAAGGCTGAAAACGTTATCATCGAAATCAATACAACGGCGCCAAAAGCTTATGAAGGACTTCATGACATTTATGTTCAGAAGGCACAAGGTGAACGTAAAGAAATACCGGTATACGGTGTTGCAGATCGTATTGGTGAGATCGGGATAAAAGTAGATCCAGCCAAGGTAAAAGGGATCGTTTTATCAGAACAGCCGGATGTTCCTTCTCCGTTATTTGAGCCAAATGAAGAAACACAGAAAATTGCAGATCATTTATTGGATTTCCTTGCCAGTGAAGTGGAAGCAGGGAAATTACCAGAATCATTAGCTCCATTACAATCTGGAGTTGGATCTGTTGCAAATGCTGTTTTGAATGGCATGCAAAAATCTCAGTTTAAAGATATAGAAGTATTCTCGGAAGTTCTGCAAGATGGCGTATTCGATTTAATCGATGCAGGTATCGTGAAATTTGCAGCAGGTACTGCCTTCTCATTATCGAAAAAACGTGTTGATCAACTTGCAGAAGATTTGGAAAAGTATAAAGATAAAATTATGTTTAGACCACAGGAAATCTCAAACAATCCGGAAGTTATTCGCCGTTTAGGTGTTATTTCATTTAATACAGCGCTTGAAGTCGACATTTATGGAAATGTCAATTCAACACATGTAAATGGTACAAAAATCATGAACGGTATTGGTGGATCGGGTGACTTTGCCCGTAATGCCCGAATTACAATCTTTGTAACGTCTTCTTTAGCGAAAAATGGTGCCATTTCAACAATCGTTCCATTCGTGTCGCATATTGACCATACAGAGCATGATGTAGATGTAATTGTTACGGAGCAAGGATACGCGGATCTTCGCGGACTCCCACCAGTAAAGAGAGCCGAAAAGCTAATTGAAATTGCGCATCCTAATTATCAAGCGCAATTACGTGCCTACTTTGAAGAGGCGAAAGAGAAAGTTGGCGGTCAAACACCACATATTCTAGAAAAGGCATTTTCTTTCCATACGAATTTGAAAGAGCATGGAACGATGCTAATCGAGGATACTAAAATTAATAATTAACAATGATTGTACTGAAAAAAAGGTGGTGCTTCAAAAATGGATGTACAATTTCCAATTGGTAAATTAGCAGTTCCTGAAAATGTGACATTAGATAATATTCAGGAGTGGGCAAAACAAATAGAAACGTATTCAACTCGTATAAATGAAACGGTGGCTGGATTAAGCACCGAAGAATTAAACAAAACATACCGTGAAGGCGCCTGGACAGTCCGCCAGCTTGTACACCATATTGCAGACTCACAGTTGAATATGTATCAACGTTTAAAACTTGCTTTAACAGACGATAATCCTACGGTACCGGCTTTTGATGAAGAAAAGTGGGCAGTTCAGCCGGATACCGAAATTCCTGTTGAAAGCTCTCTTAAAATGCTGGAGGGGATTAATGAGCGTATTGTAGCTTTAGCGCATCATTTAACAGAAGAGCAATTAGGACGTGTATTCACGCACGAAACAAATGGTGAAATTTCTGTAGCGACTAAGGTAGCGAAACTGGCATGGCATGAAGAGCACCATTTAGCTCATATTAAAATCGCATTATCAAAATAATAGCTCATTACAGAATTGGCTTATCTAAACTTGATAAGCCAATTTTTGGTATGATGAGTATTATCTCTAAATAGCTAGGGGGTGTAAATTTGATTTACTACGAACAATACGGGGATCCTAATCGTCCGACAATCATACTTTTACATGGGGCAATGGCAGTACATACATTTGCACAGCAATATAATTTATTGAAAGAGTATCATATCGTTTTACCTCATTTATATGGCGCAGGAAAGTCAGTTGAAATACTTTACGAACCCGAAAAATTATCGCTGGAAATTGTAGAATTGATAAGGGCACTTAAGAAGCCGAATGTTGGTATTATTGGTCATTCTATTGGCGCTCAGCTTGCGGTCAAATTAGTAAGTGGCAATCCAGAGCTGTTTTCATTTGCTGTGTTTCTTAGCGCGAATATATCGCCGAATGAAAAGACAATTCAAATGTATTGTAAATTTGCTCCTATAACTGTGAGGCTGCTGCGATCAAATTGGATTGTAAAAATGCAGGGGAAGTATTGGAATTATTCGAAGGAGCAGGCGAATGATATGGGGGAGTATGCCCAAAAAATTACCGAAGAGAATTACAGAGCGTTTTTCACTGAAACGTTAAATATTATCAATCTACCTCACTTTTATAAAGTTTCAGTACCGATGCTTGCGATTTGTGGTGAGCGTGAAAGCAAAGACATAAAAGATTCCCTTAAATTGCTAGGGGAAAATGAGCATTGTAATGCAGCGACTATTTCAAAAGCAGGTCATGATTTCCCGATGCGTAATGCCGAGAAGTTAAACCCGATTTTAATCGAGTTTATTCAAAGGCTATAAACAATGGTACGGATTACGAGACTAATTGGTGCGGTTGAAGCGAAAGCTACCCATTAAGAATAAGGGAACTGTCTAAAAGAGTACCATTAGATTCATACGGATTTACAACGATAAGAAATATACCCGATTTTATGCAATACCACTCCCAACACAGCTCTCAGTTAAAGTTGGCTAAACTATTGCTGGAACTGACTTTATGAAAGCGTGCATAAAACAACATATACATAATGTTCCAGCAAAAAGCCATAAACGTTAAATTATCAGTGTTTATGGCTTTTTGACGTGTTCTCAAACTTTCAGAACGTTTATTAAGTTTGTTTTGTATTCTTTATAAATCCTTATTGAACTAACTTCTCTTTCTCAACAATAAATAGAAAATAAAGCCACTAAGAGTAAATATAACCGTACCAACAAAGACCTTTACTAATGAGACACTTATTTGAATATCATCAGTTGTTGCATCTTTTATCTCCATTACTGACCACCAGTTATCAATTGAAGATTCATATATAGAGAAGTATAGCCATAATAAATAACAAAAGAAAACAAATAAAAAAACACCGAATTTTCTATTCATAACATTCCCTTTCTCCAGACGGTATCCCAATAAGGGGTGCATTTTTTCATTTCTCTTTTTCTTGTAGATATTAATTCTGCATTGTCTTTGTCTCATACTAACTATATAAAGCATCAAATGTAGGTTGAATTACGCCATTTTCTACAATATCATTTAATACAGTCCTTTTTATTAACTCAATCGAATCTATTGTTACTGATGATTCGCCTGTCCATTCAAATGGAACAACGAGATGATAAGTTTCTTTTGATATAAGTTCGAATCCAAAATTCCCTATAAGAAATTCACCTGTTTTAGCCTCTTCCTGTTCACTGCAACCTATTACCGTAAATATTAAGCACAAGAAACTTACACATAATAAAATTTTTTCATATTTAAAGCTTTTTCGTAAAGCATATTATGCGGTTTGCTTCGGTAAAGCCTAATTTTAAATGTACATGGAGGCTTGCTGTATTGGACAGTTCACAATCACTCGCAAACTCCGTGCAGCCTTTATCCTTTGACCATTGTTCACATGCTTGAACTAGACCTTTTGCAAAGCCTTGCTCACGGTAATGTTCAACTACGTATAAACCTTCCAAATATCCAACAGGACTTGAATCTGTTCCTTCTACATAGTCGTATCGAAGCTGACATTGAGCAAACCCAATCACTTCCTCCTCACTAAAACCCAAAAAGATAGCACTGTTAGGATTCTCAATCGCTTCTTCCATGTTTTGAATGAATTCCTGTAAATCATTATCTGGCCAAAGTTGTAAAGCAAGTTGTGCTGTCACAGTTGCCTGTTCAATCGAAGCTAATTTAATCATAGTATCCTCCTAATTGGAAATATAATAATATAATATCAAAATTTGAGAATCAATTTCTTAAATAGAAAAAATATATTTCTGATAATCTCTCTTAATTTTTTACTTTCTAATAGATGTTTTGTACTATATATTAGTAGGATAAAATATTTACCGAAATTTAAATTAGGGGGATCTAAATGAGTATTTATAATTATTTGGCAAGAAAAACGAACGGTGAGATTTTATCGATGGAAACGTATCGAAATCAAGTGATGTTAATTGTCAATACGGCTAGTAATTGTGGTTTTACATATCAATATGAGGATTTACAAAAATTATTTGAACGATACGGCAATAAAGGTTTTAACGTTCTTTCATTTCCATGCAATCAATTCGGTGAGCAAAACCCCGAAGATGGTGCAACGTCTGCACTGCAATGTAAAACGCAGTTCGGGGTGTCTTACCAAGTATTCGATAAAATAGATGTTAATGGCAAGGAGACTCATCCTTTATTCAACTATTTAAAACATGAAGTTGATTGTCCTGAATTTGTCCGCGATACAATGCAGCAAAAACATTTGTATGACAGAATTCAGACAAATTACCCTGACTATTTAATTGGCCGCAATATACGTTGGAATTTCACGAAATTTCTCGTAGACCGTAATGGCCGTGTCATTCAAAGATTTGAGCCGGATAGTTCGTTTATAGATATTGAAAAGGCTATTGAAACGTTGCTATAATCGTCAGCTTTTCAAAAAAAGATACTAAAAAGAGCAAACACGCATAATTGCGCATTTGCTCTTTTAATTTTAAGCGTTTTTCTTCGTTCGGGTTGTGCGCTTTCTTGGTGCTGGTTTTTTCGTTTTTTCGAGTGATGCTTGAAGGGCAGACATTAAATCTGTCACATTATCAGGAAGTGGTCGTTTTTCATTGACTGATACGGTACTTCCAGCCTTTTTATCTTCAATTAATTGCATTAGCGCCGTACGGTATTCATCTGTATATTTTGAAGGGTCGAACACGGTTGTCAATTGTTCAACTAACATGAGCGCAGTATCGAGCTCCTTTTGAACAACAGTATCCACATCCGGTATATTTGGTACATCACCGACACTTCTCACCTCATCAGGGAAATGGATTGTCTCCATAACTAAAGCATCCTTGTAAACCCGGACCACCGCTAATTGTTCTTTGGAACGTATGATGATTTTTGCAACACCGATCTTACCGGATTCTTCTAATGTCCTTCTTAGTAATGCGTAAGCTTTTGACCCAGTTGCATCGGGGGAGAGAAAATACGTTTTTTCAAAATAAATGGGGTCAATTTCTTCTAACTTTACAAAATCTATAATTTCAACTGCTTTATCATCATTTTCTTTACGTAAATTTTCCAATTCTTCGGCATCCAGTATGACAAATTTATTTTTGGAGTACTCATAAGCCTTTACGATATCTTCCTCAGTTACTTCTTTCTCACAGCCTTCACATACTTTTTTATAGCTTATTGGCGTATTACATTCTTTATGAAGTTGCCTTAGTTTAATATCCTTATTTTCAGTAGCCGCATGAAGTTTCACTGGAATATTGACTAATCCAAAGCTAATACTTCCTTTCCAGACAGTATGCATGCATATTTCACCTCATTTTTCCTTACTATGGAGCTAAAGATTAATTTTTATGTATTGTCTTAGTGAAAAAAACTAAAGATAGTAGAAAAACGAAAGTTGGTTGGAAATTTGAAACCAATGTTATTAACTGATTCAAATGAAATACCAGTCGGTGATTGGTTATATGAATCGAAGTATGATGGTTACCGTTGCATTCTATCATGGGATAAAGACATACATTATCCAGTTTTGAAATCAAGAAACGATAATATACTTAATGAAAAATTCCCGGAAATTATAAAGTACTGTGAGAGTATCTACGACAAGATAGCCCCACATTTACCCCTAATATTGGACGGGGAAGTGGTTTACCTTAAAAATGATTTTCAAAGTGAATTTTCTATTGTACAAAAGCGGGGAAGAATGAATAATCCCCAAACTATTAATTCCAATGCCGATACTTTTCCTTGTCACTATATTACCTTTGATATATTGCAATATAAGGGGAAGCCAAAATTAAATAGCCAGTTGACTACTAGAAAGCAAATGTTGACAAAGTTTTTTGATTCGATAAATCACCCTACAACTGTAAGTTACATTGATGAGAGGCGACTGCAGGCAATTGATGCTGTTGAAGATAGTGATTTAATTTGGGAAAGGGTGAAAACGCATAATGGGGAAGGGGTTATTGCCAAGAAAAAAACAAGTAAATGGGTTGAAGGAACAAGATCAACAAGCTGGCTAAAAATTAAAAACTGGAAATATGTAGATGTTATCTTAACAAAATTCGATAAATCCAATGGCTTTTTTGCAGGTGCAATTTATAAAGAGGATAATCTACTGGAAATTGTCTCATTTAAACACGGTCTAAAAGAAGAGGAAAATAAAACACTAACGACTTTTTTTAAGACATATGGCACTTCACTAGGTAATGAAGTTTCGGAAATCCCTCCTTCCATATGTGTTTCAATTGCCTGTATCGATTTTGATGGCAGTAAATTAAGGGAACCAAGATTTCATTCTTTCCAGCATACTATAAATCCCGACGAATGCAGCTGGAACAATATGCAACGTCAATTAAATCCAATACCTGAAAATGTAGTTGTAACACATCCAGATAAACCGGTCTTTCCGGTAAATGCGATTATTAAAGATGATTATTTACTTTATCTTCAAAAGGTCGCACCGTTTATGATGCCTTTTTTAAAGGATCGGTTATTAACAGTTATCCGTTACCCTCATGGCTTACCAGGGGAAAGTTTTTATCAGAAAAACTACCTAGAAAATATACCGGACTATGTAACAACACATATTGCTGAAGAAACGAATTGTGTTATTTGCAATAATATCGAAACGCTTTTATGGCTAGGAAACCAATTAGCTATAGAATTTCACATTCCATTTCAGACGATTCATACGGATAAACCTACCGAAATCGTTTTTGATTTGGACCCACCATCCGTGGAGGAATTTCATTTAGCGGTGAATGCTGCATTAAAACTTAAAGCAATACTGGATCATTTTAGTCTGCAATCATTTATTAAAATCTCAGGTGGGAAAGGAATGCAAGTCTATATTCCGCTGCCTTTCAACACTTTTACATATAAAGAAACCGGTATTTTTACTGAATTTGTATGTAAATTTTTAGAACAACAGTATCCTAAATGGTTTACAGTAGAGCGACTCAAAAAAAACAGAGAAAATAGATTGTATTTAGATTACGTCCAGCATCGGGAAGGGAAGACAATTGTAGCGCCCTATTCTACGCGGGGCAACGCAAATGGATTGGTAGCCGCGCCTTTATACTGGGATGAGGTCAACGAACATTTGAAGCCGAAAAAGTTTACCACTATTCATGTCATGGAACGCATTCGTATACTCGGTAATCCATTTAGAGAATTTAAGGAAGCTGGAGAAAATCAACCTTTCAAAACGGCTTTGGATCAAATGAATGGTCTAGGTTAACAACTATTAAAAGGGGCACTCGGGGGAAGTGACCCTTTTAAATGTTAGCAACAGATGGTTGGTTTTTATTTATACAAGCTATTAATAGGCGAAAGAAGCGCCGACAATAACTAAAAGAATGAATAGTACAACAATTAGGACGAATGTTGAACCAGTACCGCCGCCACTATTTCCACCACCACCGTATCCGTAGCCGTAGTTGTTATTACCTTGGTATCCTTCTTGGTATCCTTGATATCCCATCAATGTCACCTCCTTCTTCGTTATCCTATTCAACGAAAGAGGAATGATTAGGGGCATTAGAACATAAATATTTAGATTGTGTTATTTATTGTTACAATTCGCCATTTTTAAAGCTATTGATGAAAAAATTATAGCTTATGAAATTGAAAAGCAAGCACAGCTAACCTTTAAAGGCATTAACAATTTCTTTGGTGTTACTTCGATTGAGCCGAATCCGCCTGAAAATACTAATCCGACAGGAGATGATGAAATTATGTTAACTGAAACAGGACGTCAAGAAATTCGAGCGCTAATGCGAAAAGCTCGTGATAAAGGCATTATTAATGTAGAAGTGCATACAGTTACCAAAATCAATCAATATAGCGATATGCAACAGCTTAGTTACCAGGCAACTATTATTTCGAATAAATTAAAGCCCTATACCTGTAAAAAGGTATAGGGCTTTTTTTGCCACACATAGAATAGTCATGGAATGCATTATACGGCCATTCAGCCCATGTTAATAGCATCACTGGCTTTTTATAAAGTATATCGCTCCATTAAGGAATTTAACTCGCGATTTAATTCCGTAAGTATTTCACTAGCATTAGCAACATCGGCAATTGCTTTAATCTGTTCATCTATAGAAGCAGCAATTTCCTGTACTGAAGCGGCCGTCTGTTCTGATACGCTGGATGCACTTTCGATGCCTTCAATCATCAACTTATTATGGGATGTCATAACGTCCATTTCTTTATTGACTACTATTATCGATTCAGCAATTTGACTAATCGAATCAGACATCTGATTGAATTTGCTTTGTGTCAAGACAACATCTTCGTTTAATTTTTTAGAAGTTTTCATTGTTCCTTCTACAGTTTTGACTGTTTTAGTAGTTTCGGAAACTATTGATGTAACTACCTCTTGTACTTGGTGAGTTGCATTTTTGGATTGCTCTGCTAGTTTCCTTATTTCGTCGGCAACTACTGAAAATCCTCTGCCATACTCACCTGCTCTTGCTGCTTCAATACTCGCATTTAATGCTAACAGATTTGTCTGTTCTGCGATTGTTTCAATTGTCTCCATCACCTGTGTAATTTGGTTTACTTTACTATTTAAATTTTTAATTTCATAACTGACTTCTTGTGATGCCGTTAAAGAATCATTATTTGATTGTTGCAATTGATGAACTATTTCAATTCCCTCGGATGATATTTTTTCTGCATGTTTAGTAATGTCGTCCATAACTTTGCTTTGTTTTCCCATCGTTTCTATAGAGCTTGTTAATAGTTCTACTGTTCGGTTTATCTTGTCCAAATCCTGGGCTTGTTCTTGTGCACCAGTAGCAATTTCGGTAATCGCTCTGCCAACTTCTTCACTGCTGGCAGATGTTTCTTCTGAAATTGCCGATAAGTTAGTCGCTGAATCTAATAAATGCTCACTAGTGTTTTTGGTTTTTTTGACAAGTGTGCGCAGTTGCTGTGACATTGTATTAAAGGCAGTCGCAAGTTTTCCGATTTCATCACTTGATTCGGGTAGGTTGGTAACAACTATATGACCGTCAGCAATTTTGGCAGATGCTTCAGCTACTTCTTTTAGTGTATTAACTTTCCTTCGAATACCTAAATAAAATACAAGAGAACTTGAAGTAATGAGCACAACTGTTGCAACAAGGATAATATATTTTAAAATATTTAATCCTTCATAAAATTCATCTTGAAATACAGAAATCCCCACAGTCCAACCCCACGGCTCAAAAAATTCTGTATAGGCTGTTTTATCTTTAAATGAACCATCTGGTTGTTTATCAGAATAAACGACAAAGCGATCTGATTCATTTGTGGACTTGCCGCCTGTAACAATCTTTTCCCGATTGCTTCTGTTTAGTTCATCGGCAGGGGCACCACCTATTTTAGAAGGATGTAGCTGAAGAACCAAATTCTCGTCATAAGCTAAAATATAGCCATTATCTTTGTAAGTAAAACGGGATTTTTGATAATCGTATTCCCCATTTTCATTTACTGGTCCATTTAGAATAATTCTCGCTTGTTCTTTGCCTTCCTCCAGTGTTATTTTACCTATTTCCACTTCTTCATTGATTAATTCTAATGAAGCATAAGCTCCCTCGACAATGCTTTGTAGTTCTCCTTGACCTGATTTTAAGAGCTGATTTTTGGCAACAAAATAAGTTGTTGAGCCAATAATTACAACTGTCACAAGTATAATAACTGTAATCAGTAGCATTAACTTTCCTGAGATGCTTCGTAACTGTAAACTTTTCTTTTTCATTTGTTTTCCCCCAATATTATATATATTCGACAATAATCTACAAATTTCAACGATATCAAAGTTATTTTAAATATTCGAATATTGATTGTCTGGAAAGGCAGGAAAAGGAGGGATTTTGGATTCTTTTAAGAAAAGAGAAAAATTAGAAGGGAAACTAGAAAAAATATTAGCAGATGAATCCCCCAACCTTAAAAAAAGATAGAACCATAGCAGAGGATAAAAGAGGCTTAATGATATTGAAGGATAAGTTTAATAATGAAGAGGCTTTTAGGCAGTTGATGTGAATATTATGAGTAGTCTGTGATGGTAATGAAGTAATAGGGGGAAGGGAGCAGTTACGCAACTGGGTAGCCCAAGAAATGAAAAGAATATTAGGGATGAAATACCTTACGCCTGATAGAAAATAAAATCGAAGAATGTTGATTCAAAACCCTTACAACACAAGCCTTTTAGCGCTATAATACCTCTAGAGGTGAAGAGAATGTTTATTTCAGAAACAACAGTAGAAGTGCGTTATGCTGAAACCGATCAGATGGGTGTTGTGTATCATGCAAATTATCTTGTATGGTGCGAAATAGGGCGTACGCAAATTCTAAAGGATTTAGGGTTTAATTATGCAAAGCTTGAGGAAGATGGCTACTTATCGCCAGTTATGGACTTTTCGATTCAGTACAAGGCAGCAATGCGCTATGGACAGACTGCGACAGTACGGACTTGGATCGAGGAGCATACGAAGCTGCGTACTACATATGGCTATGAAATTTTACATGAAGACGGAACTATTGCTGTAACGGCAAAGTCTCAGCATATTTTAGTGAAAAAGGAAAATTTCCGCCCAGTAGCATTAAAAAAGGTAGACCCAGAGTGGGATGCTAAATATGCAGAAGTGGCGAAAATTAAGGGTTAATACTTAATTATTTTATATGAACTAAAAGGAGCTTAACTGTACAAACAGTTAGGCTCCTTTAATTTTAAATTCCAGGTGGTAAAGGTATCTATTATACTATTTTACTATATATGGATATAATTAGGGCGAGACAATAGCAGATTATGGGGGAAGAAGCATGCAATTTTTTAAAAGTCCATTAGGAGTGACAATTTTATTTACACTAGTTGCGCTCGGTTTTCAATTAACAGCTTTCGCGGAAACATTTCAGACGATTTGGTTATTTAGTTTGCTCGCTATTGCGACATTTTTTATCCATGAACTAGGGCATGCCTTGTTTGCAGTGGCGGCAGGGTATCAGTTTAACTTTTTAACGGCCGGACCTATTACGATTGAACGTAATAAGATTAGCGTTAATAAAAGCTGGGCGTTTTTCGGTGGCGTCGCAAGTTGTTTGCCAAAAACAGATGACTTACAAATTATTCGTCGTCAACATCTTTGGTTTGCAGCAGGGGGACCAATTATTTCGCTAATAGTAGGTAGCAGTTCTCTTATTTTAGGTTATATTCTTAATTTGCAAATTATATTATTTTTCGGAATGTTGAATGTAGTTATTTTTCTAGTGACAGCTATTCCATTTAACGGAGGAATGAAATCAGATGGACGTGTAATACTGGAACTACTATCGGGTAAAGATCAGAATCAGTTCGTTAGCTCGCTTATACTGATGAAAGAAATGATGACACCGGTTCATCCGACATCATGGTCAAGCAATTTAGTGGAGCAAGCAAGAACAGTACAACCAAGTGAGGAAAATATTAGTACTAGCTATTTGCTGTTTTACTATGATTTATTGAAGCATAATTTTGAAACTGCTTCACAATCCATAACTGAGTATAAATCAATCCCAGTGACAAAGAAAAATAAAATGACAATGCAATTCATTACACATATAAAGCAACTGGATTTAGTGATGCAGAGGCATACAGCATTAGAGGAAATGTACGACTTACATAAGATGATGGCGCCAATTGAGCCGATTAGCTTTAAGCGTAGTGAGTGGATGATTGCGAAACTTTCCGGAAATGAAGCTTTGGCATCGACTAAACTAGCAGAACACCGCAAACAAATCGAACAAGGTAAATCACAATTCGGATTTTTCTATGCGGAAGAAAGACTGACAGATTTAGTTGAGGAAAAGTTAAAGTAATGTCTAGAGATTAATGAAAGCACTGGGCAGGTATTTAAAGAGGTCAATCCAGCTATAATATCGAAATGTTTATATAATTAACCGGAACGGAGTTGGTGTGGTTGGGGGAGACAATATACAAACGAATACATATTATTGGCTCTGTTGGAAGTGGTAAAACAACTTTAGCAAAGGAACTATCTTCAACGTTCAATATACCGTATTACGAATTAGATAATGTAGTATGGATCAGGCATGAGTCTGGAGATATAAGAAGAACGGAACAAGAAAGACAAGCATATTTAAATAGTATATTACAGTTAGACAGTTGGATCATTGAAGGAATACACAATGAAGACTGGGTAAGCGGTTGTTTTCATAGTGCAGATTTAATTTTATTTTTAAATACAAAATACTCAATAAGAACTTACCGTATTATAAAGAGGTTTTTAAAACAAAAATTTCGAATAGAGCAAGCAAATTATAAACCAACATTAACTATTTTCTTTAAAATGTTTAAATGGAATCGTTATTTTGAAGAAGTTGGTAAGGTTAATTTTTTCAGTAAATATGGGATACATAAAGATAAGATAAAGGTTATTAATAATACCAAAAGTGTGAAGAAGTACTTTAATTAAAATGCTATTTATTAAAAATAAATTCTAAACAGTATAACCCCTTCCTAATTTTATGAAAGGGGTTATACTTATTTTAATAATAGCTAAAATCAGATTCTTAATTTTTGTTAATTTCTTTTTCAAAAATTAGTTCAAAGTTCTCTGCAGACCCATAACCGACAACACTTGGTGCAAAAATTTGAACGAGTCTCCAGCCATTTTTTGCCTCTTCATTTACAATTTCACGGTAATCCTCTTTTGCCGTTGCCTTCATTAATCCTTGCTTTAATTCAATTTGAATAAATTTGTATTCATACATCATTATTCACCCCCTCAGGCTTAGTAAAATTTCTCCCATTATAAAATTCGTTAAGTATATGGTTAAACCTTTAATAAATATGAAATTTAAAATAAAAATATAACTGGTAAGAATAGTTAAGCAAATGGTCACATGACACCCTTTATACAATTGCTCTTACTAAAAATATGCTTTAAAGGCGAAATACAACTATATAATATTTTTGCACGTGCGCCCATAATATTGATATAATAAAGGTTATGATTAAATGATAAGGGAGGTGTGTTCATGTCATCAAAAACAATAGCGAATGTGCAAACTCGCTGCCATATTTTACTTACAAATACTGCGCGGGAAGCGATGAAGGAGCATGTTCCTGATGAACACGCCTTTTTTAATTTACAGCAATATTTTGTCGTCGCAATTGAAAAAGTTTCTGTGGAAGATGATCAAACACATATTACGATTTATTTTGATAATGAAAAAAATTTAAAGCTGAAAAGTAAGTTTGATGATCGTGTTGTCATTATGGACTGTGTGTTTGATCAAAAGAATGGTCTCGTTGCAAAAAGCTTCCGTTCACGTGGTAAAGGTACACCAGTCGTAACGAATCGCCGCGCAATGATGAAAATTCATTTTGTCGCTTCACGTATTAGTGGGCATACATACCAAGCGCCGTTTTTACAGGCCATTGCCGAGCTACCAATAGCACAGGAACGCTTTGAATACGTAAATAAAAGAATTAGTAGCTGGGAAGGCTATTTAAAAGTTTTAAATAAAAATGCAGATATTGAAGATATACATGCCCGTTTTTCAGCCGTTACATATGATGCTGACTTTACACATATGACATTACGTATTTCAAATCTAGATAATAAACATTGGAAGCAGATTGAAGGCTTAAGTGCCCGACTACGCGGTTATATACAGGAGATTGGAGACGTCGCAAAGGTTCGTCGAAATGAAAATACAGTTGAAATTGCTTTAAAGCCTTATTACAGTAACTTGGCCCGCAGAAATGAACTTAATTTTCAATCAGAAGATGTTGAATTTTCCAATGCTGCGACAAAATCACAGCTTAAGCGCTTATTAAAAGGTTTTGAGCGGTTAAAAGAAGGATTAGCGGCCAATGCCAATTTGGAAACAATTTTATTTGAAGACAAACCAACGATTGCAGAGCGGAAACAGCCTCTATCAATCGATTTTCATAATCAGTTAAATATTTATCAGCAACAGGCAGTTGAAGGGGCAATGAGTGCAGAAGATTTATATGTCATTCAAGGCCCACCCGGTACCGGTAAAACAACGGTAATTTCGGAAATTTGCTACCAAAATGCCAAAGCTGGATTAAAAACTCTCGTCGCATCCCAATCAAATTTAGCTGTAGATAATGCGTTAAGTCGTCTATTGTCGAATAAGGATATTCGAATTCTTCGTTATGGACGTACAGAAAGTATTGAAGAAGAAGGCAAAAAGTTTATTGAAGAAAATGTAGCAGCGTATTGGCAGGAGCAAACGTTTAACGCGATCGGTCATGAAATTTCATTGCATACAAAAAAAGAACAGCTTTTAAATGAAGAAATTGAACATGCACAAAAGGAAATTCAAGCGCTAAATGAACAAAAGCTAGAACTTGAAAAGCAAATCCAGCAAAAAGAAGCGGCGAAAGCTGAACTCCATGTATTGGCGGAAAAAATTAGTGCATTAAAAAAAGAGTTGACGTTATGCAAGAAAGAACTTGAGGAAAATGAACGTAAACTCGAAAAACTACAAACAGCGCAAAGTACAACAGCTGAAACAGTCGCAAACTTCGATCAGCAATTAGCAGATGGAATGACTGTTGTTCAGCTTACAGAACAGCAGCAAAAGTTAAGTGAAGCGAAAATAGACTATGAAAAGCAAATTGCACAAAGTAAATACAAGTCACTTCTTCATCGTTATGAGCAACAGTATGAAGCGATTCAATTAAAAATCGAACGTGCGAATGAAACTTCGGAATATGGAAAGATAGTCGACAAAATTGCCTCTTTGAAAAAAGTGTATGAAATTGAAGCATTCATGACTGAATATAATATTCGCCGCAACTATGCAATGGATCGATTACTTACTGCTCTAGAGCGTATCCAGCCCCAAATGGAGCAATATAAGCCTATAAAGGATGTAAAGGAACGACTTGAAAAAGCACTGAATTACAGTGAAACAGCACTTGGCATTCATGTGACGCCAGATCAATTGGAAATGAATCATCATTATTCACTTGAAGAGGTACAGGAATTTTTAACAAAACTAAGCATGGCATTCCGCGACCGAAAAGTTAATGCACAAAACGGGACACGCTCAATCCAAGGTATCCATTTGCGCATGCAATATATTGATCAGCTGAACAATAAGTATATGGATTCGATTCGTGAAACTGTACTTATTTTTGAAAAGCTAAAAGAAGAAATAACGCTTCAGTTCAAGGAACAAAATGACGAAAAAGCACAGGTCCTTCAAAAATTACAGGAAGAAGCTGCTGCAACTCAAACTCAAATTGATTCCGTAAAAGGAAATGTAGATCCATCAATCGTCGTTAGCCATACAACGGATGAACTTGAAGATTTGCTCGCTACAAACGAGCTAGAGCAAATGAAATTTGAAACACAGCGCCAAAATCGAGAAAGATTAGAGCTTCAGCACAGTAAAAAAGCAGAAGAACTTGCGGTACTGGATGAACAAATTGCACTTGGCACTGCCACTGTTGAAGACATGACTACACGCTTTAAAGAAATCAACAGTGAAGGCGTGCAACTCGAAAAACGCCGTACAGAGCTTGAACAATTAACGAAGCTAAATCCAGAACAAGCTATTGTAGCTGTAAACGAAAAAATTGAGCATTTCACAACGCAAATTACAACATTACAAGTGAAGATCGATTTACTTCCCGTAACAGCCGAGCTTCAAAACGAGTGGTATGGTTTACTGAAAAATGCGAATGCGCACGATTTAGATGAAATCAGAAAATTATATGTGAAGCATGCGAATGTCATTGGCACGACATGTGTAGCGTCGGCAAATAAAGAGTTTATGGACAACTATCCAACTTTTGATGTTGTCATAATTGATGAAGTATCTAAGGCGACGCCACCTGAACTACTATTACCGATGTTAAAGGGCTCAAAGATCATATTAGTAGGAGATCATCATCAATTGCCACCATTAGTAGGAGATGCCACATTTGAAGAAACGTTGGAGCAAGTTGTAAAAGAAAGTACGACGTTTGAAGAAAAACGTGAACTCGAAAAATTACTGGAAGAATCTTTATTCGAACGCCTTTACAATAACTTACCAACTCAAAATAAAACGATGCTTGCTCTGCAATATCGTATGCATAAAAATATTATGTCAACTATCACACCGTTTTATGAAAATGAACAGGAAAGCCTGCAATGTGGTTTGGAAGATTCGGATGCTGTACGTGATCACTTCCTGCAAACTTCTAAAATTACGCGCGACAATCATTTAATGTGGCTGGATATTCCGAATGAAAAGCCGTATTTTGAACAGCGTGTAAAAGAAGGGTCAAGCTTATTCAATGTAGCGGAGCTTGATCAGATTAAACAGCAATTACTGGAAATGAATGAAGCGACTGAAAAAGCAAAAGCGGAAGGATTAATCCCGCAAGGTGCTCAGAAATCTGTTGGGGTCATTTCGTTTTATGCCGAGCAAGTAAGACGCATAAATCGTCTCATCGAACAGGAACTAAGCTTACCGCATCTACACATCCGCACAGGCTCGGTCGATAAGTTCCAGGGGATGGAGATGGATGTCATTATCGTCAGTATGGTGCGTAATCATGACCATGAGCGCGGAGAAATTGGGTTTGCCAAAGATTATCGCCGTCTAAATGTAGCATTATCCCGCGCACGTGAACTGCTTATTATGATCGGCAGTACCGATATGTTTACACAGCGTCCAAAACATGCGAAAACACGCGATATGTATTCCCATGTATTAAATACAGTAAAAGAGCAAAGTGGCTATTTTGCAATGTAAGGAAAGGTGTATACAGTGGATTTAAACAGCATAACCGGACAATTACAAAAAGAACTTAACGAAAATCCAAACATCGAAATTCAAAAGCAGATGCAATACGCCATTCCCATTCACACGTTGGAAGTGCACTATCATCCTGTTATGCGGAATGCGATGGATATTTTAATGAAGATGATGCTAATTTCATTTCAGAAGGCGAAGCTGAATAATGTCGAGCTTTTAGCGGAAATTTTATTAGTTGAACCGTTATTTATCCATGATTTAACGAATAAAATGTTACGAATGGGCATGATTGAAAAAGAAAATGAAGTGTTCACACTTACGGCAAAAGGAATGGCGCAGCTTGAATCGGGTATTTTTGAAGAGGAGCTTGAGCAAACAAGTCATTTTGTACAATATAGCCCGATTCATGAACAGCTGCTGGAAGGGGACCTAGAGGAGTTCTCTGATTTAGAGGAGTTTCCTGAACCGTTTCCGACGATTGAAAACGAGGAAATTGAAGCGATTGAAGAATCGATGCTGATTGAATTTATTCAGCGACAGTTAAGCGAACAACCATTGGCAGAACAGGAGGTCCCAACTTTTATTACAAAAGTTATATCGACCGAATCAATTCAAATTAATGATATTCCGGTTCTATGTTTTTTGCTTTTTGATCAAAAGGAAAAGCGACATTTTATGCGTGTATACAATACGTTAACAGGTGCATGGGATGAAAGGCTTGAAACGATTTTATTCAATTATGAGAAAGAGAATTTAAAGCCTGAGTAAATATATATTTTTTGAATTATTGCAAAACTTACACTACCGTGTTACACTAGTGTCAATTTAATAGTCTTATCAAGAGAAGCGGAGGGAACTGTGCCCGTAGATGCTTCAGCAACCTCTAGTACAACTAGAAAGGTGCTACTTCCAGCAAGGCAATGACCTTGGCAGATAAGAACGGGTATATAAACCTCTCATTTCTGTTGTGCTGGAATGAGGGGTTTTTTGTGTTTTTTCGGCAAGTATTCGATTACATGCTCCAATGATCAAACCCCTGCGGCTATTACAATGATTTATTTGAAAGGAAAGAAGCTCGAAAAAGCTTTGCGTTATTAAGCCAAGATTATTTAGAAAGATTAGAGGGGGAAAGTGCAATGCCAATTAATATTCCGAAACATTTACCTGCCGGTGAGCTGCTGAGAAGAGAGAAGATTTTCGTTATGGAGGAAGATCGTGCGAAAACTCAGCAAATTCGACCTTTGAATATTTTAGTGTTCAATTTAATGCCGGAAAAGGAAAAAACCGAGCTCCAATTATTGCGCTTACTAGGGAACACACCACTACAGGTAGATGTTACATTTTTAAATACCGCTACATACGAATCCAAAAACGTTTCCAAATCACATTTAGATACGTTCTACCAAACATTCGATGAGATTAAGCACCGCCGATATGATGGTCTTATTATCACTGGTGCACCAGTAGAGAAAATGCAATTTGAAGATGTAGGCTATTGGAAGGAAATTACCGATGTGATGGACTGGGCCGATCAAAATGTTACATCGATCATGTATATATGTTGGGGCGCACAAGCTGCACTGTATCATCATTTCGGTATCGGGAAGTTTGAGCTGCCTAAAAAATGCTCCGGCGTTTATTCGCATGTGATAACAGATTTAACGGTCGATTTAGTACGAGGCTTCAGTGATGAATATGTTGCACCTCATTCACGCCATACATCTGTCTCAATAGATGAAGTCCGTGCACACCCAGATTTGCGTCTGCTTAGCTATTCGGACGATGCGGGGGTATTTATCGTTCAATCAAAAAACAATAAGCATATCATGATTACAGGCCATTTAGAGTATGATGCGACGACTCTATCGGAAGAATATTTCCGAGATATTGAAAAGGATCCGGAAAATACAGAAGTTCCGATTAATTACTTCCCGAATAATGACCCACAAAATGCACCTAAAAATGTATGGCGTGCCCATTCACATCTGTTATTCTACAACTGGTTAAACTATTACGTATACCAAGAAACACCTTATGAATGGCATTTTGTTGAGGAAAATATCGAATATCACATATAAGAAAAGCCAGCAAGGGAATATCTTGCTGGCTCATTTTTATTTTACTGCAAGCCATGCACGCTCTTGTTCTATTTGTAAACTTACTTCACGGCCAAAAAAGTCACTCAGCAATTGTTCATTCAATATGACTTCGCGAGTATCTGCAGCTACGCTTTCACCATCCTTCATTAACAGCACATGGCTAAAACACGGTAAAATCTCTTCTACATGATGCGTTACATAAATAAGTGTAGGGGAGTGATTGCCTTGTGCTATTTGCTCAATCTTTTGCAGTAAATTTTCCCGCTCAATGAGATCAAGTCCGCCACATGGTTCATCTAATATTAATATTTCTGGTTCTGCCATTAAAGCACGTGCAATTTGTACACGTTGACGTTCACCTTGTGATAAATGCTCAAATGATTTATTTGCCAAATGATCACAATGAAACTGTTTCATAAAGGATAGTGCCTGCTCAATCTCCTCGTTGGACACGTCATTAAATAGACGGAGCGCACCGAATTTTCCGCTGAGCACAATTTCGATTGCATTATCCTGCCAGTTGAAGCTATCAATCATTGCATTGCTTACCCAGCCGATGCGTGTCCGTAGGGTAGGGATATATGTATTGCCGAAAGTTTCACCCAGTACTTGCACTTTACCTTTGTTTGGCCAAATATAGCCGTTGATTACTTTTAACAAGGTTGTTTTTCCTGAACCATTCAAGCCTAAAATGGCCCAATGCTGTCCTTTTTGTACATGCCAGCTTAAATTATTCAAAATTACTTTTTCATTCCGGTATAGTTGGACATTTTCAATCTGTATCATAAAAAAACACCTCCAATTACTACTATGCGGGATTTATTTTAATTACGGAAGTGTTTTTTGAATATTGTAACAATTGTTAATGAAAAAAAAGAAAGCAAACCTACTATGTTCGCTTTCTTCTCATTTTAAATTACGGCACTTTCTACACCTGCTGCACGGTAAAACAGCTTTTCATTCCATTTTAGGGCCCATTGAACAACCGGTCCTAAGCCGAATGCCATAAATACTGTCCCTATACCAACAGGACCGCCTAAAATGAAGCCTACAACAGCAACTGATACTTCCATTGTCGTACGTGCACGGTTTACGCTCCAGCCTAGGCGACGGACTAATAACAGCATTAATGTATCGCGTGGTCCAACACCGAGGTTAGCCACCATGTACATGCCACAACCAATACCTAGTAGCACAATACCTATTACAAACGATAAAGTTTGCTCCAAAAGGTTGTGTGCATTAGGTAGCACATACAAAAAGATATCAATAAAAATCCCCGTTAAAAACATATCTAAATAGGTACCTATTTTTGGTAGTCTTTTTGATAACATAGAGTCAATCGCTAAAATAATTAACCCTATAATGATGGACCATGCCCCGATTGTTAAACCGAGATTTTTATAAAGTCCTATATGGAGCACGTCCCATGAACCTACACCGATTGTTTGTCCTTTAATCGTTAAGGCAACACCTAGTGACAAAACGATAATCCCTGCGATAAAAAATAGGCAGCGCCAATAAAATCCTTGTTTCACTTTCAATTGTAATCCCTCTTCTTGTAATCAATATCTTTACACATTATATCGATTACAAGGATGAAAAACGGATTTACAATATATTTAAAATATTATAACTTTTTGAAAGCTATTTTTCATATGAATAGCTAAGTTCAGCAGTTGTTTCATCGACGTCTACAATTAGATGATGGTTACTAAAAAACCATTCATCGGATTTTTCAATAAAGAAGTGTACATTTTCTATAATGGTTTCAATCCCTATTTCATGGGGCTGCTCACGTGTCATTCCTAACGAAAATCCTTCATGAAAGGGAGATGAGCCTCCATAGCGTGCATAAAAGCGAATATAGTCTCCATGTTCTATTTCCATTTCTTCTTTAAACCATTCGACTGCTTTTTCTGTTAATTTAATTTCCATACAATTCACCTCTATTGTCATTATGCAGGAAATGAAAAAAACTTACAAAACCCGCGCTTGCTAAAACGAAACAAAAAAGGCTGAAGTATAAACCTTCAGCCTGCATGTTAAAAACCTTTAATTTTTGGTTCAGTTCCATTTTTAATGCGTATAATATTCTCGCGGTGACGATAAAAGATAAAGGAAGCTAAAATTGCTACTAAAATAAAGAGCGCATATTCACCCGTAACAATCCAATTAATCGTTACATAGATGATCGCCACTGCTGATGCAATCATTGAAGTTAAGCTCACCATTTTTGTCGTTTTTAATGAAATGATAAATACAGTAAGTAAAACAAGGAATAATGGCAAATTATAACCTAAGATGATACCAGCACTTGTCGCTACGGCTTTACCGCCACGGAAGCTCGCAAATATCGGGAACATATGCCCCGCTGCTGCAACGATACCAAGAATAAGTGGATGAACAGTACTATCACTGAAAATTGCTAACAGCGGCAATAAAACTGCTGCTGTCCCTTTAAAAATATCAAGTAGCAGTACAGCAATTCCAGGTTTCTTACCTAGAACTCTAAATGTATTCGTAGTGCCTAAATTACCGCTGCCTTGCTTTCGGATATCTGTTTTATAAAAAATTTTCCCTATCCATAATGCAGATGGGATGGAACCGATTAAATAAGCACAAATAATTATTAAAGCGTTGATCAAGAAGTTGTGCTCCTTTCAAATGTCAGAATTATTAGTTGGTACTAATAGTATGTTATGAATATTCTACAATGTTTTTTAATAGAAGGAAAGAGGTATTATTTTTTCGTAATAACAGGATGGAAACAGGGAAAAAGTTACATTTGTTTATCAACTATTAAAGGATAGGCTTTTAAACGTCGGTTTTTGATGATACAATTAGTCTTTGCAAAGCCTAAAAAAGTACGCTCAAACATTGACATCATGCATATTTGAAAGTACGATTAGGTAGTAAATAGAACGTTTGTTTGTATTTTTTGGAGGGGATTGCATTTGGTTAAAAATCAATCGGGTATGTCTTATAATGAAGATGCCATTCAAGTATTAGAAGGTTTAGAAGCCGTACGAAAAAGACCAGGGATGTATATTGGTTCTACAGATAGTCGAGGTCTTCACCACTTAGTGTACGAAATTGTAGATAACGCAGTGGATGAAGCACTTGCTGGATTTGGTAATCATATCATCGTGAAGATTCATGAAGATAATAGTATTAGCGTACGAGACCATGGTCGTGGTATGCCTACAGGTATGCATAAAATGGGTAAGCCAACTCCGGAAATTATTTTTACTGTACTCCATGCAGGTGGTAAATTTGGACAGGGTGGCTACAAAACGAGTGGCGGTTTACACGGTGTAGGTTCATCTGTTGTAAATGCTTTGTCCTCATTTTTAGAAGTAACAATTTACCGTGATGGGCAAATTTATCGCCAACGTTTCGAGCAAGGTGGTAAACCAGCTACATCCCTTGATATGATTGGAAAAACAAAGGAAACAGGTACATTGGTACATTTCCTACCTGATTCAACGATTTTTTCAGCGACAAAGTATAATTATGACACGCTGGCAGAGCGCCTGCGTGAATCAGCATTTTTATTAAAAGGTCTAAAAATTGAGTTAATCGATGAGCGTGTTGATGAACGCGGACAAGGCCAGCATGAAACTTTCTTCTATGAAAATGGTATTGAAGCATTTGTTGCCTACTTGAATGAAGAAAAAGATGTTCTGCATCCTGTTAAATATGTGGAAGGCATACTTCAGGAAATTGAAGTGGAATTTGCCCTGCAATTTAATGACGGTTATTCCGAAACTATCCTGTCGTTCGTAAACAATGTACGTACACGTGATGGCGGAACACATGAAACAGGTGCGAAGTCTGCATTAACACGAGTGTTTAATGAATATGCAAGAAAAATTGGTTTATTAAAAGAAAAAGATAAAAATCTGGAAGGCGTTGACATTCGCGAAGGTTTAACCGCGATTGTTTCAGTGCGTATTCCCGAGAATCTACTACAGTTTGAAGGTCAGACGAAAGGCAAGCTCGGAACATCTGAGGCGCGTTATGTTGTCGATACAGTCGTTTCTGAAAAGTTATTGTATGTATTGGAGGAAAACGCAGAGCTTTCGGCATCTTTAGTTCGAAAGGCGATTCGTGCTCATCAAGTTCGTGAAGCAGCTCGTAAAGCACGTGATGATGCAAGAAACGGTAAAAAGAAAAAATCGAGTACTTTGCTGTCAGGGAAGCTAACGCCTGCACAATCGAAAAATGCGGCGAGAAACGAACTGTATTTAGTAGAGGGTGATTCTGCAGGCGGTTCGGCGAAACAAGGTCGGGATCGTACTTTCCAAGCCATTTTGCCTTTACGCGGTAAAGTTATCAACACTGAAAAGGCAAAGCTGCAGGACATTATGAAAAACGAGGAAATTGCTACGATTATCCATACTATAGGAGCGGGTGTCGGCGCGGATTTCAATGTAGAAGATGCCTGCTACGATAAAGTGGTCATTATGACGGATGCCGATACAGATGGCGCACATATTCAAGTACTTTTACTCACATTTTTCTATCGCTATATGCGTCCATTAATCGAAGCCGGTAAAGTCTACATAGCATTGCCACCATTGTATAAAGTATCTAAAGGGTCTGGGAAGAAGCAGGAGCTTGTATATGCTTGGACAGAGCAGGAGCTTAGTGCCGCTACGAAGAAAATTGGCAAAGGCTACGTTATCCAACGCTATAAAGGTTTAGGTGAGATGAATGCCGACCAGCTTTGGGATACAACGATGAATCCGGAAACGCGTACATTAATTCGCGTAAAAATTGAAGATGGTGCTCGTGCGGAACGTCGTATTACAACATTGATGGGCGATAAAGTTGAGCCCCGACGTAAATGGATTGAATCTAACGTCAACTTCGGCATGGAAGAGGATGCAAGCATTTTAGAAAATGAATTCATCCAGCATGAGGAGGCAAAAGATAAATGAGTTTTGTTGAGAAATTTCAGGATTTACCATTAGAAGAAGTAATGGGTGACCGTTTTGGTCGCTATTCAAAATATATTATTCAAGATCGTGCATTACCTGACACACGCGATGGCTTAAAACCTGTACAACGCCGTATATTATATGCGATGTTCCATGAAGGTAATACTTTTGACAAACCATTCCGTAAATCCGCGAAAACGGTCGGAAATGTAATCGGTAACTACCATCCGCACGGGGATTCTTCTGTGTATGATGCGATGGTCCGAATGAGTCAAGATTGGAAAAGCCGTCACATGTTAATTGAAATGCACGGTAACAACGGGTCGGTCGACGGAGATCCGCCGGCTGCGATGCGTTATACAGAAGCGCGTCTATCAACCATTGCTGCAGAGCTATTGCGTGATATTAATAAAAATACAGTTGAATTCGTACCAAACTTTGATGATCAGGATATGGAACCAACTGTTTTACCATCACGCTTTCCGAATCTGTTGGTTAATGGAGCTACCGGAATATCTGCTGGTTATGCGACAGACATCCCTCCACATAATTTACAAGAAGCTCTCGATGCAGTTTTAATGCGTTTAGACAATAAAAACTGTACAGTCGATGAACTGATGACAGTTATAAAAGGACCTGATTTCCCGACAGGTGGCATTATACAAGGTGTCGATGGTATCAAAAAGGCATTTGAAACAGGGAAAGGAAAAATTATTGTTCGTTCACGCACAGAAATCGAGCAGTTAAAAGGGAATAAAGAGCAAATTATTATTTCTGAAATTCCTTTCGAAGTGAATAAGGCGAACATGATTCGTAAAATGGATGAATTACGTGTGAACGATCGTCGTTTAGATGGTATTTCAGAAATTCGTGATGAATCAGACCGTGATGGAATGCGCATCGTCGTGGAATTAAAAAAAGATGTACAGGCACAAGGTATTTTAAACTTTTTATTAAAATCAACGGATTTACAAGTGTCTTATAATTTTAATATGATTGCCATTCATAATCGCCGTCCGATGATGATGACGTTACCTCTTATGCTTGATGCCTATATTGATCACCAAAAGGAAATTGTACGTCGCAGATCACAATATGATCTAACACGTGCACAAGATCGATTACATATTGTCGAAGGGCTTATGAAGGCATTATCGATTTTAGACGAAGTGATAGAAACAATCCGTGCGTCAAAGGACAAGCGTGATGCAAAAAATAATATTATCGATAAATTCGGCTTTTCGGAAGAGCAGGCAGAAGCAATTGTAAGCCTTCAACTTTACCGTCTAACAAATACGGATATAACACAATTACAAAGCGAGCAAGAAGAATTAAGTGAACTCATCTTAAAATTAACAGCGATTTTGGACGATGAGAAAAAATTAATTCGTGTCATTAAAACTGAGCTAAACGATATTAAAAAGCGTTTTCCATCACCGCGTCTATCAGCTATCGAAGCAGAAATAGAAGAGATTAAAGTGACGCGCGATGTATTGGTTCCAAGTGAGGAAGTTGTCGTAACCGTTACAAAAGATGGTTATGTTAAACGTACAAGTCTTCGTTCGCATAGTGCTTCCAATGGGAAGGATTTCGCAATGAAGGACTCCGATTACTTAATATACGAAGCTAATTTAAATACACAGCATCACTTATTGCTGTTTACGAGTAAAGGTCACTATATTTACCAGCCGGTCCATGAGTTGCCTGATATTCGTTGGAAAGACTTAGGTCAGCATATTTCAAGTATCGTACCAATTGACTCCAATGAGGAAATTATCGAGGTAATTGGAATAGAGACATTTGAGCAGTCGAATGTTTATGTGTTTACAGCTACAAGAGACGGGCAAATTAAACGTTCGGCCCTTACGGATTATGTTGTAACACGTTATTCAAAACCAATTAAAACGATGAACCTTAAAGGTGACGACGAAATGATCTTTGCGCGTCTTGTTACCGAGGAGGAAGAAGTTCTATTATCGACAAATACTAGCTATACGATTCGATTCCCAATGGAAGATTTACCTGTGACAGGTGTAAAAACAGCAGGTGTTAAAGGGATAGTTGTAAAAGAGGGCGAGTATTTAGCTGCTGTCGCTATTTTAGATCCAAAGCAAGAGCAGGAGTTAATTATTGTGACGCAACGCGGTGCTGTTAAGCGAATGCTATTAAATGAGCTCGAGCTTGGCAATCGTGCAAAGCGTGGTGTTGTGATTCTTAAAGAGCTAAAAGCGAATCCACACCGTATTTATACGATTTTAGTTGTAGGTTTTAGAGATACATTTACAATCGAAACAGAAAAAGGTATAGATGAAACAATCCAAGTAACCAATTTAACAAGAGCCGACCGTTATTCCAATGGTTCGCTTCGTATAGATACTGAAGCAGACGGAGCTATTTCACGGGCTTTTGTCAATCAAAAGGTGTAACAGTCGTGTATAATTCAGGTAACATTCACATATGATAAAAGTAATTCATTGACATGTAAGCCAGACTTTCATACAATGAAGTTAGTAAGATTCATGCGTGATGGATCTACAGTAGTACAAGGCGATTGGGTGGCCCCCAATCGCTTTTTTTATGGAAATGAAAACCCCCTGCTATGCGGGGGGTTCTAAAAAGCTTTTAGCTATGGACAAAAAAAATACTCCAATCGTACAATAAAATCAGGTCTGGTCAACCGATTACGTACGAAAGGAGTTCCAATAATGGATAATAAAAGTTTAGCACATACAACATGGAATTGTAAGTATCACATAGTGTTTGCGCCAAAATACAGAAGAAGAATTATATATGGAAAAATAAAAGCGGATATCGGAAAAATATTACGTCAACTATGTGAAAGAAAAGGCGTAGAAATTATTGAAGCGACAGCATGTCCGGATCATATACATATGTTAGTGAGTATTCCACCAAAGCTAAGTGTGTCTGCGTTTGTTGGATACCTCAAAGGAAAAAGTAGTTTGATGATATTCGATCGACATGCCAATCTGAAATATAAATATGGGAACCGGAAATTCTGGTGTCGCGGATATTATGTAGATACAGTAGGTCGAAACAGAAAAGTCATTCAAGAGTATATAAAAAATCAATTGCAAGAAGATTACGTAGAGGATCAAATGTCGATGAAAGAATTCATTGACCCATTCACAGGAGAAGAAATAAATCGAAGAAAAAATAAATAAACCGCTTTAGCGGTAGTCGGAAACGTAGTGCGGTTGGCAGACCTTTCAGAACGTCTTTAGACGTGGGCCAGTAACCCAGCGTTTCACGCGCAGAGAAAACCACCAGTTCGACTGGTGGTTTTTATTTTTCCGAAGCAGCCTTAGCCTTTTCTTTGCGTGATGGATAAGACACAGTAGTACACCTCCTTTACAAAAGGAGTCAGCTGGATGCTGCTTTCATATTGTACCATGAAATGTTAAATAGGAATCTCTCTTTTTAGACAAAGAGACAATAGAAAAACGTCAAAGGCTGAGGAAGATTTCTTCAGCTTTCGACGTTTTTTTATCGTTAACGATTTTACATAAGTCCATTTAGCGTCCGGTCGTAAAAGAATATTATTTTGCTTTAATGCGCCGAATGAAAATGAAGAGTAATCTTCTTCTACTATGAATTGAAATACAAACTGCTGTTCATCATCTGTTCCCGTGAATTGGACGACGTGTTGCCCAGCGCGGGCAGTGAAGTATTCCCAATAAGTCGTTTCATAATGCGTATCAAACACTTCAGAAATTGATGCATTCTCTTTATATGGCCATTTCTGTGCTTTTATATAATCAATGTAAGGGGAGTCCGTATCAATCTCTGTACCGTTCAGTACAAAGCCGGTAATACAGCCCATAGCAGCAACACAAATCAAAACACGGATATGTTGTCCAATCGTCACGACTCTCACTCCTCAAAAATAAGTGAAATTTCGACCAGTTGCGTTATAAAAAATCAGCCTCTAACTAGGTTAGAAGCTGATTGATTTTCTATGACTTATGAAAAGTAGGGAATATTATCTTAGTGTGAAATATCTTGAACTGAAATACCTGTTTGCGCTTTAACTTCAACTTCACGATATTTCGCAGCATCCATTTCTTTCGACATTAATGTACCAATAAATCCTCCGATGAAGCCAAGTGGTACAGAAATAATCGCTGGGTTCGTTAACATAATTAACGGATCACCTATGAAGATTGCTTTACCTTCTACTGGATTCCATACGTTTGGAGACACTGCTACTAAAATTAATGCTGAAACTAGACCTGTTAACATGGCTGATACTGCACCTGTTGTATTGAAGCGTTTCCAATAAATCGTGTAAATAATTACTGGTAGGTTTGCAGATGCCGCGATACAGAATGCTAACGATACTAAGAATGCTACGTTTAACGTCTGAGCACCAAGAGCTAAAAGAATTGATACTACAGAGATAATAATCGAACCGATACGAGCTGCCTTAACAGCTTCTTTTTCAGTGATTTTACCCTTTTTAATAATTTGACCATAAATATCATGTGATAGGGCAGATGCACCAGAAAGTACTAGACCTGCTACTACCGCTAAGATTGTCGCGAATGCTACGGCACATACGAATGAGAATAGGATGTCGCCACCAAGAGCCTGAGCTAATAGTGGGGCAGCCATATTACCTGCCGGGTTTGCCGCAACGATTTCATCTCTGCCTACGAATGCAGCAGCACCGAAGCCAAGGAAGATTGTTAATACATAGAATAAACCTACAATCCAAGTAGCCCAAATTACTGAAGAACGAGCTGTTTGCGCATCTTTTACAGTGAAGAAACGCATTAGGATATGCGGAAGACCTGCTGTACCAAGTACTAACGCGATAAGCATTGAAATCGTATCAATACCATTTGTGTAGCGTAGTCCAGGATTTAAATATGCTTCACCATGCTCTGTTACAGTAGTCATATGAGTGAACATGTTTGCAATAGAGAAGTCGAATTTTGCTAATACTAAGAATGAGATAATAATAGTACCTAACATTAAAAGTACTGCTTTAATAATCTGTACCCAAGAAGTGGCAGTCATACCACCAAATAATACGTATGTTGTCATCATGACACCTACTAAAAGTACAGCCATCCAGTATTCAATACCTAATAGTAATTGAATAAGGGCACCAGCACCAACTAGCTGAGCGATCATGTAGAATAATACGATTGTAATAGTAGATAATGCTGCTGTACCACGTACTTTTGCTTTATCGAAACGAGCAGTAATCATATCTGCCAAAGTGAATCGACCTAAGTTACGTAATGGCTCAGCTACGATGTATAAAACTACTAAGTAAGCTACTAAGTATCCGATAGAGAAGAAGAATCCATCGAAACCGAATAATGCAATCGAACCGGCGATACCTAGGAATGACGCTGCCGATAAATAGTCACCGGCAATTGCTAGTCCATTTTGCCAACCAGTTAAACCGCCGCCAGCTGTATAGAAGTCAGACGCACTTGAAGTACGTTTTGAAGCCCACCAAGTAATGACTAAAGTTAAACCTACGATTGCTACGAAGAAGAATATGGCTGTAAAACTCATTTGCCTTTACCTCCCTCATACTCTGCAATAATAGCTTTTGCTTCAGAGTCAAATTTGTTTGCACGCGCTACATAGAAGTGCGCTAATCCCCAAGTCATTACGAATAGGCCAGCTGAATATACCCAAACCCATGTAATGTTGCCGATTGCTTTTTGATGTAGAATTTCAGTGAATGACGTCAAGATTGGTAATAACATATAAAGTGCTAAAAAGATTGCCGTCATTGTCCATAGAAATACATTCTTTTTCTTTGCAAGCTGTTTAAAAGATTGCTGTGATGCGATTCTTTCATAATCAATAATTGGCTTTTGATTATTCCCCATAAACATTCCCCCGTTTGTGATTAATATTACTGCTTAATGTGCGTAAAATTCTCTTTTAAGGAATTCACATTTTCATTCTATTTTAGCTGTAACAAAATTGCAATACTTTTTAAGAAAATTATGTGAAAAAACTTTTCGGAAAAATATGTTTAATAGAGAAAAAAAGCTACATAACAGAACAGATTAATGTTATTTGTATTTCGTTTATAAGATAGAAAGGTAGACAGCGCAACGTTTACTATGGAATCACAAAAAGTAGATTTTGAGATTTTGCAGAAATTTATGATAAGAAAATATTATATGTTTTAATAAGAAATAGTAATATTCGAAAAACAATTTACTTTTCAAAATATTCTTTTTAGTTTATTCAGAAAATTATATTTATAAAGTAGAAAGCATAAAAAATAAAAAAACTGCTCGAAAATGTTGAAATTTCGAGACAGTTTTCTATTAAATATTTATTTAAATACTAATGTGAAACATCCTGTACAGAAATACCAGTATGTGCTTTCACGCGGATTTCTTTATAAATACGTTCTGCTTCCAACTGTTCTACTTTATTTGCCGTTAATATAGATCCTAAATAACCGGCAATGAAGCTGAGTGGTATTGTAATAATTGCTGGTACAGCCAAGTTTACAAGTGGCTCTCCTACGAAAATAGCATTACCAGTAGGGCTCCAAATGTTTGGTCCAAGTGCACCCAATACTAAACAGGAAACTAGACCTGTTACCATCGCAGCAACTGCACCATTGGCATTGAACTTTTTCCAGTAGATTGTGTAAAGAATAACCGGTAAGTTTGCAGAAGCACCAATACAGAAAGCAAATGACACTAAGAATGATACGTTTAAGCTTTGTGCAAATAATGCTAATACAATAGAAACTACCGCAATTGAAATAGAACCGATTCGAGCAGCTAATACTTGCTGTTTCTCTGTCAATTTACCATCATTTAAGATTTCACCGTAAATATCATGTGAAATGGCAGAAGCACCTGTTAATACTAGTCCAGATACTACAGCTAAAATTGTCGCAAAGGCAACGGCACAAATAAATGATAATAAAATATTGCCGCCTAAGAACTCAGCTAATAGTGGTGCAGCTGTATTACCTGCAGAATTTTCCGCTATAATGGCATCAAATCCTACGAAATGCATCGCACCAAAGCCTAAGAAAATCGTTAACGAGAAGAAAATTGCTGTGATCCAAGTAGTCCAAGAGATTGATTGACGTGCTGTTTTAGCATCCTTAACCGTGAAGAATCGCATTAAAATATGTGGTAAACCTGATGTACCTAACACTAATGCAAGCATCATGGAAACCGAATCAATTGTCGAAGTATATTTAACGCCAGGAACTAAATACTGATCCCCGTAATTTGTACTTACTGTATCAAACATTTTCACTAAATTAAAATCAAACTTGGCAAATACTAAAAATGCCAACAATGTTGTACCGAATAATAATAGACCTGCTTTAATAATCTGAACCCAGCTAGTCGCTGTCATTCCACCGAATAATACGTATGTAGTCATCATAACTCCAACAATAAGAACGGCCAACCAATAATCAATACCGAATAACAGTTTAATTAATGCACCTGCACCTACTAACTGTGCAATCATATATAAAATTACGATAATAATAGTACCTGTCGCAGCAACCCCACGAATTCGCTTTTCATTGAAACGTGCTGTCAGCATATCCGCTAAAGTGTATCGACCTAAATTACGCATAGGTTCTGCAATTATATATAGAAGAACTAAATTTGCTACTACATATCCGACAGAGAAGAAGAAGCCATCAAAGCCCGTTAATGCAATGGCACCGGATACCCCTAAAAACGCAGCTGCCGATAAATAGTCCCCAGCAATGGCAAATCCGTTTTGCCAACCTTTTAACCCACCACCGGCTGTGTAGAAGTCACTTGCAGATGAAGTTCTTTTTGCTGCAATATATGTAACGATTAATGTTAAACCGACAATCCCTAGAAAGAAACCTGCTGACACTAAGTTCATTGTTGCGCACCTGCCTTTTTATATTCCTGTAAAACAGCTGCTGCAGTTTTATCAAACTTTGCTGCCATGTTTACGTAAAGTGTACAAAGCACGATTGTCATAATAAATAGGGCAAGTGAATAAACCCAAACCCATGTTATACTACCAATCGCTTTCTGTTGTAACACAGGTGTGAACGCCAAAACCGGTAATAAAATGTAAAATGTCAAAAATGTTATAGTTATACCGAATAAAAATGTGTTTTTCTTCTTTACAAATTGATTGAATGTTTCCATACGATCGATTGCATCATAGTTGATTGCATCGTGTTTCGCTGAGTATTTCTCCCCTGAATTGCTCAACGTAATTCCCCCTTACGAATTATTATTCTGTTTTAAACGGAATATTACTTTTTGAAACCGTTAATAGTACTCATTGTAAGAGGGAATACTTTATAATGCAATAATAATTTTTCTGAATAATTAAAATTAGAGGACCTTGTATGAAGTAGAATTAATACGTTATTTGAAGAAAATTCAAGTCGTTTTATGTAAAAATATATTGATGAATTATTATTTCAAATTCATAATCAACAAAAAACAAATATTAAAAAGAAAAATATATACATAAAGCAAGATATTACATTTCGTTACTCTAATATAATAGATGGTGTTGAATAAAATGGAGAGGGTTTAGTATGTACTATAACAACAATAAAATGATAAAATTTTGATATTGATGAAAATAAAAAAAATTCTTTTCATAGTGATGTTATGATTAGAGCAGTAGTTTTAAAAAATAAGCCACTTATTGAACATGGAGAAGAATTAAAATGATAAATATTTGATATCAACTTTATAATATCCCGTGTTTTTTTAAACGTCGAGCAAATAAATGTCAAAAGGATGGTAAAGTATGTTAAATCTTCAAACTGAACGATTACGTTTTGAACAATATACTTTGGAAGATGTAGAAGTTGTAACAGCACTTGTAACGGATGCGCGGGTTATGCAGTTTATCGGAGACGGTAACGTAAAAGATCAAGCTTATGCCAAGCATTTAATTGAACGCATGCTAGAACAATACAGAAACTTTGGTGATTATGGTTTACATAAATTGATCCATAAAGAAACAGGGGAATTCATAGGGCATGCAGGATTGGTTGCACAGATTATTGATGATGCTTTCGAGATGGAGCTTGGCTACTGGATAGCACCAGCTTATTGGCAGCAAGGGTATGGGTTTGAAGCAGCGCGCGCATTAAAGGGCTATGCAGATGAAGAGATGTATTTAGAACGGTATGTATCGGCAATTCAGGTAGGGAATACAGGCTCAAAGCAAATCGCCCTTAAAAATGGAATGAAGCTAGAAAAGGTGATTACGATGGAAGGTAAGTCTGTTGAAATTTATGTACTTGAAAATGAAATTGAATGAGGAATCAAACGTGAAAAGTTATTTTATAAGTTATGAAGCATTTAAACAAAAAGGAGGATCCATTAAAACAACGACAATTACGTATGAAGAGCTGCTTGCAGTGTTAACAATGCATATGGAACGTTTAGATAAACAGTTTTCACTGATTATTAATGGACACCTGCCAAAGCCATTACATCAAATCCTAGATGATGCATTTGAACAAAGTCATTTATATAAGGCATTTTATACACAGCATTGTGCTAATCGTAGTTATCGTTATCGCAGTTTGTCCAAAAATCGTGTGAAGGTGGATTTTACACTAAGTTATCGTATGAATCGAAAAGATGAAAAACAGATGCTTGAAGAAGTTGAATCGGTGCTTCAGCATATTACTACACCTAACATGTCATCACTTCAAAAGGTGATCGCGGTACATGATTATATTGTCAGAACGTATAGCTATGAACTTCATACAAAAGGTTCTCCATTTTCAGTAGCTACGTTTATGAAAGAAAAGCGCGGAGTTTGTATGGCGTATGCGTTGTTATTTGAAAAGATGATGGAAGTGTTACAGATTCCTTGTCATTATGTAATAGGGAAGGCTGATGGGGAAGGTGATGCCGGTCATGCGTGGAATATGGTGGAGATTGACGGGCAATGGTATCACATTGATGTAACTTGGGATGATATTGGCCATGTGTTTGAACATCATGAAATTCGATATCGTTATTTTTTATTAACTGATGAACAAATTGCCAAAAATCATCAATGGGACCTTGATCTGTATCCACCTTGTACGAGTGAACGGTTTAACGCGATGCATCATTTGTATGATGTGTGCATTGCTGGTGATCTGCTTATTTATCCGCATTCTAAAACTGCTTATTTAACGGCGATGGATCCTGAAACATTGCAAACTAAAAAGCTTGCTGACATTCGTGTTCAATATTGTACGTATGCGAATGGGCTTGTGTATATGGTTAATCATTCTGATGGGGCTACACTTTATACATTTGATGTAGAAACGACTGAATTAACGAAATGTAGTAAGGATCAGATACATGCGATTAAAAAGACGTCTAGTGAGGTTGTAGTGATGTATGCTAATGGGAAACAGGAAATGTTTGAAATTGATACGGGTACGGATGATTCTGAACGTGCTGAACAAACGCCTGAATTTGATGAAGCGCGGTATACGATCGTTTCTATGATGTCGCTTGGTGATAGCTACCTTGCAACTTTTAATAGTGAAACGGATGATATACCGGCATTTAAAAGCGCGGATGGAGTGGAATTGTACATCAATGAGCCAATCCGGCAACTGACAGTGTCGCTGGAGTTGAATAAAGGCATACAGTTGCAAATGACAACAAACCGCAAACAGGTTCAATTTAAGAAATCAGCAAAATTAGTCCTGCCATTATCCTATATAGAGCTATATATCCCAGTTATCGAAAAACAATTGGACAAGAAAGTTACTGTTTTTGACAAAAGTATTAGTATTGATGTTTCCCGTAGCTTGCTGATACAAATCAAAAATAAATAGCTATTGTCGAATGAAGAAAGGATTTTTAGAAAATGTTGAAATACAATATTAAATGTATCAAAAGCGGGGGATAACTATGAATAGATTAAATCTTATAACACTTGGTACAAACGATATTGTAAAATCACACAATTTTTTTAAAAGTCTTGGATTCCAAACATCGATCAGAGGAACCGAATCCAACCCTGCCATTATTTTCTTCAAAAATGAAGGTACTAGAATTGCATTGTATCCAATGAAGGAACTAGTAAAAGACATTAATAAAGATAATCTGCCAGCTATACCAGGTGGATTTGCAGGAATCACACTGGCTTATAATGCTAAATCAATTGAAGAAGTTGATGAAATAATCAATAAAGCCAAATCTGCTGGTGCAACCATTCAAAAAGAGCCTAAAAATACTGATTGGGCCGGTTACGGTGGATACTTCACAGACCTAGACGGCTATTATTGGGAAGTTGCTTACGGTGAAGATTGGGAATTCGACGAATCAAATATGTTAGTTATTAAAGATCAGCAAGCAACTTGATGAAAATGATCGAGAAAGTTTGTTCCAACAGCTTGAAGTTCGATAACTTTATTTTTAAATTAAGTTAACTAGATTTTAGAGTGTTGCTGCACATAAATTGCAAGTTAGATTTAATTGCTTAAAATAGCATATACAATTAAAAATTTAATTAAATAAAAAACACCTTGAATTAGCTGAATTTAGACTTAAAATAAATTCAGCTAATTCAAGCCTAAATTTCTCATTCCGTCTCACTGTTATAAGTATACTTTTGAAACGATACGTAACTTCCTATAATATATATTATGACCGTGTCCCTAAAGTGGATTTGACTTATATGTCCTTCTGATTCCCTCAGGTAACTTCTAACTTTATACATGGACAAGAAAGTCTGGTCTTTGATGTTTAATACCAATTCCTCTTCAATTTTAATGTTTAAATCGAAAAATTTATAGAGCTTGATATAAAAAACTAGAGAACTTCTTGTCCATTTACAACAAGACTTCTTGCTTTCTTTTTAGACAACCAACAAGTCCTGTCTATTAAACATTGCTTTTAATTAAATATTTGATATAGCATTCATTTCTTTTTTTAATCTAACCCTCATTATCATTAAATATTCATTTGATTGACGGATTCAACGAAGTGTTCCGCTTATTTTATAAGCTTGTATCGTTTATTTGTTGTAATAAAGAACATGGAAATAATTATTACGACTACTATTGTGACCAATAATTGTAAGGCTAATCCCCAATCTAAATAATTATTAAGGTAATAGAAATTTCGCTGTTTAGATATGATTTGTCCCACTTGAATATATGACGTCGGAAAGTTTTGTACATCCCAGAAATTCCCCACCTTACGGCTGAAATAAATATTTTCTCCAAAAATAAGTAGTAAGCCAGCAAATAAGTTAACCATTTCTTGACGAAATATAAGACTTAATAAAACCGCGCCACTTATAATGACAATAATCCATACAAAAAGTAAAATGGCTGATTTCGATAAAAATTGAGATAATGTCATCATTTCAAATTTGCCATCTTTTAAGTATTCTAAATGAGCTGCATATTCTGGCGATGGTAAATGGAGATGTCCAAAGCTATTTTGGAAGCCTATAACAAGGAAACCTAATCCTAATGGAACAAGTAAAGCACAGGAACCTATAAACACGACAATCATTTTGACAAGCAGCTTTCTCCAGTCATTTATAGGAATTCCTTTTATAATGGATGAATGTCGTCGATCTTTAGTTACGATATCTACAGCCAAAAGCAAGACACAAACAAATAGGATGATTGGTAGAATTTCTTTTAAAAGTCGTTCCAATGTTTGAAATGCTGTCCTTTGTTCAAATGCATCAATAGTTAAATCAAAATCTGCTTTCGAATAAGCATCATAGCGAGCCGCTTGCTCTAAATAAGCATAAAAGGCATCTTCATCAGCATACCCTTTATTGTTAATAAAGTACTTAGGGTTATATGAAAATAATTCATTTCTATATGTAGTGGCGTTCGTTATATAATACCAATCACGCGTCAATTCAGCATATTTTGTTAAATCCCCTTCTTCTAAAGCGTCTAATCTTCCTTTATCGATAGGATTAATGGCTTTAAAGACATCGATCGCATACAGTAAAGAAGGATGTGCGCCATTTAAATCCTGCCCTTCGATTCCATCCAGAAACTCCTGACGCGTTAAATAACGTGCCTCAATTTCATTCTCGCTTACACTTTCTATTGGATCATAATTAGGGACTATTTGAAATACATAATAAAGTGTCGCAAAAGTAAGTAGAAAATAGATTGCTAAATTTTTTATATTTGAAAAAAATTGCTTGAACTCGAATTTAAAATAACTCCACACTAAGCCAATTCCCCCTACCCTCTACTCATTTTTTCAGTATTCTAGCCAACAGATCCTGAAAGATTACCCAATCCATTTACAGGAAAAGGGCTCAATCACAATGAAGAATCATTTTAAATTCAACTGTAATTTATACATAATATACCATATATTTGTAAAATTTCGAAACTTTGATTATTCTATTAATTATAACAACATTATAAAAATAAATAAGTGTGTATTTAACACAACAGAAAAGTGACTTTGCCTTACCTACTACATAGCGTTTAGTTGGTTTAGCATCTTAAGGGGAACATTATGCGAGAATATTTAAAAATAGAATTTAAGCACTTTTTTATGAATAAGAAAAACATATTCATCTACATTCTTTTAACGTTTGCTGTGTTTTTTTATGCGTATAAAGTAGCTCCTGCCTATGATCCGATAGAAAAGGTAGATCGTGAAGAAATCGAAGCGCGTTATTTAACACGACAAGAGTTTATTGATAGCATAGAGAAACGAGATTATGAAGATATTCATCCTATGACAATACAGGCCTACCATATGTTCAGTGAAGTCAATCCATTAGACAAAGCTAGATTAGACACACTTGATACAGGTGATTTGAAAAAATATGCTCAGGTAACGAGCGAATGGTATTTTATCACAAATTATATGACTTATTACAATGAGCATATCTCGTACAACTCACGCTATTATATGAAACAACGAGAATTGGCATTTGATCGTGGCTTTTATAATTCGTTAGAGCAATATGCACGTTACGGGGCTTATGCCAAAGCAGATTATGAGCTATCCATTAACCAATTTGAGCAACGTACAGCATTACAGACAGTTGAGCGCTTATTAAACGGCCCATTGCCAATTATATTAATTACTTGTGTCTTACTATTGGCAATCGATGTTGTGTTGAAAGACCGCCTTCATCCTTCTGTTTTAAAGGGCTTTCCTTTAACAGATTGGAAAAAGCTGCTTTCGAAAATGTTCGTTGCTTATATTGGCAGTCTGGCATTGTTTCTTCCGTTAATTGTGGGCTTTGTTATAATCGGTGTGCGGTCAGGCTTTGGTCATTTTCAGCTACCGTCTCCCGTATTTACAAACATATCGGAATGGCAACAAGTAGGCAGTTTTGACATGATGACACTCGGTACATTTTTAGCTCAATCACTTGCACTTATTTTGATGTGGTTCCTCGTTGTTATTGCGCTTGTAATACTGTGCAGCGTGTTATTCCGTCATGAAATGGTGAATTTAGCTGTCGGTACCCTTTTAATTTTTGGTGAAAGATTTTATATGAGCCGTAATGTCGGTTATTTTTGGGATATTGAAAACTTACCAACATCTTATATTCAAGTTGGAAAAATCGTTTCTAAACAACACAACTTTTTCTTAGCAAGCGAATCATTAGATTATATCTTAGGGCTACAATTATTAGCGATATCATTTGCTATTGTACTTATTATTACTCTGCTCATTGCAAAAAATAAACGCTTTATGCTCATAAAGTAGAAATTAGAGAACTAAAGTCATAGTGAAAAAAACTGCACTTACATTTGTTAGATTCAAACAAGTGTAAGTGCAGTTTAATTTTTCAAATCAGTTTGGAATATAAATAATTAGCTTATCAGGATTCATTTGATATTTTAGTAATTGATTGCTTTCACTAATAGTTAGCTTATAAATGTCAGGTTTTGTTGTAGACTTCCAAAAATTAAAATCAAATGTACTATCGAAGTGATGCATAATATTCGACATTATATTTCCATGAATTCCTATGACAATCTTTTTCCCTTTATATTTATGTAATAGTTCATTTAGAGCTGCAAGACCGCGCTCCTTCACCTCATTACTTGATTCCCCGCCCGGATAAGAAAAATTTGGATTTTCCATTGAATATTTAAACGCTTCTATTGGATCCTCAAATATGTAGTCGGTAGCAGCTAAACAACCTTCTCTAAAACGGTAATCCTTTTCGATTTCTTTATTAATCAATTTTGATAAACCTTCTACAGTTTGAATTGCTCTTACATATGAGCTGGATACGATATAATCAATGGATTCTGAACTTAGTATTTCTTTTACTTTTTCAGCATCGTTTCTACCTTTATCAGATAAGCCTCCTGTATCTCCCTTTCATGTTCAAAAAGCCATACACTCTTTTTTAACACTTAAAGTTCCCTTCATTACACATTTCAATCTCCAACTATTATTTTCGCAAATGTAGATGGAAAAAACACTACTTCATATTGTCCTTCTAGCGTCTGCTTCACTTTTTTTGTCAGTTCAGCACCACGATCATTATGCTGTTGCTCCAGCAAAACACCATTTGGCACAATGCCGTCGTTTTCCCAGTCAATCCATTTACCATAGTCATATATCCATTCCTGCAGATCCTGCTTCAATCCTTTTGATAATGAAAAATCATCTATATCTAAATTTGTAAGACATCGGTCACACCATAATGGGTCAGCACTAATATCTGCCTGCACTCTTAGTTTTTTTAATTTATGACTTCCACAATATTGCATAGGTGAAATCTCTCCTTTTTACTTGATTTCTCATCCTAAATTATAGGCTTAAATTAAACATATATTAGGTTGTTATGGTGAATAATGGTGTAATTTGAATGGAGGAGGTGTTACGTACCCCCTCAAACACGATTAAGATGAGTATCTTGAAATTTTGTTGGATATTTCAATCCAAGACCAAACATTCTATCCATCCCGATATGGGCTATCCAAATTAGGCAAATCATTATAATGCTATCGTTATGTATTAAGAATCCGCATATCATTAATATTAATGGGATCGAGTATGTATGAAAAAGATTATACAGTATTGAACCAACCTTAACGTTTTTTATGTAACCAATTGCTGAAATGTCTGGAGCTAACAATAAAACTAGAAAAATGCTCCAACTAAATTGCAGATAGAAGTAAAAATAAACGCTTAAAACAAAAACAGCTAACCCCTCCAATTGCAAAATAAATTTATTCAAATACGCCATCATCCCTTAGAATTAGTAGTGTAAGCAATCATTCTCCTCAATATGCACTCTGGTTGTATTGAGTATAGATAAGCAATTTAAAAGTAAAAAAGTTTAGCATCAAACAAAGGGCTAAACTTTTATTGTACTTATTTAATTTATATATTTACTTAACGCTGAATTCCCGAACTATTCCACAAGCCAATGTCTTCTATTTCTTCTCATACTCATCATAAGGGACATTTTTCTTGTTGGCCATTTGATAAATGAAAATCGAAGCCATTTCCTTATCTTCTTTAACGACAAGCTCGTTCCCCACTTTATCGGTAAACTTATAGTTACCAATTGCTCCTGGTACATATTCTAGTGCAACTTTATCGATTACATCCCATTCCATTTTCTGCGAACCAATTAATTGTTTTTTATACACGACATTCTCATTAATAGCTGTATATGTTTCTGTTGAACTATATAAAGTAACAAATCCTAGAATTAAAACTCCAAAACTTACAATGTATGTGATTGTTTGACGCTTCCAGCTCAGTAGTGTAAATCCAGCAGCTAAAATTGCAAAACCAGTCAAAATAATCATTACATTCGTTTTAAATGAATAAATATAAAAGTTTGAGCGATCTGTTAAAAATAAATCCGGAACGGTCATTGGGACAAATATAGCAAATAGTGGTGAAATAATTAAACACGTAATCGCAAGCAATGCAAAAATTAATCTAGGTGAATATTTTTTTAACATGGTCTTCCCCCTTAAAGCTTCTCCATCTTTTTCACGGTCTATAAAAAATATATTATTCTTTAAAGCTAAACAAATCTAAATCATTCCGTTTGATTAAAACGATTTAGGATGTAATGCGCAATCCATCGCAGCATATTTAGTATAAAATGAATTGTAAAATTTTTCAATATTTTCAATAAATATTAATTGTATAATTAGGTTTTTTACTTCAAATATTTGCTTGAAACAGAAAAAAACCAATATCAAATTGACATTGGTTAAAGGTTTTAAGTTTGAGGTCTAAATTTCTACGCGATATCTCCAATGCGAATGCTTTACGTCTTCAAAGTTAATATAGGCTACGCTCGCTTCAATGACATCATTTAAATTGAGCTCATGCTTTTTTGCAAAGTTTTTTAGGCTCTCAAGCAATTCTTTGTCACATGTCGTCCGAAATTCAGTCCGGTCTTTCGGGCGGTTCTGTTTATTGAATACAATAGTTTCAGTTTCTATTATATTGCTATAACCATTTTCGAGTAAATAGCCAATGTGGGTATCGTATTTTTCGGCCAATTGTTTTAAGTTATTTAAAATTTCCGCGCTTATACGTGTTTTATATCGAACTCTTGTTTCATCCGTTGTTTGCATGAGCTTACCATTATGTAACTTCCACATTGTCATTCTCCTATCGAATTATATAGATATTTATATTATATCCAATGCTGGGCAAAATAAAACACCCCTTATATGATAAGGAGTGTAGAACGTAAAGTTGCGATCGGATAATGCATATTAAGTTGTAAAGGTTTACTTACGATAGTTTAACTTTAAATACTACGTGTGAGCCGAAATTTTCAATGGTATATCTCAATTCGCGTATGCATTTCGCTCGCTTAAATCTGGTTGGCATCTTTCGAGAATCTTCGTTAAAGCATTTGGTACATTAATTGCCAGTAACACTTTTGTAAATATTACTAAAAAACGCATACAACGAAGGTAATAGAAATCATAATATTATCTAATCTAAACTAGTGGTTAATAATTTACTCTTCTTTTCGATGATCGCAACTTTACTTGTTAGTAATATACCACCGATATAAATAATTAAACCTCTTTTTGACACTTTTTCTTTCAATTTTTTGGTGTTTCGAGTATATAATGAATGAACGGGGGTGTCTTATAATGATTAAAATAAAGAAAATAGAATTTATGAAAGTGCTTTATGATGATGCATTGGCACAAAATATATTTTCTATTGCTAATATTACTTTTTCAAACCGAAATCCAATTCATGGTGCCCTCCTCTACTGGCAGCAAAATCAATCCGAAGAACTATATACCAAAGAAGGCGACTATAAGTTTTTTTATGATTTAGCAAAAGCTCAATATTTTGCAGCAGTAAAATTTCCGAAAGACTGTAATTTAACTCGCGACGAGCGCCAGGAACTTGCTTATTTACTATTGGAAGAGCGTGGAGCAATCGGAACCTACAGCTTTGTTTCAACAAAGCCAAAGAAGCTCATACATGTTAAAGATGCTTTCGAGTCTATCAATTTTCCGGCTGATTTTTCGGTAACGGATTTTAATAATATTTCAGTGTTAAAAAAAATCGAATCGCATGATGAAACACTTTATGAAGAGCTGCCTTATGACCGTTCATTTCTGGAAACCTATTTAGAATGGTGCCGATTAGCGGTGCAAAAGCATCCTTCTAAACTGACAGCCTATTTGCAATACCTACCATTTTCTTATATTTGTTACAGCAATGCTTTGTTATCAGAGCAATTTTTAATCGATTATTTACCAGAAGTTGATTTGGAAGCACTTCAATATAATAAGCCAGTACTTGCAAGGCTTACGATGTCATTTAAACGTTATTTAATAACGACTTTAATGGAAAATAAAAAGCGCATTCACCCTGATTTTGTCGATCAATTGGATGATTTTATTGAAAGCAATGCTTTTTACAGCTCCTATGATGTCGTATACCTTCCGGAGGCTGATGAGATTCCGGATATGGATTTACAGTATTTCGAATATGACCGCGGACCGTATAAATGGCCTGGTAGTGAACACCTCGTAAAAGGTATTCCGTCGCTTGTGAGCCAGCAGTATAATTGCTACGGTGATAAACGTTTAACAAATACTGAAATGGACAAAAAATTAAAGTCCTATAATGCACAGCAAAAGCAATTATTTATGGCCATTGCCGAACCTCACTGGTTAAACAAATACCGGAATGAGCTGGATTGGTCATACATTTGCCAATATAATGTACATTTAAATGAACAGTTTTTAACTGCCCATATTCAATATATTGATTTTGACGCACTAGGGCTTAATACAGATATTGCAGTTAACGTCGAATTCTTATCTACGTATTTACACCGTTTTAACCATCAAAAAGCGGTACCGTTAATTATTTGTCATTTAACTGAGCAGTTTTATTTAACACATAAAGATGAGATTAAAGTTGATATTGATTTACTGTACAAATATATGGATTGTATCGATGAAGAGGAATTTTTAAGGATTGAAAATTATTTAATCGACTATTAGAAGATAGATTCATAAAATTAGGGGGTGGATAAAAGTTAATTGACTTTTATCCACCTCCGTTTTATTGCTATACATTTTGAATTTGTTTCGTGAAGTCTTTGTAGTTTAATAGATTATTAAAATAAAGCCCCTGCCCATACTGACAATTAAGCTCCTTTAAAATAGCAAAATCTTCCCCATTTTCTATATTATTAGCTACTACCTCTAATTCCAGGACACTTGCTAAGGAAATAATGGCAGCTACCATTTTCGCATTTGCCGGTACTAAATTTAATTCATGTGTAAATGAGCGATCTATTTTTAAAGTACTAATTGGAATCTCTCTTAAATAGTTTAAAGATGAATACCCTGTACCGAAATCATCTATTGAAATCGTAATACCTCTATCATGAAGTTGGTTAATTATATCGATGAGCTGGATATCTTTATCGAGCATACCGAGTTCTGATATTTCAATTTCTAAATAATTCGGTGCTAAATTTGATTGTTCAAGCATTAGTGTCAAATCGGTAATGAAATTTGGTTCTTTAATCGTCTCGATAGAAAGATTGATAGCGATTTTGAAGCTGTCATCTACAAAGGGCTTAAATTCCACAAGTTGCATGATAGCATTTCGCAATACCCATTGTTCTATTTGTGGGAGTAAGCCACATTGCAATGCAAAGGGTAAGATTTCTTCCTGCTTCATAACGCCAATCTCTTCATCAACCCAATGAACAATCACTTCAGCCCCGATTATATCATTTTTATGTAATTGGTAAATGGGATCATAATGCAAAACGAATTTATTTTCACGCAATGCTTTATGCAGTTTTGTTTCCAGAACTAAAAACTGATCATTCGTATTCGGCATTTCTTTTTTATAGACTATATAATTGTTTCCTTTTTTAGCTTTTGCAGCATACATCGCAATGTCGGCAGTTTTCAGTAATTTTGCAGCGCTTTCCCCATCTTCAGGATAAATGCTGATGCCTAAACTTACACTTGCATAAAACTCGTAATCCTCTAAAATGAAACTGTCTTTAAATACATTTAATATTTTTGCAGCCATTTCATGTACTAATGTAACATCTTCTAAAATATAGAAAAACTCGTCTCCATTCATTCGATAAAACGAATTGGACTGTATATCGATTTCCTTTAAACGACTTGCTAATTCTATTAAAAACAAATCCCCGATTTTGTGTCCTAAACTATCATTTATGTTTTTAAAACGATTAACATCAAAAAAACATACAGCAAATTGTTTATTATGACGCAAACTCGTTGAAATTTCATGTTCGATTCGTTTCGTCAGGCTACGACGATTTGGTAAACCTGTTAAATCATCATGATATGCAATATGCGCAATCTTTTTGATGTTCTTTTGGGCAGTAATGTCTGTACGAATAGAAATATACCGTTCGGGTTTCCCGTTCTCCCCCACAAATGGAACAATAGTAGTCTTTACCCAATATAATGAACCGTCTTTTGCACGATTACATACCTCGCCCTGCCATGTACCGCCATTTCCTATTGTTCGCCACATTTCTTTGAAAAAAGATTTTGCATGGAAACCGGAATTTAAAATCCGATGGTCTTCTCCGATTAATTCTTCCCGAGAATATTTGGAAATCTCGCAAAACTGATCGTTAACTTTTTGTATAATACCCCGCTGATCGGTTACCGCTACAATTGCTGTTTTATCCAATGCGGCTTTTAAATCAACAAGTTGCTCATATGTAAAATCAATCGAAGTTAGTGCTTTAGAGTCCAATGCTCCATGCATAGAAACCTCTCCATTCTGTTCTTTAGAATAACTATATTTTCTATTGATAAAATTATAAATCTAAATAATATATTTAGCTAACTTTTTATGTAAATGTAATCATTTTAAAGATAGTAAATTATACATAATTCACAAATTTATCATAATTAAATAGACTTAAATTTTCTCTTCTAGTAAATTTCATTGATACTATAGTAACACAATTGAATCTGCCAATAGATAAATATATTTATATTGGAATAATAATACAAAAAAATAAATCAATCTATATATAAGGATAGACTGATTTATTGGGTGCTATTAAATTGTTACATAATGATTTTGTCATTGTGGTGATTAGCAATTCTTTTACTAATGGAAGGTGAAGGTAGTTCGACGCTGCCTGTAAGATATTATTTCATCTCCTGTTCAATTGCGTAGTTATAATATGCAAGTAATTGCTGTGGCGAAAGCATATTTACAAAATAATGGAAATTTACTGGCTCAAGTCCAAACTGCTCACACTTCTCTACATATACGGAATAACCTTCTTCATAATGGATCATAATCCATCCTCCTTTGTACTATAACAGTTTTTGATTTATGAATTAACTATATAACAGATTAGTTATTAATGTCAACGAATTTTCTCAATTTAAGCAAATAAAAAAACTACAATAAAGATCTTGTAGTTTAGTTGACATAATATAATTATTATAAATTATTGAAAGGATTGTTTTTTAGTACTTCCTGTATTTGCTCATCTTCTATATGTGTATAAATTTGAGTGGTCGCAACACTTGAGTGCCCCAATATGTGCTGTAGGCTTCGTATATCTGCCCCCGCTTTATACATCATCGTTGCAGAAGTATGACGCAGCTTATGCGGTGTTAATCGGTCTTTTGGTGATTCGCTATTTGCATTAATAGCTTTTACGATGCGGGCAATGGATTGTCTGGCAAACCGAGTTCCCTTTTGTGAAACGAATAATGGTTCTTTCCCATCACCTTTATATGTATTACGTTCTAGTAAATATTTTTCCAAAGCTTTCATACAAGCATCATTTAAGTATACTTGGCGCTCTTTGTTCCCTTTACCGATTACGGTTAACTTACGGTCATGAATAGAATCTATATTTAGAGAGCACAATTCCGAAACCCGTATCCCCAGGTTTAAGAAAAATACCATCATGCATTCGTCGCGTGTACTATAGTACTGTCCTTGGACTGCACCGATAAATTCCTTTGCTTCATTATAATTTAAATAAACCGGCGATCTTTTACCGATTTTTGGTGTTTCTAGATGTTCGGCTGGGTTCTCATCAACAAGTCGGCGCTTTCCTTTTAAATATTTGAAAAAAGCTTTCAATGTCGCGACTTTACGTGCGCGGGCAGAAGAAGAATTTCCACGCTGCACTTCACAGTACTCCATAAATAAATATAAATCTTCCAAGGAAACTTCCTTAATCATATCTATTGTTACATCTGAAATATCTATCGTATGTATTAAATCCAATTGTATATCGTGTTCAATGGCTTTTAAAAAGCGCATAAATAAAACTAAATCATATTCATACTCTTTACGGGTTCTTGGGGACTTGCCCGTAATTGTTGTTAAGTAGATTAAAAAATCCCGCAAAAATTTAGGTAGTGGCATTTCCCAATTTCATCCTCTCTTCTCTATTATTATAGCATAAATAATGTTCCCAAATTTATATTTGGGAACATTATTGGATAAAATCGCATAATTAGCATCATTTGTACCTAAAAACAGAACAAACGTTCCTTAAATGTGATTTCGCTCTCAGACGCAGTGAAATTTAATGTTGTGTATAGTTGTCCATCTCAAATCGTCTGAGAGCGTTTTTGAAAATGAGCATTTAGGTTAGAAATTTTGGTTTTCGGGAATGTAGAATCTAGGAGGTGAAACGATGAATTCGCTTAAAACCCATTACGTCTTTTACTATCCATTTAATTATCGTCAATATCATTTTGGAAAATTTGAGCAGCTATTAAAGCAGCATCATTTTTATCATTTTAAAATGGGTTATGAAGATACTCTTTACGGAGAAGATGTCGAAGTTTCTCACCAATTATTAAAGCAATTTTATTACCCCTTTATAGAAGAAAAGCTATTAAATGATGACGTCTCTCATCTCCACTTTAATCGCTACTCGAAAAAGATACAGGGGCAAGGCGTGATGGTAACACAATTCGATGAAATTCCTTTTACCTTATTGAGTGCAGATGTCAATTTATGTCCATTCGGTATTGGTATTGCAGCTATAAGAATACAATTGGAAGACGATATTGATGTAAATGCTGCGTTGTCATTTGGGCATTACTTTCGCGTACTACAGCCGAAAATTGATGAAGAACTCGGCGTAACTATCCAATATGAGGATTTTACGTTTGAAAATACGGAGGAATTATTATTTAAGAAGATTGCACCATTTTTAGAAGATTTTTTTGTTGATTATTCAGCCATTCATAAAAATATTAGCAAAATACCGTTTTTTGAAGATGAGCGCATGTATGTAAGTGCTTTTTTTCATTTTGATGAAAATACAAAAATCGATGAATTTCTACTATACCGCGCCGGGCAGCTGAATGGGCGTGATCGTAATGGAGATCCCTATATATCCAGTACGAATGAAGAATATATAAAGCGTTTTATTGATGAACATACTTACCAACGCTGGGCACCGAGATTTTATACAATTACGACATTGCAAGGCCAAATCCAATTAACAAATGTCGATGAAGAAAGTATGAAGAAATATCTCGGGAGTTTTCATTCGATTTCCTATTACACTTTACTTATTCATTATTTTTATAAGCTCATGCTATTGAAGTTAATATTTGAACATAGTGAATTAAAATTTTCAAAGGATAAAGATATAGTCGAGGAATTAATTGAACAAATAACAAAGTTCGCCTCTAGGTATTACTTTACGGAAGTCTCTGTACGTACTGAAGGGAAAGAAATTTCGCAGTATTTCCGGAAGGTGTTTCGTATAGACGGGCTGTATCATGAAACGAAGGAAACGCTAGATGAACTTTATCGGATTCAGGAAGATCGATCCGCTGATAGATTAAACAAGCTAATTTTTATTTTAACTATTTTCAGTATGATTTCCGGTATATATGGAATGAACCTAGTCATTGAAATGTTGGGAGAACCTATCCAACTGTCCGATATAGTGGACTTCACTTTATTTGAATGGATAGCATTAATACTAGCTATGCTGGGGTTATTCACAATGGCAGCTTTAATCATCAATCAGCTGTTCAACTTTACAACTAGCATATACGGAAAAGTACGAAGAAAACGACAGCGGTAAATTAAAAGATGGGATAAAGTAAAAGTCATAAAGACTCTACTCTATCCCATCTTTTTTATTGTTACATCATAAAAAAACGATACAAGAAAAAAACTATAATTAAAAACAAGACTAGTTTCAGTACGCCTTTAAATAGTTTGACAAAAAGCAGGAATGCCCCGATAAATAAGATAATAGTAAGCCAATCCATCTTTTATACAAATAGCGTAATCGTTTCACCGTTACGCTTTACCTTCCAGTTTGATGACAACATATTGCGGATTTCCTGTTCTGTATCTGCTGATACATTTAATTGCGCTAAGCCATTTCCAGCTTCTAAAAGCTCATACTGATCCTCTGTAATTTGAAAACGCATCCGCAGCAAATTTTTTAGTCCATTAATTGTCATAAACTTCACTTTATAATTCCCTTCAAATGCTTGCTGTAGAAGATTTGTATCTTCATTTAGCAATGTCATGATTGGTTCAAAGTCCATGTTGTAATCATCTTTTAAAATGTGAACTTGATCATTTTCGATATACTGTCTAACTTGTTCGTATGTGTATGGATGTGCTTTTAATACTTCAATTGTATATGCTTCCATCATTGAAATTGCCAAGGCCTTTCCCCCTCTTAATATCATTTTCTTTCTTTAAATATCAAATTGTGTCCGTCTATTTGCTATTGTAGCATAAGTTTCAATAGTTTTTAGGGAAACGCTGCTCTCGTTCGGTTAAAACGCCCTTTCTTGCATAACCAAATTGCTCAAATAAGGATTCTGTTTCCTGCTGTTGAATTAATTCCTTTTGGATGGTGTAATATCTTAGATTTGTAGCGGTTATTTTAAATTCCATCTGCTCTGACATCGATTTGAATATTCTTTCAATGGTTTTTACAGTTAATGGCTCTCCCATCTTGTTCCCTACGCCAAGCCAGACGTATGGTGAGAAATCAGTGAGGGGCATAAATTGTTCAGTAAATCTTTTATAGTCATCTAATAATTCCAATAGTCTTGTGGAAATAGGCAATGACCTGAAAGTTTTGGAAGCAAGGACAATGACCTCTTTTGTTTGTTTATTAATATGCTTCCATTCCATACGAACAAGCTCTGCAGGTTTAATGCCAAGCTCCGCTACCGTGAAAACAATTGCCGCATTTCTTAATGCCAGCCATTCATGTTCAGCGTTTTGTGCGATGTCATATTGATAGGGCCAATAGGACAGTGCTCGTTTAAATTGCTTTTCTTTTAAAACGTCAAGTTCTGTATCTAGCTTTTCTAAAGGTTGAATCAATGCTTCATTATACGCTGTTATAACACCCCTTAATTGTAAAAAAGTTAAAAATTGACGAATTGACGCGAATTTCCGATTTATTGTATTCACCTTTTGATAGGTTTCTTGAATTTCCTTTGCATAATGTTGCAACGCTTCATTTATGTGCTCGGTATGCTGAATTATTTCAGCAAACTGCTTTGCATCCAACGTATATTGTTTTTTCGTATAAAACGATTTATTGATTGACATTAAATAGGTTTCGAAAGCTTTCACATATGTGTCATACATAAACATGGCTCCCTTCAACCATATTGTACCATTCTCTTAAATAAATTTAACAAGATATGAGTATAGATTTGCTTAACATATTAACATTTTTCTTGAAAATTCTTAATTAAATGTTAATGATTTAATAATCGTCTATAATAATTGGTATAAATGATTTAAGGGGGATATTTATGCAAGTGCGTACTACAAGGCTTGAAGCTGAAGAAGCAAAAATTATTTATCAGGAGACAGCTGGAATTGCCATTATCACAATTCATCGACCTCAGCTTAAAAATGCGTTGACGGCAAATATGTGGGATCAATTAGCAAACATTGCACTAAAGACGTTGGAAAATCCTAAAAATAAAGTGTTGCTTTTACGAGGTTCTGGAGAGAACTTTACTGCGGGTTCTGATATTAAAGAATTCAATTCAATTTCCTTGGAAAAAGCCGAAGAAGCTTTTGTACATATGGAAAAAACAATTTCTACAATTGAAAATTTACCATTGCCTGTTATCGGTGTCATTAATGGACCGGCAATGGGTGCTGGGTTAGAGCTTGCACTTGCATGTGACATCCGCATTGGTTCGGATAAAGCGAAAATGGGGATTCCCGTTGGAAAGCTTGGTATCACATTAAATAATAAATTTGCTAAGCGTTTAGTTGATTTAGTGGGGCCTTCTGCAACGAAAGACTTTGTATTTACTGGTCGTATGTATAAAGCAGATGAGGCATATAAAGCAGGAATGTTAAACTATTTAGTTTCGGAAAAGGATTTGAATCGCTTTGCCATTCGCATGGGAAAACTAGTAGCCGGGATGTCACCGGATTCACTTCTTGCTGTTAAGCGTTCTGTAAAAGAGTGTGTTGATTCAACGCCAGCACTATGGGAAGGCTCTTCATCGTTCGTTTCTCAAACCGATTTTGCTGAAGGTGTACGTGCCTTTGTTGAAAAACGCCAACCTGCTTTTTCCAGACAACAACGTAAATAAAATAGTAAAACGCCGCAAATTAGATTTCAAAATTTGCGGCGTTCTTCATTAAGTGATGAGATTTTTAAAACGATAATTCCGAGATTTCTTCACGAATTGTCCGAATATGGTCTTCCATAAGTAACTTCGCCTTTTCGCTTTCCCCTCGGCTAATAGCTAGGTAAATCGCTTTATGCTCATCAAATGTACGCGTGATATTTGCTTTTGATGATAATCGATGTTTGCGCGTTGCTTCAATTGTATTTTGCATGTGCGGTTCCAAAGACGCGATCATTTGTTCAAGTACGCTGTTATGGGTCGATTTTGCGATTGCCATATGGAAGTCGAAGTCTGCCTGTAGCCCAGCCTCTTCATTATCCTCAGCTGCTTTCATCGCTTCAATTGATTGCGCAATTTTTTCAAGGTCATGACCATCTGCTCGTAATGCAGCAAGTGCTGCACACTGAGATTCCAGAATCAGCCTTAATTCAAGCATCTCATATAAAACGACTTTATCAGTTTTTAATAGTACATTTGATAATGGGTCCTGTACTTGATGAAGGGATTTATTTTTGATAAATGTCCCATCACCTTGTCGGATTTCCACTACATCACTGACTTCCAATAACCGTAGTGCTTCTCGTATCGACGTGCGACTTACACTGTAGAGCGCGGCAAGTTCCCGTTCAGGAGGCAATTTATCGCCAATCTTTAAATGACCAGCAGCAATTTCATGTTGGATTTTTTGGAATATGATTTCATAAACCTTTTGTTTGTTTGTTGAAGTCACCGGATTCACACCTTCACTATTTCACTAAAAATAAACTAAGTGCTGGAACGAATGAGATGATTAATACACAAATTATCATGACAAGTATAAATGGTATGATCGCACGCATTACACCTTCAAGTTTCGTTCCGGCTATTTTATTGGCTACGAATAAGTTTAACCCAACTGGTGGTGTTATGTATCCAATCGCTAAATTAACAATCATTATAATTCCAAAATGAACAAGGTCAATACCAAGTGCAGTCGCAACAGGCGCTAATATTGGCGTTAAAATTAAAATAGCTGCCGCTGTTTCCATAAATGTTCCGACAATCAGTAATATGAAATTAATGATAAGCAATGCAAAAATCCAGTTGTCCGTCACACTTAATAAAGCTTCTGTAATTTGCATCGGAATGCGTTCGCGCGTTAAGTAATAGGCAAAAACAGATGCGCCAGCAATGATAAATAAAATGGATGCACTCATGACAGTTGCTGATGAAAATATGTGATACAAATCTTTTAAAGTAATTTCGCGGTAAATAAATACTCCTACGATTAACCCATATACTACCGCAACTAAAGCCGCTTCTGTAGCGGTAAAAAACCCACTGTAAATACCGCCTAAAATAATGACAGGCATCATTAGAGCTAAAATAGAATCCTTTAAAGCTAAGAAAAATTCTTTGAAATCATATTTCTCTCCCCCGCCGTAACCTTGGAGAATCGAAACGATGTAAACCAGTACAAGTAAAGCAAACGTTACAAATATACCGGGAATTATTCCAGCTAAAAATAGATCGCTTATTGAAACACTTGCTGTGACGCCGAACAATACAAGTGGGACACTTGGAGGGATAATGACTCCGATTGTTCCTCCTGCAGCCTGAATAGCAGTGGAGAAGCTTTTATCATAGCCTTTTTTCACCATAGCAGGAATCATAATGGCACCAACCGCCGCTGTTGTCGCAGCAGCAGAGCCGGATAATGCAGCGAAAAAGGCACATGAAATAATTGATACTAATGCCAATCCACCGCGTACACGTCCAAGCATTACTTCCGCTAAATGAATTAATCTACGGGAAATTCCACCTGACTCCATTAACTTACCGGCAAGCAGGAAAAAAGGAACTGCAAGTAATGGAAAAGAGTCTATCGAGTTAAACATACGTTGGAAGATTGCTACAATGGGCATTTCACTTTGTATTACGAAAAATGTCGTTGCTGCCATCGCTAGAGCAATTGCAATTGGAACATTAATAAAAATTAATATGAGCAATACAACGAAAAGAATAATATCTGCCATTAAGATAGCTCTCCTTTCAGTTGTTTTGTGGTGATATAGAATAAATTCATCACAAGAATTAGCCCACTAATAGGAATGACTGAATAGACAATCCCCATCGGTATTTGCAATACTGCTGACGGCTGATTCATTACACGCATGGATAGTTCAAAGCCTTTAACGACCATGAGTACAAAAAACACTAGACAAACTGCTGCGCTTAGCACGATAAAAGCTTTCTTAATAAGGCCTTCCATCCGGTCAACTAATAATTCCATGCCAATATGCGCACGGGCTGCTACTGCATAGGCCGCCCCTAAAAATGTCATCCAAATCATGGAATACCGTGATAGTTCTTCTGTCCAGGCAATAGAATAGTCAAAAAAGCGGAACGTAATTTGACAAAATACCGAAATAACAAGTACCACCATCAAGGCAATTAAAATACCATGTACAACTTTATTTACCCCTTCTACTAATCTCACCATTGTCTTTCTCCTATCCTACTGCTCATTTAAAATACGCTGTAATAGCTTTTGGTTTTTTGCACTATCATAGACAGACATAATTTTCTCGCGGAATGCATTCACTTCAATAGTATCTACAACTTCCATTCCTTGTTCTTCAAGTCTAGCGAGTGCCTTTTGTTCCATATCAATAACGAGTTGTCGTTCATATGCACCGATTTTTTGACCTTCTTCCAATACAATTTGGCGTAGATCTTCCGGTAAACGGTTATATGCATGTTCACTCATCATAAACACTGCCGAAGAATAGGCATGTCCTGTTAGCGTCATATGTTTTTGATTGGCATCGTATAATTTGTAGCTATCTATAACTAAGATTGGGTTTTCCTGCCCGTCTACTACACCTGACTGAAGCGCAGTTAACGCTTCAGTCCAAGCCATAGGAGAAGGAGTAACACCAAGCTCCTTAAATGCAGAGATAAATACTTTGTTTTCCTGCACACGCATGGATAACCCTTTTAAATCATCAGGTGTTTCGATTGGCTTGATACTGTTTGTCACATGGCGGAAACCATTTTCTCCCCAAGATAACCCGATAATCCCAATATCCCGTAATTGCTCAAACATCTCATCCCCAATCTCACCTTCCAAAATGTTTACTGCTGTTTCTCGGTCGTTAAATAAAAATGGCAAGTCAAGTACAGCAAAATCTGAAACGAAATTCATAATCGGTCCTGATGTTGAGACAACCATGTCTACTGAACCGAGCATAGCTCCTTCAATCAGCTCACGTTCGGCTCCGAGCTGACTTAAAGGAAATGTTTCAATAATGACTCTCCCGTCTGTACGCTCTTCAACCCGTTGCTTTAACTCTTGCATCGACAACTCGAACGGATGATCTGCTGCAAGTGAATGTCCTGCGTATAAAACATACTGCTCTCTTTCATTTGAACTTGTGCAAGCCGATAAAAGTGCAAAACTCAATACAAGCCCCACTATGCAAACGAATTTTTTCATCTCCAATTCCCCTAATCAATGAATATTTTACCTGGATTCATAATGTTGTTTGGATCAAATATTTGTTTAATCTGTTTCATCCAGTCGTATGCTAACCCATGCTCAAGTCGTTGGTATTTTGCTTTGCCGCTACCGACACCATGTTCACCTGTACAAGTACCACCCAATGATAATGCGAATTCCACAACATGCTCATTAAGCTCTTTTGCCTGCAATATATCGTGTGGATCATTCATATCAACCATGAGTAAAATATGATAGTTCCCATCACCAACATGTCCGACAATTCCGGCGTTGATATTCATGCTCTCAATTTTTTTGCGGGAATTTTCGATCGCTTCCGGCAATGAATTGATCGGAACTACTACATCGGTAGACATTAAGCGTTTTCCTGGTGCTGAATGGATGTAAGTGTAGGCCAGATTATGACGCAATTCCCATAGCTGATTACGAGCTCGTTCATCTTGTTCAAAAGCTAGACCCGTACAGCCATTATCATTCAATAGTTCTGTTGCAAAGACAACATCGGACTGTAAACCAGATTCATTGCCGTGAAATTCCAAAAATAACGTAGGCATTTCTATAAAACTAGTACCCGAAGCATGATTAACCTGTTCAATACTATTTTTATCAACAAGCTCAATGCGTGCCATTGGAATCCCGGCCTGCTTTAATGCAACAACTGAATTGACGGCTTCTTGGACAGTATTAAATGTTGCACGTCCTGCCACTATTTTTTCCGGAATACCGTAAACTCGTAATGTTAACTCCGTAATGACACCAAGTGTACCTTCTGAACCTATCATAAGCCCGTTTAGATGATAGCCAGATGATGACTTGGCAGCTAGCCCGCCTGTGTGGATAATGTCGCCATTCGCTAAAACGACTTCTAAATCACGAACTTGATCGCGCATAATCCCATAGCGCACAGAAGTAGTCCCGCTTGCATTCGTAGCAGCCATACCTCCCAGTGTTGCATCTGCCCCTGGATCAACAGAAAAGAACATGCCGTGTTTTTTTAGTTCCTTATTTAATTGACTACGTGTAACACCAGGTTGGACCTTTACTAAAAAATCTTCTGACCGTACTTCAAGCACAGCATTCATAAGTGACAAATCAAGTGAGATCCCGCCTTTTGTTGGAATGACATGTCCTTCAAGACTTGTACCTAAACCAAATGGTACAACTGGTATAAGCTGCGCATTTGCGAAGGCTAAAACCGCACTCACTTCTTCTACTGATTTTGGATAAACGACCACATCTGGTAAGTGAGGTTCATGGTAAGATTCATCTCTCCCATGCTGTTCACGTAAAACATCATTTGTTGTCACTTGTTCATGTGATAATAAATCCTGTAATTGTTCAATATAATTCATAATGCATCCCCTTTTTGATTTTTGGTTATACCAACAATCATTTGGTCCAACCAATACTTCTTAATATTTAGAATATATTTATTTTTCTAAAAATACAATTAATTTTTAAGATTTATATGTTAATAATTTAAAAAAAGAACTGACGTATTAATGTCAGCCCTTTTTAACGGTTATTTAATTCCTCTTAACTGTAAATTAATTTTTTCCGGTTCTATGCCGAATTGATGGGAAAATACATCGGCAATATCTTTTTGAACTTCGTATAAATAAGTGGGAACATGATAGTGGACAGGTAATCTTAAATAAATATTAATGTTCATCTGCGGAACTCCTTCAATTTGTAAATTCGGCACTTCAAATTTTGTGATTTGATTCTGCTGCTCGAGTACATGTTCCAAAACATCTAGATAAACTGAACGTGCTATATACACACTATTTTGATGGAAGTCAGGTTGTACAATCGTCGTTTCCCCTAGTTTCACTTGAGTAGAAGAGAAAATCTCTTTCCCACGCTGAACTAGACGTTTAAAGAAATTTTGTTCTACTTGTTTGTAAGGTACCGGCATAACATGCTTTCCTTGTACTTCTCTAATATATTTAGCGATACGGATTTCTTTTTCTGTTCGAATATCCTGTACATAATAAAAATGGTTAATTTCGCCAATCTCTAAACGCGCGGCTATTTTTTTAGTCATTTTATCCGATGTTCCTATAATTAAGATTGATTTCACTTCATAGGATTGAATAGCCTTTAAAATCTCCTCTTTGTGTACATCATCATCGAAAATTGCGCGACGCACTGCCTTTAATGTATTTTTCTCAAATTTTGCTGACGTACCGGCTACCTTTTCACCATTTACAATAAATAACCCATCATCAATAATTGCCTGAATATTTTGTTCGTGAGCAAATTGTAGCGCACTTGTACTTTTACCAGTTCCACTCGGCCCACTTAAAGAATAGATGATCATCAGTCTCTTCCCTTCTATCTATACAGTAAAAAATAGCTACTCTATTTCAATTTAATGCTTTTGTGTATGAAGATAACTCTATTTTCTGATTTCCTCCCCATTATACGTGATGAGTATGATAAAATGGTGCTTACATTTGAAAGTTTTAAGGAGTGTTACATATTGAATATCCAACCGTCAAAAAAAATGTCTTTATTTGCCCCAGCAATATTTGGGGATTTAAAAAAACATGCAAAAAGCCAACAGCAAAATGGGATGGAATTGATTGATTTAAGCTTAGGCAGTCCAGATATCCCTCCAGCTGAAAATTTACGCAAAAAAATGTCGGAGCTTACGGCACTTTCTTCTTCATATGGCTATACATTAACGGGTATTCAAACATTTAATGAAGCAGTATGTAACTACTATAAACGAGTAAACGGTGTTGAATTAAATGCAGAAACTGAAGTAGTACAAACAATCGGTTCTCAAGAAGGCTTGGTACATCTGCCTGTTGCTTTTTGTGATCCAGGAGACGTCGTATTAACAACAAATCCAGCTTATGTTGCCTATGATGCCGGGATACATTTAGCGGGTGCAACACCCTACTATATGCCTTTAACAAAAGAGAACGATTATTTACCCGATTTAAAAGCTGTTCCTGAAGAAGTTCTACAAAAGGCAAAATTACTAATATTGAATTTACCAGGTAATCCAGTACCTGCAATGCCATCTCTGGAATATTTTAAAGAAGTTGTTGAATTCGCGAAGCAATACAATATCATTGTATTACATGATGCAGCCTATTCAGAGTTTTACTTCAAAGGCAATGCACCGATTAGCTTCCTTGCAACACCAGGAGCAAAAGAAGTTGGATTGGAAATCAATTCCTTATCAAAAAGCTTTAGCCTAGCTGGTACCCGAATTGCCTACATTGTAGGTAATGCACAATTAGTTGAAATAATGAAGCAGTTAAAATCCAATTTAGATTTCGGTATTTTTGAACCGATTCAACAAGTTGCAGCATTAGCGTTAGACAACTCTGAGGAAATTACAGACGAATTAAGAAAGACTTTTTCGAAGCGTCATAAAACATTGATGGAAGGTTTGACATCATTAGGCTGGGAAGTTGCACCTAGTGATGGAGGAATGTTCGTTTGGGCAAAATACCCTTACGATATAAATTGCATTGACTTTGCCTTTAAAGCAATTGAACAAATTGGCGTTGTTATGGTACCTGGCACGGTCTTTGGTTCAGCAGGTGAAGGATACATGCGTTTAGCATTAGTACAACCAGTCGAATTACTTGAGAAAGCCGTGGAAAAGTTAAAAACAATTCGTGTCTAAAGAATTAAGCTGGGACAAAAATTATGTAGGGATTTACTTGATATAGAGGGAAAAATAGTTGTTCGGAGTGAAGGCGGCGACTCCCAGGGGAACAAGCAAAGTTTACTTTGCGACGAGTAATCGCAGGAGCACGAGGGAGAGCGAAAGGAACAAAAGCTAAAAACGCCACGTCCTGTGGCAACGCTTTTGTGACCAACATCGTGTTGGCCTCGTGCCCCCAGGAAAGCGTCCGCCGTAACGGAGAACAACGGCTACGAAGTAGATACAAAAATAAAGCCGTTCAAACTTTACTTATCGTAAAATTTGAACGGCTGTTTATTTTGAGGTGGGTTTTGTCCCGGCCTCTATATGCTTACTCAGTATCATAAGAAATATAACCAACTTCTTCGACTTCTGTTCCATCTAAAAATATTACAGTCGTCTGGAAAATAAGTCGTTCATCTACTCCACATACCCAACGCTCATCTGGCATAATTTCAAAAGGCATAATTTCCGCATCTTTTGATCGAATAGTGCCGACCACTTCAAAGGAATGTTTACCAATAACGGATATTTCTCCGTTTGCCTGTTCGCAAAGAACTTTTAATGAAATGTAGTCAATTTTATCATCTTCATCATCTGTAAGTGGCGTAATGTAAACAGAACCATTAAGCACATCACCTTCAACAAGGTCTGTTTTTTCAATAACTGTTTCTACTCTCACGCCGTTTTCTTCTACTGTTGTTAACCATTTACTTAACATGTGAATTCCCCCATAAAATAAGAAATCAACCGAATGATTTTAAAAGGAAGTGCCCTGAATATTTCAGGACACCCCCATGTTCTTTATTTTAAATCTTCATACAAATTCGTTTCGTCTGTTTGAAAGCGATTATAGCGCTCTTTAAATATTCGATACGTATGTGTAATAAGAACTTTAATTAGAGCATAGCCAGGAAGACCTAACACGACACCAGCTACACCAAATAGAGAACCGGATGTTAATAATACAAAAATAATCGTAATCGGATGAATACTTAATGATTTACCCATAATTTGAGGAGATATAAACTTCCCTTCGATTAATTGTACAATTGTCCATACGATAATTAACTTCAATAACAACCATGGTGAATTTACAATGGCAATAATCGCTGCTGGTGTTGCGGCAATTGCTGGACCTAAGTATGGGACTACACTTGTTATCATGGCTATGAAACCTAATAGTAATGCATAAGGCATGCCAATGATTAAAAACCCGATTGTCATCATGACGCCAATACAAAATGACACTAAAATTTGACCTTGAATATAAGAGCTGATTTGTTTGTCCATGTCATGCAGGACTTCCCCCATACGTAGGCGCATACGAGGTGGAAAAAGACGTAAAATAAAACGAGGCATCTTTTCACCTTCATATAATAGATAAAACGTAATAAAAGGAACGATGACGAGTGATAAAACGATTCCTGTTATTGTAGATACAAGTCCCGTAATTCCTGACGCTACGCCTGACGCAACACTTGTCAATGTATCTTTCACTGTTTCAATAAAGCTGCCGGTAAAATCAGTCAATAATTTATTGTAATCAAAATTGATTTTCTCAAAATACTCATTGAATTGAGAGTTATTTAAAAAGACTAATAAATCATTGGCAAGAGACATAAGCACTACAGGAAATTCCTGTACTAAGTTTGTAAACTGGTCTCGCAAAAACGGGAATACAAGAACAACAAGCAAAGTGATTAATGCAATTGCTACAATGTACAAAATCAAAATTGCCAACCCGCGTGGTACTTTCCATCTCACTAACAGCTTTAACGGAGGACGTAATAGGTAAAATAAAATTACCCCTAACACACCCGGTAAAATGATCACTTCGAATAGTACATGCAATGGTTCAAAAACAAACGCAATTTTATCGTAGATGAATACTGTACAACCGATTAATAAGATGACCACTAATAAGAACAATAAATTTTTTCCGCCTAGAAAACGAATAAAGATCGATGAGAAAAAATTAGATTTTTCTTGCGGTACTTGATTGTTACTTTTTTCTTCTACTTTTTTCTCCAAAAGACCACCCCAATATATCGACAAAATTTACTATATGTTCATTTTAGCATGAATTAGAAAATTACATCTAATGCTTACTCGCTTAAATTTAAAAAATCATGCAATATTTGTTTATTTTTTTCCTTATCGATTTCAATTACTTCACCCGCGTGACGGTACTTAGCAAATTTGTATGTTCCTTCAGCAGGAATCGTTAATTTTTCAATATTTACCTTGCCGCCTGCAACGGCTTTTAAAACGGTAGCTAATTGATCCTTACTTGTTAAATCAGTTGTAATATAGCCTTGCATTGCACCAACAAATTTGGGCATATTGGCTACATTTCTTGGTGATAATAATTCATCTTTTAGGGCTTCAATTACTTTTTGTTGTCGTGCAACTCGTCCAAAATCCCCTTCGGCATCTGCACGGAAACGAGCATACCCAAGTAATTCTTTTCCGTTCAAATTGTGGACACCTTTCTTCAGTTCCACATATATTAATCCGCCCATGTCCTTTTCAACGTCCATCTCGATTCCATTTGGCGCTAAAATATCAATTAATGTTTCGAAGCTTCTAAAATCAATCATCGCATAGTGATGAATAGGAATATCGAACATATTGTTTAGTGTTTTTTGTAGTAATGAAACACCATCTAAGTAATAGGCGGTATTAAGTTTATATGATTGATAGCCTGGAATTTCTGCATAAATATCTCTCATGAAGGAAACGAGCTTCATATCATTGGTATCACGGTTCCAGGATAGCAACATCATCGTATCGGTACGTGATTTTTCCTCCCCCCGTGTATCAACCCCTAAAACTAGGTAATTTTCAACAGTCGGGTGGTTATCATCCGGTTCAAAGCCCTCGACTGGAATTTTGTTGTCACTTGCTAAATCACGGCCATTTTGAAACTGAACATAACTATAACCAATTGAGCCAATAATGACTAAAAAGAGGATTAAAAAAATTACCCTGCCTTTTCGGATTTTTTTCTTTTTATAACGGGTTTGACGCGTCTGTTCTTCCATTGATACTACTTCCTTTCTAATTACGTGAAGTTTAGACGATTTATAATTATATTTAGTTTCAAATTATCATGATTATACCATTTAAAGCACACAGCTTTCTGTTTAATATCAATTGTAATCATTGATTGACATACATATACATGATAGAATACAACAATTAACTACTTATGAAATTTGTTCTATATTCAGCTCCGATGTATATAAATTCGGCAGCACAAGGAGTGTTACATAATGGAAAAGGCAACATTTGCAGGTGGATGTTTTTGGTGTATGGTCAAACCATTCGATCAATGGGATGGCATTGAAAAAGTGACAAGTGGCTATATGGGTGGTCATGTAGAAAATCCAACATATGAAGATGTAAAGCAGGGTAATTCCGGTCATGTTGAAGCAGTTCAAATCATATTTAACCCGGAAGTATTCAGCTATGAAAAACTGTTGGAAATCTATTGGATGCAAATAGACCCTACTGACGCGGGAGGCCAGTTCCATGATCGCGGCGAGTCATACAAATCCGTAATTTTTACACATAATAGCGTTCAGCACGAAGCAGCATTACAGTCAAAGCAAAAATTAGCTGAAAGTGGCCGATTTAAAAAGCCAATCGTGACTGAAATTAGACAAGCTTCTGCATTCTGGCCAGCAGAAGAGCATCACCAAGATTATTATAAAAAAGAAGAAGCTCTTTATAAAGAAGACCGTGCAAAATCAGGTCGAGATGAGTTTTTAAATAACTACTGGGATAAAGAATAACTTAACCTTAAAAAGGCTAGGACATAACAGCCGTTCAAACTTTACTATTTGTAAAGTTTGAACGGCTTTTTATTTTAATTCGTGTTCATTTTTCACATGAAGATTTCATTAAATGCTTCATAAATGAATTTTTTATAGATCGTTGAAGGGAAATCCTCCACCCCATTTTTGGCAAATATAATGTCGCGCTTAGCAGCCACTTCGTCATTTTCATAATAATAAGCTAAAGCACGCACCGCGAAGAAGCGATAATATTTAGCCAAATCTATTGGATGGTGAAGATAACTCGGAATAATTAAAGACTCCCCTATTCGAATGACATTTGTATAGTTTTTCAGTTTAAACTCCGCATACATTTCTTCCCCGATGAATATTGGATTTTTAAATAGGAATAAATAATTATGAAGCTTTACCTTGTAATGCTGAATTTCAGGAGCTATTTGCCTGTAGTTTTTTTCAACATTATTTAAGTAGTGTAATTTACTATATAAAAAGAGGATGGATATTGTAGGTTCTTCTGCGAATTCGGATAAAAGTCTCAATTTTTCTATGTATTCCCTACTTCTCTCATAATCTTCACCAGCAATCGATTGGATAAACAGCAAGTGATAAAAGCGGTCCATACGATAAAAAATTTGCAATTTCTTAGCCATTTCCAATGCCTTTTGTAAATAATGTTCGGACATTCGGACATCATCGACTGCCGAGTATGAAATAGTTAAATTATAGTATAAGTCGATTCTAACCATCGGATCAATCATTAGCTCATATGGCGCTACTTTTTCTTCACCTTGTTTTAAAATACTTAGAGCTTCACTATAATTACGTTGTTCGATTGATGATAGACATAGATAGAAATAACAACGTAACATGCGGCTGTATGCATGGATCTCTTCGTATTGATCAATGAATTTCCAATACTCATCCAATGATTTTGCCTTATTGATTGTACGATTCATTAAGAAATAGACTTCTCTTAATCTAATTTGTTCATAGTTCGTTCCTTGGATTTCAGTTAAAAATGGTTCGATTTTTTCAATCATTTTAATTGTTAATGATTGAAGTTCATCTGGATCACGAATTAGCTTTCTGCGCTCTACATCTTCCTCAATATCCGTATATAAGTTTCGAAGAGCTGTCATTGTCCCATCATCAAGTAGGTAGCTTACGTCCACATTAAGCTGCTTTGCGATAAAGCAAAGACTCTCCATTGATGGCTGTGCTTTTCCGTTTTCAATTAAACTGAGCATTCCTTTTGTTAAGCGCTCACCAACGACTTCAGTTTGTGTTAATTTTTTTTCTTTTCTTAGCTTTTTTATACGCTCTCCTAATATATTCACTTTTTCACCCACACTTCTTACCTAAATATTCGACTGAATATTCTAATTAAACTATGAATACAGATTTTTTACAATATCTTAACTAAAAGTTTAATGATTTAAACTGCAAAATCATAAAAAAAGAATGCTAAGCGAGATCATAGCATCCTTTTAATTAAAGTGAAATAACATTTCCATTACAAATTAAGGGAAATATTGTACTTTTGTTACAATTAATATAATAAATAATTTTTAAAATTATATAGTATTGTTTAATGAAGTATACTAAACAAATTATTAAGATTGTGAAATTATTGCATCAATGAAAGTTTTGCCATATTTCTCTAGTTTACTTTCCCCTACACCACTTACCTCTAAAAACTGGCTACTGTTTTTAGGACGGCGAATACACATTTCCTTTAAAGTTTTATCCGAAAATACAACAAATGGTGGTACTTTTTCACGGTCAGCAATCTCTTTCCGAACTTTCCTTAAAGTTTCGAATAATGGATCATTCGACTCTACCGTAGTTTGAACAATACGAGCTTCTTTTCTGAATACTTGCTTATTGCCCAACAACACTTCTTTTCCTAAGTCCGATATCGAAATCGTTGGAAACTGGCCGTTGTGTACGGTAATGAGTTTTTCCGAAATCAAAAATTCAATAAAGCTCGAAATTTCCTTAGCATTCATCGCGCGTAATATACCGTAAGTAGGCAGTTTATGAAAATTGAATTCCAATACTTTTTTGCTTCGTGAACCGGCTAATACAGAGGCAGTCAGTTGCTTCCCAAATTTCTGTCCCATTCGGACTATGCACGATAAAACTTTTTGAGCATCTGTCGTCACATTTTGTTGAGGGCGATCATCTGTACAGTTGGCACAACGTCCGCAATCTTGTTCAGCCTGGTCACCAAAATAATCTATTATATAACTTTGTAAACAGCGCTCTGTATGGCAGTAATCTATCATCGCATGTAGCTTTTCAAGTTCAAAAGGAATGCGCGAACGATCTTGAGCCTGATCAATTAAGAATCGCTGTGTTTGTTCATCTGAGGAGCTGTAAAGCAAAATACACTCACTATTAAGTCCATCTCGCCCCGCACGTCCTGCCTCTTGATAATAGCTTTCCATATTTCTCGGCATATTATAGTGAAGGACGTAACGCACGTTCGTTTTATTAATTCCCATGCCAAATGCATTGGTTGCGACCATTATTTGAACTTCATCATTTAAAAAGCGGTTTTGCTCATAAGTCCGGTCTTCTTCAAACATTCCCCCATGATACTTAGCTACCGCAAATCCGGCTTTATGTAGCATTTCATATACCGATTCTACAGCTTTCCGAGTAGCAGCATAAATAATGCCGGCTTCCGACTCATTTGCCTTTACATACTTTTTAATATAAGCCTCTTTATTTTCACCAAGAAGTACTGAAAAAGCTAAATTTTCCCGCGCAAAACCTGTAACGAAAGTATTAGTCTTATCAATCGATAATAGCTTTTGTATATCGGCGCTTACTTCCTCAGTTGCCGTGGCTGTTAAAGCAATTACGGTTGGTTTGTCAGCCCATAAGTGTAGCAACTGCTGGATGGAGCGATAACTTGGACGGAAATCATGCCCCCATTGGGAAATACAATGTGCTTCATCAATTGCTAAAAGTGGTACCTGTATTTGGGCAAGCTCCGCACAGAAGCGTTCATTTTCTAGACGTTCCGGTGCAATATAAAGAAGCTTAACTTCCCCGTTGCGCACTGCATACATCACATCCTGCACTTCATCATAGCTAAGCGAACTATTAATATATGCAGCTTTTATTCCGCTGGAAACGAGCATATCAACTTGATCTTTCATTAGTGAAATCAAAGGTGAAATAACGACTGTTGTGCCTTGTAAACAAAGGGCAGGAATTTGATAACAGACTGATTTCCCCCCACCAGTAGGCATTATAACTAGCGTATCTTGCTTCTTTAGTACATTTTCAATAATTTGTGACTGACCTGTTCGAAAAGAACTATAACCAAAATAAGTATTTAAATGTTTAATAGCTTCCTGTAACATAGCGCCTCCTGGATTAAATTAGTTATTTACAATATATAGTGTCTTATTATTTAAAATATAAAATATCTAGTTTACATAATATAATTATAAAATTAATCTTTTTTTATCTTTCCTTACTCTATTTTATATGAAATAGGGAGCTTTTTGTTGAAAATTTCTTTATCGCCTGTTATTTCTTATAGACTTTTCTTAAATTAATTTTTTCCTATATAGCGTCGGATAATATGTAGTAATATAAAAATAGGGACTACATAGATAATCCCTATTCTTTGAAAGATGCGATAATATAATTTTTATTTTTTGTGTTTTCGCAGCTATTTAAAATTAAATCGTTTTCAATGACTGTTACTTTTGCACAGTTGAAGTTAGCAGTTCCATTTGATACGGCTACTTTTTTATCCTCATGCTTTAAAGACCATGTAAGCTTATCTACAGTTATTTTTATAGCAGGAAGATTATTGTTTACAAACATTTGTAGTCCTGGTAATGAATCGTATGTCGCTTTCTCATCAAATTGGATATGAGGAATTTTTTCTTCATTTAAAAATTCGTCAGATAAGAAATTCGCACCAATTAATTTATACCGCTGCCCCTCTTTAATTAATGTTAGTCTAATGTCATTTTTTTGATCATCAGCACCATTTACATAATAGTAAAAGCCATCCTTACGGGCTTCCTTTATTTCAAATCCATTAATTGATTTTGTTAAATATTGTATTTCCTTTAATATATCATCAGATCGTATGAGATCAGTTATCAAGGCTTCATCCCGTTCGTCGATATATTTGTTGAGTTTTTCGATCAAGTTTACGGCTGAAGCTCTCAGGTCATCGACATTATATGTGAAAATATTTTTATTATAGTAATCTGTGAAATTTTCGATTGGCTGTTGATTGGAAACGTCCAGCAGCTGTTTATTTTTTTGCAGGCGCTCCTGCCAGTCCATTTTCTCGGTGATAGCCTTTTTCAATAATGCATCAATATGTTGTTTTTCTGCAATGATATCTTTTTCGTTCAACTTAGTTTCATAAGTTGAAATATCCTCTATCAAATAATCATAGCTGTTTCTAATATGAATAATTGCAATATTATGTTCTACGTCAATGGCATAAGTCTCACCTAAATTTAAAAGGTCATGATGAACAAGTGAATAAGGATGACTGGCCACCTGCTCTGCATTTACCAATAACCATTTATCCCGTTTTTGTTGCTTAATTACATATCCCACTGTATTTGAAGTAGGAGTATATATCGGGACTTTGCTTTCTTGCACCTTTATTTCCTCAAGTGGTTCATTTGGTAACGCTTCTCCCACCCACTTACTCTCCTCGGCTGGATCTGCACAGCCTGCTAAAAACAACACCATTAGTAAAAATAACTTTCGCATACGATCTCCTAACAAATAATTATATTATGTAAACTAGCTATCCATTATAAAAAAAGAAGCGGCTGATTTATTCAGACACTTCTTCCATTATACTGATTTCTTTTGTTTTTGCATTATAAATACTGATAATGACATAAGTATAAACAAAATAACGATAATCCACTTCGTAAAATAATGTGTAGCTGTCCAATCATATACAAAGCCGATTGTAAGCGGTGCAAAAGCACTCATCATAAATCCACCTGATAATACCATTGAACTCCACTCATTTGCTTCTCGATTATTTACAGCTTCATCCAACGGTAGCATGAGGCCAATCGGGAACAATCCGCTTAGCACCAATCCGAAGATAACCGCGCTTATCCATATAGCCCATGTTGAATCGATAAAAAATATCGCTGACCCGACAACACCGATGAAAATTAAACTCTGTAACCAAATCAATCGATTCGGATAACGATTTACTAAGGATGGAATCAATATATTGCCGACTAATTGGACAATTGTCATCAGCGTCAAAACAGATCCTGCTGTTAGTAATGTCATCCCCTGCTCTAACGCCACAGAAGTTAGCCAAGTTGTTAAACTAAAAAATAAAGAAGTTTGGAAACCGAAATAAATAAGAATCGTCCAAGCTAATTTATTCTTCCATGGATTTCTTGCTTGATCAGTCTGATGAGTTCCAACCTTCCGCACCGGTCCATCTTTTACAATTGCAAACCAGCTAATCATCGCGAAAATTGCCAAAAAACCCCAAATGCTGAGTGATAAAGCCCAATTGCCGTCGAAGCTCTTGTAGAAAATACCCGTGAAGCCCGCACTGATTGCTGCACCGAATCCCATTGCAAAAGAATAAATCCCAATAACCGGTTCCATTCTTGTAGGGAATTTTTGTTTTATATATGCATTAATAATTGGACTAATGATAGCAATAGCAAAACCAGCTAAAAAGCTTGTAATAAGAAGCGCACTATAGCTTGAAAATACAATACGCGTAACGGTTGCAAGTCCTATTAAGCCTGTCAATACTGTTATTGACAGCCGATACCCATACTTTTTTTGCATAGGTACTGCTAAAGGTGCGAATAATCCCATACAAAATACAGGAATTGACGTTAATAAGCTCATCTGAGTGCTTGATACATGTAACGATTCCCTAATAGTTGATAAAATTGGTCCAACTGACGTAACAGCAGGCCGTAAATTTATTGAAACAAGAAAAATAGCGAAAATTATAAGACCGGCACTCCACTTTGATCTTTGATTCATGTAACTTCCCCGTTTCTCTATACATTCGTAGCAAGTAAACCATAAAATAAAAATTCTGCCAACTTAATTTTTTTTCAATCGATGGAATTGTAGATTTTCATAAGCGCTGTTATTTAATTTAGCACTAAGACATGCTATAATAGAAACATTGTGTGCAAAAGAGAATTCTCTTTTTTTAGCAATCCAAAATACAACGAAACAATTCAAGGAGGTACCTGCATGATTCAAGTATCAGGTGTAGGTCTACGTTATGGTGACCGTAAATTATTTGACGATGTAAATATTAAATTCAATCCAGGTAACTGTTATGGCCTAATCGGTGCAAACGGTGCTGGTAAATCAACATTTTTAAAAATTTTATCTGGTGATATTGAGGCACAAGAAGGCCACGTATCAATGGGTAAAGATGCACGTCTTTCAGTATTAAAGCAAAACCACTTCGAGTACGATGAATTTAATGTATTAGATACGGTTGTTATGGGTAATAAACGTCTTTGGGAAGTAAAAGCTGAAAAAGACGCAATCTATATGAAACCTGAAATGACAGACGAAGATGGTATGCGTGCAGCTGAACTTGAAGGCGAATTCGCTGACATGAACGGATGGGAAGCAGAATCTGATGCTGCCACTCTTTTAAACGGTCTAGGTATCGGCGACGACCTGCACTATATGATGATGGCTGACTTAGAAGGTTCTGACAAAGTAAAAGTTTTACTTGCACAGGCACTATTCGGTAAACCGGATGTTTTACTTCTGGATGAGCCTACGAACCACTTGGACTTAAAAGCGATTAAATGGCTTGAAGAGTTTTTAATTAACTTCGAAAACACTGTAATCGTTGTATCCCATGACCGTCACTTCCTAAATAAAGTATGTACACATATTGCTGACTTAGACTTTGGTAAAATTCAGCTTTATGTTGGGAACTACGATTTCTGGTATGAGTCAAGTCAATTAGCGCAAAAAATGATGGCAGACCAAAACAAGAAAAAAGAAGAGAAAATTAAAGAATTAAAAGAATTCGTTGCACGTTTCTCTGCAAACGCATCGAAATCTTCTCAAGCAACGTCTCGTAAAAAAATGCTTGATAAAATTGAGCTGGATGACATCCGTCCTTCAAGCCGTAAGTACCCGTTCATCAACTTCCAAGCTGGTCGTGAAATCGGGAATGACGTATTAACAGTTGATGGCTTAACAGCTTCACAAGATGGCGAAACATTATTTAAAGACATCCGCTTCTCAATGAACAAAGAAGATAAAATTATCCTTTTAGGTTCACCAAATGCAAAATCTGCATTTATGGATATTTTAATGGATCGTAAACAAGCAGATGCTGGTACGTATAAATGGGGTGTCACAACATCTCAAAGCTACTTCGAAATGGACCATGACCAATACTTCGGCGGCAATGAAAAGTCATTAGTTGAATGGTTACGCCCTTATTCTCCGGAAGATGAAACTGAATCGTTCTTACGTGGTTTCTTAGGCCGTATGTTATTCTCTGGTGAAGAAGTGAAGAAATCTCCTGCTGTACTTTCAGGTGGAGAGAAAGTTCGCTGTATGCTTTCAAAAATGATGCTTTCAAATTCGAACGTATTATTATTGGATGAACCAACGAACCACTTAGACTTAGAATCAATTCAAGCACTGAATGAAGGTTTAATCCGCTTTAAAGGCGCGATGATCTTTACATCACATGACCACCAGTTCATTCAAACAATTGCTAATCGCGTAATTGAAATTCGTGAAGACGGTTCAATTTTAGATAAGCCATTAACATATGATGAGTATCTAGAGTGGAAAGATGCACAAGGCTTAAGCTAAGAAAATCAAAAAGAAGAAGTGCAGAGCTCTGCACTTCTTTTTTTTTAACTGTAAAGACCTTATAGTCAAATTGATATCATTATATATAAAAATGTGTTGAAAAATAAAAAAAGCTGCGCATCATGATACGCAGCTTAGGATTTTCAAGATTATAGTTTTGTAACGTTCTCTGCTTGTGGTCCGCGGTTGCCATCTACAACGTCGAATTCCACTTGTTGACCTTCGTCTAATGTTTTGAAACCGTCACCTTGAATAGCAGAGAAATGCACGAATACATCATTTTCCCCTTCTACTTCGATAAAGCCAAAACCTTTTTCTGAATTAAACCATTTTACTGTACCTTGTTTCATATTGAATACCTCCGAAAATAAAAGTTAACAATTTCAATGCGCCTATAAATAAAAAAACACACATTACAAGAGCACCGATCAACTAACTCGATTACTGTTTGTAATATGTGAATCCATTGTATTCGGTCAAACATTTCAATTGTTAAATACAGTATATATTCGGCGTTATTTCCTGTCAATTAGAATTGTTTAAATTATAAAAATTTTGATTTAAGTAGAAATTACTTCAGGAGTTAGTATTATAATACCGTGATAAATTTGGGTATCTTCGTCACATGCTTCACAAAACTCACATTCTTCTTCAGACCAAAATGCATAAAAACGGTCATTTTTGTATGCTTCAAACTCATATTTTTCGCGGAATTGTGCAAGTAACTGATTAAATGCTATTAGGAATTGTTGTTCTGTCTCAAATTTTTCAACAGATACAATATGTTCTTCCCACCCGTCAAATTGCCACCAAGGCTCATAATCTGCTTTCATATAAATAATTTGATACATAAACATTATCCTTTCTTTATAAGTCCATTCTATACAGAGAACATGAATATGTCTAATAATGCATATTTTCATATGATAGAGCGTGGGTAAAAGAATCGTTAAATTTATTAATGGGAGTTGGCTACTTTCCTTACAAACTGCACAGAATATTTCTGAGTGGCTTCCCCATTTCCAAATCGTTTTACTTTGTTTTTTAAACTAAAAATTGATACGATTAGATAAGAGACTTTCATTTTTTTTATGAAAGATTTATTGTCTGAAACTTTTTTTCATTTCAAACGTATCAATAGTATCGAGTAAAGGAGGTACGAAAATGCTTGGTCCTATAAATTTTCTTACAAGACACTTAATAAACTTTTTAGTCTTCTCAACTGCTCTAACACTTACTTTTGTAAATTTATCGGGTATAGCGACGATGCTTGCACTACCTCTTGGAGTAGGTGCCTATTTCATTAGCAACAAAGTGACATTGGCTATACAGAAAACTACTCAAAGTAAAAGGCTGGGACTGTCCAAATCCGAATACAATTTAATCGAAGCACAAATTAAACAGGCCCGTGCACATATTCAGGCATTAAACCAGCAATATATCCGTGTACGTTCTGTACGCTCATTTAAACAAATAAATGAAATGTCTAAATTATCAAAACGCATCATCAATATTGTACAGACTAACCCCCAAAAGTTTTATGCAGTAGAAGATTTCTTCTATGCACACTTACCTTCAGCTGTTGAGCTGTCGGATAAATATACATTATTAACGAAAGAACAAGTTCCTGGTACGGATGTACATTTAGCTCTGGAAGATACACGCAAAACCTTGAAGGAGCTTCAAATAACGATGGAATCCGATTTGAAGAGTGCTCTATCATCGGATATCGAAAACTTGAAAATCGAACTTGACTTTGCAAAAATGTCGAATGAAAAACGAAGAGATCGATTAAAAATCGGCGGTGAGTAACAAATGAATATGACGAATAATCCATTTGATGCCTTTACAACGAGTGAGAATACTGACTTACAAGTAAGTAAAGAACAATTTGCGGTGAATGTTGCTAACAATGCAGCCTCACCGCTTTTCGCATCATTATCAAATCAAATGAAACAAAAGGTTTTACAATTAGCGCAAAATCTTGAACCGAAACAATATGAAGATGTTCTTTCATTCGGCCTGCCCGCTCAGGAAGCCTTAAAGAAATTCACTTCCCAAATGCTTCAATATATCCAGCGTAAAGATGTCCGAAAAGTCGGTGAAGTACTCTCGGATTTAATGCAACACTTAGAAATGATTGATCCAGATGCCTTAATTGAACAGGAGAAAGGTTTTTTTGCTAAGTTATTTAGCCGTTCCAAGCAATCTATTCAGGAAATAATGACTCATTATAATAAATTAAGTAAAAGAATAGACCGATTAAGTATTCAATTAGAATATAATCAAAGTGCTCTACTGAATGATTACCAGTTTTTAAATAAATTATATGCAATGAATGAGGAATACTTTCAGGAAATCAATGTTTATATTGCGACTCTTGAAGTAAAAAAACAGCATATGAGGGATGTTGTGTTGCCTGCCCTTCAACAGGAGGTAGTAGAAGGTCAAAACCCTTTTAAACAGCATGACCTGAAAGATTTAGAAATGCAAATTGAATGGATTGACCGTCGTATGTATGATTTAGAGCTTTCGCGGGAAGTTGCCATCCAATATGCACCCCAAATCCGTATGATTCAACAAACAAATCAAATGTTAATCGAAAAAATCCAAAGTTCCATCATGACGACAATTCCTCTATGGCAATCGCAAATTGCGATGTTATTGAATATGAACAATCAACGTCGTGCTATGCAATCACAGGAGCGTCTCATGACTGCATCAGAACAATTAATGCGGAAAAACGGAAAGATGCTGGAGGCTTCCAGTAAGGCAGCAAAACGTCAAGCACTATCCCATAACGATGTCGACCGTTTTAAACAAACTCAGCTTCAACTATTGCATGATATCGAAGACACGTTACGTATGCACGTGAAAACAGACGAAAAGCGCCATGAGATCGAACACATCATTTTAGAACAAAAATAAAAAACGGGTACGTAAAAGTCATAACAACCTTTTACGTACCCATAATTTTTATGCAAAATACTCTTTGTAGAATCCGCCAACTTCACCTGTGTTATCGATAACAAAAATGAATTCTTCTGTCTCATTCTTCACTTCATATTCCTTACCAACTGTTAAAACATTTGATACTAAATACTTTGATGCATCCGTATGTACACACTTTACTGTACGAATCGTAGGTGCATCTTTCCATTTTAAATGTAGCATGCTGTTCCCTCACTTTTAACAAATATCTATACCCTTCTATTTTATATGATTTTTCCGTTCTAGGAAAGCCTCGATCGTATAAAAAACGACAAGTGCCAATAATTGATAGAAGCAATAGTACATGGTAAACTCACAAACAGAGGTGGAATTTATGGCATTTGGTAGTGTTCCTATGTGGTTTTTTGCAATAGCAATTGCATTTGCTGTTGTCTTTATACTTATAAGTGAATGGAACTCAAGAAAATAAAGATTGGCAAAAGAAAAACAAGGGCGTGTTCCGAAAATGAATTTTTCGGGAACCTCCTTGTTTTTTATTGCGATAAAGTTACTTTTGTAGCTACTTTTTCTCCTAATGCTATTTTTAGCGCAATGTACGTTTTAAAAATTCCTTCGTCCGTTCGTGACTTGGATTTACAAGTATTGCTTCAGGAGGACCTTCTTCTACAATTACTCCTTTATCCATAAAAACGATGCGGTCGGATACTTCCTTTGCAAATTCCATCTCATGTGTGACAATCAGCATTGTATTTCCCTGATCTGCGAGATGACGCATTACTTTCAATACTTCCCCCACCATTTCCGGATCGAGTGCAGACGTCGGTTCATCGAACAACATCACATCCGGGTCCATCGCTAATGCACGCGCTATTGCCACACGTTGCTTTTGACCACCTGATAAATGTTTTGGCTTCGCATTTTTATAAGCACTCATGCCAACCAGTTCTAAATATTTGAACGCATTTTGCTGTGCTTCTTCTTTTGTACGCTTCAGTACTTTTATTTGACCGACCATACAGTTATTAAGTACATCCAAATTATTGAACAAATTAAACTGCTGGAAAACCATACCTAAATGTGTGCGGTACTTTTCTATATGATGACCATCATTTAGTATATTTTCGCCGTTGTATATGATTTCCCCAGCTGTAGGTGTTTCTAGAAGGTTAATGCATCGTAACAATGTAGATTTCCCCGATCCAGAAGAACCGATTAATGTAACAACCTCTCCTTTATTTACCTGGAAATTAACATCTTTTAATACTTCATGATCACCGAATTTTTTATTTAAATGGTTAATGTCAATTACAACTGTCATAGTTTATTTACCATCCTTTTCTAGCTTATTGCCTGTAATGAGCTCCACTTTATAGGAAGCGGGTCCATCCATCTTCTTCTCAAACAGTAATAAGAACCGCGTTACGGTAAATGTCATAATGAAGTACAATACCGTTGCAATAAAGAATGCTTCGATATATTTATAGTTACTACCGGCAATCGAGTTCGCTGTAAAGAATAGTTCTACTACGGAAATAACACTTAAAACCGAAGAGTCTTTAATATTCATAACGAATTGGTTACCTGTAGCAGGTAAGATATTTCGTGCTACTTGTGGTATGACGATATGAATCATTGTTTGAAGATGATTCATCCCGATTGCCTGAGCTGCCTCAAATTGCCCTTTATCAATCGATACAATACCCCCACGCACATATTCCGCCATATAGGCTCCTGTGTTTAAGCTTATAACGAGAGAAGCTGCTAAAAAGCGGTCAATATCAATTCCTAAATAAACAAGACCGTAAAACACAACCATGGCTTGAACCATCATTGGCGTTCCCCTAAATATTTCCACATATGCGGTTAATATGAAATTGAATACTTTTAAAAGCATTGATTTTACATTCTTTTTACGTTTAGGAATCGTATGCATAATTCCGATAAAAAATCCGATTAGTGTTCCACAAATAGTTCCGATAATTGCCAATAGAAGTGCAGTCCAAGCTCCACGTACGAATAAATCCCAGTTGTTCGTAAACAAGTTCCATGATGATTCCAAAAATGCCATAGCCTTGTCCTCCAATTCTTTCTTATTAATATTCTATATGTATTGGGTGATGATAATAGAAAAAGGTTGTCTCCCGTTTGCCGGCAAGACAACCTTAATTAAAACATCATTGCTGCACGGTTTACTGTGCTGCTGGTTGATTTGCAATAGCGTCTTCCATTAATTGTTGACGCTCTTCTTCCGAAATTTCAGCTAATACTTTGTTAATTTGTTCACGTAAATCAGATCCCTTTTTCAACCCTACTGCTACAGCTGTAGACGCTTCATCTGCTTCGAAGTTTGGTTCTGGAACGATATACTTAATGTTGTTTAATGCCATTTCAGCAGAAATACCCTCAGGTCGCTCAGAAACGTAGCCATCGATTGCACCTGATTGTAATTGCACGCGCATTGCACCAAAGTCAGTTGCTGCTACCTGCTTATTTACACCTTCGATTTGGTCAATTACATCATAGTGTGTTGTCGCTTGCTGACCTGTAATTTTTGCACCCGAGAAATCAGATAATGATGTTGCATTAGCATATGGACCATCTTCTTTAACTACGATTACATAATCACTTGTATAATAGTTTTCTGTAAAATCGATTGCTTCCTTACGATCCGGCATTGGCGACATTCCTGCAATTACTAAATCAATTGCGCCTGATTGCAATGAAGGAATTAACCCATCCCAGTCTGTTTTCACAACTTTTAATTCCATATCTAAGCCTTCAGCAATTTTTTTCGCGATTTCCACATCATAGCCTGCTGCGTATTCTTTAGAACCATCAATCGGTACTCCACCGTTTGAATCACCTTTTTGTGACCAGTTAAATGGTGCATAACCGGCTTCCATACCAACCTTTAATACTTTCTTGTCTGAACCAGTTGATTTTTCATCATCTGTACCACATGCTGCAAGTACAAAAATCGTCATCATTGCAGTAATTACCATTAATAGTTTCTTTTTCAAGTCAATTCTCTCCTTATTAAATATATTTCCGGCTTTTAGAAATGAAAAAAAACAACCTAAAAGGATATCCTTAGGTCGTTTACATTCACGATTAGCCCAAATCCTCTACAGTTCCCAATATGAGATAGCACACCTCAATCATCCGGGAAGAAGATTGAGACAGTCCTGCAATTATTTATTACAGACCCAGCGCTGTTAAATCGAGCTAAAACAACACTTCGGCGATATTTCCTTCTTTTATACTTCACTGTCAGCTCAATGACTCCATACAAAACTATTAAATACCGCACCTCTACCTCACTAAGCTGTGAGGTTTTGTTATTAAATTAATAGTCTAAGTTTAACATTATTCCAACTTTTCCGTCAACACTCATTTTTCTGAAATTTAAATAAAAAAAAGCTAATTCGCAATATAAATTACGAATTAGCTTTCAAAGTTTTAATTATGAATTTAATAATAAATCTTCTGGGTTTTCAATCATTTCTTTAACTGTTTTTAAGAAGCCAACAGAATCTTTACCATCGATGATACGGTGGTCATAAGATAATGCCACGTACATCATTGGGCGGATTTGAACTTCACCGTTAACAGCTACTGGACGGTTAACGATTGAGTGCATACCTAAAATACCAGCTTGTGTACCGTTCATGATAGGCGTTGACATTAATGAACCGAATACACCACCGTTTGTGATTGTGAAAGATCCACCAGCCATGTCGTTTAAGCCTAATTTTTTGTCGCGAGCTTTACCTGCAAGCTCAGCGATGTTTTTCTCGATTTCAGCGAAGTTCTTAGCGTTAGCATCACGAACTACTGGTACTACTAAACCTTCTTCAGTTGATACCGCGATCCCGATATCGAAGAAGTTGTTTAAGTGAATTTCGTCACCGTTAATTTGAGCGTTAACGTATGGATATTTTTTAAGTGCTGCAACTACTGCTTTTGTGAAGAATGACATGAAACCTAATTTGATGTCGTTTGCTTTCACGAATTGTTCTTGTTTACGTTTACGTAATGCCATGATGTTAGTCATGTCGATTTCGTTGAATGTAGTTAACATTGCAGTTGATTGTTTAACTTCTAATAAACGTTTTGCAATTGTTTGACGACGACGGCTCATTTTTTCAACAGTTACACGATCAGTGTCAGCTGCTGGTGTGAAGATCATTGGACCATTTCCAGCTGGAGCTGCTGCTTGAGCAGGTGCTGCAGGCGCTGTGCCATGAGCTGCTACGTCTTGAACACGTACACGACCTTGAGGATCTACTGGAGAGATCGCTGCTAAGTCAATGCCTTTTTCACGAGCTAATTTACGAGCTGCTGGTGAAGCAATTACTCGCTCACCTGAAGTTTCTTCAACTGCTACTGGAGCTGGTGCTGCTGCTTTAGGAGCTTCTTCTTTTGCAGGTGCAGCAGGTGCTGGTGCTTCCTCTTTTGCTGCAGGTGCTGGAGCTGCGCCTTCGCCAGCTTCAACTACCGCGATTACTTGTCCAACTAATACAGTATCGCCTTCTTCAGCTAAAATTTGAGTTAATACGCCTGCTTCTTCAGAGATGATTTCAGCGTTTACTTTATCTGTTTCTAATTCTACGATGAATTCGCCTTTTTCTACGCGATCTCCAACTTTTTTAACCCACTGGGCAATTGTGCCTTCAGTAATTGATTCTGCTAATTCAGGGACTTTAATTTCAGCCACGTTCATATCCTCCTTTTATTACGCTATACAGTTATTGTATAGCAAGCTACCCCTACCTTATATAGAAGTAGCTTGGGTATCAATCAATCGATTATATTATTTTTCAAGTGCTTCATTTACTAATTTCGCTTGAGCTGCTTTATGTGAATCGCCATCACCTTCAGAAGTTGAGCTCATTGCAGGGCGACCTACATAGCGAACTTTTTTGCCTTCAGCAATATCATATAATGTTTCAAGAACATAAGTCCATGAGCCTTGGTTTTTCGGCTCTTCCTGTACCCATACAATTTCCTTCACATTCGGGAAGCGAGCGATAATATCTTTCACTTGTTGTGCAGGGAATGGGTAAATTTGTTCAACACGAACGATGTGCAGGTGGTCAAAACCTTCGCCATCTTTTACACGCTCTGCTAAATCTATCATTACTTTACCTGTTCCAAGTACTACTTTTTCTACAGACTTAGGATTTTTACCTAAACCTGGCTGTTCAATAACTTCCTGGAATCGACCAGTAGCTAGTTGTTCAGCTGTCGCTGCAGCTAATGGGTGGCGTAGTAGTGATTTTGGAGATACCACTATTAATGGGCGTACACCTTCAGTACCTAATAAAGCAGCTTGACGACGCAATAAGTGGTAGTAGTTACCTGCGTTAGAGCAGTTTGCTACGAACCAGTTATTTTCAGCTGATAATTGTAGGAAACGTTCCATACGGCTAGATGAGTGCTCTGGACCTTGACCTTCATAACCATGTGGTAATAGAAGTACGAAACCAGATTTTTGTCCCCATTTAGAGCGTGCACTTGAGATGAAGTTATCAAACATTACTTGTGCCATGTTTGCGAAGTCACCGAATTGCGCTTCCCATACAGATAGTACGTTTTCGTTTTCTAAATTATAACCATATTCAAATCCTACAACACCCGCTTCTGTAAGTGGTGAGTTGTAAACTGTGAATGAAGCTTTTGCACCTTCAACATGGTGTAATGGTGTGAACTCAGCGCCATTGTTTTTATCGTGTAATACTAAGTGACGTTGAGAGAACGTACCACGCTGTGCATCCTGACCAGTAAAACGAACCGGTGTGCCGTCTTGTGTAATTGTTGCATATGCTAATGTTTCAGCATGACCCCAGTCAATTTTACCTTCAGTAAATGCATCACGACGTTTTGCTAAAATCTTACCTAATTTGTTTTGTGGTTCAAAACCGTCACCAAATAAAAGTAAATCTTCGTTCACTTTAGCTAAACGATCTGCATCAACTTTCGTGTCAATCTCAGGGAATTCAATTTTTAATTCTTCAGGCATTTCAGTCGATAAGTGCTCGTCTTTTTCTGCCATTGCCTTAACATGATCGTAAGCAGCTTGCATTTCAGCATAAATGCTTGAATCCAATGCCTTTACTTCGTCTGCAGATAAAATACCTGCTTCAGCTAACTGTGCACCATATAATGCACGGATTGGCTCATGTTTTGCTACTAATTTATATGTTTCAGGGTTTGTTACTGTCGGATCATCCGTTTCATTATGTCCGTAGCGACGGTACCCAATCAAGTCAATAACGATATCTTTTTTAAACTTAGCACGGTATGCCGCTACAAAACGACCTACAGCTGCTACTGTTTCAGGGCTATCTGCATTCACATGGATTACAGGAATATCATACCCTTTAGCTGGATCTGATGAGTAGTTTGATGAACGAGAATCATGCAATTCAGTTGTGAAACCGATCATGTTGTTCGCGATAATCTGTACAGTACCACCAGTTTTAAAGCCTGCTGTTTGAGAGAAGTTAAAGCCTTCTGTTACAATCCCTTGACCTGCAAATGCTGCATCTCCGTGAAGAATAATACCCATTGCAGAAGATGGATCGTGCTTAGCAACACCCGGTTCAGAAGTATCATCTTGTGCAGCACGCACAGAACCAATAACAAGTGGATTTCCTACTTCTAAGTGAGATGGATTGTATGCTAATTTCACATTCAAGCCAGAATCATGTGTGTAAGATGCACCCATATGATACTTAACGTCACCTGTCCAGCCTTTTGTAATTTGTAAACGGCCGTCTTCTGGTAAGAAAAGATCATTCGAAACGTGTGCGAAATCTGAAAACATCATATCGTATGGTTTTTTCAGTACGTGAGTCAGTACATTTAAACGACCACGGTGAGCCATACCGATTCGTACATTTTTAACACCATTTGATTCAGAAGCTTTAATGATTTCATCTAATAAAATGATTTGTGTGTCTAAACCTTCTCCAGAGAAGCGCTTTTGACCAACGAATGTTTTATGGATGAATTTTTCAAAGTTTTCAATACGTGTTAAACGTTCTAACACGGCTTTCTTTTCATCTGAAGTTAGAGACGCTTTAAAAGCTCCTCCTTCAATTTGTGCTTCGATCCAAGCACGCTCTTCCGGGTTTTGTAAATGTGCAACTTCTACCCCTACTTTGTCTGTATAAACAGATTTCAAGTAATCAATTGCCTCTTTACCGTTAGTAACGCCTACAGGGACATTTGCAAAAAATACTGATGCAGGAATGGCCTGAAGATCTGCTGCTGTTAAATTGAATACGCTTTCTTCAATGCGTGAAGTATCTAATTGACGATTTTTTAATGGGTACAAATCTGCTGCTAAATGACCATATTCACGAATAGATTCTGCCAATTTAACTGCTGCTAATACTTTTTTGTAGTCTCCAGTACCTGCTACAGCTGCTGTTGCAGCTGGTTGTTGACCATCCGCGAATACAGGACCACCGTAAGCTTGGAATAACTGTACTAATTCCGGTTCAACTTCTTCAGGAGATTGCAGGAATAAGTCGTATTGCTCTAATACATAACCTAAGTTAGGACCAGAGAACGCAGACCATGGAGAACCTGCAGGTAATACATTGTTCGACATGAAAATAACCTCCAAATTTTGCCTTATGGCTGTTCCAATAATTTACTTAGGAAGAAATAATTTTATATACCACAATATTAAAATTATTATCTTCCCTATGTTGATAATAAAGTATCACTTTTTTATCTACCAAAATAAATCAAATAATATTTTACCACTCTTCCACACAGACTAAAAGCACATTATAAAAGGGGGAAGAACGTTTTTTCCATCTCAATCTTACTACTCTTCACAAAAAATACAACTCTTTTTATAAAATTAAGCATATTTTTTCTTGAACTATTGAAATAATAAATAGATTGACTAAAATTATTCTATTTTTTGTGGAATTTCAGGGAAAAAATAGTGCCTTTTTGTAAAGTACTCTCCACCTTCATCACGATTCGATACTTATCGACAAGCATTTTCGTAATGCTTAGGCCGAGCCCTGTACCAGCAACTTCATTTGTACGTGATTCATCGACTCGATAAAAACGATCAAAAATATACGGTAAATGCTCCTTAGAAATCCCGAGCCCATTATCTTCTATAGTAACTAATATTGTTGAGTCCGTATCGCTATAAAGAATGCTTATTTGAATAATTGGTGCATTGCTATTATATCGTATACTATTACTCATAATATTTCTAAAGATTTGCGCTAGCGCATGTTCCGTTACTGCAGCATCCGCCCTCTGTCCTACAACAGATAAATCGAATTGTACATTCGGATAGAGTTGTAGCAATTCTTCTTTCACCTGTTCATAAACTTCTTCTATATTAGCTGCCGCAGATTCGTCAGCATCTTCCCGGCGAGCCAATTGCAATAATTCTTCAATCATCTTTTTCATCCGCGTAATTTCGGTTAAAGATGTATTTAATGATTCCATCATAATTTCCGGGTCGTCTTTTCCCCACCGTTTAATTAAAGATAAATGTCCTTCGATAACTTGAATAGGTGTCCGGAGTTCATGGGATGCATCTGCAACGAATTGTTGCTGCTTTGTAAACGATATTTCAAGCTCATTCATCAACGTACGATACATCTGAAGCAATTCCCCTATTTCATCATGTGCTGAGTAATCGAATTGTGGCTGTGCTTTAAACCCATTATTTCTCACTAAATGCATTGCATCCCTAAGTTGGACAATCGGTTTTACTAATATATTGGCTAAATAATAACTGATCGTAACAGAAAAAAGCATTGCACCCAATCCGATGATTAGGATTGTTGTCAGTATATAGTTCATCATAGAATTGAATGTCGTCAATGGATGAATGAGCTGCATGATTCCTTGAAATTGTCCGATCTGAACGGCCCTGTGGATGACATATCCTTCTGTACCGTCAATTGATTGTTTCTCTATAATAGTTGAAAAATAATTCATTTCTTCAACCGGAAAATGTGCAGCAGGTGTTACATCATTTATACGCATAATTTCAATACCATCCAAATTAAAAATACGTACAGTTTGTTCTTGGGTCAATATTGCTTTCATTAAAGCAGAATTATTTTGCAGTTTCTGTATTGTAACAGTGTTCTCCTGTGCTTCAAAAAAAGTGGACATATCATCTATCGTACGGATTGCATTTTTCTCTTCATTGTTTATAAGCCAAGTTTGTAATGCAATATACAGTACAATTGAGATTAGTGCGTAGCTGATGAAAATTGTTACTCCTACAGCAAGCATCCACTTTGTTTTTAATGATAGATGTAATTGTTTTATATACCTTTTTTTCATCCGCGCATCACATATCCTACCCCACGAACAGTTTCGATATACGGGTCATTGTTTGATTGAAGTTTCGTACGTAAATGCCGAATATATACATCGACCACATTCGTTTCTACTTCTGAATCAAAGCCCCAAACGGTTTCTAAAATGAGCTCACGAGTACATACATGATTTTTATTTTCCACAAGGAGCTTTAATAAATCAAATTCCTTCCGAGTTAACTCGATCTTATTCTTTTCAAATACCACTTCATAAGCGTTCACATCAATCTCCAAATCACGGACAATCAATGTTTTGGAAGCATGAGTATGCTTTACCCTTCTTAATATAGAACGAATCCTAGCAAGTAACTCCTCAATGGCAAAAGGCTTCACAATATAATCATCCGCCCCCGCATCAAGTCCTGCAACTCGGTCCATCACTTCGTCACGTGCAGTAATTAAAAGAATCGGTACATCACTTGTCTTTCTTATTCTGCGGCATACTTCAATCCCATTTAACTGAGGTAACATCACATCTAGTAAAATACAATTAAACATTTCACTTTGCGCTAATTCAAGACCAGTTCTCCCATCATATGCGACCATCGTTTCAAATTGTTCGTGCTGAAGTTCTAGCTCCAAAAAACGAGCGATATTCTTTTCGTCTTCAACAATTAATATTTTTTGACTCATGCCTTTCCCTCTTTCAATCAAATAAAATCTATTATTACTATCTAGTGTACCATTTGTATTTGAGATAAAAAAAAGATACGGAATAATATTCCGTACCACCTTTAGCTATTATGTTAGACGTCGCTTATACAATATTGATATTGTGAGGACTGTTTTGCCTGATATAATGCCTGGTCTGCCAAATCTATGAGATCATCCAGGCATTCACTATGCTGCGGGTAAATGGAGATCCCAATTGAAACAGTTGGAGAGAAATGGACCCCTCTTATTCTCCATCCGATATCCAGATTTTCTTTAATTCGATTCATTATTTGTTCGATTTGAATAACACGCTCTGTTTCGGAATTTGATAAACCTGTAAAGACGATTAAAAATTCATCACCGCCTAATCTAACGACTAAATCTTCTTGTCGAACACTTTTTACGAGAGATTTGCCAAACTGTTTTAAAAACTCATCTCCTACATCATGTCCATGTAAATCATTTACTTGTTTGAAGTTGTCGCCGTCGAGATAAAAGATTGCAATGCTCGTATCGGATAGAATTGCCTCATTTTGAATCATAGGGAAGTCTTTATAAAGTTTTCTGCGATTGCCAAGTTGCGTTAAACTATCATGATAAGCTAAATAGGTCAACTTATCTTCCAGTTCTTTGCGCTCGGTAATTTCTCTGGATACCATCACGATTTCCGAAATTTCATGCTGCGATAAATCGAGAGACATCGTATAACTGCCCTCAGTCCAAATTGGACTATTATCCTTTTTATGTAGTAGCAGCTCGATTTTCAGTTCTTTTACTAAATCAATTTCTTTTGGGTTTAACGCTTCTTGCCATATCCCCATACTTTCAGGCATTAGCAAATCTTCGTACGGAGTGCCAATTAATTCAACCTCTTCGTAACCTAGTTTCCTCAAATATGATGGTGACGCATATTTGATTTTCCCAAAACTATCCGTAACTACGATAAAGTCGTTCGTATTGTCTGTAATAGCACGGAAAATGTGTTCGATTTTGTATAACTCGGACAGCAGTTGTTTTTCCGATGTAATGTTATATTGCACAGTGAAAAATTGTTCGATTTTCCCTAGTTCATTTTTTAATGGCACGATTGTGGAATCGACCCAATATATTTCCCCGTTTTTCTTACGATTACAAACTTCATCCCGCCACACATTTCCCTCTTTAACAGTGTTCCATAAATTTGTGAAAAACTCTTTGTTATGGGTGCCAGAATTGAAAATATGATGTGTATTCCCAATAATCTCTTCACGACTATAGCCTGTATTTTTTATGACACGTTCATTAATATCAGTGATTACGCCATTCACATCGGTAAAAATAACATCCGCTACGGTACTGATTGCATTTTTAAACATTTCCAAACCATGTGATGCTGTACGCAAAGCTTGCTCTTGTTTAATAAACTCTGTGATTTCGTGCAGCATAATAAATACAGCTATTGTCTCATCATTACTTGTCAGGGAGGAGAAGGAAGCAGTAAAACATCGACGCTCATTATTTTTATCAATAAAATATAGCATCTTCGATTGAATACTTTCCCCGTTTTGAACCCGATTTATATATTTTTTGAGAGTTTTTACACTTTTACTATCCATAAATTTCATATCAAACAAGGATTGACTATGAGCTTCTTCCATACAAATACTAAATTCATGAATAAAAGTAGGATTTGCTTCGAGCAAATGCATGTCATTGGATACTAAAAGTGTTGATATAAATGAACTGGAATGTAATGAGCGCATGAAAAGATATTTGTCTTCTAAGTCACGGCCGAGGGAAACTTCTTTTGTAATTGCCAAAATATAAGTTTTTTCATTCAAAAATACAGGTATTGATGTCGTACGCTGCTTTCGAACTTCCATTTTATCATACGTATAATCTTCGTATTCCATTTGTTTTTGATTTTGTAAAGTCAAATTGTAGTTTTGAATAATCGTTTTCGCTAAATGGGAAGGGACGACTTGTTCTAATAACTTGCCGGTAGGATTAACGTTAATTAAATCTATAGCCGTTTCGTTAACAAAAATATAGCGGTACCCATCATTTACTCTTTCCATAAAGAAAACCGCATCACTACTATTCTTGAATAACAAATCCAATTGATTTACGGAAAAAATGGCGTTCATTGCTTGCATCCCCCTATAGCACTTTTCACTTTGTAATACTTATTAACTTGTTTTCTGCAAAAATATTACATTTATCATATTGTACTTGCTCTTCTGACATAACACAATTAATAAACTCTATTTTATTACCAATATATTCAATATCATAATACCCTACAATAGTAGCATTTCCTATAAGAGCAAGTGTCCATTTATCATTATATTGTGTAACCGAACACTGAACGAAGCCACCCGGATTATAAACCGTAATTAAATTATCCGAAACAATGTTCTCCATTATAGAAATTAATGCTGAAGCAGTCATTGCAGTTCCACATGCATTTGTAAAACCTACACCACGCTCATACGTGCGAACGAAAATTTCATTGTTTGATATAGGTAGCACATAGCTGACATTTACACCATCCGGGCAATAGTCATTATCCGAATTTAAAAATGCAGCTAGCTGCTGTTGATGGGATGTATTTTCAATATATTTTTTGTCCACAATTCCAATTAAATGTGGATTGGGAACAGAAACAGCTGTAAAAGGTATTTCTTCAGAAAATGCCGGGATTCGTTCATGGTGCAATTCTAGCTTATCCTCTAAGAACATTGGCAAAGATGATAATTCAAAAGAAATTGGGGAAATCTCTACTGAATAAGTTGGTAGCTGCTCAAAAATAGGAGCCTCTTTTTTAACTGCTAAACAAGCATGCATCGTTTCGATAAGCGCTTCATCGACTTCCAATTTTTCACATACATGGCGCGCAACACAGCGTAAGCCATTGCCGCACATGGAAGCTTCCGAACCATCCGCGTTTATTACACGCATTTTTGCATCGGCAATATCGGAGGGCAAAACGAGCAACAGTCCATCTGCTCCTCCATTTATAGAAGGATCACATAATTGCTTAGCCATGTTCACAAAATCAAGCTTATCGTCATATAATGCTTCGTATAAATAAAATGTATTTCCTGAACCGTGAACTTTAACTAATTGTACTTTCATTCTTTCGCCTCACCTTCTCATAATTACTATATTATACTTTGACAAAAAACAAATTGTCATCAATATTATTATTAATTAGAACATTCAGAATATATAGACTAATAGTAGAAAAAAATGTTTTTTTCGAGCTTGAAAGTTGCGTCAAGAGAATATATTATAATAAAATGTAGATATAATTCTTATTTCGATATTGTTTTATTTGTCTAGGATAGAGCGAGACCGGCAAATTATGTTCCATAGTTTAACGTCAAATTCTTTTAGGTAAGATCAAGTTCGAAATGACTACTGCCTTATGATAAAGAACCTTTTAGCATTAGAAGATTATTTACACTAATTTCTTTTCTACAGGCTCTACCATTTTCTTCTTAAAAGGAGGCGTTTCACATGTTAAAACAAAGAGATCTTCAAGAAACTGCAGAATTATACGAGTTATTACGTCATCCGTCTGTGTTTCCGTTCGTTCGTCAAAAAGCAACTTCCGCTGAGGAGTATTTATTTATGACAAAACAATTAATCGAAGAAGAGCAAAATGGCCAAACAATCTCACGCACAATCGTCGATGAATGGGGCGCTCCAATCGGTACAATTAGCATCTTTGATATTCAGGATGGTGCCGGATTTTTAGGTACTTGGATTGGCAAACCATTTCAAGGAGTAGGCTACAATCAAAAAGCAAAGCTGGCATTTTTAAATGAGTTGTTTTTTGATTACGATTTCCATACAGTATTTTTACGTGTACGGGAAGAAAATGGCCGATCGCAGGCAGCAGCATCAAAATTACCTTATGTAATTGATGCTGAGGATACAAATCCCCTGCTTTTTGAAGAAATCAATCAAGGTCCTACTAAATTCCGTTTATTTAAAATACCAAAAGACCTGTTCTACTTAACAACTGCTCACACTCAAGAGGAAGCAGAAGAACAAGCAATGTAAAGCAATTCTTTACACTAACCTATAAACTTAAAGCGAAAGGCATTCTCCACATTGTTGGGACGCCTCTCGCTTTTTATTTTTCGTATTGTGTAATTAATCCGACCATTTCCTTCGGTGTTTTAGGATGTTCAACCTCAGCCATATGGTCAATCATTTCATCTGCCATTGCAGAAAGGTGATTGATGGCTTGTAAAAACGATTCTTTTGTCAATTTCTCTTCATCTAATACTTGTGCGAAACCCTGTTTTTTAAACAGATTTGCATTTAATATTTGATCCCCACGACTTTTTGCAGCTGATAGAGGAATAAGAAGCATCGGCTTATGCAATGTTAAAAATTCGAATATTGAATTAGAGCCTGCTCTCGATACGACATAATCTGTTGCATATAACAAGTCCGGCAATTCATTCGTCACATATTCAAATTGGCAATAGCCCTCCAGATTATCAAATGACGTATCCTTATTCCCCTTGCCACAAAGGTGAATGATTTGATAATTTTCGAGCAATGTCGGCAAGTTGCTTCGAAGCGCATCATTTATTACGACAGAACCTAAGCTGCCCCCCATAACAAGAAGTACCTTTTTATCCGAAGTAAAATTGCATAAGGCTAAACCACGTTCGCGGTTACCTTCAAAAAGTTGTTGGCGGATAATCGAGCCGGTACATGTCGCTTTATCGCTCGGTAAATGTTTCATAGTCTCTTTAAATACGGTAAAAATATGAGATGCGAATGGCAATGAAATTTTATTTGCCAAACCTGGTGTAACGTCAGATTCGTGTACAACGACCGGAATATTCGCCAGTTTTGCTGCTATGACTACCGGAACCGACACAAAACCACCTTTTGAGAAGATTACAGTCGGTTTTACTCGCTTAATAATAGTAAAAGCCTGTGTGACCCCTACCAACACTTTGAACGGATCTGTAAAGTTCTGCATTGAAAAGTAACGGCGTAGCTTCCCACTTGCAATACTGTGATAAGGCAATGTTGGAAATGCATTTCCTATAAGTTCTTTTTCTATACCTGCCTGCGAACCAATATAATGTACTTTATATCCTGCTTCTAATAATGATGGAATGATTGCCTCATTTAATGATACGTGACCGGCTGTTCCCCCACCTGTTAAAATAATTGATTTTTCGTTCATAATTTTCTCCTAACAAAGCAAATGTCATTTTTTATATTTTATGCATCAAGACATTTCAACATGCTTCGATAAATATCATATTATTTAGTCTGCCATTTAATTTACGTTAATTTTTTCTTAAAATAGTTTTTTTATACGTATTCTCAACGTATATTCATATATCCCATTTATTATCATTATTCTCGAAAAGTATTTTTTGGGAATTCACCACAACTTATATAACGATTTTGCACCGCTTTATTTTAAAGCAAATATAAGTATACCGTTAATTGTAGCACAATTGAAGCCTATATAAAATATTTGCGTTAAAGTTAAACATATATCACCCTAATTCAGTATGTATAATTTAAAATAATTATTATTCACATAAACTATTATTACGATGCCAGCGTTACTAAAAATCCATTTTGGTTTCTTGGAACTTATACATGTTATAAGAACAAAAAAGTACATCACTTTATATAAGTGATGTACTAATAATTCAAGATATATTTATTGTGTTTACTTTTTAATAAACTGCTGTGTCCAAATGTGGCCATCTTTAACATAGCCTACACCAATATGCGTGAAATTTTTATCTAGAATATTTGCACGATGTCCTGCTGAGTTCATCCAAGCTTCTACAACTTGCTCTGGTGATTTTTGACCTTTTGCGATATTTTCACCTGCAGCTTTGTACGAAATATTCAATGCTTTTAAACGATCAAATGGGCTGCCAAATGTCGGTGAAGTATGAGAGAAATAGTTATTGTTTTTCATGTCCTGTGATTTCTCGCGAGCTGCTGCCATTAATGGTCTGTCTATTTGTAAAGCATTTAAACCATTTTTAGTACGCTCAACATTTGTTAATTCTACTACTTTCTCTTCAAATGCCGATACTTGATTAGTTGTAGCATTCGTTGTTGTTGTTGCTTGTTCTGCTTTTGACGGCGTTACATTAGTAGAAGGAACATTTGACGTTTGCTCTTTCTTTACTTCTTTAACAGATGTATTTTTAACTGTATTTGATGATACCTCTTGTTTTTGAGGTGTCTTTTTTTGAGAGTTATATTTTTGATTCAGCTTCAATTTATATTCTGCTGCTGATTGATAGTAGTTGATTCCTGTAGTTGTTTTGCCCCCTTCGTTTGCGTTAGCATTCGCAACGGGTGCTTGTGTTGCAAAAAGTATTACTGCACAAAATGGTAATATTAATTTTTTCATTTTGTACGCCTCCTTTCGTAATCCCATCGTAAATGAAAAAATTATAAAAAAATGGCCTATAAATTGGTAAGTTGTCCATCTACCAATTTATAAGCCTTATAATCTTAAATCTCACTTCATTTTTCCTATAAATTTATCCAATTCCCTCAAACATTGCATTGGAAAAGGTATTGACGAGTTATTGTCCAATAATTTCCACGTCTTTTATATTCTCTCCGATTATTACGAGTCTTGGTGCCATCTTCACGTATTCCGGCAGCCATTGCACCATACCGTACGCATATTGAAACAGCATCGGGTTTTTAATCCCTTCAATCGGCACATACCCCTTCATGCGGTAAACCGTTTCCGGCAATTCCCGAATCCAATCTTCAAACTGTTCCTGAGTGAAACTAGTATCAAAATGTACTAATCTAGAGCCTAAATTGAAGCTTTCACCAATGCGTGCCGATACTATGTCATCCTTTGAAACACGGGCTGTCGATTGCATATTTTGCAATAAGTTAAGTGGAACACGACCATTCGTTGTTTGTAAGATGAACGCTTTAGAATTAAAACTTTGCAGCTCATATACAACTTGAGCTTGTTCAGAATCTGTCAGTAAATCTGTTTTATTCGCTAATATTAAGTGTGCATGGCGAATTTGCTCCATAAACAACGAGCGCACTTGTGGAGTTAAGACAGCGCGATCTAACCATAATCGGCTATCAGCAACTGTAACAATTCCTTTTATATTCAACTGTTCTGCAAATAATGGTGAATATACGGCATCAAGTGCTTCTACAGGATGCGCAGCGCCTGTTGTTTCAATAATTAACACATCAAATTGTTGATCATGTAAAAGCGATTGAATTTGCGCCTCGGTCTTTTCTGCACCACTACAGCAAATGCAGCCTTCTAGCATTTCCTTTAATGGGACATCGGATTCTACGGCTTGTGAGTCAAAAGGCAACTTGCCCAACTCATTCATAATTACGGCTGGTTTTAATCCGGCTTCCTTCAATTGACGGATTACATCTGTTAACATGGAAGTTTTGCCACTGCCTAAAAAGCCACTAAATAAATAAACATCTTTCATATTTTCACTTCCTATAGTAATGGGCTAGCAATAAAGTGAGTTCCACTTTTTACTAGCCCATCTTTTGTATTAGTCTGTTGTTGCTTCAGGCGTTACACCTAAAAGTTCTTTCGCTTTTAAAATTTGCGGATCTTCAGTTTTCAGCTTTTCACTAATGGCATCCATTAATGCATAAGTTGTATCCCCAGTTAAGATCCCCGTAATTTCAAGCTCATTTTCTTCCTGATACGCTTTTAATGCCGCTTCAGTCGTTTCATCAAACACAGTGTTCACTTCGCCTGGGTCATAACCCAATACTTCTAGAATACGTTTTGCTGTTTCTACCACTACATGCTCAGTACCTAATTCATAAGTTTGATTTGGGTCAATATATGGCAGTGACGCATAATCTGGATAATCCACTTTCACATCAGGAGAGATACCTTTTTCATTAATCCAGTTTCCATCCGGTGTCAGCCATTTACCCGTTGTGAATTTTAAGTTAGCGCCATCTTCCATGTAGATAACTTCTTGCATTGTCCCTTTACCGAATGATTTTAAGCCGATGATTTTAGCATTTGCCGATTCTTTTAATGCTCCTGCCAAAATTTCTGAGGCCGAGGCACTTCCTTCATCGATTAAAACAGTTACAGGCAGCTTATATTTAGAGCGATTATCGGCCATCACAATTTGAGGCTCTAAATTGCGCTCTTGGATTTGTACGATTGTTTTGCCTTGCTCAACGAATAAGTTCGAAATGTCGATAGCTGCTTTTAAATACCCACCAGGATTTTGGCGAACATCTAAAACGATTCCCTTCATTCCTTCTTTTTCAAATTCAATCAATAGTTTTTCAAGCTCTACAGCAGTGTTTTCACTAAATGACGTAATTTGAAGGTGAGCAATCCCTGATTCATCCAAATCACCATATACGGTTTCCACAGGAATATCATCACGTACCAGCGTCAGGTCAAAGCTATCCGCTTCTCCACGTTGAATTGTTAATGTCACCTCTGTGCCTTTTTCTCCACGAATCAGGAGTACAGCTTCAGTAGAGCTCATTCCTTTTACACTTTTGCCGTCAACTGCAAGCACCATATCTTTTGGTTGCAAACCTGCTTTTTCAGCCGGTGTATTTTTAATTGGAGAGACAATCATAATATAGCCATTTCTCTCTTGAATTTCTGCACCAATACCTTGGAAGCTTGAAGAAAGGTTTTCGTTAAACGAGCTAGCCTCTTCTTTATTCATGTAATCTGAATAAGGGTCACCCAATGCATCAAACATTCCGTTTATTGCACCATATACTACTTCTTCTTCATTTACGTCTTCAAAATATTTTTGTTGAAGAGCATCATATGCATCATATAACTTTTTGAATTCTGGACGTTCCTCAGTCTTCACTTCCACAACCTTTTGCTCACCGAACGTTAATGCAAAGATAGTTAAACCAGCAGTACATATAATTGTTAGGAAAATGAGCATAATGAAAGCAAATGGTTTCATACGTAAATATTTACCAGCAGGCTTTTCAGATTTGACTTGCTGCTCACTTTGTTCTGTTTGTTCTTCATCTCTTTTTTGTTCATCCATTTCAATTTCACCACTCTCATTTTTACACTGACTGATGTCACACTATATCAATAATATCAGTTTAGAGGCGACTAGAAAAGGACAGACGATAATTTTTTTATTTTGTTTCCTATATAATATAAAAAAAACAGTGGGTAACGCGAAAATGCGCTTCCACTGCTTGCACTTTATTCAGCTATTGTCGCTTCTTTTAATACTTCATCCGGGATTTTGATTGTATCTACCTCATCAAACTTCGAGTAAATAACATTAACATCACTTTCGATCGTTGTTTCCTGACCTTCTATATTAGTAATAATCTTTAAGTCTAGATCGATTTCCTTCGTATCAAATGTATCTTTTGCAACTACTATATTATACTGGGAATCTTCAAACTTCATGTTCTCTAAAATATCACCTGACATGTCCATGGATTCACCTAAACTTGCACCCATTTGAGATAGAATAAATTGTTTAAACTCATCCCCCTGAATATTTAAGGTTAATAAGTAATTTTCATCATCTTGTTCAAATGTAAACTCATCTATGAATTGCTGTAATTGTTCTAATTGTTCTGTTGAATTTGCCTGTGCCCCAGCCTGTGCCATGATTTGTTCATATTGTTCATCCGGCAGCTTAATCCATTCATTTGTTTCGCCATTCAACATGTAAAAGCCATCTTCCTCAGTCATGTACATCTCCATTGGCATTTCGAATTTTTCGCCACCCATATCCATATCAATAGTACCTTTTGTATACATTGCCATAGGGTTTTGTTCGATGTCCATTGCTAAATTAGATGAACTTGTCAGTTGCATTGTTTCGCTGTCCATCTTTAAATTCGTTACTTGGTCCATCGTTGTTTCAGCATGGACACTTTTTAAATTTTGCTGGCGTTCCATTGCTTTTTCATATACTTGCTGCAAAGTTAAGCTTGCTTCATCTTTAGTTCCTTCTACTGGTTCCGCTGTATCTCCACAACCTGCCACCACTGCAATTGATAGTGTACTCATAGCCAAAAAATATCTCTTTTTCAAATTGTCCATCCCCTTTAAAAAAATAAACTACTTACAGTATTTACCCTTATTTAAACATTTTTAGCGGATATTATGGATATTCGGTACATTTGACCATCATTTAATTACAAAAATGTGAAATAAGAACCGAATACGATTGGGTAAATATCAATTAAATGTCATAATTAAAGAGTTGGAAATGTCCATCCCCAACTCTCTTTGTGTTGATATCGAAGCTTAACGACTTGTTTCAAATTTTTATTTCATATTGTTCTTCGATAAACTTATGTAATTCAACATAAGTTGCAAAGGCAACACCTAAAACGATTTCATTTTCATCGGCCCCTGCTGTTATCGAATGGTTTTCATTATAAATATGAAAATTGATAGGTAATTTTTTTAAGTCTTCATGGATATTATGGGCAGCTTTATTTCTCCAATGGTTAAGCAGTCTTAAATTTTCATATAATTTTTGTTCGATTAAACCCATCGAATAGACAAAATACAATTTCGTTGAATAATTGGAATCAAGAATAGGGATATATGTTTCCCCCTTATTCTTTTTCGAGAAATCCTCGACGCCAAAAGCTTTAGCCTTAATTAAACTATTTATCGCATTTTCACAAAAAAGGTGCACTGTAACGATGTTTGATAATGGATCACTATTATTCATCAATCTCTGTACAAAAATCTTCCCAACTTCTTTACTCATCTTATCACCCCTTTTCATTCATTATTTGAAGAAAAGGGGATTTCCATAACATCAATTTCAAAAAAATGCGATAATGTATAAACATAAAAAAGGCGCGAAGGATGAAACCTTCTGCGCCGAAATCATTCGATGGCTAACCGACCATCAATAACTAGTATTGCCAACTATCCTGAATTTATTATTATTTTTTTGCTGAATTTTAGCGATTCAAGACACAATAGAAAATCAATTTTCTCCTGTCTTCTTTTTTAGTTTAAACTTTTTATTGCGCATTCGGTCGACTAGGAAGCCGCCTCTAAATGATTTAGGTTCATACGAAATAATAAATGCTTTCGGTTCAATTGATTCTACAAGATTGAACAGTTCTTTTTCACGATTTCGTTTTGCCAAAATTTCGTATTTAAATCGGTCGCTGTCACGCCCTTGACTAATATATGTCGTAATAGCAAATCCATTATCTCTTAACATGTCGATCAATTCCTGATTTTTTTCTTGCGTATTAATCGTAACAGAAACATAACCAACTGCCAGCTTACCTTCAATCATTGTTCCTAATGGTATCCCAAGTCCAAAACCGAGTGCATAGACAAGCATCGCTATGAAGTTTTGATCACCACTGAAGATGATGGATAAAGCAAATACATTAATTAGCACTTCTAAAACCCCAAAAATTGAAGCTAGAAGTCTCATATTTTTTACTAGGAAAATCGTTCGCAATGTCATTAATGGTACATAAACAAGTTGTATTGCCAAAATTAGAAGTATTTCTTGCATGTTAACGCCTCTTTCAATTAAATATTTTCTATACTTCTACCCCAATATAATTTTTATACTCATATAATTTTAATAGCGTAGCAGAAAAAACATAATAAATTGCGTAAAAGATATATGTAACGTTGGTAATCAGTACTTTGATTATCAACGAGACTTACCTAAATTTAATATTATTTATCACTTATGCAATATATTAATAAAAGGCAACCTCAGTTTTAATACTGAGATTGCCTTTTTTTTACAGGAAGGATTTAATTGATCAACACATGTGAATCTAAATAATAAGATTACATATTTTCAACAAAGGCCATTAACATTGCCTCTTCATCAAGAAACCATTTTTTCTTTAATTGCGGTGAATGATGTGGATTATCGTTCTGAAGATAAGGTTGGGAAATAATGCTTTTAGCTACTGGTGCCATAATTATTTGATTAAGGATTTCCAAAGGAGATGGATATTCAAAATATATATTTAAGCTAGGGTGCGGATTATCATTTCTCCACTTAGCGAATTCTTGAGAAAAGTTCTTGTGTTCCGGCATTTTAATCTGTTGAAATAGCTCTAAGGGCAATATGTTTTTTGCCAAACAATAAAGACCATGTGCAGGTACACATAACCGTTTTATCGCCTTATTAAAATCTGCGCGCATATATCCCGAACAGAAATCTTGTAAATGTTTTCCCATTGCTTCTACATCTTCATCTTGTAAAGCAATGAGAAATGCAGCTCCCGAACGCTCCCATTGCGGTTTCTTTGTACCAACAAATTTTTCTGCAGCATCAAGGGCTTTTTTCATTAGTGTTTCATCTTTATACCACATTGCCATTAAGAGATTGCTTATCACAACATAAAACGGGTAACCATTTTTAGTTAAACCCAGCTCATTTGGAAGAATGCGCTCCATTACCTCATTGTCCCCGCAAGCGAATGCCTCTAAAATATGTAAAGTGTTTCGGCAATGGTCGTACCCTCCACTGGATCCCGGAAGTAATTGATAACGCATTTGCTGGAAAATTAAATCATTCAATTTTTGCCAGTCTTCCTGTAATAAGCACTCTTCCAGCCAATTATCGTAATTGGTTTTGATGAGTCCATATGACATTGATTTGATAAGCTTTGCTAATACTTCGTTATTTTCTTTAGTTGCTACTTTTGTTTTATTTATAATCTTTTCATAATTTATCATACACTGCTCAATGTATTGAGTATTATCCATATCCATTTTTCACAACCCCGATTCCAAACTTTCTCATTTAAAAATTTCTTCAATCTTTAGTGTAACTCTCTCCAAACAAGTCTCTTTTAAAAAAACGGTTTCTTTGTCGTATTCAACGTAATCAGTAGCAAGATATTTCGAAAACCTAAAGCCTTTCTTAATTAAATCTTTCGCATTTTCAATTGAATACCAATGCGTTAAATCTTCAATATTGGAACAACTACTAAACCAGTCTTTACCACCTTGTTTATATCTTTCGTCAAACCCCATTGGCAGATCTTTCGTTTTACAGTTTTCAATTTCGGCGAGGGTTAAAACGAAGTCCCCTTTTTCGTTATACCAAAGCCCTAGCGTTGGAATGGTACTCTCTAATCTGTATAGCCATTTTGGTTCCATGCAACCTATCCTCCTCTTTCTAATGCATTTCCTCCGCCGTAAAATTAGAAAAACGATTGCAAGAACGCAACCGTTTTTTTAGTTCAATTATTTTTGCTTTAATTCGAATGATTCATATCTTTGAATAAACGCTGATATATGAGCACGAGTTAAAATTTGGTTAGGCTTATATTCAACGATTGATGTAGCAGTAGTAATTCCATTATCTATGAAAAATTGAATAGCTTCGTTTTCACTTACTTGTTTACCTAAATGGTATGATACGATCAATTGCGCTAATTTACCACGTTTAATGCCATTCTCAGCTTGAGCTCTAGATTCTTTGGACTTTTCATTTGCCAGTACAGGCATTTTGTATTTTTCCGCCATGTTGTATATACCACTTCTGCTCCAAGACGAAGTGCCTTTTACATTTGCTAATTCATCTTTTTGAGCATAACGGAAGAAGATTGTTAAGAAGTGAGCTTCCGTTAAATGTCTGTTCGGTTGTAGCTGGGTTTCGTATTTCTTAGTTTTTGCGTTCCATTCATCATTGTATCCTTTAATTAAGCCTCGATCGATTGCCCAAATCATATCATCTTTCCACCAGGCTGTAGGGTTGAAATCAGCATACTTTTTAGTATAAGCAGCGTAGTCCGGTTTTGTTACCTCTGCTGGAGACGGTATTGGTAATGTTGTCATTTCCGGGTACTCTAAATAACTTGAAGCTACATACCCCTCTGACCCGTCACTTCTTTTTACTGGATACCAAACAAAATGGTTTTTCTTCGTTGAAACTTCATCATATACAAATGGACCAGTAATGGTAACCATTTCGCCTTTATTTAAAGTACCCTTAATATTATCATTATTCGTAGTAGGTGTTGACCTAAATTTTGGATTAGCTGTTGCACTTACTTTTTGATTCGTTTTAAAAAAATACTTTGATTCAGTTAATGGTAAATCAAATTTATAATTCAGAGCTGAAAATTTAATATTTTCCTTGCTGTTAGAGTCATATTGGAAATGTTCGCGTTTAAATGGCAGTTCCTTTAAGTTTATTAATTCTGATTTCTTAACAATTCCAAGAATTTTTTCTTGATAGGCATTAACATTTCTTTCACCAGTTGCTTGTACAATTGGACTATTTACTGGCTTAGTCCCGTTATAAGCCATGATAGCGAAATACCAATGTTCCAATACATCTCTTTCCCCACCGTTGATGCTAGGCAAATCCTTGCGATTAAACATTTTATCCAGCGTCTCTACGCCAGCCTGAATATTATAGACAAGATCACTTTTTAGCTTCTCTTGATCGTAGCGCGCTTGATTGGTAATTTGCATAAGACCAATTCCATTATCAGCCGTCACAATCGCTTTGCCATTCTGATCAAAATGTCGCCAATTTCCACTTTCACCTTCCGCTACCGCCTTCACAATTTCAGGAGGCACATTATATCTCAGTGCTGTTTCGGTTAACAAACAGTTCATTGTGGAATAGTCTGGGTTTACCTTTGATGATGTATCATACTCACATGTATCCGCAAATACATTTTGATTTATATTGATAGATAGGGAGAGTGCACCAATTGCAACAACACTAATCAATGGTTTCAATATCTTTTTCATATGTGATTATTACACTTCCTTTTATTTTCTAACTTGAAAGATTCAGTTACATGTTACCATAAATACCCTATTCGAGATAGTATGAAAATTCAGCGATTTTTCTGTTACTCGATACACTGAATGTTTCCTATCAAAATTTGATACTATTCAACAAAAAAAGAGTAAAGCTTTCATTCGATCAATTTGTCCTTTGTATACTGTTAATTTTTTCATTAAAAGTATACATCTATATAAACCATTAACTTCCTATGTTACAATTTTAACGCGAAAAAGTATTAACATAGTTTTATCAAAAGCTGATGTTTTAGGAGGATAGTATGGAATTTCTATTAGTATTTTTAATTTTACCTATTATCATATATACTGTTTCATCAATAAGTTATTTGTTATTTAAAAAATGGTTCATCGCTCCATTAATAGTATTTAGCGTATTAACAATACTTACGTTTACAACATTTGGTGAAACATTCTTCTTTTGGGTGATTATTTTTACGATTTTCTCGATTATCACTAGTATTATGAACACTAAAAAAAGTAAAAGGACTCGTGCATAACGCTACATACAAGTCCTTTTACTCTATCATCCTGGCGTACATTAAGCACCATTATTTGGGTTGGCTTACTCTTTAACTTACTACTATATACCATAGATTCTATTCTATATTGGAAAACTTTATTTTCAAGGACTCCCTATTGATTCAAAAATATCGCCATCCGTTGTTTGTACTTTCAATGGTTCGTTTATTTCATATAGTCCTATCTGTATAAAAGGAACTTTATCATCATCCCCTCCATCTACAAATTTCAAAATTATTTCTGTCGCCCCTCGTTTACTTACATTTTCCACTTCAATTTCTTTTCCGAGGTATTTTCCCCCTAATTGTAAAGTGATTGCTTTGCTTCCTTCAGAGATAGTGGAAATTCGGTAACCTTCTTTGTCTACAGGAGCAGCGCTTGCCTGTTCAATAATCCAATAGCCATCTTCTGAAAATATGGCTATCCCGATTGTTGCAAAAAATAGGATAGGTAAAAGGAACAAACTAATTTTATCTTTTCTATTAAGAGATTTTGATTTAATCTTCGGGATTAATAACGGTAACAGCAATGTTCCTGCAATACTAACTACAAGAAATCCTACTGCTAAAAATAAATAACCCATTCCTTCGAATCCTCCAACCAAGAATAGGCTGTATGCCACAATCATTCCCGAAAAAAGAAAAGTGATGACTGGTGCTAAATAATATTTGCCGCTCCTTTTTGAAGCAATAAAAACAAACGCAAAAAATATAATACCTAAAAACAATCCAACCAACATGACTAAATAGATCAATTTAACACCTCCCTCTATAAATGTTGATATATCAATGGCTCACGCCATTTTTGAGTGCCAAAAAATTTTTTTCGAAATGTATAT
>NZ_JACSPW010000057.1 GCF_014836935.1 Solibacillus merdavium | reverse complement strand
TGCGGAAGTAGTTCAGTGGTAGAACACCACCTTGCCAAGGTGGGGGTCGCGAGTTCGAACCTCGTCTTCCGCTCCAAAAATGCCGGGGTGGCGGAACTGGCAGACGCACAGGACTTAAAATCCTGCGGTGAGTGATCACCGTGCCGGTTCGATTCCGGCCCTCGGCACCATCTTTACAATATATTTAGCGCCCGTAGCTCAATTGGATAGAGCGTCTGACTACGGATCAGAAGGTTGTGGGTTCGACTCCTGCCGGGCGCGCCATATTTCGGAATGTAGCTCAGCTTGGTAGAGCACTTGGTTTGGGACCAAGGGGTCGTAGGTTCGAATCCTGTCATTCCGACCATTATTTAGGGGCCTTAGCTCAGCTGGGAGAGCGCCTGCCTTGCACGCAGGAGGTCAGCGGTTCGATCCCGCTAGGCTCCACCATGAACCTTGAAAACTGAACAAGCAACGTTAATGAAACAAGCTTCTTAAATGAAGCAAACAATAGATTATAACTTT
>NZ_JACSPW010000056.1 GCF_014836935.1 Solibacillus merdavium | reverse complement strand
AAAAGTAGCATGAAAGAATTTGAAGATATATTTAGTGAACTACAAGCGGATATGATATCCATATGTATGGAATATGTGGAAGATAGAGCGGATAAAGTATATGTCTATGCTTCATGTGAAGAAGGAGTTATATCGAGCAATTTCTTTTATTTAATTAATAATAAATATGTAAAGTCTCATAAATTAAATGATGCATTGGAGGAAGGGGATGAAAGATATGATGTGTCTACAGAACGAGGGTTTATGGTATTAGATATCATTAATGATAATGTCGGAAAAATCAAAATGTTGTGTAAAGAATATGAAAGAGACATGCCGACTGAGTTGAAATTAATATATGATAACAAGAGTGGTAAGCTTCAAGCTGAATACAAGTATGATTTAATTTATACTAATGACGATATTAAAACGGCCCGTCATATTGCTAATGAATGGTTTGAGGAGATAGAAAATAATAATTTATAATGTTTTTGAAAGTGACACCAATGTGTATAGAAATTTATTATTTAAACAGCCCCGAA
>NZ_JACSPW010000055.1 GCF_014836935.1 Solibacillus merdavium | reverse complement strand
TTTTCCCGGGACCAATTATTGCCGATTGCAGCCACAGAATTTGACAAAGATTTATTTGTTTTATGTCTACCTAATTCCTCTAATCCTGGATCGGTAGTCTGGTTCGCTGGGGAGGAAATTGATAGATTCGAGAATTTTAATGAATATTTTCTGGCAATGATTGATTATAATCGAGATGAAGTATTAGCGTTAAAAGATTGATATAATGTAATCTAGGAAACCTGTTGAAGCTACTGTCTGTATTTTACAGGCGGTAGTTTTTCTCCGGTAGGAATGGATAAATATTTACTGGGAATAATGATTTTATAAATTTATTACTCTAACAGTAGAAATCAGAGAAAAAAAGGCGACCAAAGCAGCAGCCAAACAGGTCAAGAAGGCCGCGAAGAAAGCCGTGACGCAAGCGAAAAAGAACGTCAAAGCTGCCGTAAAGAAGACGAAGAAGGCTCTGAAAAAGGTCGGCGGAAAAGTGGCCGTTGCGTATACGTCCTTCAAAGAGGGCGGCTATAAAGACGTAATCTCTGCAGGAT
>NZ_JACSPW010000054.1 GCF_014836935.1 Solibacillus merdavium | reverse complement strand
TGCGTCACGGTTTTTTTCGCGGCCTTCTTGACCTGTTTGACTGCTACCTTGGTCGCCTTTTTTACCGTTTTAACTGTACTTTTCACTTTTTTGACTGCCTTTTTTGTGGCCAGTACCGCTTTCTTTACGGTCTTCTTTACTTTTTTGACAATCTTGCTTTTGGAGAGGTTATTTTTTATTTTTCGGGCTTTGGTGTAAACTTTTCCAACCTTTTTCTTGACCTTTTTGATTACCTTTTTGGCGGTTTTTTTCAGTTTCTTTTTGGCGGCCTTTACTGTTTTTTTAACGGATTTTGCCGCCTTTTTCACCTTTCCTACAACCGGGATACTACCTAATGCCTTCCCGATTGCACCAAAAAAGCCTTTTCCTTTCTTCTTCGCCACTAGACATCACCCCCGGTTAGGGGAATCATGCCTAATACATCGAGCGCTGAATCCAGGTCTTCATCCTCGTCGTCTTCGTCATCCGCTGCTTCTGCCACCGAAACCGAACCTTTTACAGAGCCTTCCATCATGACCAGTTCTCCCTGCATATCGGTCACACTGTCTAGTACGATGCTACTGGATCCACAGGTGAAACGGAGTGACTCGGTAGCACTGAATGCCATGTTTTTTGCTGCAAAGGTTACGTCCTCATTCGCTGTCACAACGATCGAATGCTTACTATGTAT
>NZ_JACSPW010000053.1 GCF_014836935.1 Solibacillus merdavium | reverse complement strand
AGCAAAGGCTGTTTCAGGAGCTACATCGGGTAGCAAAGCAACAAATAAAACAGTAAATCTGGCCAAGTCCCCAACACTAACGAATCCGACAAAGCAGCAAGCACCGTCTCAGGCGAAAAGTGAAGTAAGCGCAACAACGGCATCACCTTCGAAATCTAAGGAGCAGGATAAGGGTAAAATTAGTTCTAGTACAAGTGAGATAAAAACATTTGTCAACAAAGGTGAACAGTTTACAAACGGCAGAAAAAATAAGTTGAAGCCTAATATTAAGTATAAAACGGGAGAGTATGACTACCTTTATGAAACAGACAAATTAGGAAGGATTTCTAAATTTGAAACAGAAAATTTACAATTGACTAAGAGAGATCAAAGGTTGCCTCATAGTAAAAATACACCAGGTAAAGTAAAAGGCCAAGATCATGCCGGACATTTGATTGGTGATCGATTTGGAGGATCACCTAAAATAGATAATTTGGTTTCACAATTATCTGATGTTAATTTGAAGCAATATAAAAAGATTGAAGAAAAATGGGCTGCAGCTTTGAAAGAAAAACCACCTAAAAAAGTAACAGTTGATATTGAAATAATCTATTCTGGGGATAATATGCGACCAGATAAATTTATAGTTAATTATACAATTGATGGTAAGGCTGGCCTTGGAAAATTAAAAAATTAATCTAGGAGTGAAAAGTAGCATGAAAGAATTTGAAGATATATTTAGTGAACTACAAGCGGATATGATATCCATATGTATGGAATATGT
>NZ_JACSPW010000052.1 GCF_014836935.1 Solibacillus merdavium | reverse complement strand
CTAACCTACGAGGAGGGTATTAAAAAATGGAACAATTTAAAAAAAAGCTAGAAACAATAATTGATTTCGATGTAAAAGAGATTGACACTAGTTGGAATGAAAACCATATAAATAATCTAGAAGGAAAATATAATATAAAGTTACCTCAAGATTATTCATATTATCTGCAACATTATGGTAATGATTATATCAAGGAAGATTATCACTTTATTCCTCCAGAAGGTTTATCAGATAAAATTAAGCTAACACAATTTGAAGTAGACTCATTTTATGGATTATATAACGATGAAAATAATATTGAGGATAAAATAAACTTTTATAAAGATTTATTACCAGCTGATTTAATTCCTATTGCAGATTTACCAGGAGGAGATTTAGTTTGCATTGGAATACAAGATAACACACAAAATAAAATTTATATTTGGTTTCACGAAATGGATGGAGAGAATATATATTTAGTATCTGACTCTTTCAAAAGTTTTATAATGAACTTTAAAAGAATAAATGTCGAAGGAAATAAAATAGAAAATGTTAATTTAAATTTGAGTAATAAGTTAAATGCGTTTTTAACTAATGCATCAAAAAAATGAAATGATGAATTGCTTAAAAATTGCTTAATTATTATATCCAGAAACCTTGATTGGCTTTTGCCTCTCAAGGTTTCTTTTTAACGGGGCTACCTAGTGCCGAATAAACCGCATATTACCTACAAGAAAGTGATAACCCATATCAGTCCTCTATGAAGTTTTAAAAAATTATAAAGTACGTACAAC
>NZ_JACSPW010000051.1 GCF_014836935.1 Solibacillus merdavium | reverse complement strand
TGGTCAAGTGGTTAAGACACCGCCCTTTCACGGCGGTAACACGGGTTCGAATCCCGTACGGGTCATACATAAGAAGAGAAAACGCTAAGTACTTTCACATGTACTTAGCGTTTTTTTATATACTTTAATAACATAAAGAGATTCATATAAAAAATGACCGGTTGAATAAAAGTGTATGTCTAATTTGTCGAGCAATGAAATATAGTGCAAGTTCGATGTTATAGCAGCTTATTCGAAGAGAATGGATAAATTATTAACGATCGATGCCCTTGCAAGCCTGCCATTCCACGTTAAAAGGCGGAATCATCCAAGGACACTATTTGTCGGATTCTATACTGCCTATTACGACAATAACATCATTCTAGGTCTCTAAGAGTGACTTTATTAAGAATATCTATTTGTAACGCAGAAGGTGGACTAATAAGAAATTAATATATTACATAAATAATTAAAATTTTATTTCTACTATAGAGTTAAAACAACTTAGAAAATATATAATTACAAGAACTTTCAAAAGGTTATTATTCGGCAATAACTTATATATATATATAACATTGATTTATATTTATAAAAAATGAAAACAGCTATTGAAAAAATGGAGAAAACATATTAAAATTTCGTTATGCTAAGTAATCGGTTTAGATAGAAATTGAGACAAGTTATTGAAAACATAGAAAAAATATTATTTTTGAAAAAAGTTTTAAAAAGAGTATTGCATTATATCAAGAATACTGATATTATAAATCTTGTCCTTAAGAGAAAGGATAAACATTACATAAAGTAATATATGAATATCCTATGGAGGATTAGCTCAGCTGGGAGAGCACCTGCCTTACAAGCAGGGGGTCGGCGGTTCGAGCCCGTCATCCTCCAC
>NZ_JACSPW010000050.1 GCF_014836935.1 Solibacillus merdavium | reverse complement strand
ACGTACAACCTATTTAATGTATCCTAGCTATTAGTGCATGCGGTGGTAAAAGTAAAACAGTATCTATTGTCGAGTCTGCTACACCAGCTAAACCGACAAAGCAGCAAGCACCGTCTCAGGCGAATAAGGAAGCAAGTGCAACAACGTTACCACCTGCGAAATCGAAGGAGCAGGGTAATGATACACTTAGTGGTCCCGTAGAGGTTAAAGCTCCTCCTGGAGCTACCGAAGAGCAAATAGCTCAAGTTAGGGCTTATGTTGAGGGTTCTAACGCGGCTTTAAAAGCTGGGGTGCTATCACCAACCGGGAGAGTTTCTACAAAAGGTAAATTAAGACAAGATGCCTCTCGTGCAGCAAGAAAAGAAGGTAAACGAGCTTCTGACAATGGAAACCAGTATAAAGGACACGTTGGACATGTTCCAGATACAACTTGGATGGCGAAACCAGAACCTCATAGTTGGTTAGATCTTGATCCAAAAGTAAATCTTAGTATTGGTGGTCAGGCCAATAAATATCCTATTGGTTATAAGCCGACAGAATTTAAGTTTGTAAAGGAGAATTTAGACGATGAGTAATTGGAGAGAAAATATTGCTTCAATGGTATTAGTGAAGCAGGAATTATTTAAACAAGATGTGAAGCAGATATGGCCTCATCACTTTCCAGAAATCGGAGCAAATGAAGACAATATTCTTGCTGTAGAGAAAGAATTGAGATGTAAACTTGATCCAATGTTTAGGGATTTTCTTAAATATGCTAATGGTTGGAAAGGGTTTTACCAGACAGTTGATTTGTTCGGTACAGAGCAATTAAAAGGATCAATAATAATGGACTATGCAAAAATATTGTTAAATGCTATTGATGATTATGTTCTAAAAGAGAGTGGCTTTTCCCGGGACCAATTATTGCCGATTGCAGCCACAGAATTTGACAAAGATTTATTTGTTTTATGTCTACCTAATTC
>NZ_JACSPW010000004.1 GCF_014836935.1 Solibacillus merdavium | reverse complement strand
TTCCGAAGTAGCTCAGTTGGTAGAGCATCCGGCTGTTAACCGGCAGGTCGCAGGTTCGAGTCCTGCCTTCGGAGCCAAATAGGCCCGTTGGTCAAGTGGTTAAGACACCGCCCTTTCACGGCGGTAACACGGGTTCGAATCCCGTACGGGTCATTTTAAAGCATGTAGCATAGGCTGCATGCTTTTTTATTTTTGTAAGGAATATGATGCAATTGCTAATCATTTTTTTGTATAAAAAAAGACAAAAAATAAAATTTTATTGAAACATAACATACATATTGCCAATCCATACTATAAACAATAATCGAAAAATAAATTCATTTTAACATCTTAAGGTTGAGTCTCAATAAAGTTCCTCCTCCTATATTGGAAGCCTTCTATAAAGTGAGGGTTAAATAGCCACAAGTGGTATTAAATAACCACATATATTATTTGAAAATAACTTCCTTTCTATTCTAAAAAACCTATAATAAATAGCGGGAGGTTAAAAAATGAATAAAATATTTAGTGTATTACTAACGTTGATTCTTATAATATCAATGTCTTTACCAGCAACTGCTGCACAAGCGAAGCAGGTCTTTACAGATGTACCACCAAAGCATAGTAACTATAATGATATAGCTTATTTATTAAATAAAGGTATTATTTCTGCCGACAAAAACGCGTATGGTGTGAAGGATATTGTGACGCGTGAGGAAGTAGCAGTCATGGTAGCAAAAGCTGTCGGACTGGATGGTACAAAACGTGCCACGAAATTTAAAGATGTTCCAAAATCACATGCCAATAGTGGCTATATTCAATCTGCTGTGGAAGCAGGAATCATCAACGGTTATACAGATGGTACGTTTAAGCCGACGGCAAAAGTAACGCGTGGACATATGGCGGCGTTTATTGCACGTGCATTCGATCTGCCAAACGGTACGAAAACTTTCAAAGACGTGAAAAAAGGTCATACTGCATATGAAGCAGTGAGCCAATTAGCAGCAGCAAAAATAACAACCGGTTATGAGGATGGTACGTTTAAGCCGGCCAATAATTTAACGCGTGCACATATTTCTGCCTTTTTAGCACGAGCAGTGAAGTATCAGGAAAACCTAAATTCATCAAAAAAAATGAAAGTTCACTTTTTAGATGTAGGACAAGGGGATTCGATATTCATTCAGGCGCCAAATGGTAAAACAATGCTTATAGATGCCGGGACAAAGGAATATGGCAATACAGTTGTTTCGTACTTAAAAGCACAAAATGTGAAGAAGCTCGATTACATTGTCGCAACCCATCCTGATGCAGATCATATCGGCGGGTTAAATGCAGTCATTCAAGCATTTCAGGTAGGGGAATTTATCAACAGTGGTAAATCCCATACAACGGTGACGTATGAGAAATTACTGGAAACTGTTTTAAGTAAAAATATCCGCTATAAGGAACCAACTGTAGGGGAAACCATTAATTTAGATAGTGAAGTAAAAACACAAGTATTAGCAGTCGATGCAAAGACAAGTAACACAAACGATGCATCCATTGTATTGAAGCTTACGTATAAAAATGTATCATTTTTATTAATGGGTGATGCTGATACTGAAGTAGAGGCACAAATCTCAAAGGCATATAATGTGTCGGCAACTGTATTAAAAGCGGGTCATCACGGATCAAGTACAAGTAGCTCACTGTCATTTTTACAAAAGGTTAAGCCTGAAGCGATTGTTTTAAGCTACGCAAAAGACAACAGCTATGGTCATCCACATAAAGAAGTGATGGCAAATATTAAAACAATCGGTACAAAAGCTTATGCAACAGCGGAGACAGGTACAATTGTTACTACAACAAATGGTCAAACCTATTCGATTAATGCAAAAGAGTTAATTGTACCGACAACAACACCAACAACGCCTACCAAACCAACAGGTAATGTAAGCTCAGGTACTTATGTTATTCCAGGAGCACCAACTTCATTTAAAAACTGTACAGAAATGCGTAAATATTACCCTTCTGGTGTCAAGTCATCTCACCCTGCCTATGCAGCAGCAAGAGACGGGGATAAAGATGGTTGGGCTTGTGAGTTAAAATAATTATTATGAAAGGGATGTCCGGAGTTCGGATATCCCTTTTTTGAGTTGAACAATTTTAAAGCACCAAATGCCTAATGAGAAAGGCATTGGTGCTTTTTATGATGAATATCAAAGTTAGTATAGAAAAATTTATCCGTCAATTGAGTAAATCGAAATGGAGGATTATTAACTGTTATTAACGAAAAGAAGAATTATAAACTTCAATATAAGAATATTAAAAAAATTTAGATAATTTCATATTGTGAAATTTATCGCTATAACCACCATATTCATCTTGTTAATATGAGATTAATAATTTGAAAGGGGGTTTTTATTATGGACGGAAAATTATTAAGACAGGCATTTGGAAAGTTTCCGACAGGTGTAACAGTTGTGACTTGGTTTGATGAAGATGGGATTAATGGAATTACGGTGAATTCATTTACATCGGTGTCTTTAGAGCCACCACTTGCACTTGTGTCGATTGATAAAAAAGCAAATTCATATAAGCAGTTACAAAATAAACCTTTCACGATCAATGTGTTGGCGGATGATCAGGAGGCTATTGCATGGCAGTTTGCGGGTCGTCCACAGGAGGGACTGGATATTCCTTGGAATAAGGAAGGGGATTCGCCAAGCATTACCGGTGTGTCGAGCTACTTTAAATGCAAGCAATGGCAACAATATGATGCAGGTGATCATGTGCTGTTTATTGGAGAGGTTACAGAATTCGAACGTCAAGACGGTGATTCATTAACATTCTTTGAAGGTAGGATGGGAACGACAGCGATGTATAAAAGCCAGGAAGTGCAATAATTATAAAGGGAGTGTATATGGTGGGGATTCGTACTGGAGCACAATATATTGAAGCATTAAAGTCACGCAAGCCAGAAGTTTGGTTAAACGGGAAAATCGTAGAAAATATTTTGGATGAACCATACTTTAAACAACCTGCACAGGAAATTGCAAAGTTGTATGATATGCAGCATGATCCCGTATATCAGGATGATTTAACCGTAGTGTGCGAGGAAACAGGAGAGCGTATGGCGACATCCTTTTTAATGCCACATAATTATGAGGATATTATGAAGCGAAGTAAGGCGTTTGAGGTGGTGGCACGTCAAACTTTCGGATTAATGGGTCGTACACCGGATTTTTTAAATACAGTTGTAACATCGTTGGCTCAAAACTCTTGGTTTTTACGCAAATATAATGAGGACTGGGCAACGAATATCGAAAACTACTATAAGCATTTACGAGATAACGATATTTTCTTAACACATGCGATTGTGAATCCTCAAAATGACCGAAGTAAAAATTCGCATGAACAGGCTGATAAATTTACGCATCTTGGTGTCGTAGAGGAACGACCTGAAGGAATTATTGTACGCGGGGCAAAAATGCTGGCGACATTGGCGGCATTGACAGATGAAGTGATTGTTTATTCGTTCCCAGGTTTTGCGCCCGGAGATGAACGATATGCGCTGGCGTTTGCCGTACCGGTTGATGTAAAAGGGCTGAAAATTATTTGCCGTGAGCCTGTGCAGGACGGTACACGTTCAACATTCGATCATCCACTTGCATCGCGATATGAAGAAATGGATGCATTACTGGTTTTCGAAGATGTACTTGTTCCTTGGGATAAAGTATTCCTTTACAACAATGTTGAGGCAGCAAACTTGCTGTATCCTATGACAGGTATTGCTGAGCAACCAGCCCATCAATCGGGCGTACGCGGCTATATAAAGCTAAAATTTGCGGTGGAAGTTGCATGTAAAGTGGCAGATTCAATCGGAGCAGACCAATATTTACATGTGCAACGGGATTTAGGGGAGTTAATTCAAAATACAGAGGTTATTCGTTCACTACTGCGTACAGCAGAGCATGAATATACAATTACGGAATATGGAGAGGCACGATTAAACCCAGTCGTACTGGAAACAATTCGCGGTATGATGCCAGACATGTACCCCCGCACAATCGAAGTAATGCAGACAATTGGTGCAGGGGGCTTGCTTATGATGCCAACAGAGGCAGACTTCTTAAGTGAGGAGTTGCGTCCAACGATTGATCGTCATTATGGTGGTCGTGCAGGTATCGATGCAGAGGCACGCATGAAAATCTTCAAGCTAGCCTGGGATTTATGTGGAGAGGCGTTTGGGATGCGCGCATTACAATATGAGCGTTATTACACTGGAGATCCAATTCGTAAACGCGCAATTTTCTACAACAAGTACAAAAAGGACAATGCGCTTGATTTAGCTGATGCTATTTTAATGAAGGAAGATACGGTAAAAGAGCCACAGACAAACTAATCAGGAGGTAATAGGAATGATCGCTTCTGTAAGTAAAATGGCACAAATTATTGATTTATTTTTCGAAAGTGAGTCAGCTTTGTCAAACAAACAAATTGCAGAAATGTTAGGTCTTCCTGTTAGCTCAGCACACCATTTTTTAAAGACGATGTGCAAGGAAAATATACTAATGCAAGATAAAGACCGTAAATATCGACTCGGCTGGCGCATTTTAGAGTGGAGTAATAAAGTCATGTATCAGCAGGAGATGAATGAAAAGGTCGCACCAATTGCGGCAAGTCTTGTAAATCGCTATAAAGGCAGCGTTCATGTTGGGATGTTCGATAACGGCCAAGTCCGATTCATATTTAAAAGTGTTTCACCCCATTCAGATGTATTGCCGACATATATCGGTGTAACAAGATTCCCGGCTCATGCCACAAGTATCGGTAAGGTGCTGCTTGCCTATAACCCTTCTTTTTTGAAGGCGGTTGAGCATCATGGTATGGAGAAGTTTACGGAAAATACGATAACTGATATTGCTGATTTGAAGGTAGAGCTAAAAGAGATTTATAAACAAGGCTTTGCTGTTAGCAAGGGTGAAAATGAAACAGGGACATTTGGAATCGCCGCACCAATTAAAAGCTATAGTGGGCAAGTTATTGCCGCATTAAACTTCGTATGCGATATCAATTACGTTCAGGAACATAATTATCAGCTTATTTTAAATGAGGTTATCCGCTCTGCGCAGACAATATCGCGGGAGATTGGCTATATAACGATCTAAATGCTAACGTGATTAGCTTATTATATTCTACTTAATAGAAAACTAGTAAGCGAGGCACATAGCACAAAAAAATAGGAGGTTTTACAATGAACAATTTTACTGAAGTAAGCAAAATGCAGGCACGCTCTCAAAACATTTGGAAAATCATAGAGGAAAACAAAGATTTATTAAAGCCACCAGTAAATAATACGGTACTATGGAATGATTCTCAGTTTTTAGTAATGCTAGTTGGCGGTCCAAACGCACGTCGTGAATTCCACGTAAGCCCTTCAGATGAAATTTTCTACCAAGTAAAAGGCTCTTGCTATGTTGAAATCATTAATGATGAAAATAAACGCGAAGTAATTGAAGTAAAAGAAGGAGAGATGTTCGTATTACCAGGCAATGTGCCGCATTCTCCGCACCGCGTAGCTGACACATACGGCATCGTAATTGAATATAAACGTCAAGAAGGCGAACTAGAGGACTTAGTATGGCTATGTGAAAAATGCGATCATGAAGTACATCGTGTAACGCTCCAAGTAACGAATATCGGACAACAGATTGCAGAAGGCATTGCAAAGTTCAATGGCTCGGAGGAATTACGTACGTGCGATAAGTGCGGTCACGTAATGTCAGAAAAAGTTGAGGAATGGCAAGTATGAGAATCGATTTCCATACACACATTTATCCATTGAATTTACCTAATTTTGTAGAGAAGTACGGTAATGATAAATGGCCGGTAATGGAGCAAAAATGTTCTTGTGGAGCAGACATTATGGTAAGCGGCAATTTGTTTCGAGAAGTGACGGATCAAGTGTGGGATTCGAAAAAGCGTATAGAGGATATGAAAAAAGAAGGTGTGGATATGCAGGTGATTTCACCTGTACCTGTTACTTTTTCGTACTGGGCACCAGTGGAGCAAGCGCTAGAAATGGCACAATTCCAAAATGATTTTATCGCTAACATAGTAAAGGACTATCCAGCGCATTTTGCTGGGTTAGGCACCGTGCCGATGCAGGATGCGGAGGTAGCTATTGCAGAAATGCGTCGTTGTAAGGAACTTGGGTTAGCAGGTATTGAAATTGGAACAAACGTCAATGGCGAAAACTTGGATGCAGACTATTTGCTTCCGTTTTTCCAAGCGGCTGAAGAGCTGGAGATGCCGCTGTTTATTCATCCATGGGAAACGATGGCGAAAGATCGCACACCACGTCATAACTTTATGTACACAGTAGGCATGCCGAGTGAGACAGCTCTTGCCGCTGCGAGCTTAATATGGAGTGGCGTGATGGAAAAATGTCCGAACCTCAAAGTATGCTTTGCACATGGCGGCGGGTCATTTGCATATATTTTACCGCGCCTCGATCAAGGCTGGGATGTTTGGCCGCATTTACGTCTTACAGAGCATCCGCCGAGTTATTACGCTAAAAAGTTTTATTTCGATTCGCTCGTTTACGATAAAGACAATTTTGCCTTTTTGTTAGAGCGCTTTGGTCATGACAAGATCATTATGGGATCGGATTACCCATTTTTGCTACGTGAGATTAATCCAGGTAAAGTCATCGATGAATCGCTGCAGCTTTCAGACGAAGTGAAGAGTGCTGTTCTTGGCGAAAATGCGCGTCAGTTTTTAAATTTAGCGAAGATTGGTGTGAGTAAATAATGAATAATACACAAACGCCAGAATCACAGTTGGAGAAGCTGGGCATTGAGCTAGGGAAACCACGTTCGGCAGTTGGAAATTATGTAGGCTGTGTGCGTACGGGAAATTTAATTTTCACATCAGGTCAAGGTGTTGACCAATATCACGGTAAGCTTGGTGAGGATTTAACAGTTGAAGAGGGCTATGCGGCGTCACGGCAGTCGATGATTAACTTAATTACAGTGCTGAAGCATGAATTAGGAGATTTATCGAAGGTGAAGCGCGTTGTGAAAATTTTAGGAATGGTTAATTCTGCTCCTGATTTTACACAGCAGCCAAAAGTAATGGATGGGGCATCGGATTTACTTGTTGAAGTATTTGGTGAAAAGGGAAAGCATGCACGTTCAGCGGTAGGAATGGCGCAATTGCCGAATAATACAGCAATTGAAATCGAGATGATTGTTGAAGTAGAAGAATAACAGCACGTGCGGCAGCTTTAAGGAAGTAATAGCTTTATCTTCTTTAAGGTTGCCTTATTTTATACATCGACGTAAAGCGAGGTGAATCCTACACATAGCTGTAGGAAGATATGCAACAAGTACAGGTAAAGGGTATTGATTGTCGCAATTTTATTAACGGTCATTATATCGAGGCGGCTGAAGATCGGAAATTTTTAAATATTAATCCAGCAACTGAAGAAGTAATCGGTTGGGTAGCTGAAGCAACACAGGATGAAGTCGATTTTGCGGTGAAAGCAGCTAAGGCGGCTGTAAAAGGCGAATGGTCTACGTTTACAGTGAAACAGCGCTCGCAGGTGATTCGCAAAATTGGCGATCTTATTTTGGAAAATGTAGAAGAGTTTGCAATGCTTGAAGCGCTTGATACAGGAAAGCCTTACGCATTAGCAATGGAGATGGATATTAAACGCGCGGCACATAACTTTCACTTTTTTGCCGATTATGTGACGTCATTAGGAAATGAAGCATATAACCAGGACAATATTGCGCTGCATTATACAGTAACGCGACCGGTAGGAGTTGTGGCAATGATTAATCCTTGGAACTTGCCGCTCTTATTATTAACGTGGAAGCTTGCCCCATGTTTAGCTGCAGGTAGTACAGCCGTTATGAAACCGGCTGAATTAACACCAATGACGGCAACGAAGCTCGCAGAAATTTGTAAGGAAGCGGGTGTGCCGGATGGTGTTGTTAATATTGTACATGGTTTCGGAAAAGATTCTGCAGGGGCGTTTTTATCAGAGCACCCATTAGTGGATGCGATAACCTTTACTGGGGAAACGCGTACAGGAACGACAATTATGAAGGCAGCTGCCCCAACGTTAAAGAAAGTGTCATTTGAGCTTGGCGGCAAAAACCCTGCCATAATTTTTGCGGATTCAGATATCGAAGAAGTAGTGGAAACGACACTACACTCGAGCTTCCGTAATCAAGGGCAAGTATGCTTATGTGCATCACGTATATACGTAGAGCGTTCCATCATGGATGACTTTTTGCAGAAATTTGTAGCCCGTACGAAAGAGCTGGTTGTCGGAGACCCATTTGATTCTAAAACGAATATCGGCTCATTAGTAGGGAAGGAACATTACGAAAAAGTCATGCACTATATAGATATTGCTAAAGAAGAAGGCGGCACAATTTTAACAGGCGGAAGGCGACCGGCACATATGGAAAAGGGCTACTTTATCGAACCGACAATTATTGTTGGATTAGATGAACATTCACGCTGTGTAAAGGAAGAAATTTTCGGGCCCGTCGTTACGGTATTGCCATTTGATTCAGAAGAAGAAGTAATTGGTTATGCGAATGATACAACGTATGGTTTAGGAGCGACAATTTGGACGAATGATTTACGTCGTGCGCACCGTGTAGCTGGGCAAATCGAATCGGGAATTGTATGGGTGAATACATGGTATTTACGCGATTTACGTACACCGTTTGGCGGTATGAAACAAAGTGGAATCGGGCGTGAAGGCGGCGCACATAGCTTCGAATTTTACTGTGAGCAATCGAACGTAACAATCAAATTATAAAAGCAGGTGACCTATGATGAGTGTAAATTTAATTGAATGGTCAAGTAGAATTTCGCAAGCAGAAAAAACACGTCAAGGTATTGCACCATTGACGGAACAAATCGACAGTTTAAGTTTAAAGGATGCCTATTCAATTCAGCTTGAGCAAATACATCGTAAAGTTAATGCCGGCGACAATATTACGGGCAAAAAAATTGGCTTGACCTCGCGCGCGATGCAGCAGCTGCTCAATGTAGATGAACCGGATTATGGTCATTTACTGGCGTCGATGGCTATAACAAATAATGTCCTTGATTGCAGCGAGTGTATTAAGCCGCGTGTAGAAGCAGAAATTGCATTTGTCATGAAGGAGGACTTAATTGGTCCGAATGTTACGTTGGAACAAGTACTTGCAGCAACCGATTATGTCGTTGCGAGTCTTGAAATCGTTGATAGTCGCATTAAAGATTGGAAAATTAAGTTGCTAGATACGATAGCGGATAACGCATCGTCAGCGAAATATGTGTTAGGGGATATAAAGAAGTCGATTGAGGAAATTGACCTGCCTGCTGTAGAAATGAATTTTTATAAAAATGGTGAATTGGTCAATAGCGGAAAAGGGACAGATGTTTTAGGCAATCCTGCCGCATGTGTTGTATGGCTCGTAAATCGGTTAGCTGATTTTAATATTGGAGTGAAAAAAGGCGAAGTAATTTTATCGGGTGCTCTATCCGCTGCACTTGATGCAAGCCCAGGGGACGAATTTACAGCGGACTTTGGTGAAACGCTCGGGAAAATTCAACTAAGCTGTGTTTAATAGGAGGTTCTATGAAAAAGGTGAAGGTAGGAATTATCGGTTCCGGCAACATCGGTACGGATCTGATGAAAAAGGTCATGCGCTCGGATTCTTTGGAAATGTCGGTGTTAATCGGTATTGATCCAGCATCTGATGGATTAAAACGTGCGCAAGATGTTGGGATAAACACGATTTCTAATGGTATTGAAGGATTTTTGCAGCAACCTGAGCTGGCGGATATTTTATTTGATGCTACTTCAGCAAAAGTACATCAAACACATGTTGATGCATTGGTGCCACTAGGAAAACGTATTGTTGACCTGACACCTGCAGCAATCGGACCGTTTGTTGTACCGGCTGTAAATTTACAAAAGCATATCGATCAGCCAGTTGTGAATATGATTACATGCGGTGGACAGGCGACTATACCGATTGTATATGCAATTCAGCGCATACAAAGTGTAGCCTATGCGGAAATCATTGCCACAATTGCCTCAAAAAGCGCTGGCCCAGGTACACGTGCGAACATTGATGAATTTACAGAAACAACAGCTCGTGCCATTGAACAAGTTGGCGGTGCAAAACAAGGGAAAGCCATTATTATTTTAAATCCAGCAGAGCCACCAATGCTTATGCGTGATACCGTTTCTTGTTTATTAGAGGAAGAAGCGAAAGATCCATTACAAATTAAGCAATCCATTAAAGAAATAGTGCAGGCAGTCAACGAATATGTACCAGGCTACCGTTTGAAAATCGAACCTTTGGTGGATGGACGCGAAGTAAAGGTATTTTTAGAAGTGGAAGGGCTAGGAGATTATTTGCCGGTGTATGCCGGTAACCTGGATATAATGACAGCTGCAGGTTTGAAAGTCGCTGAAATGATTGCGCAGCAGCTCCAGCAAGAAGGAGTGCATATATCATGAAAAAGTTATTGATAACAGAAGTAGCGTTACGTGACGGAAGCCATGTTGTAGGGCATCAATTTACAAAAGAACAGGTGCGCAGTGTAACAAAGCAACTAAGTGCAGCTGGGGTTCCTTATATCGAAGTGACGCACGGCGATGGCTTAGGAGGCTCATCTTTGCAGTATGGCTTTTCAAAGGTATATGACATAGAACTCGTCAAAGTCGCGGCAGAAGAGGCCGGTAACTCAATAATTGCTGTTTTGTTGTTACCGGGAATTGGTACGATCAAAGACTTGAAAGAGGCATATGGTGCAGGTGCGCGTATGGTTCGCGTAGCAACACATGTCACAGAAGCCGATGTTTCAAAGCAGCATATTGAAACAGCAAAAGCGATGGGCATGGAGGTAGTTGGGTTTTTAATGATGGCTCATAGTGCTCTGCCGGAAGTTGTTTTGGAGCAGGCGAAGTTAATGGAAGAGTATGGGGCAGATGCTGTTTACGTTACTGATTCGGCAGGTGCAATGCTGCCAAGCGATGTAACGGCACGCATTCGTTTGTTAAAAGCTCATTTGTCGGTAGACATAGGCTTCCATGCACACAATAACTTATCGTTAGCAGTTGCAAATACTCTTGCTGCTGTTGAGGCAGGTGCAAACAGGATTGATGGTAGTGTGTGCTGTTTAGGTGCTGGGGCAGGAAATACGCAAACGGAAGTCTTAGTCGGGGTATTAGATCGCCTAGGTTATGAAACTGGTATTGATCTTTACAAAATGCTCGATTTAGCAGATGATGTGCGCGCTAATATTTTGCCAGCACCTCAAGATATTACGAGTGGCAGCTTTATTATGGGCTATGCAGGCGTATATTCAAGCTTTTTACGTCATGCTGTCGTTGCGTCAGAGAAATTCGGGGTCGATGCCCGTGATATTTTAGTGGAACTGGGTAAGCGTAAAGTAGTAGGTGGACAAGAAGATATGATTATTGAAGTAGCACAACAAATGGCGGGAAAAAAGGTGAGTATATCGTGAGTACAATTTATGAATATGTAGAGCGTATCGCTATGGCACAATCGGAAAAAAAAGCAATTGAAAAAATTACGATCAGTAATCCGGCGCTAACATCAGAGGAAGCATACGAAATTCAACGTCTCAGTATCGAAAAATCGATTTCGGCAAGTAATGCATTTATAGGCTGGAAGATGGGTTTAACGAGTAAAGCAAAGCAGCTTCAAGTTGGTGTGGAATCCACAATTTACGGTCGCTTAACGAACAATATGCTGATGAGCCACAATGAAATTACAGCAGCAGATCACATTCATCCACGTATTGAACCGGAAGTTGCTTTTACTTTTAAAAAACCGATTGCCGGAGAAAATTTAATGCCTTATGAAGTATGGTCGGCAGTAGAATATGTGTATTTGGCGTTGGAAGTTATTGATAGTCGCTACGAAAACTTTTCCTTTTCTTTAATGGATGTAATTGCAGACAATGCCTCATCTACAAAGTTTTTGTTAGGCAGTCAGCCTTATGCACCGACTACAACTGATTGGGCGCAAATAAAAGTGGATGTATATCACAATAATGAGCTGAAATATGAAGGAACTGGTGCAGCCATTTTAGAGCATCCGATTAATTCGGTAATTGAACTGCTGAATCTGTTGAGTAAAGAAGGACGGGGCATCCAACCGGGGGAACTTGTGTTGGCGGGTGCGATGACTGATGCAGTGGCTGTGAAATCAGGTGATACAGTAACAGCCGATTATGGTGCACTGGGCAGCTTAACAATTAATGTGAAGTAACATTGAATGTTAGGTACCAATAACTGAATTTTATTGCAATGCGTAAAAGTAACTATCCATTATTTATGAAATGACAATTGTACTGCTTTTACCGCTCTGAATAAATATGAATTATTTTTTGAAAAAGAAATAAGAGTGAGAAGAAGGCTTAGTAAAAAAATGATAAAAGGGGAGGCAATTTCATGAAAAAGCTTTTAAGTTTTGCAGCAATGCTTACGTTACTTTTAGTTTTGGCGGCTTGTAACAATGATAAAGAAACAGTGGAGGATAGCGCTTCAGCAGGGACAGGCGAATATCCAGAGGTAACGTTTAAATTAGCACATATTACACCTACGGATCATATGTGGCATCAGGCTTCTGAAAAATTTAAAGAAGAGTTGGAGACGATTACAGGCGGCAAAATGTCGGTTGAAATTTACCCAGCGAGCCAATTAGGTTCTGAGGCAGACATGGTGCAGCAAGTAGAAGCAGGGTCAGTTGATATGGCGATGATAACAGCGGCATATTTAACGTCTCGTACACCTGAAATGGCGGCATGGTTTGCGCCTTATTTATTCGAGACATTAGAAGAAGCAAATACGGCAGCGCAATCAGACTTAGGTCAGCAAGTACTAAAGAAAGTAGAAGGTACTGGTCTTAAAGGTTTAACGTACTTGTTTGCTGGTCAACGTACAATCGTTACGAAGGACACTAAAATTAACTCTACAGACGATTTAAAAGGCCTGAAATTACGTGTAACACCAAGTCCAGCGCTACAATCATTTTACCGTAATGCAGGTGCAGCGCCAGAATCGTTATCATTAACGGAAGTTTACTCAGCATTACAAACAGGCGTAATTGATGGGATGGATATGGATTTAGACGCAACAATTACAAATAAATATGCTGAAATCGCAAAATATGTGGCGGTAACGAATCACATGGTATGGCCGTCAACAATTTTAACAAATGACAAAAAATTCAATGCTCTTTCACAAGATGCGCAAGATGCTGTAACACAAGCTTGGAAGGTAGCAAGTGATTACGCAGTCACAACGCGTTCTGGTCAGGAAGAGGAGTTCCGAAAAGAGCTTGCAGATCAAGGTATGGAAGTGTATGACCTAGATTCAAGCGTATTTAAGAAACAAATTGAAGCTTTTGATAGTGAGTACGGAGGTCAGTCAGACTTAATTAAGCAATTCATTGAAGCAAACCGTTAATCAAATACAGTATTCGAACGGCGATTAGGAGGGTGCAGGATGACGAAGCTCAGCAATATTATTACAAGAGTAGAGGAAGTTATCATGGGCGTTTTAATGGCAATTTTAACGTTTACCATGGTAACAGCTGTATTTTTCCGCTACGTATTATCTGATCCACTCCCTTGGGCAACAGAAGTTTCGATTTACTTATTCATTTGGTTTTCATTTATAGGAGGTAGCTGGGGCTTGAAGTACGGTACACAAGCCGCAGTTACTTTTTTACTCGATGCGTTATCAGAGAATAAGCAACGGATTTTAAAAATTGTCCAAGATGTGATTATGTTAGCTTTTTTAATTATTATTTTTGTATATTCTGTAAAGTGGCTTATGCTACCTTCAACGATGCTTCAAAAGTCTACGTCCCTAGGTATGCCAATGTGGATTCCATACAGTGCGGTACCGACAGGTATATTATTTGCCACAATCCATATTGTTGCACGACTGATTCGACTATTTAGAAATGAAGAGAAACCACAGCAAAAAGAGATTGGAGATGAGGTAGTATGACATTTATTACAATTGCAGTATTTGTCATCTTATTAATTTTAGGTATTCCAATTTCTTTAGTTTTGGGGATAACGACAGTTGTTTACTTTTTAATCAATGGGCAGGCTTTACTGTTGGAATCGACACCACTTCGCATGTTTTCAGGGCTCGAAAATTTTGGTTTATTAGCAATTCCTTTGTTTATGTTAATGGGTGAAATTATGAATGAGGGCGGTATTACGACAAGGCTTGTTAATTTTGCAAAGCTAATTTTAGGGCATTTCCGTGGTGGATTGGCGTATGTAACGGTTGTAGCGAATATGTTCTTAGCATCCATCTTAGGCTCTGCAAACGCCCAAGCTGCGATGATGAGTAAAGTTATGGTGCCACAAATGGAAAAAGAGGGTTATAAGCGTGAGTTTGCAGGGGCAATTACACTTGCTTCATCAATTATTGCGCCGATTATTCCACCTAGTATGATATTCATTATTTATGGAACGTTGTCGAGTACATCGATTGGTGCGATGTTCATGGCAGGGATTTTACCAGGGATCTTATATGGAATTGCTTTCATGATGATGATTGCATATATGGGCTATAAACATAATTTCCCGAAAAGTGAGCGCAGTTCCTTCAAGGAGATTTTACAAGGAGTGTTAAAGACGTTACCGGCGTTACTTATTCCTTTAATAGTAGTGGTAGGTATTTTACGCGGTATTTTTACAGCGACAGAATCAGCAGCTGTTGCGTGCTTTTTAGCCATTATCATCGGGTTATTTGTTTACCGAGAGCTAGATATTAAAAAGTTTCCAAAAATGCTAGTAAATACAGTAACAAATACTGCGACGGTGACGTTTTTAATTATTATGGCCAACATTTTTGGCTGGATGATAGCGTTTGAGCAAATTCCGCAATTAATGGCCGACTTAATTTTAAGCTTCACGGAAAGTCCTTGGGTGTTCTTACTGTTAGTTAACATTTTATTATTAATTGTCGGTATGTTAATCGATGGTATTGCGGCGCTTGTCATTTTAGTACCAGTATTAATGCCTCTTGTACACGCGCTTCAAATTGATCCGGTACACTTTGGGGTAATTATTTGTATTAACTTAACGCTAGGTTTATTAACTCCGCCGGTAGGTACAGGACTATTTATCGTATCATCGATGGCAGATATTAAGTTTGAACGTTTAGTAAAGGCTGTTTTCCCGTTCATAATCGTATCGGTTATCGTATTATTCATTATTACGTACATTCCGGATTTAGTTTTAGTAATTCCTAGATTCTTAGGGTTCTAATATGAAACAGGTGAGATGGTTCGTATGGCTGATTGTTCTCTCACAGCTATTTACCGCGTTTGTGGGACGGAGCCTAAATCCATTTGCTGCTTATATTGGAGAAAGTTTTACGCTGACGAGCTTTCAAATCGGCTTTCTGCCAACCGCATTGTTCGTTGGACAGTTTTTAGCGACATTGCCTATGGGTTTTCTCGCTGATAAAGTGGCAACCCATCGTCTGCTGCTGTTGTTGATGTCAATTGTCGGTAGCGGTTTTCTCTTACTTGCTACGATTGATGGTAATTACTTTATAGCGCTGCTTTTTATTATGTTAGCAGGGCTTGGTTACGGAGGAATGCATCCTGTAACAAATAAAATGCTAGTCCAGCTTTATCCCATTCAGAAAATAGCATTGCCGATGGGCATGAAGCAAATGTCAATTACACTAGGCTCTGCTTTATCAAGTATTGTATTAATCGCCATTGCAGAATATATCGGCTGGCAGCAAACAATTGCGATGGCATCCCTTTTATTATTAGTAATCGGTATATTCGTCTATATGTTACTAAAACCGTACGAGGAAACATTTAGTTCACATAGTGCTACAGAAGTATCTTTAATTTCTCAGATGAAAAAATTAATGAAATCAACGCCGCTATTTTTTTCTACTTTAGTTGCGCTCATTTTAATGGGCATACAAGTTACGTTTAATACGTATCTTCTATTATATTTAATTGAGATAAAGGTATGGGCTGTTTATTTAGCAGGTTTAGCGCTTGCCTGCTCTGAAATTTTCGGGGCACTTGGTCGCGTTCTATGGGGAGTGATTAGTGACAAGTTTTTACGAAGCAACCGTTGGATCGTGCTGTTCATTATTGCGTTGTGGCTACCATCGGCTTTATTTGGTTTACATATAGTCCAAGATCGTCTGCTGCTGTTAATGGTCATTGCAACGATCGGCTTTTCACTATCCGGATTTAATGGGATTTGGATGAACTTAGCTGTTGAAAGTGTTCCGGAAACGTTGAGTGGCTCAGCGAGTGGATATAGCGTGACATTTGCTTCTGTAGGTGTTTTTATTATCCCGCCACTTTTTGGATATATTTTAGATCAAACGAGTTATTTACATGCAGGGGCTTTTTTAGCTTGTGCAAGCAGTTTATGTGCACTAATTATTATCGTAGTGCTTTTTAATGAAAAGAAGCGGAGGGTTTTAAATTAGTGGCACGTAGGATTGGATTTATATCAAAGCTTCTTTTGAGAACAAATAATTTTGCGGGAATGTATTGATTTTTTCCGTAACAAAAGCCGATTCATACTAAAAAATAGTGTGAATTGGCTTTTAACACTTTCCAGGTGTAGTCTCATTATTGTTTATTCATTTGTTACTTGATTGATACTTATTAATTTCCTTTTGCATGTGGCTATATAAATCATGTTCTTCGATTGTTTCCAAAATCAATAACCCCCGCTGGATATAATCAGCACCTTCTTCTTTTTGATTTAAATTATGTAGGCAAATTCCTTTGCGTATATAGACAATAGCCATTTGATAGTGCATCTTAAAATTTTTCACTTTCGGTATAAGCAGATCAAGTTGCTGCAAAGCTTTATCTTCTAATTTATCCTTTATTAACATTAAGCTATAATTCAGTCTGAAATTAACTTCTATACGGTTAATTGATTGGAAATCCTTATACTTTTTAAGGGATTTCTCGACATATTCAATCGTTAAATGGGCGACTTCTACCGGGAATAGAAAGAAAATAGCGTTTATTATATATAAGTCCTTTATAAATAGTTGTTCTTTGTTAGAAAAGAAATCTAAAAAATGAAGCGCTTGAGATTTGTTGAAATATATATCCTCATTTCGAAAAGCTTCTAATAAAAATTCCGAAATTTGGTGAAGGAAAGCAATTGTGGATTCGTTCCTTACTTCCAAATATTTTTCACACTTATAAATGAATTCTTCCAATGAATTAGTATTTGTAACAGAAAATCTAAAAAACTCACGGTACAGTTTTTCTTCTTCTGTATAGCTATAGCCGTTTGCGATAAAGAGTATTTCCTCCAAATCAATATTAAGATTATTCAAGATACCAATTAACGCTTGGGTAGGGATATCTGCAGTTCCTTTTTCAAACTTTGAATATGTACCTTGAGAAATATTTCCCTCGCTAACGTCCCGTTGAGTCATTCCTTTTAATAAACGTACATCACGGACTGCATTTGATAAAAACATAAACTACCTCCTATTCGTATACGAATAATATTACTACTTTTTTTCAAAATATAGTAATATTTTTAAGTGAAAGGGGGGGTTGAGATGGAAATTTTAATGTCATTAGTTGAAGCATTAGATGTATGGTTAATAGGAATCGATGTATTCTAAGATTTCTACAGCAAATATCGATTTGCCAAAGATTTACTCAATACTTAGAAAAAAGTAAAGAATATTACTTAGAATTTTTAATATTTGAAGCACTGATTTTACGTCTTATTAGATGTAAAAATTGGTGTTTTTTTATGTAAAGTAATCATATACGTACAATTGCCATGTTATATCAATCATTTTTATTTAAAACGATAAAAAAGAGTAGCCAAACCAAAACTATGGCCTCGGTTTGGCTACTATTGTTAATATACCTAACTTATATTTCTATTAATTACTGAACGCGGGCAAAACCGAATCCTGAAGCGTAGTCATCGCCTGTCGAGGCACCGTGACCACCTTTAATGTCTACAGCCTTTGCTCTTGTTTGTAAGTTAGAGCGCAGTTGCGTGTGAGACCATGACGGGTTTTGAGCCCAAATCTTTGCTGCTAAACCTGATACATGAGGAGTAGCCATTGATGTGCCGCTAATTGTATTGTATCCGCCATTATGCCATGTAGAATAAATTGACGAACCTGGAGCTGAAATTTCAATATCTCCCTGCTGGATTACATAATCACCTGCTGTTGAGGCATATCCGCGAGATGAGTAGTCAGCTACACGGTACGTCCCGTTTTGCTGTACATTTTCCAGAGCAGCAACTGCAACTGCATTCGGTAATGCTCCCGGATAACCGATTGATCCTTGTGCATAGCCAGAATTACCGGCTGCAGCAATAACTAGAACACCTTTACTGTATGCATAGTTGACAGCACTTGAGATGAGGCTGTTATTGGCTGAAGAACCTAGTGACATATTAATGATTGTTTTAGTACGAGTAGAAGTTGCTTGATCTGCTGCGTGTCGGATCGCTGCAGCAATATCATCTGAATATCCTGAACCGCTGTCTGTTAATACTTTGTAAGCCCAAAGATCAGCATCTGGTGCAACGCCGTAAACACCACCTCTATCGCTTCCACCATCAGCTAATGCTGAACCGGCAACGTGTGTGCCATGACCGTTTCTGTCTGTGCAACTATTGTTCACAAGTGGTGTTGCAGTCGTAAAGTCTTTACACTGTTCCACATTATTAGCAAGGTCACTGTGAGAAGTATTGACACCCGTATCCAGTACGGCGATATTAATACCACTACCACCAGACGTTGATGTTAACGAGTTGTTGTTGTAAATGGCTTTAATGCCCCACGGTACTTGCTGTGAAGCTCTAGCATAAATCGACGCATCGGGTTCTCGATTTTCTACTGAATAATCCTCCTCCAGATTGAGTGTGTCTAATTTAACGACAGGAACTTTTGTAACTGTGATATTTTTGTTATTCTGCAACGCTTGGAACTGTTTTTCATTCATTTCAGTAGAAAAGCCGTTTTCTGTTAACTCCCAGCGAGCAGAATACTGTGTTTTTACTGATGCCTTTGCCGATTGGTTATTTGCTTCAACATACACTCGGAACTTTTCCTGACCGACGTTATTAGCCGAGCTGTCTTCAGTATTCAATGTTGTCGCCTGCACAGGACTTACTAATGCTCCCGCCATCAAAAGACCTAATAATGTACTTTTTACTTTTTTCATTTTTTCCTGACCCCTTTTCTAAATAGATGATAAGATTACTATTTGAATCTAACATATTTTCATTTTTTTGATTATTGGGAAAAATTTAAGTATACTGGATAAAATACCTAGCCATTCGAAAGGGGCGTTTATTTGAATGAAAATAGGTTCATTAATTAAGTACTACCGTACAAAATTGGGAATGACTCAAAATGCGGTAGCAGCGGGGATTTGTTCAATACCCCATTTAAGCAAAATCGAGAATAACAATAAAGAAGCTAACAGTGAGACAATTCGCCTGTTGCTGGAACGGTTGAATATTAACATACATGATGTAGAAAACAGCGAGCAGAATATTATTATATTACTGAATAATTTACAAAAACATATAAACTATTTAGAGAATGAAAAAGCGAAAGAAATAATGGAAAGATTGAAAGAATACGAAGAAATTATCGGCTTTACGGAATGCATTTATTTATACGAGCTTTATAAATTACGTTATTATGTGTTTTTCAATGAATATAAACTAGCAGAAGGCCAGTTAAGGTGGCTAAATGCCCACCGTAAGAATTTTTCCCAACATGAGAAATATTTACATTCCTACTATTATGCATTAGTTTTAATAACAAGAGGGAAATATGCTGAAGCAGCTGTTGAACTTACTCAGATTCTTAATCTACATCCGGATCTAGGTTCACTGGAAGGGGAGTTTTATTACCACTTCTCTTTAATAAAAGGGCGGTTGGAAGAGACAAGCCAGGCGATTATTTACGGTAGAAAAGCCCTTCAATTTTATAAGGACCAGTTTAATTTTAAAAGAATTATTTATACATCAATGTCGTTGGCGCTTTATTATTCTCAAGGGAAAGTATTTAATGAAGCAATCGAAATCTATGAACATCTATTGAGAAATGTGGAACTTTTGCAGCAACAGCAGCTACTGCCTGCTATCTATCATAATTTGGGGGATTTGTACCAAATAAGAGGAGAGTATGAAAGTGCATTAGTCTACTTTGAAAAAAGTGCTTCTTTAATGGGGAAAAATAGTGATAACTATTTATTTTGTTTATACAATCTAGGCATTACACAATATCGCCTCAACCAAGGGGAAGAGAGTATAAAAACCTTTACTGTTTTAAAGGAAGAAGCAAAAAAAATGAAAAAAATAAGTTTTAATTTATTTGCTTCTTTTTATTTATATTTGCTAACAGGAGAAGAAAAGAAAGCAATGGTTTTTTTAGAAGGGAGGTTAATTCCGTTTACAGCAAATAATGAAGAATTTAAAGTAATCCACCAGCAATTTTCTTATTTATTAGGTGAGTACTACCGACAGGAAAAAAAGTTTGAAAAAGCAATCCAATTTATTTAACTATAAAGGAGACGAAAATATGAAGAAAAATGTGAAATTATCAATTTTATTACTAAGTGTTGCATTCGTTACGTTGTCTATTCCTATTTATCCACCGGTATTATTATAAAATAAAGAGGCTGGGACAGAATTAGTTCCAGTTCACGCAAAAAGAGAAATTGCACAATGCAATTTCTCTTTTTGCGCTTTATAAAGAAAATATTCGGAGAGGTGTTATCCTCTTACGTGGGAGAGACTACTGGCTCGAGCCGTGCCCCCACCCCAGGAAAGCGTCCGCCGTAACGGAGAACTACGGCTACGAAGTAGGCACAATAAACAGCCGTTCAAATTTTACTAATCGTAAAATTTGAACGGCTGTTTATTGTGAGGCGGGTTTTGTCCCAGCCCCGTTTTATATTTATTCCATTACACTAGACTTCATCAAAAAAGCAAAGCCTTCCGCGCTCTCCAATGAAAATGAAGCACCGCGTCCTTCCATCACATCAACAAGTAGTTGCATATGTTTTAAATACTCCGCTTGATGCTTATCAATGTAATACGGAACACCTGCAATTTCTCCGATTAGTACAAGCTGACTGCTAATATAATGACCATCTGCTTGGAAACACATCGGCACCGTGCCATCACAGCATCCAGAAGACTGCTCAAATACTAAGTTGCCGTGCTTCGCCTTCAACAGCTCGATTACTTCAACAGCTTTTTCGGTTACGATAAGCTTATCCATAAACATCCTCCCTATAAAAAAGAGGATGCACTATAAAAGTACATCCTCTAATAAGTCGCTTCGGTTTAGAAGAACCCTTGAGCGTTTTTGTTGTAGCTTACTAACATACATTTTGTTTGTTGGTAGTGATCTAACATCATTAAGTGGTTTTCGCGACCAATACCTGATTTTTTATATCCACCGAATGCTGCGTGAGCAGGATATTGGTGGTAAGTGTTTGTCCAAACACGACCAGCTTGGATACCACGAACAGCACGGTAAGCTGTATCCATGTTACGAGACCATACACCAGCGCCTAAACCGAATTCAGTATCATTAGCGATTTCCATAGCTTCTTCGAAAGTAGAGAATGTTGTTACAGAAAGAACTGGACCAAAGATCTCTTCTTGGAAGATACGCATTTTGTTGTGACCTTTGAATACTGTTGGTGCCACATAGTAGCCGCCTTCTTGGTCAGCATCTAATTGGTTTTGGTAGCCGCCGATTAATAATTCAGCGCCTTCTTCTTTACCGATTTCGATGTAAGATAAGATTTTTTGTAATTGCTCGTTTGAAGCTTGAGCACCCATCATTACTTCTGTATCTAACGGGTTACCAATTTTGATTGCTTTAACTCGTTCTAATACACGCTCCATGAATTTGTCATAGATTGATTCATGAACTAATGCACGTGAAGGACAAGTACAAATTTCGCCTGAGTTTAATGCGAACATTACTAAACCTTCAATAGCTTTATCTAAATACTCATCGTCATGATCCATTACGTCTGGGAAGAAGACGTTAGGTGATTTACCGCCAAGCTCTAATGTTACAGGAATAATATTCTCTGTAGCGTATTGCATAATTAGACGACCTACACCAGTAGAACCAGTGAACGCCACTTTGTTAATACGTGGGTTCGTAGCAAGTGGTTTACCAACTTCAATCCCTAAACCATTAACAATGTTGAATACGCCTTTTGGTAATAAGTCTTGAATTAACTCGATTAATACCATAATTGAAGCTGGTGTTTGTTCAGCAGGCTTCATTACGATTACGTTACCAGCCGCTAATGCCGGAGCAATTTTCCAAGAAGCCATTAATAATGGGAAGTTCCAAGGGATAATTTGACCGACAACCCCGATTGGCTCGTGGAAGTGGTATGCTACTGTATCGTTGTCGATTTCAGAAATTCCGCCTTGTTGTGCACGAATCGCACCAGCAAAGTAACGGAAGTGATCAACTACTAAAGGAATATCAGCGTTTAATGTTTCGCGTACTGCTTTACCATTGTCCCAAGTTTCAGCAACAGCGATCTTTTCTAGATTTTCTTCAATGCGGTCTGCAATTTTATTTAAAATATTCGCGCGGTATGCAACAGAAGTTTGTGCCCAGGCACCTTTAGCTGCATGTGCTGCGTCTAATGCTAATTCAATATCTTCTTCAGTTGAACGTGCAACTGTTGTAAATACTTTACCAGTTACAGGTGATTTTACATCTAGGTATTGCCCTTTAACAGGAGCTACCCATTCGCCACCGATAAAGTTATCGTATTTTTCTTTAAAGTTAACTACTGCACCAGCAGTATTAGGATTTGCATAGATCATTTAACTACACCTCTATCACTCAATTTAAAGTTTATTAACTTTATAATTTGATTATGCACCTACAAAAGGGAAGTTACAAATGAAAAGGCTTACAAAAATAACTACATAACTATATTTGTAAAGTGAAAGTGTATATTTTCTTAACTAGGATACATAGCTTCATGTACTGATACAGAAGGGATTTTAGCATCAGTTAATTGAGTAGAATATTGATTTAACTCTATAGTATTATAATTTATATTTATTATATAACAAGATTTAACAATGAAAAATAATGTATAAATATAAATCTATCCTGATAAAAATTCTTTTTAAAATATTTATAAATGATACTATTAAAATACTGATTTTTTGTTTTTTTTAGCATAAAAGGTGGGTAGAACACCTAATTATTGTAAAAAAAGAATTTTACATTTTCTGTTTATACGCGCTACTTGTTCGCTTTACGAAATAGTTTCAGCTAAAATATAACTAACTACTATTAAAGAGGAGGGGCGTTATGTTTCTTGCATTTATCATTGCACTAATCGGTGCACTTTTATTTTCAGCCCTCTCTTTACCGATTCCGTGGCTGATCGGTCCTATTTTTTCTGTACTGATTGCACAGTTTTTTATAAAAGACCGTCTGCGCTGGCCGGCCACTTTACGAAATACGGGGCTCATTATCGTTGGAGTCGCGATTGGTCAGCAGTTTGATTTTGCTTTGTTTTCCGATTTTCAGTCGTTAATGTTATTTATGGTTATTGTGAATATTTTGCTGTTTTTATTTTGTTTAGGAATTGCATGGGGGATTTCTCGTACGACGGGACTTACTTTTAAGACAGCAGTTGCTGCAAATGTACCTGGAGGATTATCGCAACTTGTATTGTTTGCGGAAGAAGAAGGGGATGTTAATTTAACAGCGGTTACTTATTTCCATATAGTGCGTGTATTAGGTGTTGTGTTGCTTATCCCGTTTTTAGTATCTGGCAATGTCGCCGGTGGAGCTTCAATTCCGCTTACTATGGATGTTTGGCAAGTAGTCCTGCTCATTATTTTGTCTGCCGCACTTGTACCTATTGGTCAAAAGCTAAAGTTGCCTGTCGCCCATTTTTTGACGCCGATTATCGTTGTTATTGCTTTGAAGTTATTTAGTATTGATACACCGACAATGCCGAGTGATGTTCTTCATATAGCACAGCTATTGATTGGTACATATATCGGCTTATTGTTAAAACCAGCAACTTTGCGTTTACCTGCAAAAGTTCTGGTCGGGGGAGTATTGAGTACTATTGCAATGATTGTACTTACCTATGGCACTAGCCTGCTGATTGCTGAATTTTTAAACTTAAGCTTTGCAACAAGCTTTTTAAGTACAGCACCGGGTGGACTTGACCAAATGGGCTTGCTCGCAGCAGCTGTAAAAGCGGATATTTCAGTCGTAACAGTATTCCAACTCTTTCGTTTGCTCTTTATTTTCCTCTGTATATTGCCGCTGATTAAATGGATTTATCGTGAGAGGGAAAAGGAATTGAGTTAATTGGCAATGTAATTGTGTCTACATTATCTCAGAGTATTCTATGAAAAAATGAGAAAAAAAGCCTGGATATTAACCCTTTATGACCCATTTGGGGTATACTAGAGAAAGTGATTAATTAGGAAGTAGGATTAGGAAATATGCAAACGCAATCGAATCGACAATTGTGGGCGCAAGCTGTGAAGACTGGCATTATTAAATCAAATTTAATTCCGATGATTGCGGCATTAATGCTTGCCCTATACACATATGAATTAAATTTTATTGAACATATTCCAGCTATTATTTTTGCAATTCTTGGTTCTGCAGCAGTCATTGCCGCAGCTGGTGCGTACAATAACGTATATGACCGAGATATTGATCAAATTATGCCCCGAACAAAAACACGTCCAACGGTTACTGGAGAGTTATCTGCCAAGGTAGTACTGATTGTTGCGACGATTTTATTGATACTTGGATGTGTAGCGCTTTATTTAGCTTCACCATTGGCGGCTATGCTAGGATTTTTAGGTGTATTTTTCTATGTTGTGCCATACACAATGTGGACGAAGCGCCGCACTATTTGGAACACAGAAGTCGGGAGTATTTCAGGCGCTATGCCACCGTTAATTGGGTGGGCAGCTGTAGCTCCGGATATTTGGCATCCAGCTGCATGGGCTCTTTTTTTAATCATGGTAATTTGGCAAATGCCGCACTTTTATGCCATTGCCATTCGTAAAAAAGAAGATTATGCCGCAGCGAATATCCCGATGCTACCTGTAGCAAAAGGGGAGCGACGCACATATATTCAATCGAATATTTATTTAGTGCTGTTATGTTTATCAAGCTTTCTGTTTTACCCACTTAGCTTAGGGTTAACGATTGTTTCGCTCATTCTGAGTGTTATTTGGTTATGTATGAGTATCACGGCATCAAAGAAACGCGAAGAGAAAAAGTGGGCTAATATTATGTTCGGCTACTCGCTATTCCATATGATGGCTGTTTTTGGAACAGTCTTCATTTATGCATCAGTAGGCATGATTTTAAATGCGCTTTAATAGAAAAGGTGTACTAGAAGTTTCGACTTTTGGTGTGCCTTTTTTGTTCGGGGTTATTTAAGAGGAGTTTCTTTTATAATTCTTCTCCTTGTTAAGAAATTGTGAACAAAAGTTGTGATGATTATATGTCAAACGCTGGGAACACATTTTATTCAGGAAATGGAAATGCTATGATGGAATCAACAAGCGAGGCGAATTGCTTGGAAGTTAATTTGCACTCTAAATTTAATATGCTATTTACTCAATTTTCGTATACGACTTCGACAACATATAAAACCCCCTATTTTTATATGGTCTCGTACGGAAAAAAACTCCGGTGCAGTAGTGTGCACCGGAGTTTTTATTTTTATTGAAATCGTTATTATAATTTAATGTTGGCAATTTCAAACATGTAATCACCAAGTACGCGTAAACCTTGATCGAAGTTTTCCAAATGGAAGTGCTCATTCGGTGCATGGAAGTTTTCACTTGAAAGACCGAAGCCCATTAGTACAACTGGCAATTCCAAAATTTCATCGAATGCTGCAACGATTGGAATCGAGCCGCCACCACGAGTATAGGCTGTTGGTACGTTGTATACCTTTTCATATGAACGACCAGCTGCTTGAATCACTGGGTGATCAAATGGTGTAATGTAAGGCTTTCCTTTATCGAATTCAGAAATCGTTACTTCGACACCGGCAGGCTTATGCTTTTCGATATGTGCTTTTAATAATGCTACAATTTCTTCAGGGTCTTGGTTCGGTACTAAGCGGCAAGTAATTTTTGCGCCAGCCTCAGCAGGTAATACTGTTTTAATCCCTTCACCGGAGAAACCACCGAATACACCGTTGATTTCCAATGTAGGACGTGCCCAAGTTTGCTCTAAATAAGAATAGCCCGCTTCACCGAATAACTCCTGCACACCAACTTCTTCTTTCAAAGCATCCTCGTCAAAGTTCAGGTCACGATATGCCTGACGCTCTTCTTCAGATAAAGGCAATACTTTATCATAGAAGCCATCTACTTGAATTGTTCCATGCTCATCGCGGAATGATGCTAAAATTTCTGTTAATGCGTGAATCGCGTTTTGAACGCCACCGCCATAGAGACCAGAATGTAAGTCACCTTTTGCGCCACGCACATCAATTTGCACACCCGTTAATCCACGTAAGCCGTAACACACTGCTGGCTTCCCTTTAGCATAAAGACCTGTATCGGAAATAACGATTAAATCTGCCGCTAATTTTTCCTTGTTGTCTTCCGTATATTGAGGAAGGGATGGACTGCCGATTTCTTCTTCACCTTCATAAATAAATTTCACGTTGACTGGCAATGTACCTTCAGTTGCAAATAACGCTTCAATCATTTTTAAGTGCATAAATACTTGTCCTTTATCATCTGAAGAACCACGGGCAAAAAGCTTATTATCACGGATTGCCGGCTCAAAAGGAGGTGTTTCCCATAAATGAAGCGGGTCTACGGGTTGTACATCGTAGTGACCATAAAACAGAATAGTCGGCTTGCCCTCTGCATGTAGCCATTCGCCGTATACAACAGGGTGACCGGCTGTTTCATCAACTGATACATTTTCTATGTTTAATGATTTTAAGTGATCTGCCAACCAGTTTGCCGCATTTGTCATATCGTCTTTATGTTCAGATAAGGCAGAAATACTTGGAATGCGTAAAAATTCGTTCAACTCTGCTAAATGACGTTCGCGATGCTCTGTGAAATAAGCATCTAAAGTTTGTAAGTGACTCATTAAAGAGTGCCCCCTTATATTTCGATTATGGAAATAAGTATAGCATACAACGCAAAAAATTAGCTTTCTGCTCTCCCTTTTTTTGAGCCGGAATTAAACAGTAAATACAATGTGGCTGTTCCAATGGCAAAGACTATGCCACCGTAAAGAGGAAGATAAATGGATTCCATTAATAAGGAAATCGTCATTAAAAGCGTAAAGGATATAAACATGTGTGCAAAATACTGATGGAAACGATGAAGCTGCTCTGACTTCAATTCGATTAGGACATCAGACACCATTACAAGCGCAAATTCAATGATACCGTATAAAATGATGAAACTAACTAAATATTTCCAATTTTCAAATTCAATGCCGACAAGCAATAAAATACCAACCTCTGCGGCAATCGCTATACAAATAATCCCAATAAATAGTAAAATGATTAAAACAATGCCTAAGGGAATACCAAATTTTTTCATAGATTACTCCTTGTAAATGGTAATTGATAATAGTAGTATAATAGATTTCTAATAATAAAAGGGCGGGAAACTCCCGATTAAGTATATTTATTTAAGGAGTGAAAATAGATGAGTAAATGGAAGGGAAGTATTCTAGCAGGTTCAATCGGTGCAATTATTCTCGGTACTGGAATAGCATTTATAAGTATTAACCAATCACATAATCAAAACATGAAAACGATTGATGCATGTTTTGAAAATTTTGCACAATCACAAAAAACGTTAACTTTTGAGTATAACGAGGACGGTTTATTAACTTGTGAATAAAGCAACAGAGGGGATAATACGATGCTCTTTATTATAGCCAGTTATTTACTTGGGACAATTTTAATAGCGGCAGTAGTTGCAAAAATAAAAGGAATCAAATTACACGAGCAAAACAGTGGGAATTTAGGGGCACGAAATGCGGGAAGAACACTTGGAAAATCAGCTTTTGCCATTGTTGCAATTGGGGATGGCTTAAAGGGTGTAGCCGTTGTTGTTACAGGGCGTGTTCTTGAGCTACCTGAACTGACAATCGCAGTGGGCATCATTGCGGTCGTGCTTGGTCATTTGTATCCATTTTGGAATCGTGGAAAAGGTGGGAAAGGTGTAGCAACGGTTATCGGAGCAATACTCGCTTTTTCGCCTTTATTATTTTTATCATTTTTAGGTGGTTTTTTAATGTGTCTGCTCGTTACGAAAAGTGCCACGCTTAGTATGGTTGGTGGTTTTATCGTTTATGGAATTGTTACGAGTATTAATATAGAAGCTGGATATATCGTATTCATTGCACTTTTGCTTGTTATTTGGAAGCAAAGACATAGCATTATAGAAAGAGTGAAGCCTAATGTATTGGAGTAAAATTGCCACAACGGAAAAAGAATTTGATGCGATTGCTGCATTAAATTATGAAACGTTTGTAGAAGAAATACCACAGCATCAGCCTAATTCATCTAAGCGACTTATTGATAAATTTCATCATGAAAATGTGTACCTCATAGTTTATAAAAATACAGAAGTAGTTGGAATGGCTGCCTTTCGAGATAAAAGGCCGTTTTCGATTGACCAGAAAATCGGAAATGTTGAAAACCATCTGGATCCTGAAGTTTGCGAATATTTATGTGAAATCAGGTTGCTTGCCGTGAAAAAGGCACATCGTAACGGACGTGTTTTTACGAAGCTTGCCACAGCAATTTATCGTTATTACTATGATTTGGGCTATACAGCCTGTGTCATTTCAGGGACTGTAAGAGAAGAAAAATTGTATACACAAATGGGTTTTAAACAGTTTGCACCGGCTGTCGGTACACAGGAGGCACGCTATTTGCCAATGGTATTAACGCGCAAAGATAGTGAAGTATTTCGAGAGCGACTACGTGAGCAAAATATTGTGTTTTATCCAGGTCCAGTTGCGCTTGACCATTCGATTGCACCAACGGCCATTTCCCATCGCTCCCATAAATTCCATCAGGAGCTTCAGGATATGAAGCAACAGCTATGCAAGTTGGCACAAGCAAATCATGTCATTCCGCTAGTTGGTACAGGGACACTAGCCAATGATGTAATGCTCGGTCAGTTGAAAAGTGAATTCCCTCAGGAGCAAGGGCTTATTTTAGTGAACGGGGAATTCGGCAATCGCCTAAAAAATCAGGCAAAACAATGGGGGTTACATGTCGAGTGCCTGGACTTCGGGTGGGGTAATGTATTTGATATATCGCAAATCGAGTCGTCAATACAGCAGGGGAACTACCATTATATTATTTTTGTCCATGGTGAGACATCCAATAGCACCTTGAACCCGCTCGAACCACTTATGGAACTGGCACAAAAATATAAGGTAAAGTTGTGTGCGGATTGTATTAGTTCTTTTGCTGCGCTTCCTTTTTTAATGGAAGGTCTGCATTATGCGACAGCAGTCAGTGGCAAGGCGCTCGGAACGATAGCGGGTCTGGCTTTCGTTTTTTGCAAGGACTTACCGAGTGCGAGTGATGCACCACTTTATTTAAATTTACCTTATTATATCGAAAAACAAATTCCGTTTACGTTACCGCATTTTTATATTAAGGCAGTAAGCGATGCGTTGAAGGCATACCCAGAACGCTATATTGTATTGGAAAAACGTATGGAGCTTATCAAAAATTCAAGTTTACCTGTAAAGGCGATGTATCCGATGATTGCATCGTGGCAACATGAAAAAATGCCTCACATTATCCAAACATGTGAATTGAATGGCTTTTTACTCCATGGTGACAGTACATACTTAAAGGAACTCAACGTTGCGCAAATTAGTACCATCCAGCCAAACTTTGAAAAGGATTATAAAAAAGTAATGGAGCTTATTTCTTATATGATGGAAACGTTGTAAGGGAAGGAGATAGTGGAAACATCGTAGTAACACGTTGCATAGAAGGTCATGCAGTTCAAATTATCCCTTCAAAACTTACAGCATTGTAAGGTAATTGAAAGCCAATCCGATAGAGCGTAAGTATTTTATTTGGCACAATAAGGTCATACCAATATTATGCCATGGCATAATGGATATTTATAAAATTAAACATAAATTGACTTTATATAAAATAAAATCTATCGGAGGATAAAAAAATGAATGAATTACTAACAAATATCTATGATGAGTATAACCGTTACATCTATCATCTTTGTTTAAAACTAACACGCAATCAAAATGAAGCAGAAGATTTGATGCAGGAAGTTTGGGTAAAAGTTGTACGCTACGAAGAATCAGTAGCAAAAGTAGACCATGTGAAAGCCTGGCTGACAACAATTACGATGAATACATTCCGTGACCGCTATCGCAAAAATGTTCGTCGCAGTAAATACATGATGAATCAACCTGAACAATTAGACGTACCAATTTTAGATTTGGTTCCCAACAACGACTTTACGACAGAAGAGATTGTGGAAAAAACTGAAATTACGAAAATTGTACAGGAAAAGATGAGTCAGCTTGATAATATTTATCAAAAAACATTATGGTATTTCTATGTAGATCAATTTTCTTTAGCCGAAATTTCTGATCTTATGAAAGTTTCAATTGGTACTGTGAAATCTCGTTTATTCCGTGCAAAAGCACGCTTAAAAGAAATTTTACTATCCGACAATGGTGTTGCAGAAGCAGTATTGGCTTAATAATTTTTAGGACGAAAGCTATGGCAAAAAGTTGCTGTAGCTTTTTTTATGTTAAATTGCTCCCTTATAATGGCGAATAAGTTGGGTAAAGTGGCGATTAAAAAACTTAAGTGGCGAATATATGCGGAAGTGGCGAATAAAATTCTAAAAGTGGATATTATGACATTGGTATTGACGATTATGTAAGTTCAGTTGACGAATATAGAGGCAAGTATGGCGAATAACTCACAAAAAGTGACGAATAAAATTAAACCCCGATCATTTGCAGGAGCTTTTTTATAGTAAATGCGAGTACCGGCTGATAAAGTGCAGTCAAGAGGGGAAACTCCCGATTTAAAATAAAAAAACACGTGAGCAGTAAAGTGCTCACATGTTTTAAAATTTCGTACATTTTTCAAAGATTGCTGTTAAAGTTTTAATTTCATCTTCTGTTAACATCCCGAACAGATTCTCAAAAAGATTGTCTACTTGCTGACGAGAGCGTTCGAGCACCTCAATTCCTGCTTCTGTAATATGAATTTGCGAAGCGCGGCGATCCGTTTCATTTTGGGTTTTCTCAATTAAGCCTGCTTTAATAAGCTTCGTAGTCAAAACCGTCACACCGCCTGTAGTCACTTTTAGCTTCTCGGCAATGGCAGATGGGCGCTTAGGTCCGTCTGTATGTAAGTAAGCTAATATTAAAATATGTGATTTTGAAAAGCCTAGCTGATTTTGACTATTCCATTGATTGGCAATTTTGCGTTCTAACGATGTCATCTTTTCAAAAAGGTCGGATAATTGCTCGCGTTTATGCTCATTCATAAGTGTCAACTCCAAATGTTATCGCTATTCTACGGCTAATTTTTGAAGGGCATTTAATTCAAATGCTCGCACTTTTCGTGGAATGAAACGACGAATGTCCATTTCGTTATAGCCGATTTGAATGCGTTTTTCATCAAGTAAAATAGGGCTGCGCAGCATGCGTGGGTGATGCTGAATTAAGTTGTAAAGCTCCTGAATGGATAACTGATCAATATCAATATCCAGGTTCTTGAAATCATTCGAGTTTGTCGCAATAATTTCATCTGTACCGTCTTCTGTCATACTTAAAATATGTTTAAATTCTGCTAATGTTAAAGGTTGAGAAGTTGTTCTCTTTTCCGTATAAGCAATATTGTTTTCGTTTAACCATTTCAATGCTTTTCGTGATGAGGAACAGCTTGATTGTGTATAGATTGTTACTGTCATAATAATTTTCCTCGCTTTCCCATAATCAATAATTTGGTGATAGCTTAGTTGTAAGACATTTGTCTATAATAATATCTTACCAGTAAGCTATTTATAATGCAACTGGTTTTTTATATGTTTACCTACCTTTATCTGTATACCCATTCTTCTAATAAAATATACGTATTCTTTTATAAAAAAGTTTCGATTTTTATATTACAGTTTTGTAAAGAAGATAGGAGAGAGGGAGATTAATAATATAGAATAAATAAATCCTCGAATTTCTAATATATTCCCTGTTTTTTTAAAAAAGAACTCACAATGTTCACATATTGCATAAAAAATTCTAAAAAGCCTTTGAATGCACAAAAAGCAGCACACTCCATATAAAGAGTGCACTGCTTTATCAAATTATTTAAATTCGTTTAATTCTTTTGTTTCACGCGTAGTGAACCAGTCCTGTACATTCCATACTTTTGTTGCTAAGCCTTCATAAAATTCTGGCTCATGTGATACAAGAACGATTGTGCCTTTGAATTCCTTCATCGCGCGTTTTAGCTCCTCTTTTGCATCAACATCTAAGTGGTTTGTCGGCTCGTCAAAGATTAACCAGTTTGTTTGGTCCATCATCAGCTTGCAAAGACGTACTTTTGCTTGCTCACCACCAGAAAGAGAGTTCAGTGGGCGAGTAATATGATCCGTTTTCAGACCGGCACGTGCCAATGCTGCACGGACTTGTGCCTGTTCCATAGATGGGAAGGCATTCCACACATCATCAATCGGTGTAATTTTATCAGCTTTTACTTCCTGTTCGAAGTAAGATGGCTCTAAATAATCACCTAAAATGACTTTCCCGTCCAATGGTTGGACTTTCCCTAACATTGTTTTTAAGAGAGTCGATTTACCGACACCGTTCATGCCGACAAGTGCGATCTTTTCACCACGCTCAATTTGGAATGTAAGAGGCGGCAGTAACGGCTTTTCTTTATCATAGCCAATGACTAAGTTTTCTGCTTCAACTACATAACGGCCCGGTGTACGTGCTTCTTTAAAGCTAAACTCAGGTTTAACAGCAGTTTCTGGACGATCAATACGCTCCATACGATCCAATTGCTTCGCACGGGATTTTGCACGACCACTTGTTGAGTAACGTGCCTTGTTGCGGGCAATGAAATCTTCCTGCTGCTTAATAAATTCCTGCTGTTTTTCATATGCATCAATATGCTGGCGTTTGTTAATTTCCGCAAGCTCAATAAACTTTTCATATGTTGCTGTATAACGCGTCATTTTTGCGAATTCCAAATGTAAAATAACATCAACTACATCATTCATGAATTCTGTATCATGCGAGATTAATAGGAAGGCATATGGATAGTTTTTTAAGTAATTTTTTAACCAAGTGACATGTTCTTCATCCAGATAGTTCGTCGGCTCATCAAGCAATAGTACTTTTGGTTTTTCCAGTAAAAGCTTAGCAAGAAGTACTTTTGTTCGCTGACCACCGGATAATGCCGCAACATCGCGGTCAAGGCCAATTGCATCCAATCCTAAACCACGTGCAATGTCATCAATTTTCATATCTAACGTGTAGAAATCGCCGGCATCAAGTGCATCCTGGATTTCAGACATCTCTTCTAAAAGCTTGTCATAATCTGCATCTGGCTCTGCAAGCTCAGCTGAAATCTCATTTAAGCGTGCTTCTTTTTTGTACAGCGGTAAAAACGCGTCTCGCAATGCATCGCGCATCGAACGACCAGCCGTTAAAACCGTATGCTGATCTAAATAGCCGTAATGCGTGCCAGGAAGCCATTCCACTTTCCCTTCATCATGAATTGCTTGACCTGTAATGATGCTCATTAATGTCGATTTTCCAACACCATTTGCACCTACTAAACCAATATGATCGCCTTCTACAAGACGGAACGATACATCTTTAAATAATGTACGGTCACCAAATGAATGACCTAACTTTTCAACAGTTAAAATTGCCATATATAATCCTCCGAGTGTTTTAGTGTGTACTTACTAATAGTATGGTAAAAAGTAATATAAGATTAGTGAATTCAGTAGTTGATTGGAGTGGAGGCGGCGAGTGTAACTACCGGCTCTGCCTTTCGTGGCGGAGCGAAGCAGAGAAGTCACTCAAAGCTTCCTGAAGGATAAGCGTGACGCCTGAGACTACAGGGAACAAAAGCTAAGAACGCCACGTCCTGTGGCAACGCTTTTGTGACCGACATCATGTCGGACTCACGCCCCCGGAAAGCGTCCGCCGAAACGGAAATCAACAAGTACTAAAAACGGCATTATATTGCCTTGCTTTTTCCTCAAAAAAAACCCGCAACATTAAAGTGCTGCGAGCTGTTTGTTTAGTTCTGCTAGCCGTGCTTCCATATTTTCAAGACGTACGAGCGCTTGTTTGACTGAGTCTGGATGGCCTACTGATTCAAGCTTTTCCATATCGCCTTGAAGATTGATGTAATCCATCTTTAATTCGGCGATTTGTTGCTGCAGCTGGTCTTTTGTTAACATCGATAATTGCTCCTTTACGAACGAAAATTGATCTTTTCATATTGTAACATAATGCATTCTATTATGGAGGATAAGAAACCTTAATTTTTTGCGGAATCTATATAAGAAATACGTTAATGTGTACAACAAAAGGCGCAGACTACTATTTCTTCTTAAATGTGTGCCATATTGTGGCGGGCATAAGCTAAATCCAACAGTAGATTTTTTAAAATCTCATTGTTAGTTAAAATTTCAAGATTGCGCTGTTTACGGACTGCTCGTTCGCGACGCTGCTCATGAAGTAATAGTTCCATCACCGCATTTTGAATAATCGATTGTTTCATTTTCCGTCCTAAACCGATATGGATAAATCCATTCATTTCACGGGTGAACGCATAGTTCAGCTCATTATCATGCTGAGCGGTTGTAATGCAGGGAATACCGACAGCTGCAACTTTATATGGTGTATAGTTGGCATTGCAAATAATTAGGTCCGCTTGTGGCATTAACTCTAGAAGTGCATCGGGTTTTTGGACAATTACCGTATTTTTTCGGCTTAAAGCCATTAATTTTAAACTATCCAAGTCATGCTTATAATCAGCATCAATGGCAACGGAAATTTTCAACGGGATATGAAGCTGTGTTAGGTGGCGCAATGTACGGTATGTTAAATTATTGTTATCCCCATCTTCAAAGGCCACAACAATGTGCGGGAGTTCGCCTTTTATCGAGCTGTCAGGTGTTTGGAGAACTTCATGTGCGACTTTCTCCAAATTCTGCGGAACAGCAAACGCATAGCTTCCTGCCAGTTCTTGTACATGTGGTTCTTCATGGGATTCGCCAAATAGTGCAACGAGATGGCAGTCGATTAGATGTGCACCCATTCCAAAATCATCAAAGTGAACAATAGTAGAGCAAAATGGTCTAATCATTTCAACTTGTTCTACCTGTGTATCTTTTCCGTCGTGGATAATTAAATGAGGTTCTAATTCACGAATTTTCTTTTTAATCTCAATAAATCGATCAAAAAGAATAATATTTAAGCCTGTTTGGGCCAATTTATCAATGAGCTGCTGGTTAGTCGTTTTAACAAATAGAATGACACTCTCATCTTGCAATAAATTTGCTAATGTTACTGCACGTTCAAAAGGATACGTTCCTTTAATATCACAATGTTCGATAATCCATATAATTTTTCTTTTTTGCACGTAAATCCCATCCTTTCCACTATCTCTATAAAATATGGTGGAATAGCCGAAATTATGAATGAGAGAGTACATACATTAAATCGTAGAAAAGAGGAAAGATATGAAAGTAATGCGTTCGGCTTTAATCATAGGTGCGACAGGATTAGTTGGCTCGGAACTAGTCAAGCTGCTGTGTGAAAGTGATGAGTATGCGGCAGTGAATGTCCTTTCGAGAAGACCGCTTGATTTTTCCCATCCGAAATTAGATGTAAGGCTTTGTGAATTTGATCAGATTGCAGAATGTGATTTTGAGTTTGCGCATGAAGTGTTTTGCTGCTTAGGAACTACAATGAAAAAAGCAGGGTCAAAGGAGCAGTTTGAAAAGGTTGATTTCGAGTATCCATTAACAGTTGCCGCACTTGCCAAAAATAAGGGAGTCGGTCATTTTATCGTTATTTCGGCAATGGGTGCAAACGAAAAAGCCTTCGCATATTATAGTCGGGTAAAAGGAAAAATGGAGAGGGAACTGATTAATATGGATTTCCCGAAGCTATCCATTGTACGTCCCTCATTAATTACAGGAAACCGTCCAGAGTTTCGATTAGGTGAGACGGTAGGGGATAAGGTATTAAAGGTGCTCAATCCTTTATTGGTGGGCCCGATGAAAAAAGTGCGTTCAATTCCTGCAAAGCAAATTGCAAAAGCCATGAAAGTGATTGCACTGCATGGCAAAAAGGAAAAAGTCGCAATTTATTTATCGGATGAGCTTTTGGAAATGGAAATGCCAATTATTGAAGAAGAAAACTCATTTGTAGACAAAGAAGTAGCCTTCAATTGGAAAAAATTCGACGAAGAAGAGTTGCCACTTGCAGATAAAAAGCCAGAAAGTAATCAAAGTAAATTAAAGGAAGCAGACAAAGGAAAATAGCATTCCTATTCCAATATAACGATGTCCGACAAAAGACTGAAATTGATCTTTCCTAAGCAACTACCTATTATCTAAAGAAGTTATTCTGATACAATATGAGTACAACGAGTTACATGGAGGAACAATTATGAAAATATTACTTGTCGATGGTACCATCTTTGGCCGAAAAACCGGCGTTCTTTTGGAGCAGGTTCAACAATATATCGAAGCTTTTAACCCTTCACTGGAGTTAGAGATATTATATTTCTCAAAATTAAAGCATCAAATTTTAGACGGCAGCCCGCTAAATGACGATATGAAAATGATGATCCAAAAATTCGAAGAAGCCGATGCTTATATTTTTGCTTCGCCAATCTTTCAGGCATCCATCCCTGGTGTATTGAAAAATGCGTTTGATATGATTCCACCCAAAGCGATGCGCTACAAGCCAGCAGCGATTATCGGCAATGGCGGTACGTATCAGCACCATTTAGTATTGGAAAACCAATTGCGTCCGATTTTGGATTATTTCCGTTGCTTAGTAACACCGAACTATGTATATACACATGCAGACCACTTTGATAAGGACAATAAAATTATCGATGAAGATGTGCACAACCGTCTTCGAGAATTGGCTCGTGTATTCGTTCAATATTGCGAAATGACGAAAACGTTGTCAAAGCAGCCGGTAGATATTCAGTAAAATAAAGTGAAGCGTCCATGCCGAATATGGATGCTTCACTTTTTTCATTTAGCTTATCATTTGCAGTATTGGGTATATACATCTTTAATTGAAATCTAAAAAATGGAAATTAGCATGTCCTTCAGATTGAATCTCACGTAATTTTGTTGTAGCATGAATATTCATCTGAAAATAAATAAGTAAAATTTTTACTTTTTGAGCATTTGGAGGCGAACAGAAGATGGAACAAACGATTTGGCAAAAGGAAGAGGCACACTTAAAGCAAATTAGTGCCCTGTTAAAACAACAAATCGAAGTGCAGACAAACCATTTAAAAAAGCAAAAGGGCGACATTGTCGAGGAACGTACACAAGCTTCTTCGGAGTTTAATGATATTTCTGGAGAAAGTGCCATCCAGTTTTCACAAATGCTACAAACGATGCAATTACGTGAACGAGAATATGTACAGCAAAGTGAACAATTAGCTAAAATGCAAATTTTATATAAAAGTCCTTATTTCGGACGCATATCACTCGAAAATGAACAAGGTGAGCGCGAACATTTATATATTGGCCTATCGACTTTCCGGGAGCCACTAACGGATGATGTTCTAATTTATGATTGGCGTGCACCGATTTCGAGTCTTTTTTATGAAAATAAAGTCGGACCGGCACGCTATCAAATTCCGGATGGTGAATATATCTCTGTAACGATTCAAGGCCGCCGTCAATATAAAGTGAAATATGATGAGTTGTTGCAAGTATTGGATGCGGATATTTATGTAGGTGATGAAGTACTGCAAAGCCTTTTATCCGATACCGCAAAGGAAAAGATGAAGTCGATTGTTGCGACAATCCAAAGTGACCAAAATATCGTCATTCGTTCTTCAAATAAAGACAACCTTATCGTACTTGGACCACCCGGTAGTGGGAAAACGTCCGTTGCGATGCAGCGAATTGCCTTTTTACTTTATGAATACCGTCAGACAATGAATGCACGCAGCATTTTACTCATTTCGCCATCGGATTTGTTCAATGACTATATTTCAAATGTACTGCCAGAGCTTGGTGAGGAAAATGTACAGCATACGACGTATTACCGTTTATTACGTGATTTAAAATTAACGCATTACAAGGCGGAAACAAGCTATGAAAACATTGAGCGTCTTCAACATGCTACAGATGAAGAACGTGAACATTATGCATTTAAAGGTTCGCATAGTTATGTAAAACAATTGCTCGATTATATTACAAGCATAAAAAAGACGGGCATGCCATTTTATAACTTAAAGGTAGAAGGGAAGCTTTTCATTTCTGCAAAAAAACTAACTGAATTGTTTTATGAAAAGTATGGTGCACTGGATATCGACTTCCGCCTGAAAAAAATCCGCACCTTCCTACTGGAAAAAGTTGGGCAGCAAAAATCAAAGGACCGAAAAGTATTAACAAAAGAGCTCAAGGCTGTAAATGCTTACATCGGAACAGATAAAGAAATTGAACAGCAAGTAAATGAAAAGCTTCAAAAAAGATACGGCAGGCTTGAGGACACAATTCAGCAACTCGGGTTCGTCAATATTAACAAAATGTATATTAATTCGCTCGCATTCGGAAATGACGATTTATTTACACAGGCAATTCAGGAGGCAACTACTGAAACGCTGAAAAATCGCATATTATATTATGAAGATTTAGCGCCGATCATGTACTTGCAGGCATTTGTAAAAGGCTTGTATGCCAATAATACAATCAAGCATATCGTCATTGATGAAATCCAGGATTATTCCTATTTACAACTCTTAACAATAAAAGCGATGCATCCGAAAGCACATTACACATTGTTGGGCGACAAAAATCAACTCGTGCATCCCCAAATGAAAGATTCATTGGCAGGTCCATTGGAAAAGCATTTCAAAGTTGTCGAGCTGAATAAATCCTATCGCTCAACAAATGAGATTACCGATTTTATGAGTGCTATTTTGAATAATACGACGACCCAATCGCTGGGTGTATCAGGTGAGAAGCCGCAAGTTATTGAGACAGCTACTGCTCCTAAAACAATTGCCCAGCTCGTAAAAGCACAATTTAAAGAGCAGGACAGCTTTGTCATCTTATGCAAAAATAAGTTGGCCTGTGAGCAGTTATATCATGAACTAAAGCCACTCGTACCACAATTGCAGCTCGTAACAGAGGAGCAGAAGGTATATATGAAGGGCATTTTAATTATGCCGGGCTATATGGCGAAGGGGTTTGAATTTACGACGGTTGTTGTAGCGGATGCGAACGCCGAAGTGTATACCGAGAAGATGGATGCATATTTACTTTATACAATGACTTCGCGTGCCACACGTCAATTATTTTTTGTGACAGGGGGAATATTACCAAAAGCCCTTGCACACATTGGCGAACAGTATTATCGTAAAGATGTGAACATTTAGGCGCACTTTGTCGTCTAACAGAAGATAACAACTTTTTTAGGAGATACAAATGGAAAATTTTGATTTGATTTTAGTTTTAAAGCACTTCATTATCGGATTGGTACAAGGCTTAACGGAGCCAATTCCTGTTTCATCTAGTGGTCATGTAATGATTGCGAGTGAAATTTTGGGAATGGGTGAGCAAGGCTTTATGTTCGCCATTTTAACGAATACCGCATCATTAATCGCCATTATGTTTATTTATCGTGAAGATATTATTCGATTAATTACTGGATTTTTACTGTTTATTAAAACACGGGATGCTCGCTACCGCGCAGACTTTAACTTTGCACTGTACGTAATAATTGGCTCGATTCCGGCTGGTGTGCTGGGTGTCTTGCTAAGTGATGTCATTGCAGACAATGTGAGTATGACAACAATTGCATTAATGCTCTTTGTAACAGGGATTGCCCTTTGGTTAATTCGCAACTTGCGCGGAACAAAGCGTGACGGTGATTTAACTGCAAAGGATGCCTTCATCGTCGGATTAGGGCAAGCTGTTGCATTAACACCAGGTATTAGCCGATCAGGTGCGACAATTATTTCTGCCATTGCAGTCGGTATGAACCAAGAGACGGCTTTACGATTCTCATTTATGCTGTATATTCCGGTAAGCTTAGGTGGAGTAGTATTAGGCTATACAGATTTCCTCGATGAGCCAAATAAAATGGACTTAGCCATTCCATATACAGTAACATTCCTTGCGACACTGTTCATGACCTATTTTGCAATGCGCTGGTTTATGGGGATTATGAAAAACGGCAAGTTGCATTACTTCACGTACTACTGCTTCTTAGTCGGTATTTTATTATTAATTTTTTATTAAGTCTTACACGTTTCGGAAAATTTTCCGAGACGTGTTTTTCTATTTTTTTTTACATCTTGACAAAGAATGCAAAGTTCTATTTAATTAGTTAGTCTAACTAACTAATTTTCGGAGGAAGAAGTGACATGACATTCTTTTTACAAATACATCGTTTTCATAAACGTTATACGGCACAGTTATCCGCTATTTTAGCTCCGCATGAATTATCGAATGCTAACTGGTCGCTTTTACATTATTTAATGGAGCATGGTTTAACGACAACAAGTCAAATAGCAAAATACTGGGATGTTGAAAAACCGACCGTATCAGCAAATGTCAAAACATTAACCCGACATGGACTAATTCAAATAAAGTACGGGGAAGACAAGCGTGAAAAATACTTGAGTTTAACTGAAAGCGGAGAGAACTTGTATGGAATTATATTCCCCGAAATTAAACTACTGCAACAGCGGTTATTAAGTACGCTGACTGAAGCGCAACGACAAAAATTTCAGCAAGCCTTAAATGAAATGGAACAGTTATTGAAAGAAGGTTTATTATGAATGAAGTAAAAGAACCTATTTGGACAAAGGATTTTATTGTAGTATCAATCATTAATTTTATGTCTATTTTAATATTTTTCCTCTTAATGGTGACGATCTCTAGCTATGCAGTCGAAACGTATCATGTATCGACAAGTATTGCAGGTCTCGTATCGAGCATTTTTATTATTGGAACGTTAATCGGCCGATTAGGAGCAGGGCGCTTGATTGGGAATAGTGGCCCACAAAAAGTACTCATGACTGGTTTAATTGTATTTTTTATTACGACAACCCTTTATCTGTTCGAGTGGGGTGTTACGTATTTATTGGTGATCCGATTATTACAAGGGGTAGCAGTTGGGACAATTGGTACAGCAACAGGGACAATTGTTGCCACGATATTACCTGCAACACGTAAGGGAGAAGGAATTGGCTACTTTAGCTTAAGTGCTGTTTTGGCGACAGCAATAGGACCATTTGTAGGAATGTTTATGATGAAACTTGAAAATGGCTTTGATGTTATTTTCTATACAAATACAGTATTATCGCTACTTTTATTAATCGCCTCTTTATTTGTTAAAGTATCAATAACTCAAAAGAATACTAATTCAGAACTTCACTCACAAAAGTTATCGCTACTTGAAAAATTTATTGAACCGAAAGCAGTACCGATTTCTTTTGTTGCGTTATTAATTGGCTTTGCTTATTCAGGTGTAATGTCATTTTTAACGTTTTATTCTAGGGAAATTAATTTAGTAGAAGCTTCAAGCTATTTCTTTTTGGCGTATGCCTGTGTCATTATAATTTCACGCCCTTATACAGGGAAGTTAATGGATTTACGTGGACCAAATATTATTGTGTATCCGTGTCTCATCATTTTTGCGGTGGGTATGTTGCTATTTAGCCAAGCCTCAGCAAGTTGGATGTTACTTGTAGCTGCTGCCTTGATAGGACTTGGTTATGGAAACTTTAACTCGATAGCCCAAACAATTGCTGTGAAAGTAACAGAGCCGCATCGATTTGGTTTAGCAACATCGACCTACTTTATTTTTTATGATTTAGGTTTAGGTATTGGTCCGTTTATTTTAGGGATGGTAGAGGCACATACTACTTACCGTGTAATTTTTGCTTCTATGATTCCACTTGTCTTAATTTGCATCCCGCTTTACTATTTTTTAGTAGGGAGAAAGAAAGTGCTGTAATTAACGCATCTATGTCACAAATATACTAATGATAGGCAAGTATCTTTTGAAATGATATTTGCCTCTTGTGTAATAGATTGAAAAGTGATAAAATTTTGAAAATTTAAATTGAAAGAAGAGAGAATTTAACATGCAGTATTCTGACAGTATATTAAACACACCATCATCATTTATCCGTAATATTTTAAAAGTAACGGACGCAGCGGATGTCATTTCATTTGCCGGGGGACTGCCAAATCCGATTTCATTTCCAATCGGACAGTTGAAAGAATCCGTTAATCATGCGATTGATGAAAGTGGTGCGAAGGTTTTCCAATATTCCACGACTCAAGGGTATTTACCACTACGTCAGTATATTGCAGAAAAACATAACAAAAAGCAGCCAGGTCTGGATTATACAGCTGATGATGTGCTTATCACAACTGGATCACAGCAGGCATTGGAACTTATTTCAAAAGTACTTTTAAATAAAGGCGATGGCGTAATTATAGAAGAACCGGGATACTTAGGGGCAATTCAGGCATTTACACTGCGCGAACCGACTTTCCACGGTGTCACTTTGGAAACGGAAGGTATAAATATAGCGGAATTGAAAGAAGCACTGAAAAAACCTAATGTCAAAATGGTTTATACAGTACCTAATTTCCAAAATCCAACCGGTTTAACTTATACACAGAAGCGCCGGGAAGAAGTTTATGAAGCGGTAAAAAATGAAGATATCATTTTCATTGAAGACGATCCATATGGCGAGCTGCGTTTTACAGGTGAGCATTTACCATATATTGCAGCAGGTAAGATGGAAAATAGCGTCCTATTAGGTTCTTTTTCAAAAACAGTTGCACCAGGTATGCGCTTAGGCTATATGCTTACGAAAAACCATGAATTTTTAAGTCATATCGAAACAGCAAAGCAAGCATCTGATTTGCATACGAACATTTTCGCGCAATACACTTTGCACCATTATTTAACGAATAACGCCTATGAGGAGCATGTTGAAAAAATAATCGCCCTCTATAAGGAACAATCGGATACGATGTTAGCAGCAATGGAAAAATATTTCCCGCCGTATGTATCCTATACAAAACCTGAAGGCGGTATGTTCATCTGGGTAACGATGCCAGAAGGGGTAAATGCACTTGAAAAATTCCATGAAGCAATGGATCAAAAAGTAGCATTTGTACCGGGCAACCCGTTTTACACAGGTAAAAAGGAAGTAAATACGATGCGTCTTAACTATACAAATGCTACCCCTGAAATTATTGAAGAAGGCATTAAACGATTAGGGGAAATTTTATAAATTCATACAACGAAGCTATTGTGTTGATTCATTCAAGCAATAGCTTTTTTTAATAAACCATTTATAGGAAATTTGTGAAATAGTAGTATAATGTTTTATAAAATACCCATTTGAACGAGGTGTACGATATTGAAATTAACTATTGAAGTAATTGAGGAGTTTGGGGAGGTACTTTTACCTGCAGTGGAACTATTTGCAGAAAAACCTTTAGTCAATATTTATACAGACGTAACAAAAATGAATCTTTTAAAGCAGCAACTATTGAAAATGCCTAAAGTTTACGTCCATGCACATGAAGAAGGGCATTACGAGCGATTAACTGTAGAGGAAACGTTTCAGTTCTATTTAAAATTACATAATATGGACGATTCTGTCGAGACTCTTATGAAGGCATTTGGCTTGGAACAATTTAAAAAAATCCGTGTAAATGAATTAACTTCTGGTGAACGCCAAGTACTTAGTTTTTTAAAGGCTTATGTACAACGGAAGGAAGCAATTATTTTAATTGAACCCTTTCAAAATTTACAGCAAGTTGAACGCAAAGTTCTTATGCATTTAATCATACAAATTCAGCTTGCAGGTAAAAAAGTAGTGTTACTATCGAATAATTTAGAGCACTTAATTAATTCGGAAGGCGAAATATTAAGACTGGATGAAGAAGGCTTACATAAAATGGACGTTAAAGAAGAGCAACAGGAACAAGGACAAGGATCGATTGAAACGATTCAGTTGAAAATTGAAAAGATTCCAACGAAAAAAAATGAAAAAATCATCCTATTTAATCCACCAGAAATTGACTATATTGAAAGTGTCGAAGGGGAAGTATTTGTATATGTTGCTGGAGAAGCATATCCATGTACATTAACATTGAGTGAGCTGGAAAAACGACTACATCATTTCGGTTTTTTCCGCTGTCACCGCTCATATATCGTCAATTTGCAAAAAGTAAGGGAAATAATCTCATGGACACGCAATAGCTATAGTCTATCGCTGCAAGGTACAGGGAAATTAGAGGTGCCCCTTTCAAGAACAAAGCTTTCGGAACTAAAAGAAATTGTCGGAATATAACAGATTTCCTGGGAAATAGTTTGTACCACTCATCGATTTATAACACCAAACAACCCTATAAAGCGACAATTCACCGATATTATAATGCAGTGATTGCTTCCTTCCTTTAAATTAATGGTATCAACGATTTCAAGGGAGGAAATAAAATGACAGCGATTATTGAGGTGCAAAACCTACAGATGAAGTATGGAAAGGAAGAGGCATTGAAAAATGTTTCCTTTTCCATTCGTAAAGGAGAAATTTTCGGCTTTCTTGGTCCAAGCGGCTCAGGGAAAACGACAACAATTAAAATAATGACAGCACAGTTAACACATACAGGCGGTCAAGTATCCGTTTTTGGACAGCCAGCCAGTGAAATGAATAAAGGGCACAATAAATCGAAGTTTGGCATTTTATCAGACAATAGTGGGCTATATCAACGTCTCTCTATTGAAGAAAATTTATTACTGTACAGTCAGTTATACAACTTGCCTAAAAGTACAATAGAAGAAGCATTGGCATTCGTGAATTTGCAGAAGGATCGTAAAAAGAAAGTTAATCAGCTTTCCAAAGGGATGATGCAGCGTGTTGTTTTAGCCCGCACAATTATGCATAAACCGCCATTGCTGTTTTTGGATGAACCTACATCTGCGCTCGATCCAGTAAATGCCCAGCATATTTATAACGGGCTTCGTAAATTAAATGAGTTAGGTACGACGATCTTTTTAACAACACATAATATGGAAGAAGCAGAGTTGCTATGTAATCGTGTTGCCTTCTTACATAAAGGCGAAATTCGAGAAATTGATACACCACTTGCTCTAAAGAAAAAATATAGTGACCACTCATTTACAGTAGAACTGGAAAATGGAGAAAATCATGTTGTCTATAATGGCGAACAGGGTGCGGTGCAATTAATGGAGTGGATGAAGGCAAAGCGTGTGTCACGTATGTATTCCAATGAACCAACATTAGGCGATATTTTCGTACAAATAACAGGGAGTGATTTATAATGAACATTTCAGTAAAACGTATTCAAGCCATTTTCATGAAGGACTATAAAGAGTTTTCCCGTAATTATGTAATATCTTCCGTTGTACTTATGCCGCTAGTTTTAGCGCTTTTTTATGGACGTGTTGGCTCTAATTCCATTGATATGTACTTTTTGCCTTTGAATATAACACTTTCAATGGTAACTACGTATGTTCAGGCATGTCTGATTGCAGAGGAGAAAGAAAGGAATACGCTACGTGGTTTAATGATGTCGCCGGCGTCAACATTTGATATATTATTTGGCAAAAGCTTACTAGTATTTTTAATGACAGGCATTATTTTAGCCGTATCTTGCTATTTAGTAGGGTTTGCACCGAAGCAGATTATAGTAATCGCGCTTGCTTTAGCGCTTTCGACAGCTTTCTACTTGGCGTTAGGAACAATTTGCGGCTTATTTACAAAGTCCATTATGGAAGCTTCTTTAGCTGTTCTACCAGTAATGATTATTTTTACATTCGGTCCATTGGCATTGGCTTTAGGAGAAGATCATTTATTATACAAAATTGTCGAAGTTTTACCGAGTACACAATTGATACGATTGGCAGAGCTGTCACAGGCAAATGCAGCATTCACTGAGTTAATAGGTGCATTTAGCATTATCACTGCATGGACAGCAGGTGCAATCGCAATATCGGTAGTACTGTTTAATAAACGTACAAAAGACTTATAGTATATGGGGCTTTCTGAATTTACTTCGGGAAGCTCTTTTTTGATGTCAAAACCTTAAAGCAAAAGGGAAGTGTCATGTTTAAAGGGCAAACTTCTTTATTCGTTCATTATGAAACTATAAAAAAAGAAGCATACTCATATTGAGTATGCTTCTTGCAACTAACTATATACTTAAATCGTTAAAATTAAAGTTTAGTTACGTTAGTAGCTTGTGGGCCACGGTTGCCTTCTTCAACGTCGAATTCAACTTTTTGACCTTCGTCTAAAGTTTTGAAACCTTCGCCTTGGATAGCTGAGAAGTGTACGAATACATCGTTACCGCCTTCAACTTCGATGAAACCGAAACCTTTTTCTGAGTTAAACCATTTTACTGTACCTTGTTGCATGAGAGAAAACCTCCAAAAAAATTAATTATTGAATTGCTAAATGTATAAAAAAATTCACACATTAAAAAAGGGAGCGTACACGTTCACTTTTTTAATATGTGAATTAATCGTAAACAGCTTAAGCAATTTAATTACTCTTATTGTATAACAAGATTATCCAACTGTCTACTAATTTTTCTCGAAAAGAGGTGAAATTTTTGATTTTTCATACAAATGAAGGGAAAGAACGATTAAATTATATCGGAAATAATCTTATTTTACCACTTAAATTTTGATGGAATGGATAAAATTTTGCGTATTTATTAAAAATAAAGGTTATTTTTACAATAAATTAAATTAAATGGAAATTAATTGAAGTATAATATACATTTATTTTACATAATTAGGAGATTCGGTTTGCTAAACAACAAGTCAGCACAACGTTAGACACAATTACGCCAAGGCTTAATTAATGTATGGTATAGTTGGTTCAAAGAGGTATGAAAGGATTGTGTACGATGGCTAAAAGTTTAGTATTGGCAGAGAAACCTTCAGTTGCACGAGACATTGCGAATGTACTGAAGTGTCATAAAAAAGGAAATGGCTTTTTAGAAGGGGATAAATACATTGTCACATGGGCGCTAGGACATTTAGTGACATTGGCAGATCCTGAAAGCTATGATGAAAAATATAAACAATGGAAGCTGGAAGATTTACCAATGCTTCCGGAACGTTTGAAATTAACAACTATTAAACAGACGAGCAAGCAATATAATGCGGTAAAATCACAGCTTACACGTGGTGATGTCAATGAAATCATTATCGCAACAGATGCGGGACGTGAAGGAGAGCTTGTAGCACGTTGGATTATAGACCGTACAAAAGTGAATAAGCCGATTAAGCGCCTATGGATTTCTTCCGTTACCGATAAAGCAATCAAAGAAGGCTTTGCGAATTTAAAGCCAGGCAAAGCGTATGAAAACCTTTATCATGCAGCGGTAGCCCGAAGTGAGGCGGACTGGTATATCGGGCTGAATGCAAGTCGTGCGTTATCGACGAAATTTAATGCACAGCTAAACACAGGGCGCGTGCAAACTCCTGTTGTCGCAATGGTGGCAGCACGCGAAGATGAAATAAAGCACTTTAAAGCTCAAACATACTACGGTATCGAGGCACAAACGAAAGAATTAAAATTAACGTGGCAAGATGCTACTGGCAATTCACGTAACTTTAATAAAGAAAAGATCGATTCGATTGTTAATGACCTGGACAAGCAGGATGCCAAAGTAATCGATGTGGAACGAAAGCCGAAAAAAACGTTTTCACCGGGGCTTTATGATTTAACAGAATTACAGCGTGACGCGAATAAACTATTTGGCTATTCTGCAAAAGAAACGCTAAACATTATGCAAAAGCTGTATGAGTCGCATAAAGTTCTAACGTATCCACGTACAGATTCTCGCTATCTTTCATCTGATATCGTTAGTACATTGCCAGAGCGCCTAAAAGCATGTAGCGTAGGTGAATATCGTACATTGGCAAATAAGGTATTAACGAGACCAATTAAAGCAAATAAATCTTTTGTAGATGACAGCAAAGTTTCAGATCATCACGCTATCATTCCAACTGAAGAATATGTTAACTTTGCGAATTTCACGGATAAAGAGCGTAAAATTTATGATTTAGTCGTTAAGCGTTTTCTGGCTGTTCTTTTCCCGGCACATGAATTTGAGCAATTAACAGTACAGGCCCAAATTGGTAAGGAGAAGTTCATTGCGCGCGGTAAAACGGTGCTTTCTGCTGGATGGAAAGAAGTTTACTCAAATCGATTTGACGATGAAGATTTAAATGAAGACGTGAAGGAACAATTATTACCACGTCTTGAAAAAGGACAAATACTGAAGGTTAATTTACTTGCTCAAACTTCCGGACAAACGAAGCCACCAGCTCGTTTCACAGAGGCTACAATACTAACAGCAATGGAAAATCCGTCTAAATATATGAATACACAAAATAAAAAGCTTGCCGATACATTAAAATCAACCGGTGGATTAGGTACAGTTGCAACCCGTGCCGATATTATCGATAAATTATTTAATTCCTTCCTTATCGAAAAACGCGGGAAAGATATTCACATTACATCAAAGGGCCGTCAGTTATTAGACTTAGTACCAAACGAGCTAAAATCTCCTGAAACGACAGCCGAGTGGGAGCAAAAGCTTGAGCTAATTGCTAACGGTAAGCTGAAAAAAGATACGTTCATTAATGAAATGAAGCAACATACAAAAGCCATTGTTTCGGACATAAAAAAGAGCGACAAAAAGTTCAAGCACGATAATATTTCAACAAAATCCTGTCCGGATTGTGGAAAACCTATGCTTGAAGTGAATGGGAAAAAAGGCAAAATGCTCGTATGTCAGGATCGTGAGTGTGGTCACCGTAAAAATGTCTCCCGCGTAACGAACGCCCGTTGTCCGCAATGTAAGAAAAAGCTTGAATTACACGGACAAGGCGATGGTCAAATTTTCGTGTGTAAATGCGGTTACCGTGAAAAATTATCAGCCTTTGAAGCGCGCCGTAAAAAAGAAGGTGGCGGCAAAGTGGACAAGCGTAGTGTCCAAAAGTATTTAAAAGAGCAAGAAAAAGAAGCAGAGCCGATTAATAATGCATTTGCAGATTTACTAAAAGGTATGAAATTTGATGATTAATCATCTTTTTAACTAATTATTTTAAATAACTAAACGCAAGAACATGAAGTCAGTGGAAGTGACAATGTTCTTGCGTTTTTTTTATTTAAAGAATTTGAAATTAAAAATTAGAAAGACACTTTTTGGGAGGGGCTTACCACACGAATAAGTTTTTATCTGTAGCATACATTAGCAGTTGGGAAAGGGTATTTTTTTCAGAACAGTAGGGAATAATAAGAGAATGAAGAACTAGGAAATTTTGTTTTTTTATTTCCGTCGTGTGTAGGTTGTAAATCTGATTTAATCGTAGTATTTACGAGGTGTGAATTATGTTAAATAAGAAGCTAATTATTGGGACTTTATTTGTTACACTACTTCTATTATTGGCCATCTTCGTTGGGAAGGATAGGTTTTCGAAGCAAGAAGATGAAGATTCAAAACTTTCTATAAAGGAGACTTCTGAAATGGAAATTTCACCTTTGAAGGAATCTGAAAGAAATGAAGAAAGACCCCAATTGAAATACACTAGTAATGAATTTCAGGCTGGTATGAATCTACTGATTTACGGTCATCCCGATATGGCTGAGGCCAGAAAGATATTTGAACGTATAAGAAATTTGGGGATTAACAGTGTGGCAATAAATTTTCCTTTTTATCAATCAGATTCGCAAGCAAATGAGGTAACTGTAAGCAAGGCTTATACACCGACGATTCAAGAACTTCGAAAAATCATAGAATTCGCACATGCGTCTGAGCTCAGTGTTATGATTAGACCCATCATGGATGAACAAGTTTTTCTATCCTCAAATATGTGGAGAGGGCAGATAAAACCTACAGACCCGGATTCTTGGTTTGACAGCTATCAAGCATTAATACTCACATACGCTACTTTGGCTGAGACGACTAATGCAAAATCATTAAATATTGGGACGGAACTGAACTCAATGCAAAATAAATATCAGGATAGATGGACAGAACTTATTGAAAGTGTGCGTGGAGTTTACAAGGGAGAGCTATTGTATTCCTTTAACTATGATACAGTTTCAGAAATTCCTTCTCTTGAGTTTGTTAAATTACTTGATCAGGTTGGGATTGATGCATATTTCCCATTAGATCTACCAGATGGAGCTACGACAAATATGCTGGAGGAGGAATGGAAGAACCAAATCAATCAGTTGGAAGAAGCGTTATGGCAACAAACCATTATCGTAACTGAAGTTGGAATCCACCCTATTGCCGGTGCATATCGTACCCCTTACTCATGGAGTTTTCCTGATGGTACTTTTGACCCTCAGGCACAAGTTAATTATTATGAAGCGACATACAATACTTGGAAGCCGAAAGCGGAAGGAATTTATTGGTGGGCTATTACACTTGGCCAGGATCCTAATGAAATCAGCTTCTCTCCTTTAGGATTACCAACAGAAGAAGTGATTAAGAAGCACTTTCTTCAAAATCACTAATGATAAATAAAAGAAATAGGTATGCTGTAACTATAGTTCCATAGGACCGGTCATTATATACTCTTAATAACTTAATGATAAAAGGCTGAAACCACGCTGAATGTGGTTTCAGCCTTTTATTATTCTCTTTAAAAATATTTATAATTTATTTTTACTTTTCGGTATAGTTCTATAGAAGCAAGAATAATGTAATTTTATCATGTTGATAAACCATCGTTGTATTTTTGGAGAAGGAGTACATTTTATAAAGGAAGATACCAAATTTTGAGTGGTTTTGTTCATGATTGATAAAAGACTGTTAAAGGGACAGTGTAAAGGAGTATGTAAATGCAGGTAAGGACTATGGGCCGACACAAGATATTGATTTTCATTATTTGTATCACTCTTTGTACTATATTACCAAATGTTTCAGTGGAAGCTGCCAAGGAGGCTAAAGAGCCGGAAGTACTAGTTATATATACAACAAGGGACGGAAAAATGAATGAGGAGCAGCGTTATTTAGATTTATTAATCGGTCACTTCACATCCAATATTCGATTTATAAGCAGTGACGATGTAGAGAAAAGCGATTTATCTTCAGCAACACATCTATTTTATTTTGGTCAATACTCAACGCAGCTACCAGCCAAATTTAATACATTATTTGATGAATATGAAGGTACGATTGTAGCAATTGGTTATAACTCAGAAAAGATAGGAAATCAATTTTCGTTTATTGATCCAAAACATGAGGTTACCATCGATCAAATTTCTATGAAGAGTTCAGATAAAACATTGGATATTACCAAAATGTATATTGTTGAAATTAAAGCTTACGAAGGATCTGAGATTCTGATTAATGGACGTTTGAAGGAAGGGGGTGTGGACTATCCGGTAATGGTAGAGGGAAATGGAAATTATTACTACGCATTTGACACTGTGGATTCAAGTCGGGCCACACTATTTGCTGAAGCTCTCCACGATGTGTTCAAAATTGAACATGAGGAAATATCCCCTGGTTATATCCGATTAGAAGATGTCCACCCCTTAGTGAACCCTAAACCACTTCAAGAAATAGCTAGCATGTTAAAGGAAAAGGATATACCCTATATGGTTGCTGTAATACCGATCTACACAAACCAGATTACGGGAAAGAGAAGTACCTTTGCTGATTCGCCGGAATTGCTGAAAGTTCTAAAACAGATACAGAAGGATGGGGGAAGTATTGTACTCCATGGATATACACATCAATTTAGAGCTTCTGAGACAGGCGAGGGATTTGAGTTTTGGGATGTAGAGAACAACTCGCCGATATATTTCCCCGAAGATCAGGAATATACATTAAAAGAAGAAAAGGATTTTTCTTCAAAAGAAGATTATTTGAATTACATCAATGATTTAAAAGCATATGAAAGAGAGTATACAGAAACAAAAATAAATCAAGGAATCGATGAGTTAGCTAAATATGGTTTATATCCATTGGCTTTTGAAGCTCCGCATTATACTATGTCCCAATATGGTTACGAGATATTATCTGAGTATTTTTCTACTTATGTAGGTCAGGTACAGCTTAGTGATAAGGATTGGGAAATAATGGACACCTCTCCGTATATTACTTCTCCTTCATTTTTGCATGGAATGAAGCTGCTTCCTGAAACAATGGGATATATACAGCCAGGTGTTGAGCAAGCTGTTCAAAAAATGATGGATAATGCCGGAAGAATTAGATTGACTCGAGACGGGATATTAGCTGCTTTTTATCACCCTTATCTAGGGGCAGAAGGGTTTAAGGAATTACTCGATGAGCTAGATAAATTACCGAATGTTTCCTGGATCGATCTAAAAGAAATGGATGTATGGGTAAAGGGTAAAAATGTTTCTATTCATACTGTGAATGGTGAAATCATTAAAGATTTTAATCGTTTAAAAATCGTCTATTCTTCCATGGAAGCACCCCTTTTTTATTTAGGCCAATTTGTTCGATTTGCAGCATGGGTAATGGTTGTTATAGGAGGTGCTGCAGTTTGTGTGTTTATTGTTTTTACCTTCCGCTTAATAAAGAGAAATAATCAAATAGAAGGGTGACCGTAATAGCAAATTTATTCCTCTATATTTCTATTTTCCTGATTTGGACTATGCTGTTTTACCATGCTTTCCTGATGTTAGGGGGGTATTTTCACTCATTAAAATATAAAGACTTTAAGAAGAGATTCAATATTCCACTGGAAGAATATCCAAAGGTAAGTATCCTTATACCGGCTCATAATGAAGAGATAGTCATTGAAGATACGATTCAATCAATGATAAGGCTCGATTATCCAAAAGATAAGCTCGAAGTGTTAATTATTAACGATAATTCGAGTGATCAAACTGGTACCATTATTGATAGGTATGCAAAGGAATATTCTTATATCCACGCTGTCCATACGAAGCCCCCTCATGCCGGAAAAGGAAAATCCGGTGCTTTAAATCAAGGATTCCAACATTCAACTGGAGAAATGATTGTAGTATATGATGCCGACAATACGCCCGAACCAGCAGCTATACGTAATTTGGCATTGGGATTGCTGAAAGATAAAGAAGCCGGGGCAATGGTAGGTAAATTCCGTGTAGTAAATGCAAATAAAAATTTACTAACACGACTAATAAACATAGAAACTTTAACTTTTCAGTGGCTCGCTCAAGCTGGACGCTGGTTTTGGTTTAGAATGGCAACAATTCCTGGAACGAACTTTGCAATCCGTAGGTCCATTTTGGATGAGCTTGGGGGGTGGGATGAAAAAGCTTTATCGGAAGATACAGAATTAAGCATCAGGGTCTATAATCTGGGCTATTATATCCGTTTCTTCCCGGAAGCTGTTACTTGGGAACAGGAACCAGAAAATATTCGTGTATGGTGGCGACAAAGAACAAGATGGGCCAGAGGAAACATATATGTAATTTTAAAATATCTATTCCAAATTCATAAATTAAAAAATAAAAAAATAGTTATCGATATCGCATATTTCTTATTTACGTATTTTTTGTTTTTTGGCGGAGCTATGATTTCTCACCTTATATTTGCCGTTAATTTTGTACATGATTTGAAGCTATCAATTGGACTTGTCTCTTATGCATTATTGATTATTGGATTTCTCCTTTTTGTGACGGAAGTTTGTTTGGCTTTGAGTATGGAGAAGAAACAGCTTACCACAAAGAACTTCTTTATTGTGTTATTAATGTATTTTACTTACTCGCAATTATGGATCCTTCTAGTGATACAGGCTGTGTTCCTCGAAGCAAAAAGGGTGTTATTAAAACAAGAAGTCAAATGGTATAAAACACAGCGCTTTAAACAACCAGAACAAAAAAGAAATTCAGTGTAAGTACAAAATAGAGAAGCTATACAATGCTTAAGGAAATTGTATCAGGTAATTATAGCCAACATGCCTTTCAATTGACCCAGCAGATATAAAAAACGCTATTTTGCAATAAGTGCAAAATAACGTTTTTATGGGTTTAATTTTTCTGTGCTTTTACCGGTTTAAAAATTGACAGTAAGAAAATAACGAAACCTGTAATACCAATTCCTAAAATGGTATTGAAGGAAGCACCTGTGTAAAAGCCGCTGCCGAAGTAGAAAATTTCGCGCAATCCTTCAGAAGCGAAGCGAATCGGTACCCAAGGACGAATGAAGTTTACAAAGAAACTTGGAAGCATTTCCTGTGGTGTCATTAGAACACCCATACCTAGAAGCATGACAACCATGAACAACGTAATCGCTGGTTTTCCGATCCATGCAGTAATTGCAGATACTAATAAGAAGAAACAGAATGCTGCAAACGATACAAAGAAAGCAACCAGGAAGTAGCCAGGCATGTTAATACCAGCAACCGATGCTAATGTTGCTACAGTAAAACCTGAGAATAGGGCGATAATCACACCGAATAACACTTGTTCACCCATTAATCGAACTACTTGTTTACGAGTTAAGTTTTCTCTTTTCAGTATGATGGATGTTGATAAGAATAATACGAAACCGCCAATTAGCGCACCTACCCAAGCAGGTACCGCCAATAAAGTTGGTGCACTGCCATTAGCCGTAGCTGCAGTGATTGGGTTAAATATCTCTTCTTTCGCTACAATCGGATGCACTAGCACAGCAGCTTGATCAGCATCGATTTGCTGATTATCCATTTGTGCTATAAAGTTTGCTGAGTATTGTCCGCTTAACTGTGTAATTAAACCATTTAAAGCTGTTTTAGCAACGTTGGAACCTGTCATGTTAAAGCCTTGGTTAAGGTATATTTCCAATGTTGCGGCACTGTTGTTAGCCAGCGCATATTGCACGGCATCGTTATAGCCATCAGAAATAACTAATGCTGCATAATATTCTTTTTCATCAAATAAGACTTCAATATCCTCCAGTTTTTCATCTGTAAAAGCCAGCATTGGCTCTGCGCCATCAATACCCTGACTCATTTGTGCTACAGCCGCTTTCACAGATTCTACATGCTCACCCTCATCATTTACAATTAGTGCAACCGGTAGATTTTTTACTTGTGGATCTCCTTGTGCGAATAAGTTTACCGAAAATAGAGCAATTATTAATATAACGGCAATGGGAGCAGCCCATGCTAATTTTTCTTTAAATAATTTCAAAGGGAATCTTCCTTTCTCAATTTTGAACACATTGTTTAGTGGTACCTGTTTATTTTATAATCATAGAAAATGCAAAGCAATCAACAAAATGAACAGATTGTTCAATTTTGTGTAGAGAGGGTGTTTTTTTGAGTATTTACAGAGAAAAAAACCGAAAAACAAAAGACCTTATTCAAGGGTCATTTATAAAAATCTTAGAGAAAAAAACCTTTGAATCAATTACCGTGGGCGATATTGCAAAACAAGCACAAATTAATCGAGGAACATTTTATTTACACTTTATAGATAAATTTGATTTATTGGATCAAATAGAACAGCGGTTGTTTGGAGATTTAGGCAATCATATTGATGAATTGCAATCGAACTATTCTTCTACGCATACGTTTGAAAAAGAACAGGAACAATTAGCTGCGACATTATTCAGCGCTATTAAAATGCAGTCACCTTTACTCAAAATATTTTTAAGTGATCATGGTAGAGCAGGTTTCCACCTTCGATTCAGGGAGGCGTTTTCAGAAAAGGTACGTGTCAATCTAGAGAAAAACGAAAGCTTCAAAGCTACGTTGAAGGTCCCAATGGAATATTTTCTATCGTTTATCACATCTGCCTTTTTAGGATTAATCGAACAATGGGTTCAAAATGATTTGGACAAAACACCTCAAGAGATGACGATATTATATATTGATATTATTTCCTTTATTCAAAAGAAAAATACTAAAAAAGTGTAAAATTAACTAATATTTATTAATTAATTATTTGTTATAATTTTACATAATAAGGATAAAGGAGAGTGATTATTATTATGCTTTTTATGTTAATTGTAAAAGCCTCAAGCAATTCGGAAAAAGGGAATCTCCCGAGCTCAGAGCTTATGGAAGCGATGGACAAGTACAATGAGGAATTACTACATGCGGGTGTAAGAGTAATGGCGAAGGGACTTCATCCGAGTTCAAATGGTCTGCGTATTTCATTTCCCATTCCCGGAGAAAAGCCAGTAATTACGGAAGGTCCTTTTACTGAAACGAATGAACTAGTTGCCGGTTTTATATTGATTGAGGTGAAGTCGAAGGAAGAAGCGATAGAGTGGGCAATGCGGATGCCCGACCCGCAAGGATATGGAGAAGGGCAGATTGAATTGCGTCAAGTATTTTAGGGAGAGAGGGGAAGTTTTGGATTTAATGTATACCAAATATTTAGCTGGAAAAATTACTGAAAGTTCCCCAATACTCCTGTTTATATAGCATTGGATAAGAGGATATGAAGTTTACCATTATTACTGCATAATCCAGCATTAGATATACGTCGAATAAAAATCGATCCCCATATCGAATGGCTGTTAATGCAAGCGGTAATTCGCGCCTGAAAACGCTATTTCGGCGTATTGCTGCTTCTAAATCATGCTCTTTTTGATCTAAACAAATATATACATTGTAGATTAGGGAATTACCATTCATTATCCACTGTCCTAATACTTCATCTCTCATCTCCGTATTAACTTTGTCCCAGGCAAATTGTGTCCCAATGGTTAAAAATAATTCTCCCGTAAAGTCAGAGTGCGTTAATGTGTGATGTCTTGGAATAATCGGTTCCTGTGCCGTCACACCATTCCTATATTCGACAGTTAGCCTTTCAGGGGCAAATTTACTCAAGTCACTACTCCCATCGTCTTTTTTTATCAATATGCTACCTGATTGTTTGAGGTGACGGATGTACCCTAAGTAAGAGAGGTTTATAAAAGAATCAGTATTTCAAATGTCTAAGTTGCATTAAGATACGAACATATATTATGTAGAGTTCAATATTAATAGGGAGGTGAATGATATGCCATTTTTCCGACAAGAAGGTAGAATGGAGAGATTTCCACCACCAGCTGGCCAACAATTCGGTCCTCCTCAAATGGGTAGACAACGTAATGGAGTGCCTAGGTCTAATGATTTTTCAAGACCGAGAGATTCCTTTTACTCACCATACCCGTTTGATCCAAGACAGGGGCAACAGCAGTTTAATCCTTATTCACAAGCACCAGCGTCTCGCTTTGGAGGTTTATCCGATAATTTAAATACTATGATGGGCCATGTTGGTACAATTACGAATGGAGTTAATATGATGAGACAAGTCGGTGCAATGTTTAATCTTTTTAGATAACCTTTAAAAATTAGGAATTCATATTTAGCTTATCTATAAAAATTATTGATAAGCTTTTTTGTTTGCTTCACATCCTACTCATTATAAAAAAGACTCAAATCAAGTCGATTTCCATCGAATTTGATTTGAGTCTCATTTTATTTTTGTCGTGAGGATTTTTGCAGATGTTTTAATAGGATAGGAGATTAACTATATTTCATTCTATAAATTCGTTATGATAATTAAAAAGATTGCGAAAATTAAAAGAGGTGTATAGCAATGCCAAAGCATATTTTACTCGTTGAGGACGACGAATCGATTCGTGAAATGGTAGAGAAATATTTAATCATGGAAGGCTTCCATGTTACTACGGCTTCAAATGGTGAAGAAGCGTTACATCATTGTTTAAATACTTCGTTTGACTTAATGATTTTGGATATTATGATGCCAAAGCTGGATGGTTTAGAAGTATTGAAAGTAATTCGAGAAAAACACGCACTACCGATTTTAATCATGTCTGCGAAAGATAGTGATGTGGATAAGGCAATCGGACTGGGATTAGGGGCAGATGATTATATTGCTAAGCCATTTTCAATGTTGGAGCTTTCTGCACGAGTGAAAGCCGCAATTAGGCGAGCAACGACCTACTCCTCTCATTTAGAGATGAAGCAAGATTTTTTGAAAATTGGTGATCTTACAATTGATATTTTGAACTTTTCTCTCAAAAAAAATGAGCAAATAATAAAACTTACTTCAAAGGAGTTCGCCATTTTGAAGTTATTTGCTACTAATCGTCAGCGCGTCTTTACGAAACAACAAATCTATCAATACATTTGGAACGATGAATATTATGGGGATGAAAATATTATAAATGTCCATATTAGTAGGCTTCGTGAAAAAATTGAAGATGATCCATCCAATCCTCAATATATTAAGACGCTTTGGGGCATTGGTTATAAATTTGAGGGGAATTAACATGATTTTATTTCTTACCATAATTATTTTTTCGTTACTCATCATCATTTATTTCCAATATCGTGAAAAGAAAGAATGTAATATGTCTATTCATTATACATTCGAGAAATTACAAAACATCATGGCTGAGCACACAGGTGAAAAGATTTTAACCATGACTACCAATCGGGAATTACAGCTATTGCTCACAGAGATTAATCGGCTGTTGGACTATAACCAAAAAGCTATTGCTACACAACGTAAAACAGAAGATGCTACAAAGAAAATGATGGCCAATATATCGCATGATCTAAAAACGCCCTTGACTGTTGTTCTTGGGTATATTGAAATGCTTCAGCTAGACACGACTAACAGTGAAGAAGAACAACAACGACTGCTTCGAGGAGTCCATGCAAAAACACTGGAAGTTCTTCAACTCCTGCATCAATTTTTTGATTTGGCTAAAATAGAATCAGGGGATTTGAATTACCCCATCACCAAGATAAATGTGAATGAAATCTGTCGGAAGAACATTTTGACATTCTATGATATCGTCACGTCAAAGGGCATTAATATTCAAATCGATATCCCAGAAACAACGGTCTATGCACTGGGAAATGAGGACGCTCTTGATAGAATTTTGAATAATTTATTAACTAATGCGATTACTTACGGGGCAGCGGGCAAGGTAATTGGTTTAGCTATTGAATATGATGAGACACATATATCGATTAATGTATGGGACCGCGGGAAAGGCATTGATGAATATCATAGAGATCATGTCTTTGAAAGAATGTATACTCTCGAAGATTCTAGAAATAAATCGTATCAAGGTAGTGGTCTCGGGCTGACAATTACAAAGCGTCTCGTTGAATCAATGGGAGGGTTCATTCATTTAACAAGTATTCCGTACGAAAAGACCGTCTTTACTATTTCATTAAAAAGAATTACGTATTAAACCATTTTTATTAAACGTAAGGAATTTTTAAGAATTAGGTAAGAAAAAAGAGAGGTTCAATTCTTATACTTAAAGTAAGTTATAAATAAGGGAGGAAATTTGTATGACATATCTTGTCCAAACAAATCGGCTTACAAAAGTATATGGAGGGAAGGAAGTTGTTTCCGAGGTTAGTATGCATGTAAAAAAGGGAGAAATTTATGGTTTTTTAGGATCCAATGGTGCAGGGAAAACAACAATTATGAAATTGATTACTAATTTGATAAAACCGACAAGTGGACACATCGAAATTTTTGGAGAAACATTAACCCCTAAATCCTATGAAGTTTTAAAAAGAATCGGCACCATCATAGAATATCCTATTTTTTATGAAAAGTTAACTGCACAAGAAATATTGAGTCTCCATTGTGAATACATGGGCTATTATGACAAAAAGGAAATCAATCAAGTGCTTGAGTTAGTCAATCTATCACATACGGAAGGGAAATCAGTAGAAGATTTCTCACTCGGGATGAAACAACGATTAGGTATTGCACGAGCAATTATTACAAAACCTGAATTACTGATTTTAGACGAGCCCATTAATGGTTTAGATCCGAGCGGTATTAAAGAAATTCGCGATTTATTGAAAATGTTATGCAAAGCATATGGGATTACGATTATTATTTCTAGCCATATTTTGGGGGAAATGGAGCGAATCGCAGATACAATTGGTGTCATTCATAATGGAAGGTTAATTAGTGAGCTCTCAATGGACGAGGTGAATCTTAAACATATAGATTACATCGAAATGGTTGTAGATGACGGGAAAAAAGCTGCTTTTATTTTGGAGAACAAATTAGCGATTCCGAACTTCAAATTAGTAGGTGAATCTTGTATTCGTATTTATGAAACGAAACTCACACAAAAGGTCATTTCAAAAGCATTGATTGAACACGATGTGGAAATTAAAGAAATAAGCATGAAAACCAGTTCTTTAGAGGACTATTTTCTGAAATTAATTAGCGGGGGTGAGGTGAATGCTTAATTTAATGCGATTAGAAATGAAAAAGTATAAATTAGGTTCCTATATAAAAGGAGCAGTTCTTGCTAATATCGTCATTGCGGTGACCTTTGTAGCTATGTTGTTCATCTCCCATGCTGAAAGTGAACTAGTTTTCAACAATTACACAGAAGCATTGGCCACTATTGATGCGATTATAAGGGCGATTTTTATTATCTTTGCTGCCACATTAATTTCAAAGCTCATCATTGTAGAGTTTAAAAGTAAAACGATTAACACATTGTTTTTATATCCTATTAATCGAAAAAAATTAATTGCTGCAAAACTCGTAATCGTCATCCTCTTCACATTTGTTTCCATCATCTTTTCGAATGTATTTGTAACAGCCGTGTTTTCTGTAGTTACAGACTACTTTGTTTTGTTACCTGGTACATTAACAGCGGCTATCATTACACAGCACGCTTCTGCAGTACTGATGAATGCAATTGCTACAGCAGGCATATGTCTCATTCCATTATATTTTGGCATGAAAAAGTACTCTGTGCCAGCAACCATTATCTCTTCAATTCTCATCGTCCTGGTTGTTTCTTCAAATAGTGGGAGCTTTTCATTAAATGATATTATTGTCATTCCAATAACACTCGCTATCATAGGCGTCAGTATCGCTTATTTTTCTATCCGGAATATTGATAAGACAGATTTAAAATGATAGTTAGGCAACAATTTGGTTTATTTCAAAATAAACCTGTAGACAAACTTAATTACTTTCGAGTCTGTCTACAGGTAAGATGAAGAGGGAACAATAATTCTTCGTGTTATATAAAGTATAATTATTCATCTTATAAATGATGTATAATTCCTATGTTTGGAATTATACATTATATAAAGCACCGTCTATTGTTAACGAGGAAGAACTTACATAAGAAGCTTCATCGGAAAGTAAAAAGGCAATGACATTTGCTACTTCCTCGGGCTCACCGTAACGCTTCATAGGTACGGCATCATTGTATGCAGCTTGAGCGGCCTCCGCTGCGCCTGGGGCAACATTTGCTTCGATTTTACGCATCATTTGTGTATTGATGACACCCGGATTTACCGTATTTACACGAACATTGAATGCCGCTGCCTCTAAAGCCGCCACCTTATTAAGCCCCATTACTGCATGTTTAGAGGAATTGTATAGTGCCATACTTGGGGAGCCGATTAAGCCAGCTACAGACGACGTATTTACAATAGAACCATATTTTTGTCCTTTCATTACGGGCAATACGTATTTTAAACCGAAAAGAACACCCTTTACATTAATGCCATAAACGAAATCAAACTCTTTTTCTGTAATTTCCTCAAGAGATTTTGCCGGTCCCTCTACACCCGCATTATTAACAAATCCATCGATGCGTCCAAATTTCGAAATCGTTTGATCCACATAGTTTTTCACATTGTCCTCTTTGGATACATCCGCTTTTACGATTAAGCTGTTATCTTCATTAAGAGAAAGCTCTGTTTGCACTGATTTAATGGCATCCTCGTTTAAATCAACTAACACAACTTTTGCATGCAGCCCTATTAATTTCCTTACAACCTCTTTCCCGATACCGCCTGCTGCTCCTGTTACGATGACTATTTTATTATCCAATTTCATTTTCCACAGCTCCTTATCATTAAAAAAATGCCTGCAAATATCTTAACCGCTTTTATAAAATATAGACCTCTTATTTTTAAAGAGCTACATGGAAATAAACTTATTGACAGTTGAGTATAAAACATGGTAAATTTATCTCGAAATGAAGATACTTTAATTCGAATCAAATTATATGGAAGAGGTAGAAAAAAATGAACTTTGAAGAATTAGTAAAATCCCGCCATTCCGCAATGAATTTTATTGAAAATGAACAGATGACCGAAGAAGACTTTAAAAATATATTTGAACTTACGAAAACAGCACCGAGCGCATATAACCTGCAATTTACAAATTACTTAGTCATTACAGATAAGGAAAAGAAAGAAAAGGTTAAAGAGCTAAGCTACAACCAATATAAAATTCACACAGCAAGTGGCGTTGTCATTGTAATGGGTAACAAAAATAGCATTGAAAGACCTGATGTCGAGAAAATTTATGGTCCATTAAAAATGCTGAAAATGATGGATGAAGTGGACTATGAAACAACAATTAATACAATTAAAAGCTATAGTGATGGATTAAAGGACAAACAAGGTGCACTGGATATGGAACTGTCGTTAAATGCAGGCCTTCACGCAATGTTATTTATGCTAAGCGCAAAGCATTACGGTTTTGATACATGTCCAATGCATGTTCATAATGTAGATGAATTAAGGGAAACCTTCAATATTCCAAATCATTTGGAGCCAATCATGATGATTACGATTGGAAAAAGTGTAGAAAAAGTACGTGCACGCGGATATCGTAAACCCGTTGGAGAATTTGTGAATTTCAACGGTTACTAATAGATCGATAGGGAGACTGTATTAAAAGTAAATTAGACTTTTAATACAGTTTGTTTTGTTATAGAGGATGGGGGAAATGCTAGAAAGTTTTTTCACTCTAGGTATTGAGTACTTAATAAAAATAATCACCTTATAGGTAAATGGAATAGGGGGTAGTTAGTATGAAAGATCTGAATGTGGATATTTTGTGAATATTCTCTATTTATTTTCCGGCAATATTGGTATATTTAAATAAATTTTAATAGGGAATTTACAAGAGGGGTGAAGACAGGTGAAGATTTCTAGCTTGGTCCATGGATCCAACCTTGCATTGGAAGAAAGAAAACGTTTACTGCAGCGTAAAGAGGCAAGTGAAATTTATAAGAAGCACGCAAAATATACAGATACAAGTAAAAATCCACTGCTTGAAGCACTTGAACATTTACTTTCTGGTAAGACGGAAAAAGAATTGCACGACGTGGATGCAGTAGCCGGCAAAAATCCGCAACAACCAGTCGGGGAAAGTAAAGATCAACCTAAGGAATGGGCTCCTTTTGAGAACGAAGATCTACCTTTTATTATGCCCGAAAAATTTCAAAAAGATTTTGCGCGTAATCCAGACGAGCAAACCGTATTTGGTCTGGATTTGGAAAAGCTGTTATTCCAACGTTCATTCAATACCGCTACACAAAAATATATTTCTCATATCGCCATGGTAAACAACGGTTATCGTTCAGTAGATGAACCGGTTTTCTCCCAAATTGCATAACAATAAGCTCACTTTAGTGGAACTACTAGAGGGGGCTTTTATTTTTAGGGATTTGCTAAAGCATACCCCCATAGTAAACATTCAATGATATACTATTTTCAAAGTCGGCTTCTTTTATCCTGGTGGTCAAACCACCTAAAAACAAACAAATGCTGATTGGTTGGCATCCTGCGGGTTTAAAGCTGAATCCGGAAGCAATTATGCCGAGGTGTATATGATAAAAAGGAGTGTTTTCGTTGGTGAAGAAGCAAGCCAAAACAAATGCAATTCGTTTAATTGAGCAGCAAAAAATTGCACACGAGGTTTTTGAATACACGACAGAAAATGGAGAAGCAGTTGATGGCATCACTGTGGCCGGTAAAATCGGTCAGCCTGTGGAAATGGTGTATAAAACACTAATTGCTACTGCTGGAAAAGGGAAATATTTCGTTTTCGTCATCCCGGTCGATGCAGAACTCGATTTAAAGGCAGCTGCAAAAGTGGTAGGAGAAAAAAAAGTTGAAATGATTCCAGTGAAAGAGTTACTTGGCTTAACAGGATATGTGCGCGGAGGTTGTTCACCGATTGGTATGAAAAAGCCGTTTCCAACATTTATCGACCAAGCCGCTTCAGAACTCGATTATATTATTGTAAGTGCAGGCAAAATAGGAATGCAAATGAAGCTTGCACCGACAGATTTAGTAAGGGCAACAAACGGTCATTTTGCAGTGATTGCCGTAAAATAGAAAGAAGGATTGTTGTGTCGAAGAAATTTAAATGGCAATGGGGAAGTTTTTTTATAGGGCAAATTATTATGGCTCTCGGAATTACGATGACGATTAAAGGTAATGTGATCGGGACAGGACCATGGGATGTTTTTCATATAGGCATGTATAAGCAGGTTGGACTGACGATTGGTTCTTGGTCTATTTTGACAGGGCTTTTTATTATTACCGCGACATCTCTTTATTTAAAGCGAATCCCGAAGCGTGCAACAATTTTAAATATGCTGTTGATTGGTTCATTTATTGATTTTTTCAACTGGCTATTACCTGTGGCGAATATATTTTTACTTGAACTCGTCTATTTTACGGCGGGATTCTTTGTCATGAGTATAGGCTGTGCATTATATATCGCACCAAATTTAGGCGAGGGTCCTCGTGATACGATTATGATGATTATTGCGAGTAAAGGCTATTCTGTCAAAACAGGACGTATGATTATGGAAGTATTTGCAACAAGTGCAGGCTGGTTACTTGGTGGACCTGTTGGTGTAGGAACGGTTATTTTAGCGCTCGGCACCGGCTATGTCATTCAGCCATCGCTCTTTTTCTTCAGAAGAAAGCTTGAGGAAATAATCGGAGAGCCACTTACATAAAAAAATTTCCCTATATGCTAAAATAAAGTGGAAATAGAAATCGAAAGGATGAACGCGCATGTCAAACGTATTAAATACCTTTTTAGATGAAAATTTACTGGCATTACAAGCACAAGGTTTATACAATGAAATCGATCCGGTAGAAGGAGCAAACGGCCCGATCATTCAAGTGGCAGGCAAGCAGTTGATTAACTTATCATCGAACAACTATTTAGGCTTGGCAACAAATGATGAGCTGAAGAAGATCGCACAAGACACAATCGCTACATACGGTGTCGGTGCTGGTGCAGTTCGTACAATTAACGGCACACTCGATTTACACGTAAAACTTGAAGAAACATTAGCGAAATTTAAAGGTACAGAAGCAGCAATTAGCTATCAATCAGGTTTCAATTGTAATATGGCGGCAATTTCTGCTGTAATGGATAAAAATGATGCGATTTTATCGGATGCATTAAACCATGCTTCGATCATTGATGGCTGCCGTTTATCAAAGGCGAAAATTATTCCATTTGCCCATGCGGATATGGATGATTTACGCGCAAAAGCAAAAGATGCAAAGGAATCAGGCCTTTACAATAAAGTAATGGTTATTACAGATGGTGTATTCTCGATGGACGGCGATATTGCCAAGCTTCCAGAAATCGTGGAAATTGCAAAAGAATTTGATTTGATTACGTATGTAGACGATGCACACGGTTCAGGCGTTACAGGTAAAGGTGCCGGAACAGTAAAGCATTTCGGTCTGCAACACGATATCGACTTCCAAATCGGTACATTGTCAAAAGCAATTGGTGTTGTTGGCGGCTATGTAGCAGGGAAGAAAAACTTGATTGATTGGTTAAAAGTCCGTTCTCGTCCGTTTTTATTCTCTACCGCTTTACCACCAGGGGATGTAGCAGCAATTACTCGTGCAGTGGAGATGATTATGGAATCAACAGAGCTGCATGACAAGCTTTGGGAAAACGGTCAATATTTAAAAGACGGCTTAGCAAAACTTGGCTTTAATATTGGAGAATCCGAAACACCGATTACACCATGTATTATTGGTGAAGAAAAGCTAACGCAGCAGTTCTCAAAGCGTTTACTTGAGGAAGGCGTTTACGCAAAAGCAATCGTGTTCCCAACAGTACAAAAAGGGACAGGTCGTGTACGCAATATGCCAACAGCAGCACATACGAAAGAAATGCTGGATGAAGCATTGGCCATTTACGAAAAGGTTGGCCGTGAATTAGAAGTGATTAAGTAAAAATAATGCCCGGCACTATTATACATATAGTGCCGGGCTTTTTGTGAAATTGGCGAATATCCAGGAGGAAGTGTCCATTAAGTAAGTGAGAGTGGCGATTATTCGATTGAAATTGGCGATTAAGCTTATCTAAATGGCTATTATTGTTAAAAAAGTGGATAATATAATTTTTATTTGGCGAATAAACACCGTGTTCTTCTTTGTAAGTCAATTTTGACATTTTTAAACGGCAGTGCTTGTTTACTTGGACAGCATTTCTGTAAAAAGTCCAAGCTTCGCCACCCGCTGCATGGCTTCGTGCAAACGCTCTTCATCCACGAGTAGCCCGACACGAATATAGCCCTCCCCATACTCACCAAATCCATTTCCCGCAGCAACAGCAATATCCGCTTTTTCTAGTAAAAGGTCGGCAAATTGCTCGCTCGTATACGGTGTAGGGACAGGAAGCCAGGCAAAAAATGAGCCTTTTGGTGCCGTAATGTGCCAGCCAATTTTTTGAGCTTCTTCAACAAGGACATTTCGTCTTCGTTCATATAAATCTCGCACTTCTTCCACACAAGTTTGCTCTTCATTCAGTGCAATGGCTGCTGCATGCTGAATTGCTGGAAACTGACTGCAAAATAGATGATCTTGAATAATATTAATTGCTTCCACCATTTTCGCATTTCCTACAGCAAATCCAATACGCCATCCCGCCATATTATACGACTTCGACAAAGTATAGAGCTCAATGCCAACTTCCTTTGCACCAGGAGCCTGCAAAAAGCTTGGAGGACGCTCTCCATCAAAACCAATTGCACCATAGGCAAAGTCATGTGCAACAGCGATATGGTTTTCCTTTGCCATCTGAACGGTTTGCTCAAAAAATTCCTTTGTTGCAACACCGCCAGTAGGGTTGTTCGGGTAGTTTAAATACATTAGCTTGGCACGTTGCTTTACTTCATCAGCCAGGTCACCATAGTCCGGTAAAAACTGACTTTCTGCTTTCAATGGCATTGTATCGAACTTAACTTCGGCAAGCGCGACTCCCGACAAATAATCAGGATAGCCAGGGTCTGGAAGAAGCATGTAGTCCCCAGGATTCAATAGCGCAAGCGGAAGTTCGACTAGACCAATCTTTGTCCCGCCAAGTATTGCAACTTCTGTATGCGGATCAATCTCCACATTATACTCCCGCTTATAAAAATCAGCTGCCGCTTGTTTTAATTCCGCAATACCGCGAAATGGGGAATATTTATGTGTTTGCGGATCAGTTGCTGCCATCTGCAATGCTTCAACAATATGTGCTGGTGTTGGCTGGTCTGGATTACCCTGACCTAAATTAATGACATCACGACCTTCAGCCACTGCAGCATTCACCTTATTCACAAGTGCTGCAAAAAATTGTGGAGGAAGCTGTTGTAGCTTTTTTGAAAATTCCATTATTCATCATCCTTTAAAAATATTAAAATTAATCTTAGTACTTTTCTAGGTTTAAGTAAAGTGAAGATTTTGATAACTTGAATTGGAATGTTACAATAGAAGGTAAGTATGCGAAAACTATATTTCGTAGGTAATTTATTTAAGGGCGGTGCTGTTTATGAAAATCGGCTGTATCCAACTAAATGTAGGTTTTGGAAAAGTAGATGAAAACTATGAGCGTGCGGAGAAGTTTATTCGTGAAGCGGCAGCAGGTGGTGCAGAAATCATCGTATTGCCGGAAATGTGGAATACAGGTTATGCACTTGAAAAATTAGGTGAGCTTTCTGATGTCAACGGTGAACGTACGAAATCATTTTTAAGTGGGTTAGCAAAGGAATTGGCAGTACATATTGTCGGTGGTTCCGTGTCGGTAAAACGTGACGACAAGTTTTATAATACGATGTACACATACAATCGTGATGGCGAATTAGTTGGCGAGTATAGTAAAGCACATTTATTCCGTTTAATGGATGAGCATTTGTATTTAGAGTCAGGCAATGAGATGAACCGCTTTGCATTAGATGAGCTGGAGGCTGGTGGTGTCATTTGTTATGACATACGTTTCCCGGAATGGTTGCGTTCCCATGCATTGGACGGTGCAAAGGTATTATTTGTCCCGGCACAATGGCCAACTCCACGTATTGATCATTGGAAAATTTTATTGCAGGCTCGTGCCATTGAAAATCAGTGCTTCGTCATTGCGGTAAATCGCATCGCGCGCAAAGTAGAAAATTTCAACGGGCAATCGATGATTATCGGTCCATGGGGTGAGGTTCTTTGGACAGGTGCAGAAGATGAAGAGCTCGCAATTATTGATGTTGATTTTTCGAATGTTGATGAAGTGCGCGGACGAATCCCAGTTTACGAAGATAGACGCCCTGCTCTTTATGAGAAAGTGATAAAAGAATAAATTTTTGAAGCGTACCAGGTGGATATGGGTACGCTTTTTTTATGTTTCACCTAAAAAATAGAGAGTGGAGATTAAGTTGCATCAAGTGGCGAATAAAAAATTAAATTGTCTATTAAAATTGAAAGTGACGATTATCCGTGCTTAAGTGACGAATATGTAAAACCCATTGACGATTAAGTAAGTGAAGGTGGCGATTAAGTAGCTACAGTTGACGAATATAACCTTATAAGAGGCGAATAAAATTTCCCACCGTAAAAAGTTGCTATAATATCCGCTAGTTTGACTATTAAGAACTCAAATTTGGCGAAAAACATAAAATACTTGGCGAAATAAAATTACCCTTCCACAAAGTTCCCCATTACTTACCACTTGCCATCTCACATGTCTCATTTTAATATAAGAACAAACGTTCTCTTTAAGGAGATGAGCTTCATGTATGAAAATGCACCAGAACGCTCGATTATATGTATTGATATGCGTAGCTTTTACGCGAGCTGTATCGCATCGTTAGAAAATTTAAATGTGATGGAAGTGCCAATTGCAATTGTCGGTAATTTTCAGCAAAAGGGAAGCGTCGTACTTGCTGCATCACCACCGATGAAAAAGCGCTTTAATATTCGTACCGGTTCACGTTTGTATGAAATCCCGCCACATCCGGACATTCGTCTATTTGAGCCACGAATGTCACTCTTTATTCGTATGTCGATGGAAATTACACGTTTGTTCAACAATTTCGTTCCAAAAGAGGCCATTCATGTATATAGCGTTGATGAAAGCTTTATCGATTTGACAGGCACAGAAAAATTATGGGGACCTCCTGAAGAAACGGCGCAGTATATTCAACAACTTATTTACAACCAATTTGACATTCCATGTGCAGTCGGTTTTGGACCAAATATGCTCATGGCAAAGCTGGCGCTGGATATTGAAGCAAAGAAAACGGGATTTGCGAAATGGACATATAATGATGTAGCGGAAAAATTATGGCCGATAATGCCGCTATCTACAATGTGGGGAATTGGTCGTCGTACAGAAAAAACGCTGAATCATATGGGTATTTACTCTGTTTATGATTTAGCGCATACCGATTTATCCCTACTGGAAAAGCGCTTTGGAGTGTTGGGTAATCAGCTCTATTATCATGCATGGGGAATTGATCACTCGACTGTTGGTGCACCAATCCTGCAGGGGCAAATCAGCTTCGGAAAGGGGCAAATGCTCATGCGTGATTACCGCAGCCGAAAGGAAATTTTAGTCGTACTGCTTGAAATGTGCGAAGACGTAGCAAGGCGTGCAAGGGAAGCAAAGAAAATCGGACGAACGATATCATTGGGGCTTAGCTATAGTAAAGATGCCTTCGGAGGTGGATTCCATCGTTCGCGCACAATCGATGAGCCGACAAATGATACATTGAAGATTTTTGAAGTATGCAAACAATTACTCGACGAATTTTACGCAGAACGCCCAGCACGCAAAATTACGATTACATTAAGTAACATCGAAAGTGAATATTCAATGCAGCTCAGCTTATTTGATGAGAAGAGGTGGCGTAACCGTAAGCTCGGGGAAACGATGGACCGTTTACGTACAAAATACGGAACGACTGCCTTATTACGTGCTGTTTCCTATACAGATGCGGGTACAGCACTTGCACGGTCGACATTAGTAGGCGGACATAAACAATAAGGGAGTGAACGCGATGAACAAAGATAGAGGTGTGATTAAATGGACCGCGATGATGTTACCCGAGCATGTAAAGTTATTGCGTGAATGGCAGGAAGAGGACGCACTGGTGATACAGCCTGAATTGGATGAAGCTCAATTGGAACAAATTAATGAAAATTTACAGAGAGCCTATTCAGAAGCTAGCCCCATCCAATTGAAAGTATGGGAGCAAACAGGCATTTATACAATTACAGGTATTATTCAAAAAGTAAATGTACACGAACAATATGTGAAGCTAACAGACAACCGAAAAATTCTATTTCATAATATTTATGAAGCGATATTGGATGATTAAAATTCCCACTATATCTATCTAGCAGGCATTTCTCCATGCGGATTTTGTACACGTACAAATGTATCGCTGAAAAAGAATATTCAAAAAATATTGTTTTTTACAAAAGAACACCCTATAATCAATTTCATGGAAATCTTTGAACATCAAGTTTTCATTGTAGATGATTGTACTTTCCTTAAGGACAATTGTTTTTAGTGAATAAAAAATAATAGATAGAGTTCAGCAATATTTAGGGGTGGATTCGTCTTTTAAAGGATAGGGAGGCTTCATCGTGAAAAAAATTATGGTGACCGGCGCTTTAGGTCAAATTGGTTCGGAATTAGTAGAGAAATTACGTCATACGTATGGCGTTGACAATGTATTGGCAACAGATATTCGGAAAATTGATCAGCATGAAGGTCCATTTGAAGTATTGGATGTAACAGATGGGAAACGCATGCATGCGCTCGCACATGATTTTGGCGCAGATACGATGATTCATATGGCTGCACTACTATCAGCAACAGCAGAAAAAAATCCAGTTTTCGCATGGAATTTAAATATGGGCGGTTTAATGAATGCACTTGAAGTAGCACGTGAGCTCGATATGCAGTTTTTCACGCCAAGCTCAATCGGCGCATTCGGTCCTTCTACGCCAAAGGACAATACACCACAAGATACATTACAGCGTCCAACTACAATGTACGGAGTAAACAAGGTAGCGGGCGAATTATTATGTGATTATTACTATACACGCTATAGACTGGATACGCGTGGAGTCCGGTTCCCAGGGTTAATTTCGTATGTAACGCCACCAGGTGGGGGAACAACGGATTATGCGGTCGATATTTATTATAAGGCGATTGCAGAAGGTCGTTACACATCTTATATTGCAGAAGGTACGTATATGGATATGATGTATATGCCGGATGCACTACAGGCAATAGTTGATTTAATGGAAGCAGACCCGGCGAAGCTTATACATCGCAATGCGTTTAATATTTCAGCGATGAGCTTTGAGCCGTCGCAGATTGCAGCGGAAATTCAAAAGCATATTCCAAGCTTCACAATGGATTATGATGTAGATCCGGTACGTCAGGCAATTGCGGACAGCTGGCCAAATGCTATTGATTCATCAGCTGCAATTGAAGAATGGGGTTTTAAAGCAAGCTATGATTTAGAGAAAATGACGGTTGATATGCTGGAGAAACTAAAAGTACGATTAGCACAAAACGCGGTTTGATTTCTTTAACGCAATTGATTAGTGAAGCGAGTGTGGCTGTTGGAAAACAGTTCACTCGCTTTTTTATATAAGTACTAGAAAATGCACTTATGTCCCATGAAGCGGTATTTGAGCAGCTGTAATCGCAATTCCACATGCTAAATGGCAGGAGCGACCACTGGCATGTGTCGTATTAAAAGAAGAACTGACTGCATTTCTGGAAGGACAATTTGCAAAATGGTGGTTACCGGATGATATCGTATTCCTAACAGAAATTCCGAAAACTTCTGTAGGGAAGTTCTTAAAAGCAAAGCTACGCTACGCGAAAATGTGAATGAAATTTATCCACAGCTCCAAGTGTAATACAGAATTGCAGAAAAAATGGGAACGCTTCGAGTTAACGAGCGTTCCCATTTTTTGTTGCTTTTCCACCTGTGAAGAAGCGTTTCATTAAGGAAAGTCCTAGGTTGAAAAGGAAAATAATAAGCGCTACACGAAAGAATGCAACAAAATATTGCCAAACTGTCGTACTCTCAATAAAGAGTAATGACATATTGTCGACTAAAACATACGTAAAATAACCTGCAAGTGCGATGAAAAATATCCCAGCAAAAAAATCCTTTACACTCATTCATTGGCCTCCATCCGCTACTACTTAATAAGTAAACGATACCACAGGAAGGAAAGAGAAAGTAGACTAATTTATCGTAGCTTTTTTCGTCGCCTGCACTAGCGCTTCAATCGTTGCCCAGTCTTGCTCAACTAGTGCAGTAACAATTTTACTGCCGACAATCACTCCATCTGCAATGTCCCCAAAGCTTTTCACATGTTCAATTGTTGAAATGCCGAAGCCTGCTAAAACTGGGATGTTGCTTGCTGCTTTCAAATTCGCGAAATGCCCAGCAAGTTCTGTTGCAAAGCTCACACGTTCGCCAGTAATTCCATTGACTGTTACGGCATAAATAAATCCTTCACTCGCTGCGGCCAATTTTTTTATTCGCTCAACAGGACTCGTTAATGAAACGAGCTGAACAAGCGCAATGCCATGTTCCTTTAATGCAGTATGGAGTAAAGCACTTTCCTCAAACGGCATATCCGGTACGATTAGCCCTTGCACACCACCAAGCTTTGCATCCTTTGCAAAGTCTTCAATACCATATGCCAAAATTGGGTTTAAATAAGTCATTACAACTAGCGGGATATGAATTTCCTGTGAAAAGCTTGTTAACTCTGCCAACACTTTTCTTAGTGTAATACCATGCGCAAGTGCCCGTTCTCCAGCCTGTTCAATCGTTGGTCCATCTGCAACAGGATCTGTAAATGGAATACCCACTTCAACGGCCGATACACCGATTTGCTGGAGCTTTAAAATAGTTGGCTTTAATGTTTCGATACCTCGATCACCAGCCATAATGTAAGGAACAAATGCTTTATCCCCAGTTGCTAATACGTCTTCAAGCTGTTTTTGCAATGTCATTTTATTCCACCTCCAAGTTTATCCATTAATGTGTGAACATCTTTGTCCCCACGTCCTGATAAGCACACGACAATAATTTCATCTGCAGGGCGGTCTTTGGCAAATTGTGCTGCATAGTAAACGGCATGGGCACTTTCCAATGCCGGTAAAATTCCTTCCGTTTCACATAACAGCTTCACACCTTCAAGTGACTGTTCATCTGTAACAGAAGGGTAGGATGCACGGCCTGTTTCATGTAAATGACAATGTTCAGGACCTACTCCTGGATAATCCAATCCGGCTGAAATAGAATGTGCTTCTTGAATGAATCCATTGTCATCCTGCAGTAAATACATGAAAGCCCCGTGTAGGACGCCTGTTTTCCCTTCATGAATCGCTGCTGCATGCCGATTTGTATCGATCCCTGCACCTGCTGCTTCCACACCATATAGTGCGACTTCCTTATCTTCCACAAAGGGATAGAACATGCCAATCGCATTACTGCCGCCGCCAATACAAGCAATAACTGTATCCGGAAGGCGTCCTTCCTGCTGTAAAATTTGGGCACGTGTTTCATCCCCAATGACACGCTGGAAATCACGCACAATTGTAGGGAAGGGGTGTGGCCCAAGTGCCGATCCTAAAATGTAGTGAGTATCTTCAATATGAGTAACCCAGTGTCGCAATGCTTCATTAACTGCATCTTTTAATGTTGCAGAACCTTTTTCTACCGCAACAACTTTTGTCCCGAGCAGCTCCATACGGAAAACGTTCAGTTGCTGACGGCGTACATCTTCTGCCCCCATATAAACGATACATTCCATATCAAGCAATGCACATGCAGTTGCCGTTGCAACACCATGCTGACCTGCACCTGTTTCAGCAACAATCTTCTTCTTCCCCATACGTTTTGCTAAAAGTGCTTGGCCGATCGCATTATTTATTTTATGAGCGCCAGTATGATTTAAATCTTCACGTTTTAAATAGATTTTCGCACCGCCGACTTTTTTCGTTAAACGCTCCGCAAAATAAAGGGGAGTTTCCCGTCCGACATATTGCTTTAAATAATAATCAAGTTCTTCCTGGAATGAGGGGTCTTTTTTTGCTTCCTCATATGCAAGCTCCAATTCTTTAAGTGAAGTCATCAATGTCTCGGGCACGAATTGACCGCCAAATCGTCCAAAGCGTCCTTTTACTGTCGTCATAAAATCAACTCTCCTTTTGCTATTTCAATAAAATTCGTAATCGCTGTCGAACTTTTTCGACCATCTACCTCTACACCACTTGAAACATCTACAGCAAATGGCTCGACCAGCATTATCGCCAGTCCTACATTTTCTTCATTTAAACCACCTGCTAAAATGACCTTATTCATCGGAATATTTACTTTATCCAAAAGCATCCAGTCAAATGATTCTCCACTACCTCCACGGAAGTCTGTACCTGGCGCATCAAATAAATAGTAGTCGACATTATAGGTTGCCGCTCGCTTAACATCTTCTTCCCCACGAATCGAAAATGCTTTAATAGCTGGTAGGCCGATTTCCTGTATTTGCTCCTGCGTTTCATCTCCGTGATACTGGATATAGTCGAGTCCGACTTGATCGGCAATTTGTCGAATGACATCGTTCTGTTCATTTACAAAAACTCCAACCTTTTTTACCGTACTTGGAATTACTTTTGCTAATTCAGCTGCTTCCTCTACTGTAATGCGTCGTTTACTGGGCGCAAACATGAATCCGATAAAATCAGCTCCAGCTTTTACCGCAGCTTCGACATGTTCGATTTCTTTCAATCCGCAAATTTTTGCTTTAGTCATCTATTTTCGCCAACCTTCGCTATGATGTCGATTTGTAGTGCTTTAAGGGAGTTCTTGACGTTTCCGCTCACCATTAAGGATTCGCCAACTAAAACGCCTTTTGCGCCTGCATTCGCCACAAAATGCGCATCTTCAGCGTTCCAAATGCCACTTTCGCTAATAAATGCGATGGAAGAAGGGGGAAGGTGCTGGGCAATTTCAGCGGTAGTTGTTAAAGAAACTTCAAATGTCTTTAAGTTACGATTATTTACACCGACAATTTTCGCACCAATATTGAGTGCACGCTGTAACTCTTCCGTATCATGTACTTCTACAAGAACTTCCAGCTGTTTCTCAGTTGCATATGTGTAAAGTGCCTTTAATTGTTCATCCGTTAATGCCGCCACGATCAATAAAATGACTGAAGCACCTGCAGCCTTTGCATAGTCAATCTGCACTTCATGAATCATGAAGTCTTTGCATAACACCGGAATATCCACCGCATTTGCTACCGCATGTAAATCTTCGAAGCTGCCTTTAAAAAATGCCTGCTCTGTTAAAACGGAAATGCAGGCAGCCCCGGCTTCCTCATACTGTCTAGCCTGTTCAACAGGGTCGATATGTGTCGCAATATCACCTTTTGATGGAGAGGCACGCTTCATTTCAGAAATGACTTGCAACGTACTGGCTGTAATTAATGTTTTATATAAAGAGGGACGTACCTTATCAATTGTTGGAAAGTTTGGTGCTGATGCAAGTAAAGCAGGTAATTCGAGCTCTTTTTGCGCTATAATTCGGTCTAAAATAGTCATATAATCGTTTCCTCCTGCATCACTTTTTTGTTATAGGCAACAACACTTTCTAGCTTTTCATATGCACGACCCGACAGGATGCTGTCCTTTGCCATGTCGATACCTTCTTTCATCGTGCTCGCTAAGCCATATGCAAAGAATCCAATGCCGGCATTTAACACGACTGTGTCGAAATATACACTTTGCTTTCCTTTTAATAAATCGCGCATAATAACTGCGTTTTCAGAAGGGGTCCCACCACGGATAGCTGATAATGGCTGTGCAGTTAAACCTACATCTTCCGCACGAAGCTTAAACGGAATAATATCACCGTGGTCTAAAAGGACGAATGTATTCTCACCGTCCAATGATGCCTCATCCATTCCTTGTGCCCCTGATACGACAATCGCGCGCTCACGTCCGAGCATGTGCAGCACTTCAGCATAATCCGTAGTAAAGTTAGGGCGGTTAATACCAACGAATTGAGTTTTCAAAGGTACAGGATTTGTTAAAGGTCCGACTAAATTAAAGATTGTCGGCTTTCCAAGTGATTGTCGAACTTCGCCGATCCGCTTTAGCTTTGGATGCATGTTTGGTGCATGTAAAAAGGCGATTCCGTGCTGTTTCAATAAATCTATCGTTTGTGCTGTATCCGGGAGTAGGGTAATGCCAAGTGCTTCTAAAACATCCGAGCTGCCTGAAGCGCTCGACACTTTCCGGTTACCATGCTTTGCAACTAAAATGCCCCCGCCGGCTAACACGAAAGCTGCGGTCGTACTAATATTGAAGCTTTGAAGACCGTCGCCACCTGTACCACAATTATCGATATAAATACCTTCTGGTGCATCGACAGAAACGGCATGTGATTTCATGACAGAAGCGAGCCCGGCAACTTCATGTGCTGTTTCACCTTTGATACTCATCGCTGTTAAAAAGGCAGCTATCTGCTCTTTTGGTGTCTGCTCATTAAAAATGAGTTGTGCAGCCTGTTGCATCTCTTTAAAAACTAAATGTTCTTTTCGCTCGATTTTTTCAATATATGGAAGTAAAGGCATACATACTCATCCTTTCAATAGTGAGTGGAATGGGACATCCTCACTCGTTTCTGTGTGAAGATGTGCAACATTTCCCTGAATCGTTATTGTATTATCGGGTGTCGTAAAATCGACTTGCCCGTTAAAGCCGATATAGCCGATTAAGCCTTGTGCCGGCAGAAGCTCCTTTACAATATCAATCGCATGCAACGTTGGGTTCAGTGAGCCTTGTGTTGTTGTGGGCAATTTCTGCACTGAATTTTCCACACTAAATGGCTCTATCGGCAATGCTTTGTTTGTAACTGAAATAGATCCGTCCCGTACTTGCATAAAGTTTACCTGTGATGTTCCAAGTACAGTGCAATCATCAAATTCGACATAATACATATAAGGTGCAGCATAATCAATCCGCATTTTTCGATAAAGCGAAAGGGTATCTCCAGTAAATCGTGCGGCATAATGACCATTTCGCTCTTTTTCGACATCGTTTAAGGTATACGACTTTTCGGCAGGTGTTGTGCTTGTAAACAACTGTTCAATCATTACATCGATATTCGGCTCATCCTGCTCAGCTTCGATATTCGTATGGAAAACAGCAATCTCGTCTGTTAAATGATCAAAAATAACGAGTGTATCGTAAACGTGAAACTGCAGTTCAGGCAATGGTTTTTGCAAGGCATGAATATAGCCAATACCCCCGCCTGTAAACGGGTATTCGGTATGCGATGATATGCGCGGCATTACCTGTTTTATTAATTGAATAAGCTCACCATCGTATGTGTACTCTCTATTGGACAGATGTGATTTATCGATAAGCTGCTGTCCAATTCCACTATAGGTTTTTCTTGGATTGACGCCGATGAAGGAATAGCGTCCATCACCTTCATACTTGGACGAGCTTTCCAAAAGAAACTTTCGGTGGCCCTTTAAACGTTGGAAAATGGAAATCGGTGTCAGTAAATCACCGTTCACTTTTTTCATTGATGTACGAAAACGTTGTTGAATTACCATTCGACACACTCCTTTTAATTTTGGGAATAAAAAAAGTCCCCAGCAAAAGAATAAACTTTTGCTGAGGACGATCTGCACCGCGTTGCCACCTCGATTGAAGCTATAAAATAGCCTCCACTTAAACCTGATAACGGTAGGGTACCGTCCGCCAACTAATGCCGGCAGCTTTCATAAGGCCCATTCACATTTACCTTTTGACGTATTTTCACCAACCATACGCTCTCTGCACAAAACGGAAAATGCTACTCTTCTTATTCAACAATTTACTCAACTAAACTCTTCTCAACTGAAACGGTGGTCGCGCTCCCGCAACCTGCTACCGTAATGTAATATTTTGAATATGCTTATTCTAACACTGAAAATAAAAATGTCAAACAATTCTAAAAAAACTTAAACAAAAACCCCACCGGCTAATGACCAGTGGGTGAAACGATATATGTTAGATCAATTTTTTGAAATCAAGTCGTTTATTTAAAGTGTACATGATAGGTGCACCAACAGCTAAAACAACAAACTCCCCAAATGCTACAAATAACCATGTCTCCCAAAACGGAAAGTCCAGTACTAGGTTAAGCTGTGCCGCAATGATAAACATTGTAAACGTAAAGAGTGTCGTATTAATAACTAAACGTGCCCAAATGTTTTTTACAAACTTACAAATGAAAATAAAAATTCCTAGTGTAAGAATAGTATGTCCCACGCCAAAAATCAGGTCAATTGGACCAACCGATGACATAAGAAAATTTGAAAAAAATACACCCAATACAACACCCAGCATAAAACGGGGGTTGAAGGCGATTAGATGATTAAATATTTCGGCAATACGAAACTGTACTTGTCCAAAACTAATCGGGGCAACTAGCATTGTAATTGCAATATATAATGCTGCAATAATTGCACTTGTTGCAAGAAACTTTACTTTCATATTAAATTCCTCCTAGTTTTTTAACGTGGGATGGTTACGAACCACGCAAAGCAACTGCAATCATAGCAATATTAAAAACGAAAGTAAAGAATTATAGAACTAATTTTCCATCATTGTTCAATAAATTGACAAATAATAAAATTTTGAATGAAATAAACGCGATTTAGCAGTTTAAAGCACGAAATTAACATTAGTGCATTTACTAGTATATATATTAATTTCTGAACATTCTAAATCTTATTGACTATCTGAAAATGAAGAGGTAATATAATTTTAATTCACACTTCATCCAAATGAAGTTCGTCGCTTTAAAGTGACAGAGAATAATGGGGGGATAAATAGATGACACGTAAATTAACGAAGCTTTCCTTTTTAGTATTTGGGCTTCTTTTACTATTAGCAGCATGCGGTGGAGAAGAGAAAGATACTGCTATTAATGCTACAGCAAGTGACAGAACAAAAGAGACTGCACAAGCTGATGAAGCAAAAACATTTAAAATTGGAACAACGCAAATCGTAGAGCATCCATCATTAGATGCGGCAAAAGAAGGATTCAAAAAGGCGATTGAAGATGCAGGGATTAAAGCAGAGTATGTGGATAAATCAGCTAATGGAGATAACAGTGCAAACATGACAATTGCACAACAATTAGTAAGTGATAATGTAGACTTAATTTTTGCGAACTCGACACCATCTGCACAGGCGGCAAAAGGTGCAACTGCAGATATTCCAATCATTTTCACATCGGTAACAGATGCGGTAGGTGCGGAATTAATCGAATCAATGGCAACTCCAGGGTCAAATGTTACCGGAACAATTGATTTACACCCAGAAACAATGCCGAAAACAATGGCATTCTTAAAAGAACTAGGTGTGAAAAATGTAGGGATGGTGTATAACGCAGGGGAGCAAAATTCTGTAGCCCAAATTTCAACTGCTAAAGAATTAGCAGCAAAAGAAGGTATTACAATTGTAGAAGCATCTGCTTCAACATCAGCGGAAGTAAAACAAGCAACAGAATCATTATTAGGTAAAGTAGAAGCGTATTACATCATTACAGATAACACAGTTGTAAATGCATTAGAATCAGTTATCGATGTGGCAAATGCAAATAAACTACCATTAATTGTTGGTGAGTTGGATTCTGTAGCACGTGGCGGATTGGCAGCATACGGTTTCAATTACTATGATATCGGTTATGAAGCGGGGCAAATGGCAGCTCAAATTTTACTGGAAGGGAAATCTCCTTCCGAAATTCCGGCAGCATATCCAGCGAACTTAAAATTAGTCATTAATAAAGCGACTGCAGAAAATTTAGGGTTGGAAGTTAAACCTGAATGGGAAGCAGAAGTTCAATAATTTGAAAGCTGGTAAACAATAGCCAGGAATAAATATTCGCGCTTGTATCCAAAAGGAAGATCAGCCTAATGTCATCGTAATGAGGTCAAGGCTGGTTGTCTGAGGGGATCCCAGCGCGAATTAACGTTTAACCTCTTTTTAGTGGTCGCGAGTGTTCTTACGCTCGCCATGGTGTAATGGAAAAAACTATAGTAGGAGATGATTCAGAATGTTTACAGCTTTGTTTGGGTCGGTAGAGCAAGGAATCATCTATGCAATTATGGCACTTGGTGTTTATTTAACATTCCGGGTGTTGGATTTTCCGGATTTAACGGTTGATGGAAGCTTTGTAACGGGTGCAGGTACTGCAGCAATGATGATTGTACTTGGCTATAATCCTATACTCGCAACATTGGTCGCAACAGTTGCTGGATTTATTGCTGGATGTATGACAGGAATTTTACACACTAAAGGGAAAATTAATCCGCTGCTTGCAGGGATTTTAATGATGATCGCTCTTTATTCCATCAATCTTCGTATTATGGGATTAAGTTCCGATACTGGTGTAACGAGACCAAATATTCCACTATTAAATTCAGAAACAATCTTTTCGACATTCGGTAATTTTTGGTCGGGGCTAGGCATTGATTCAGTAATCTCAAATGCATTAAAGTCAATGGGTCTTGCAACGGTGCCCACGACTTGGGGAATTTTAGCCTTAATGATTGTCGTTACGTTTATTATTAAACTTATCGTTGACTGGTTCTTAAAAACGGAAGTCGGCTTGGCAATCCGTGCAACAGGGGACAATAAACGAATGATTCGCAGCTTTTCGGCAAACACAGATTCATTAGTTATTTTAGGATTAGGTATTTCAAACGGTATGGTTGCATTATCCGGGGCATTAATTGCGCAATATACAAAATTTGCGGATGTTGGATTAGGTATCGGGATGATTGTTGTCGGTCTAGCATCTGTTATTATCGGTGAAGCAATTTTCGGAACAAAGTCGATTGTTCGTGTCACATTTGCTGTTATTGCCGGGGCAATAATTTACCGAATGATTTACGCATTAGCATTGCGTGTAAAATGGTTAGATTCAGGCGACATGAAACTAATTACAGCGTTTATTGTTATTTTAGCGTTAGTTATCCCACAAATCGTTAGCAAGTATAAAGAAAAGAAGCGTAAGGCAAAGCGTTTGGAAGAACGTATGGCACTACAAAAGGCGAAATTGAAAGTAGAGCAGGGAGGGAATGGCCTTGCTTAAATTGGATGGAATTAATAAAGTATTTAACGAAGGAACACCCGATGAAAAAATTGCATTGGATAATATTAATTTAAATTTAGCACCTGGCGATTTTGTCACAATAATCGGAAGTAATGGTGCAGGGAAATCGACAATGATGAATATGATTTCCGGTGCCTTAACACCTGACTTTGGGTCCGTCATTATTAATGGCAATGATTTAACACGTTTACCGGAATATAAGCGTGCGGTACATATCGGCCGTGTTTTTCAGGATCCAATGGCTGGTACAGCACCTACGATGACGATTGAAGAAAATTTGGCGATTGCCTATTCACGTAATGCCAAACGGACACTACGGTTCGGTGTAGATAAAAAACGCCGTGAGTTTTTCAAAGCTTCCTTGGAAAAGTTGCATCTAAATTTGGAAAACCGTTTAAATGCAAAGGTGGGCCTATTATCAGGTGGTGAACGCCAAGCATTAAGTCTATTAATGGCGACTTTTACAAAGCCTTCGATATTGTTGCTCGATGAACATACAGCTGCACTTGACCCATCACGTGCGGAGCTTATTACAAAGCTGACTAAAAAACTGGTGGAAGAAAGTAAGCTGACAACGCTGATGGTTACCCACAATATGCAGCAGGCGTTGGATTTAGGCAACCGCCTAATTATGATGGATAAAGGGCAGATTATCTTAGAAGTTGGAGAAAATCGAAAACCAGCATTAACTATTCCGGATTTAATGTCCGAATTCGAGCATATCCGCGGAGAAAAAATGAATTCAGATCGCGCCCTATTAGGCTAAATTAAAATCCCGACAATCATTGAATGACTGTCGGGATTTTTTATATAGATGAAATGAAGAAGGTTTTAGCCAGGTGCTACACAAGCAGTGCAAACAATGTACTGTCTTTATTGACCTCTTTATATTCAAAACCATTGGCCAGCATACGCTCGATTAAACCGGCGCGATCATCAGGGTGGGCAAGTTCAATACCGACTAATGCCGGACCACTCTCTTTATTGTTTTTCTTCGTATATTCAAATGTCGTAATATCATCATTCGGTCCGAGCACCTCAGCCAAAAATTGTCTTAGCGCACCAGAACGTTGCGGGAAGCTGACGATGAAATAATGGAGAAGCCCTTCGTAAATAAGCGAGCGTTCCTTAATTTCCTGCATTCGTCCGATATCATTATTCCCGCCGGAAATAATGACAACAACAGATTTCCCCCGAATTTGCTCCGCATAAAAATCAAGAGCTGCAACCGATAAAGCTCCAGCTGGTTCTGCAATAATTGCATGCTTATTATATAAGTCTAAAATTGTTGTACAAACTTTTCCTTCTGGTACAGTAATAATATCGTCCAAATAATGCCTACATACTTCATACGTTTCCTGCCCGACACATTTAACAGCAGCACCATCGACAAATTTATCAATCCAGTCGAGAGAAACGGGCTCCTTGTTCTCAAATGCAGACTTCATACTTGCTGCACCTGCAGGCTCAACTCCAATAATTTTACTCGTAGGGGATAAGTTTTTAATGTATGCGGATACTCCGGACATTAAACCGCCGCCACCAATGCTACCGAAAATATAGTCAATCGGCTCTTCGATATCATTCATAATCTCTACTGCCACAGTTCCTTGACCAGCCATGACGTCAATATCATCAAATGGATGGATGAAGATGCGGTTTTCTACTTCACAATAGGCTACTGCGCTTTCCGCCGAGTCATCGAATGTATCACCGGCTAACACAATTTCTACAAAGTTCCGGCCAAACATACGAACTTGATCAATTTTTTGTTTTGGCGTTGTTTTTGGCATGAAAATGGTTGCTTTAATTTCAAGCTTTGCACAGGCATAGGCGACACCTTGTGCATGATTCCCAGCACTTGCACAGACGACACCTGCAGCACGTGCCTCATTTTCGATTTTCTTGATTTTATAATAGGCACCGCGTAATTTAAAGGACCGAACATGCTGTAGGTCTTCACGCTTAAAATAAATTTTTGCACCATACTTTTCGGATAAATATTCATTTAACTGCAGTGGGGTATGCACGACGACATCTTTTAAAAAATGGTGGGCAATCAATACATTTTCAACTGCAATTGTTTTAGGTTGAGCAACTTCCATTTTCATGTAACCTCCGTAATCAGTTTAAAGATTACATCATTCTATCATAAATTTACGCTTAAGAGACATGAAAAGTCAGTAAATTTAGAAAGTTCTTAAATTATTCATAATGAAAGCGTTTTATTGGAGAGAGTAACTTAATCCATTCCTATTCCATCCAAAAATTGCATAGATTTTTTGGGAAACGGACAGCCTTATGAAGAATTGTCAGAGCCTGCATCTGTTGCTTTTTTGTTTATGCAAAGAAGTGAAGGGGTAAAAAATACAATGTTATGGCAGTGGAAATTTGGTTGTAGTACATCAATTATTTACAAGTTCCAAGAACATATCTAGGAGGAATTAAATATGACTAAAACAGCTATCATTACAGGTGGGGGAAGCGGATTAGGTCAATCGACAGCTATCCGTATGGCCCAGGAAGGTATAAATATTGCAGTAGTGGATGTAAGTGAAAAAGGCGGTAATGAAACAGTCGAAAAAGTAAAAGCACATGGCGTCGATGCTATTTTTATTAAAGCAGATGTTTCAAAAGCAGAGGAAGTAAAGAAATATGTAGACGAAACAATGGAGAAATTCGGTTCTGTCGATTACTTCTTCAATAATGCAGGGATTTCAGGAAGCGGAAAATATTATTTAGATACAACAATCGAAGAAATTGAACAGATAGTCGGCATTAATTTACTAGGTGCATTGTATGGGGTACGTTATGTAGCAGAAGTTATGTTAAAAAATGGTGGAGGGGCAATCGTGAATACAGCCTCAAGTGCGGGTGTTATTGGACAAGATTCCGTTGTCACATACTCAGCAACGAAACACGGGATCATTGGCTTAACGAAAAGTATGGTAGCAGAATACGCAAAAGATGGATTACGTGTCAATGCGATTGCACCGGGACCAACTGAAACACCGATGGTTAAAACATTTTTCGAAGCAAACCCGCAAATGAAGGAAAATGCAACAAGTGGAATTCCACAAAAACGCTTAGGAACACCAGAGGAAGTGGCAGAGCTTGTAACTTTCCTATTAACATCAAAAGCAGAATATATTAATGGGGAAGTCATCCGTATTGACGGTGGATTCACTAGCACAAAATAAATATATAAAGGGCTGCCCGAAAAGTCAGAGGGAAATCTGATTTTTCGGCAGCCCTTTATTTTTGTTCGATTTAGAATAGTAAATGAGCGATTGCAGCAATAATTGGAATTGAAATAATTGTACGGATTAGGAAGATAATGAATAAATCCCAAAGCTTTAATGGGAGCTTCGTACCTAATATTAATCCACCGACTTCCGACATGTAAATCAATTGCGTAACAGATACCGTAGCAATGAAGAAACGTGTCATTTCCGATTCAATGCCTGCCCCTAAAATTGAAGGCAATAGCATATCAGCAAAACCTACAATCATCGTTTGAGCGGCTTCACCAGCTTCAGGAATTTGAAGCAGCGCTAAAATCGGCTCAAATGGCATTCCTAAAATACGGAAGAAGCTTGTAAATTCGGCCAATACTAATGCGATTGTTGCGAATGCCATAATAATAGGCGTTACCGCAAACCACATTTCCAATACATTCACAAAACCGTTTTTCACCATTTTACCTAAGTTGCGATTTGAATTCGCTTTATTCAACGCATTGTGTAAGCCATAAGAAAATACATTGAAGCCTTCTTGTACATCTTCACGATTAGCAGGGACTTCATTACCGTCAATTAACGTATCCGCCTTTTGCTTTAGCGGGTAAATACGCGGCATAATGAACGCCAAAATTAATCCACAAATGATAACAGAAGCATAAAACTCAAGGAAGTAATCCCCAATGCCAATTGTTTCAACAACGACTAAACAGAATGTAATGGAAACGACAGAAAATGTTGTCGCGATTGTTGCTGCTTCCCGACCTGTATAATTTTTTTCCTCATATTGCTTGCTTGTTAGTAAGACACCAATTGTCCCATCACCAACCCATGAAGCCAAACAGTCTATTGCAGAACGACCAGGAATTTTGAATAGGGGACGCATAATCTTCACCATCATTGACCCGAAAAATTCAAGTAAACCGAAGTCAGTTAATAATGGCAGTAATAGCCCGGCAAATAGGAATAATACAAACATGAATGTTACAAGGCCGGCAGCAGGATCGAGTAGCACACCTGTTGTTACATCACTTGTTAAACTTTCCGGACCGATTTGGAAAATATACATACTTGCGAAAACAACCGCAAGCACACGCATAACTGTCCAAAACCAATTAACACGGAATAAAGAATCCGCTAAAGAATGAGAACTTTTTTGTGGTATGAATTTTATTGCTACAGAACCTACAGCAGCAATTACAAACACAATAAATGCGAACCAATGAATAAACGGTTCAACTTTACCTGCCAAAAAATTAGCAAGAATAGCAATCGGCACTTTTATACCATCTTCTGTTCCAATTGGAGTAATAAAAATAAATACACCGAGCACAGAAAACGCTATAAAAAGAAACCACGTGTTAAAAGAAAATTTCTTTGTCATATATATAACCTCTTTAATTTATTAGTTGAATATTTATACACTATAAATCTTGAATATTCATTTGTCTACTGTTTTGCATAAAGATTAAATTTTCAGAAATGTATGATGTGGGGAGGTGATTAATCTTTACCCTATGTAAAAATATTTACACTTATAATACCTCAACATGGATTTATAGGATAACAAACTAAAAGAGTATTATTGGCTGTTTTATTTTAGTACTTAATGGAAGTTAAATAATAAATTTTGTTAAATGTAATAAAATTCTACTCTAAAAAAGCAATTTTTTTGTCACTATTAATATAGAAGTAACAAAATAATAATCTTATAATTCAGTTAGTTGGAAGCGTTTACAAAACAGGAGGGTAATAATGAACATTATTATAGCGCCGGACTCCTTTAAGGGGAGCCTAAGTGCCGTTGAGGTATCAAATTACATAGAAATGGGAATTAGACAGGCTTTTAGAGATGTAAAAACCATTAAGCTTCCAGTTGGTGATGGTGGAGAAGGTACTATGGATACTTTGGTTGCGGCGACTGGAGGTACAAAAAAATGTATATCCGTGACAGGGCCATTAGGAAATAAAGTAAATGCAACTTACGGAGTGTTAGGTGATGGAATAACATGCGTAATTGAAATGGCAACCGCTTCTGGGTTACATCTAGTCCCAAATGGTCAATTATCTCCCTTAACTACAACAACTTATGGAACGGGAGAACTTATAAAGCATGCATTAGATGAAGGATATAAGTCATTTGTTATTGGGTTGGGGGGTTCGGCAACTAATGATGGTGGAGCTGGCATGTTACAGGCATTAGGAATGAAACTGCAAAATCAAAAGGGGGAGGAAATAAAATTTGGAGGGGGTGAATTAAATAATATTCACCACATTAATTTATCTCATTTCGATCGACGAATTAAAGAGTGTAAGTTTTTGATTGCTTCAGATGTCCAAAACCCTTTAATTGGTCCTACTGGGGCCTCTCATGTTTTCGGACCTCAAAAAGGAGCCTCAAAAGAAGAAGTCATAATTCTAGATGAAAATTTAGTGCATTGGGCAAATATGATTGAGGCAACTACAAGTATTACACTTCATGAAAAAGCAGGGGCAGGTGCAGCAGGAGGAATTGGAGGAGCATTTCAAGCATTTTTCCCCGTGGAATTTCAAAGAGGTGTGGATGTCGTTTTAGATTTTATTAAATTAAATGAATATTTAAATGATGCACATTTAGTCATTACTGGTGAAGGAAAAGTTGATAGCCAAACAGTATATGGAAAAACACCGCTTGGAGTAGCGCAAAGGGCAAAATTAAAAAATGTACCGACAATTATAATAGCTGGATCCATAGGTAAAGGGTTTGAAAGTTTATATGAGCATGGTGTTGTAAGTGTAAATAGCATCATAAATCATCCAATGAATTTAGAAGAAGCTATCTTAAAAGCAGGGGAATTATTGGTTTCAACGTCTGAGCAAGTCGTTAGGACATTTTTTTACAACGAAATTAAAAATTAATAGGGGGTTTTTATATTGAATATCAAGGATACGATTGAAAAAGTACCTGGTGGGATGATGGTGATACCACTATTATTAGGGGCTACATTAAATACAATTGATCAATTGCATATTCCGTTTGTAATGAATATTTTAAAAGCTTTAGGTACTGCACCGACAAGTGACGGCTACTATGAATTTTTAAGAATTGGTGGATTTTCGCAATACTTATTTAAAGATAGCGCATTAGTACTTATCGCATTATTCTTATTCATCGTAGGTAGTCAAATGAATTTAAAAGTTGGTGGGAGATCCTTAAAAAAGGGCGTTCTTTTAACTGGAACTAAATATTTTGGTGGTCTTGGAGTAGGAATGTTATTTGGAATTATGTTTGACCCATGGACAGGTATTTTGGGGCTTTCCACGTTAGCCCTTATTGCAGGTATGACAAATAGTAATAGTGGTATGTACGCAGCTTTAACTGGACAATATGGTAATCGCTCTGATGTAGGGGGCTTATCTATTTTAGCAATTAATGATGGCCCGTTTCTAACTTTAGTTTCGTTAGGTCTTTTAGGTACAGCATTCCCGGTAATTTCATTTATCGCCGTTTTATTACCAATTGGTATAGGTATGCTTTTAGGGAATTTGGATCCAAAAATTCGCGAATTTTTAAAACCAGGAGAATCAATTTTAATACCGTTCTTCGCCTTTTCATTAGGTGCCGGTATGAACCTATCAAATTTCTTGAATCCAGAGGTGCTTGCAGGCGGATTAGTATTAGCAATTTTAACATTCGTTGTTACTTCAGTTACAGGTGTCTTAGTATTTAAGCTGTTCAAAGAAAAAAGTTTTATTGCACCATTTGCAGAAGCCTCAACTGCAGGTAATGCAGCAGCAACTCCAGCAGCCATTTTAGCTGCAGCAGCTGTCGCAGTATCTTCAGGAGCAATGAGTGCAGCTGAATATGCGAAAATTGAAGCTATAGTGCCTATCGCAACTGCACAAATTTCGATTTCAACTATTACTACATCTATTCTGTGTCCATTAGCAGTAATTTTAGTAGATAGGTATCAAAGGAAGAGAGGCATTATCGGGACAGAGGAGTATCCAGGTTTAGATAAAGTGTAACGAAATAAAGCTATAGCTATAAGGCTGTATCATCATATATGCTACAGCCATTTCCTATTTTAATCACATACTATTTCGCTGCAAAGAAAATTGGTTTAGCCATAAAATAAATTTGATCGTAATAATATCGTTAATATTGCGAGGATTAAGAAGAGTTTCTTTTTGAATTTTATTTAAACGATACTTTAATGTATTTGGATGGATGAATAATGCTTTAGCTGCGATATTAACATTTAAATTTGATTTTATAAAAGTGGAAAGCATTTCTTCATTATCAAGGATAAATCGATAATTTGAGTTATTTAAAAATTTTTTTGCAGCATTTAAAGGGATTTGTGCGAGCATGCCTTCTATTTGATGGTTTTGGTAATTAATAATATTATTTTCTATATTTAAGTTTAATAGCAATTCACATTCTTCATAAGCTGATTTTAAATTTGTAATATTATCTATAGGGGCAGTATAAACAATTTTAACGTTTTTACTAAGATTGATAAAATTTTTGAAATCGTTGATTACTGTTCCCATTGGTTGAACCAAAAGATCGAAGACTAATAGATATCGACTAATGGACATTTTTTTATGTAATGTTGCTCGAGTAACTAAATCATTCATGAAAATAAAATAATCTTTTGTATTTGTTTCAAAATGATTATTAGTTTCAACAACCGTAATTAAATATTTTTTCTCTACAGAGATATCCAAATTAAAAAGAAGACGTTTTAAATTTACGATATTAATAGAAGGTTGCATTAGCTCCTCAATAATTAAGGATTGTTGAATATTTTTAAACTCATTTGCAGAAGTTAAATGCGCTTGCTTTAATAATAATTCAGCGAGCATTTTGACTATATTAGAAATTTCCTCGATTTCATTAGGGTCACCTGTTATTCCGATTGCACCAACAATTTCGTCGTTAAATTCGATTGGAATATTAATACCTTCCTGTGTACCTTGATATTTTTTTGTATCTTCTTTAAATATCTTAATTACTTTTTTCTTTTTAAAGACCATTATAGCACCTTCATGAAATTGAGAAATTCTAGAAGGATTTTTAGAAGCGATTATAATTCCTTCCAGATCCATTATATTAACATTTAACGAAAGTACTTTTGAAGTTTCATTAACGATAGCTTCAGCTAAAACCTTTGTTAACATATTTGCACCTCATAAATTAGTCGGACTATTAATTCCTGTTAAATTTTATTTTAGTTGGTATATTGGTAAAGTATAATAGTAATATTCGAAAAATACAAAATATTATGTCTTTACAAAAAGCTTGGAGGGTGTACTAATGGAGAAAATAAAGGATATAGAATTTATAATTCAGCAATCACTAGAAAAAGATGAACCGGTTATTATAGCGATAGATGGTCCAGCAACAAGTGGGAAAACAACTTTGTCTCAAAAATTAAAAGAAAAATTTAATATAGTTATGATACCGATGGATCATTTCTTCTTACCAATGAATATGAAAACACCAGAAAGGCTAGCTGAAATAGGGGGAAATGTAGATTATAGAAGAGTGGAGGAAGAGATTTGCATTCCTTTTAAAAACCGAGAATTTTCTCATTATAGAGCGTTTAATTGTCAAACAAAAACTTATGAAGAAAAACAAGGACAGCAAAGCAAAGTTTTGCTATTAGAAGGTGTATATGCATTACACCCAACACTTCAAAAATATATAGATTATGCGTTAGTTTTAGAAATTACAAAGTCAGAACAAATGACAAGGCTTAAAAAGAGAAATACACCTCAAATAGTAGAAAAGTATATTCAAGAATGGATTCCTTTAGAGGACAGGTATTTTGAATATTTAAACCGAATTGGAGAGTGAAGCAATTGAAAGCACGGTATTTAGTATATACGTCATTGTTTATTGCAATAGCCATCGTTTTGGCGCAAATTGTTAAGGTTTTACCACTCGGTACTCCAGGAGCTATTTTATTACCGATGCATATCCCTATTTTACTGTGTGGTTTTATATGTGGAAAAAAATATGGTTTACTTGCAGGAATACTTACTCCATTTATTGCCTTTTTGATTTCTGGAATGCCAATTATTTTTCCTGTAGGTCTTAGTATGATGTTTGAGTTGGCTACTTATGGTTTTGTAGCTGGTTACACATATAAAAACATGAAATTAAATCCATATATTAGCCTTTTAGCTTCGCTGTTAATAGGGAGAATAGTATTCGGAGTTGCAGGAGCTATTTTATACGGATTCTCAAATTTCGATTTTGGTTTACAAATGTTTATTCAAGCCGCATTCATAATAGCTTTACCAGGAATTCTAATTCAATTAATAATCATTATTCCACTTGTAAAAGCAATTGAAAAAATTCAAACACAAAACAAGCTTCCACAAGTGAATGCATAGAGGGGGAAATACAATGGAAGTATCTTTATTGTATGGTAAAGGAGAATTAAAAATTAATGTACCTGACCATTCTGTCGTTTTGGAACCAAAAAGCATTAATGGGGTAGAGGATGAGATGGGGGCATTGAACGAAGCGCTATTAAACCCTATTGGTACTTCACCGATACATGAAATCGTAAAAGAAACAGATAAAGTTGCAATCGTTATAAGTGATATTACTCGTCCTACACCAAATGAGAAAATAGTTCCTGCGATTATTAATGCACTGCCCCATGTACCAAAAGAGAATTTTGTTATTATAAATGGTACGGGAACACATCGTGATCAAACGGAAGAAGAATTTATTCAAATGTTGGGCGAAGATATTGTCAAAAACATTAGGATTATCAATAATAGTTGTCATGATAAATCAACTCAAACGAAAGTTGGAACAAGTAGATTTGGTTGTGATGTTTGGTTGAATTCGGAGTATGTTGAAGCTGATTTTAGAATCGTAACAGGCTTTATTGAGCCACACTTTTTTGCTGGATTTTCTGGAGGACCAAAAGGAATTATGCCTGGTATTGCTGGAATTGAAACAATTATGACATTTCACAATGCAAAAATGATTGGACATCCTTTAGCTACATGGGGAAATATGATTGATAATCCACTGCAAGATATGACACGTGAAATTAATGGTATGTGTAAACCACATTTCATGTTAAACGTTACATTAAATCGCGAAAAGAAAATTACAAATGTATTTGCAGGGGAATTAATTGAAGCACATGATTTAGGCTGTGCATATGTAAAAGAACATACGATGGTAAAATGCGAAGATCGATTTGATGTAGTGATTACTTCAAATTCTGGATATCCATTAGACCAAAATTTATATCAAGCGGTAAAAGGGATGAGTGCCGCGCAAAAAATTGTAAAAGAAGGCGGTACGATTATTTGTGCTGCAGAATGCATAGATGGTTTACCTAACCACGGAAATTATGCGGAAATACTACAAATGAGAAAAACTCCACAAGAATTGCTTGATATGATTAATGATGAAAACTTTAAAAAGTTTGATCAATGGCAAGTTCAAAAACAAGCTGTTATTCAAGTATGGTCGGACGTACATTTGTATTCAACATTAACACGAGAACAAGTTGAAAATAGTATGTTAAATTATGTGGAAGATATTGAAGTATTATTGGAGCAATTGAAGGGGAAATATGGTCCAAACTATTCTACTGCAATATTACCAATTGGTCCTTTGACTATTCCTTATGTAGAAGAATAGGTATAATCTATTTCCAATTTCAGATAGACATAAAAAAAGCGTCGCAAACCAAAATTTGCGACGCTTTTTATTACGAGTTTTTTGTTGTAGTCTCTATATTATTCTTGATTGTATTATAAAGAGAATCAATCGTTAAACACAACATTGTAAAATTTTTCGGTATTTAACCAGCTGTCCGATAAAACTTCACCTTCGTCGACACGTTTTGCTGTTTCCTGCAACATCCAGCCAGTTTGCGAAATATGGGCTTTTAGCGCCTTTAATTTGTCTTCTTTGACAGAGCTAATATCAATTGTTACATCAGGCTCTCCATTTTTCTCGACTGTATCATTGGCAAAAGCACAGGCTAAAATACGGGGGCGATATTTCTTATCAATCCGACGAACGGCTTCTACTACTGCACGACCAGTTGCTTCATGGTCGGGATGCACTGCAAATCCAGGTAAAAATGTGAAAATTAAAGAAGGATTAAGTTCCACAATTAAATCGGTTACTAGTTTGATCATCTTTTCATCATCTTCAAATTCTACCGTCTTATCACGTAAACCCATCATACGTAGATCTTCTATACCCATCGCCTCACAAGCAGCAATCAGTTCTTTTCTACGTATTTCCGGCAATGATTCGCGAGTGGCGAACGGAGGATTTCCTAGATTACGACCCATTTCACCTAATGTTAAACAAGCATATGTAACAGGAACTCCCATATTGTGATATAAGCGTAATGTACCTGCAACCGAAAAGGCTTCATCATCTGGGTGAGGGTAAACGACCAAAACATGGCGTTCTTCTTGTAATGTCATGTAAGCAACCTCCTTAATAAGCAAATGGCGATTCGCTAATTTCCAACGCAATCGCTAGCTTTCCTGTATTATCTATTCCAGCCATTAATAAGCGACCTTGATCATCCAATTCAAAATGTGTAATTCCTTGTGCATAAACCCAACCATGTGGCATTTTTAAGCCAACGCGGTGTGGGGCGTCCCCTACAACTTTCCCTAATTCATAACGTAATTGTACGTTACGGATAAATGCCCCTGCATTGAAAAAGTTTTCATTATAGTGTGTTGCATAAGAGCCATTTGTAGTTTCTAGATGAATAAAAACGTCTTTGTTCGCAAAAGAATTAAGTAATTCCTGGAGCTCGTTAGTATTTACTTCCTTCATCACTCTTATTAACTCCTTTCGAATCTATCTACTAATAGTATAGTCAAATTTTACGAAGTATGAAAAGAAAAAGTCACACAATAAGCGAATTCTTGTGCGACTTAGTATATTTTATGCATTAATGTAGTTTGGGATCGTCGAAACCGTTACTGCAGGTGCACCGAAACGAGGTTTAGCACCATGCATAACTGGTCCAACATGAGCATTTAAAGCCCAACCATGTTTAATTGCAGCCGAAACGAATTCCTTCGCTTCTATTACGGATTCTTCAACAGAAAGACCATTTGCTAAGTTGGCGCAAATACTCGCTGCAAATGTACAGCCTGCTCCATGATTATAAGTTGAAGTGACTTTTTCGGATTCAAGTAATTTGAAGTCTTTCCCGTTATAGAATAAATCAACGGCTTTATCATGCACTAAAGCTTTTCCACCTTTAATGACAACATTTTTTGCCCCAAGCTCATATATTTTCAGTGCAGCTGCTTGCATTTCCTCAATTGATTTGGGTGTACCTGTCCCTGCTAATTGACCTGCTTCAAAAAGGTTAGGTGTAACAACTGTAGCATGAGGTAATAAATAATTAACCATAGCTGTTGTATTGCCAGGATTTAATACTTCGTCATCGCCTTTACATACCATTACCGGATCGATGACTACTTTATTCGTTCCTGAAGATTGAATGGCCTGTGAAGCCATTTGTATAATCTCTTCTGTAGAAAGCATCCCTGTTTTAATCGCATCTACTCCTGTAGAAAGGGCTGTATCGATTTGTTTTTGCAAAAGGTCTGTCGGCAATGGTGTCACAGTATGGCTCCAAGTTTTAGGATCCATTGTTACGACTACTGTTAATGCGACCATTCCGTAAGTACCATGTTCCTGGAAAGCTTTCAAATCTGCCTGCATTCCTGCACCTGCAGAAGTATCAGACCCTGCAATTGTTAAAGTTTTTTTAAGTGTCATAAAGCAAATCTCCTTAAAATGAATATTCGAATAATAATTGTCTTTAGTATAGCGCTTATCTGACTATATAAAAATAGCCAGAAAAAGAAAAAACTTTAAGGTCAGAAGAAATTACTTGAACTTCTCTATGAATTTCAATACCGTTTGAGATGAGGTGAAATTATGATTGAACAATTAACAAATAGTTGGAAAGCAATTTTGGCGACACAAGCGCAGCAGTCTTATTATAAAAACTTGCAAAGCTTTTTAGAAACGCAGTATGAAATGGGTACTGTTTACCCAAAAAAGGAACATATTTTAAATGCCCTTTTGTTGACGGATTATGATTCGGTAAAAGTAGTCATATTAGGACAAGATCCATATCACGGTCCCAATCAGGCGCATGGACTCAGCTTTTCGGTCGAGCAGGGACAAAAAATGCCACCAAGCTTAAGGAATATGATGAAAGAGTTACAGCAGGACTTGGGCTGTGAAATACCTGGGCATGGAGACTTAACATCTTGGGCAAAGCAAGGTGTTTTATTGTTGAATACGGTATTAACTGTACAGGCAGGAAAAGCGAATTCTCATAAAGGACAAGGATGGGAACAGTTTACTGATGCAGTTATCGAAAAACTTGCAGAGCGTGTTCAACCAATCGTCTTTTTATTATGGGGAAAGCCGGCGCAAAGTAAACGGATATTAATTGAACGAATTTCCGATAAGCATATTATTCTCCAGGCACCTCATCCAAGCCCATTAAGCGCCCATCGCGGATTTTTTGGAAGCAGACCCTACTCAAAAACAAATGAAGCACTTCTTTCGATAGGTGAAAAGCCCATCAATTGGTGTTTAGATGAAAGTGGTTCTAAACAATCTAAACTTTTACTGTGAAGCATGGTAAAGTAATGATAGAAAGAGAGGGAGCGGCAAATGAAAGTTGATTGCTTTAAATGTCATTTTTTCCGTGTGACATGGGATCAAAATAATCCGCGCGGGTGCACGGCTTATGGTTTTAAAACTAAGCAGCTACCATCTCTCGTTGTAAAACAGTCATCAGGAATGGATTGCTTAAAGTTTGTGCCGAAAAATAGAGGAGGGGACAATGGGAGATGATCACGTATGAAACAATCATCAAACAAATTGAAAAGTTAACCGCAGAAGCTACTCATGCAACAACGGAGCAACTGGCTCGTGAAAAGCTCACGGCTATTCGTGCATTATGTGATGTCGTATTGGACGAAAAAATAAACTCCACAAAGCTCCCAGCTGCAAACCTTGTCAGTACAACTGTTTCCTCACCGGTATATACACAGCCTATTGCAATTCCGGCGCAAAAGCTCGAGGAAGAGGATGCAAATGGGGATTCACTTTTTGATTTTTAATCGTTATTAAAATAGAGAATTATTGAATAGATAAAAGAAAGAGGTAAGAAAATGAAAGGCTCAATTATATCAGGTGCAATTCATGGTTTTTTAGCAGTCGCATTAGGCGCATTCGCAGCACATGCATTGGAAGATATGCTGGATGACTACAGTACGGGAATATGGGATACGGCTATACAATATCAAATGTTTCATGCAGCAGCACTAATATTAGTCGGAATTTTAATGTCAAACGCTATTTTAGGTGAAGTAAAGCAACTGAAAATAGCAATGATCTGTTTTAATGCAGGAATCGTCATTTTTGCAGGTAGTCTAATGGTATTAGCTTTAACAGGAATCGGCATACTGGGGGCAATTACTCCTATCGGTGGTGTCCTATTTTTAATTGGTTGGATAATGGTTATAATGTCAGTAGTAAAAAAGGCATAGAAAAATAGAAGGCGTATACTCCTAAAAATAGAAGTATATGCTTTTTTTATTATTTTAATAGGAAAAATAAAACTTTTATCTAAATTGTTTGAATTTATTGTATAGTTATAAAGTAGGCTAGTAAAGGGGTAAGGAAAATGGACCAATTATTATTAAAGCTAGAAGATCATTTTGAAGAAATGGTGATTATACGTCGCTATTTACATGAGCATCCTGAAGTATCGCATGAAGAAGTACATACACCTGCATATATTGCGGATTTTCACCGTGAGCTTGGATTAGAAGTGCGCGAGTATGTAGGGGGACGTGGAGTTGTAGCCACACTAAGAGGTGCAAGACCAGGAAAAACGGTAGCTTTACGTGCGGATTTTGATGCATTGGCTATTCAGGAATTAAATGATTTGCCCTATAAGTCTAAAAACGACGGTGTAATGCATGCATGTGGTCATGATGGTCATACGGCAACGTTGCTCGTTTTAGCAAAAGTCTTGGTGGGCATGCGAGAGCAATTGTCGGGTAACATCGTTTTTATTCATCAGCATGCAGAGGAAATTGCTCCAGGTGGTGCATTGGCCATGATTGAAGATGGGTGTCTAAACGATGTAGATGTTATTTTTGGGACGCATTTATGGGCGCCAACCCCCCTAGGCGAAGTGCTTGTAAAAGATGGGGCAATTATGGCAGCGGCAGACCGGTTTGAAATTGTGATTCAAGGTAAGGGAGGACATGGCGCAGAGCCACAGCATTCAGTGGATGCAATAGTAGTGGGAGCCCACTTTGTCACTCAAGTACAGACTATTACTTCCCGTCGTATCGCACCGCTTCAATCGGGGGTTGTGACAATTGGTCAGTTTGAAGCGATCAATCCGTTTAATGTCATCGCCGATACAGTGAAAATACAAGGGACAGTACGTGCTCTAGATGAACAGGTTCGTAAGCAAATAAAAGAAGAAATTGAATTATTGTTAAAAGCAACTTGTTTAGGGATGCACGCTACATATAGTTATCAATATTTCGATGGGTACCCACCTGTTGTTAACCATGAAGAACAAACAAAGTTTATAGCAAAAGTAGCGGAGCAAACAAGTGGAGTAGAAAAGGTTACAGAGTGTCCGCCATTTATGATTGGTGAGGATTATGGCTATTATATGCAGCATATTCCAGGCACATTTTTCTTTACTGGGGCCAAAGATCCGCTGTGGGAAACCGTTTATCCACATCATCATGCCAAATTTGATTTTGATGAAAGAGCGATGCTGATTGCCGCAAAAGTACTAGGACGAGCTGCCTTAGAATTTCTTGAAAATGATTGACAGAGAGAAGGGAAATGGAAATGAGTGTTGGTAAAAAGTTATATTCTGCTTTCATATTAATGATTGTCTTAATAACGATAACTGTAGTTCTTAACTTTATTAGTTTAAATGAAATTCAGGGTAATATGGACGAAGCGCTCGATCATCGTGTTGAGCAAATCCGCACAGTAGATCAAATTCGATTGAATATAGGAATGCAAGGGATGTATGCACGTGCCATAGTGTTGGACGGCAAAGAGGAATCTATCAATAGTTTTAATCAGTACAATGAATTATTGGACGCGGAAATTGATTATTTGGATACATTGGTAGTCAGCGGTACGATGCAGGAATATATGGAGCAAGTAAAAAAGTTCCGCGATGATTTTAACAATGGGTATCTTGATATGATTGATGCATATAATCGAGGGGATCAAATTCTGGCAAATGGATTTATTAATACGAAGCTTCATGTGGCAAGTAACGGCATGTTTGATGTGACAAATCAAATTGTCTTATTTCAAGAAGAACAGCTTGAAGCGATTAATAAAAAAGCCAACAACTCGATTGCCTTTTCTCAAACAGTGGCAAGCATCGCCTTGGTAATCAGTATTTTGATTGGTGTAGCCGTAATGTTATATATTCGTAAAACAATTACATCACCATTAAAGAATATCGTAAAAGAAGCGAATATTATTGCATCAGGCGACTTATCACAGCCGGATTTTGTAGTCAAAACAAAAGACGAAATCGGTCAGCTAGGTAAGTCCTTCAGTATGATGAAAAATAATTTAGCAAATCTAATTAAAAATATGCAAATGAATTCTGAACAAGTAAGTGCTGCAGCACAGGAACTTTCAGCAAGTACAGAGGAAATTACGGCAACAACAGAAGATGTGACGACGCGTGTTAGTCATACAGCAGAAAGATCCCAAATTTCTGCACACGCTTCAAACGAAAGTGCTCGTGCCATGGAAGAAACAGCAGCTGGAATACAGAGAATTGCAGAAGCGACTCAAAAATTACATGGTAATTCTGTTGATGCGACACAAACAGCGAAAAACGGTGGTCAAATTATTCATGATGCACAACAGCAAATGAACATAATTAGTACTTCCACAAATTCTGTCAATGATTTAGTACAGAAGCTGGCTCAACAAACAGAGGAAATCAATAATATCTCACAAATCATTACGGCAATTACGGATCAAACGAATCTTCTTGCGCTAAACGCTGCAATTGAAGCGGCACGAGCAGGGGAACACGGAAAAGGATTTGCAGTTGTAGCGGATGAAGTACGAAAGCTGGCGGAGCAATCTAAAAGCTCGGCAAATTCAATCGTCAACTTAACACTTGAAATTAAAGCAGATACAGAAAATGTCGAACGTGCTGTATCGGACTCTTTAATATCTGTAAAAGACGGTGTAGATATTATTACAAATGCAGGTCAGTCATTTACATCGATTGTGGGAGCAGTAACTGAAATGTCAATGCAAATTGAAGAGATTTCAGCTACATCTGAACAGCTTTCGGCAAGTGCAGAACAAGTAACCGCTTCGGTAAATGAAATTGCCAATGGCTCAAACGAATCGAGCAGCCACCTTGAAATGATAGCAGCAGCCGTGGAGGAACAAACGGCAACGATGCAACAAGTCAATGCAGTGGCAACCACATTAAATGACAATGCCCAAAACCTACAGCAGGAAATCCAACAATTTAAAGTGTAAATAGGAAAAAGCAAGGTGCTAGTGATTGCACCTTGCTTTTTCTTGCATGTTAAAAGACTTGCAGCCTATTAAGGTGTTTGTGTAAAGTAACTTAATTCCTCATCAAATTCAGCATAATCAAAGTAAATCATCGGGAACAAGAAGCGATGGTTATTCTTTAAATCACGCAAAATAACATGGTCGCGTCCAGCTGCTTCGACAACACCGCGAACAGCACGCGTATTGCTGCCAGCTACCGCATTATCAAATGAAAAATAAAACGTACCTGGTTTCCCACGATTTAACCGTAAAATATTTTCAATATAGGATTCCTCACGTGGAACGCCTACACCTTGCATAGTCGTAGGGTACGTAAGCGTCGAAGGATTCATTTGTTGCATTGGAGACGTCCAATAATAAGTCAATTTTGCATCCTTTCATTAAGTAAATTTAATAAACCACTAGACAATTTGCAGTTGCCGATTCTCAACACCCAGCTTCAATATGACCACTACGCCATTGTCCATAATACTAGGCAGGGCATTCGAATGACCTTTTGTAGCATCTTAATCGAGCAAGAAGATTATCTTTTATAACTATAGGCGTTGTAAGTAACCTCCTTTTTCGTTTTAGTATATGCATAAAAAAAAAAAGTTGAACACTGTTGCAGTATTATTTTTTGAATAGTTAACATACTATAGAATAATTTAATATAAATAAGTAATAACTTTCAACGAAATGGGCAATATATGTTACATAAATAGAAAATTGTTGCCCAGTGTTAATGAAAAGCACGGGAGTGGAACGTCATGAAAATAGGAGTATGGTTAGGGATAATTATTAGTGCATTTTTGTCCTTTGCGGTTGCGAAATTTTACGGGCAACCGATCCATTGGTATTTATTAATCCTTCTCATCGTAACGGGTTTGTTCATTAATACCATTATTATAATTTTAAAATTGCAGGATGATCATACGTAAAAGGTGAGTCGATTTAGTTCGACTCACCTTTTTCCGTTTTAGGGATGAAGCCGTTGGCGAATAACTGCTTTGAAATGACGAATATACATCACAAAGTGTCGATTATGTATGGGGTAGTGGCGAATAAGTATGGACGATTGACGAATATCGATAGAAAGATGTCCAATAAAAATAAACCCGTTCAGCCACTTGAAGATGGGATAACCAATAATCAAGGGTGAACGGGTACATCAGTATTAAATCGCTAATAATTTTTCTAGTTTTTCGTTGTCTAATAAGTTACCTACTAGGAACTCACCAAACTCGCCATAGCGGGCTGATACTTCATCGAAGCGCATTTCGTAAACAATTTTTTTGAATTCTAGCATATCATCAGAGAATAATGTTACGCCCCATTCGTGGTCGTCCAATCCAACTGAACCAGTAATGATTTGTTTGATCTTACCTGCATAGCTACGTCCGATTAGTCCGTGAGAATGCATTAATTGACGACGCTTGTCCATCGTAAGCATGTACCAGTTGTCATTGCCATCGCGCTTTTTATCCATTGGATAGAAGCAAACATATTTTGATTTTGGCAATTCAGGATATAAACGTGCACGTACATGTGGGTTTTGGTAAGGATCTTCATCCGACTTCCCAGCTAGGTAATTTGATAATTCTACAATCGAAACGTAAGAATAAGTTGGAATAGTGAAATCTGCAATTGCCAGTTTAGCAAATTTTGTTTCGATTTCGCTTAATTCTTCCGGTGTTTCGCGTAATGTCATCATCATGAAATCTGCTTTTTGACCAATAATAGAGTAGAAAGCATTTGAACCTGTATCTTTATTTAAGTCTTCTAAAAATGCGATAAATTCTTTCGTAGCGGCTTCGCGTTCTTCAGTTGAAACTAATTTCCATGATGCCCAGTCAATTGAGCGGAAATCATGTAATGCATACCAGCCATCTAAAGTAATTGCTGCTTCATTCATGTGCTTAAACACTCCTTGTAAATGAAAATGATTCACAGTTAGTGTAGCATAAATCAGTAAAAAAAAATCATTTCAACCTCGCATATTCGATATTTTCACCAATTTGACATCACTTTGAATTGAGGTATGCTAAAGTGAAGAGAAATTAAGCTAGGAGTATTTATATGAACGAAATTTTAAAACAAACGAAGTGGCGTTTCGTTGATCAATCGATTAGTGCGAATAAACGCTCACCTTTAGAGTCATTCGCGATGGATGACACACTTTGCCATCTTGTAGGACAGCTCATGTCAGATGCAACACTTCGTACGTGGGTGCATTACGATTCAGTCGTGTTGGGTATCCAGGACCACCGATTGCCGTATATAGAACAAGGAATGCAGACATTAATAATGCATGGCCATAAACCGATTGTCCGGAATTCAGGAGGATTAGCCGTTGTATTGGATGCGGGAGTGCTGAATATTTCCATTGTCATCGGGGAAGACAAACCGCTTAGTATTAATAACGCTTTTGAAATGATGGTCGAATTGATTCGACAGCTTTTTCCAGAAGTCGCAACTAAAATAGAAGCATATGAAGTTGTCGGCTCGTATTGCCCAGGTTCATATGATTTAAGTATCGATGGTAAAAAGTTTGCCGGAATATCACAACGCCGCATGAAAAATGGCATTGCTGTACAAATTTACTTATGTGTAGAAGGCAGCGGAAGTGAACGGGCAGAGCTGATTAAGCAATTTTACGAGGCAGGTCTAAAAGGCGAGGTAACAAAATTTCAATATCCGGACATTAAACCGGACGTAATGGCTTCATTACAGGAGCTTACAGGACAAAGCATAACTGTATCCCAAGTAAATGAACGCCTACGCAAGCTATTGAACCACTGGAATGGGAAGGTAAATGAACAACCATTGCAGAAAAGTGAAATGGAATTATACGAATATTATTTACAGCGCGTATTGAAGCGCAATGAATCAATGTTAAACAAATAAAAAAGGCGAGGTGCTAATATAGCGCTTCGCCTGAATCATTTAGTGATGACTGGGAAACTAAGTTTCCGTTTCGCTCCATTTTGAACGTCGGTGCGTTTGGCTCTGAATCTTCTAGTGCCACAAGTCTTCTTGCGCGATTCATAATAGATACAAATTGCTCGTAATCTTCTTTAATCGCTTTGTTTTCTTTTTGAAGTGCAGCCAATTGTTGTTCAAGCTGATTCTTTTGTTCCGTTAATAGTGATGTTAATTTGCGCCACTTCACTAAATCTTGCTCATTTGAATTCGTATGTTGCAATTTTACTAAGTATGCAATGACGATATCCAGTGATAAAGCTGATAGTGGAATTGACGTCGGCTGGCTCTCATTAGAAGGCATTAAATATAAAGGTGACGTTCTGCGCTTTGTTGCCGTATTCATCATACGCATACGTTCTTTACGTTCCTTTTTCGCCTGTGCTAAATCTTCTTCATAAATACGTCGTACTACTGCATTCCAGCGGAAACCACACGCTGCAGCTGTTCGATTCAATAGATCACCAGCTTCTTCAAAAGCATTAAGCTGTGTGCTTCCTTCTTTAACATGGCGCAAAACAGCTTCTGCCAATAACTCGTCATTCTCTTTTACCCACGCATCTTGTCTTGTTTTTGTCATAAAAAACTCCCCCTGATCTTATTCATAGTTTTGTTGTTGTAAATCTATCATGTCCAAAGGGGAAAACATTTATTCAATATATCGTAAATTGTTGATAGAATAATGAGAAATATATTCCTATCAGACCTTTGACGGAATTGCTAGTATATGCTTGAATGGAATATGCAATATGAGATACAATAACAAATAGGTTAAAATAGCTAAGGGAAAGGTGTTGACACTATGGCAAACTTATTTCACGTTTGCGATGAATGTCAGGCCGTTAATTTAAAGACGTTAATTCCAAAATTAAAAGAAATTGATCCAGAAGCAACGATTGAAATTGGCTGTCATTCATACTGTGGTCCAGGCCGCAAAAAAACATTCACATTTGTAAACAATCGTCCAGTTGCCGCGTTAACTGAAGAGGAGTTAATGGTAAAGGTACTCGACAAACTAAAAAAGTAACGACGTAGGGGGCATGTCCTGAAATGATTTTCAGAACAAGTCCTTTTCGCATTTATAAGGGCTTTGCAGATGAAGTATACTTATCAATAATTTTTTGTACATGAAAACAATTATGCTTTTTGCCTAATGGATTCATTTCTATTTCATTGAGAACTCACTTATAATAAGAAAAAGGGATAAGGAGGTCGGCTATGTTGACGACATATGCAAAAACAAAACTGCTAGAGGAAAAAGTTTTTAAAGACCCTGTCCATCGTTATATCCACGTTCGGGATCAAGTGATTTGGGATTTGATAAAAACAAGAGAATTTCAAAGACTGCGCCGTATTAAACAGCTTGGTACTACATATTTAGTATTCCACGGAGCGGAGCATAGCCGCTTTAATCATTCATTGGGTGTGTACGAAATTGTACGCCGTATTGTAGATGATGTATTCAGAGGAAGAAAAGAATGGGACGAATCTGAGAGATTACTCGTGTTATGTGCAGCGCTATTGCATGATTTAGGGCACGGTCCGTTTTCCCATGCCTTTGAGAATGTATTTGAGACCGATCATGAATATTTTACACGTCAAATTTTATTAGGGGAGACAGAAGTGAACGCAGTGCTTCGTCGAGTTTCACAAGACTTCCCTGAAAAAGTTGCCCAAGTGATAGAAAAAACATATCCTAACGAATTGGTTGTCAGCTTAATTTCAAGCCAAATTGACGCCGATCGAATGGATTATTTACAGCGTGATGCCTATTATACAGGCGTTAGCTATGGTCATTTTGATATGGAGCGCATCATGCGTGTTATGCGTCCCCGCGAAAATGGCGTCGTTATAAAAGAAAGTGGAATGCATGCAGTAGAGCATTATATTATGAGCCGCTATCAAATGTATTTGCAAATTTACTTCCATCCTGTATCGCGCAGTGCAGAAGTTGTACTCAATAATATTTTAAAGCGGGTAAAAGTGTTATGTGCGAATAATTATGCATTTAAATATGAGCCATCACCTTTTATTGCTTTTTTCAAGGGAAACGTAACTTTGGAAGATTATATAGCATTAGATGAAAGTATTATGCTCGCATACTTCCAATTTTGGATGCAGGAAGAGGATCGGATTTTACGTGATCTATGTAGAAGATTTGTTAATCGGAAATTGTTTCAATATACGAATCTCAACCCTTTTAAGCAACCCGAAGTTTACGCAGAACTGCGTCGCCTATTTATAGAGGCGGATATGGACCCGGATTATTATTTAGTGCATGATTCCACATCGGACTTACCTTATGACTTCTACCGACCTGGAATTGAAGGGACGAAAAAGCCGATTTACCTACTTATGCAAGATGGGGAGCAACGAGAGCTATCAGAGGAAAGTCAAATAGTTGAGGCGATTGCCGGCCGTATAAAAGTGGACCATAAAGTTTACTACCCGGAGGAGTTATTGATAGACGAGAACATTCCGGAAACGTTACGACAAGAAATACAGAGGCTAATTGAAAGTGTTTAAAAAAGGGGATGAATCAAATTACAGATTCATCCCTTTTGCGTCGCCATTTTAATTGTGTACTGCATAATCGGTTGAATATAGGACGGATTAATTGTCGCTGTATCGCACGCCACCTTTTGCAAAGTGGTTTTTAGACATTTCTTCGATAATAATGGATACATTTTCTACTGGTGCGTCGACTGTTTTTGAAACGGCTTGTGTAACTTCTTCTACAAGCGCTCGCTTTTGTTCTTCTGTACGCCCCTCAACCATTTTAATTGTAACGATTGGCATAAAGTCGCCTCCTAGGTAAAATATAGTGTATAGTATTTATATTAGCGTATTTGGAGGTATTTACAATGGCAAATGAAGAAAAATCTCAACCAAAAATGGGTTTTACGATTATTAAGAATGATCCAACTGATGGGCATAAAGGTTTTGGCATTGGCTCACTATCTCTGGAAAATGTATCGCCAGTTATTGTCGATGTCGCAGAAGGAACAGCAATTGTTGATATTGGCGCAATGCATGCAAAAAGTGAAGTGGAGCGTGGCATTAAATTTACAACGAACCGAGAAGACTCAGCAGGCGGAAAAAATTACTGGTTAGTATGGGTAACGATTGATCATAATGAATCCGGTGCCTACTTTGCAGGCGTAACTGCGTGTGAGATGGTTGTAAACCGTGAAAAGCGCCGTGGTTATAAAATATTGGCGGATCATGTAAACAGAATGGATAAATCAATGAAGCGCCAAATCATCGTCGACCATATGGATGCACCATCAAAAAAATATTGGCTGACTTCCTGAAAAACCACAATGAAGAAATGTGGAACAATAGCGATGAAAAATTAGTAAATGATTTAGCGTAAAATTACTTATAGGTTAAATATAAAGTACAAATAAATATTATGGTCAGTCAATTACTTTTTTGGAAAAATGAATCCATTCGGTGAACAATATGTGACATTTCAAGAACATCCAAATCGATGGTTGAAACTGCTTCCAAAAGAAAGTAAACTGAATTTAAAGCTTGCAAAGTAGTAGGCTAGGACATGTGGGAAATGAATAGTGATGAGTATTATGCGGCATTTGAACATTCCCAAGCCGAATGCCCCATGGTTCTCATCCTTTCGTTAACCACAATAGAAAAGCTCTTTCGTTTTACGGACTAGAACCGGAAACGAAAGAGCTTTTTTATTTTTAGTCCCAAAAACCTTTGAATGCTTCGAAGGGTAATGTTTCAAAGAAATTACCCCATGTATCTGTGTCGAAGAAATCGAATGTTCCACAGGATTCAGTAGGAATATCTGCTGTTTTCATATAAACGACACGCTGGTTCGGACAAGAGGGATCGGCTAACTTACCACTCAGAATATCGACCGTAACAGGCTCGACTCCACTTGGTATTTTAAAAGTTTCGTTTGCCTTTCCATTAAGGGCGGTTTCCATAAATTCAATCCACACTTGTTTAGAAGCTGCCATATCTGCCTGGACAGATAGTGTCTTCCCTTGGTCATAGCCATTCCATACACCGGCAGTCAAACTGGGTGTAAAGCCAATCATCCACTGGTCACTGTTAGTTGTCCCTGATTTTGCTGCATACGTATGGGACATTCTAGAGCGCAGTGATAGACCGGTTGCAGGGGAATAATCACTGAATACAGGGTCGAATATTCCTGTCATCATTTGTGTTAGAACAAAAGCATCCTGTTCGGAAATTACCTGTTCTTTCTCAGGCTTCTTATATTTATAAACGACTTTCCCTTTTGCATCGATAATAGATAATACGGTCACTGGTTTTCTCTTTTCTCCACCAGCTGCAAGGATGTTATACGCATTTGTTAAATCGTACAACGAATTTTCAGCGGTCCCCAATGCAATAGACGGTATATCTTTTTCAGAATATTGAAGTCCAAAGCGTTTTTGAATATCGCGGAAAGAACGGTAGCCGATTCCTTCCAATGTCTTTACTGCATAAATATTATCTGAAATAGCCAATGCTTGAGCTAATGAAAGTGCATGGTCTGCAAATTTGTTGTTAACGTTTTGTGGCGTATAAGTTGCTCGTCCACTATCATAGGTGAATGTTGTTTCACTGACATCCAAAAATGACATAGGGTGAAAATTCTTTTCAAGGGCAGCTGCGTATAAAATCGGCTTGATGGCAGAGCCGGGCTGACGATTTCCCAAGGCGACTCGGTTAAAGGAACTTTCACTATAATCACGCCCCCCAACAAGCGCTGTTACAAAACCAGTATGTGCATCCATACTGACAAAACCAACCTGCAAATCACTATTGGGCATATTCGTTTTAATGGCATTTTCCGCTGCGCGCTGATGTGCCTGGTTCAGGGTGGTTTGAATTGTCCAGCCACCTTCACTAATACTTAGGTTTTTGGATTGTAATATATCACTTGCTTCTTCCCAAACAACATCCAAAAAGTAAGGCGCAATCGATTTTGTCGCAATCCATTGATCACTTTTTAGTGCGACCTGTTCAGTCGTAGCGCGTGTTTTTTCATCGTCTGTAATTTTTCCTTGCTCATTCATTAATCGTAAAATAACGTGCTGACGATTAGTCGCCTTTTCTAAATTATTTAGTGGCGAATAATAAGTCGGTCCTTTTGGAACACCGGCAAGCATGGAAGCTTCCGCCAATGTTAAATCCTTTGCTGATTTGCCGTAAAAATAACGACTCGCAGCTTCTACGCCGTACATTCCGTGACCGTAGTAAACAGTATTTAAATAACCTTCTAAAATTTCCTCTTTTGAGTAAAATAACTCTAAACGGTAGGCGAATAAGGCTTCATTTATTTTCCTGTTCCATGTTTTTTCATGGGTTAAATAAAGGTTCCGAGCATATTGCTGTGTGAGCGTACTTGCTCCTTGGACTTTGCTTCCCGCTTTAAGATCCGCTAAGACGGCTCCAGCAATACGGGAATAGTCAAAACCACTATGATTAAAGAAATCTTTATCTTCAACAGCAACTGTAGCATCAACTAAATAAGGTGAAATATCATTCAATTCTGTCCAATAGCGACGCTCCTCGGTGAAATAATCGCCAATTTGATTATTGTCGCTATCCAAAAAAATCGAAGCTTTCGGGACCGTAAGTGGAGGTGCTCCAGCAACTTGTGCATATATACGCAATGAAAGGAACGTTACAGCGAAAAAACATAAAAGGGCAATAGTAACGAGACCTATTTTTTTCATAAATCTTTTACGGCTTTTTCGTTTTTTATATTGCTGTCTTTTCAAGTTTTTTCACCTCATTTCTTTTTTAGTAGTTAGTAAAAAGTTTTCGTTCATTCACAAAAAGTTACAAAAATTCTATTGCACTTTTAATGAAAACAACTATACTTTTGTCGTAGCACATTAAATGGAAGTAAGCATTTATTCTGCTATGACAATACGTATTCATAATGTCGAATTTTGTCAGTTATACTTAATTATACGAAAATAGCGATCAAAAGTTTCATTTGTTAGATTTAGTATGAGCAAAATCACCGTTCGCTATGCATACGAAATTAAGAACAAATTTATTTATAATTGATAATTTAAAATAGAGAAAGTTGTAGGTGATTGTAAATGAGATTTGACGAAACATATGCGGGTAACATGTTTATTAAAAGCCATCAAAATTACGAGGAAAGTAAGGCAGTTCTATACGGCATGCCAATGGATTGGACAGTAAGCTATCGTCCCGGCCAACGTTTTGGCCCAGCTAGAATTCGTGAAGTATCTGTTGGTTTGGAAGAATACAGCTTTTACTTGGATCGCGAATTAGCGGATGTTCCATTCTTTGATGCTGGAGATATTCCACTGCCGTTCGGTAACCCGGAAAAATCATTGGCGGAAATTAAGACATTTGTTCGTAAAGTATTGGCAGATAACAAAGTTCCAGTTGGTATGGGTGGCGAACACTTAGTATCATTGCCAGTAATGGAAGCGGTATACGAAAAATACTCAGATTTAGCCATTATCCATTTTGATGCGCATACAGATTTGCGTACGGATTATGAAGGCGAACCTTATTCACATGCAACTCCAATTCGTAAAATCGCTGATACAATCGGACCTGAAAATGTCTATTCATTTGGAATTCGTTCAGGCTTAAAGGAAGAATTGCAGTGGGCAAAGGAAAACGGGATGCACATTTCATTATTCGAAGTACTCGAGCCTTTAAAGCAGATCCTACCTAAATTAAAAGGACGCAATGTTTATGTGACAATCGATATTGACGTATTGGACCCGGCACATGCTCCTGGTACAGGCACTGTTGATGCAGGTGGTATTACACCAAAAGAACTTTTAGCTGCAATTCATGAAATCGCGCACTCAGAAGTAAATGTTGTCGGCTTTGATCTTGTTGAAGTAGCACCGATTTACGACCATGCAGAAATAACAGTAAACACAGCAGCGAAATTAATCCGCGAAATGATTTTAGGTTGGGTGAAATAAGGATAAAAATAAAGCGAGCGACGAATTTCTGTCGCTCGCTTTTTAAGTAATTACTTTAAGTTGTTTGCATGAAAATAGCCTGAAGTTTTATTTGATTTTGCAAGTTGAGATGCTCTAATTAAATTTTCCGTCAAACTACGGGAAGTAACACCATTATCAGGGAAAGAGCTTAATCCAATCGTGACGGAAATATAAATTACTTCTTTGTCTATTACATTAAAGGGCTGCTGGGCAATAGTATGTATTAAATTATCTGCCTCAAATATCGCTAGAGCAGGAGGGGTATCCTTTAGAATAATGGCAAACTCCTCACCACTTAGCCGACCAACAAATGCATCATTTTTATCTGCATATTCTTTTAAATGAAGAGCCAGCTGCTTAATGATTAAATCTCCTGTAGGGTACCCGTATTTGGAATTAATCATTTTTAAATCTCGAATATCTACCAATAATAAACTGAGTATCTCATTTTTCTTCATAAGTTGTTGAATACATTTTTCAAATTCTGTTGTATTAGGCAACTGTGTTAAATAATCAATTTTCCGCAAATAATTGGTTTCCTGTACAGTATCATTTGTACGTTTCACCTGATGAATAACAATGTAAATAAAATAAAATGCGAAAACTGTAAATAAACCATATAGCAGGAGGAATCCGTATCCTTGACTACTAAAGCAAAGTCCTATAAAAGAAATCAAAATCGATTCAACCAAACAAAGCCAAAAATAAGTGAAAACCGTTTTAGAAGTCATTTCATATTTTCGTGTAATTAGAAACAGGAACAGTACTAGTAAAATAAAATTATAGTTAAAAATAGTAGAAATCATCGTTACCTCTGAAAAGAAAAAGCGACCGATTCCTATAATAAGACCGCTTACTAAAATCGCAAATGGTCCACCTAATAAACCACTGAACAGGACTGATACAAACTGGGAATTTACCAATACACCGTCAACAAGATTAATTGCGGAATATGTCAAAATTAGCCCTGTCACACCGAATTTTATACCTGTCACATAAGGAATTGATCGATCGATAAATGGCGTAATTTTAAAGTAATTGATAAATGGCCAGTAAATTAATAGGGTAAACGTAAATAATATACAAAAATAAGACAATATTTCGATAAACATAATTAACTCCTTTATAAAATAATCATTACTCTTTTCTATCGGAAATACTATAAAAATGATTTAATTAACGGAAAAATACTCAAAAATAGGGTGATAAAGGTACTAAATCTAAGTTTAAGTTCAATGTTGCTTAAAGAGATAAACTTATCCTATAATAAAAAGGTTATAGAAATATATGTATAGGAGCTGACTGCTGTGGCGAACGAGAATGGGAAAACAGTCAAAATTAAGCTAATTTCCTCCATCATTCCTACCGAGGGCGAGCTTGAAAAATACGAAATGTGGCTGGAAGGCAACTGTGTAGAAAAAGGCGCTAATCATTATTTACGCTATGAGGAAATTCAGGAAGACGCACGAATTCAAACGACAATAAAGCTAAATGAAGCGAAAGCCTTTATAATGCGAAGCGGTGGTGTCAACATGCGTCTCCCTTTAAATCCAGGCTTACGGGAAAATGGGCATTATGAAAGTCCATTCGGATCATTGCCAATCGTTACCGATACACATCAGTTAGCCATTGAAGTAACACAAAACGAAAAAGTATCAGGGCGTTTTAAAACGCAATATGATCTTATAATAGGCGGCAATTCTGTCGGACAATACACATTGGAAATTCAATTTACGGAGGTATATTCATGAACGCAGTAGAACAATTACAGCAATCGATTAAAGACACTTTAAAAGCGGCAATCAATCAGGCCGGCCTAGTCGAAGCTGACACAGAAGTAAATATTCACCTGGAAACACCAAAGGACAAAGCAAACGGTGATTTTGCCACAAACGTAGCGATGCAATTAACTAAACTGGCGAAAAAGCCGCCGCGTGCCATTGCAGAAAGCATTTTAGAGAATGTAAATACAGAAGGGACAGATATCGAAAAAATCGAAATCGCAGGTCCTGGCTTCTTAAACATTACAGTTCGTAAAGACTTTTTGGCAGGTGTAGTAAAAGCAGCATTCGAACAAGGTGAAAATTACGGTCGTTCTACTGCTGGTGCTGGTGAAAAAGTACAAGTCGAGTTCGTATCGGCGAATCCAACTGGCGACTTACACTTAGGACATGCCCGCGGTGCTTCTGTTGGGGATTCTTTATGTAACGTTATGGATTTTGCCGGTTTTGATGTATCTCGCGAATACTACATTAATGATGCAGGTAACCAAATCAACAACTTAGCGTACTCATTAGAGGCACGCTATAAACAGGCTTTAGGCATGGATGCTGAGATGCCGGAAGATGGCTATCACGGTCCAGATATAATCGCTATCGCTGGGAAATTAGCTGAAGAGTTTGGTGCTTCGATTTTAGACAAAACTGAAGAAGAACGCTTCAAATTTTTCCGTGAGCATGGCCTAAAACTGGAATTAGCGAAATTACAAAATGACTTGAAAAACTTCCGTGTTGAATTTGATGTATGGTATTCAGAAACATCTTTATATGAAAACGGTAAAATCGATGTTGCATTAGAGAAATTAAAATCAAATGGCCATGTATTTGATGAAGAGGGAGCAACTTGGTTCCGTTCAACAACATTTGGAGATGACAAGGATCGAGTGTTAATTAAAAACGATGGTTCATTCACATATTTAACTCCGGATATTGCTTACCATGAAGATAAATTACGTCGCGGATTTGATAAATTAATCAATATTTGGGGTGCTGACCACCATGGCTATATCCCACGTATGAAAGCGGCTATTGAAGCACTTGGCTATGAGCGTGAAACATTGGAAGTCGAAGTAATTCAAATGGTTCAGCTTTACAAGAACGGCGAGAAATTCAAAATGAGTAAGCGTACAGGTAATGCTGTAACAATGCGTGAGTTAGTGGAAGAAGTAGGTCTGGATGCAGTACGTTATTTCTTCGTGAAAACTGCAGGAGATTCTCACATGGACTTCGATTTAGACTTAGCAGTATCACAATCGAATGAAAACCCAGTGTATTATGCGCAGTATGCACATGCACGTATTTCATCAATTTTACGTGCAGCAAGCGAGCAAGGTTTTGAAGCATCATTGGAAAACCTGAACTTACTTGTAGCAGAAAAAGAAGAAGATGTTCTGAAAAAGGTAGGTGCATTCCCGCAAATCGTGGCAGATGCAGCGAAACACCGCACACCGCACCGTATCGCGAACTATATCCAGGACTTAGCAGCAGCATTCCATAGCTTCTACAATGCAGAAAAAGTTTTAAACCAAGATAATAAAGAGCTAACTGAAGCTCGTTTAGCATTAATTACAGCAGTAAAAACAACTTTAGCCAATGCATTGAAACTAATCGGAGTAAGTGCACCTGAGAAAATGTAATTTATATTTCAAAACACCCTATTTCCTTTATGCGGAAAATAGGGTGTTTTTTCATTAGCTTGAGTATATTCTCCTTTTTCCAGCAATCGTTCCACTTTAGACTTGCAATGCCTCCTCTATGAAGTAAGTGAATCCCTACAAAGAAGCTAGGGATATCTATTGACTTGTAAATTTCTGAAACGTACTATTAATTTAACGAAATAACGATGCATGACAACAAACACGAGGTGGTGCTTTTCATGAGCAAGGAATTATTTATTCAAACAGACGAGCAGCGACAATGGTTGGAAAAACTCGAAACAATTTCAGAGAGCGTGAAACAACTCGCCCAACAAACAGATGAACAAGCGACATTTCCATTTGAAAATTTCCGGAAACTGCGGGAAATCGGTTATACAAAAATAACGTTGCCAAAAGAATACGGTGGGGATGGCTTCACATTATATGATGCGATCTTACTTCATGAAACTTTGGCAAGCTATTGCGGTAGCACGGGGCTAACTGTATCATGGACAATTCAAAATGTAGGCGAAATTTTTGAGAATCGTTACTGGAATCCACAAAAGCTCGACTGGTTTGGAGGAGAAATCGCAAATGGTGCAACAGTAAATCGTGCGGTAAGCGAGTTTGCGATGGGGAGCCCAGTGCGCGGCGGACGTCCGGCGACATCGGCAAAACGTGATGGCAACCATTATATAATTACCGGGCGTAAAAACTATACGAGCGGTGCACCCGATCTAGATTACTTTTTAGTATCAGCTTGGATCGAAGACGAGGACCAGTTAGGATTTTTCCTTGTTCCGAAAACGGTGCAAGGAGTATCGGTGGAAAATACGTGGGATGTGGCGTCGATGCGCGGTACAGGAAGCGATGATTTAGTGCTGGACAATGTACGCATTGATCAAACAAACTTAGTGGAAATTCCAAACTATACAACAGGTTTTAAATTGAACGGTTGGTTGCTCCTCATCCCAGCGACTTATTTAGGGATTGCACAGGCTGCACGGGATTATGCGGTAGATTTTGCAAATAGCCATTCACCGAATAGTATTAAAGGGACAATTGCCCAGCTGCCTAATATACAAACACTGATTGGAGAAATGGATTTAGCATTGACGAACGCACGCTTTACCATTTACGGAGTAGCCGGGTTATACAATGACCCAACAAAAAAGAAGACACTTATAAATGAAATCAATATTGCCAAACATGTTGTGACAAATACAGCGATTGAAGTCGTTGATAAAGCGATGCGTTTAGTCGGAGCAAAGAGCTTGCAACGATCCAACCCACTTCAACGCTATTACCGTGATGTTCGTGCAGGCTTACACAATCCGCCAATGGATGATATTACGATAAAGCGTTTAGCGGAGACAGCAATTGAAAACAATTTAAAAGCTAAAGAGTAACCTGTTCTTTTATTACACTACACGTGGTCCGATTTCAATCAGATTAAAACAAATTATCTGAAACTTTGGCGGATTTTGCATACAATAAATGAAATATCCGCTATAATAATATTATTAATTAAATATGTACTATAAAGGTTCTTACTATATCTAATTAAAGTAAGAAGTAAAAGGGAAATCGGTTCAAATCCGATGCGGTCCCGCCACTGTAATTGCTAGTTTTGAGCTATATGCCACTGAAATTTTTGGGAAGGCAGCTCATAAACGCTAACGCATAAGCCAGGAGACCTGCCTTTATAATGCCCAATTAATGCCTACGCGGATAGGATGCGGTAAATGAATTTTTTATTTGAATTTATTTGCTTTCATAAAGCTTCCTATTTTGTAGGAGGCTTTTTATTTTTGTGTAAAATTACAGGTTAGAACAATTTTAGGAGGAATTAATTACATATGAAAACTTGGCAACGACTTTCTTCAACAGGAATCATCTCCATTATGCTTCTTGCAGGATGTGGAGTAGAAGAAACAGCAGTTGAAAAAGATACAGCACAACAATCGACAAAAGCGGCTGAGGAACAAGCGCAGTTTCCTGTAACGGTAACTGATGCTTTAAACAAAGAAGTGACAGTGGAAAAAGCACCTGAACGCATTATTTCCCTCATTCCGTCCAATACAGAAATATTATTTGGCTTAGGCTTAAATGAACAAATTATTGGAGTATCCGATAATGATAATTACCCGGAAGAAGCTCAGACAAAAGAAAAAGTCGGTGGAATGGAATTTAACTTGGAACAATTGATTGCATTGCAGCCAGATCTAGTAGTAGCTCATGAATCAGGTCTTTATAGCTTTAACGAAGAAGGTATTGCGCAACTTGAATCAGTGGGTATTCCTGTATTTGTAGTGAAAAATACTACAACATTTGAAGAAACATATACGACTATTGAACAAATTGGGCAATTAACAGGGAAAACCGCTGAGGCAACAGAGATGATTGCATCCATTCAAAAAGGAATTCAAGACATTGAAGTTAAAGTGGCTGATTTAGAAGAAAAATCTGTGTTTATCGTAGTGGGCACAGAGCCGGACTTATATGCAGCAGGACAGGAAACATTTATTAATGAAATGCTAGAAGTGTTAAATGTAGAAAATGCAGTACAAGAACTTGGGTGGCCGATGTATAGCTCTGAGCAATTTGTTGACAGTAATCCGGACGAAGTGATTGTAACATATGAAAATGACTATGATAGCATCGTAAATAATTCTGCCTATGCCGAAATGGATGCAATTAAAAATGGCAATGTTCATGTAGTGGATGGGGATACGACGAGTCGCCAAGGTCCACGTATTGTAGAAGGTATTGAATCACTAGGTGAGGCAATTTATCCAGATGTATTTAAAGAATAGTAAGTATATATATGCTTATATTGCTTCCATTGCATTGCTTCTTTGCAGTTTGTGGATTGGGGTATCATTTGGAACGGTTAATATCCCGATTTCGACATTGTGGGATAAAGCGACAGATCCGATTGCTTATAGTATACTTTGGAAAATTCGAATGCCACGCGTAATTTTAGCCGCAATTGTTGGTGCATCACTTGCGATTGCAGGTGCGGCTTTTCAGGGGCTCTTAAAAAATCCATTGGCCGATCCGTATACGCTAGGGATTTCATCAGGTGCATCAGTCGGAGCAGTTATGACGATTTTTTTAGGTATCTCGATTCCTGTTCTTGGTGCATTTACATTACCTGTATTCAGTATGGCAGGTGCCGCATTTACAATGGTCATAGTATTATCATTTGCCCGACTTGTGGATCGTTCTATGAAAATGGAAACGTTAATCTTAACAGGAATTATATTTAGCTCGTTTTTAGGTTCATGTATCTCATTAATGGTTGCTTTAACGGGGGAAGAGCTTAGAGCTATTATTGGTTGGCTGCTTGGCAGTGTATCGATGCGCGGCTGGTCATATGTAAATATGGTTTTACCATTCATGATTATCGGTACGAGTATTATATGGTTCAACCGCCGTGAGCTGAATGCGATGATATACGGAGAGGAACGTGCCCAGTACTTAGGGGTAAATGTGAAGCGAAGTAAATATATGATTTTAGCAGGCGGCTCCATCTTAACAGGGTCTGCTGTAGCTGCATCCGGTACGATTGGTTTTGTCGGTTTAGTTGTCCCACACATGATTCGTCTATTAGTTGGAGCCGATCATCGACATTTACTGACATTATCCTTTTTAAATGGTGCCAGTCTACTCGTCATTTGCGACTTAGTATCACGTACCATCATCTCACCTGTAGAGCTCCCAATTGGCGTGATTACGTCGTTTATTGGTGCACCGGTATTTGCCTATATTTTCTTTAAGCAACGTAGAAAGGTTGTTGCATAATGTTAAAAGTGAACGAATTGTCGGGTGGTTATGACGGGAAACAGATTGTGAAAAATATGACGTTTCACGTGGAAAAAGGTAAAATCCTCGGGATTCTTGGTCCGAACGGTAGTGGAAAATCGACATTATTAAAAATGATCAGTGGCGTTTTAAAACCTACACGGGGGGGAATCTTGATTGAAGATCGCCCGATTAATAGCTATGATATCAAACAGTTGGCAAAAAAGATGGCCGTTCTTCCTCAATTAAATGCAAGCGTATTTACGAACAGTGTATATGACGCTGTTTCATTGGGCAGATATCCACATCAAAGTGGCTTTTTTTCCACATGGTCAAAGGAAGATGAAAACCTAGTACAGCGTGCAATGGAAAGCACAGGTGTTTCACATTACAGAAATCAACATCTAGAGTTTCTGTCTGGTGGTGAGCAACAGCGTGTATTTATTGCACAGGCATTAGCTCAAGATTCGGAGCTGCTTCTTTTGGATGAGCCGACAAATCATTTGGACATTGCCCATCAGAAGCAAATTTTGGATATGATTCGGATGCAAGTCGAACTTAATGGGTTAACCGTTGTATCAATCTTCCATGACATTAATTTGGCGTCGCTATATTGTGATGAACTGCTCCTAATAGAAAATGGGGAAATACGCGCGTTTGGTGAGCCGCATGAAGTCATTATGCAAGATCAAATTGCTGATGTATACAAAGCACGTATTGTGACTTATCCACATCCGGAACTGCCAAAGCCGCAAATAACAATGTTGCCAACGAATGAATTAGAACGGAAAAAAGCGACTATTAATAAAAAAAATTTCATAATAACAGATGAATATGTTAAGTACAATTCTCCCTCCCCATTAAAAGTTATCTCTTCAGCAGTACATAACGCAGGAATGGGCTGGTACGATACATTTTTAAACCGGGCGATTGCTCCGGAATATGATATATACAATGTAAAAGAAGAAACAGAGCAATTTTTACGACACAACCGGTTTTCACCAACAAATACGGTCGTTATGTTAACAGCTGTGAAAACGAAATGTGCTGCCATTCAGCATTTTTCAAAAGGTAATGTTGAAATTAGTGTTATGGTAACAGCAGGGATAGGAAATGGTGTTGATGTCACAAAAGCTTATTTACGCGAAGACGAGCCGCATATCGGAACTATTAATACATGGGTTTTTATTAATGGTAAACTAACGGATGAAGCATTTATCCAAGCTATGATTACGGCAACTGAAGCGAAAACAAAAGCATTGGCAGATCAACAAATTAAAGACCCTTTAACAAACACAACGGCAACTAGTACCGCAACTGATAGCTTATTAATCGCCGCGACCCAGCAAGGTGAAGAAATGCCGTATGCAGGGCCAATTACTGAAGTTGGAAAATTAATCGGTCGCGCCGTTTTCGAAGTTACCGTGTCCGCAATAATAAAGTATAAAGAGCATACAATTCTTTAATGCAACGCTAAATCGAAAGGATGAAATTTGATGAAATTATACACAAAGTCAGGCGATAAAGGGAAGACAAGCATTATTGGAGGGCGTGTTGATAAAGATCATCTACGTGTAGAAGCTTATGGAACAATTGATGAATTGAATTCATTCATTGGTAAAGCAGTATCAGAACTGGATGCAAGTAAATTTCAGGATATTATTGAAGATTTAACAGCTATCCAGCATGAATTGTTCGATGGCGGTGGCGATTTGGCTAATGTTATGAAAGATCGCCACTATAAATTAGCAGAGGAACCTATTACAGTTTTGGAGAATCGGATTGATTTATTATCTGAAGAAGCACCTCCATTAAAACGTTTCATTTTACCAGGAGGTGCTCCTGCTGCTGCCACACTGCATATTGCTCGCACAGTAGCACGTCGCGCAGAACGACAAACCGTATCGTTAATGAAAGAAATTGAAGACGTTTCACCTGTTGTACAAAAGTATTTAAATCGCTTATCGGATTATCTATTTGCTGCAGCACGCGTAGTGAACTATCGCTTATCCATTAGGGATATTGAGTATATTCGTAGTGGTGACGTCTTTAAATAAAGCAGTAAAATGCTAGCTTAGACAATTAAATTGTCAGGCTAGCATTTTTTATATTTTGATTTAATTTTCAGAATTAATGATGAAATTTGTTGACTGAATGCTCATTCATAACTACAATGAGGTTAGAGATTAATAGGGTAATATAGTTTGTAAGAACAAAGGGGTTCGGAAACTTAGTATTCCAGGGGGGAAAAGTATGAATACATTTTTAATTATTAACTGGATTGCATTCATTGCTGTGCTACTTTATGCATTAGGGTTATTTGCATACTTATTGAAAACACGCTATGACTACATTCAGCTTGGTCGTAAAGAAGAGTTTAATCAAAAATTTTCTGAGCGCATGGAAGATATTATCGAGAAAGTATTCGGTCAATCCAAATTAATGAAAGACAAGAAGATGGGACTTGTACACGTTCTGTTTTTCTACGGATTTTTAATGGTTCAGTTTGGAGCAATTGACCTGATTTGGAAAGGGTTGGCACCGGGTTCGCATTTGCCGTTAGGCGGCTTATACCCAGTATTTACATTTACACAGGAGCTTGTCGTACTAACGATTTTAATCGCAGTTGCAGTCGCATTTTACCGTCGTTATATGGAAAAGCTTGCTCGTTTAAAGCAAGGATTTAAAAACGGTTTAGTATACATGTTTTTAGCAATTTTAATGTTTGCCACACTATTTGGTAACGGTTTTTATTTAATTTGGCATGATCATGGCTTAACAGGTTCTGAACCTGTTGCTTCAGCTATTGCATGGGTATTCCAATGGATGAACCCAACAATTGCTGCCGTAATGTTCTTTGTAATGTGGTGGGCGCATTTATTAGCGCTATTAGCATTCCTTGTTTATATTCCACAAGGTAAGCACTTCCATTTAATTACGTCGATTTTAAATGTTTATTTCAATCGTCAAGACCGTATGGGTACATTACGTCCAATCGATTTTGCAGCTTTGGAAGAAGCGGAAGACGAGGAAAGTATGCCGCCGCTCGGTGTTGGTAAAATTCATGATTTCACGCAGAAGCAAATGCTCGATTTATATTCCTGTGTTGAATGTGGCCGCTGTACGAATATGTGTCCGGCAACAGGTACAGGAAAAATGCTGTCGCCAATGGATTTACTTGTAAAATTGCGTGATCACTTAACATTTACAGGGGCTGTTGAACTAAAGAAAAAGCCTTGGGTACCATTTTCTTTCTTCAACAATACACAAGGGAACCAATTAGCAATGGCAGCTGGTGCTGAAGGTGCGGTAATTGAAGATATTTATAGTCCATCATTAATTGGTGATGTTATTACAGAAGAGGAAATTTGGGCTTGTACAACATGCCGTAACTGTGAAGATCAATGTCCGGTAATGAATGAGCATGTGGATAAAATTATTGATTTACGCCGTTATTTAACAATGACAGAAGGTAAAGTAAACCCGGATGCACAGCGTGCGATGACTAATATCGAACGCCAAGGTAATCCATGGGGATTAAACCGTAAAGAGAAAGAAAACTGGAGAGAGCTGGACGAATCTGTTTATGTTCCAACAGTTAAAGAGCTAAAAAAATCAGGCGAAGAAATGGAATATTTATTCTGGGTAGGTTCGATGGGTTCATTTGACAACCGCTCACAAAAAATTGCATTAGCATTCGCTAAATTAATGAATAAGGCCGGCGTTAAGTTCGCTATTTTAGGTAATAAGGAAAAGAACTCTGGTGATACACCACGCCGTTTAGGAAATGAATTCCTGTTCCAAGAGCTGGCAACTGCAAATATTGATGAATTTGAAAAAAATGGTGTGACGAAAATTGTTACAATTGACCCGCACGCATACAATATTTTTAAAAATGAATATCAGGATTTCGGTTGGAAAGGTGAAGTACTTCACCATACAGAGCTTTTATACGATTTAATCCAAGAAGGTCGTTTAACGATGGACTACCGTGTGGATGAAACGATTGTATTCCATGATTCATGTTATTTAGGTCGCTACAATGATGTATATGATCCACCACGTGAAATTCTAAAAGGTATAGCAGGTGTTAAGCTGGTAGAAATGACACGTAATCGTCAGGATGGTATGTGTTGTGGTGCCGGTGGTGGCTTAATGTGGATGGAAGAGCATGTCGGAAACCGTATTAACGTAGCACGTACAGAGCAGGCTCTGGCAACACAGGCTTCTGTTATTTCCTCAGGATGTCCGTACTGTTTAACAATGCTTTCAGATGGTACGAAAGCAAAAGAAGTGGAAGAAACAGTGGGAACATTTGATATTGCGGAAATTTTAGAGCGAGCAGTATTCGGTACACCGCAAAAAGTTCAAGTACAAAAAGAGCAGGTAGAAGAAATCGAAGAAGAAACGATTTTAGAACCAGTGGAAGTTTCTGGAGAACAGACTAACGAAAATGTGCAGCAGACAGAACCTGCAGAAGTTGAAAAAGAAGCACCTCCTGTAGAACAATCATCGATTATTGAAGAGCAACAAGTCGCAACGGATGAAGATTTAGCACAGAGTCCTTCTGAGGAAAATGATGAACAGGATAAAGAAAATAAGAATTAAAGAGAAGAATATTTAAATTCAGTATATTTGAATAATTGTTGCAGTTTAGAAAACTATTTAATACAATGAAATTAAGTGAAGAAATGGGAGTAGCTATTACTCTCATTTTTTTCTAAATATTGATTGAGCGAGCGTTCAGTCAAATAAACCAAGAAATGATTTACACAGAGGGAAAGCAGCAAAATTGTTCTTTTTACCATTAAGTAAAGGGGTTACTTGAAGTTGGTGAAAAAGGCAAAATCTATTTCGGATTTTGCAAGATTAGCAGATTCAAACAAAGGGGTGTATGTATTGTCGAGAACAGTCATTTTAGACGGAGCACGGACGCCATTTGGTAAATTTGGTGGTGCATTAAGTTCATTAACAGCAAGTGATTTAGGTGGAATTGTGATTAAAGAGGCATTGGCAAAAGCGAATGTAGCAACAGATGCAGTAGACGAAGTAATTATTGGAACGGTGTTACAAGCAGGGCAAGGGCAAATCCCTTCACGACAAGCTGCAAACAAAGCCGGGATTCCATGGAATGTAAAAACAGAAACAATTAATAAAGTCTGTGCATCAGGAATGCGCAGTGTAACACTTGCCGATCAACTCATTCGATTAGGGGATGAAGAGGTGATCGTGGCTGGCGGAATGGAATCGATGTCAAACGCACCGTACTATATGCCAAAAGGGAGATTTGGCTTGCGTATGGGAGATGCAAGTTTAGTAGATGGCATGATTTATGATGGTCTGTCATGTGCATTTCATCCAAAACAAGTGCATATGGGCATTTACGGTAATGAAACAGCAAGTAAGTTTGAGGTTTCCCGTGAACAGCAGGATGCATGGGCAGCACGTAGCCACGAAAAAGCACTTGGAGCGATTGAATCAGGTAAATTTGCTGAGGAAATTGTAGGCGTAGAAATTCCACAAAGAAAAGGTGAGCCGCTTCGCATAGAAACAGATGAAGCACCGCGCTTAGGGACAACAATGGAAACGCTTGCAAAATTAAAGTCGGCATTTAGCAGCGATGGATCTATTACAGCGGGGAATGCACCGGGTGTAAATGACGGGGCATGTGCATTAGTACTTATGAGTGAAGAAAAAGCACAACAAGAAAACCGTCAGCCACTTGCAACAATCCTGGCACATGCAGAAGTGGGAGTAGCACCGGAAGATTTCCCTCAAACACCAGGACTTGTCATTAATCAATTACTTGAAAAGTCCGGTAAAACATTGGCGGACATTGATTTAATCGAAATTAATGAAGCATTCGCGGCAGTTGCGCTAGTTAGCAATCAAATTAGCGGGTTAGATGAGAATAAAGTGAACGTCAATGGTGGAGCAGTTGCATTGGGTCATCCAATTGGAGCAAGTGGTACCCGTATCATTTTAACACTCGCTTACGAATTGAAACGTCGTGGCGGTGGTTTAGGGATTGCGGCAATTTGTTCAGGCGGTGGCCAAGGTGACGCGGTATTAATTGAAGTAACAAACTAAGGGGATGAAATAAATGACGATTCAAAAAGTTATGGTCATCGGTGCAGGGCAAATGGGTTCCGGGATCGCACAAGTTTGTGCACAAGCAGGCTATGAAGTCATTTTAAATGATATGAAGGATGAGTTTTTCGAACGAGGTCTAAATACCATTACGAAAAACCTGACACGTGATGTAGAAAAAGGTCGGAAAACAGAAGAAGAAAAATCAGCTATATTAGCACGAATTACAAAATCTGTGGCCATTAAGGATGCAAAAAACGCAGACATTATTATTGAAGCGGCCGTTGAAAATATGGATATTAAACAATCAATTTTTAAACAGCTTGATGAAATTGCACCTAAGCATGCGATTTTAGCAACGAATACATCAAGTTTGCCAATTACAGAAATTGCGGCAGTGACTAAGCGTCCGGAACAAGTTATTGGCATGCACTTTATGAATCCTGTACCTGTCATGAAGCTTGTGGAAATTATTCGCGGTCTTGCAACAACAGATGCAGTATATGAAACGGTTGCTGATATGACAAAGCAGCTTGGTAAAACAGGTGTAGAAGTAAATGACTTCCCAGGCTTTATTTCGAATCGTATTTTACTACCAATGATCAATGAAGCGATTTACGCATTGTATGAAGGGGTAGCAACGAAAGAAGCGATTGATGATGTGATGAAGATGGGGATGAATCATCCGATGGGTCCACTCACATTAGCTGATTTTATCGGGCTGGATACATGCTTATCGATTATGGAAATTTTACATGAGGGACTTGGTGATAGTAAGTATCGCCCTTGTCCATTATTACGCAAATATGTGGCAGCCGGCTGGTTAGGCAAAAAGAGCGGCCGAGGTTTCTACATATACGAAAGCTGAGGGACTCCTATGAATCTACAATTTACTGATGAGCAGATAATGATGCGTAACATGGTACGTGATTTTGCCAAAACTGAAATCGAGCCATTTATCGAGCAAATGGAAGCGGGCGAATTCCCCAGGCATTTACTAACGAAAATGGGGGAGCTAGGACTGATGGGCATTACAGCACCTGCTGAATACGGCGGGGCGGAAATGGATTTCACATCTTATATTATTGCTATCCATGAGCTATCGAAAGTAAGTGCAGTGATGGGTGTTATTTTATCAGTCCATACATCTGTTGGCACAAATCCGATTTTGTATTTCGGCAATGATGAACAAAAGAAACAGTATGTACCGAAGCTTGCAAGTGGTGAATATATCGGAGCCTTTTGTTTAACGGAACCAAGTGCAGGAAGTGATGCAGGGTCTTTAAAAACACGGGCAGTTCGAGATGGAGAGCATTATGTTTTGGATGGTGCAAAAGTATTCATTACTAATGGCGGGGAAGCAGATGTCTATATCGTATTTGCTTCTACAAATCCTGAAGCGGGATCACGCGGGATTTCGGCATTTATTGTAGAAAAGAATACACCGGGCCTAATTATCGGCAAAGATGAACGCAAAATGGGACTGCATGGCTCCCGTACAGTACAGCTAACATTTGAAAACATGCGTATTCCTGCACAAAATCTTCTCGGGCAGGAAGGGGAAGGCTTTAAAATCGCAATGGCCAATTTAGATGTAGGTCGAATCGGCATTGCAGCCCAAAGCTTAGGCATTGCCGAAGCTGCGTTGGAAGCTGCGACAAATTATGCAAAAGAGCGCATTCAATTTGGAAAACCGATAGCCCAGCAGCAAGGAGTCGGCTTTAAGCTTGCTGATATGGCCACAGCAGTTGAAGCGGCAAAGCTACTCGTTTACCGGGCTGCAAACTTACGAAGTGAAGGGTTATCATGCGGAAAGGAAGCGTCAATGGCAAAATTATTCGCTTCTCAAACAGCAATGGATACAGCAATCGAAGCGGTACAGATTTTTGGTGGCTATGGCTATACAGAAGAATACCCAGTAGAACGCTATTTCCGCGACGCAAAAGTAACACAAATTTATGAAGGCACAAGCGAAATCCAACGCATCGTTATTAGTAAGCATGTGATTGGGTAGATATTTTTGATAAGTAGTAAGGTTGCTTCTGCGGTGGTAGCAATAAGTTGCCACCATCCTTGGTGCAAAGAACTAGAGACAAACTAGTTTATCTCTAGTTGTTGTCCGCGGAAAGCGTAACCGTAACGGAAATCAACAGTTAATCTAATTTAAAGGGGATATGGGGAAATGAACTTTCAATTATCAGAAGAACACCAACAATTACGCGAAATGATTCGCGACTTTGCAATTAATGAAGTGGCACCAACAGCTGAGCACCGTGATGAACATGAGGAATTTGACCGCGGCATTTTCGACAAAATGGCAGAGCTAGGCTTAACGGGGATTCCATGGCCGGAAGAATACGGTGGTGCAGGCTTTGATTATTTAGCGTACTGTATCGCAGTAGAGGAACTGTCACGAGTATGTGCCTCAACAGGGGTAACATTATCGGCGCATACATCACTAGCAGGCTGGCCGATTTTCAAATTCGGCAATGAAGAGCAAAAGCAAAAGTATTTACGTCCAATGGCAGAAGGTAAAAAAATAGGTGCTTACGGCTTAACAGAGCCAGCATCAGGTTCAGATGCTGGCGGGATGAAGACATACGCGGTAAAAGACGGCGATGACTACATTTTAAATGGCTCAAAAATCTTTATTACAAATGGTGGCATTGCAGATATTTATGTTGTGTTTGCAGTAACAGATCCAGAGGCGAAAAACGGTACAACTGCCTTTATCGTTGAAGCGGATTACCCAGGGTTTTCTGTAGGGAAAAAGGAGAGAAAACTAGGAATTCGTTCATCTCCAACAACGGAAATTATTTTCGATAATTGCCGTGTGCCAAAAGCAAATGTTTTAGGTGAAGAAGGTGAAGGCTTTAAAATTGCCATGAAAACACTTGATGGGGGACGTAACGGAATTGCTGCACAGGCAGTAGGAATTGCCCAGGGTGCATTGGATGCAGCGGTTGACTATGCAAAAGAGCGTGTCCAATTCGGAAAACCAATTACAGCAAACCAAGGTATCTCGTTTAAACTTGCGGATATGGCAACAGAAATCGAAGCTTCACGTTTATTGACGTACCAAGCAGCATGGTTAGAATCAAATGATTTACCATACGGAAAAGCATCTGCAATGGCCAAACTACTTGCCGGAGATACAGCGATGAAGGTAACGACAGAAGCTGTACAGGTTTTCGGTGGCTACGGCTATACAAAAGACTATCCGGTAGAGCGCTATATGCGTGATGCGAAAATTACGCAAATTTATGAGGGCACACAAGAGATTCAACGCCTCGTAATTTCGCGTATGATTACGAAATAATTTATGGCGAATAATGATAAGCTGCATGTCCGATCGTCAATAAAGGATGAAAATAAAATTATAGAGCGGCGCCAGCAAATTATTGATGCAGGTGTGAAGCTCTTTAAGGAAAAAGGCTTCCACCGTGCAACAACACGAGAACTTGCAAAGGCTGCCGGATTTTCAATTGGGACATTGTATGAATATATTCGCACTAAGGAAGATGTTTTATTTTTAGTATGTGACAATATCTTCAATGAAGTGACAGAATGCTTATTGGAATTTCCCTCTGAAATAGGTTCGGTGGCAAGTTTGGAAAAAGCAATCCGTCAATATTATTTGCTCATTGATAAAATGCCTGAAGAGTTTACGATTATGTACCAGGAAACGAAGTCACTGCCGAAAGAAGCAATGCATTATATTCTCGACAAGGAGATGGAAATGGTCGCGATTTTTGAGCGTATACTAAAAGATTGTGTCGACTCTGGTAATTTATCGTTATCAAACGCTGCCATCTATTTGGCAGCGCATCAAATTGTCGTTCAGGGGCAAAGTTGGGCATTCCGTAAATGGGCATTGCAAAAACGCTATACAATTGAGGAATATATTAAATTGCAAACAACAATGTTTTTACAAGGCATTATGCAGTTTGAAAAATAAGAAAGGAAAAAACGCCATGTAGAGCAACTATTTTAGGGAGTTTGCTTTGTATGGTGTTTTTTCACTATTTCACTATAACAAAGGGGTAATAAAATGGGGAAAATTGAAGTATACAAACCAAAAAATTATATTCGCTTCGTTACAGCATCTAGTCTTTTTGATGGTCATGATGCTTCGATTAATATTATGCGACGAATATTACAATCTAGTGGTGCGGAAGTAATTCACTTAGGTCACAACCGTTCAGTAGAGGAAGTTGTTAACGCTGCGATACAGGAAGATGCACAAGGGATAGCGATCTCATCATACCAAGGCGGGCATATGGAATATTTTAAATATATGTATGACCTACTGCGCGAAAAAGGTGCACCACATATTAAGATTTTTGGCGGTGGTGGGGGAGTTATTTTACCGCGTGAAATCAAAGAGCTTCATGAGTACGGAATTGCTGGTATTTTCTCACCGGAGGATGGCCGTCAATTAGGCTTACAAGGAATGATTAATAAAAAGTTGCAAGGCGCGGACTTTTCTACATTAAAGGGAAATTATAAAGAACTTTTAGAAAAGCTGTCGACAAATACACCAGAAATTTTGGCTAATTTAATTACAGCTGCTGAAAATGGTGATGGAGCGGAGATTGAGTCAATGCTGCAGCTTGTGCGCAGCAAGGATTTAAATACACCGGTTATTGGGATTACCGGTACTGGCGGAGCTGGGAAATCTTCGTTAACAGATGAACTAATTCGACGTTTCCTGCAAGAGTTTCCAGATAAAAAGCTGGCTATTATATCAGTCGATCCAACAAAACAAAAAACAGGTGGTGCATTGCTTGGTGACCGTATTCGCATGAATGCCATCTTTAATAATCGCGTTTATATGCGTAGTTTGGCAACACGTGGCTCACATACAGAATTATCAAGCTCAATTGGCGATGTACTCGATGTTGTGCGTGCAGCAGGATTTGACTTAATTCTTGTAGAAACAAGTGGCATTGGGCAAGGGGACGCAGAGATCACAAAATACACAGATCTTTCGATGTATGTAATGACAAGTGAATTTGGTGCTCCAACACAGCTAGAAAAAATCGACATGATTGACTATGCGGATTTAATTGCGATCAATAAATTCGAGCGAAAAGGCTCAGAGGATGCATTGCGCCAAGTCCAAAAACAATTCCAACGTTCACGTGAGCTATGGGAAGAGCCGATTGAGCAAATGCCGGTATTCGGGACGATTGCCTCACAGTTTAACGATTTAGGAACGAACTCATTGTTTGCAGCACTCGTTTCAAAAATCAATGAAAAGTTCGGCTACAATTGGGAAACTTCTTATGAGCAATTTGTGAAAACACAAAAGCAAAATATCGTTATTCCAAATGATCGCCGCTACTACTTACGCGAAATTTCGGAAACAGTGCGCAACTATCATAAGCATGCAGAGCAACAGACAAACCTCGCAACGAAATGGTATCAGCTTGAAGGAACAAAAGCGTTGCTAAATGAAAATGAAACAGCATTAATTTTGTCGATTGATTCTTTATTGGAAGGGGTACAAAATGAACTGACAGCAGAATCAAAGCGTATTCTAAAAAATTGGCAAGCATTAAAAGAAGCATATGCAGGTGATGAGTTAATTACGAAAGTACGCGATAAAGAAATTAAAACCATTTTACGAACAGAGTCTTTGGCCGGCTTGAAAATTCCAAAAGTAGCATTGCCGGGCTTTAAAGATTACGGTGAAATTTTACGCTGGGTTTATAAAGAAAATGTACCAGGGGAATTCCCGTATACAGCAGGGGTGTTTCCATTCAAACGAGAAGGAGAAGATCCGAAACGTCAATTTGCTGGCGAAGGGACACCAGAACGTACAAATAAACGGTTCCATTATTTATCGAAGGATGATGATGCAAAGCGCCTATCAACTGCATTTGACTCAGTAACTCTATATGGGGAGGACCCTCATACACGTCCGGATATTTACGGGAAAGTTGGCGAATCAGGAGTAAGCATATGTACACTTGAAGATATGAAGAAGCTATATGCAGGATTTGACTTATGTGCACCTTCAACTTCTGTTTCGATGACAATTAATGGACCTGCACCGATTATTTTGGCAATGTTTATGAATACAGCAATAGATCAACAAGTACGTAAGCGCGAACAAGAGCTTGGTCGTACATTGACTATGGAAGAATTTACACAAACAAGAGAACAAACGTTACAAGTTGTACGTGGTACGGTACAGGCGGATATATTAAAAGAAGATCAAGGGCAAAACACGTGTATTTTCTCAACAGAATTTGCTTTACGGATGATGGGTGATATTCAACAATATTTCATCGATCATAAAGTCCGCAACTACTATTCGGTTTCAATTTCGGGTTATCATATTGCTGAAGCAGGGGCAAATCCAATTTCGCAACTAGCATTTACACTTGCAAATGGCTTTACGTATGTAGAATATTATTTAAGTCGTGGTATGCATATTGACGATTTCGCACCTAACTTAAGCTTTTTCTTCTCGAATGGACTGGATCCTGAATATACTGTAATTGGTCGTGTAGCACGTCGAATCTGGGCAGTCGTTATGCGTGAAAAGTATGGTGCAAATGAACGCTCACAAAAACTGAAGTATCATATCCAAACATCCGGTCGTAGCCTACACGCACAAGAAATCGATTTCAATGATATTCGTACAACATTACAGGCATTAATGGCTTTACAAGATAATTGTAATTCATTGCATACGAATGCATACGATGAGGCAATAACTACTCCTACAGAAGAATCGGTACGTCGTGCAATGGCGATTCAAATGATTATTACAAAAGAGCATGGTCTATCTAAAAATGAGAACCCTTTACAAGGCGCTTTCGTTATTGAAGAGCTTACACAATTGGTGGAGCATGCGGTGCTGGAGGAGTTTGATCGCATGAATGATCGAGGTGGTGTTCTTGGTGCGATGGAAACGCAGTATCAGCGCGGAAAAATTCAGGAAGAATCCATGTACTACGAGCATTTAAAGCATTCAGGACAACTGCCGATTATTGGGGTGAATACGTACCTAAATCCAAATCCGCCTTCTGAGGATACAATCAATAATATGGAGATTGCACGTGCCTCAAAAGAGGAAAAGGATTTACAAATTGCTAACTTAGAAAGCTTTAAAGGTGCGAATACTCATATTTGTGCTGAAGCACTTAGTAAATTAAAGGAAGTCGCAAAAACGGGTGGCAATATTTTCGAAGAGCTTATGGAAACAGTAAAAGTAGCAAGCTTAGGGCAAATTACACAAGCTCTCTATGAAGTAGGAGGGCAATACCGACGCAATATGTAATAGAAAAAAGCAAAAAATCACTAATATTTTGCAAAAATTGCAAATAAATTAATTTGTCATACCACGGGGACAGTAAATTTCGTTATACTAGTAAACACATGATATTTTAAAGGAAGAAGGTGCGGCATGGTGCAGCAATATTTACATTACATTTTAATATTAGCATGCCTTATCGCAACCTTCTTTTTATACAACCAGCAATTAGCTGCAATTCCTTTACTGATATTATCATTCATTTTATTTTATGTAGCATATAAAAAAGCAACAAATTTAAAAAACAAGAAATGAAACTAGCATAGTGATGGCATGTTTGTATATAATGGGTATTATGCTTATCTTCATTCGGCCAATGTTTGAGTATGGTTGAATGAACATAGTGCCTGGATAAATAGATATGTAAGATAAGAAAGGACGTGCACGATTTGAACTTTCGTGGTTTGACAGATGAACAATTAGCAGAAGAGTCATTAATCGACTTAGCATACGCACTACTAGAAGAAAAAAAACAAGCAATGCCTTTAAATGAATTATTAAAAGGAATCCAACAATTAAATGGTATTTCCGATGCAGACTTAAAATCTCGTTTAGTGCAATTTTATACTGACTTAAATGTAGAAGGGCGTTTCTTATTAAACCAGGAAAATGGTTGGGGATTACGTGAATGGTATAAAGTAGAAACAATCGAGGAAGAAACTGCACCGACTATTAAGACGCGTAAAAAGAAAGCAAAAGTCGCGGATGACGAAGATGAAGAAGTACTTGACCTTGAAGAAGAGGATGTATTATTCGAGGAAGATTATGATGAATTCGTAGATGAAGAAGACGACGAAGATGAAGTAGAAGATGAAATCGACTTTGTAGAAGAAGACATCGAAGAAATTGATCCGGACATTGATGAAGAGCTTATCGATGAAGATGATACATTTATTATCGAAGATGACGACGAAGATGAATTGGATGAAGAACTGGAAGATGAAGAAGATTTAAAATAATTAGTGTTTCAATTGGAAAATTGAAAGTACTTGACTTCTTTTTCAGTTACGTATAATCTTTTACTTGGGCTCCTTTAAAAAGGAGATTGACCGTATAAGTAATACGCTCCCCCTGCAAACTGATGCAGGAGGAGCGTTTTTTATTTTTTCATGTGTATATTAGAAAAACATTCACTTACTTCTAGCAAGTAACAGGGTGTTTTTCTAATTTGTTTTAGAAAGAAGGAGGAAATTATTATATGACAAAGTATATATTTGTAACAGGTGGAGTAGTATCCTCTCTTGGTAAAGGGATCGTAGCCGCTTCTTTAGGACGTTTATTAAAAAACCGCGGTTTGGAAGTAACAATTCAAAAATTTGATCCGTATTTAAACATTGATCCAGGTACAATGAGCCCTTACCAGCACGGTGAAGTTTTCGTTACTGATGATGGCGCAGAGGCAGATTTAGACTTAGGACACTATGAGCGTTTTATTGATATTAATCTTGGGAAACACTCAACAGTAACTTCTGGTAAAGTGTATCAGTCTGTATTGAATAAAGAGCGCCGTGGTGATTACAACGGTGGTACAGTTCAAGTAATTCCTCACGTAACAAATGAAATTAAAGACCGTATTCAACGTGCAGGCCGTGAAACTTCAGCGGATGTCGTAATTACGGAAATTGGTGGTACAGTAGGTGACTTCGAATCTCTTTCTTTCCTAGAAGCCATTCGTCAAATGCGTCGTGACCTAGGTCATGAAAATGTTATGTATATCCACTGTACATTAATGCCTTACATCGCGGCTGCAGGAGAAATGAAAACAAAACCAACGCAGCACTCTGTAAAAGAGTTACGTTCATTAGGTATTCAGCCAAACATTATCGTTTTACGTACTGAACAGCCGGTACCTCAGGATATGAAAGAGAAAATCGCGCTATTCTGTGACGTGCAATCTTCTGATATTATCGAATCCCGTGATGCTGAACATTTATATGAAGTGCCACTAAACTTACATGCACAAGGATTCGACCAAATCGTTCTTGACCACTTCCGCATTAGCGCACCACAGGCAAATATGGAAGATTGGAAAGACCTTGTACATTTAGTGAAAAACCTGGAGCATAAAACACGTATCGCTTTAGTTGGTAAATATGTAGAGCTTCAAGATGCGTATATTTCAGTAGTAGAAGCATTAAAGCATGCAGGTTATGTTTACAATTCAGATATCGAAATTGACTGGATCAATGCTGAACATATTACAGCTGAAAACGTGGAGCAATTACTGGGACAAGCGGACGGCATTTTAGTGCCAGGTGGTTTCGGTGACCGCGGTGTTGAAGGAAAGATCGAATCTATTCGTTATGCTCGTGAAAATGACATCCCATTCTTCGGTATTTGTTTAGGAATGCAGATGGCTACTGTAGAATTTGCGCGTAATGTAATGGGCTTAGATGGTGCACATTCAACTGAATTGGATAAAACTACGAAGTACCCGATTATTGATTTCCTGCCAGATCAATCTGAGGATACAGATTTAGGCGGTACATTACGTCTTGGACTATATCCATGTAAATTAAAAGAAGGATCACGTGCACGCACGGCCTACAACGGTGAAGAGTTGGTGTATGAACGTCACCGTCACCGCTACGAGTTTAACAATGAATTCCGTGAAGCAATGGAAGCGGAAGGTATGGTATTCTCAGGCGTATCACCTGATAACAAGTTAGTAGAAATCATTGAATTACCAGAGAAAAAATTCTTTGTGGCTGGTCAATTCCACCCAGAATTAATTTCTCGTCCACAACGTCCACAGCCATTATTCCGTGAGTTTGTTGGAGCAGCGTTTAATAACCGAAAATAACAGTTCAGAAGCGTGTCCTATTTAAATGGGGCACGCTTTTTTTAAAAGTAAAAAACGATCCCTATACGTAGTGAAACGTAATAAGAATCGTTTATTAGTTAAGCAAAAGGAGAAATAGATTCCTCTTCTTCATCTTCGTCATCATCGACCAGCATTTCATCAAATTCCATTTTAATCGCCTCATAAATATATAAAGCAGCCATTAAATGAGGGAATACGATTCGCTCACCAAGATTGGTTGGATGGGGTAAAATTCCACCACGTACTTTTAATGAAATATAAGTATATGCAAGCTCGCTTAAAAGATTGCCAGTCTCAGCAACCTCACTTGCCACAGCTGCAAAGGGAATAAAGTTATCATGCAGTTTTTGCGCGAGCTTTAACGCTTGTTCATCCGTAGCGTGCTGCGTAAAAATAATGAGACGATCAGCAGGCAACAGCTCAACCTCATCCGTATAACGAGCAAATTTTGCAAAAGGACTGGCACCAAGCTCTGCATGGATTGTGACAGCTTCCATTTCACCAAAAGCAGCAAAGTAAATAGTTCCTTGCCCGATAGCTGCCTGTGCCAATAAACGGGCTGTTTCCTCAATAGGCTCTTCTTCGGACTGTTGAATGCGCTGAAATAGCCCTGTTAATTGAGTAGTTAAAATTTTAGACATAATTTCACCTCAAAGCTATTATAAAATTGTGCTCAAGAAAAAGCAAAATCGTATATACTTATTGTAAAAGAAGGAAAAAAAAGATAAAAATTGAATTTAGTAATATAAAATCAATATCGTAAATGGGGAATGACTATGAGGGAAATATTAATCGTAGATGATCAAAGAGGAATAAGGTTACTGTTAAATGAATTATTTAAAAAAGAAGGATTTATAACACATTTGGCTGCAAACGGTTATGATGCATTAAAAATAGCAGAGGAAAATGCAGTAGATTGCGTTTTGTTGGATATGAAAATCCCTGGAATGGATGGATTGGAAATATTAGCTCGTCTAAAAAGCAAAAATTCCTACTTACCGGTTATAATGATGACAGCGTACGTTGAACAACATATGATTGATACCGCAACAGAACTAGGTGTGACAAAGTACTTTTCTAAGCCATTCAATATATTTGAAATACGTGATGAAGTAAAAAAAATATTAAAGATTCACGAAAAAATATAAATGAACCCGTGAGCAGGCAGTAGCGCATACTGTCTGTTTTTGTTATGATTAATCTGAATGTTTTTATCAATTCATGTGAACTTGCATAGAATTGACAATAGAAAAATTACTTAAAAAAAGCATAATGCACAAACTACGTTTTTCTAGTAGCAAACTATTTATGTATCTTCGAGGAGGATTTTAATAATGCCGTTAGTTTCAATGAAAGAAATGTTAATTAAAGCAAAAGCAGAAAATTATGCAGTTGGTCAGTTCAATATTAACAACTTAGAGTGGACACAAGCTATTCTACAGGCAGCAGAAGAAGAAAAATCACCGGTTATTTTAGGTGTTTCTGAAGGTGCCGGTAAATATATGGGCGGATTCATCGCTGTTGTAAAAATGGTTGAGGGCTTAATGGAAAGCTATAAAACAACAGTTCCAGTTGCCATTCATTTAGACCATGGTTCGAGCTTCGATAAATGTAAAGAAGCAATCGATGCTGGCTTTACTTCTGTTATGATTGACGCTTCCCATCATCCATACGAAGAAAATGTAGAAACGACAAAAACAGTTGTTGAATATGCACATGCAAAAGGTGTTTCTGTAGAGGCTGAATTGGGTACTGTAGGTGGAGAAGAAGATGGTGTTATCGGTGGTATTATGTATGCAAATCCACAAGAGTGTAAAGCTTTAGTGGAAGCTACAGGAATTGATTGCCTGGCACCTGCACTAGGTTCAGTTCACGGTCCTTATAAAGGGGAACCAAACTTAGGTTTCACTGAAATGGAAGAAATTTCTACACTGACGGATGTACCTTTAGTTTTACATGGTGGTACTGGAATTCCAACAAAGGATATTCAACGTTCTATCTCTTTAGGTACAGCTAAAATTAACGTAAATACAGAAAATCAAATCGCGGCGACTAAAGTAATCCGTGAATTTTTGGATGGCGACAAGAAAACATATGACCCACGCAAATATTTAGGCCCGGCTCGTGAAGCGATTAAAGCAACAGTAATCGGAAAAATGCGTGAATTCGGTAGCGCGGGGAAAGCTTAACAAATAAATGATTCCACAAAAGAAATGGGCAATAGTAGCGCACTTTTCTTTGTGAACACTTGTTTTCAACTTCAAGCATCTCGTTCACAATTGGGCGGGATGTGTTTTTCTAAGTACACATAAATCGGAGGACATATAATGAAATTTTTTATTGATACAGCAAACTTTGACGAGATTAAAGAAGCATACTCTTGGGGGATTCTTTCAGGTGTAACAACGAACCCATCATTAGTAGCAAAAGAATCAGGTGTAAATTTCCACGATCGCTTACGTGAAATCGCGGAATTAGTAAACGGATCGGTGTCTGGTGAGGTTATCTCTTTAGACGCTGAAGGAATGATTCGTGAAGGGGAAGAATTAGCAGCGATTCATCCAAATATCACTGTAAAACTGCCGATGACTCCAGACGGTTTAAAAGCATGTAAACACTTCTCTGAAAAAGGGATTAAAACAAATGTGACATTAATTTTCTCTGCAAACCAAGCATTAATGGCCGCTCGTGCTGGCGCATCATATGTATCTCCATTTTTAGGACGCTTAGATGATATTGGTCAAGACGGTGTTGAATTAATTCGTGAAATTGCTGAAATGTTTGCAATCCATGAGATTGATACTGAAATAATTGCTGCTTCTATTCGTCATCCACAACATATTACGCAAGCTGCATTGGCAGGTGCCCATATTGCAACGACACCATACAAAGTTTTACAGCAACTGTTTAACCATCCATTAACAGCCAAAGGAATTGAAGGATTTTTAGCGGATTGGGCAAAGCGTGAAGGGAAATAATAAGAATACTTCACAGCAATCTGGTTCATTGTGAAATTTGTCCAATTATAAGGGAGAACACAAAATGGATGTATTTAAAATTCAAGGCGGACGTCGACTAAAAGGGAAAATTACTGTTAGTGGTGCAAAAAATAGTGCAGTTGCTTTAATTCCTGCATCAATTTTGGCGGATTCTTCCGTTACAATTGGAGGAATTCCAGAGATTTCGGATGCGTGGACATTAAAAGCACTGTTGGAAGAAATCGGTGGCGAAGTAACGTTTGAAGATGGAAAGATGACAATCGATCCTTCAAAAATGGTAGCAATGCCACTTCCTAATGGCAATGTAAAAAAATTACGGGCATCCTACTATATGATGGGTGCAATGTTAGGACGTTTTAAGCAAGCTGTTATTGGTTTGCCAGGAGGCTGTTTTTTAGGCCCACGTCCAATTGATCAGCATATTAAGGGATTTGAAGCGTTAGGCGCAAAAGTGACGAATGAGCACGGTGCAATTTATTTGCGTGCGGATGAATTGATCGGTGCAAAAATTTATTTAGACGTGGCTAGTGTAGGGGCGACAATTAATATTATGCTGGCTGCAGTGCGGGCAAAAGGTAAAACTACTATTGAAAACGCTGCTAAAGAGCCTGAAATTATTGATGTTGCGACACTTTTAACTAATATGGGTGCCAATATTAAAGGTGCTGGAACGAGTGTTATACGTATTGAAGGCGTCGATGAGCTAAAAGGAACAAAACATACGATTATTCCAGATCGAATTGAAGCTGCAACATTTATGATAATGGCAGCGGCAATTGGTGATGGTGTAGTAATAGATAATGTTATTCCCCTGCATTTAGAGGCAGTGACAGCGAAGCTTCGTGAAATGGGCGTAATTGTAGAAGAAAACGAAGAAAGCATGTACATTCCAAAGCAAACGAACCTACAAGCAGTTGATGTTAAAACACTTGTATATCCAGGATTTCCAACCGATGTACAGCAACCATTATCTGTATTAATGACTCAGGCAGAAGGTACTTCAATGATAACGGACACAATTTATTCTGCACGCTTCAAACATATTGATGAATTACGTCGCATGAGTGCAAAAGCACGAGTAGAAGGAAATACGGCAATTATACAAGGACCTGTTTCTTTAGAAGGATCGGCAGTAACAGCAACAGACCTGCGTGCAGGTGCAGCATTGGTTTTAGCCGGTTTAATTGCAAAAGGCGAGACAGAAATTCATGATATTCATCATATAGAGCGTGGGTATAGTTCATTAATTGAAAAGTTATGTGCATTAGGTGCAAATATCCGAAAAGAGTCATCTGTCATTAATACGAATAATAAAGCATAAAATTTGCCATAATTGATGAGCAAATTAGCGCACCTTTAAAATATGTTAAAATTAAATTCGAAAAAAATAGTAAGTAAATTATACAATTACAAAACAGCGGTTTTTAATGCTGTTAAAATCGGCTTTACCCGATTACAGGAGGCAAACACAAAATGGAACGTAGTTTATCAATGGAAGTAGTACGTGTAACAGAAGCAGCAGCGATTGCATCAGCGAAATGGATGGGACGCGGACTTAAAAATGAAGCAGATGACGCAGCAACAACAGCGATGCGTGTTATGTTTGATACAATCCCAATGCATGCGACAGTTGTAATTGGCGAAGGAGAAATGGATGAGGCACCGATGCTTTATATCGGTGAAGAATTAGGGCTTCGAAATGGCGGACCTGAAGTTGATATCGCAGTGGATCCATTAGAAGGTACGAATATCGTAGCAAAAGGAACAAATGGCGCGATGACTGTACTGGCTATTGCAGACCGTGGGAACCTTTTAAACGCACCGGATATGTATATGGATAAAATTGCAGTAGGTCCAGAAGCAGCAGGTAAAGTTGATATTAACGCATCTGTTACTTATAACCTACTGCAAGTAGCGAAGGCAAAAAATAAAGATGTTTCTGATGTCGTAGCAACTCTTTTAGATCGTCCTCGTCATCAGCATATTGTTGATGAAATCCGTGAAACAGGTGCTCGTATTAAATTTATCCAAGATGGCGATGTAGCCGCTGCGATTAATACAGCTTTTGACGAAACAGGTATCGACATTATGTTTGGTATGGGTGGCGCTCCAGAAGGTGTTATCGCAGCTGTAGCTTTAAAATGTTTAGGTGGCGATTTCCAAGCTAAACTAGTTCCGGAAGATGAAGAACAGCTGGAACGTTGCAAAAAGATGGGGATCGACGTAGATAAAGTGTTAATGATGGAAGATTTAGTTAAGGGCGACGATGCAATTTTTGCAGCAACAGCTGTTACTGACTCAGAACTTTTACGTGGTGTTCAATATAAAGGTTCCTATGCACTGACACATTCGGTTGTTATGCGCGCAAAAACTGGTACAGTACGCTTTATCGAAGGGCGCCACAGCATTGACAAAAAGCCAAAGTACGGTCAACTCTAACTTCTCATATATTGTAATTAACATAGAAAATGCCCATTTTCATTTAATTTACGATATTATATAATAAATGCCCGGTATAATAGCCGGGCATCTTTCAAATAAATTAATCTTCTTCCAACGCACATTCCTAAATTTTCTACATGTAAAAGCCCAAAAATTTAAATTATTAATAGACTGGAGAAAACCTATGACAGCATTAACCATTGCTCAATTAGAAAGCATGACATTAAAAGAATTATATGCTTTAGCGAAGCAATTTAAAGTAATGAATGCTAGTAAGCTAAATAAAAAGGAACTTATTTTTGCAATTTTAAAATCACGCTCTGAACAGGAAGGCTTCTTTTTCATGGAAGGTGTTTTAGAAATCATTCCTACGGATGGCTTCGGATTTTTACGCCCGATTAACTATTCCCCTTCGAAAGAGGACATTTATATTTCAGCGTCGCAAATTCGTCGTTTTGATTTGCGAAATGGAGATAAAGTATCAGGAAAGGTTCGTCCGCCAAAAGAAAATGAACGCTATTATGGATTATTGCAAGTTGATGCAGTAAATGGCGAAGATCCAGAAGTAGCCAAAGAGCGAGTGCATTTCCCTGCATTAACGCCGCTTTATCCGGACCGTCATATTAAATTGGAAACAGTACCTGCAAAACTTTCAACACGAATTATGGATTTAGTAGCTCCTGTTGGATTTGGTCAACGTGGATTAATTGTAGCACCGCCAAAAGCAGGTAAAACTTCTTTATTAAAGGAAATTGCCAATGCCATTACGACAAATCATCCGGAAGCGGAACTTATCGTATTATTAATTGATGAGCGTCCAGAGGAAGTAACGGATATCGAGCGCTCAGTAAATGCAGATGTTGTTTCATCCACTTTTGATGAAGTGCCGGAAAACCATATAAAAGTAGCGGAAATTGTACTGGAACGTGCACGACGTTTAGTAGAACATAAGCGAGATGTAATTATTTTAATGGATTCAATTACGCGTTTAGCACGTGCTTACAACTTAGTCATTCCGCCAAGTGGCCGTACACTTTCAGGGGGTATTGACCCAGCTGCATTCCATCGTCCAAAACGTTTCTTCGGTTCGGCTCGTAATATCGAAGAGGGTGGTAGTTTAACAATTTTGGCGACTGCTCTTGTCGAAACAGGTAGCCGTATGGATGAAGTGATTTACGAGGAGTTTAAAGGAACGGGTAACTTGGAATTACACTTAGACCGTAGCTTGGCAGAGCGCCGTATATTCCCTGCATTGGATATCCGCCGTTCGGGTACGCGTAAAGAAGAGCTTCTTATTCCAAAAGATCAGTTGGATAAGTTATGGGCAATCCGTAAAACATTTAGTGATTCCCATGATTTCGGCGAGAAGTTTTTACGTAAAATACGCACTACGAAATCAAACGAAGAATTTTTCGAAAAGCTAGATACAGATATGAAAAAGGCAACGAACGGTAAAGGGTTATTATAATCGTTTACTTAGTAAAAAATAGTTGCAACCTATTTTAATTGTTGCTATAATTCATTAGGTATGAAACGTGCACATATATAGCTGACCTCAACACATTACGTATGTAGTGACATATTCGGGCTATGTAAGGTGCAGTTCGAAAATACTCTGTTCCGGATGGTTCAGGGCGAGAGGAGAAAACGAATATGAAACAAGGTATCCACCCAGATTACAAAGTAGCAACAGTAACTTGCTCTTGTGGTAATTCTTTTGAAACAGGTTCAGTTAAAGAAAAGATCTCAATCGAGTTCTGTAACGAATGTCACCCATTCTACACAGGTCGTCAAAAGTTCGCTTCTGCTGACGGACGTGTTGATAAGTTCAACAAAAAATATGGTATGAAATAATACCTTAACCCATTTCCACGTTGTTGGAGATGGGTTTTTTGATTTTTATAATGAGTAAAATAATTTTATTAGAACATATTGTGTAGTTATTAGAAAACTTTTAAGGTTATTAGCAGGTCTGAATAGTATATTCGAAAACGGAGATCTTATATTAGAAGATGTACATATTTTATTAGAAAATCCGAGGTTTATTAGAAAATATAAAATTATATTAGAAGGAAATTTGATTATATTAGAAATTTTTCACACAAGTTTTCTTAAAGATAAATAATAAGTACAACATCTTTTACAATAGACGAATCATGAAAAAATAGCTAAGATAAAAGAAGAATAATAAAAAGTAAAACCTTGAGTAGGCACTCAAGGTTTTTGTCTGTAATTACGTGGAGAAACGAGGAATTAAAATGGCTCAATTATTTTATAAACATGGTGCAATGAACAGCGGTAAATCGATTGAAATTTTAAAAGTTGCCCACAATTATGAAGAACAAAATAAATCGGTTCTTATATTTACATCAGGTATTGATACACGTGATGAAGTAGGGATGGTCTCAAGTCGAATTGGTTTAAAGCGCCCGGCAATCGCCGTTTTTAATGATACAAATATTTATGAGATCGTCAAAAATCATGAAGGGAAATTATATTGTGTACTCGTTGATGAAGTCCAATTTTTATCAAAAGAGCATGTCCTTCAATTGACTCAAATTGTCGATGAGTTGAATATACCTGTTATGGGCTTCGGTTTGAAAAATGATTTCCAAAATGAACTGTTTGAAGGTAGCCGTTATATGACGATTTATGCTGATAAAATTGAGGAAATGAAAACAATCTGCTGGTTCTGCCATAAAAAGGCGACGATGAATTTAAGAGTAGATGAAAGCAAAAAACCGGTTCGTACAGGTGATCAAATACAAATTGGGGGTAATGATAGTTATTATCCCGTTTGTCGCAAATGCCATTCAAACCCACCTTTATAACTTCATGCATAAAGTATAGATTACAAAGAAAATTGGAAACCTAAATGTATTTATGGAAAGGTGTAAAGTTATGAATAAAGTTCGCCGTAGAGGTAGCAACAACCGTGAAATTTCTTTATACTAGTAAAGGTGCATTTTAACATGACTCGGGAAATGACGAGCTGATATAAAATAATTTAAAAATAAATTTTAGAGGTGAAATACAAATGTTTGATCGTTTACAGGCGGTTGAGGACCGATATGAAAGATTAAATGAATTACTGAGTGACCCGGAAATCGTAAGTGATTCGAACAAATTACGTGAGTATTCAAAAGAGCAATCCGATATTCAGGAAATGGTGGAAGTATACCGTGAATACAAATCGGTAAAAGAGCAACTGGCGGATACACGTGAGTTAATTGAAATGGAAAAAGATGCTGAAATGCTTGAAATGATGAAGGAAGAGTTTAATGACTTAAATAAACAAGTTCCGGATTTAGAAGAACGTCTACGTATTTTATTAATTCCGAAAGACCCGAACGATTCGAAAAACGTAATTATGGAAATACGCGGTGCTGCAGGCGGTGACGAGGCCAATATTTTTGCAGGTGACCTGTTCCGTATGTATACACGTTATGCAGAAACGCAAGGTTGGAAAGTGGATGTAATGGAAGCTACACCAAATCCGGCAGGCGGCTATAAAGAGGTAATCTTGATGATTAATGGTCAAGGTGCGTATTCGAAATTCAAATATGAAAACGGCGCACACCGTGTTCAGCGTGTACCGGCGACAGAATCACAAGGCCGTATTCATACATCAACTGCAACGGTAGCATGTTTACCGGAAGTGCATGTAGAAGATGTGGAAATTCATGAAAAAGATATCCGTGTTGATACATTCGCTTCATCAGGTGCTGGTGGTCAATCAGTAAATACAACGATGTCCGCTGTCCGTATGACCCACTTACCAACTGGGGTTGTCGTTTCGATGCAGGATGAGCGTTCACAAATTAAAAACCGTGAAAAAGCGATGAAAATTTTAGTAGCCCGTGTAGCAGATAAACACCGTCAAGAAGCACAGGCAGAAATCGATGCAACACGTAAGACAGCAGTAGGAACAGGCGACCGTTCTGAGCGTATTCGTACTTACAACTATCCACAAAACCGAGTAACAGATCACAGAATTGGCTTAACGATTCAAAAACTTGATCAAATTGTTGAAGGTAAGCTGGATGAAATTATCGATGCACTCATTTTAGATGAGCAAGCAACACGCTTATCGAACTTGAATGAAGATGCATAAAACAATTTTTGAGGCCCTGAATGGGGCTTCTTCTTTTTTAGAGGAAAATGGTCGCGAAGGCAATGCCGCAAGATTACTCTTGCAGCATATTTTACAGACAAATTATTCAGGGTTGATGATGAAAATGCATGATCCCCTATTGATAGAACACCAACAGCAATTTGACGCTTATTTACAGGAGCATATTAAAGGACGGCCTATACAATACATTACAGGTGTAGAAGAATTTTATGGTCGTACTTACAATGTGGATGAGTCCGTTTTAATTCCACGCCCTGAAACAGAAGAGTTGATTGTGGGTACAATAGAGCGGATGCAAAAGCTATTTGGTGAAAAAAAAGAACTTAAATTTGCCGATATCGGAACAGGTAGTGGAGCAATCGCTATTACGATGAAAAAAGAATGCCCAAATCTTGATGTAACAGCGACGGATATTTCGGAGTCCGCATTGGAAACAGCAAAGAAAAATGCAGCGCAACTTCACGCGCAAATTACATTTAAGCAGGGCGATCTAACAGCACCGATTACCAATGAAAAGTGGGATATCGTATTATCCAATCCCCCGTATATCGCTTTTGATGAGATGAAGGACATGTCCGATGTTGTCGTTGCACATGAACCGCATAGTGCGTTATTTGCAGAGGAAAATGGGCTGTTGCTTTATCGTAAACTAGCAGAAAATTTACCGGCAATTATGAATACACCTGCCTTAATCGGACTTGAAATTGGCTATACACAGGGAGAAGCTGTAGCAGAATTTTTCAAAAAAAGCTTCCCGAAAGCATGTGTAACAGTAGTTAAAGATATAAATAAAAAAGATCGAATAATTTTTTGTGAGATTAGTGATTAAAAACTAGATTCCTTGTTAACAATGGTTTGCAAGGGGGAATGAAAATGTTACATGATTACGATATTCAAAGTGAATCCAATCTTTTTTTAGCAATTGCTAAATTACTAATAAGTGTGTTGTTTATATATAGTGCTGCCTGTATCGTACCTGACTTTGTAGAGGAATTACGAGAAGGGCAGGCGCTAAGTGGTGAGGAACTAAAAATCCGTGTCATTGCAAATAGTTCAACAAAAGCTGATCAATTAGTAAAGTATGAGGTCGTAGAAACAATACAAGCTTATATGCAAGATACATCAGATTTTTCGGAAGATATCCACAGTGTGGAAAAGATTTATCAAGAAATTCAGAAAAATTACCCACAATTAAAAGTTTCGTATAACTTTGGGGATAACTTAATGCCTCCAAAATGGTATTTGGGACAATTTTATCCACAAAACAAATATTATTCTGTTAATTTTGTTATTGGACAAGGGCGGGGTGAAAATTGGTTCTGTGCAGTGTTTCCAACGCTTTGCAAAAATAATGAACCAACGAAAACGGAACGACCAACCTTTTATATTTCTGAGTGGTGGAAAAAAAATAAATTAAAAAATAATCAACAGAAAATAAGAGAATATACACAGGATGCTGTTAGTTATTAACAAATTGTGGATAATATTTTGAAATCCTTATAGAAAGGGGGTTGGAATGATGCAAACCTTACAATTACCTGTGGATGATTTTGTGGATAATTCAGAAAATTATACACAAGCTGTGGATTTGTTGGAAAAGGGAGAAGTTGTAGCGTTTCCGACAGAAACAGTTTACGGGTTGGGTGCAGTTGCAACAGATGAAAAAGCAGTGAAAAAAATATTTGATGCAAAAGGTCGTCCTTCCGATAATCCGCTTATTGTACATATTGGCACAGCGGAAGAAATATCCCTCTATACATCATATATTCCTGAAGTTGCCAAAATATGCATGGAGGCTTTTTGGCCGGGTCCACTCACAATTGTCATGCAGGCAAAACCAAATGTATTGGCACCGAGCGTGACAGCGGGATTAGATACAGTTGGAATCCGTATGCCAAACCACCCGGTGGCACTCAAACTGCTGCAAACTTTAAAAGCACCATTAGCGGCACCAAGTGCAAACCGCAGTGGGAAGCCAAGTCCGACAAAAGCTGATCATGTATTCGAAGATTTGCAGGGCATCATCCCATGTATTTTAGATGGTGGGATGACAGGAATCGGTGTAGAATCAACCGTCCTTGATGTCACGTTAGATACGCCTGTTATTTTACGACCAGGTGGTGTGACAAAAGAAATGCTGGAAGCGGTAATCGGTCCGGTAGTTGAGCCAAGCATTGAACAGCAAAAGATTGAGTCGACACCAAAAGCACCAGGGATGAAATATACCCATTATGCACCGAATGCACCTGTGTATTTAATAGATGCAGATAAAGAAACAATTGAAAATGCATTAGGGCAATTGAAATCCGAGCATAAAGTTGCTCTATTGGCACCAGAAAGCTTTAAAGATATACAAGCAGATTACTATTTTTCTTTTGGTGAAGCACATAATCTTGAACAAATGAGTGCGACATTGTACGATGCTTTACGCGCTTGTGATAAAACTGATGCTACAATTATTTTAGCAACGGCTACAACAAAATCCGGGGTAGGTACTGCAATTATGAACCGCTTAGAAAAAGCAGCTGGCGGCAATTGGTATACACTTTAATAATCTTCTCGACCACATTCTGCAGAAATTTGTAGGTGTGGTTTTTTTGTTTGTACAAAACAGTAGGATATTTTTAATTGGAAAAGCATAAATTACAACAGCGCATAGAGGAAGAGGGGAAAAAATGCAGGAAGTGGTTGCTGGGATATTAATGTCGTTTGATGTCGTTGCACTTTATTTAATTGCTACAAATGTTAAATCAAAATGGTTATTAGCGTTATGGACGGCATTATTACATATGATTTTCCCGTTGATAGGATACCGTTTTGGAGAATGGATAGCCGTTTATTTAAATAACTGGGCGACAAGCCTTTCTACAATATTACTATTCTTTGTTGGTTTGCAATTACTGCTCTCAAAAAAAGATGAAAGTTTCCCTGCCATATCTTTACCGATTATTGCCATATTTGCGAGCATTGATACCTTTTCAGTTAGCCTATCTTTTGGTATGCTAAATTTAGAAAAATATGTTTTTATTATAAGTGCAGGGTTATCCACATTTTTTTTATCCTATGCGGCTTTAGTAGTAGCGCAAAAAACTACTATTTTGAGAAATAACGCATTAAAGAAAATTGCGGGATTATTACTGATTATAATGAGTGTTTTGTTATTAAAATGGTAGATTAGAGGGTGTGAAGAAGATAAATATTTACTTTATTTGTACAGGAAACACATGTAGAAGTCCTATGGCAGAAGCAATTTTAAAAGCTAAAAACTATGAAAATATAAATGTACGCTCTGCGGGTATTTATGCTTATGAGGGGAATGGAATGTCCCGAAATGCCGAAGAAATATTATTGCAAAAGGATATTTTCCAACCCCATCACTCTTCGCAATTTACAAAGAGCGATGCACAGTGGGCAGACTTGATTTTAACAATGACGACGGCACATAAAGAAGTGGTTATAAGTCTTGTTGAAGAGGCCGCACATAAAATATTTACGTTAAAAGAATATGTAGAGATGGAAGATGGGGCGGATATACAAGATCCATATGGAGGAAGCCTGCAAATATATGAGCAGACATATAATGAACTAAACGAAGCGATTAATAAACTAGAAATAAAACTAAAATTGGAGGAGAAAATTTAACATGGATTCACAAAAAAAATCATTTAGCTTACGTCGGAAGCTTGTATTATTTGTAGGAATATTAGCACTTATTACATATACATGCAGTTTTGTATTTATCGAATATTTACGTCCGATGTTTTTCGAAAATACTAGTACGAGCCTGTTTCAAATTATTACATATGTATTAGGAATCTTTTGGTCATGTGCATTGGCAGCAGTATTTAGCTTAGTAATTGTACGTCCGTTACAGCGTTTAGAGAGCAGTGCAAATCAAGTAGCTGAGGGCAAGATTGGGAAAGATGTCGACATGCCAAAAACAAATGATGAAATTCGAACTGTAGCAGAGGCATTTCAGGCGATGGTCGTTAATTTACGCAAAATGGTGAATGGCATTGAAGATAATTATAAAACAACAGACAAAACTATCCGAAAGCTATCAGATGAAAGTGTATCTGTAACAAACAATGCTGAACAAATAACGAGCAATATCAGTCAAATTTCATTAGGAGCCGAATCTTCGGCAGTGGCGATTCAGGAAACAGTAGAAGCTATTGAAGAAGTGCGTACGTTGGCATCTGAAGTAAACAATAAAGCACTGCAGACGGCCAGTCGTTCGAAAGACCTTTTATCAAATTTAACTTCAACAACGGATGCGATTCATGGAGTTGTAAATAGTATTCAAAAGATTGCTGCGGATAATGAAAATTCATTAGTTAATATTCGTGAATTAGAAAACAATGCAGAGCAAATTGAACGAATTATAAGTTTAGTAGGAGATATTGCAGGTCAAACAAATTTACTTGCATTAAATGCCTCAATTGAAGCAGCGCGAGCAGGCGAACACGGTAAAGGTTTCGCTGTGGTAGCGGAAGAAGTACGTGGTTTAGCTGACGAAAGTGCTAATGCAGTACAAGGAATTACAAAATTAATTCAAACAATGCAACAAAACGTTTCTATTGTAGTAAAACAAATGAACGAACAAGTTACATTTGCTGCCAATGAATCTTCACGTGTATCTGAAACGACAACAGCCGTTGAAGGCATGACGAAATCAGTGTATGAAATGGCAGATGATGTTGTTCAAATTTCTCAATTAGTTGAACAGCAAATGAAAAATATCGAGCATACATCGCAACAATCGCAAGAAGTAGCCGCAATTGCAGAACAAACATCAGCAAGTGCACAGGAAGTAAGTGCTGCATCTTCAGAACAAGCCCAAGCTATTAAGAAAGTAGAAGCATTGGCAAGTGATTTAAATCAGCAATCTGCTGAGCTATATCGAATGATTCAGCAATTCGATCGAAACGAATAGTTAGATATTGAAAATATTATAAACGTTCCCCTATAATCTTGGATGCATTCCAATTTAATAGGGGTTTTATATTTGTCAAAATTATGACTATGTGTGCCTTAATAAAGGGGTTTGTCGTTTCATGTTGAAATGAATAGGGTATGTACGAAATATTACGTATAAAAATTAATCCTGGAGGGATCGTTTTGAAAAAAATCAAGTACTGGTTGTTAATGGGTGTAGTAGTAGCGGGTTTAGCTGCATGTGGGGATGCAGAGGAAACAGATACGGACTCTACAAATTCAACACCTACTGAATCAACCGAATCAAATGACTCAGCTACGTCAGATGTTTCAGAAGGGGAAAAGGTTGTGAATGCCAGCTGTATCGGCTGTCACGGGGGCGACTTGTCAGGAGCAATGGGACCAAACTTAACTAACCTTTCATTATCTAAAGATGAAATTATCAATATTTTAGAAAACGGTAAAGGCTCAATGCCAGCAGGAACTGCAGCAGGTGAAGAAGAGGCAGTAGCAGATTATCTATTATCTATACAATAAATTGGAAAAGATCGCTCAAATTAGGGTGATCTTTTTTTATATAAACTTTTAAAGCGAAATGTCCAAAAAAATAACAATATTACATTAGTATAGGTTTAATATTCGTGTTTTGTGTATATATTGCGAAACATCTTCGGAAAAGACGTGTCATTTTGATGTAATAAATGGTACACTGATGTTGAATATAATTGTAAATAAAAAAAGAGGTAGGAGGAACCTTCATGAAAATTGCGATTTCATCAGACCACGGTGGAAATAATTTAAGAAAAGAAATTATGTCACTATTGGACGAATTGTCGATAAGTTATGAAGACTTTGGTCCACAAACTGACGATTCTGTAGACTATCCAGACTATGCTCGTCCCGTAGCAGAACGAGTAGCAAAAGGTGAATTTGACCGCGGGATATTAATTTGCGGCACAGGAATTGGTATTTCGATTGCTGCAAATAAGTTTAAAGGCATTCGCTGTGCACTTGTACATGACGTATTTTCTGCAAAAGCAACACGCTGTCATAATGATTCCAATGTATTAGCGATGGGTGAGCGTGTAATAGGGCCGGGATTGGCTAGGGAAATCGTTGAAACTTGGTTGAATACTGAATTCGAAGGTGGACGTCATATCCGCCGCGTAGAAAAGATTTCAGAAATTGAAGGGTAACAAGGAGCGATCTAATGACGGACTTACACGATTTGCAAAATGATTTAAGACAAGCATTAAATGAATTTGAGCAACAAGTGAAGTTTACTGAAGGTCAGCTTTTTGTCGTCGGCTGCTCCACGTCTGAAGTAATGGGCGAAAAGATTGGCACAGCCGGCGCACTCGATGTTGCAAAAGCTCTATATGAAGAATTCTCAAAATTCGCACAAAGATACAATGTCCATTTAGTATTCCAGGGTTGCGAACATATTAATCGAGCTTTAACTCTTGAGTCGGCTACGGCTAAGAAGTACCATTTAGAACCGGTTTCAGTTATTCCAGTTCGCACAGCAGGCGGTTCCATGTCTGCCTATGCATTCTCAAAAATGAATGAACCAGTAGTCGTAGAATCGATACAGGCACATTATGGCATTGATATTGGTCAAACTTTAATCGGCATGCATTTAAAATCAGTAGCGGTACCTATTCGAACATCTGTTAAACATTTAGGTAATGCCGTCATTACATTAGCGACAACACGTCCAAAACTTATCGGTGGAGAACGTGCGCAATATAAGTAACGCTGTGACGTTACATACATCATTTTGAATTGGAAACTCCGGTATATTCGGAACAAAATTTAGGGGGATTTTTATAATGGCATTTGAAAACTTAGCTGGACAAGACAAGGCAATTTTAGACGCAATTCTATTGGAAAAAAAACGTCAAAATACGAACATTGAGTTAATCGCTTCAGAAAACTTCGTATCGGAAGCTGTAATGGAAGCGCAAGGCTCTTACCTTACAAATAAGTATGCAGAAGGCTATCCTGGGAAACGTTACTATGGTGGCTGCGAACACGTAGACGTAGTTGAAAATATTGCGCGCGACCGTGCAAAAGACTTATTCGGTGCTGCATATGTAAACGTACAGCCTCACTCAGGTGCACAAGCAAACATGGCAGTTTACCATACAGTTTTAAAACCAGGAGATACAGTATTAGGTATGAACTTATCTCACGGTGGTCATTTAACGCATGGTTCTCCAGTTAACTTCTCAGGTATTTTATATAATTTCGTAGAGTACGGTGTTACAGAAGATACAAATGTAATCGACTATGAAGATGTAAGACAAAAAGCGTTGGAATCTAAACCGAAGTTAATCGTTGCAGGTGCTTCAGCATACCCACGTGAAATTGACTTTGCAAAATTCCGGGAAATCGCAGATGAAGTAGGCGCATACTTCATGGTAGACATGGCACATATTGCTGGTCTAGTTGCTGCAGGTGAACACCAAAACCCAGTGCCATACGCAGATTTCGTAACAACAACAACACATAAAACGTTACGTGGTCCTCGCGGCGGTATGATCTTAACAAATGATGCAAAATGGGAAAAAGAATTAAATAAATCAGTATTCCCAGGTATTCAAGGTGGTCCATTAATGCATGTCATTGCTGCAAAAGCAGTATCATTTGGTGAAGCATTACAGCCAGAATTTAAAGAGTACGCAAAACAAATTAAACTAAATGCAGCAGCATTGGCTAAATCTTTAATGGAAGAAGGCGTTGAAATCGTATCTGGTGGTACAGATAACCACTTACTTCTATTAAATGTAAAGTCTTTAGGTTTAACAGGTAAAGTAGCTGAGCATGTATTAGATGAAGTAGCGATTACTACGAATAAAAATACGATTCCTTTCGATACAGAATCTCCATTTGTAACTTCTGGAATTCGTGTAGGTACAGCTGCTGTAACATCTCGTGGCTTTAAAGAAGAGGATGTTATTGAGGTAGGTAAAATTATCGCATCTGTTCTTAAAAATCATGAAGATACATCAGTTAAAGAAGAAGCCCGTAAACGTGTTGAAGCTTTAACAGCGAAATATCCATTATATGCATAATTAAATTTAAGCCTTTCTAACTACGATTATGTTAATTAGAAAGGCTTTTTTAATATATTTCGATTGCAATACCTGAAATTTTCCATTAAATATTGAATAAAAACTGTGAACAAAAAGCAATTTGTAGATTTTCATATTGCGAATTGAAGGTTGACAAAAGTTTTTCATAAAAAAAGAGAACAAAATGAAAAAATGGACATATACTAGCTATTTTAGTGATGAATATGTCCTTTTTTATTATTGCGAAATATAAACCTTACCTTGTAAAATAAGACGTTTTTCAAAACATTACTGTGAGAGTTTTCGTTAACTTTTTTTTCTGTTATACTAACTTAGATAAACAACAGTTAGGAGATGTCAATGTGAGTAAAGTATACGTATTTGACCACCCATTAATTCAGCATAAGTTAACTTATATTCGAGATAAAGATACTGGGACAAAAGAATTCCGCGAGCTAGTGGATGAAGTCGCAACATTGATGGCTTTTGAAATTACACGTGATTTACCATTGGAAGAAATTGAAGTGGAAACACCTGTTACGAAAGCAAAGGCAAAAGTACTGTCAGGTAAGAAAATTGCGATTGTTCCAATTTTACGTGCAGGCATCGGAATGGTAGATGGAGTATTAAAGCTAATTCCTGCTGCAAAAGTAGGGCATATTGGTCTTTACCGTGACCCGGAAACTTTAAAGCCGGTAGAATATTATGCAAAACTTCCAGCTGATGTTGAAGAGCGTGACTTTATTATTGTCGACCCAATGTTAGCAACGGGTGGTTCAGCTGTTGAAGCAATCAACTCACTGAAAAAGCGTGGCGCTAAAAGCATTAAATTCATGTGCTTAATTGCTGCTCCAGAAGGTGTGGAAGAAATTCAAAAATTACACCCGGATGTAGATATTTACATTGCATCTTTAGATGAAAAACTAGATGATCACGGCTATATCGTACCAGGTTTAGGGGATGCCGGGGATCGCTTATTCGGTACAAAATAATGAAAACATCAAACGCCCGTGCATAAGTAACGGGCGTTTTATCTTGAATCGGCAGTGTTTGAAACACATGCTGAATCAAAGCAATAATTAATATTCTAGATTAGATAAGGAGCAGAATTATGAAGAAAAAGTATAAAGTTATGACGATTTTTGGGACACGTCCAGAAGCAATTAAAATGGCACCACTTGTGTTGGAGCTAGAAAAGCATTCAGAGGAAATTGAATCAATCGTAACTGTGACAGCGCAACATCGTCAAATGCTTGATCAAGTATTGGAAACGTTCAATATTACACCAAATTATGATTTAAATATAATGAAGGATCGCCAAACATTGGTCGATGTAGCAACAAATGCATTACTCGGTCTTGACCGTGTAATGAAAGAGGCAAAACCTGATATTGTTTTAGTTCATGGAGATACTGCGACAACATTTGTAGGGAGTTTAGCTGCTTTTTATAATCAGATTGCAATTGGCCATGTAGAAGCAGGTTTACGAACAGGTCAAAAATACTCGCCTTATCCAGAAGAGATGAATCGACAGTTAACGGGAGTAATGGCAGATTTGCATTTTGCTCCAACAGAACAATCGAGAGCAAACCTACTAATGGAAAATAAGCTTGATGAGTCAATTTTTGTGACAGGTAATACAGCGATAGATGCACTGAAAACAACTGTAAGTGATCATTATACTCACCCAGTAATCGAAAAGATTGGCACAGACCGAATGATTTTACTGACTGCACATCGTCGCGAAAACTTAGGTAAGCCAATGCGTAATATGTTCCGTGCTATTATGCGTCTATTAAATGAGCATCAGGATATTCAAGTAGTATATCCAGTGCATATGAACCCTGCAGTTCGAGAGGTTGCAAATGAAATTTTAGGTGACAACCCAAGAGTTCATTTAATCGAGCCATTGGAAGTGTTTGATTTCCATAACTTTGCAGCCCGTTCATATATGATTTTAACAGATTCAGGTGGTGTGCAGGAAGAAGCGCCATCGTTAGGAAAACCAGTACTCGTTTTACGCGATACGACTGAACGTCCTGAAGGGATTGCAGCGGGCACATTAAAGCTTGCAGGTACAGATGAGGAAGTAATTTATAAAATGGCTAAAGAGCTACTAACAAATAGTAATGCATACGAAGCTATGGCTCATGCTTCGAACCCATATGGAGATGGATTTGCATCTGCTCGTATTGTGGAAGCGTTGTTGAAGTTCGCACAAAAGCAACTATTGGAAGATATTATTAAAAATGCTGAAACGAGATAAATACTCCCTAGCGCAAAATTATTGACCTTTAATAGGGAAAAATAGGGGATAATACTTATTTTCCATTTGTCAATAGCAAAATTCGCTATTTTTGCTAAAAAAAATTTTCTATGATACTTCACTTTTAGTAAGAATGGAAAAAATGCATGAGATAGCGAATTTTAGCTTTAGTGAAAAAAAGTAGAGAATAATTATGAACATTAATGCACAAATTTGTCAACAATTTGACAAGGAATTTAACTGTGTGAAGTTTTTCACCATTACTAATTGACATCAAAAACCCCCTATTGTATGCTTACAAAGGGTAAGAATGATAAGGGTTTCGTTTAGTCTAAAGACGTTGAAACACTTGTTATATCAAGTTTCTACTAGATTGACGGTTGAAACGAAATTCGTCAATTTGCAACGTTTTGCGTCTGGATTAAGTCCGTGAAGATTAAGAGACATTTAGAAGTATGAAATGAATGTTTACTATGTGATTTGTCTATAGTAAAAATTATTTAGTACTTGTAACGGCCTCTAATTTTGTAGTGCATTCACTACGATTTAAATTCATTTAATGGTCGATGAACACTTTCTTTACTCGAAAAAGTTTCAGGAGATTAATTGCCAATGCTAAATTTGCATCACATTTTTGCAATGCAGAAGAAAGCGTTCTTTTTTTTGCTTGTTGTTTGTGCGTTAGGCTGGGGATTTTCACCATATGATTCTGTGTTTGCTGGTATAGCCCTGGGTGCGTTCTTTGGTACGTATAACTTTTGGATATTAGTTCGACGTATGGAAAAATTTGACCGTTCCATTAGTGAAGGGACAAAAGTAGCATCTATCGGCACAGCGCTTCGCTTTGGATCAGGTGTTGCCGCAGTCGCAATCGCAATATCGTTGCCACAATATTTTCACTTAATAAGCACGGTCATTGGGCTGATGATTCCGTACATCTTTTTAGTAGTAGAAAGACTTGTACATCACAAAAAAAGCCACTAAGGTGCATTTGAAAGAGAGGTGAATGCAAAAATGGATCATACAGCTCCAGAGCTACACTTGGATTTAGGCTTTATGACGCTTACTTTCAACTTATCTACAGTGTTAACTCTTCTAGTAACGGCAGCCATCGTATTTTTAATCGCGTTTGTTTCTACAAGAAGACTCGCTTTAAAACCGACTGGTATGCAAAACTTCATGGAATGGATTATGGATTTCGTGAAAAATATTATTAAGAGTAACATGGACTGGAAAACAGGCGGTCGCTTCCACATTCTAGGTATTACATTAATTATGTTTATTGCCGTAGCCAACTTACTTGGTTTACCAATGGGTGGTATTGCATATGGTAGTGATTTATGGTGGAAATCACCAACAGCTGACCCAGTCGTAACAATGACATTAGCTTCGTTGATTTTAGTATTAACTCAGTACTACGGTGTGAAAATGCAAGGTACAGGTGGTTATACTAAAACATTCTTCCAGCCATTGTCATTCTTGTTCCCGTTAAAAGTTATCGAGGAGTTCGCAAATACGCTAACTCTTGGTCTACGTCTTTACGGTAACATTTATGCCGGTGAAATCCTACTAGGTTTACTAGGTCGATTAGCTGGCGCAACTTTATTAGGCTTTGTTGGTGCAATCGTACCAATGATGGCATGGCTAGGATTCTCGATTTTCATCGGATTTATCCAAGCTTTCATTTTCGTTATGTTAACAATGGTTTATATGGCTCACAAAGTGAGTGCAGACCATTAATTATAAATTTCCGCATTCAAATGTAGTGTGGCGATTTGAAAAAAAAAAAACAACACAATCCAAGGAGGATATATTATTATGACAGGTTCAATAGGTTTATTAGCAGCAGCAATCGCAATCGGTTTAGCAGCACTAGGTGCAGGTATTGGTAACGGTCTTATCGTTTCAAAAACAGTAGAAGGTATCGCTCGTCAACCAGAAGCACGTGGCGTTCTACAAACTACAATGTTCATCGGGGTTGCATTAGTAGAAGCATTACCGATCATCGCAGTAGTAATCGCATTCATCGTAATGAACCAATAGTCTTCAATAAGATTATTAAATCCAATGGCGAAGTAGAATTCTTTTGAAACCCTTCGCCATTAGTTTTGTATAAAGAAGGATTACCCTTTTTTTACAAATATTAAAACGAACAAAAAGTAATACAAAATATAGATTTCTATTCAAGCTCTTGAAGGGAGTGAAACAATCGTGTTTTTAGATTATCTTGTACTAGGTGCAGGTGCTACTGGCATTAACTTAGGAGACGCTATCGCAACATTAGTGATTTTCTTAGGATTAATGGCACTTCTTAAAAAGTTCGCTTGGGGTCCTTTAATGGGTATTATGCGCGAACGTGAAGAGTTAGTTGCAAACGGTATCGACGCGGCTGAAAAAGCCAAAAAAGAAACACAAGCACTATTAGAAGAACAAAAGAGCCTTCTTAAAGAAGCTCGTACGGAAGCACAATCGATTATTGAAGGTGCTAAAAAGCAAGGCGAAGCAACACGCGAAGAAATCGTTGTCGCTGCTCGTGCTGAAGCGAACCGTTTAAAAGAATCTGCTGTTCGTGATATCGAAGCAGAGAAAGAAAAAGCAATCGCTGCTGTACGTGAAGAAGTCGTTTCATTATCAGTACTTGCTGCGTCTAAAGTTCTTGGGAAAGAAATTTCTGAAGCAGACAATAGCGCATTAATTAAAGAAACGATTGCGAAGGCAGGCGAAGCGAAATGAGTCAATCGACTGTAGCAAATCGCTATGCTCAAGCAATTTTTGAATTAGCAATTAAGCAAAACGTTCTTACTGAAGTAAGTGCAGATTTCCAGGAGCTTACAAAAGTATTATCTTCAAACGAAGAGTTTATGGCTTTATTAACTGCTCCAAAAATCTCTACTAATCGTAAGAAAGAGCTTATTGCACAAGTTTTAACTGGTGCACAGCCAATCGTAATTAATATGATTCAATTCTTAATCGAAAAGAAACGTTTAAACGAATTATCGGCTGTAGCAGAACAGTACCAAACATTGGCAGCTGCTGCTCAAGGCTCTGCAGATGCAAAAGTTTACTCTACGCGTGAGTTAACGGCTGGGGAGCGTGCAGAAATTTCTGCTGCTTTCAGTAAGTTAGTCGGCAAAGAGCAACTAAACATTACAAACATTATCGATGCGTCATTAATTGGTGGCGTACGCGTTCAAATCGGCAACTATATTTTCGACAGCACTGTAGCATCTAAGCTAGAGGACTTAAAACGAGTATTAGTTGGCTAAATCTTAAGAAATGTGAGAGGTGAACATACATGGGCATCAAAGCTGAAGAAATCAGCAGTCTGATTAAACAGCAGATTGAAGGTTATCAATCGGAATTAAAAGTAAGCGAAGTAGGTACAGTTATCACTGTTGGTGACGGTATCGCTCGTGCTCATGGCCTCGACAACGCCATGGCTGGAGAGCTTTTAGAGTTCTCAAACGGTGTTATGGGTATGGCACAAAACCTAGAAGAAGGTAACGTTGGTATCGTAATTTTAGGAGACTACCTAGGCATCAAAGAAGGCGATGAGGTTCGTCGTACAGGTCGTATTATGGAAGTACCAGTTGGTGAAGCACTAATTGGCCGTGTTGTAAACCCACTTGGTATGCCAGTGGATGGATTAGGTCCAATCAACACAACAAAATCTCGTCCAATCGAAAGTCCTGCTTTCGGTGTAATGGCACGTAAATCAGTACATGAGCCATTACAAACAGGTATTAAAGCGATTGACGCTTTAGTTCCAATCGGTCGTGGTCAACGTGAGTTAATCATCGGTGACCGTCAAGTTGGTAAAACATCGGTAGCAATCGATACAATTTTAAACCAACAAGGCGAAGATATGATTTGTATCTACGTAGCAATCGGACAAAAAGAATCAACTGTACGTAACGTAGTTGAAACTTTCCGTAAGCACGGTGCATTAGATTACACAATTGTTGTAACAGCTTCTGCATCACAACCAGCTCCATTATTATACCTTGCTCCATTTGCAGGTATTTCTATGGCAGAAGAATTCATGTTAGATGGTAAACACGTATTAATCGTGTATGATGACTTAACTAAACAAGCATCAGCATACCGTGAACTTTCACTTCTTCTACGCCGTCCTCCAGGTCGTGAAGCTTACCCTGGTGACGTATTCTACTTACACAGCCGTCTACTTGAGCGTGCTGCGAAGTTAAACGAAACTTACAAAAATGGTTCGATTACAGCGCTTCCATTCGTAGAAACGCAAGCGGGCGATATCTCTGCATATATCCCAACAAACGTAATCTCTATTACAGATGGTCAAATTTTCTTACAATCTGACTTATTCAACTCAGGTGTACGTCCTGCGATCAACGCTGGTTTATCAGTATCACGTGTAGGTGGTTCTGCACAAATCAAAGCGATGAAAAAAGTAGCAGGTACATTACGTCTCGACTTAGCAGCGTTCCGTGAGTTAGAGTCATTCGCTCAGTTCGGATCTAACTTAGACCCGATTACGCTTGGTAAATTAGAGCGTGGTAAACGTACAGTTGAAGTGTTAAAACAAGACTTAAACAAACCACTTAAAGTTGAAAAACAAGTTGCGATCCTTTATGCATTAACTAAAGGTCACTTAGATGATATTCCAGTACAAGACATCGTGCGTTTTGAAAACGAATTCTTAAGCTGGTTAGATACAAACCACACAAACGTTTTAGATCATGTTCGTACAACTAAAGAACTTGCTCCAGACGCAGAGTATGTTGAAGCAATTAACGCATTCAAAAAGACTTTCTCTAAATCTGAGTAAGTAAGAATTGAACGGTTTTTCACGCGTATTTATACAGCGTGAAAAACTGGACAACTCTTTTTTAATAAGAGCTTGATAAAAATCAAAAGGTGGTGAAATACCAGTGGTAAACTTACGCGAAATTAAAGGTCGTATTAACTCTACAAAGTCTACGAAACAAATTACTAAAGCGATGCAGATGGTTTCTTCTTCAAAGTTACGTCGTGCAGAGCAAAATGCTAAGGCTTACGTTCCATACATGGAAAAAATTCAAGAGGTAGTTGGCGCAATCGCAGCAGGTACTAAAGACAGTGGACATCCAATGTTAATGTCTCGTCCTGTTAAGAAAACAGCTTACTTAGTTATCGGTTCTGATAGCGGGTTAGCAGGTGCTTACAACTCAAGCATTTTACGTGAGGTTCAAAACACTATTATTAAACGTCACAAGTCTACAGATGAGTACGTAATCTTAGCAGTAGGTCGTGTTGTTCGTGATTACTTTGTAAAGCGTGGACACAATGTTATTGCAGATGTTATTGGTCTTCCAGATCAACCATCATTTGCTGATATTAAAGAAATCGCTCGTAATGCTGTTGGTATGTTCATTGACGGTACGTATGATGAACTTTATATGTACTACAACCACTTCGTATCTGCTATTCAAAACGAAGTGACTGTGAAAAAAGTTCTTCCTTTAACTGATATTGCACCTTCATCAAACGATGCTTCTTATGAATTTGAGCCATCAGGTGAAGCCATTTTAGAAGTATTACTTCCACAATATGCGGAAAGCTTAATTTATGGCGCTATATTAGACGGAAAAGCGAGTGAACATTCAGCACGTATGACAGCCATGAAAAACGCTACAGACAATGCAAATGATCTTATTGCAGACCTTTCTCTACAATATAACCGTGCACGTCAAGCGGCGATTACACAAGAAATTACAGAAATCGTTGGTGGAGCAGCTGCCTTAGAATAGGCGCATTCACCAACGTCGTATAAGAATACGATAGGAGGGTACAAAGTAATGAACAAAGGACACGTTCTTCAAGTAATGGGTCCAGTAGTAGACGTAAAGTTTGCTAATGGTCAATTACCAGATATTTATAACGCATTAACAGTTACAATTGAACGTCCTAACGAAGCACCGACTACTCTTGCATTAGAAGTAGCGCTTCACTTAGGTGACGATTCTGTTCGTACAATTGCCATGTCATCTACTGATGGTTTACAACGTGGAGCAGAAGTAACAAACTCAGGAGCACCAATCTCAGTACCAGTTGGTGATGCTACATTAGGTCGCGTATTTAACGTACTTGGTGAAGTTATCGATTTAGGTGAAGAGATTCCTGCTGACGTTCGTCGTGATTCAATTCACCGCGAAGCTCCAACATTCGATGAATTATCAACTACTGTAGAGATCCTTGAAACAGGTATCAAAGTAGTAGACTTATTAGCACCATATATTAAAGGTGGTAAAATCGGTCTATTCGGTGGTGCCGGTGTAGGTAAAACAGTATTAATCCAAGAATTAATCAACAACATCGCACAAGAGCACGCAGGTATTTCTGTATTCGCAGGTGTAGGTGAGCGTACTCGTGAGGGTAACGACTTATTCTTCGAAATGACAGATTCAGGCGTAATCAAACAAACAGCGATGGTATTCGGTCAAATGAATGAACCACCTGGAGCACGTATGCGCGTAGCTTTAACTGGTTTAACAATGGCTGAATTCTTCCGTGATGAGCAAGGTGCAGACGTACTTTTATTCATCGACAACATTTTCCGTTTCACACAAGCAGGTTCTGAAGTTTCTGCCCTATTAGGTCGTATGCCTTCAGCAGTAGGTTACCAACCAACACTTGCTACAGAAATGGGTAAATTACAAGAGCGTATCACATCTACTACTAAAGGTTCTGTAACTTCTATCCAAGCGATTTACGTACCAGCCGATGACTATACTGACCCGGCTCCGGCTACAACATTCGCCCACTTAGATGCAACAACTAACCTTGAGCGTAAATTATCTGAGATGGGAATCTATCCAGCGGTAGACCCACTAGCTTCGACTTCTCGTGCATTATCACCAGAAATCGTTGGACCAGAACACTATGCAATCGCAACTAGTGTTCAACGTACAATCCAACGTTACCGTGAGCTACAAGATATCATTGCTATCTTAGGTATGGATGAGTTATCTGATGAAGATAAACAAACTGTAGAACGTGCTCGTCGTATCCAGTTCTTCTTATCTCAAAACTTCCACGTAGCGGAGCAATTCACTGGTCAAAAAGGTTCTTACGTACCGGTTAAAGAAACTGTTCGTTCATTCAAGGAAATCCTTGAGGGCAAATGGGATCACTTACCAGAAGATGCTTTCCGTTTAGTTGGTTCTATTGATGAAGTAGTAGCGAAAGCTAAAGAAATGGGCGTACAAGTTTAATTAGCTGACGAGGAGGAAAAAATATGAAGACAGTTAAAGTCAATATTGTCACTCCCGACGGCTCAGTATACGATTCAGAGGTTACGATGGTAATCGCTAAAACGACTTCAGGTGAAATCGGTGTCTTAGCTGGCCATATCCCTATGGTTGCTCCACTTGCAATTGGTGCAGTGAAGCTTAAAAAAGCAGATGGCACGACAGAAGTTGCAGCGGTTAGCGGTGGTTTCATTGAAGTTCGTCCTGAGAAAATTTCGATTTTGGCTCCTTCTGCTGAAGTTGCTGCTTCTATCGATATTGCACGTGCTAAAGAAGCTTTAGCGCGTGCTGAAGGTCGCCTTCAAAAGAAACAAGATGACATCGATTTCAAACGTGCGGAACTATCTTTAAATCGCGCGATGAATCGTATCAACGTTCATGAGGGTAACATCTAAATTTGATGACGTGCGGGCAGAGGTCTCTCTGCCCGCTTTTTTTGGATGTAACATATTTTCAAGTAACAAAAATCTGAAAGCACGATTCGCCATAATACTACGTGCGAAATCTATTCTCGTTTTTTAAAAGGAGTGGAGAAAAATGGATTTATTTGTTGAAGCTGGTCAACAGGCAATCATTAATGTTTTAGCATATATTATATTTATAGGAATGGCTCTTTATGCATTACAAGGCTTACGTATTGAACAATTGTTTAAAAAAGGGAAAACGTTTCAAATCCAGCTCTTTTATATATTTATGAGTATTGCAATCGGCTCGGCTGTTGCAGACTTCTTTTTAAATTTTCTAAGTTGGTCTAAAACAATCCCTTATATTTTCGGTTAAAAAGGAAGATAAGCATTTTATTTCTTGCAGGGAGCAATAACCGTTTGTTTTTCACTCCAAGAAATAAAATTTCCTAGGAAATATTGACGTTTGTATAGCTACTTGTTTTGGGTAGTTAATAGAAGATGCTACTTAAGTTGTGAAAATTTGTCTATTCACATTAAATAGTTGCGCTGCGTATTATAATTTAATAGCCTTTTCAGAAAAATTAGCTTAAAATAGTATTTTGGGTGCTTGAAATAAAGTGCCAATAAATGTAGTATGATTTTTGTGTGTAAAATTGAAGTCAAATGAAGTTTAAAATAATTATTATTAAATTGAACTTATCCATTTATTATATGAGAATTGAATTCGGAGGGACGAATTGTGGAGAGAATTATTGTTACTGGGGGTCAGACTCTAAAAGGAACAGTACGCGTTGAGGGTGCAAAAAATGCTGTATTGCCAATTTTAGCTGCTTCTCTATTAGCTTCTAAAAATAAAAATATGATTAAAGACGTACCGAACCTAGCTGATGTAGGAACGATCGGTGAAGTCTTAAAAAGTTTAAATGCTATTGTAGAGTTTAATGTTGAGAAAAATGAAATGATTATAGATGCATCTATGAAGCTATCAAGTGAAGCACAATTTGAGTTTGTTAGTAAAATGCGTGCATCGATTTTAGTGATGGGGTCGCTATTGGCGCGTAATGGCTATGCACGTGTTGCATTACCAGGTGGATGTGCTATCGGATCTCGTCCTATTGAACTTCATTTAAAAGGCTTTGAGGCAATGGGCGCAGAAATCTCCTTTGGACATGGTTATGTGGAAGCAAAGGTAAAAGATGAATTAAAAGGCGCAGAAATCTATTTAGATTTCCCAAGTGTAGGCGCTACAGAAAATATTATGACTGCAGCAGCACTTGCAAAAGGTACTACGGTTATAGAAAATGCTGCAAAAGAACCTGAGATAGTAGATTTAGCAAACTTTATTAACGCGATGGGTGGTCGTGTTATCGGTGCTGGAACAGATACAATCCGCATCGAGGGTGTGAAAGAACTTAAAGGTTGCGAGCATTATATTATTCCAGATCGTATTGAAGCAGGTACATTTATGGTAGCAGCAGCAATTACACGCGGCGATGTATTTATTGAAAATGCAGTACCTGAGCATATGACGGCATTAATCGCAAAAATGCGTGAAATGGGCGTTGAAGTTATTGAGGAAGATGAAGGCGTACGTGTACGTTCAAATGACCCCTTAAAAGCAGTGGATATTAAAACTATGCCACATCCAGGATTCCCTACCGATATGCAATCGCAAATGATGGCCTTAATGTTAACAGCGAACGGAACAAGCATCATTACAGAAACAGTTTTTGAAAACCGTTTCATGCATGTTGAAGAATTCCGTCGAATGAATGCAGACGCAAAGATCGAAGGACGCTCTGTTTTTATTGAAGGTGGAAAAAATCTGCAAGGAGCTGAAGTTTCAGCTACAGATTTACGCGCAGCAGCCGCACTTATTTTAACTGGCTTAGTATCGGAAGGTGTAACACGCGTTACAAAATTACATCATTTAGACCGAGGTTATGTAGATTTCCACAAAAAATTGGCTTCTCTAGGTGCTCAAATCGAGCGCATTGATACAGAAGAAGAAATCTTACAGGAAACAAGTGTACCAGTTTAAATTATAAATAGTTTGGCATTTCGAGGGCTTATAAAGTTTTCGGAATGCTTTTTAATTTTCAGGAGATTTTTAAAATGATAGAGAATTTTTATAGAAATAAATAAAACTACCTAGTCAGTAGAGTATATGTCTCGAAAAATAGATAATGACAATAAAAAGTAGAATGTAAATATCTCATTTTCTCTTAAATAATCCAACTCATATTCCTCCAACCATCTCATATACTGTCTCATGAAAAAAATTATAATTTATTCCATCATCTGTGTTTTGTTATTTTTAATACCCCTTACTTTTAAGACTAAAAATCCCAGCACTACTTCAACAAAACCATTGCCTCAAACAGAGTCTTGTCCAATACTCATTACTGCGAACAATGAAACAATTCCAGTTGAAGACTATCTGATCGGTGTCCTAGCAGGAGAGATGCCGGCAAGCTTCCATCTAGAAGCATTGAAGGCTCAGGCTATTGCTGCACGCACATACGTATTGAAACAAACAGACTATGGTGCAAAACCAATTCTTACAACGACCGCACACCAAGTATACAATGATCAAAATTTACGTGAACAAAAATGGCAAACTACCTTCGCAGAAAATGAACAGAAGCTTACAGAAGCGGTTCGACAAACAGCGAATCAAATCCTCACTTACAATGATGAACTAATTACTGCAATGTTTCATGCTTCGTCCTATCAACAAACAGAATCCGCTAAAAATTATAGTGGCAACTCCATACCTTATTTGACATCTACTACTTCACCTGAACAACTTGATGCCGAGAAAACGCATTACACCTACGAGGAACTAAATAAAAAACTTCAACAAAAATTTTCGAAGGCCCAATTTCAAAACGCTAAAATTCAGCGCAATGACTCTCAACGTATTGAGCAAATCAAAATCGGCAAAAAAACATGGTCAGGACGAGAATTTCGAACACTTTTAAATTTGAAATCCAGTAATTTTACTTGGTCAGCAACAGCGAATGGTATTACGCTAACGACCTATGGATACGGGCACGGGGTAGGCATGAGCCAGTATGGAGCTAATGCGATGGCTCATAATGGAAGTGCAGCAAAACAAATACTCGCCCATTATTATCCAAACACTACACTAGAAACTATAAAATATTGTAAAAAATGATGTTTAACTTTTAAAACTCCTGTCTACACTTCCATTTGAGGTGATGAATATGAGAGAAGTTAAACAAAAGCCTTCTCAAAAACCAGTTACACAAAAAAAATGGTTTTGGCCGGTTGTATACGGTGGTATGGCAGTAATGATTGTGGCCGTAATTTTTAGTTTTACTGCATTATATGAAAGTCAGGAAGAGCAAGAATTGTTAAGTGAAGTATCTGCGCCAGTGGAAGAAACGATTATTCCAACATCTACAGCTCAAGAAACATTAAAGTATCCATTTAAAGAACAATACTTAAGTGAAGTGACAATTTTACAAGATTTTTATGATGTTACAAAAGATGAAGCAACAAGAGAAAATGCATTACTTGTATTTAATCAAGTATTCACAACATCAACAGGGGTATCTATTGCGATTAATAGCGAGCCTTTTGAAGTAGTTGCTGCAATGAGCGGTGAAGTAACGGAAGTAAAGATGGATTCGTTTACGGGCAATATGATTACCCTAACACATCCAAACGGTATGCAAACGCGCTATAACTCAGTGGCAGATATTCTTGTAAAACAAGGAGATAAAGTTTCTCAAGGAGAGCCAATCGCTACTTCTCAAGAAAATGAATGGAATCCTACAGCAGGTATCCATTTACATTTCGAAGTTATTGAAGATGGGGTATTAGTGAACCCGAACAAATATTTATCCTTTTGATTTCCTGACAAAATGGATTGATACAGAAATGTTTTTAGCAAGATCTCAACGATTCCTTCATTCTAACTCGAATAAATAAGAGCCAACTCACATAAGGTGAAATATTAAGAAAGAAAGGCTCTTAATCTTCATACCATAGTTGTCTGTGACACCTGTTGTATGAAGATATGCCTCTGGCAGTTGTCACAGATTTTTTAAGGAACTGAGGAAGTCCGCCTAAAAACGTCGCTTCGTGCGACAATGGCAAACTGACCCACATCCTGTGAGCCTAAACTCAAAAAAATCTGGACGCAATTACGCCGAGGCGTAATTGATATTCGGGTAGAGAGGGAGAGGACGTGCACGAACATATTCGGCAACGCTGCGTTCGATTGGGTGAACTGTTGGTAGAGACAGGGGAAACCGTGCGTGCACTCGCGAAAATGACGGGATTTTCAAAAAGTACTGTACACAAAGATTTGACAGAGCGACTAAAACAAGTGAATGAACCACTTGCGCTACAAGTACAACAGGTATTATCCTACAACAAATCGATTCGCCATTTACGCGGTGGTGAAGCAACACGTAAAAAGTGGATATCTAAGCAACAAGAAAAAAGCATTTAGGCTGTTTTTATAGCAACTAAATGCTTTTTTAAGTGATTATAAATCCATAATTATTCCATTAAAATCCATTATAAAGGAAAAACCTTCCCTTAATATTGATGTAATTAAGTATTGTATATGATAAAATAACTAAGATAGAGATATAAAGATTCGTATACATGTTGAAATGGTCGGAAGGAGAATTACAAAACATGTTTTCAAAAGATATTGGGATAGATTTAGGTACTGCAAATGTGCTCATTCACTTAAAAGGTAAAGGGATTGTGTTAAATGAACCGTCCGTGGTAGCAATTGATAAAAAGACAAATAAAGTACTAGCAGTCGGTGAAGAGGCACGTCAAATGGTAGGACGTACCCCTGGGAATATCGTCGCAATTCGTCCATTAAAGGATGGAGTCATTGCTGATTTTGATGTAACAGAAGCAATGCTGAAGCATTTTATTAATAAATTGGAATTAAAAGGTTTTCTTTCAAAGCCACGTATTTTAATTTGCTGTCCTACTAATATCACATCCGTTGAGCAAAAGGCTATTCGGGAAGCTGCTGAAAAATCAGGCGGCAAAAAAGTATATTTGGAAGAAGAACCTAAAGTTGCAGCAATTGGAGCTGGCATGGATATTTTCCAACCGAGTGGCAATATGGTCGTTGATATCGGTGGAGGTACAACGGATGTTGCGGTGCTATCTATGGGGGATATTGTAACAAGCGAATCTATAAAAGTCGCAGGGGATGTATTCGACAATGATATATTGCAATACATAAAGAAAGAATACAAGCTGTTAATCGGCGAACGTACAGCAGAAAATATTAAAACAACAATAGGTACAGTTTTCCCAGGTGGGCGTAATGACTCAATGGATATCCGCGGTCGAGATATGGTTACAGGTTTACCGCGTACAATCGAAATTAATTCAGAAGAGATTGAGCATGCATTGCGTGAATCGATTGGGATGATTGTCCAAGCGGCAAAAGATGTGCTGGAAAAAACACCACCTGAATTATCGGCAGATATTATCGATCGAGGCGTTATTTTAACAGGCGGCGGTGCGTTATTGCATGGGATTGACCAGCTGTTAATTGAAGAGCTGAAAGTTCCTGTATTTGTCGCAGAAAACCCGATGGATTGTGTGGCAATTGGGACTGGAATTATGCTAGACAATATTGATCGCGCGGTAAATAAATAAGTTAAATTACTAATAATTCTTTAATTTTTACCGATAAATTATAAATACAAACATTAATTAGAGGTGAAATGGGTGTTTAAAGGTTTTTATACAGTAGCTACAGGAATGGTTGCACAACAACGTAAAACAGAAATTCTAACAAATAATATGGCCAATGCAAATACACCTGGTTTCAAATCAGACCAAACGACAATCCGATCTTTTCCGGATATGTTGATGTCTGCAGTAAATTCGACAACAATCCCTACCGAAAAGGGCTTTGCATTAAAAAAGTTGAATCCAGTAGGCGCGTTAAATGCCGGTGTATATTTACAAGAAACGATGCCTAATCAAGCACAAGGCCAAATATATTCTACAGGCCTAACGACTGATATAGCATTAATAAATAGCTCGTTACCAATTGACGAGGCTTCAGGTAATTCTGCTCAAATATTTTTCCGTCTGGAAAATGAAGATGGTGTAGAAAGCTATACACGTAACGGGAACTTTACGATGGATGGACAAGGAAATCTAGTAAATGCTCAAGGACTATTTGTATTGGATTCGAATGGCGAGCGTCTGCAATTGACAAACGACAATATTCGTATTAGTGCGGATGGTGCGATTTTTGACGAAAATGGTGTACAGGTTGGCACTTTAGGTGTCGCATTTTCTGAAAATCCAGATGTACTTGTTAAGCAAGAGAATGGTTTATTTAATACGTTGGATGGTGTTGATTTACCTTCAGCTTACGGTCAGGCAAATGTTCAGTTTGCAATGCAGCAACAGTATTTAGAAGGTTCAAATGTCGATGCATCAAAAGCAATGACAGACCTTTTAACAGCGTATCGCGCATTCGAAGCAAATCAAAAAGTGCTGCAGGCATATGATAAGAGCATGGAGAAAGCCGTAAACGAAATTGGACGCGTTAACTAAATAAGGAAATGGTAAATGATTTTCATTAACCGTTGAATTTTCGTATAATAGGGAGGTACTAGATAATGTTACGTACAATGATGACTGCGACAAATACATTGTCACAAGTTCAACAGCAACTAGATACAATCAGTTCAAATATTGCAAATAGTAATACGCATGGTTATAAAGCACAGCAAGCGAATTTTTCTGAAATGCTTTATCAACAGTTTAATAACGATGAATATGACCGTACTGTAAGGGATACACCTGTAGGCATTCGTTATGGTGTCGGGGCACAAATTGGTCAAATCCAATCAAACCAGGCACAAGGTTCAATTCAATTGACAGAACGTGATTTGGATTTTGCTTTAACAACGAAAAACCAATACTTTAATGTATTGATGCAAGATGATGCAGGTGACGTACGTACTGCCTATACACGTAACGGTAGCTTTTATGTAACTCCTACAGAAGCTGGAATTGTCACACTAGTGAACAGTGACGGATACCAAGTAGCAGATGCAAACGGTCAGCCGATTACATTCCCAGATGATGTGACACAGTTTACGATGGATTCGGATGGCACTTTAGTGGCAAACTATGATAATGGTGCAACCTTAACTTTCCAATTAGGTATTTCATCATTGCAAAAACCACAAGTAATGGAAAAATTACAGGGTGGGACATATATTGGTTTACCAGAAAACCTGGACGAGCTTGGATTTACACAGGCACAAGTGCTAACGGATTTACAAGGAGCAAATCGTCAAGTAGGTATACAAAAAGGTGCGCTTGAAATGTCGAACGTAGATTTATCGCAAGAGATGACAAATCTGATACAGGCACAGCGCTCATATCAATTTAATACACGTGCGGTAACCATTGCAGACCAAATGCTTGGATTAATTAACGGCATTCGCTAAGCAGTATTTCTAAGGGAGAAAAATTATGACAAAAGAGCTAGATAGACGAGTTGTACAACAAGAGCCTCCAGCAAAAAAGACGAGACGTAGGTTAAGAGAAGTTTCTGAGCCAAACACGGATCAGCCTGCTCGCTGGGTCCGACTTCGTCTAATTCCCATTTGGCTTCGAATAATAGTTGTCTTCCTTCTCTTTGGTATCGCAACAATTGTAGGGCTAATTGTTGGCTATAGTATCATAGGAGATGGCGCTACATCGGATGTTTTAAAAGGGGATACATGGCAGCATCTTCTCAATATTATCAATGGGAAAGAGTAGGGGATTGTCGGGAAGGTCATTACCGAACGATCCCTTTACAACGAAAAAGTAAATGCGGAAAAGCTGCAAAAAATCATGCGCTTTTCTTCCATGCTTTCGTTGATTTATTGATCCATACATAATTGGTAACATTTTTATACATAATATTATAGAGTAAATGAGGGGGATTATTTTGTTAAACTCAGAACAAATTCAAAATATATTACCACACCGTTATCCGTTTTTACTAGTAGATCGTATTCTTGAAATAGAAGAAGGAAAGCGTGCACTAGGTTTAAAAAATGTTTCGATAAATGAAGAATTTTTCAACGGTCATTTCCCTGGCTACCCGGTTATGCCGGGGGTATTAATTGTCGAGGCATTAGCACAAGTAGGCGGCGTTGCTCTATTAAATGCACCACAATTTAAAGGAAGACTTGTTTTCTTAACAGGTATAGATAATTGTCGTTTTAAACGACAAGTTGTACCGGGCGATCAATTAAAGCTAGAAGTGGAATTTATAAAATTGCGTGGGCAAATGGGTAAAGGTCGCGGTATTGCTACTGTAGACGGCGAACTTGTATGCGAATGTGAGATTTTGTTTGCGATCGGACCAGAACAGCCAAAGTAAGCCATTTGCATTTATAACTTAAAGATTATAAAATATAAAGGTTGAACAAATTATTCAGCCTCTTTTTTACAAAATTTTAACAAATTACGCAATTAGAGAGATTATTGCAAGTTACCCCTTTTTTATGGAAGTTTCAAACACTCATATACAATGAGCGAAGTTCGGCTTTAAACGTAGGAGGTTTTAAAATAGATGTATAAACAACTGTCTTCAGGCGTAAAAATTAGCATTACACGATCAATATCGACGTCGTTTGAAGCTTATTTAGCAAGCATTGGTTGGGATGAGGAAAAGTTTTCAATGGAAGACTACATGGCCAGCTGGCAAAATTATTTTAAGGAAAATGCGGCATGGATTGATAAGATCCCAGCAGACATTTTACTGAGCACAGAATTCCATGAAGAAATTGCAAAGAAAATGGACGAGGTCATTTCAAAAATTTTAAATGAAGAGCCAACAGAAAAGCAAAAAAAAGAAATTGCTAAATTACAGAAAAAATTAGGAACAAATTTCAAATTTGACTGTAAAGCAGAAGCCGCTTATGTTGAACAGCTTTTAAAAGATAAATTAAAATAACCAAAATTTTTTGTAGGATAGATCCTTCTTTTCCCGGGCAATCTATGTACGATCACATGAGGACATGATGTGATTGATCAATGATTGCATACGGAGAGGAGGGATTTTTTTATGCGAAAATCATTATTATTAGCAATTTCACTTGGGTCGGCGTTATTTTTAGCGGCGTGTAACAACGATGATAACGCTCAAAATGGCAATACTCCAGCGGGCGATGTCAAAAATGGTGTTAATGATGTAATGGATGATACACGTGACGTCATTGATGATACGGTTGACACGGTCGATCCGAATGCCAAAAACGGGCAAACAAATGAAAGTACAATGGACAACAATGCCAATGTACCGAATGGCTCAAGCGGTCCAAATGGTGATAACGGTGTAACTGCACCAGGTGCACCATCCGTAAACCAGGAAGATATCATTGAGGATCGAAAAGACCGAGATGATAAAGACAAGATAGACAATCAATAATTAAAAAGAACCAGCGTTCATTTTGGACGCTGGTTTTTTTTAGGGACGAGTGAGAATTTGGGGTTTATTCGCCACATTGGATCGATAATTGACAAGTGTTCAGTATTATCAGCTTGGTATTGAAAAGGGTCGCTATACAATAACTTTGAATTGAAATTTGCCACTTTTATCAATTTAAACGCCACTCTTGGGTCGATATTCGACAAATCCTCTGAAATATTCGTCACTTAGGATTAGATAATCGCCACTTCAGCCTCGATAATCGTCAAATAGAAAAATAATCGCCACTTAGGATCATATATTCGTCACTTAATGAATTTTATTATCCGCTTGATATTGAAAAGGGTCGCTATACAATAACCTTAACCTGAAATTCGCCACTTTTATCAATTTAATCGCCACTCTTGGGTCGATATTCGACAAATCCTCTGTGATATTCGTCACTTAAGATTAGATAATCGCCACTTCAGCCTCGTTAATCGTCAAATAGAAAAATATTCGCCACTTAGGATCATATATTCGTCACTTAATGAATTTTATTATCCACTTAATATTGAAAAGGGTCGCTATACAATAACCTTAACTAGAAATTCGCCACTTTTATCAATTTAATCGCCACTCTTGGGTCGATATTCGACAAATCCTCTGAAATATTCGTCACTTAGGATTAGATAATCGCCACTTCAGCCATGATAATCGTCAAATAGAAGAATAATCGCCACTTCAACCAGGATATTCGTCAAATCCTCTGTCATATTCGTCACTTAAGATAAAATATCCGCCACCTACAGAAGTTACTGAATGTGTACCTTTCGCACTCTTTTTTCTTCCCATTGTAAAATGTCTTCGGGAATAATATAATAAGTTCCTTTTTTCGTACCATGGCGCTCGAGGCCGAGTCGTACTAAAAGTTTTGAAGCAGCTTGGATACTTTGAATTCCGAAAAACTCACGGAACTGCTGATTAGTAATTTTTTCGCTAATTAAAATACGGTAATGATGGAGTGTTTCGAAGAGGGCAGAACGACTTTTTAACTTGCAAAAATTGCAAATAAATAAACCATAATGATAATGCATCGTATTTTCAAAGTTACACTGTTTACAGAGGACGCCTTTACGAAGTCGATTCGAGCTGATGAAACGGCGTGGAGGAAGGGGCTTATAAAGTTGATTAAGCTTTGCAATGATAACATTAATGTTAGCATTTGATTTTGATGTATTGCGATATAGATTTTCAATAAAGCTCGGGACACCGCTAATATGGAAAATAGGGAAACTGTCCAGTGATTCATCCAACATCGCTTGGAAATTTGCAATGACAACAGCAAAATAAACTGGAATATTAATTTGCCATTTTCTCAAACATTGTTCCAAAAATAGCTGGTGACGGTATACTTGATCAAGCGGATTACGGAAGTTTTCGCGCTTGTCGTTATGGATGCGGAAAAATTCATGTTGTCCAGGTTTGTAGAATAATGTGCCGGATAGTTGCTTTACTTCAAAAATCAAAATAAAGAATGGAGTAATTAAAATTGCATCCATTTGGTGTGAAAAGCCATTTTCATTCATACATTCGAAATTATAAATTATGTGATAATCCGTTTTAAAGAAATAATCAGAAAGAGTTTGCTTTAGCTTCACTTCACCTGATAATCCCGCCTCCAACCGATAAAACTCCTGCTGAATTGAACTTACCTCATAGTCATCTGGTAAAATTCGTTTCATTAAGGTTTCTGTATAAAGATAATGTTTTGATTTTTGCACTGACTACACCTCCACCATAAATATACGATGTGTGAAATTTATTTACAAATTACACCAAAAGTGCAATTTTAAATATATTGCTAAAGTAAACTGCTTTTTACACTTATCTGTACATACCAAATATTCATTTCCACAAAAAAAGTACGGCATCAAGTACCGTACTTTCACTTTTTATCTTTTAACGAAGGACGATTACGCATCCCTTGTTCAAATGCCTCAAGAAGTTCATCATTACGTAAACCATCCTCAAGCAGCTTTCCTAATAATAGCTCCGCGTACTTTTTACGTTGTGCCTTTAATCGTCCTTTTATAAGCACTGAAATTTTATCGTCCAATTTTGTAATGGAATGAACGACAACTGCAAACGGTGCTGGTTCATTGTCAGGAAGAGAGATAATGGCACGTGCATCGATAGCTTCGCCGGACGTGATAAAGCTTTGGAAAAAATCATAGTATGTATCTTCTGTAAAAAGCTCTAAAATCCACATTTGATGGCTGTTTTCCTGGTTAATAATAATGCCATCAATTAAAGGGATTTTTTTGATTTCATTCGAAAGTAATAAATCGAAAGCAAGCATTTTAAAGGTCTTCAATTAATAAATCCCCCCACAATTGTCTTTTGTAAAAGTATAACATATAAAAAATGCGAAACTGTAAGAATCAGCATACTTAAATTAATGCTTTCAAGCTATTGTTTATTAGTATTTACCTAAAAATCATTCTAAAAACAAGTATGTTAAATTAAATTTTTCGAAGTCCATTTCACTTGAAATCGTCATTTTGCCGTTTTGCCAAAAAAGAATCATGTGGCTATGATAAAGCTAGTTCCGAAAGAAGGGAGGTTAATGAATGAATCATGTTGGACTTGTAGGAAGAACAACGAAAGATGCTGCACTAAGACAATTATCGGAGGGGCGTATGCAAACAAGTTTCACAGTCGCCGTCAATCGCCCATACAAAAATAGTGAAGGGAAGGTCGATGCAGATTTCGTACAATGTATTGCATGGGGGAAAACAGCCGAAGTGATCACGAAGTATTGTGGAAAAGGTTCGCTCATCGGTATAAAAGGACGTCTGCAAACAAGAACTTATTTAAATCGTGATAATCAAAAGGTGTATACGATGGAAGTGAATGCTGAGGAAGTCCAATTTTATGCACTCAAAACCCCAGGTGAAGTGGAAATACTTGCATCACCGCCCTCGATTTCAGCAGATTTCGTGCTACCCGAACATGATAGCAAACTCGTAAAACCACTTTAATTTGTATACTCTCCTAAAAGTAAAATTCCTATAGCGGAGGTGAACAGCTCTAATCTACTGTTTGACCGCACAGTAGTACATTCTTTCTCACAATCCTATAACAACTTAATAAAAGTAGTGAAGTAAGCATAAAAAGAGTCTACTTCATGGCGTAAAAGTAGACTCTTTCTATTATTTTAAATTGCCTGTATCGAGAACGAGTAAATCCATTAGTTCTGAATCGTCAAGCTCGGTCAGCCATTTACTCGACTGTATTAATTCTTCGGACAGTGTAGATTTCATTGCAATCATTTTATCGATTTTCTCTTCAATTGTCCCAATCGTTACAAACTTATGCACCTGGACAAACTGTGTTTGCCCAATTCGATAAGCCCGGTCTGTTGCCTGGTTTTCCACTGCTGGATTCCACCATCGATCGGCATGGAGTACATGTGTAGCTGCAGTTAAGTTAAGTCCAGTACCGCCAGCTTTAAGTGAAAGTAAAAATACAGGGAATTCACCTGCTTGAAACTGTTCGACTAAATTGTCGCGCTGTTGTTTTGGCATACTCCCAGTCAGGAATGGGACCTCCACATCATAAAGTTCTGTTAAGCAATGCTGGATTAAATTCCCCATTCCAATATACTGAGTGAAAATTAAACATTGCTCACCATTATCAATAATCTCCTTCGTCATTTCAATAATACGTTTCAATTTTACTGAACGTTTGACCATACTATTCGCTCCATCAAATGGCTCTTTTAAGAACAGGGCAGGGTGATTACATAGCTGTTTTAATTTATTGAGCATTTTTAAAATACGCCCTTTTTTCTCAAACCCAGTCAGTTGTTCAAGTGATGCCAGCGTATCTTGAATATAACCTTCATAATGTGCAGCTTGCTCAGGTGTAAGGGCGCAAAATTCAAGCGATTCTTGCTTTTCCGGTAAGTTCAGCTGAAGCTCGGGATCCCGCTTTGAACGACGCAGTAAAAACGGACGAATCTTCATCCGTAAAACGCGCTTATGGCTTTCTGACTCATCGCGTTCAATTGGTGTAATAAAACTATCCGCAAACTTCGTAAAGCTACCTAAGTACCCTTTATGAATAAAGTCAAAAATGGCCCAAAGTTCTGAAAGGCGGTTTTCAACAGGTGTTCCAGTTAACGCAATATGATGATCGCCCTTTAATTTACGGATGGCACGGGATTGCAGTGTTTGCATATTTTTAATGTTTTGTGCTTCATCTAAAGCGATTGTCGACCAATCAATTTGCTGTAAATCATCCGCATCCTGAGTAACCGTTCCATATGTCGAAAGAATAACATGAGGACGTTGAGTCTCTAAATAGCTTGTTAAGTCATTCCCTTTTAAACGACGGGGTCCATAATGTGTATAGACTTCTAAATCAGGAGCAAAGCGAGTTAGCTCTTTTTGCCAGTTTCCGACAACCGATGTAGGGCAAACAATTAATGTCGGTTTATCAATTTGTAGCACGGATACTGTATGAAGCATATACGTGATAAGCTGTACAGTTTTTCCAAGCCCCATATCATCCGCTAAACAGGCACCAAATTTCTGGTCACGCATAAAGACGAGCCATTCAAAACCTTCCTGCTGGTATGGACGTAATTCGGCATGGAGCTTAGCTGGTACATTGACTTTTGGTAGTCCTTTTTTATTTTGCAGCTGATCAATATAGGATTGAAGCGATTGCTGCATCTCAAATGCGAATAATGGGTCATCATGCTCGGCATCTGATTCATCATCTTCCAGAGGAGCAGTCAGCGTTTCAGGAAGTTCACGGAACAGTAAATCGCGTACTGTCCAATTTTCTTCTTTCGCTTGTTCCATAAGCTCACGCATTTCATTGAGCCATTCTGCATCGATACGGAACCATTCTGTACCGACACGAACAAATTCCCGTTTTTCGTCCACGAGTTTTTGGAAAGCTTCAGCTGAAATTTCTTCGCCATTCATCGAAAACTGCCATTTGAATGTCAAAATATCGTCAAGACCTGCCACACTTCGAGCGGATTGGTTATTTGCACTTACTCGTACGCGCATCTTAGATTGCCTTAATTCTTTAAGCCATGCGGGTAAAATTACTTCAAAACCTAATGCCTGTAATTTGGCTAGTTCCTGACGCAGAAAATCACGTACTTCCAGATCATTGAAATGGCTATGAATAAAGTGCGTACTTTCAGCATTTAATTGAATTAAATCGATTATTTGATTTTGTAGCTCTTCAATATTTTTGGCAATCGTCCTCCACTTTTTGGGCAATGCCTCTTCAATCGGAAGTTTGCGTTTTGACGAAGCAGGTGTCCAGTGTTTAATGGAACTGGGACTAATAAGGACGGTTTCTAAAATCCAATTTTCCTCATTTTCTTCTGGTTCGCGTAAGCGTAGTGCCATTTTAACACCGTCAAAAACATGCGAAGTTTGCATCGGCCAGCCACCACTTTGGAAAAAAGGAATGAGAGCCAATGTGTCTTCCTTAGTTAACCCTGCGTCCATCAGCTTTTGTTCGACCGCATATTGTAAGAGTTCATTTGGAAAAGAGAAGTCTTCTGCAGTTACCGTTGCCTGTTGCCAGAGTGCCGGATCGCTCCATAGTGGCAGAGTTGTTTGTAATGTTTGAAAATACTCAACGGTTTCCTCATCATAGGCAGCGAAGTCCAAAAATGGATGACGGTTTGCAGGTGAAAGAACATCGAGCAATTGAGCAGCTGATAGGATTAAATCACGTTCCTCCAAGGAAGTGCTTAATCCATAAAAATTTTGTTCAAACTTAAAAAATAGCGACGGAATCCAGTTAGCTGTCGGTAAGATTAAGTCATTTTTATTGTACGCAGTAGCGCGGAAGTAACCAGGACGTAACTCCGTAAGCTTGATGCGAATTACTTTCACAAAGGGTAGCTTTGTATTAAATAAATAATGCATAGTATTTGCGCTATAAACGCAATGTCACCTCCTATTAGCAAAATACATAACTTATCCGAGTAAGTTGCTTTTGTTCATTTCTTCTTGTAGCGCACGTAAACGCTTGAATTGTTGCTGTACGGCCTCAATATATGATGTGAAATAGTCGAGCTTTCCGGCTTTTTTGGAAGCATTTTTCATCGCACGCCATATACGTACTGCCTGTTTATAATTTTGACGTGACTTTTGCTGAATTTCCTCCATCGCATAATAATGATAAAGAGGAAGCGCGATTTCAGGAGATTGTGCGACAACATCCTTTAAGCCGCATTGCTCCAAATAAGGAATGGAGGACTTATAAAGTTGATGCAGTGCCACCCATTGATCGAAGCGATTGTGGCGCAATAAATAATTGGAAAACGACTCAATGCCGTATCGGCCAAAAGAAGCGTATAACCCCAGCTCTTCTTCTTCGGTTAACGAAATTTGTCCATATAGCTTATCGAGCTTACGTATAAACTTTTGGCGACGAATCGGGAGCAAATTGTCCTGTACGAACGTCTGTAATAAAGGAAGTGCCTTTTTCAAAATAATCGCCGCTTCATCGACATAGCCTTTGTGAAGAGCGTATTGTGCGACTTCAATAAAGCTTTCTACATTATCTTCATCCAGTATTTCCGTTACACGCTCTAAAGGTGATGTAGAGCCTAATAAAATATAGAAAATCGCCAATACTACATCTAAATCCAAATCTGTTTCGATATCAGAGCTTTGTTCTAAAATTATCAATTCGTTTGTAATACGTTTCTTTTCATCAAAGAGCTTCGTCCAAAATTGTAAATACAGTGTCAGGCGGAATGATTTTGCTCCCTTTTCAATGAAGAGGATGTCCCGTACACTTTGCTGCAAGGCATCGTAAAACGGTTCAGTAGCAAATAAGCGTGTCGTTTTACTTAATGCATCGATCGAACGTTGAATGCGGCTTAATGTATTTTCCAAAAAGAATTGAAAATAATGATGTTCCATATCTGTTTTTGTTTTAACCGCATGCAAAAGGAAATGTTTCAAAATGGCAATGTCCATAAACAATTGGTATAGCTCCTGCCATTCCTGTTCATATGGACGATGACGCTGAATTTTTGAACGAATACTTTCATTTAGTGCAGAAAGTGCATAAGGTTCGATCGGCTGGGGTCCTTTAACCGCATAATTCAGTACTTCATCCGCCATCCGTTGCCAGTTTTCAGGGCTTCGTGCTGCTGCCAATGAATGCAGCGGAATTGATTTTTTAGAACGCCAATTTGAAAGCCATTGCTGTAAGGAAATAAAATATTGGGATAGCTTTAAAATGGTTGCGAGCTGATGCCGGCACAGTTCAGTTTTTGGGCAACTGCAGCTAATTTGCTTCTGTGGGAAATTAATCGTCACTTCCGCAGTATTCACATCCTGTATTTGGCATACTAAGATTTGAGAAAATGTAGAATAATGTGGCGGCTTGATTGCTTGGTTACGAATGGAAAACATAGCGCGAGTCACCAATTCTGCATCTTCATCGGCTGAAGGGTGAAGCTGATCTTCAAAAGTTTGTAATGTATGTTGAATAAAATCTTTATGAGCATGAGCAATTTCAGAAAACGTTAAACTCAAAACGGGTTTCCCCTCCTAATTATCAATTACGCCTCGGTGTTATTTGTCCGGATTTGGCTGTATGCTAGCGCAAAGAATCCTTCCTTCGAAAGTTGGAGGCTTTAACTTCTGCAACAAAAATTACAGCTATCTCGTCCATAAGGGAAGAGCGCTCTGTAACATCACTCCACCTAAAAGGGACTTTGCTGCAAGAAGTTAAAAAAGTCGTTCCTTCCATTATAATACGAATTAATACAAAGCGGTAATCTGAATAGCGGGGAATTAATTTTTTAAAGGATGTTAAGTTTAGGGAGTTTGAAAAAAAGAAAGTATGGGGAAACTATAAGAAATGAGAAAAGCAGCAGGAACTTTTCGGTTAAATAATCCATATGATAATTGAAATTAGGTCTTAGGACTCGAATAAAAGCAGTATAAAAAATTCAATAAAGGAGGAATTCCAATGATTCAAGTTCAATTTATGAAACCATTCTATACAAAAATGACAGGGTCGAAATTACGTTTAGTCTTTGCTTATCAATATTTCTCAATCACAAAAGAAGAGGAAATTTTCCACTTCATTCCGATCGAGGGGAAGGAAATGATTATTGATTTAAATTCAATGCAAGTTGAAAATTTATCAGAAGTATTTGTTTTCCAGCGCGGCAATCGATTTGTACGCCTTCCACTTTATCAACTTTTACTTGTATCCAACGTACATGAATATTTAATGCCTCTTATCGAGGAAGTTTCGAATCAAGTAAGACCAGCAGAAAGTGAAAAGCAGTACCAGTTTAATGAAGAGGTTGAAAATATTGTGCGTAACTTGGAAGAACATAATTTAACACGCTTAATCGATGATGCCCTAGAAGCACGCAACGAAGCATTATTCCATGACCTTATGGCAGAGAAGGCAAAATTAACTGGAGGCTATGCATCGTGATTGTCCAACATCAATATTAAATCCTGTTAGCTTATTTTAGCTAATGGGGTTTTTTCTTTTGGAATGTGTGCGGAGTTTGGGGAAGTGGCGAATATGCTGATGTGAGTGGCGATTAAATCATTAAAGTGTATAATATATTTCCGATTGACGAATATCAAGGGTGAAGTGGACATTATTTGTTACCAACTGTCTAATATCACATGTGAATGGTCGATTATCAGTTCAAGGGTGACTAATAAAACAAAAAAAGTGGCGAATAATCAAATCGGACATGATAAATCAAGAAAAGGCTTATATCCTTCTAGACAGATAGCTTATTCACCTAATTCAACTCACTCCAAGCGCTCTAATAAGTATAATACCTCCATTTAAAGGGGAAGTTTATAACAAAAAGCCGAACTTATACAAATGCTTTTTTGAACGCTCTTCTTATTAAAAGCGCAACTTTAACAAAAAATAAAAACTATTTCACACAGCGAAGAGAAAGTTGTATACTGTAAGGCAGGACTATTTTTCTAAGCATTAAATTGCAACCATTCGATTATTAATTTCGTTACATATATAAAGCGGGAGTGAAAAACCGTATTAAATTGAATGCGGGCGAAATGCGCGGAACAAATTAAACAATAATCAAACAATGAGATATAGCTTTTTTGAAAGTGAAAGGGAGAAACGATCATGACAAAATCAATCTGTGTCGTTGGGTTAGGATATATCGGCTTACCAACGGCGGTAATGTTTGCAAATCACGGCGTAAAGGTACACGGTGTTGATGTGAATCCAGCAGCTGTGAAAAGTATTCAGGAAAAACAATTACATATCGAGGAGAACGGCTTACAAGAGCGCCTGAATAAGGCAGTAGATGAAGGCTTTTTAACTGCATCTACAACACCAGTAACTTCAGATGTGTACATTGTCGCGGTACCGTCACCGATTAATCCGGACAATACAGCGAATTTAGAATATGTTCGTCAGGCAACGGCTTCAATCGTACCTTTCGTGAAAAAAGGCGATTTAGTAATATTAGAATCAACAGTTCCACCAAAAACTGTTGAAAATGTAATGCTGCCAGAATTAGTGAAATCTGGTCTTGAAATTGGAACAGAACTATTTGTTTCACATTCTCCAGAGCGAGTTATTCCAGGCCGTATTTTTGAAGAACTAGTTAACAACGATCGTATTGTTGGCGGGATTTCACAAAAGTCAGCTGAGCTTACAAAGGAGCTTTACGAAACATTTGTAAAAGGCGAGATCCATTTAACAGATGCAACGACAGCAGAATTAGTAAAAGTTATGGAAAACACTTACCGTGATGTGAACATTGCGTTTGCCAACGAATTAGCGAAAATGGCTGAGAAATTAGACGTGAATATTTGGGAAGCAATCAAATTCGCGAACTACCATCCACGTGTAAATGTTCATTTCCCAGGACCAGGTGTAGGTGGTCACTGTATCGCAGTAGATCCATGGTTCTTAGTGGAATTAGGTGGCGAACAAGCACAGATTATTCACCTTTCTCGTAATACAAATGACTCTATGCCAAGCTTCACAGCACAAAAAACACAAGCTATTTTAAATAAAAACGGTATTGCCGGTGCAACAGTCGGTGCGTTCGGTTTAGCATTCAAAGGAAATGTAGATGATATGCGTGAAAGCCCATCAACAATTGTTATTGATGAACTGCAAAAGCTTGGTTTAACAGTAGTCTCACATGACCCGCATATTAAGCAAAATAAGCATGAAACACAAACTCAAAGCATGCAGGAAGCTTTGGAGCAGGCAGATATTTTAGTGTTCCTAACAGATCATAAAGAATTCCGCGAACTTGATCCTGCTACGTTAAACGTAAAAAGTAAAATCGTATTTGATACGAAAAACTGCCTAAACCGCGAAGTTTGGGAAAAGGCAGGCTTCCAGTTCCACTTACTTGGAGATGCGAAGAACTAATAAAGTAAATTCGGCAGTGCGTATAAAGCGTACTGCCAGCTGTGTTTATAGAAGCAATATTGAGAAAGGAAGAGTTAATATGAAAGAAACCGTACTCGGCATACAAGTTAATACCGAAAGTTATGATGATTTGTTGCCAATCGTATTCGAACAAATCGAAAAAGAGCAAAAATCATTAATTGTGGCCATTAACCCAGAAAAAATTATAAAAGCAAAAGAAGATCCGGCATTAAAAACACTTCTCAATAATGCTGAGTTTCAAATTCCGGATGGCATCGGTGTCATTTTAGCCTCTAAAATACAAAAGGGACAAATTACATCACGTGTCACAGGTGTAGATATGATGCTTCGTCTATGTGAAGAGTCAGCAAAGCGCGGAAAGCCGATCTTTTTATACGGCGGAAAGCCAGGTGTCGCTGACAAAGCAGCCGAGAAGTTAAAGGAACTATATCCAACGATTCAAATAGCCGGCACACAGGACGGCTATGAAAAGGATAATCAAAAGATAATAGACAAAATTAATGAAGCGAAACCTGATTTATTATTTGTTGCAATGGGATCGCCAAAGCAGGAAAACTGGATCAATGCAAACAGAGATCAGCTGCATCCAACGATTTATCAAGGAGTGGGTGGGTCATTTGATGTACTGGCCGGAAATGTGAAGCGCGCACCAGAAGCTTTCCAAAAGGTGGGTATGGAGTGGTTTTACCGTTTAATGAAGGAACCACATCGTATTAAACGTCAAATTGCGTTGCCTTTATTTTTATTAGAAGTGGCACGTAGCCCTAAAAAGAGTAAGTAATGGAAAAAAAATAGTGTAATCTTTGTAATATTTGATTGTGTATTTGTAATGTAAGTGTTACACTAAATTCAGTAGTAAGATTTCCTCTACAATATATAGTTAAATTTATACTTTTCCCTGCAAGGAAAAAAACGGTTGGTAGCCCGAGAAAAAGGCTTTAGCATTTAAATGCTAAAGCCTTTTTCTTTTTTTATTTTTGTCGAAATTTATCGAATAGGTTCTATAAATTTGTACTATTAATATAATAGCTAAGTAGTAAAAAATATGTTCACATAAATAATCATTATATTATAAAAGTAATATTTTAGTAATATTTGTAATGTGATAATTCCATTTAAAACCTTGGTATTACTGTATTATATAACCAAATCCATACCTTTTTAAGTTATGAAAACCTAAATTTAACAAATAGAATAACTATATTAAAATAGGTTTATCGATTATTGGTGAAAGAAAATGTTGTCTTTATGAGTATATGTGTGTCATAATTAAAGAAATTCTAAGTTATCTGAATATATTTGCTGTTTTATATCTTTTACCTTATAAACAGGTGATTTGTGGGTTTATTGGTAAAAAAAGATTGACATAGTAAATGTATACTACTAGAATTTATGTGTAGTTAGTTTTTCTGCACATTTTTCGTGTGGGTAACTAAAATTATTATTTTCACTTATGAGGAGGAAATTTTTCAATGGCTAACCAACCAAAGAAATACAAAAAATTCGTAGCAACAGCTGCGACAGCTACATTAGTAGCATCTGCAATCGTACCAGTTGCATCTGCTGCATCATTATCGGACATTTCAGGTAACACACACGAGGAAGCGATCACTGCATTAGTAAGTGATGGTATCATCTCTGGTTACCAAGATGGCACATTCAAGCCTAACAAAGAATTAACTCGTTCTGACGTAGTTAAATTATTAGGTAAGTTTTTAGAAACTAAAGGTTATGAAGCTTCTGCTGACTACAAAACTCGTCCAGCATTCGCTGACTTAACTACAAAAACTAACGAAGAGTTATTAAAATACGCTTCTTTAGTTAAAGAAGCTGGCGTATTCGTAGGTTCTAACGGTAACCTTTTAGCTGGTGACCCAATCACTCGCGAAAACATGGCTATCACTTTAGTACGTACAGTTAACACTGTATACAATATCAGCTTAGAAGAGTACGTAGCTACTCAAGATTTCAAAGGTGATGTAACTGACTTAACTCAAGCTAAAGCAGAAGCTCGCACAGCGATTTCTGTATTAGACTTCTATGACATTACAAACCCAGCTGCACCAGCGTTCAACCCAAAAGGCAACACAACTCGCGGTCAATTCGCGTCATTCTTACACAAAACAATCACTGCTGATTACACAGCTGCTGGTCAAGAAGATCAAGAAGCTTCATCAGTATTACCAACTGCAATTGCATTTGAACAAACTTCAATCCAAGGTAAGTATGGTGAAACAGTAACTTTAAAAGCTAAAGTAACTGTAGCTGAAGGTGAATCTACAACTAACATTCCTGTGAAGTTTGATATCTTCCATGAAAAATTGGCTAACGATACAACTATCGTTCCTCAAATTACAGCAACTGTAAAAACTGACGCAAACGGTGTAGCAACTTATACTTATACTCGTTCACAAGGTAATACAGATAACGTAAATGCATATGCAACGGGTAAACCAGCATTAAAAGCAGCTGCAAAAGTATACTGGGATACAACTTTAGCAATTAAAGATGTTACAGAAGGAACAACTTTAGCTAATGGTGAACAAAAAGTTTACCAAATTACTGGTGAAAATAATGAATTAGTTTACGTAGCTTTCAAAGAAAACTTAAATGTAGCTCCTGAAAAAGCTGTTCGTGGTGTAGAGTTCTTAGGTTTAAACACTACTGGTGATACTGCTACTGCTAAATTTGCTTATGAATATACAACTGGCGGATATGCTGTAGGTGTTATTCGTTTAGATTCTACAGGTAAAGCTAACCTAGTATTAACAGGTGATGATGCAGCAGTAACGCCAATTGCTTTCGTAAACAACCCAGGCACAACTCCTAAATACGATGCTACTGCTTTACAAGCTGTAGGTTCAACTGCAACATTTGCTAAAGAATCAGTATTTGATTTATCAATTAAAGCTGAAGGTAACCAAACTGCTTCAGTTTACAAAGATGATACACAAACTGGTGGACGTGACTATGTTGCAACACTGAAAAATAGAGAAGGTAAAGCATTAGCTAATGCAGAGCTTTTAGTAACATTTAATAATGAAACTACTACTACACGCGGTGATGTAAAAGTATTTGATGCTGATGGTGAGCCAGTAGTTTCAACTACAACAGATTCTGTTACATTCCGTATTGTTACAGATAAAGATGGTGTAGCTAAGTTTACAGTTAGTCACCCTGATGCTGATGCATTTGTAACACCAATTGCATTTATCGACAATGGTACAGGTACTGGTTCTGAACCTGGCAAATTAGATAAGAAAGATTTACAAGTTACAGGAGAAATCACTTACTTCCGTACTACAAGAACTGCTGATTACAGAAGTGAATTAGTAGTTACAAATGCGGATGATAAGGAAGTTACAACATTCGGTAGCGACACAGTTGCAGAATTTTCTTACCAATTATCTGATCAAAATGGTAAAGCTCGCTCATACGGCTCAGATACACCAGTACAATTTACAGTACGTGCAGGTGCACAAGCAGTTGAATTAGTAGATGCAGCTGGTAACGCTGTTTTAGAAAATGGAGTAGCTGTTGTAATCCCTGCATATACTTCAAAAACAATCTTAAACCGTACTGTAGTTGCTGGACAAACGGATATTTCTATCTTCTTAAAATCTAACGGTTCAGATGTTCGTGTTACTGCAACACCAACAAACTCTGGTTTATCTGGTTTAACATCTGTTACTAAAACAGCAACATTCTTATCAGGTGCAAGTACTTCTTACTTCACGATTTCAGATGTAGTACAAACTACTGAAACTAATCCTACTTCTAGAGATGCTGCGTCAATTACATTAACATTTACTGAAGCAGTAGCAGCTACAAGTATTGAAGCAACTAAAACAGGTGGTACACGTGGTACAATCACTACTGACGCTGCCAACAACAAAGTTCTATATGTAGGCTTTGGTGCTGACCCTGTATCTGTTGGAGAAACAGTATCTATTTCTTACAAAGGTAAAGTGTACAGCTTTGTATATGAAACAAATGCTAACGGCAGAAACGTATTCAGAGCACAATAATAATTTTTCTTTAAGAAGCTAGAGTTTTATAATTCTAGGTTATAAAAAGCAGAATTGCATCATGCAATTCTGCTTTTTTTATTTAATGTGGAAATACGATTAATTTTAAATTTTTATTTGTAATTGAAATATTAGTGAATTCTATGGTTCAAATTATTACATCGTGTCAAATTTTAGATATTAAATTGATTTATAGCCATGGAAATTAGGGAATTGTAAGGAAATTTATCCTAAATTAGTGTATAATGAGAATGTTATTCAATATTCAATACATAAAGGATTGTGAACAATGCAGCTTACTGAATCTAAGAGGAAATATATTTTACTTGGCATTGTAGCTTTTATAATAGTCGGTTTTATAACTGCGAAAGTACTAGCAAGTAAACAAGACGAGGATTTTTTGATGGATGATGTTCTTTATCAACAAGCAAGTCAATTATATAATGATGGCAAATATTCTGATGCAGAGAATTTAATAAACGAATTATTATTGCGCCAGCCAAATTCCGAAGTGGTAAATTATATTGGAGCTGTAACCTCAGCGAATCTGGGTGATTTTACCAGATCCACAATATTATTTCAAAAGGCATTAGATATAAACCCACATAAAGTAGAAGATCCGATGTTTATGATCCAATTTGGGGAAGTTTTAATTTCTGCTGAACGCTATGAGGATGCTAAGATAGTCTTAGAAAAATGTCGTGAATGGGGTTGGGCGCCACAAGAGTATCCAACTTACCAAGAACATGTCACAGAATTATTAACTCAAATTGAGAATATGCAATAAGGAAGGTAAGGTTAGATGGCTTCATTTTACGAAGAGCTCAATAAATCAACAGTAATTAATGATGAAATAGAAAATACTCAGTCACGTGCAAATATTGATAAATGGATTTTCCGTTTATTCTTATTTTTAATCGCAGTTATGCCTCTAATTGTAATGGCAAATGTTAAAGAAGTAGTGAGTCCATTAATTTCTAATATTGATGTTCTTACATCTGGAATAAAGGGAGATCTATTTACTCACTATAAATTAATTTTTATTGTAAGTATAACTATAATTACATTTGGGATGCTAATGCTTAAAATTTTTTTTATGGAAGGTATAATACGAAAAACAGCCTTAAATTATATTTTAGCGGTGTTTACTGTAGCCATAATTATTTCTACAATTGCTTCTCCAAATATTACGATTGCTTTAAATGGTCAATATAACCGTTCAGATGGAGCGATCAGTTGGTTATGTTATATTGCATTATTATTTGTAGCGATAAATATTAAATATCCTAAAAATGCTGTGCCTTCTATAATGTATGCAATGATTCCATTTGTATTTATAAACTTATATATTATTGCAATGAATTTTTATGGTAATGATTTATTACAAGCAAAATGGCTTCAAAACTTAGTATCAATCTTGCTACCTGAAGGAGCAAATATTTCAGAATCTTCATTATTAGTAGGAACGTTAAATCAGTGGAATTATATGAGTGGTATGTTCGCTATTATGTCGGTGATGTATCTAGCATGGGCAGTGTTATCTAAAAAATGGGTTGAAGTGATTATTGGTTCTATCACTGCGGCAGCTTCATTGGCTATTTTATTAATGTCCATTTCTACTAGTGGATTTTTAACTATTATTGTTATTTTGCCGTTAATACTAATATTAAGTATTAAAAATAGTGAAAAGCAGAAAAGTATAACAGCCCTTGTAATTTCTTTAATAATTATTGTTCCCATTTTTCATATTCTTTCAAAGGAAAATGATAGGGTATGGGAAGAATCATTCGGTTTCTTTGTTGATATAAACCCATATTCAAAAGAAGAGGCATCCTCACTTGGTTATGGATTTAGTTATGATAACAAAGTATATGCTAGTGAGAAAGCACTTGAGTTACCTGTATTACCAGAAAGATATTTAGCTTTCGGGACAGGTCGTGGTTATATTTGGAATGAAACTTTAGAAATGGTAAAAGAGCGCCCGTTAACTGGATATGGTAATGATTCTCTAGTATACAATTTTCCACATTACCAACTAGAAAGTAGAGCAGGTATGCTGGATGAAAATACAATTGTTGATAAAGCACATAACATTTATATTGCAATATTATACGGGACGGGTATATTTGGTTTTATAGCCTTAATATCTATTATTATATGGAATGTGACGTTAGTTTTAAGAGCATTAGTACAAAAAAATAATATAAATAGTGCTGTTTTAATATTAGGAGTAGCAGTACTTGCTTATTCCGTACAGGCACTATTTAATGATTCAATCCCAGCCATAACAGCTGTAGTATTTATTTTTTTAGGTATAGTGTTTTCACATGGAAATAAATTAAATCCAGACAAAGAATAAGTCTTATAAGAAATGAGGTAATTAAATTGGATTACAAATTTAGATTAGTATCTCTAATCTTAATAGACTCGATTATAGTGCTGTTTTCGATTTATTTATCTCATGTATTTTTAAATCCTTTTAATGCACAAATTAATTTTTTTGTAGTATCAAGTTCAATTATTTTATTATTAACGCATCATTTATTATCATATAAATTTCATTTATATATGAGAGTATGGAAATATGCAAACATTGATGAAATAATTGGCTTGTGTAAAGTTATTACGACATCGGTGGCATTAACAGCTTTATTTCAAATATTTGTATTTAGAGATTTATATGAAAGAGCACTATTTTTAACTTGGATTCTTCATATTGTTTTATTGTGTGGTGTGAGATTGTTTTGGAGATACTGGCAATTATTAAAAGAACAAAAAGAAGTAGAGAGTACTAGTATTAAGCGTAGAGCGCTTATTTTAGGGGCAGGCAATACAGGGAGAACAATTGTAAATCAATTACAAGCAGAAAGTACGATATTAAATCCGATTGTTTTTCTAGATGATAACCCTAATTTAAAAAATTTAGAATTAAGTGGTGTTCCAGTTGTGGGTGGTTTAGAAGAAATAGAAAGTGTCGTTGAGCACTATCGTATTAACCACATTATTATTGCTATGCCTTCCTTAAAAGGAGAAAAATTAAGCAGTTTAATTACAAATGCGAAAAAATATACAGATAATGTGCAAATTCTACCTTCATATCTTGATTTTGCAACTGGAAATATCCAATACACAAAAATTCGGGATGTATCAATAGAAGATTTACTTGGTAGAGAACCGGTCATTTTAAATAATGAATCGATTTCATTAAAAATAAAAGGGAAGAAAATATTGGTTACTGGTGCAGGTGGATCGATAGGGTCGGAACTATGTAGGCAAATAATTAAGTTTGAACCGTATGAGCTAATCTTGTTAGACCACAGCGAATATAATATTTATAAAATCACAAGCGAGCTTTCGAAGAATATATATCAAACTAACATAACTACTGAGATTATGAGTATTGAAAACCGAGACCGTATTATGATTATGATGAATAACCATAAGCCAGATGTTGTCTTTCATGCAGCGGCATATAAACACGTACCTTTAATGGAGGAAAATGTATACTCCGCTGTATCGACAAATATTTTAGGTACTAAAAATGTTGCTGATGCAGCAGACCAGGCAAATGTTAGTAATTTTGTGCTGATATCAACTGATAAAGCTGTTAATCCAACAAATGTAATGGGAATGACAAAACGTATAGCTGAGTTAATTATAAATGAGAAAAACTTTGTAAGTAAAACAAAGTATTCCTCTGTACGATTTGGTAATGTATTGGGAAGTAGTGGGAGTGTTGTCCCGTTATTTAAAGAACAAATTAGTCATGGAGGACCTGTAACTGTGACACATCCTGAGATGACCAGGTATTTTATGACGATTCCCGAGGCGGCTCAATTGGTTATTCAAGCTGCAAGCTTTTCAAATGGTGGCGAAACGTTTGTACTAGATATGGGACAACCAGTGAAAATTACCGATTTGGCCAAACAATTAATTAAACTATCTGGGTTTGATGAAAAAGATATAGAAATTAAATTTACGGGAATTCGTGATGGTGAAAAGTTATACGAAGAACTCTGTTATGAATATGAAGAATCGTACAGAAAAGTACATCCAAAAATCAATGCGTTTCATAATGAACAATATATAAAAAATATTGATGTAAGATTAGAGGATTACTTATTATATAAAAATGATGAATTAACAAATATCATAGCAAATATTTTAAAAGAGATAGAATCTCATGAAAAAATAATGATGGGAAGTAAATAGATGAGTTACTTAAAAAGTTTATATAATGATAGAAATATTATTATGCAACTTGCAAAAAATGATTTTAAAGTTAAATATTTAGGCTCTTATTTGGGGATTTTTTGGGCATTTATGAATCCAATAATTATGATATTAATTTATTGGTTTGTATTTCAGATTGGTTTTAGATCTATGCCAATAGATGATGTTCCATTTATTTTATGGTTAATTGCAGGTATTATACCTTGGTTTTTTATTTCAGAAGCTATAGCAATAGGGACGAACTCCATATTAGATAACAGTTATTTAGTTAAAAAAGTAGTTTTTAGAGTTAGTTTGTTACCAATTATAAAAACTATATCAGCATTATTCATCCATATTATATTTTTATTGATAGTAATAGTTTTATTTGCCATTTATGGGTTTGGATTCAGTATATACCATATTCAAATTTTTTATTTTTTATTTGCAACAGTAATTTTGGTATACGGTGTGTCATTGATCACATCTTCGCTAGCTATTTTTTCAAAAGATGTGGGACAAATTGTATCTGTTTTATTACAATTTGGCTTTTGGTTAACTCCTATTTTTTGGTCATTTCAAATTGTGCCTCTTAATCTGCAGTTTTTATTTAAATTAAATCCCATCTATTATATAGTAGAGGGTTACCGTAATACTTTAATTTATCAAAAGTGGTTTTGGGAAGATCCTCTTTTGACTATCTATTTTTGGTTATTTACATTAACTGTTTTAATATTTGGTGTATGGATCTTTAAAAAATTACGACCTCATTTTTCAGATGTGCTATAAGAGGAGATTAAAATGAAAAATTCAATTGTTGTTCAAGAATTATCAAAAGTTTATAAATTATACAATAATCCACAAGACCGTTTAAAAGAATCATTAAGTATATCAAGGAAATTGTATCATTCGGAGTTTTTTGCTTTGAAAAATATTTCATTTGAAGTGAAAAAGGGAGAGACATTAGGGATTGTAGGGAAGAATGGATCTGGTAAATCGACTTTATTGAAAATACTTACTGGTGTTCTATCGGCCTCTTCTGGTAATGTGCAAGTGGCAGGGAAAGTTGCAGCATTATTAGAATTAGGCGCTGGGTTTAATATGGAGTATACAGGGATAGAGAATATTTATTTACAAGGTACAATAATGGGATATTCTAAAAGCCAGATGGATGAACGTATTCAAGGCATATTAGATTTTGCTGATATCGGAGAATATGTATATCAACCTGTAAAGACCTACTCTTCAGGAATGTTTGCAAGATTGGCTTTTGCAGTTGCGATTAATGTTGATCCTGAAATTTTAATTATTGATGAAGCTTTAGCTGTAGGAGATATGAAATTTCAAGCAAAATGCTTTAATAGAATGAATGAATTAAAGGAAAGTGGTGCGACAATACTATTTGTAGGACATGATGTTTCAAGTATCCGTACTTTTTGTGATAAAGCCCTTTGGATTCACCAAGGTGAAATGAGAATGTTTGGTGAAACCTTAGAAGTGACAGCAGAATATATGAAATATATGAATGACGATGAAGTTAATGAAAGAGAGATTATAAATCATCGATCAGAAGATTTTAATACAGAATTTGAAGCCATTAATCGTTGGGGATCACAACAGGGAATAATTAAATACGTAGAAATATTTAATTCAAAAAAAGAGAAAACTTCGCTTATTAAATTTGGAGAAAAAGTTTGCATAAAAGTAATTTCAGAAATACCTAAAAATATTGATATGAAATATTGTAGTGTTGCATTTTCAATAAAAAATAAAGTAGGCACGGATTTAATTGTAAGTACAACTTATGATCACAACCACAATTTATCAAAGGTAAAATCAAATGTAATCGAAGTGAATTTTGAATTTGAAAATTATCTAAAAGACGATGAATATATTTTAGTAGTAGCTATTGAGAATAGAAGTAATATGCAACCTGAGTATTATGATTATATTGAAGGGGCAAAATATTTTAGAATTATAAGTGACAAAAAAATATTTGGATATTTCCATCCTCCAGTAAGTCAATCTATTAGTTTTTTAAAGGAGTAATAAAATGAGTGAATATAAAGTAAACAGTAAAGATTATTGGGATAATCGTTTCCAAACTAACTGGGAAAGTTATCTTGGTAGAGAGCAAACTGAATTTTTCCTGAATTTATTACTTGAAAATTTACCTTTTGAAATAATTCAACAACTTGAGGAAGAAAAATGGTCGATTTGTGATGCCGGTTGTGCGGAAGGTGATGGAACAAATTTATTAGCCAATAGATTTAATAACTTAGATGTTGTGGGAATAGATTTTTCAAATGAAGCAATTAGCAAAGCCAAAGAATATTATCCCAATGTAGATTATGCACAGGGGGATATAAAAAATCTACCACAGAATTATGATGTGATAATTTGTTCTAACGTATTAGAGCATTTTTCTAACCCATTTGAAATTATCCCAAAAATGCTTCAAAATACAAAACAACATTTGATTTTAATGGTGCCTTTTTTAGAAGACGATAGAATTAAAGAACATATGTATACATTTGAATATAAATCTTTCCCAATGGAAATAGATAATTTTCAATTATCATATTTTAAAGAAATTGATTGTAAATTAATAGAAGGAACTCATTGGTATGGTAAACAAGCTATAATTATTTATTCTAAAAAAGTAAATATTGATTTTACTAAAATTGATTTAGGAAACTTTAATGCTAGAAGAGAATTTTATGAGTTAGAATATTTTAGCCAAAAAGAAGCTTTAGAAACTATGAAAAATAAACTAGTTGATAATGAAACAAGCTTTCATAAAAAGCTTGAAGAAATTAACAATGAGTTAAGGTGGCATAAAGACCAAATAGATGAGAAAGAAAATTCCATTAATTGGTTCAAATCTACATTAGAAAATAATAATACCATTATAAAAAATCTATCAGATTCCTATAACCAAAAAGACAAAGTTATATCTAATCTTCTTCAAGATAAGAATGAATTCAAAGAAAAAATTAAAGAATATGAAAGACAAATTACTTATTATAACAATGTTAATTATGATTTAAATTATCAGCTAACTAGTTTTCAAAATACGAAGGCATGGAAAATTTTAAATAAATATTATCGTTTTATGGGAGTAAGGAAAAAATTAAAGGGTTATACAAAAAAATTCTACTATATTTTAAAGACAAAGGGTTTAAAGGAGGCAGTTAGTAGATCTGCTACTTATCTAAATTCTCCAAAAGAACAGGTAGCTTCTATTAATTCTTCACAATTAATAAATCTTTATTCAAATTTATTAAATGATTATGAGGTAGGGAAAATCCAGGGGCTAGTTATTATTCCTTCAGCTTTTGAATTCGATGAATTATATAATCAAAGAACGATAAATTTTGCTAAATATTTGGCTAAGAAAGGCTTTGCAGTATTATATATTGCATGGCAGTGGGAAAAAGGGGAAAAATTAGAGAAAAACTACCAGTCTTTTTTGAATAATATTTACCAAGTACCATTATTTGATTTTTTAGAAACAGATTTCAGTTTAATAAATGGTATCAAAAATAAAAAATTTATTATTACTTTTCCAGCAAAAGAATTTAATGATCTAATTATTAAATTTAGGGAAAATGCTTTTCATATAATTTATGACATTATGGATGAATGGGAAGGATTTTATGATCAGGGTGAATCTCCTTGGTACAAAAAAGAGGTTGAGGAAGCTATTATTTTGAATTCTGATGCGATTTTCGCAGTTTCTGAGCCATTAAGAAGTAAGTTCAATTATTTAAGAACTGATATAAAAGTAGTAGGAAATGGATATGCTGAGGAAGTTTCAAAATATAAAGATATTTCTTTAAAACAGTCTGCAGATGATAAAAAAATCCATATTGGTTACTTTGGACATATGACCGCAGCGTGGTTTGATTGGGAGCTAATTTTTGAAATAGCTAAAAAGGACCATATCTTTATACATTTAATAGGCTATGGTGCAGATGATAAGACACTAGAGAAAATAATGAAATACAATAATATTAAGTATTATGGGAAAATTCATCCTGGTAAATTACATGAAGTCGTTGAAAAGTGGCACATAGGTATTATCCCTTTTAAACATTCAAAGCTATCTGAAGCTGTAGATCCAATCAAAGTCTATGAATATTTATATTTTGGTCTTCCTACTATTTCAACAGGTATCCCACATTTAAATAACTATCCATTAGTAACACATAGTGAAAGTACAAAACAATTTTATGATACAATAGAAAAATTGTATAATGAAATATTAGAGGGTAAAATTCAGTATTCTAATGTAAATGAATTCCTATTAGATAGTACTTGGGATAGCAGATTTAATTTTATAATGGATGAAATCAATAATAATAATATATTGCAAGAGTTATTTGACTGAAAATGAGGTAATTTAAAAAATGAAAAAAATCCTTTATGTATATAAATGGGCAACTATGGGAGGCGTTGAAAGAGTTTTACTCAATCGAGCTTTAGCTTTTAAAGAAGCTAATTATAACGTATCTCAAGATGTATTTTTCCTCCATGATTCGGGAGGGAAAATACTTTTAAATCAATATATTAAGGGGAAAGATTTAGGCGGATATTTACAAATAGTTGAAACTTTTAACCCCAATCATTATGATTTTATTCACGTTATTGATACCCCTGAGATTTTCGAAATGACAAAAAATTATGAAAAAATAGTTTTTGAATGTCATACAGCCTATACGGAGAATAGACAATATCTAAGTGACTTACCCTTTAATATTAAAAATATTATTGTTCCTTCTGACAAATTTAAAGAAGATATTATCAATGAAATTCCAGAACAACTTCAAAAAAAGACTATAGTATTAAGAAATTTTGTTCCAGCACTTCTTGTTGAAAAAAACGTAAATAGTACTAATGTTTTCCCTAAAATTCCAATTGCGTATATAGGCAGAATTGATAAATTAAAAAATGTAGAAGAAGTCATTGAAATCTTTGTAAATTTGCAAAAAAAGGTTGGTGATAAATTTATATTAATAATTGCAGGGCCTATTACTACAGAAGTTGATTTATTTAAAATTATAAGTGATAAGTGTTTACTTAACCGGGTTATTTATTTACCACCCATTGCTTTTGAGAAAGTGCCACAATTATTTAATATTATAAAGAATAATAATGGAATTGTTATATCTTCTTCAAAAGGTGAAAGCTTTGGCCTCTCTATTGCTGAAGCAATTGTAAATGATATTCCAATATTAGCTTCTAATATCCATAACGCATTAGTTGACAATGATTCAACCTTTTTATATGAATTAAACTCTATCAATGAAGCCACTAATAAAATAAAATATATAACAGAAAATTTTGATATTTGTAAAAAAAGATTAGGTAAGTATAAAAGTAAACTAACTGATAGTGCTTTTCTAAAAGATTGGGACGCTATGTATGGTTAGAGTTATACATAATTAAAAATTATTAAAATTAATTAATCCAAGTTAGATGGATTGTTGTTGTAATATAGAAAAGGATGAAGAAGAAATTGGATAAAAAAAATATAACTATAACTGAAAGAATGAAATTTACTTTTATATTTTCATTAAGTTCAACCATTATAATTCATTTATTTATGTTAGTGAATAATTTAAAAAATCATGACAGTCTCTGGCATTTTTATGGCGATATGGATTTATCTTCCTCTGGGAGATTTACATTAAAATATTTAGGCAGTTTAAGTAGTTATTTCGACTTGCATTATTTAAATTTATTAATCTCATGCATATTTTTAAGTTTAGGCCTTGTATTAATTATAGAAATATTTAACATTGTTAATAAAAAAAATATTATAATGTTTATTGTTATATATGCTGCATTTCCTTCTGTTTCCGGGATATTTTCATATGCATTTACAGCTGACGCTTATTATATATCTTTCTTTTTAACTTTATTGGCTATATATATATCTACTAAAAACATTTGGTATAATATTGGAGCTGTATTTTTATTATATGTAGCCTTGGGTACTTATCAAGCAAACTTAACTTTAGCTGTAACTATGGTTGTAGTCATATTGATCCAAAGATTAATGAATAATAATAATTTAGACTTTAAGTCTTTTATTAAATATATTGTAACTATAGTTGGAGGATTGTTACTATATATTATTCATTTTAAAATCTACCAAAATAAAGTTGGATTGACTGAATATGGTGGAATAAATGATGCAGGGGTTATAAATTTTGAAACTATTTATTTAGCAGCACAGAAAGCAGTTAATGCATTTAATATATTTATATTTAATAATTATAGCTTTACTAACTTATTCGAAAAGTTAAATTTACTTTATATATTATTAGTATTAATTACATTATTAATATTTGTGTTAACTTCAAAAATTAAATTTAAGAATTTCACTTTAATTATAATGTTAATTGGCTTGTGTCCTTTTTATTTATACTTAATATATTTTGTTTCTCCAAGTGTTTTTTATCACGTTTTAATGCTTCAAAATATCCCTTTAATGTATTTGATAGGAATTTTTATTTTGGAAACAAATATTTTTAAAAGTGAAATTATTTACAAAGTAATTAATAAAGTGGCAATAATTATCTTATTTTTAATTGCATTTAATTTAGTTGTAATTACAAATATTTATTATGAAAAACTTTCACTTATTAATAATTATACAAATTCTTTAATGACTAAGGTGTCTTATGAGATTGAAAATATTCAAAGGAATTCACCTTTAGTTGACTCTTTATTAGTTATTGGTAATCCCACTACACATATAAATTTAGTCGAAAGCTACAATACTAAAGTCCCGTACAATGTAGGGATTGGAAATATTGTATTTAATGAGTATACAACTACATTGTATTTAAATAATTTTTTAGGACATGAATTGAAAACAATGGATATTCAGTCGGAATTTGTTGAGATAAATGCAGAAGAAATTAATGAAATGTCACAATGGCCATTGAGTGATTCGATCAAAGTAATCGATAATACTATAATAATAAGATTTGAGTGAGACAAGGATGAAATTATTAAGCATTATTCTACCAGCTTATAATGAAGAAGAGAATATAAATTTGTCATATAATGTAATAAGTGAATTGATGTATAATAATTCTATTGATTATGAATTAGTTTATATTAATGATGGTTCTAAAGATAACACTTGGGATAGAATTGAAGAAATATCCCGAGATGATAAAGTTCTGGCAATTAATTTTTCAAGGAATTTTGGTAAAGAAGCTGCTATTGAGGCTGGTTTGAAAATGTGTAATGGTGATTGTGCAGTTGTTTTAGATTGTGATTTGCAGCATCCACCCGACATGATTATTAGTATGTATAGATTGTGGGAAGTTGGATACGAAGTAATTGAGGGTGTGAAAGTTTCTAGGGGAAAAGAATCCTTTGTTTACAAGTTATTTTCTAAAATCTTTTACTCATCAATTTCAAAAGTGACAAAGTTTAAAATGGATAAATCATCTGATTTCAAACTACTTGATAGAAAAGTGATAAATGAGCTAAATCAGTTGCCTGAAAAAAATCGATTTTTCCGTGCATTATCTTACTGGGTAGGCTTTAAACAAGCTACAGTTGAATTTGAAGTACAAGAAAGAGTTAATGGGGAAAGTAAATGGTCTTTCGGATCATTAATTAAATATGCTATATCTAATATTACCTCATTTACTTCTGCGCCCCTACATTTAGTATCATTGATTGGTGTTATTTATTTAATCTTTGCAACTCTTTTAGGAGGATATTCATTAATAAGTTATTTTACAGGGAATTCATTAGAAGGATTCACTACTATAATTTTACTCCTTTTATTGGTTGGAGGTACTATTACATTAAGTATAGGAATTTTAGGGATTTATATTAATAAAATTTTTGAAGAAATAAAATCTAGGCCAAGTTATATTATTTCAAAAAAAATCCATGGAAAAACAAAAGTTAAAGTATATGAGTAATTCAAAAACTTTCAATAAATTTGTAATAGTAGGGATTATAAATACCGTCATTGGAACATCAATAATGTTTGTAGCTTATAATTTATTCGGAATGGGTTACTGGATATCAACGTTTTTAAATTATTTTATTGGAAGTATAATAAGTTATATTTTAAATAAATATTATACATCTAAAAGTAAAAATAGAAATTTTACAGAGGTAATCAAATTTATAATAAATATTATTGTATGTTATTTAATAGCATATACCGTAGCGAAAAATATATTAGAATTTATATTAAATAGTTTATCTTCTAAATTTATTGATAACATTTCTATGATATTTGGAATGATTATTTTTGTGATATTAAATTACTTTGGACAAAAATACTTTGTTTTTAAAGTAACTGACAAAAATATCTATTCTTAGTTTTAAATTAATAACCGAAATATATAGAAAGTACTTAAAAAATATTACTATACTCTACGAATGAATATTTGTAGAGTATTTTTAAGTCCTTGTCGGCTATGAATAATTTCTTTACAAAACAGAAACAGATACTGTAAATGAGCGATAGAAACCTCAGTAATCATTGCTTTGTAAATTTACTCAAATAAAAATAAATGGTTATATTTAACCGATTTGATAGAGGGTTCTATGAAGAGAGAAGTAGGAATAGATTTAATAAAAGTTATAGCTGTATTTTTTGTTCCATCAGTTCATTTTTTTATGAATACTTATTATTATTCTACACCACTAATTAATAGTGAATTATTATTTTTGCAAACATACTTGAGATGGTTATTTTTAATATGTGTTCCTTTATTTATGATGGTTACTGGGTATGTAATGTCCCAAAAAAAACTAAAAAAAAATTATTATAAAGGGTTAATCAATGTAATCGGAGTATATCTTTTTTACTCTCTTTTATCAATTGTTATGAGGATAACATATTTTAAAGAAGATTTATCTGTAATAGAATGGCTTTATAAAATCCTTAGCTTTGAGGCAAATGGGTATGGATGGTATGTAAATATGTATTTGGGTTTATTTTTGTTGATCCCATTTATAAATATAATTTTCAATAATTTGAAATCAGAAAATGAAAAAAAAGCTTTAATTATCACATTGATAGTTTTAACTGGTTTACCTGGTTTATTAAATAGTATCCCATTATATTTTCAAGGAAGTAAAATATTATACTTCCCGAATTGGTGGATTAATATATATCCGCTAACTTATTACTTTATAGGATGTTATTTTAAAGAATATCAACCAAAAATAAAAAAGTATAAAGCAATTTCATTATGTGCATTAATAATTCTTATTGAAACTATATTAACATTTTATTTTGCACAGGGAGGTATATTTGTTGAGGCAACTGGTTATTACAGTTCGTTAACGGTGATGGGAACTGCTATTTTCTTTTTCTTAGCAATTTATGATATTAAAATTAAAAACCTTGTACTGAATAAAATATTTATTATGATTGGTGGGATGACTTTAGATATATATTTGGCATCCTATATTTTTGATAGAATGGTTTATCCTTATGCTTTAAGATACTTTGAAAACCAAGCCTTAATAATTATATATTTTGTTCCCGTAGTAGCTTCTATTTTAGTTCTTTCTATAATATCAGGAATATTTAGAAAGAAAATTGTGGGATTTTTATATAAACTTCTTAAGAATAAACGGTTAATTCGGTTGAAATGGACTTAAAAAAGATATTAGTTATTTGCAATAATATTAAAGGATTGAAGTTTATGAAGAAAAAAATTCTATTGGCTCAAAATAGCGCCTTTATTGCAAATCGTTTGCCGCGTGCAGCAAAAGCTTTAAAGGAAGCAAATTATGATGTCGATATATTGAATTGGAACCGTGGTGTAAATTCTTCAGTTATAGAAGCTGCTACTGAAAATTTTAAAAAAGAAGGAATTACTGTACATTCTATTTACTGTGGAAATACACCGTACGGAAAAGGGATTATTACAATTGTGAACAAGCTATTGTTTATAATCAAGGTGATTTTATTTTTATGTAAGTCTGGACAACAGTACAAAGTTGTTCATGCTATAGACTTCGATTTAGGTCTGCCGGTATTTTTAGCAAAGCTCATTAATCCTAAGTTGAAATATAAAATAATATATGATATTGCTGATTTTGTAGAAACATTTCATAGTCCTATTCCAATATTCGTCAGGAAAATTATTAAGAGTATAAGCGAAAAGATTATGAAAAGTGCAGAGATAATTATTATCCCTGATCAAAATCGCTTTCGTAATATCCCTAAAGCGCTTCATGAAAAGACAATTATTATAAATAATAGTATTGATCCACCAAAGGAAAAAGTTGAATATCCCATTGAGAAAAGCTTTAATCTGCTCAATGTTTTTTACTATGGGGCTTTAAGTAGAGATCGTGGAATTGAACTTTTATTACAGCAACAAGATATTTGCATTTGGTTTGCTGGAAAAGGTGAGTTACAAGAAGATATCATAAAAGCAGCTGAAATTAATAGTAATATAAATTATTTAGGTTATTTAAGCTTACCTGAGATACTTTCAGTTGCTAGCCAAACAGATATTATTTATATGGTTTATGATCCAACTTACCAGCATAATCAAATAGCGTCTCCTAATAAGCTTTATGAAGCACTGTATCTTGGGAAACCATGTATTGTGTCTGAAAATACGTCTATTGATTTATTTGTAGATAAGTACGACATTGGGTATGTTACAAAATTTGATGTATTAAGTTTAAAGCAAACGTTTAGCGGAATTAATCAAATAGAATTGTTGGAAAAGGGAAAAAATGCAGAATTAATATACCCCCAATTTAGTTGGGAACATTCAAAAAATAAACTTATAGAAAATTACAGTTCTATATGTGGATAAGGTGATTACATGACACAACCATTAGTCTCTATCATTACACCTTCTTATAATAGTAAAAGGTTTATTTTAGAATCAATTAATTCTGTAAAAAATCAAACGTATCAAAACTTTGAAATGATTATTGTTGATGATTGTTCAAAAGATGATTCATTAGAATTGATTCAAAATGCCATAGTTAATGATTCGAGATTTAATATATACAAATTAGAAAAAAATTCGGGGGCTGCATTAGCAAGAAATTTTGGTATCCAAAAGGCTAATGGGAAATATGTAGCCTTTTTAGATAGCGATGATTTGTGGCACTCAGATAAGCTTGAAAAACAAATAGCTTTTATGGAAGAGAATAATTATAATTTTACATTCACGAATTATGAAATGATTGATGAACAGGGGAACGACATAAACCGAAAAGTTATATGTCCATCAACAATTAATTACGAGCAACTTTTGAGAAATACAACTATTGGCTGTTTGACCGTAATTTTAAACATTGAAAAATTAGGCAAGATACAAATGCCTGATTTACAACCGGAAGACACAGCTCTATGGCTAAAAGTCTTAAAGAATGGCGAAACGGCATATTGTTATCAAGAAGTCTTAGCGAAATATAGAATTGTCGGAAATTCTGCTTCTAGCAATAAACTAAATGTAGCGAAGAAGATGTGGGTTGTTTATCGTAAATCAGAGAATCTCCCAGTATGGAAATCTTCATGGTATTTTATGATGTATGCAATAAACGCTGTTAAAAAACATTACTTATAATAACGAAAGCCAACTTCATTGAAGTTGGCTTTCCGTTTGTATATATGTCATAATTAAATATAATTAATTCAAAATAATGGAGTTTTTTCATGAATATACTTATTACAGGAGAGACAGGTTATATTGCAAACTATTTATACAATTATTTGAAATCCCAAAATAGCAACTATATTATCAATAAAAGAAGTATCAAAAATAATTTTGACTGTTCAATGCTAACTGGGGTTGATGTTGTTGTGCATTTAGCAGGCTTAGTACATAAAAATGAGAAAAATTATGTTGAAAAAGATTATATGAATGTGAATACAAAGATTACTGAAAAGCTAGCAAAGATGGCAAAGGAAGCTGGAGTAAAACATTTTATATTTTTTAGTACGATGGCCGTATTTGGAAAAGTGAAAGGTGAAATTTCAGACAAAACTTTGATAAATCCAATTAGTTATTATGGTAAAAGTAAATTAATTGCAGAGGGAATTTTACAGACTTTACATGATGAATCCTTTAATGTAGCTATTGTACGCCCACCTATGGTTTACGGACCAAATTGCCCTGGGAACTATGCGCTTTTAAGGAATTTAAGTATTAGAACTAAGATTTTTCCTTTTATAGAAAACAAAAGAAGTATGATATTTGTAGGAAATTTAACAGAGTTTATAAAACAATTGATTGAACATAGAGCCACTGGAATTTTCCATCCACAAGATCCACAATATATTAATACAATGGATATGGTAAACGAGATTGCCAAAGTACATAATAAAAAAATATACACTACGGTTATTGGGGCCTCTATATTAAAGATTTGTATTGAGAAAACCAATATTTACAGTAAAGTATTTGGAGATTTATATTATGAACCTAGCCTATCATTTTATGCTGATAACAGCTATCAAAGATATAATTTTCAGCAAGCAATTGCTATTACAGAAGGGAAAGGGACTTAACTATAATTATGAAACGTTTCTTTGATTTAATAAGTAGTTTACTAGCAATAGTTATTTTTATAATTCCAATGATATTTATTGCCTTAGTGATAAAAGCAGATTCAAAAGGACCAATATTGTTTACACAAAAACGAGTTGGTAAGGATGGAAAACTATTTAATATATATAAATTTAGAACAATGAAGACAGATACACCTAATGTTTCAACTGAAGATTTAGGAAATCCAGCTGCGTATATAACAGATGTGGGTAATATTTTGAGGAAAACAAGTCTGGATGAGTTGCCCCAGTTATTTAATATTTTAAAAGGTGACATGTCCATTGTTGGGCCTAGACCTGCGCTTTATAACCAATATAATCTTATTGCAATGAGGGATGAATTTGGAATAAGCTCAATACGACCAGGATTAACAGGTTATGCTCAGGTTATGGGGAGAGATTTAATTACAGATGAGAAAAAAGTTGAATATGATTATATCTACTTAAAAAATAGTAATATATTTTTTGATCTGAAGATAATTTGGTTTACTGTTTTCAGTGTTATAAAAGCAGAAGGTGTTCGACTAAAGTAAAGGATGATTGATTATATTGGGTACTATAAAAAAGGCTATAATACCAGCAGCAGGCTTGGGTACGAGATTTTTACCCGCAACTAAAGCAATGCCTAAAGAAATGTTACCAATTGTAGATAAACCAACAATCCAATATATAGTGGAAGAAGCTATAGCAGCAGGTATTGAGGATATATTAATTGTAACTGGCAAAGGAAAACGGTCAATTGAAGATCATTTCGATAGTGCATGGGAATTAGAGAATAATTTATTGAGTAATAATAAACTTGAGGATTTAAAAAAAGTCAAAGAGTCAGCGAATGTAGATATTCATTATATTAGACAAAAGGAAGCGTTAGGTTTAGGACATGCTGTATGGTGCGCTAGAAAGTTTATTGGTAATGAACCATTTGCTGTTCTTTTAGGTGATGACATTGTTAAGAGCGAACAACCGTGTATTAAACAATTAATTAATCAATACGAAAAAGTTCAATCTAGTGTAATAGGTATAATGCAGGTTGCCGATAAAGATATTCATAGGTATGGCATAATCAATCCAATTAATACTGATTCAAACTTAATGGAAGTTAAACAATTTATAGAAAAACCAACATTATCAGAAGCACCTTCAAATTTGGCGATAATAGGCAGATATATACTTACTCCAGAGATTTTCTCTTTCTTAGAAGAAAAACAAATAGGTAAAGGTGGAGAAATTCAGTTAACAGATGCAATTGAAAGATTAAATTCTATACAAAAAGTATATGGCTATGAATTTGAAGGGAAAAGATATGATGTTGGAGAAAAAATGGGATTTATAAAAACAACAATCGATTTTGCCCTAGAACGTGAAGATTTACATGAAGATTTAAAAAGTTATATCTTATCTAAAGCAAGAGAACTAATGGATTAATAATTAAAATTTGACCTTAAATAATTCATTTTGTATGATGATTATTTAAGGTTTTATATTGGAGGAATATTTTGGGGATATTTCAATAATTAACGTTAAAATGGGGAATTTAAAATGCAAATTGAAAAGCTTAAAACGACACTCATAAATTGTTCATTAGAAGAAAAGGACATTTTAAAATATAAATACAAAGTACAGGATATTCATCAAACTTTACCTCAATTTGATTTAACTGGTTGGATTGACTCGCCTATTCAGAATCAACAGGAATTACTAGATTCAATAGATCGTGTGGCATCAGAAATACGGGCATGTGCCGACGTACTTGTTGTAATTGGAGTAGGAGGATCATTTTTAGGTGCTCGTGCAATTCAAGAAGCATTAAAGCCGTACTTTGGATTAGCGGAACATGGTATTGAAGTTGTATATGTGGGTCTTAACATGAGCGGTGCTTATATTAAGGAACTTTTATCGTATTTAGATAAAAAGCAAGTTTATGTTAACGTCATTTCAAAATCGGGTGGCACAATGGAGCCAGCTCTCGCCTTTCGAGTAATGCGACTCTATATGGAAGATCGCTATGGAGAGAAAGCTTCTGAACGAATTATTGTAACGACAGATGTTGAAAAAGGTATTTTAAAAGGGATTGCGGATAAAGCAGGCTACCGCCAATTTGTCATTCCATCAAATATCGGTGGACGTTATTCAGTATTAACACCGGTTGGTTTATTACCAATTGCAGTGGCGGGAGTAGATATTCGCGCAATAATGGCTGGTGCTAAGCAAGCAGCAGAAGAATTATCTGAATCGGATTTAGCTAATAATGATGCCTATAAATATGCTGTGATGCGTCACATGCTTTATCAAGAGGGTTATTCTATTGAATTACTCGCTTCATTTGAACCTGGGTTAAATAAATTCCATGAGTGGTGGAAACAATTATTTGGTGAAAGTGAAGGGAAGGAAAAGAAAGGTTTATATCCTTCAACAGTTAATTTTTCAACAGACTTACATTCAATCGGCCAATTTATCCAGGATGGCAGTCCGATTATGTTTGAAACTTTACTTCATTTCCATGAAATAGAAGGAGACTTGCAAGTACCATTTGATGAGCGGGATGAGGATGGATTGAATTATTTATCGAGTCGCACTTTCAATGAAATTAATGCAATTTCAAAGCAGGGAACTGCATTAGCCCATGCAGAAGGTGGCGTTCCGGTTATTCAATTAGAACTTCCAAAGCTTGATGAATACCATTTAGGCTACTTAATTTACTTCTTCATGAAAGCATGTGCGATGAGTGCGTGCTTATTGGAAGTAAATCCATTTGATCAACCGGGTGTAGAAGCATATAAACGTAAAATGCTAGAGCTATTAAAGGAGAAATAAGTGATGAGTTTAGAACTATATAAAAATTGGCAGCAGCAACAACTTCCCCTTTATTTGGCCGATGAATTAACTCAACTTATGACAGATGAAAAAGCAATCGAAGACTGCTTCTATCAATATGTATCTTTTGGAACTGGTGGCATGCGTGGGATCCTCGGTGCAGGTACAAACCGTATGAACATCTATACAATCCGACGAGTAGCAGAGGGCCTGGCACGCTATATTTCTTCAAATGGAGAAGAAGCCAAAAAGCGTGGTGTTGCGATTGCTTACGATACACGTCATTTTTCATATGTATTTGCGGTGGAGACAGCACGTGTATTAGGTGCACATAGTATTACTTCTTATATATATATAGAGGCACGTCCAACACCCCAGTTATCTTTTACAGTGCGTGAGTTAAATGCTTTTGCAGGCGTTGTCATTACGGCCAGTCACAATCCAAAGCAGTATAATGGCTTCAAAGTATACGGTGAGGACGGTGCGCAGCTAGTGCCAACTGGTGCAAATGCTATTATTGAGCATATGAACCAAATTAGTGATATTTTTGCGATTGAAGTTGCAGATGTTACAGAGCTTGAAAAGCAGGGGTTGTTTCATTGGATCTTGGAAGATTTTGATGAAAAGTTCATGAATAACTTATTAACTTTAAAAAATAACAATAATATTGATTATAATATGAAGCTTGTTTACACTCCTTTACACGGAGCAGGACTTGTTCCGGTAGTAGAAGGTTTAAAGAAATTCGGTTTTAATGAAGTACATGTTGTTGAGGAACAAGCTGTACAAGATGGCGCTTTTCCTACTGTGGCCTATCCAAACCCGGAAGAAGCCGCGGCCTTTGCTATGGCAATCGAGCTAGGTAACCAAGTAGGAGCAGACCTATTACTGGCAACAGACCCAGATGCGGATCGTTTAGGGGTAGCTGTGCGTAAAGGTATTTCGTATGAGCTTCTTACAGGCAATCAGCTTGGTGCACTTTTATTAAATTATATTTTGCATACAAAGCAAGAGAGTGGCACACTCCCAAATAAGGGTGCTATGTTAAAAACAATTGTTACATCGGAGCTAGGTACTGCTATTGCAGCTCATTATGGAGTAACAACAGTCAATACGTTAACAGGGTTTAAGTATATTGCAGAAAAAATTGCAGAGTTTGAAATGACGAAAGCCCATACATATTTGTTTGGTTATGAAGAAAGCTACGGTTATCTAATTGAGACATTTGCTCGTGATAAAGATGCGGTCCAAGTTGCTTTAAAAGTTGCAGAAATGGCTGCTTATTATTCAACACAAGAAAAAACATTGCTTGATGCTTTAGAAGAACTATATGAGCACTTTGGCTACTATAAGGAAGCGCTTGTATCTAAAGTATTTGAAGGAAAAGACGGTCAAGACCAGATGAAGGCTATTTTAAATAACTACCGTTTAAACACGCCTCAAGAAATCGCTGGATTAGTGGTAGTACGTGTTGAGGACTACTTAACAGGAATTGCAACATTAGACGATGGCACTACTGAGCCAATCGTCTTGCCGAAAGAAAATGTATTAAAGTTTCTATTAGAGGATGACTCTTGGATTGCCATTCGCCCTTCAGGGACAGAACCAAAATGTAAATTTTATTTTGGTGTAGTTAGAGAAACCGAAGAGCAAGCGAATAACATTCTAGGGCTGCTAAAAGAAAACATTTTAGTATGACAGGTGAATGTTGAATATAAATAAGTAAAAGGCATAGCTTACAACAGGCTATGCCTTTTACTTATTTCTTACATTTCGTTTTATATATCTTTAAAAGCAAAATTATAAAGTTTATATTATAGATAATTCAGGTCCATAAAAATATAATTGGACTGAGTATTTCATCTACGGTATCTCTTAATATTATTCCGATTAAAATAATGAATTACCAGAATAATATTAAGAATGTTAATAATAACTATATTTACCTCTTTATATGCCATTTTACCTTTTAAAATTGAAATTTATGGGTAAAAGTATTTAATTTTGCTTATAATTAAAACTAGGCTTTTAGTCGTTAGGTTTTATTAAATAACGGCACTTAAACCATTCTAGTGTTTACAAAAAGGGAGAAATGAGATAATGACTAAGAAAAAGTATTTGAATGCAGCACTTGCAGCAGCGCTTGTGGGGTCTGCCATTGCCGTAGTGGCTCCAGCGACTGCTGAGGCAAGTTTTAAAGATTTAAAGACGACTGATTATTTTTATAATGATATATTAAACCTACAACAACGGGGGATAATCCAAGGCTTTTCTGATGGTACATTCCGCCCGAATGCTCAGGTGACGCGTGGACAAGCAGCGAAAATTTTAGCTGGTGCTTTAGGACTGGATACAGTAAACGTAACAAATCCAGGCTTTAAAGATATTCCGGAAAATCATCAATATTTCGGCGCGATTGCCGCTTTAGCCAATGCGGGAATTATTAGTGGGTATGAAGATCAAACGTTCCGTCAAGGCGAACCGATTTTACGTAACCACATGGCGAAAATGATTGCTAATGGCTTTAAGCTAGTAACATTAGAAGGTGATATACCATTTACGGATGTTCGTAAAGATTATGCACAATATATTGCAGCATTATATGAGAACGAAGTCACTACTGGTAAAACAGCTACTACGTTTGATGGTGCGTCTAATGTAACGCGCGGCCAATTAGCAACTTTTGTGGTACGTGCAGAAAATGTTCAGGCTAATGAAGAAGCAACATTCACGATTAATGAAGTTACAGGAACTACTATTAAAACTTCAACAGGCGAATTAAAAGCCGCTTCAGCAACACAAGCAATTTTCACCGATTCAAATGCAGCCGCTTTAAAAGGTGCACAAATAACAGCAGTTGTAAAAAATAATGAAATAGTAGAAGTGAAAACTTTATCAATTGCAGCCGCTAGCTCTGAAGAAGCACCTGCAGTATTAGATTTAGGACAAGCGATTATCTCTGGTAACGTAATACTTAATAGCGCATCCGTTAAAATTTCAAATGCTACAATTCAAGGGAAATTAGTTATTGATCCTATTAAAGCTTCTCCAGTAGCATCTTTAGGAGCACTTGTAGCTAATAGCACAAAAAGTTCTACAATTACATTGGATCAGGTTACTACTCCTACAATTGAAGTAAACCGTAATGATACAACGGTAGCTGGTACAGCAACTGTGGATACATTAACTGTAGTGAAAGCTGGTACAGCTTCTATTAATATCGAAGGAACAATTAAAACAGTAAACGTTCTTGAAAAAGACTCAAACATTACTTTAGGTACAAATACTAAGGTCGGTAAATTTATATTACCAGTAGGTGCTAGTGCAGTTGATGTTATTAAAAACTATGAGTCGATTAAATCAAATATTGCTCAAATCGTAACAGCTGATGGGGTTAAGGTAGAAGCACCGACAACTTCTGGCTCGAACTCAGAATACATTCCAACATCAAATGGTAATCGTGTGGAACAAATTTCAGGCTCTACAATTTCTGCAGCAGGTACATATGGTCCAACAACAGGCAAACAAGTAATTACTGGTGATTTATTCATTAATACAGCGAATGTAAACTTACAAAATGTTACAATTAACGGCAATCTTATTTTAGGTGAAGGTATCGGTGAAGGAGATGTTCATTTAAATGGTGTTAATGTAACGGGTCAAACGATCGTTAAAGGCGGCGGTAAAAACAGTATTTACTTTACTGACTCAGTATTAGCGATAGTAATCGTAAATAAAAATACAGGTGCTGTTCGTATTGTTGCACAAGGTAGCACACAAGTATATGAAGTACAATTAGAAACACCAACTTTAGTAGTTGAGCAAAACTTAGCTGAGGGTTCTTCTGGCTTTGAAGACATCACTGTTTCTGAAGCAATGCAAACAGCTGGTGAAGGCTTCCAAGTTGAATTAACGGGTGTATTTGAAACAATTAACTCACGAGCGACAAATGTTCGTATTAATTTAAGTGAACAAACGGATATTCGTACATTAGTATTAAATGCAGCAGCAGAAGTATTAGGTAAGGGCGTTATTCAACAAGCTCACATTAATGCAGAAGGCTCTACACTATCTCAACGTCCACAAAACTTAGTATTAGACATTAATCGTGGATACAGTTCAGTAAATATTGCTGGTGAAACAGTTACAGAGAGCTACTCTGATCCAAATGCAACGGCAACATTAACATCGGCGTTAGCTTCACAAAATGCAATTTCGTTACAATTAACAAACTTTATTGCTGGCTTAACGATGTCTGATTTTGAAGTGAAAGCATACATTGATGGCAATGAAGTGGTATTACAAGGTTTAGAATATGATGCAAATAAACAACGTATTACGTATACACCACTTCATGTGGCTGAAAATGCTGGGAAAACTGTTCAAGTGAAAGTAACTTCTAAAAATGCTAAAGTAACTGGGGTTGATTTAGCTTCTTCATACGAAGTAAAAACAGGCTTTGCAGGTCGTATTACAGATATTCAATATGTTGGTATTCCAAACTTATCGATTAAATTCCGTGCAGGTTCAGGTACTACACAAGGTGAGGTAGTAGCAACTGCAACAACAGATGCGTACGGTTACTATTCAGTGACTTTACCAGCAGGCGTTTATACAGGGGAATTCTCAGCACCTGGTTATGTGACTTCTTACATGATTGGAAATGCTTCTACGGATGTATTTTTAACGGATCAACATGAAACAGCCATCCGTGCAGCAGCTTCACAAGAAATTAAAATTATGCTTTCTTGGGACAAGGATCCAAGTGATTTAGATTCTCATTTAGAGGGGCCAACAGTAGATGGTGAGCAATTCCACATTTATTTCGGGGAGAAGCGTACAACTTCAAATGGAATCGTTTATGCGGATTTAGATTGGGATGATGTAGATTCTTACGGTCCAGAAACGACAACAATTCGTCAATTATTAGATGGAGAATACCGTTTCTATGTACATCATTTCTATGGTAGTAATACACTACGTACATCTGGAGCAAAAGTTCAAGTGTTCTTAGGGAATGCGACAGCTCCAGCCCATATTTTCGAAATACCAGAAGGTGAAGGGACAGAGATTTATTGGAACGTATTTGATTTAGTTGTAACGAATAATGGTGAGAATGTAGAAGTTCGACCAGTTAATACTTTATCAGAGCCACGTGAACCACAAGTTGAATATCCAGAAGAAGACACGGATAACCCGGGAGAAGAAACAGAAACTCCAGTGAATACTACGAATGATACAGCAGGTGTAATTACAACTACAGCTGACACAGTAAATATTGCGTTTACAAACACAGAAATTACGCAATTAACGACAATTGACTCAATTGAGATAATTGCTGGTACAACTGCAGACACAATAACTATTACAAGTGCAGATGGCATTGCAGTAACAACTACTGAGGATGGAAAAATTAATATTTCATTTAATAAAATAAGATTTGCAAGTTTGGTTGAAACAGATATAACAAAAGTAACAATTCGTTTCCGTGATGAAAATGGTGAAATAAAAGAGCTTGAAGTAAGCATTAATCAGTAATGATAGAAACTGCGTGATCCTAGTATTAAGGAATCACGCAGTTTTTTTGTGTGTTTATGGTTGATGATTTGGACGAGGGTCGTTTCTCATATTATATAATTCGTGGGAAAGACCTCGGTCATCCCCTCACCAACGGACAACTCTCATCGCTGGCCCATTCATTCAACGAACCATCATACACCGCCACGTTTTCCTGACCTAATTTATTCAATAATAACGCGTTCCATGTCGCGGCAATTCCGCCACCACAGTAAGTAATGACTTTTTTGTTTGGATCAAGTGCGCCTAACTTTTCAAATGTTGCTCGTAACGTAGCATCGTCGTTAAGTAAGCGGGTTTCCGGATTAGAATGAGCACCGAAAAAGGCATGTTTGCTTCCAGGGATATGACCAGGGCGTGGGTATGTTGTTGTTTCACCACGGAAATCGGCCTCTGACAAACTATTGATTAACACAATATTTTCATCACCCAATGCTGCTTTTACCTCATCTTTTGAGACAATTAAATGTTCGCGGCGTTCACTAGCAAATGGCTTCGGCTCATATTCTGAAATGCCCGATTCTGTTGGGCGTCCGTCGAGCTTCCATTTACGGAATCCGCCGTCCAGCACAGCTACATTATCAAAGCCTTCATATTTTAACTGCCAGCGTAAACGTGCTGACCAATCGGATGCTAATATATCGACATTTACTAATGGACCACGGTCATAGATTACTACATATGATTCATCCGTAATTCCTAACGGTTCCACTGCTTTTAGAAATTGTTCTCGGGTTGCAATTGTAAAAGGTGCCGTTCCATTGGGATTAGTGAAATCCTTTAGTAAATCAGCATAAGCAGCTCCCGGGATATGTTCTTCCTGGTATGCTTCAAAACCAGACCATAATTCTGGCAAACCTTGGCCTTCTGGAATTTTTAAAAAAGTAGAGGCATCGATTAAGCGTAAGTTTGGATCCTTTAGACGTGCTTCTAACCAGTCGCCATCTACTAAATAAGGTATAGTTCTCATCTTTAACAAACTCCATTTCTCTATTTTGTTTAGTCTCTATCTGTATAAATTTTACTTTAGCACAAATGTCTAGTAAATTCATTTGATATGTATGGAATATTTAGTGATTTGCTACTTCCCTTAGTAAAGTTAAAATTTCATTTAAAGAAGTAGAAAGTATAAAAGGATAGGTAGACCGAAAAAACAAAATATACTCATGAGCACCTGCCTCTACACAAAGAAAAGAAACCAAGGTCAAACCTTGATTCCCTCTCTTCAATGTGTTGAATTGTATTCAAATATAAACTAGTTCCAAGCTGTGCGTTCACTAACAGGTTGATTTTTTTCTGTAGATTTCTGTTTTTCTGCAAGTTTGTTGGATGAACCGGGGTGTAGTTCAGAACCAAATTCTTCATGCAGGAACTTCTGACGCACTTGATTGACTTGTAACTTATTCACAGAATGTGCCTTCTTAACAATGATTTTGTTAGAATTTTTGTTCATATTTGATACCTCAACCTCCATTAAGTTTTGAAAAAGCTAATTAGGATATGTCCTAACCTTTTCACTCTATAGATTAACCGATAATAAGAATTTTATTAATTTGTAATCAAAATTTACTTTTAGGCATTTTTAAAATAGCATACCGTCCAATTCACATATATCTTTAAAGTTAATAGAAGGTATTTAGTAATGTTTTATTTACATCATTAATAGTATCAAATATGTATTTTAATCATAATTCTAAAAATTCTTATTATCTTACAATTTATTTAACATTTTCCTGTTAAAATAAATCCGTTAACCATAATGATTATAAGAAATAGTGAGATAAGGAGAGGATATATAACCATTTGGAGTAAAATGATAGTTTTTTAAGTTTTACATTTTTAATCCATCCAAACTATAAAACACGATAAGGAGCTAAATGAATGAATAAAACAGGAATTAATCATTTCATTTCTAAAATTGCATTATCATTTTTACTTGTAATTTCAATGATTTTACCTCATCTGGCAGTTGTAAATGCGGAAACGACAGAGGCCATTGGGGTTGATGAAGCAATCAGTTTGTTTGATGCAACGACTGTTAAGCCAAATGTTACTGTAGAGGGTTATATAGTAGGGTTTGCCAAAAGTGAAACGACCTATGTGGTGGAAGCAGAAAGCGATACTAATATTGCGATAGCACAAACTCCGGGTGAAACAGATGTAACGAAAATGCTTTATATTCAATTACCATCTTCACCTTCTACATTTAGAGCTGAATTTGGTTTAAAATCGAACCCAAGTAATTTAGGGGTTAAAATTAAATTAACAGGTTCGTTGGAGAAATACTTTGGGAACCATGCAGGAATAAAATCTTTATCTGCCATAACTTTTGTTGGAGAGAATCCACCTAATCCGGGCGAGCCAACTGATCCTCCAGATGGAGAAATTATTTCTATTAGCGATGCACGTAAAGCTGCAATCGGGGAAGTTGTGATTGTATCAGGCATTGTGACAGCAAAGTTAGAAACGGCTACAGCTCATATCCAAGATGAAGATGGAGCAGCAATTGCAATTTACCCTGTAGATAGTCTTTCTGCTAAGGTGGGAGACCTTGTAACAGTTCAAGGCAAAGTAGCTGAGTACAGTGGATTAAAACAATTAACAAATATTACGCTCGTAGGCACACCGGTTTCCTCGGTAGTACCACAGCCACATATCGTGACAAGTGCAGGCATTACAGAAGAAAATGAATCAAGACTAGTAACGATTAAAAATGTAGCAATTACTGGATCAGGGCAAAACTTCACAGGAACAGACACGGCTGGTACATTCGCTATTTATGATAAAACAAGAAATTCCGGTTTGGTTACTGGTAAAACGTATGGTGAAATTACGGGCATCGTTGGTCAATTTACAAACCATCAGCTGCTTCCAATCCGTATCATAGAAGATACGACGAAAGTTCAGGACGTTAAAGCTTCTCATACGGGTGGGGTGACAGCAGGTACGAACGTAACACTTTCTACAATTACAGAAGGTGCAACAATTTATTACACATTGGATGGCTCAACACCAACTACAGCAAGTACAAAGTATACAGGTGAGATTACGGTTAATAATCCGATGACGATTAAAGCGGTAGCGGTGAAGGAAGGTTTAACAAACAGTGCAATTGCAATGTTTGTTTACGAAATTATTGATACTGAAAATGCAATAATTAGTGATATTCAAGGGGCGGGACATACATCGCCATATCTAGGTTTATCTTTAAATGATGTAGAAGGAGTCGTAACATTTGTTATGGATTCTTCGAGCTTTATAATGCAAGAAGATGAGTCGGCATTCGATGGCGTAAAATCAACAGCGATTAAAGTAAATAAATCGGCGCACAATGTAGTAGTTGGAGACACTGTAAAAGTAACAGGTGATGTAATTGAAGTAGGTGGAAACACGCGTTTAAAAGATACACAAATTACAGCAACAACAATTACAAAAACAGGTAATACAGTAATGCCAGAACCTCTTGTTATAGGAGAGGACTTATTCCCACCAAACAAAGTTATCGATAATGACAATTTTGCAATTTTTGATCCACAGGAAGACGGTATCGATTTCTGGGAATCAATCGAGTACATGCGAGTATCATTCCCAGATGCGAGAGTAATTGGGCCAATCTATAATAATGATTCACCAATCGTCGTACCGAGTACAACAAATAACATATTTAACGTAAATGGCGGTTTAAATATTGCTGCTGATGATTATAACCCGGAAAAGATTATGCTTGAAGGGGTAGGAGGTAAAAATTATGAATCAGGCGATCGTTTTAATGAAGCGCTGATCGGATTTGTGGAAAATTTTTCGGATGGCTACCGACTGAATACGAATAAAGTGTTCCCGGAAGTAACAAAGGCGAATATTCAGCAGGAAGTCACACATCTGGAACCAGTAGCGGACAAGCTTAATGTCGCAGCTTATAATATCGAAAACTTCTCGAATAATAGTGCAAATACGCCAGATGAAAAAGTAAGAAAAATTGCCTCAAGCTTTGTGCATAATATGAAGTCGCCGGATATTATTACATTAGTGGAAGTACAGGATAATGATGGTCAAATCGATTCAGGAAATGCAGATGCATCAGAAAGTTATATGCGTTTAATTAACGCAATCAAAGCTGCAGGTGGCCCTTCTTATGATTGGACCGATGTTACACCGATTAACAATACAGTTGGTGGTGCACCAGGCGGCAATATTCGTGTAGGTTACTTGTACAACCCGACACGTGTTTCACTAGTAGACGGTGTAAAAGGAACGGGTGATCAAGCAAACTCATGGACAGCAGAAGGAAGCCTGACATTGAATCCAGGTTTTGTCGACCCATCAAAATTTGAAGATACACGTAAACCAATTGCTGCAGAATTTGAATTCCAAGATGAACGAATCATCGTTATTGGAGCGCATTTAAATTCTAAAGGTGGAGATGATTCACTTTGGGGACCAACACAACCCCCAGTATTAGGATCTGTACCGGAACGTCTTGAGCTGGCAAAGGCAATCAATGACTTTATCGATGAAGGCCTTGCAAAAGATCCGGATTTAAATGTTGTCGTAGCAGGTGATATGAATGACTTTGAATTCACACCGGCACTTGAAACATTAAAAGGTGATATTTTAACGAACATGGTGGATAAAGCACCGGAAGAAGATCGTTTTACTTACTACTTCCAAGGAAATAACCAAGTACTGGATCATATTTTAGTATCAAATAATCTTGCGAATATAACGGAAATTGATTTGATTCATATTAATGCGAACTTTACTGAAGCACAAGGACGTGCATCGGACCATGATCCAGTATTAGTTCAAATTGACTTGAAGGCAGGGAAAGAAGAGATACCAACACCAATCGTACCTGAAAATGTGTACAGCTATAAAAACTACAAAACAGGTAAGTTAATCATGAATCGCCCTAGTATTTCTCTTACTTTAGGGGAAAATACGAATATTAAAAACGGGGTGGCGGTATTTAGTCAATATGCGGAATTCCACGGAGAAGGATTTGCGGACAAAACAGTCACAATCAGTCCGAAAAAAGGGAAGGCAATTATTGATTTTAAAGGAACGCAAATAGGCAAAATTATTATTGAAGGCAAAAATGTAAAAGAAATTCGCAATTTACCTGCAGGAGCGAACATTACGTATACAAAAGGAGCTTCAGCAGAGGATATTGAATTTAAGTAATGAGAGTGGGACATACGTAGAAATCTCATTGAATAAAAAGAAATCTTATTAAGAAATGGATATTTAATAAAATTGATTGGAATGGAGGAGCGACTCCTACAGGCTCAGGTGTCACGCCCGTGGAAAGCGTCCTCGTAATGGAAATCAATTTTGTATACAGCGAAAAAACATCATTTTTCTCTCGGAGAAAAATGATGTTTTTGGTTTTGTCCCAGCCTCATTAAAATATCAATATAGTATCCAGTCACTGAAATTTTTATGGAAGAGGCTGGGTTTTTTTGATGAATGTGATATGTTATATATAGGGAATCTATACTTATTAAGTAAGAGGTGTAAGGTATGAAGAAAGTTATTTTTGGAATTGTTTTGTTTTTCGTAATGATGATGTTAACACCATTATCTAGTGGGGAAGCTGCTTCGGAACAACAAACAAATATTATTGTTAAATATGCCGCAGAGTATGATAAGAAGCAGATTATACAACAATCGGATTCGGTCATTAAGGAATATAATCAACTTCCTTTACTGGAAATTAATATTTCAGAAGAGCGATTACAAGCATTAAAGAAGGATAAACATATTGAATTCTATGAAGAAAATCTTTCATTTTCTATTCAACATCAGTTTAAAGTAGCAAACCTATCGACTGCTGAATTGGAACGCTGGAATTTAAAAGCGATGGATGTCCAACAAGGATGGAATGCTGGATTTACTGGTGAAGGTGTAAAGATTGCAATTATCGATTCTGGAGTTGCAAACCATTCAGATCTTACTATTGCAGGTGGGGTTGCTTTTGTAGGAGATAGCTATGAAGATGATCATGGTCACGGCACGCATGTTGCTGGAATTATTACTGGGAAGCATAACGGAACTGGTGTAGCCGGCATTGCGCCAAATGCTGAAGTTTATGCTTTAAAAGCAATTGGAAAAGATGGTAAAGGCGATGTATCCGATGTCTTAAAAGCAATTGACTGGGCAATTGAAAACAAGGTGGATATCATTAATTTAAGTTTTGGTGATTTAGAATATGCAAAATCTCTTCATGAAGGCGTAAAAAAGGCTGCTGACAACGGTATTATGATTGTAGCAGCAAGTGGTAATGAAGGGAATGACAACGGAACGGGAAATACAATTAATTACCCGGCTCGTCATGATGAAGTGATATCTGTAGCCTCGATTAATCGTCAATTCAAACGTTCTTCATTTAGTGGGACAGGGGATACAAATGACTTTGCTGCACCGGGTGAAGAGATTTACAGTACATATTTAAATGGGCAATATGCAACATATAATGGAACTTCAATGGCAACACCCCATATTACAGGGTTACTTGCACTGTTAATGGAACAGTATCCATATGCTACACCTGCAGAGTTGCGCGAAGGGTTACGCTATATCGCAGAAGATTTAGGTGATGTTGGATATGATACTTTATATGGATATGGTCTTCCGAAAATTCAACTTCCGAATAGTCAGGTCATTAATGAAATATTAAATAGCGATGTATCGGTAAAATCAAAATTTAGTAAAATTGAAACAATGCCCAATACAATAGAAAAATTAGCTTTAAAAAATGAATGGAATAAATCACAGCAAACAATCATTACACAAATCGATCAAATATTAGCGGACTTTGCGAAAAATCCTAATGAGCAGAAAAATAACCAATTAAATGAGCTTTTAACAGAGGTTGTTTCGACAGATTTAAAGTTTCGCAAACAAAAGGAAATAGATGCTGTAATTGCTGCCTTAATTGAGCCGGCTGTAAATGCTGTAAATGTATTTAGCAAAAATAAAACAATTTATAATTACAAAAAGGCAGATGCCGAATTAAAAAAACTTCCTTCCTTAAAGGCGAAGCAGGAGCTTGAAATAGCATTAAATGAAGGATTACAATTGTTTGCAAAAAACGCTATTGACAGCATAGCGCAATATGAAAAGCAACCTACAAAAAAGAACTATGATTATGCACATTTTTCAATTAATAGTTTACCAGATTCGTCCATCAAATCTGATTTAATGGAAAAAATGAATAAACAAGTACAAACTGCGGTTAAACAAGCGACAGCTAAAATTTCTTTATATGAGAAAAAACAAACATTAAAGAATTACAATAATGCTAAGGAGTTTATACAAGCAATATTTGATGATAAGCAACGTACCCTGCTCGAAAAGAAAATTCAAAAAACCGTAAATAATAATATGGCTAAAGCAAAAGTACGTGTCGCAAATTACGAGAAGAAAAAAACAGAGACAAATCGTAATTTAGCAATAAAGCTGGTACGTGAGTTGCCTAATAGTAAAGAGAAAGAGCAATTATTGAAACGGTTAAAATAGTAAGTTCTCTTATATCTTATTAAAACAAAGGTTGGTTTTGGCATAATATTAAAAAGCGGCATTTCACATTAAGTGAAATGCCGCTTCAGACTGTAGACAAACTCGAAGAAATTCGAGTTTGCCTACAGTCTTTTTTGTTTTAAAATAAAGTTAACTGAT
>NZ_JACSPW010000049.1 GCF_014836935.1 Solibacillus merdavium | reverse complement strand
TTGTATAGCGCAACATCTGGTCATTCGGGCAAATATAGCAATCATAATGTTCATCATAGACATACTCATGTTTACGGAAGAAGCCATCTTTCGTTTTCGGTCTTGTATAAGGAAGAACAGGCAACATTTGATTTTCTAATAAAAAGTTCGTAATCGCAGGTGTTTTATAAGCAGCATCCGCAGCAACAGCCACAGGCTTTTTCACACGATGAATGACCTTTTCAACAAGCGGTTGCAGTATATGACTATCATGTATATTGCCAGGTGTCACAATCGTTCCTAATACAAAGCCACGTTCATCTGTCGCTGCATGAAATGAATAGGCAAATTGTTTTGTCCGTTCGTCCTTCACATAGTAACCACTTTCAGGGTCCGTTGTGCTCTCTTTGATTTCTTTCCATTCTTCCTTTTCAAACTTCTCCGGTGGAAACGGCTTTTTTCCGTTCTTTTCACGGTCTATGTTTAACTCTTCTTGTAGCTTTTCTTCATAAGCACGTGTCTCTTTTCGAACCATCTTTTTATCAAATTTTCGTTTATTCGCACTTGCCTTAACATGCGTGGAATCAATAAAGATATGGTCAGCTGATAATAAACCCGCATCCACAATTTCTTTTAAGATGCGATAGAAAATCTGTTCAAATACATCTGTATCCTCAAAACGCCGTGTATAATTTTTGCCAAACGTCGAGAAGTGAGGCACTTCTGTATGAAAACCGAAGCCTAAAAACCAGCGGTACGCTACATTCGTTTCAATTTCCTTAATCGTTTGGCGCATCGAACGAATACCAAAAACGTATTGAATCATTGTCATTTTAAATAAGACAACAGGATCAATACTTGGTCTACCGAAAGGTGAATATAGGTTTTCAACTAATGGATATACAAACGAAAAGTCAATGGCTGCATCTAATTTACGTACGAGATGATTTTCTGGGACAAGTTGTTCAATCGTCAACATTTCTAATTGATTACGTTCGTTCATTTGGTTTTTAGTCATCATATCGGGACACCTCTTTGATTTAGATAAACTATATTAGAAAGAATAGATCAAGTTGATTGGAATGGAAGGGGCGACTTCTGCGGGAAAAGCGGGACTGCCGATACACCGCAGGAGCGTAGCGACGAGGAGGATTGGCACCCGCCCGCGAAACGCGTCCCCTGGAATGGAAATCAACGGTTTTCATCAGTTAACTTTATTTTAAAACAAAAAAGACTGTAGGCAAACTC
>NZ_JACSPW010000048.1 GCF_014836935.1 Solibacillus merdavium | reverse complement strand
TGAACTGAACCCCGAATAGTGGACACTTTAAAAAAAGTGGACCTATTCGGGGTTTTTCTATTTTCTTCACCGAAAAATCCCGTTATACTGACCATACAATTTAAGAACGGGAGAATCATCATGAGTAAAATAATTTTTAATGAACATCAACGCAGACAAATTGAAGTGAATCCAAATGTTGCATCAGTTTCAGATCGAGCGATTCAATATACAGCAGAATTTAAACTAAAAGCTATTCAAGAAAATCAATCAGGTAAGGGCCCAGCTCAAATTTTTAGAGAAGCTGGATTTGATTTAGAAATCATTGGACTAAAAAAAGCTCAAAGCGCAATTAAGCGTTGGAAGAAAACCTATCAAAACCTTGGGGAACAAGGATTTTTAGAGGAACGTCGTGGAAAAGGCAGTACAGGTCGCCCTAGCACTGAAAAACTATCAGCGGACAAAAAGTTAGAGAAAGCTGAAGCGCGTATTCGACTTTTAGAAGCTGAATTAACACTTCTAAAAAAGCTCGACGAAATGGAAAGGCAGGCGAAGAAGAACCGGTTCTAACACCAAGAGAAAAATACCAAGCAATTAACGAAACGATTCGACTGTATCAACTCAAAAACATGACACGCTATTTATGCAAAGTAGCGAATGTCAGTCCAAGTGGTTACTATAAATGGCTTCAAAATGCAGATAAGGATGCACTTCGTGAAGAATCAGATTATCAAGATTACTTATTACTGAAATCGATTTATGATAAAGAGAAAGGAAAGGTTGGCTATCGTGGATTTTATATGGCATTAGTTGATGTATTAGACCAACCCATGAATCATAAAAAGATTCTTCGTTTAATGCGTAAATTTAATTTATACGCGAAAATTCGCCGTGCGAACCCCTATCGCCATTTAGAAAAAGCGACAGCGTCACACCGCCGTATACCGAATCATTTAAATCGCGAGTTTAACCAAGATGAGCCTGGAAAAGTATTCTTGACCGATATTACATACTTACAATATAGAGGTGGTCAAACGGCTTATTTATCTTGCGTAAAAGACGTAGCTACAAGAGAAATCGTTGCCTATGTGCTATCAACAACACTTAAAATGTCAATTGTGTATGAGACACTTGAACAATTAAATATTCATCTAGATGGTAATCTTCATCCAGAAGCAATGATTCATTCAGATCAAGGTTTTCATTATACGCACCCAGGATTTCAACAGCTTGTGAAAGAAATGGACCTGAAACAGTCGATGTCACGCCGAGGAAACTGCCTAGACAATGCGCCAATGGAATCGTTCTTTGGGCATTTTAAAGATGAAGTCGATTATAAGGAAGCTGAAAACTTAGCTGAATTGCATACACTAGTCGTTGATTATATGAATCATTACAACCATACAAGAAAACAATGGACATTAAAAAAGATGACGCCGGCAACATACCGAAGTCATCTAATCGCAGCTTAAGCACAACTACATGTCTTTTTATTATACTGTCTACAAAATAGGGTTCAGTTCA
>NZ_JACSPW010000047.1 GCF_014836935.1 Solibacillus merdavium | reverse complement strand
CCCATGTCTCTAGGCGTCTGATTGCGCGTACATTCCTTCGTTCGGTCTATTCATAAGGCAGAGGCTGGCGATGCTCCCTAGGGGACTCGTTTGATTGGTCATCAACGGTCGGATGGTGAAAATAATGCCGGCTTCTCCGTGTCATCCTCTTGGTTGGACTTCTGATGTGTACGCTTATGCAGCAGTTTGAAGACTGGCGAAATCGTTCATCATTTGGTGTTCGTTAAACATTGTTTTCTTTTTGCACAAGGCATGTAAAATCTTTAGTAATTTCCCACATAGCACAACGATTGATTGCTTCTTGCGAAGCGGATTGATCGAGCGTGTGGTGTAATATTCATGTAATTGCTTAAAAGCTGGATTATGCAAGATTAACGGCATCATGACTCGGAATAAGAGGGCGCGAAGTTTGCGTCTTCCTCGTTTGGAAATCCGTTTTTGTCCTTTTTGTTGACCAGAAGAGTTTTCACGCAACGTGAGTCCCGCTAGTTTAATTAATTGGCGTGGATGCGCATATTGTGTGAGTGAACCAACTTCTGATAGTAAATCGACAATGGTTACGTCTCCGATTCCTGGTACCGATGCTAAATACTCATAATCCGCCATTTGTTTCGCGAGCTCTATTAATTGAGCCGTTAATTCGTCGAGCTGGGCTTGCATTAATTTCACTTGAGAAAGTAATGTGGCGATTTCAAGTTTGGCCATCACTAAACCTTCTGTCAGTCCGATTGAATCCTGCGCAACTTCGACTAATTGTTTTGCCTTTGGTAGTTGGGGACTTTTCATCCCATCTACTTGGCGGTATAAGAACAGTAGCTCTTCGGGTGTTTTCCCTTTGATATCCGAGGGTAGTGGGGTCATTTCGAGTACCGCATACGCCATTTTCCCGAAGCTTTTAAATACTTGTGTAAACTCAGGGAAAAAGCGATCTAGCCAACGAATAATTCGATTTTGAATGGCATTTAAATCTTCTTGAATCTTTGCACGTAACGTTGCCCCGTTGCGGAGTTCTGCTTCTACACCATCCAAAATACGTGGATAACTAAAGCGTCCGTCTCGCATTAAACGAGCAATCACAAGTGCGTCTTTTTGATCATTCTTCGTTTGAAGATTGTCATCCAATTCCTTGGAACGATTGACGTGCATTGGGTTGACCATCACGAATGGAATTCCGTAGCTTGTCAGAAACGCCGCCAAGTTCATCCAATAGTGTCCTGTTGGCTCAAAACCAACGAGGATTTCCTGTTTTTCATGTGTAGCTTTTAACGTAAGCAGTCGCTCATAAAAGCCTTCAAATCCAATGCGTGACTGCGCAATAGGAAATGATTTCTGGAACGCTCGACCTCGATCATCAATAGCACAGGCAAAATGTTTGTGCTTCGCAATGTCGATGCCAATTACTAGTGTATTTTCTGTAACTTGATTAATTTTATGGTTCGTATTAGAATTCATTAGATAGTCCTCTCGTAGATGAATGAGTCAATTTAGTCGTTGATACTCAAGCATCATACAGGAGGGCTTTTTTGTTTTCAAGTCCCCGAAAATCCTTCTAACAGGAATGCTCCCTA
>NZ_JACSPW010000046.1 GCF_014836935.1 Solibacillus merdavium | reverse complement strand
TTAAGGAGCATTCCTGTTAGAAAGATTTTCGGGGACTTGAAAACAAAAAAGCCCTCTTGTATGATGCTTGAGTGTCAACGGTCATTGACTCATACATCTACAGAGAGGACTCCATTCCAATGAATTTTAATACGAATGAGAAAATTAATCAAGTTTCTGAAAATACTCTAGTTATTGGCATCGACATTGCTAAACATAAACATTATGCTTGTGCAATCGATGATCGAGGTCGAGTGCTCCAAAAATCATTTCCGATCGTGCAATCACGTATTGGTTTTGAATACCTTTATGAACGCCTAATGGCGCTTAAAGCAACTTATGATAAACACGAAATTCTTGTTGGGTTCGAGCCAACAGGTCACTACTGGATGAACTTAGCTGCGTTTTTAACCAACTATGGAATTCCATTCGTAATGGTTAATCCAATGCACGTTAATCGCTCGAAGGAATTAGATGACAACCTACAAACGAAGAATGACCAAAAGGATGCGCTAGTCATTGCTCGCCTCATGAGAGACGGTCGTTTCAGCTATCCCCGACATCTTGAAGGAATCGAGGCTGAGTTACGAAATGGAGCGACATTACGTTCAAAGATTCAAGAAGATTTAAATGCCCTACAAAATCGCATTATTCGTTGGCTGGATCGCTTTTTCCCTGAATTCACACAAGTGTTTAAAAGCTTTGGGAAAATGGCGTATGCGGTGCTTGAAATGACACCGTTGCCAACAGATATTGTAGGCAAATCACCAGAAGAATTATTATTTTTATATCGCCAGGTAGACGGTATGAAATGCCCGCAGCTACCAAAGGCAAAGCAATTAGTCAAGGTTGCAGAAAGCTCAATCGGACTGACAGAAGGTTTAGTGATGGCCAAATTCGAAATTGCCACGCTTCTTTCACAGCACAAAATGATGCAGGCTCAACTTGAAGAACTAACAGCTCAGCTCGTAGAGCAAGCCAAACAAATGACGGAATATGAATATTTAGCATCGGTACCTGGAATCGGGGATGTCACGATTGTCGATTTACTATCAGAGGTTGGTTCTTTAGCGCAATATACACATCCACGCCAATTAATTAAACTAGCGGGACTCACATTGCGTGAAAACTCTTCTGGTCAGCAAAAGGGACAAAAACGGATTTCCAAACGAGGGAGAAGAAAACTTCGTGCCCTTCTCTTCCGAGTCATGATGCCTTTAATCTTGCATAATCCTGCGTTTAAACAATTACATGAATATTACACTACACGCACCATCAATCCGCTCCGTAAGAAGCAATCGATTGTCGTGCTATGCGGGAAATTACTGAAGATTTTACATGCCTTGTGCAAAAAGAAAACAATGTTTAATGAACACCAAATGATGACCGATTTCGCAAGTCTTCAAACGGCTGCCTAAGCGTACCTACACAAAAGTTTAAACAAGAGGATGACACGGAGAAGCCGGCACTATTTATTCCATTCGACCGTGAGATTTAAGAAACGAGTCCCCTAAGGAGCATCGCCAGCCTCTGCCTTATGAATAGACCGAACGAAGGAATGTACGCGCAATCAGACGCCTAGAGACATGGG
>NZ_JACSPW010000044.1 GCF_014836935.1 Solibacillus merdavium | reverse complement strand
AAAAGTAGCATGAAAGAATTTGAAGATATATTTAGTGAACTACAAGCGGATATGATATCCATATGTATGGAATATGTTGAAGATAGAGCCGATAAAGTATTTGTTTATGCTTCATGTGAAGAAAGTATGATATCTAGTAGTTTCTTTTATCTAATTAACAATAAATATGTAGAACCCCATAAATTGAACGACGCATTGAAGAGTGAGGAAGAAATTTTTGACGTGTCTACAGAACGTCAATTTATGGTATTAAATATTATCGGCGATGATATCGAAAAAATCGAAGAATTATGTAAAGAATATGAACGAGATATGCCAACTGAAATGAAATTAATATATGATGTTAAGACAGGTAATTTCAAAGCGAGTTACAAGTATGATTTAGTTTATACACATGACGATATTAAAACAGCGGATGATATAGCAGATGAGTGGTTTGAGGAGATAAAAAATAATAATTATTAAACTGAGAAGTAGTCAAATTTATTTAGAGTTATTGTGTGAAGCATAGCGTAAAGCTCGGAGCAAAGGCTGTTTCAGGAGCTACATCGGGTAGCAAAGCAACAAATAAAACAGTAAATCTGGCCAAGTCCCCAACACCGAAGAATACGACAAAGCAGCAAGCACCATTATCACCTGCGAAAACTAATCAGAATACTAATGGTAAGGGTAATGTACCTAAGGGCTATTATCAAGATGTAAATGGAAAATAGCGCAGACCTGACGGGAAATACGCAAGTAACAAAGAAGTCGGGTTACCTGAACCAAGTGGGCTAAGTAAACGTTTGGAATATATGGGTAGTACACCTGGAAAAAGCTCGAAAACAGGTAAAGAAGTAATCGAGAGAATGAAAAAAGAAAATCCACCAAAAATTCGAACAACACGTAAGGGTGAAATTGAATTTATGGCAATTAATGGAAAATGGTACAGTCTAGTAAATGCAGATATGGCTCATAAAACTGATGCTGTTTCATGGTGGAATAGTACTGGTAGATATTATGGTGCAAAATCTCCAGAGGTTAGAGAATGGATGCTTAATTCTAATAATTATAAACTAGATCACTATAGTTTAAATCGATCGGCAGGTGCAAAGTTAAAAGAAACCTACTTGCCACCAAAAAAATAATCTTATTGAGGTGATTAATATTGGAACTGGATGATCAGGTTTACAACAGGATTGTAGAATTATGTAACAAAGGAAATGTTTTTGTAGAAAATGAACAAAATGAAAAGGCAATTGAAATTTATTTGGAAGCTTTGGATTTAGTACCGTTTCCGAAAGAAGATTGGGAAACAAGTACATGGATTTATACCGCTTTAGGCGACACTTATTATTATAATAGCGAATACGAGCAGGCAAAAAGACATCTATATAATGCTTTGAATTGCCCAAATGGTGCATCGAATCCTTTTATCTTACTGAGACTAGGAGAAAGTTTGTTCGAATGTGGTGAATTAAGTAAAGCAACAGAATATTTATTAAGAGCTTATATGTTAGAAGGATATAAGATATTTTTTAATGAAGATGATAAATATTTTCAGTTAATTGTAGATTTAATTTAGGGAGCATTCCTGTTAGAAGGATTTTCGGGGACTTGAAAACAAAAAAGCCCTCCTGTATGATGCTTGAGTATCAA
>NZ_JACSPW010000043.1 GCF_014836935.1 Solibacillus merdavium | reverse complement strand
GGGACCTAATTTGATAAAAGAAATGACAAAAGGCATCGAGAGACGAGCTCTCGATGCCTTTTGTCGACAATCTGAAACCACTGAGAAATCAGTGGTTTTTTTGTTGTTTAAAAAAAAGTGGTCTTTTCATTTCAAGACGCTAAGTTTATTAACCTTTGAAAAATGGATATGTGAAAATAATGGAGATGGAAAATTGAATATAGAGATTTCTAACTTTACGGATGACTATTATTCAGGTAATTCTTATTTATTTTTCTTCTGAAAAAGAGGAGCTTGAACAACTCAGCAACGCTTCGAACATTCCATTTAATTGCATTGATATGGTTTAGTCATAAACGTGTAAGAAGGAATGGAGAGGAAAGGTGAGGGATGTTTGATAACTAGATTTGAAATTCTACAGTAAAATAATAAATACTCAAATTGATATAAAGAGCTTGTTGGAAACATCTTTCGTGTGAGCGTAAAAGTGCAGCTAACTCAATAATATGCAACTTTACGGGTTAGCAGAATATTTATGTCATTTGTATAGAATTAAATACATCAACAGTTTAGCAATGATTTATTCAATTCCCCTAGAAAAAGGCAGACAAATGGATCCCATTTCTTAAGTATATAAGTTGATTTGAATGGTCTATTATTTCGTAAAACAGCCTTAAAAATTGATATTACTAGTTTAACCGCTTCTTACTGGTGGCATAAAATATTTTCTGATCATACTTTGCGCAATACCCCTTTACTTGAGTTGTAATTCGCAATAACTCTTCATTCCTTATAGTTTTCTAAGCAGTTTCATTTCATCTACTCCTTCAAAATTCTGATACTTTCTATGCGATCATGAGTCCACTACAAAATATCTTACTTATGCCCAGGTAGCTACCTTAACCGTATCTAACTTTTAAGAGTGACTTCAAATACATAGCTTTGGAAATGTTTTTAGGTTTAAAAGATATTATTTGATTATAGTTAGAAAAGGGATGTATAAAGCTTTATTAAATAATAGCTTTAACGTGGAGTGTATATTGAGATTATTAGTATTACTATTATCAATCTTTATTATTTGAGCTGGTTGTAATAAAGGGAACTAGTCAATATCCAGATCAATTACAGAGATGTCTAATTGACCAATGAAACCATTAAAATTAAAAATAGGCAAATTTATATCAATGACAAAAAATAGATCTGTTTTACGGATTTGGAACGAGCTTAGAAGTAGCATAAGAAGACTATTTTGAAACGGCCAATCTTAACTATATTAATAAAGAAGGTGTGGCTGAACACTAATACTTCGATAAACTAATTAAAATTGTGGAAGACATTGTATTTGTGTTAAATAATAAGGGGTGGAGAGGAACCGACAGTAAAGGTTTTGGGTTATTACTCGTAGAAATATTCAAGGTAAGGTTATTTGTATAAAATATTGTTATGTATTATATAGTTATTATTTGTATTAACTATATAAAATAAGGGGGATTTATAGTTGGTACAATAAATAAAAAGTAACCCCTGTAACTCTATTAAATAGTAGGTTATATATGGTTTTGATTTCGGATAGAAACTCATAGTTCTTATAAAAAAATAAAATTGCAAATAACTATTGCTAAATAAATAATATCGTGATATATTATTATAAGTCGCAACGACGACAACAGATTATAAAAAACATCCAAAAAAAGTTGTTGAC
>NZ_JACSPW010000042.1 GCF_014836935.1 Solibacillus merdavium | reverse complement strand
CCTCCCTCTATAAATGTTGATATATCAATGGCTCACGCCATTTTTGAGTGCCAAAAAATTTTTTTCGAAATGTATATCTATCTTTATTTTGTAATTATTGATTTTTCTTACATTTTATTTGAACGCTTCGCTAAAGGATAAACCATTAACTGGTAATAGCTATCCTGATCCTGTGCTGTATATTGATGCACATATGGATCTCTGCGTTGCTTATGATGACGGACCCTCCCATGTCTCTAGGCGTCTGTTTGCGCGTACATTCCTTCGTTCGGTCTATTCATAAGGCAGAGGCTGGCGATGCTCCGGTGGGGACTCATTTGAATGGTTATCAATGGTCGTATGGTGTCAATTAATGCCGGCTTCTCCGTGTCATCCTATTTGTTTTGACTTCTGATGGTGCCACTTAAGCAGCCGATTGGAGATTGGTAAAGTCGCTCATCATTTGATGTTCGTTAAACATTGTTTTCTTATTGCACAAGGCATGTAAAACTTTCAGTAACTTGCCACACAGCACAACGATAGACTGCTTCTTTCGAAGAGGATTAATTGTGCGTGTAGTGTAATATTCGTGTAAATGTTTAAATGCTAGATTATGTTGAATTAAAGGCATCATTACTCGGAATAGAAGTGAACGTAATTTACGTCTCCCTCGTTTGGATATACGTTTTTGTCCTTTTTGTTGGCCAGAAGAGTTTTCACGCAATGTCAGTCCCGCTAGTTTGATTAATTGGCGTGGATGCTCATATTGCGTTAAAGAACCGACTTCTGAAAGTAAATCGACAACCGTTACGTCACCAATTCCAGGTACCGATGCTAAATAATCATAATCTGTCAGCTGTTTTGCCAGCTCTGTGAGCTGAAGCGTTAATTCATCTAGTTGAGCTTGCATCAATTTGATTTGTGAAAGCAGCGTGGCGATTTCATATTTGGCCATCACTAAACCTTCTGTTAATCCAATGGAGTTTTGGGCCACTTCAACTAATTGCTTTGCCTTTGGTAATTGTGGGCATTTCATGCCCTCTACTTGGCGATATAAGAAGAGTAGCTCCTCCGGTGTTTTCCCTTTAATATCAGAGGGTAGTGGCGTCATTTCAAGCGCCGCATACGCCATTTTCCCAAAGCTCTTAAACACATTAGGAAACTCTGGAAAGAAGCGATCTAGCCAACGAATTAGGCGATTTTGAAGGGAATTTAAATCTTCTTGAATTTTCGAACGTAATGTCGCACCGTTACGTAGTTCAGCTTCAACCCCATCTAGAATACGTGGATAGCTGAATCGTCCGTCTCGCATTAAACGTGCAATGACGAGTGCATCTTTTTGGTCATTTTTTGTTTGAAGATTGTCGTCCAATTCCTTTGAACGGTTGACGTGCATCGGATTGACCATCACAAATGGAATCCCGTAGTTCGTTAAGAACGCTGCTAAGTTCATCCAATAGTGACCAGTTGGCTCGAAACCAATAAGGATTTCATGTTTGTCATGGGCCGATTTTAACGCGAGTAGGCGCTCATAAAAGCCTTCAAATCCAATACGTGATTGCAGTATTGGAAAGGACTTTTGGAGTACACGACCTCGATCGTCAATCGCACAAGCGAAGTGTTTGTGCTTCGCGATGTCGATGCCGATGACTAAAGTATTTTCAGAAACTTGATTAATCTTTTCATTCGTATTAGAATTCATTGTTGGAAGTCCTCTCTGTAGATGTGTGAGTCAATTGTCTGGTTGACACTCAAGCATCATACAAGAGGGCTTTTTTGTTTTCAAGTCCCCGAAAATCCTTCTAACAGGAATGCTCC
>NZ_JACSPW010000041.1 GCF_014836935.1 Solibacillus merdavium | reverse complement strand
TTCCAACATGCCCTTTTCTTCGATGCCGTTGATTTCCATTGCGGCGGACGCTTTCCGCGGGCACGGCTCCAACTAAATGATCTGCGCCTAAACGGAGGCGCAGATCATTGGATTTTCCGCACGTGCTGTTCCCGCAGGAGTCGCCGCCTCCATTCCAATCAACGGGGGTGTCTTATGAAGAGAATGTTTTTTCTCCTTCTGTGCCCTCCTTTTCCTGTATAATGAAAGCACTAGGAAAAGGCGGTGTGACGATGATTTCTAAACAAGAAACCATGAATTTAAGTCCCTATATGGCACTCTATGATGTACTCATTCCAAAAGATAATCTTCTTCGCCAAATCAATGAATTGGTCGATTTCAGCTTTATCTTAGAAGAATTACAATCAAAATATTGTTTAGATAATGGTCGTAACGCTATTCCACCCATTCGGATGTTTAAATACCTTTTATTAAAAGCAATTCACGATTTATCTGATGCCGATTTAGTCGAGCGTTCCAAGTATGACCTCTCGTTTAAATACTTTTTGGATATGGCACCTGAAGAAGATGTGATCGATTCGAGTTCGCTCACAAAGTTCCGCCGACTACGTCTTCAAGACATGGCGTTATTAGATTTATTAATCGAAAAGACCGTTGAAATTGCGTTAGAGAAGGGACTCCTTCTGAGTAAAATGATTATGGTCGATGCCACTCATACAAAAGCACGCTACAATCAAAAATCACCAAAAGAATTTTTACAAGAAAAATCGAAAAATGTAAGAAAAGCTGTTTATCAATTGAATGAAGACATGGTAGGAAAGTTCCCAACGAAGCCAACTTCAAATGAAATAGAAGAAGAATTAGACTATTGTCGCCAAATCGTGAAAGTGGTAGAAACCCAATCAAAAGTTTCTGAAATCCCCGCTGTAAAAGAAAAATTAAATGTATTAAAAGAAGTCATCGACGATTACGAAAATCAATTAAGCTTTTCGAATGATCCAGACGCACGCGTTGGTCATAAAGCAGCTGATTCCGCTTTCTTTGGATTTAAAACACATCTGGCAATGAGCGATGAACGAATTATTACAGCGGCAGTCATTACAACGGGCGAAAAAAGCGATGGGAACTATCTTCAAGAATTAATTGAGAAAAGTCAAAAAGCGGGTATGGAATTTGATAAGGTGATTGGCGATACCGCTTATTCAGGGAAAGAAAATTTAGCATATACGAAAGAAGAAAACATTCAGCTCATTTCAAAGTTAAATCCGGTCATTACAAATGGAAATGGACAGCGAAAGGTTGCGTTTGATTATAATAAAGACGCGAGCATGTTTGTTTGTCCAGCAGGGCATTTAGCGATTCGAAAAGCACGTACGGGAAAGAAACAGGTAAATGAGAATCAAAAAATGACCTATTATTTCGATACAGAAAAATGTAAAATCTGTCCGATGCGAGAGGGCTGTTATAAAGAAGGCGCAAAAAGTAAAACGTATAGTGTGACGATTCAATCACAGACGCATCAAGAGCAAGCCGCATTTCAGGAAACAGAAACATTTAAAGAGCTTGCCAAAAACCGTTATAAGATTGAACCGAAAAATAGCGAGTTAAAGAATCCCCACGGCTTTAAAACAGCAAAATCGGCGGGGTTATTTGGCATGGAAATTCAAGGAGCCACAACCATCTTTGTGGTCAATCTGAAACGAATACTGAAGCTAATGAGCGAAAAAGAATAAAAAGAGACGAAGAAAAGAGGCATTTTTCATTCAAAATCGAATGAAAAATGCCTCTTTTGTGTTGAAAAACGAAAACGTTCTAAAAAAACGAAGGTTTTTCAGTGCCCTC
>NZ_JACSPW010000040.1 GCF_014836935.1 Solibacillus merdavium | reverse complement strand
AAATCGAATGAAAAATGCCTCTTTTGTGTTGAAAAACGAAAACGTTCTAAAAAAACGAAGGTTTTTCAGTGCCCTCTCTGAGCAAAGGGGCATTTTTATAAAAATCTCATACTTAACTAACCTCCATTTTGATCAATCTTTTTCAAAATGGAGGTTTTCTTATAATGCAAAAAAATAGTTTGAAAAATGTGAAACTAATTTCCATTTTTTCCGTCAGTACAGCGCAATACTGGTTGAAGGGGGTTTTACCTTTTACAGTCCTGCACCAAGTTCTCGAAATAACAGCAGGTATTAGCGCATATGGGATTTGTGGAGAGGAATAATCTGAGAAAACATTCTGTATTTTAGAAGTGAAACTTTTTCCAATATTTGTTTAATCGATAGAGGGAATAGGAATAGAAGAAGAACAGCAATGGCTACCAACAGAATTGCCAAGTGAGGAGGATGAGGTAGTAATGAAAAGATTAGTAAGCATATTTGGCGCGCTGTTACTCGCTAGCAGCTTTTCTACAACTAGCTTAGCAGAAAGCTCGAAACAGTTTTCGGACGTGCCGCAAACGAAGCATTTCGCGGAAGCAGTGTATGATCTCGCGGAACGAAATATTATCGGAGGCTACCCGGACGGCACATTCAAGCCGGGCAATTCGATTACGAGGGGACAGGCGGCCGCGATTATCGCGAAGATGACCAGCTTGGATACGTCAAATGTGAAAAATTCGGGATTCAAAGACGTCTCACCAGCTAATGGCTACTATAAAGCAATCGGAGCGATGGTAGACAAAGGCATTATCAGTGGATACGGGGACGGCCGGTTTGGTCCGAACGATCCGATCAAGCGTGGGCAGATGGCATCAATCCTTGTCAAAGCGTTCAATCTACCACGTGAGGAGATATATAACCATCCATTTAAGGATGTAGGAAGTTCCCCTTCGCATGATGCAAATATTCTAGCGATTTATGCACTTGGCATCACGTCAGGAACGACTCCGAATACTTTCAGTCCAAACGCCCCGATTACGAGAGGGCAAGCAGCGAAGATGTTGAAAGCAACCGAAGAAGCGAAGCCGCCAATGGTTACGCTCAAAGCAAGCGAATTAAACTGGGACCATGTTTGGATTTGGCAATCGGATGTGGAGAACGGTTTCTTCAAAGCGCACAAAGTAGTCGGAAAAGAAGGCTATACCGAGGATGAAATTCAGTTGGTTCCCTTGAAGGAGGGGACAGGAATACTGAATCTTACGGGAGTGCCGAGCGAGGGCTCAAATGTGAAGAACTACAAGAAGTATTATGTCCACATAAAAAAAGTAAATGGCGAACTGACATTGACACTGGAAGAGACGGATGAAATGGTGCCGACAGCCGTCAATCTATATGACATTAAAGAAAGCATTCAAACGATCTCCCTTACGACGATGGATGGAGAACTACTATCTAGTAATATGCCTTTTAATGTGGATCAATACTCGATTGTATCACTGACAATCGACAAACCTGGTCAGTATATTGCTACAGTGAAACTTGAGAGCGGGAAGGAAATACGGTATGGGATTGAGGCAAAACTGAACGACGCTCATTTTTATTATGATATCGATGTAATCAGAGAAATTCCATTCGCTGTGTATGAGGATACGCCTACGTACAAAGGCGGTTATAAACTTCGGGAAAAAGATGCCGCAGAGATTGCGGAAATCACTCGGGATCCAGGAACGAATACATTCCGAGTGAAAGCTACCGGTAAGAAAGCAGGTGGGATTCATATCGATTACGAAACTAGGCTGACCGACAAATCTTGTGATGACACGGACTGCTATAGTTCTGCTTGGAAAGGCTTGTTTGTAGATGTTAAACAGATTGGTTCCATCGTGAATGTTTATATACGACGGGATATTGAGCCGGATCATTAATTTTCGTAAAATAATTATGCGAGACAATATTAAAAAGAACCCCTTCATCGCCGCGATGAACTGAACCCTATTTTGTAGACAGTATAATAAAAAGACATGTAGTTGTGCTTAAGCTGCGATTAGATGACTTCGG